>NZ_JYON01000034.1 GCF_000952155.1 Aliterella atlantica CENA595 | reverse complement strand
ATCTCTAACTGCTGTAGAAGATACACTATGCCAGGCTTTGAATCAACTTAATGCACAGCCAGAAAGTTTACGCTCAATGACCTTTTTCCCTCATTTGAAAATTACGCTCTAGAACGCGATTTGGTATAAATAAAGTTTTTGGACTTGTTCTACCTGAGATGTAGCTTGAATATCAGTTGTCGTTTTCTTCCTTGATTATTAAGGCAGCTATTGCCAATGCCATTACTGAACCAGCTATTTCTAAACTGAATAGAGACTTTAAATCTTGATTCAATTTTTTAGTTTGTGCCTCTTCAATTGCAACAGTATTCTTGCTAATTGATTCCTTAATTGCACCAGGCATCAATGAATTATCAGGCTGACTTTTAAGGTAGGCTAAATTAGCCTGCAAATCTTTGTATTCAAAGGATTGAGCCAAATGATTAGTCTTTAAAAAGCTTACTACTTTGACTAATTCTGGTTCTGCTACCCCAATTGTTCCAGCAGTTCCTACTCTTTCTAAGAAAACCCTGCACTCTTGAGTATATCGCTGGTACTCTTGAACGGCATCGATAGCTCCTGGCAGATGCTTCTTCATGCCATATCCCAGTGTAATTGTACTAGCTATTGCTATGACAATAGCCGCAGCTTTTGGGTAGGAGGTATTGTTTGCCAGTGCCTTAATATTCATTGCTAGTTTCTGTCTTAAAGTCACTTTCTTCCAGTCATCACAGTATTCACTTTGTTTGCCCTGTGGGTGTACAGCACAGTGTATTGAGCTTTTTCCGAAGTAGTAAACGCATTGTTCGCATGGGGTTTGTTTTGTTGCAGTATTGTTTTTCAATCCACTTTCTCCCTTTGCTCCTTTAATAAAATAGTGTTTCACTTATTCTTTTGCCAAATGCGACAGCCAGAACAAAAATTCGCGTCCAGCCCAATAGTTAATTGGGTTTCACATACAGTACACTTGGGGATTTCTACTCGTCTGATATCGCAGCCACCGAATACATCGCTTCGATGTTTTTGTACGAGGAGTGCTATCAGATTTCGGTGACAGAAGGCTCCCTGATGCTCCCAGCACAACAGCGTTTGATTTGTTTTAGCATCCAGACTCTTCAGCCAAGATGAAACCTGCTGCCAAGACTCTTTCAGTTGCAGCCGATAGCGCTGACAATATGCCTCTTCGTCAATACTTTTGGCTTTCCAATCCTTGAGCAACTGGGCATTAGGCGCAAGGAAATCTAGAGCGCCGTCAACTCTGAAGCCTTTGGGAACGCTGCGGGAAATCGATAACAGAACGCCGTGATGATGTTCCGGCTCAAAGTACGAGGCTGTATACAGCATATTCCAGGGGTTTTAAAAAAGTTACTTGCTATGTGTTGAAGGACAAAACCTACTTACCTTGGGAACGGAACTGCAAATGCTGGATTCGATAGTTCGCTCTCCTGAAGTATTGTCGCAAAACTGCCTGTCCTTGCAGCTTTGCTTTTGGGTAAACTTGTTGGTAGTGCTTGAGGAAAAATTTTAATTCTTCTAAGCTTTTCTGTTTGAGAAACGTTGTTTCTGGCATTGTTATTTATTCCTTGTGCATGACAAAACCAGGGACTAGATAGTGTTTCTAGACCCTGGTTTCTCTACTTTTGTCTGCCCTTCTAAATACTGTGTGCCAACTGTGGCGATTGCTGCTCCGGCTGCCCTACTCGCCCATGTGCGGCATCGATCTTCACAATCGCTTTTGCTATTACATCTTGCCAGTTTACTTGTTCTGGGTAAGGCGCGAATACCGCTTGCCCTGATGCTGGATTGTAGATGCGGCAGAATAGCACCTGCTCTGTATCTCCAGCTTCTACAGAGATTGTTATTGGCTGGGCAAATGTGGCAACTGGTAGTCTGGAAAGAGTGTAGAGTAGCCCTTTAGCAAATAGGGTTTCTAGCCCAGATTGAATGACGTAATTGCGCTCTGCTCTGATATGCAGGTTTACCTTATGATCTGGTTTACCACGAAATTCTTTTTCCTCAATTTCTAGCTTTTCAACGATGCCTGTTAGAGCGTGCAAGGCGATCGGTTCGTGTGCTTTCTTTGCCCCATCCCAGAAGTACCATAAACACTCAGGATACTGGCGGTTTGCATATATGTATCGGGCTTTCGGTGGATGTCCAAAGCCTAATGGCTGTTTTGATGCTCGTAATTCTTCAAGAATTGCCTGCAAGTATGCGTTACTGTCTGGGTATGAATCCATTTTTAACCTCCTGTGATTGCTTCAATAGTGCGATCGCTTTGCACTGTTAACTCTTGCCTTTAAATCCTTTGAGCAAGCCCAGGCTTTTGCCGCATCCACCGAAACAATGCTGGCATCACCTGGTAGTTTTGCTGTAGGAAGTCCTGATATCGCTCTGGTAATCGACCAGTCAAGCAGACCAATTCCTCATAGTCCAAACCCAAGTAGTACGCTAGTTGTTGGATTACGTACTCCTTGGGCGGGTATTCTGTGGCATCGCTTTCTAGCTTGGATAAATATGTAAAGTCGATCTCCACAAGCCTTGCCAGGTCGCGCTGGCTATATCCTTTGTCTGCTCGTGCAGTGCGGATGATCTGACCAAAGGTTGGGTTCATTGCTGCGTCGGGATGACGAGCGCAATGTTGTACTCGTCGTTAAGCCAATGACTTTTGCAAATGCGGATGAACTTCAATTTCTCACCCAAGGTTGTCGTGTAGTAGAAGCGATCTTGGCTGCCCTCGTCCTGGTGGATTAGCAGTTCTTCTAAATGACGCAAATCCTGTATCTTTAAGTCCAGGCGTTTGCTCAATCTGCAAGGCTGGTCGTCGCTCATTATTCCTCCTGTCTACCCAAAGCTGCTGCTGACGCGATCTCAAAGGCTGCATCAGTTGGTTCCTCAATCAAACATTATTCCTAACAACCAGTCAGTTGAATCAAAGTCAACTCTAGTTTTTTTACAGAACTCTTTTGCTTTTGCAAGTTCTGTACCAAAGTCTTCCAGATTTAAGCTAACCTTCATTGCTTTTGGTTTTTCAAGCAGCCAACAATATTTAGTTAACAGCAAGTAATACTCTCTAGAATTGCCAGCTTTGATAAACATTACGGGTAGCGTACTTGCAAATTGTTCTCTTTGTTCGGGGTCGGCATCAAATATTTCGCCAGGCGGTAAATACTCCGTTTGTTGCGATACGTACTCTAGAAAGTCGCAGTCAAACTCCTCAAAACTTTCCTCTATCCAAGGAGTTCGTTTGTAATCCAGTACAATTCCGTACCCGAAAATAGCTTTAATATCTATACCCATTATTTCTCCTCACTTCTATTGCTCCTGCCATCTCTAGCAGCATTGGGGACAGGGGTACAGTTAAGAGTTGAAAACTGCTCGGTATAGTTGTCATAGGCTTGCCTGCAACTCCAATAAGTCATTGGGATCGTCGTCGAAGCAATACTCAGACGCAGCAATCTGCCCTGCGATCGCTGGCAATTGCCCGTAACAAATGGGGGCAGCAAACTCACACGCCCTGCCAAATTCCCAGTTCCCAGCCTGGGGCAAACGTCCCTCAGGGAAGGACATGGTCATTAAGCCTAAGTTAGTTTGAGTAGGTATGTTATATCCATCTCCTACTAATGCGTAGGAGACGCAGTGTTCGCGAATCGAGGGACCACCGTATCCGCCAGAAAAACCTGTTACTAGATAACTAACGCTATTTGCAAGAGCCGCGTGGCGAAACTGGCTAGCATCGGGATGTTGGGCTTTGCCCCATTCCAATGCTTGTTTTAAAATTTCTGGCATTTCCACCTTAGATTTTCTCCTCATGTTCTTCCTCTAAATAAAGTTGAGATGTTCTTTTCATTAGTTGGACAAGAGCAGCATTAACTTCCGACTTGTCTAGATTTTGTTCCTGTAATTCTAATGAAAGAGAGATGGCAGATAGAAATCCTTGATAAAAGTCTTTTGTTTCTCCAGGAGTAATATGTCGATCTACTGCTTTTTCTAAGTGTGAAAGTATGTTTTGGGGAATTTTACGATGTTCCTCAATTACAGCAATCATGCTTTGAGCTTTATCTGCTTCAATTTTATACATTTGGGCTGTACCTTATTGTTCAATTTTTTGACAACTCATCCAATTAGGCTTGGGATATTCATTCCTCTGAAACCATACCCTATCCTCTTCAATCTCCAGGCTTCCAGGAGGTAAATCTAAAACATACCCCTTATGCATAGAACCAGCGTGTTCTACTGGTTCTATCTCACTAGCCTTTGCTATAGCTTCGGCTTCGGTTGGACAAAACCCGAAGATGGTCAATCCTTGGGCGTATGCCCAAATAACTTCGCTGTTGTGCATTTTGTCTCCTGGTGATTCTGTAATGATTTGCTCTACTTCTTGCTGCATTCTACTACCTCAGCCTTCTGCAATTGCGCGATCGCTTCCTCTCGCTGCTTTTGCACAAGTTTTGCAAAGCTAAAGCCAGCTTC
The DNA here is from genome assembly GCF_000952155.1 of Aliterella atlantica CENA595. Taxonomy (GTDB): domain Bacteria; phylum Cyanobacteriota; class Cyanobacteriia; order Cyanobacteriales; family Chroococcidiopsidaceae; genus Aliterella; species Aliterella atlantica. The sequence goes on along the minus strand of NZ_JYON01000034.1, from coordinate 51,341 downwards.
TTCGATGCGATTGCTTAATGCTGAGGCATAGCCATAGTCGATATACTGCTGGCAAGCTGACTCTCCATACCTAAATTTTCTCGTTAGTGCTGCTAAAGTCTCTACTTTTTCGTCCACAGTAGAGCATCTAAACCCCCACCGCGTCGCCTCCGTGTAATAAATCGAAGTTGGGTCGAAAAACTTTTCAGTATGTCCGTTGCACTGGGCAATTACACTTTTGTCGTTAACCTTAGATACTTTATAACCGTTGGCTAGTTCCATGCCTACTTGAGCAGCCACACTACCAATTTTAGTGCGATCGCTGTCTTGGATGACCATCAATTGCATACTTCTTCACTCCAAAACTCGTGCTTGTCAAATGCCTTGCTTAAGATTTCTGTTGCTTGTTCTTCAGTCAGAGATAATGTTTCGGTATCCTTGTCAAAATCCTCTTGGATGCTGCGATAGTACAAGTTCTGCTGCCTGTTGTGCGATTGCTAAGTTTCTATTTCTACGTAAGTTAACGGCAGAATCTTTTGTGCCAACTCTACTTGTTCTGCACTCAAATATTCCATCTCCCCTCTCCCCAGTACAACCAAAGCAGAAAATGCTGTATTCAACAGATCCTTCTCTGAGTCTGGCAAAAGCTCAACCAACGCCAGTAGCATAGGCGATCGCCTTGGTGCAGTCGCAATCATCCTGGCAAACGTTGGTGCGTCCAAAGTTCCCACAATTGCATCTGTAAGGTTGTTCAAGGCTGCGTACTGCTGCCTTATCTGTTGAGTTATTTGCTTCCTGGTTGGACAATTGCCAGTCAGTAAGTTTTCGTTCGCTCTCTCAAAAGCTTGTGTGGACTTCGTTAGAGACAACTGCGCTCTCTTTAGTAGCGTCGCATAGATCGCTATCTCATCCTGTGCTACGTCCATGTGCGCTAGCGCTGGATTTGCGTTAGTTTCGCTCATTGTTTTACTCCCGCTTGGCTTAGTATCGGCTGCATTTTAGCTGGCTGCTTTGCCCGTCCGTTACCGTTAGTATTCGGCAATTGCACTTGCTGATGATTCTTTTGCCGAGGCGCTTGTACTGTGACTTTACTGCTGCAACTAAACTCGAATTTAGGATCTGCTAGCCACCACACTTGCGAAATGAATGCTACGAAGCTGTCGGCAATTTGTTCGCATTTGGCAAAATCTATCTCGTCGCCAATCACATCAATATCTAACGTAATCCTTTGTTTGCGCTGCCTATTGATCGCTGTCGTTTGAAAATCCATGATGTTTTTCCAGTAAATTTGTTGTTATTTGCTATTTGACAAATCACCCTTAACCCCAGACTTGAGTAATGCTTTAAACAAAGCAATCTGTGCGAACGGGACTAAAAAAGCAATTGCACACATTAGTAATGCTGGAGATGCGCTACTTTCCATCTGTTAGCCTCCAATAATTATTGAAGATTCAGCATTAACTTTCACGCTCAAAGCTGGCTAGTGCTGCATCTTTTGCTTGGTGGTAGTATTTCTGTTCCCTACTATGGCAGCCTACAATCTGGCACATTGTATTAATGATAAAAACTCCTAGCTATTGGTATAACTAAGAGTTTTATAATGCAATAATTTATTTGTGCTGCTAAATATTACTTCTCTAATGCTGCCAAAATCTGTTGTTTACTAATTACAGGGTCGTGGGACAAGATTGTGACATCACTACGGATTTCCGCAAGTTCTTTAACAATCTCTTTAATCGAGCGCCCTTTACCTTTTTCTTGCTGAATATAGTCTTGAATTTGATCGATGTCTATTTCTTTAAGGTTCATACAAATTCTCCCTCCGAATTAATAATGAAAAGGTGCTTTATAGATTCACTATCGCAACTTTTAGCCCGTACAAATAAAAATCCGCCGTCCACAAGTAAATTGTAAATACAAAATCTCATCTGGGCTAGGCTACTGACGCGATCGCATAGTATTAACCACTGGATGCTGTTTGGGGTATCAAACATGATTGATGCAAGCTTCCTCATAAAGTTTCTTGACTCTGTTTGGCTCCTCTAAACGGTTGGCGCTGCATCTAACCAGATTTCCCCAACATTCATAGTTAGGTATAGGTTTTCGATCGTGTACGTCCAACCCGACCAATATTCGCTAGTAATATACTTGATGGCGATGACTTGGGCAACTTCTCCGCGCAGCCTACATCCGCTACGGGCATTACATTTGACGTGCGTTCCTAGTTGAAATTTTGGGATAGAGAGATTTTGAGTATTATCAATTTGAGTCATTCGACAATCTCCTCATTGATTTGTAGCTGGCACAGTTGATCGCACCAGCTAGACGAGTGGCTATTTGCTACTGAGCCAAGGCAATCTCTTTCCAAGCCGAAGTAGGTAATGACAGCACCCTACTACCATCGCGCTCTAAATCTGTTGCCCGTTCGTAGTCGTCTAAGTCCTGGCTAGTTCGGGTAATTGCGTTAAGCATTCCATAGGCGGATAAATCCCCACCTTGAATTAGGTGTTGCAATACCCCAGAACTTTCCCCAGCATTAAAGTTGAAGCGCTGGGAAACAAGTTCTACAGCTTTTACTGGGTTGCCCTCTATCTTCTGCTCTGTTGCTTCCCTCATCCTCTGCACGATTGTCGAGAACTTGGCAATATCTACCGCCGCTCGTACTGTGTCTTGCACCTTGAGGAAAAACGCGCGGTCATCAGCCTTGAGTGTTTCATCCCTGTACAACTCCAAAGCTTCATCTGACTCAGCATTTCTGCCTACGTGGTAGCGCTTCTGGCTGTGGTCTTGAGCTATCATGCCATTCGCGCAAATAAGGCGGTAGATTAGGGGTTCTACCTTCAACGAACCCAAGCCTACCTCGGAATTTGAGATCACCATTCCCGCTTGGACTACATCACCTTTCTTAACTTCTAACTCGACACGCTCGTTAATTACTTTGACGTACATCCGAGACGCTGTAAGTTCGGTACTGATAATCTTTAGTCCTTCGCCCATTTCCTTGAGAACGGGCAAAACTGCTTCAGCCAAGTCGTAATTATCTAGGCGGCGGTAACGTTCGCTCAAATAAGCCCTCATCTGTCCGTCTAACGTCCGCACCATGCGTCTTTCTGGCTTTTGATAGAACCATTCGTTGACGTTCGCTGCCAGTAGTTCTGGCGCTGAAGAACGCATCCTTTGATAGTATTTGGCGGGGATGTCTAGCCGTGATGCTATCTGGCTGTGTGCAATGTCTGTAATTGCCAACTCCTGGCGGGTATCACTTTCTATTGCCATCTCGCCTGTATCGGTCATCTTCAGTAGTTCAGTGCTGGCGATGTAGTCTCTCTTCGATTCCGATTGTCTTTCGAGTTCTAGAGCTAGTTCGCTGAGGGTCTTGCCTGCTTTCATGATTGAGAAATCCTTTAGTAAGTGAGTAGAAAGGGCGCTCAGTGTGAAGTGCAGAGCGCCTGATGATGTAGTGCAGTCTTTCTATTGCTTAAAATGGTGCAGTTACAGTAAGTTGAGGGCAGGCTGTATCACCGCTAGCTCTTGCCTTTCCCAGTAGGGTGCAATTGCCTTGGCTCAACGTCCCGACTGACTGGTAATAATCGCATTGCCCACAAGTCAGAGGGGCAACAATTGGCTTATCATCGGTTGCATCCGGCTCATGGCGGTATTCTGTATATTGAGCGCCGAATGCTTCTATCACTTGAAGTTCTATGTATGGCATCGCTATTACCCTGCGTATGCCGCTAACACTCTCTCCCGATGCTCCTGCTGAAACTTCTTACTAGCGATTGCCTTCTGTGCCAACTGCTCGGCTTTTTCGTGGGTTGATGCTTTCCCTACAATGCGATCGCCCACCCATACTTTGTACCAGTATTCACCATCGTATCTCACCACCCAAGAAGGTGCGGTAGGAGTTTTTGTCTGCTGTGGGGTTGGGGTGCTACTGTAGCCTTTTAGGTAGCCTTTAGAATATTGGCACTCGGCTTGAGCGCATATCGGCGGCAGGCGTTTGGCTGCATCAAGTTTGCCGTGTTCAAATCCTTGCTTGTACTCGGTTTCTTCCTTAAATAGTGGTTGCTGTACTTCGTCCTCTGCGTCTAGCACCCATTCTTCTGTATATGAACCGCTATTCGGTTTGACTAGCAGCCATACTCTACCATCGAGGTAAACGTCTTTATCTACTACCTCCATTATCGGAGTGAACGGGATGCAAATGCGATCGCCAATGTTTACTGCTGTCGTTGCTCTATCCCAGGTTTTAGGGGTAGATACTTGATTGTTGACCGCTTCTACTGTTTGAACTTCAGTTAGTTGTGTCATCATATTGTTAGTAATTTTTTAGTTGTTGCCCCAGTCAGTTAGTCGCTGCTGGGGCTTTTTGTTTGGCTTAGGCTATAGTTTCTTCCACCAGGGCATCTCATCAGCGTTCATCCCCTCGCGGGGCTACCTGGCTCGTCTCTCGTCTGGTGGGTGCTAGGCTGACCTTCGTTTCCAGTTCCACTGTTGTCTAGCCAACAGCAACCTTATTCCTTTGTCTATTCATTTTGGCTCGGTCGTTGAATCGGAAGTGAGATTCTGGATTCCGTTGCGGGTGGGGGCTTCTCTCTTTCCCTTTGCCTCATACTACTAATATACCCTCAATGCACTACTATTGTCAATATATTAATAATACTTTTTCGGGTAACAACTATTCTAATATTAGTAATAAAGTGCTAATATACGTTTAGCAGTAACATTAAAGGATTGAGAACATGACTATAGACTCTATGCCATTGAGGAATCGCGTTAAAGAACTTGTAGATAATCTAGGAATTAGCCGCTATCAATTTTGTAAAGACACTGGTCTAACACAGAACACAGGCTACCGACTATATAAAGATGCTGATTATATTCCTGGCTCTGATGCTTTGTTGAAAATTTGTAAGGCTTATAAAATCCAGCCAGGAGTTTTGATTGAATACATCCCTGAAGAAGATGACGGCAACCAAAAAGCGCTTAATAAACAAGAGCAGCCTACTGAGTCGATGCCGCAATGGAAATCGGCTTCTGCTAATCAAGTCAAGCACCGTCGCACCCGCTCTTTCCTTTCTGTTGTTCCCAAAGTACAGGAATCTGCCTAAGCTGTCATTTTCTCTGTACTGCTTTTTCTATACAGGTTTGGAGTCTAAGTCAAATTGAAAGCGGTATAAGTGAAAAATTAAAGGAGACACCATGACTACTAAAACTTTTACCGCCGTTATTCACAAAGAAGAAGACATATATGTTGCTAACTGCCCTGAAGTTGGCACAGTTAGTCAAGGGGAAAACGTAGAAGAAGCGATCGCTAACCTTAAAGAAGCGACCGAGCTTTACCTAGAGGAATTCCCCTTGCCTGACAACAATCTGCCTATTACTACTACCTTCGAGGCTAACTATGCCCAGACTGCCTAGAATCTCTGGGCAAGAGGCGATTCGTGCTTTGGAGCGTCTAGGTTTTGTCCAGGTGAGGCAAAGGGGTAGTCATGTAGTTCTCAAGAAGTTAACGCCTGAAAGTACAGTAGGATGCGTTGTACCCCTGAGCCAACAATTAGCAATCGGAACGTTAGCAGGTATTCTCCGCCAAGCCCAAATAACAACTGAAGAATTTATCGCAAATCTTTGAAGCGATCGCCCTGTCTGGAAAACACGCGATCGCCTAGTTGCACCTTAACCATTGACGAAAAGGTTACAGCCTTATGGAATTTTCGCATGAATTAGCACTAGCTATAGTTCAATCAACTGATGAGTTTCCGATAGATTTCGATACTGCTTGGAAATGGATTGGCTACTCAACCAAGCAGAAGGCTAAGAATAAGTTAACCAATAACTTTGAGCAGGAAATAGACTATTTAACCAAATGGGTGAAAACTCCACAGGGCGGTCGTCCTAGCGAATACATCAGCTTAACCCTTGACTGCTTTAAGTGTCTAGGCATGATGGCTGGCACTGGGCAGGGTAAAGAAGTACGCCGCTATTTTCTTGAATGCGAACGGATTGCCAAGAAAGCAGCAGAAATCATCCCAGTCCAATCAGCAAGGATTCGAGAACTGGAGCTTGAGCTTCAGCTAGCACAAGCTCAAGCCGCTGCTGCCCAGAGTCAGGAAAGACTGATGCAAGCGACAAATGCGATCGCTGCTTTGCATGGCTCTGGTCTAGTGGAGCTAGTTCTTGGCAAACCAGATGCAGTTATTACCCGCACCGAAGTAGTTGAGAAGACCATCGCTGTCGATGCCAAAACTGGACGAGTCAAGAGCCAAAGTGACGGTCTAACCATCGGCTATTTAACTAAGCGCCTGGGCTTCAAAAATAACGAGCAGACTTGGCAGTGGCTTAACTCTGTGCAACTAGGTAAAGATTCTGGTGCTTGGTCAAAAGAATTAACGGCTCACCCTACCCTGAAGCTACCCCGACATCTCCTGCCCCAAATCCAACGCTTGTTTGCCTATCAAGTAGGCAATCGTCAGCTTTTGCTTGGGGAAGGGGGCGGCAGATGAGACAGCTAACCCGTTTCTTTTTCCAATTAGCTTCTGTTGCGATTGCGCTTCGCGCAGTGCTGGAAGCAATCGCATTGACCAAGGAGGTAAGCAAATGACGACCTCTCTTGCTCCTCATCCCTTGCTCATCCCGCCAGACTTAGCTAAGGAAATTGGCTTGCACGAAGCTGTTATTCTTCAGCAAATCCACTATTGGTTAGGAAAGTCAAATCACCTGATTAACGGCTACCTATGGATTTACAATACCTATCAAGCTTGGCAAGAGCAATTTCCCTTCTTGAGTCTATCTGCAATCCGTAGAGCGATCGCACGACTAGAAGGATTAAATTTGCTCAAGACCGAGCGGTTCGATAAGCAACGCTGGAACCAGACAAAGTGGTACAGCATTAACTACCAACGGCTGGAAGTATTGATTTCTAGCATTTGTTCAAATCGGACAGATCGATCTGCTCGAATTGAACACCTCGATAGTGCTATTTTGAGCAGTTCATCTACAGAGACTACGGCATTTACTACTTCTAAAACTACCTCTCTTACCAGCCAGGAGAGGGAAGAAGAAAAGCGATCGGACAAGGCGGTTATTGCTAGATCCTATACTTCGCTGTTAGCCAAAAACGAAATGGCAAGTAAGGAGCCGATAGATTTAGATCGGGATCATCTTTCCGCCCCTGGCGATCGTGTCCAAAATGATTTTGATGGTTTGCCCTGTAAAGAATCCTCTGTAGACTCGCCTGCTTCTGTCCAATCTACGCCCACTAAACAAACTAAATGCTTACCTCCACCTATCTCAGCAAATCAGCCTTCTCAGCCCACTAGCGCTCGTACAGATAAAGCAACAATGGGCGAGTCAGCGCTTGAATCTCCTGCCCGTACTCAATTACTAACCAAGCTATCAGCGCTGACTAATGAATCAGTAGATAGCCTGCGCCTTAACAATATCCTTGCTTCTGCACTTGACCGTTATCCAGACAAGGTTGATGATGCTTTTGAGTATTTTCAGCAGGCAAGTTCTACTTGGAAAAATAAACCAGGGATTGGCTTGTTCGTTCATGCCGTCAAATCTGGGCAAAAACCATCCTTGACTAAACCAGGTAGCGGATGGAAGGAGTGGGCTGACGAAGCTGTTAAACGCCGCTTAATGGAATATTCGCATTCACACGATGGCGACATTTTGGTGCATTTTGTTGGCGGTGTTTCTAAGCTGTGGAGCCAACTGAGATCGTTGCCTTGGTCGGAGGTTGAGCTTATTGCGGCTGGAGGAATAAGATGAGCGATTGTCCCCAAGCTCTTAAAGAGCGTATTGCCGAACTGGAAGCAGAACTAAGGGATGTTTAGCTCTTTCCTCGTGCAATTAAGTATCCTTTAGCCTAGAACTGAGAACTCAGAAGGAGCTATGGCTTGGGTGTGCTGTACACATCTGGTAGCACTAGCGGTCGGATCGCGTCTGCCAATAGCATCTCGAAACCGAGCGGATTATTGCCGCCAACAATGTTCTCGATTAGCTTACCATTACGAAAGCGCATAATATGAGTTTCAATCATAGGTACTTCAATTCCAGTGGGCGACACGCCAAACATTTCTCCAGTATGAGTGGCGTAAGCATCAAACATGACTACTACGCGTTCGCCATCGGCAGATGCAAAGATGTCAGTAATCGTAAGACGACCGTTTGTGAAGGCTGAACCGAACTTCGTTAATATGCTTCGATACTCTTGTTTACCGTCAATGAATCCATTTGGCTTTAGCCCCGTAGAAATCCTTATATTCTCGTCTACGATCTCGTCAAAAGCGGCGGGGTTGTGACCACCAAGTACGCCTTCAACGAAGCGGCGGGCAATGGTAATGTTATCATTTTGCATTTGTATTAGCTCCTTTGTTCCAAAACTGGCTTGTCACTGTTGAACATATCGGCGGCGATTTTCCATTCACCGTCAACCTTAATTAGCAGAAAAAAGTATTTGCCTTTATCTTTGAACTCTCCCTGCGGAGTATCCATGCTTAATTCGTAAGCACCGATTTCGGTTGCCATATCACCTAACTTACTAACCATGATGTTATCGGTTGTATGAACGAGGCTTATATTTTGAGCTTGAAAAAGTCGTTCGTAGGTTTCTCTAACAGCAATAGTGCCGATGGAACGAGCATCATTAGGCGGAAGCCACAAGGTATCAGTGGCATAGAGCGCAACCATTCCAGATAGATTTTTAGTTGCGCTCATTTCATTCCAACGTTTACTAAAATTGCGGATAGTTTCAATCATTACGCTATTCATAGTTCACGCTAACTCAATTTAATTAATGATTCGTCGTGGCTGAATATCTTTATATGACTACCAATTTAGTTCGATCGCTCCGCCAGACTTCCGCATTTCAGCGAAGAATTTACCTTGCGCTCCGCCCTCTGGCAAGGTAGCAAGATATACCGCAGTTTCAGCACCCTCTTCAGGGGTGAATGGCGCATTTTCGCCACCCATATCAGTTTGCATCCAACCAGGTGAGTAGGCATTCACTAAAATATTAGTTTCTTGTAGCTCCTTTGCCAGAATTACTGTCACTCCATTCAGTCCAAGCTTAGACAATCGGTAGGATGGAGCAAGGGGATAATTGTCATTTGGTGTAGCGGTAAGCGATGCCATCTCCGTTGAAATATTCACGATGCGTCCATAGTTTTGCTCTTTCATCAACCCAATTAATGCTTGAGAAATGCGGGCGACAGCCAGAGCATTCGTAGCAAAGGTTGAGAGCATAGTCTCAAGTTTTACGGTCAATACACTAGATTCTTCGATCTGCCTTGTTGGATTGACTCCAGCATTGTTGATCAAAATGTCAACTTTGCCATACATTTGCTTCAACCATGCTGTAAATGCTTGCACGCTTTCTTCATTGGTGACATCTAGGCTATGGTAGTCAGCACTCACGCCTTCTTGAGCTAGTTTTTCTTGAGCTACGCGACCTTCTACTTCACCGCGACTTGTCACAATAACCTGTATTCCTTGAGTTTGACCTAGTTTTTTGGCGATCGCATAGCCCAAACCCCGATTACTTCCCGTGATTACCGCGACTCTAGATTGCTTTGTCATGATATTTATTATTCAATCTTGAGTTCACCGTATCAAAATCATATACATTAATCAAATCGATTATAAAGATAGTAGTTATCAATGAAATCAATTGATTTAGCAGCACTTGACTTAAATTTGTTGGTTGCCTTTGAATCGCTATTTCAAGAACGAAGTGTGACGGTAGCGGCTCAACGCCTATATTTAGGTCAACCTGCCATGAGTGCAGCTTTGGGACGCTTAAGAATTTTATTTAACGATGATTTGTTTATTCGAGTGGGTCGAGAAATGCAACCGACTACTAAAGCAATGGCGATCGCACCTGGTATTTTCACCGCACTGCATCAAATTCGGCACACAATCCAATCTAGTCAAGACTTCGATCCGGCATCCGAGCGGCGAGACTTTGCGCTCGGTAGTACCGATTACACGAGTTTTGTAGTGCTGCCAAAGTTGATTTCCCACTGCTGCGAAGTCGCACCGAACTTGAACTTTAGAACGATCGGCTTTGAGAAAGACACTGTAGGTGATTTGTTGGAGACAGGAGCAATCGATTTAGCGCTTGGTGTTTTTCCAAATCCACCTCGACAAACGATTTGTACTCCTCTATTTCAAGAGCATTTTGTGGGCATTGCTCGCAAAAATCATCCCCAGATAGTGCAAAAGCCCATCTCCTTGGAACTATTTGCAAACCTCCCTCATGCACTAACTACAATTCGACGAGATACCACAGGTGAAGTCGATTTTGCTTTAGCATCCCATAGCTTACAGCGTCGCGTTTTACTAACCGTTCCGCATATGTTAGTTTTGCCGTCGATCGTTGCCTCAACCGAGCTAATCACTTCCCTGCCTTCTCGAATAACAAATTATTCTTCTAAACTTAATGAAATTGAAGTCTTTGAGCTTCCAGTCGAGATCCAACAGTGGACAGTCTCAATGCTGTGGAGTAAATTGACTGACAAAGACTCTGCAAGCTGCTGGTTGCGCCAAACTCTGCAAATGTTATGCAAACAAATTTGATTTCCATGCGAGTGTTCGACTACCACAATTTTAGTTCATCACTTAAAATTTAAGCTGACTGACCAACTCTTTGCTAAGTTTAGTTTTTTCTAAATTCGTATAGTCAACAAGAAACTTCTTTCCTCTTCTATGCTGGGGCTAACACTTGCTCTCTAGTAGAAGCTTTGCAAAGAATCCCCTACGCTTAAGCCTGACCCGCTTGCTTCCGACCTACCGATAGCTACCCAACAGGCTAATTACTTACATCAACCTGCCCCAGCGAACCAGTCTTCTCAATCCACTACGATCTCACAGATGAAGCCACAGTACACGAGCCAGCATTGGAATCACCTGCCGTACTCAATTACTAACCAAGCTGTCGGCTTTGACTAACGAATCGGTAGATAACCTGCGACTTAATACTATCCTTGTTTCTGCACTCGACCGCTATCCAAACAAAGTGCCTGATGCTTTGGAGTATTTTGGGTAGGCGATCGCGAATTGGAAAAATAGACCAGGGATAGGTTTATTCATCCATGCCGTTAAGTCTGGGCAAAAGCCATCGCTGACCAAACCTGGCTGCGGCTGGAAGGAATGGGCAGATGAAGCTGTTAAACGCCGCTTAATGGAGTATTCACATTCCCACGAGGGAGACATCCTGGTGCATTTCGTCGGTGGTGTCTCTAAGCTGTGGAGCCAGTTGCGTTCTTTGTCTTGGTCTGAGGTTGAGTGCATTGCTCAAGGAGGGACCCTATGAGTGATTGTACTCAAGCTTGCAAGAAGCGCATAGCCCAATTGGAGGCAGAACTAAGAGCGATGCGGCGGCAACATGAGGCTCAACGTCAGAGAATCACTTACAAATTTGGACGAGAATTCCTTGCTCTAATTGATGGCGATCCTGGCACTAAAGTAACTATTACTGACATAGTGCAGAAGCTAGTGTTTGAAGATGAGGAGGGGAATACTATTTCTGAGACAGATGCCTCATTGGTGGGCAAGCTTATTCAGGTGAGGTTTAAGTCACTGCACTAGGAGAATAGTAGTCTTGAAATCAATGGCTTTATCCCAGAAGTAGCGGTCAATATTTTGGCTAGATGCGTCCGCTAGTTGACCGTTATTACCCTAGAGTCAAAGCATTTAGCCGTTTAATATAGTGGCATGAACTAACTGAACTCAAGCTATGACCGCTCAACTTTCTACCGCTAGCATAGTCAAACAGCAGGTCGTCTTCTTGCTGTTAGAGGCAGTCGAACTGTTAGACCTAGCTGGACCCGCACAAGTCTTTAGTATAGCTGCCTCCTTGGGCGCACCCTACTGTTTGCATTTCTGCGGCAACATTAGTGGAGTGCGCTCGGCACAGGGACTATTTCTCGGAGGGCTTGAGGTTCTACTATTTCTGTCGGCTGACGATCTAATCCTCGTACCTGGTGTGACGTTGGAGCAACTGAGCCAACCGCTATTAGATGTAGCTACTTGTGATTGGCTAACTGATGCTCATAACAGGGGCATCTGCATTGCCTCTATCTGTTCTGGAGCGTTAGTTTTAGGAGAGGTAGGTTTACTCGATGGTCGGCGCTGCACCACACACTGGTTTGTCGTTGATGCTCTCCAGCAGCGCTACCCGATGGCGCAGGTTGTAGATGGTGTCTTATATGTTAGAGATCGCGGTATTGTCACTAGCGCTGGGATTGCCTCTGGAATCGACATGGCACTATCGTTAGTTGAACAACAGCATGGCGCTCGGCTGGCGGCTGAAGTAGCTCGCCACTTAGTAATCTATTTACGACGCAACGGCCTGAAGGGGTGACGACATAGCTAGAACGCTGACTGAATCAGGCTCATAGCTCTCAAACCCCGTTGAAAGAACGGCAGTTTGTTCGGAGCCATACTCATTAATTTCTGGCTCCACTGGGATAAAAACTCCATTCCTATTATCCAGACACCACCATACAAACCAATCCAAAAGCTACTATTTTTAGTAAGGATTTGCTGAACTTTTCGTAGGCGACTAATGTAGATTTGTTGCCCAGTTGATTTAATAGCTCTGCCTTTTAAAGTTGCCCAAGTATAAGCTAACGCTATCAATAATACTAACCGAGTTAGTCGCTCAATTGAAGCGTGAGAGCCTGCCAGATTATAGCCTCCAGTTTTACAATCCTTAAACATTGCTTCAATCCCAGCCCGCTTTTTGTACGCTGTTAATGCTTCAGCTAAATTTCCTAAGTTAGTCAACAAATACCAAGGCTCTTTTTCTCTCTTTTGGCGATATTTTCGTTTCCAGTAAGCGGCAAGATTTGCTCTTTGCAAATCCTTGCTCTTTAGTTACCTTAATATCGGTCAAAAATTGGCTCGTTCCAGGCACTAGCTCTAACTTTATTAGCTCTTGATAATCTTGACTTTTTTGCTGAACCAGAGTGTCTTTCTTTTGCCGTAAGACAAAGTAAACTTGCTTTCCACACAGCCATTGGGCTAATTTAACGCTATGAAATTCTCGCTTCTGCTAATACGACAATTTGATAGCCCTGCAGCAGTCGAATTACTGGATGCAAGATTGCTTTTTGTTCTGCTAAATTGCTAGCACCTTGCTTTGCTAAAAACTGCCAATAAATTGGAATTGCTCGCTTCTCTATAATCACTGCTACTACGAACAAGTTTTTGTCTTGCCATTGAGTTCTATCAATGGCTAAGTAAACTCGCTGACCTAATTTAATTTTTGCTTGAATTATTGCGCTGATGATAGGAAACCAAAGCAGTACAACACTCAATTGAGGCAATTGCAAAAACCTTTGAATGTGACGGCGACGGCTTTCAAATTTGATTGGCAGAGGAAAATGCGCCGCTAACCTTTCAATTTTGACTTGTTTATGAACTTGAATTAGCCATACTAAAACTTCTATGGTTAGTAGCAATCGTGTGTTTAGTTGATTTTTGAGATGACTGCGATATAATTCTGGTAACATTTTTGCTTTGTCGGTCTTGTTGTCGAAATCAGACCGATCTTTTTTTACCACAAATCGCCTCAAGTCCCATTACAGACAGCTTTTACCTCGGTTGTCACCCCGTCAGATTTTTTATACATACGATCGAGAATCCCAAAGCTATACTCTTTGGCATCCGCAAAAATCACTTCATGATTTCTCTGCTGGAGTTGCTCAAATATGAAGTAGGCAGCTTTGATACCCTGGCGATCACGACGGTAAGAACCATAGAAAACAATTGTTTTGAAACTCATGGATCAATTCCTTATGCAGAAGTACTGTATAGCAGAATGACACTAAGATAAGCTTGCCTATGCTCTAACTATATGTGTTTTAGCTAAATAAAGAAGTGTTATGAGTTTCAAAACCTCAAAAAGCGCATTGCCTAGTTAAAGGCAGAAATAGAACCAGTGCAGCAGCAATCCTAAGCTCAACGTCGAAGAATCGCTTACAAGTACGGGTAGAATTGCTCGCACTACTTGACGAGGATGCTAGCACTAGGGTAACTGTTACCAACATAGTGCAGAAGTTGGTGTTTCAGGACGATATTGTCGATTTATTGCTGGAGAAAAATTCTAATGGACAATAACAGCAAATTGTTACACTTGGAACTCTGATTCTATCGTTCGTCATACCCCTCATTAGTCACTCTGGGTAAACACAAAATAAACCGAGACTTGAACAAGCTTGCAATGTAAGGCTTTTAAGCTTAATTTCACAACAAATGAATTCATTTATGTCAACTTTGCCAAAATGCTTATTCACAAAAGGTTCTAGATTTTAATCTTCCGAAAGTGACAAATGAAGGTTACTCGTAAATAACGAAGCCTGCCCCTGGCACAGTAAGTTGAACAGCTTTGCCTTTTTTAGCTTCAACTGGTATTTGTTTACCTAACTGCTCCCGCTCGGTAGAGTAGATACAGGTGAGGATCTCTCCAGAGATGTGCAAAGCATCATCAATAGTTACCCAGGCTGTTCTAGGCTGATTGTAGTCTGTATTGATGGCTAAAAGTATCTCCTTGTCACTAAGAATCCGCGACCAAGGCACAACTGAGCGAAGTTGCCCCCCAATCATTTCTGGAAAATCGAAGTTTTCTCCATCTCCAGAAATTTGGCGTAAGTATTGACGACCTCGGCGTAAAGCCTTTTTCTGTCTTCTAATTTCCAGAATTACTGCCAGTTCTTGATATACCAGGTTATCTTCATTGAAAAAGTGTACTCCCCGACTTCTAAATGCTCCAAACTCGCCGCCAAACATAGCTTCCCGCAAGTAGCGGTCATTACCTGACATCTTGCACCATTTGAGCAAGCTGCTCAAAACCTGCTTACTATACGAAATACTTATAACTTGGTGCCTATACGAGTTTAGAAATTTGAAGCAGATGTGCTTAGGTATCTGATCCTTATTTTATAAATCGCATTTTTTTACTTTCAAAGCAAAACCCAAGGGTTAGTTGTACCCTTGGGCAGCGTGTAACTAAAGCTATTACTCAAAGACTAGCCAAACAAAGATGCCAGGGTCAATTTATCAAGTTGCAGACATTTACGCTCTGTTTACCTAAACCAGCGAACGTAGTAAATTCTTTTCTTCACTTTGCTATGGTTCTGGCAGTCGCTATCGCTGGATGTAATCGCTAGTTAGTAGACGCATATAGCCTAGAAGCTCGAAGAACTGCTTGATTTTCGGATACTCCTCTACTACTGGAGGATACCACTTTATGATGCATTCTACGTTGAAAATACTTAGCTCAGTTCAGATCCAATCCAACTACTTAATTTGGCATCAATATTGAGTTGTCCTGAAATTCGCTGGAGTAATACACTAAGGTTGCCTTCATCAAATAACAATACAGCGTCTCCTGGGTCGTGTTGCAATACTAATGCTACTACTTGCATCATCAATGGTTCTGCTGCCTCATACCCTTTCTTGTATCGATTCAACCGAAACCACATACGGACAGTAGGGCGAAACCCGTATTTTTTCTGAATGAAAGTTTGGGAAGGGCTTTTAACTACAGTCGCACCTATAACTAATGCCGCTGCTTTTAAGCAAGGTATATTATTGTGCTTGTGGTCTGTACTCCACTCTAGCCCAAATTGCGTTGCTGCCAGTTTTAAAGCTTCCATTGGCTCAAGAGTAGTCGAGCTTTCAAGGTAATACTCTTCCTCAGCATACAAATAGACTTGTTCTGCTGCTGTCCATATATGACCGTCGAGTTTATCGACACGCGCGATAACACCACCAGGAATATGACTAACCTCGCTTAATTCTGGAGACAGCGCTCTGAAGTCCCACCACATTATATCTTCACGGAAAAGTTTAGTAGGTTCAAAGTTGTAGTTGGGGAATAGTAACGCTTGTTTAGAAACAATTTCCTGTTCAGCTATGGGATAAGCCATCTCCTTAGTAACTTTGGGCTGACGATAGGTATTTGGTATAACTAATCCACGTCCACCAGCTATCTCTATGCGTTCAAGGAGTTCAGCCGCTAGATCTGCAGGCAAGTTTAGCCCCATAAATCCAGGTATAAGTTTCTGCTCTATTGTTTGAGTGAGGTTGTACCAAGTTGCCTGAATATTTGCAGGCACTTTTTCTGTCAATCCAGTAAAATCTGGTATTGTATGAAATTTTGATGATGACAGATGAAGGTCATACAGCTTTAAGGTTTCGCTGGTAGTAGGCTGACTTAACTTGATATGTTCTGATGTCATTAGCTTCACCTCATGGTTCGATGATAACTGCTTCCCTAGTCCACGCATTCATAAATATCTCTGTTCTAACTTTATACGCTGCACCTTGTCCTTCAGGTAGGGGATCTCGGATAAGAGCATAGTCACCTTCAAAGCCATCAACAATCAAAGCATGCCTACCACCAGTGGTTGGAGTTGAGACAGAAACGATAGCTGCTCCATTTTCAGTAGCAGACTTAAGTTCTTCAGGAGATAGGCTCGACTCATAGCGAGAAGCAATGTCATATTCTGCCAGTGCGTTAGTAGCATCACGCAGATAAGCTCCCTCATCCTTTACTACCCCTGCTGCTTCTCGTACATAGGCTTCTGGTATGTCATCACCAGTAGCATCGTAAACTGCCATTCTACAACTAGCCGCAACGCAAGAATCTGGTTTCAATTGACCAATTACTTTGCTAGGCGGGTCATAAGGCAGGGTTTCTTCTGCAGAAAAGGCTCCTTCTCCTGTTGTCCCCTCTCCTGGTTCGCTATCAGGTGGCTCAGATGGCTGATCTGGTGGGGAACTTGGGGAGTCAATACTTGCCGTCGGAACAGCAGGATTTCGTGGCTGCGGATCGTATGGATCTAAAAACCCATCGTTATCATCATCTGCATCCGTTTCATCAGGATCGCTATCATGGTCAAGATCGGGAAATGTAGGTCTAGGATATTCTTCTGGTATGCTTTTAAACTGACGGTCATCCAATGGAGTATTAGGATTATCCCACTCTTGACCAGGAATTCCAATTACGGGAGCTTTAACACTGTCGCCAGGGTCTAGAGTTCCCCCTACTGGCATTGAAGTTGCAAGTCGTTGCCAATCAGTATCATTTAATAAAGAAACAGCCGCATCACGCTTTGCTTGAGGCCAATCTTTCCAAGGTAGAGGAGGTGAATTGCCACTATTATCTGGTTGTCCATCTTCTCTACCTATTACTCTGACACCGAGTATTTCTGCCCAGTGTGGAGCACTGCCAGCAGCACCAGTAACATGATACATTTGTTGTACTGGCTCACATCTAGAACCGTAAGGACCACAAAGACGGGCATAGTAAGTGTCTTTAGAATCAAGTCGAATGTGGTATCCTCGACCTTCGGTTTCTAAAACCTTTGCTGTACCGATTTTTCCTAAAGCACTAAGTCGGAGCGTGTATGGTCCCCATCTATCTCTGATAATGTTGCTGTAAGGATAAGGATTAGCGAGTGAATCGTTTGAGTTACTTCTATCTCTAGTAACACCTGATGTACCTGCTGGAGCGTAATAATAGTACTGGTAGTAAGTTATTTCGGTTGTATACCAAATATCTTCATTTTGACCGCCAGGGAATCCGCAAACCACATCAGTTGGATAAGCAGCACAATACCTTTGTTTAGCCCTATCTTGCGCTCGTCCATTATGAGCCTCATCCCAATAATGCCAACCTAAATATGCAGTGGTAGGTCCAGCAACAATAGCAAAGTCAGCAACACCGTTAACGAAAGTTTTAATAGCGCCGCTCGAAGTAGCAGTCCTGAGAGTTGTTACACCGTAACCAGCGCCAGTAGGTGCTGAAACAGCAGTACCCGCACTTTCTTTGATCAAAGCCAAACACTCACGACTTCTAGCGCAAGCATTAAGGGAAGAGAAAGCAAAAGCAGCGTTAGGAACAGCCTCATTCAGAAAGAAGAATAGCAAAAATATTAAGATGCGAAAATATTTAGAGGTAGCTTTTTTTAGTTTCATCCGTCCTGCCTTACTTTTTTCTACCCTGAGATAGATGTAAATTCTACTAAAGACTAAATTAAAAGTAATAATAATGACAGCTAGACACTTTACATAACTTTACTTAAGGACATTTTGTATTGTTTTGGAGTAGGTGGGGAAAAAGGTAAAGATAAGCTGTAAAGTTACGCTTGTTTATTATGTCTGCCAGCCTGTCACAAGCCCAAGCTCTAGTTTCCGGATTACGAGAACTGATGCCTAGTAGCTATCAACAAGATAGCCTACAAGCAATGCTAGGCTTGTTTTTAGGAAGACAAGGGATTTCCCTGCCAGAACACTGCAGGAGCAAGTCAGCTAGTGCATTGAGTCGGTTTCTAAATGAGTACAAGTGGCCGACGCGGCAGGTAATTAGGGCAGTGCGTCAAGCAGCTATTCAACAAATTATGTCTCAACCGCGCAGTGGGCGACGACCAACTTTACAGGTGATAATTGACCTGACTACACTAGAAAAAGCAGGTAAGTTCAAAGAGTTTCAAAACCTAGTCCGAGTCTACAACGGCAAACGCGGTCTTCATGTTGTGATGCTCTACCTTGTTGTAGGGCGATGGCGAGTGCCTTGGAGTTTTCAAGTCTACCGAGGTAAGGATACGCCAACTCCTACTCAACTAGGATTGCGCCTTGTACGACGACTGCCGAAGATTCTGATTCGACACTTCAAAGTATTAGTTCTAGCTGATACCGCGTTTGGCAACAATGAATTTGTCAGTAGAATCCATCAACTTAAACACCATATACTTGTAGGAGTTTGTAGTACCCGTAAGCTGGCTGATGGACGTAGCATAAAACACTTGCATAAAAGAGGTCAGCAGGTGCGACTGCGTGGGTTAAAGTTAACGGTATATTTATCCTGGTACTACCTCAAGCGTTCCAATGGCAAGTTAGAAAAACGTTATATCCTCTGCACTAAAGCTCTCAAGGCTAGCACCATGACTTGGTGGGGTCGTCGCCGTTGGGCAATTGAGGGGTTTTTCAAAACGGCAAAGCACCGATTTGGTCTTCATCGTTTTGGTCAGCAAACTCTATTAGGAGTGTATAGATGGGTGATTTTGTCCTTAGCTGCTTACCTTCTAGCTCATTGGGTCTACCTTAATGCTCCCGAACACCCCTTACCAGATTGGGGTGATGCTGCACAAAAAGCTCTTGAACTCTTGCTTCCACTGATGACTTTATTACCTATGCTTGCAGAGATTCGACGTCTACAACCTTTAGCCAAACGCTACGGAATCGACATCAATGTGACCTGGTGCAAGATATGAGATTACCGCCAGCCCCATCAAAGCATTGTTCAGTACCGTAATAGATACAAGAAATACCCAAGGTCATCGCATTGAGAGCTAAAACATTCAATACAACTTTCGCTCCTTCGTCTTCAGCACAAAATCTAGCTTTGTGACTTCCTTTACGTACCTGGTCATGATCGTCAAACATTGTCACGATCTTATCCCTGAACCAGATATGGGACTTTTTATTGACCAATTCAGAATTACGAAACAGACTAAAGTAATCGCTCGGATTTCGATACCCTTTAACTACGTATTCTAGTTTGTCGGGAATATCATCTATACCTAGTGCTGCATCCAAGCCAGTTAGCTCCAAAGTTTCAAATGCTCTGATTCGACCTCCACTAATCTCACCAACTAAGAAAAAATTTTCTTTACCTATACTCTGAGTAAACTCATGGATGACTGAAGCAAAAAAGCGGGTAGCGCCTATGTCCATGTGTTTGACAGCATCGATGCGAAAGCCATCAATGTCTGCATATGCTATCCAAAACTTATACGCTTGACAAAGGCTAGCGAGCGCATTAGAAGGAATATAGTTATCAACATCTCCTTGACCATGATGAATATCTTTTAAATCAAAAAAATCTCCCTCTAAAAATTCTGGTTCCCTCTCCCAATTAGTTATCTGTCCCTTTTGCGTGTAGTAAGACGGGTTTTGAAATTCAAGCGGCCAAACGGCTCCATCCAAGTTCGTCCAGGTTGAAGGTTCTTGAGTATTGGGTAGCTCAAAAGGTATAGTCGGTTGCCCATCTTTGTCATTAAATCCCTCGACTAGATAAAGGTTGCCATTCCAATGAGGAGCGAACTTTTCTTGGTCATCTTCGGAATTAGCCTGATAACTAAATACATTGCCAGCATGGTTCAAAATGATATCTAAAATCACATATATGCCATTTTCGTGAGCAGTTTTAACTAGCTCTTTCAAGTCTTCATGGGTTCCAAACTTATGGTTAACATCTAGAAAGTTTTGGATACCATAGCCATGATAGGTTGCTTGAAAACGCACCTGCTCGAAAATTGGGCTGATCCATAAAGCTGTTACTCCTAAACGCTTTAAGTAACCTATCTTACTTGTTAACCCCTTGAGCGTACCGCCAACGTACCTTCCACCAGCATCTTGCCAACGCGCTGCATCATCGACAGTTGCGATCGCATTGCCGCGATCTTTCTGTGCAAACATTGGGGTTATACCATCAGTAACTACATTTCCCTGAATATCCTTGTACCCCTGCTCCTTGCCATCGGAAAAGCGATCTAGCATCATAAAATACAATACTTGATCTTCCCAAGCAATAGGCGACGGGTAAAAATTTCCGTCAGCCGGAAAGAATGACTCAAGATTCAATTTGGATAATTGCTTTACTACTGGGCTACTTTCGCTAACCTGCATGATTTTCTGTTCTCCTTAAGCTCTGTCTACTACCTGCCCAAATCCTCTTTGTCTCCTTCAAGTCAATAAAATAGATTTACAGAAATCTTCTAAATTCTTGATTATTTAAAGCTAGAAAGCATTTATCTTTTAACCTATTTGTAGTTATGACTGAAGTAGGCGTTCGCTAATTTGCACCCTGCCTACAACCGGATTACCTTCTTTTATTTAGTGTGGACCCCGTTAGTAATCTTCTACTGTGCGATCGCCTTCATGGGAATGCCCGTTGCCGTAGCCTGCGCTAAACCGGACGGTGTTTGTCACAATCTACGGGTAATAGCACTGGAGACAAAGAAAACGGTATCGTTGCCGCAGATGTGGTGGGATAAGTGGAGGAGGGGACAGTGATGGGGATTTTTGGTTTCCTGTTTGGACTTGGTTGTCTGGTGGTTATTGCTTGGGCGATCGCATTACTGGGTCATGCAGTTTTCGGTCGTAAGCATTGGCAACAAAACCGACCTCAACAGCCGCCATCACTTGCGCCTCCAGAAATTCAAGAACGCTTTGGCTCGCCACAGCCTCCTATCGCTGTACCTCCTACCCCAACAGTCCCACGTCGCCGAGTAGTTGCACTAAGACAGCTAGTTTCAACTAGGGTTCGGCTTCCTAGTAATTGGCATCAGCACTACATTCGACTTGCCGATTCTGTACTTGAGCGCTTGCGCAATCGCATAGTTGTTGTTCAACTACTAGAAGAGATCGCTATCCTCCATCAATTGTACTGCCATTGAGCCAGTCTCCACAATTTAACTAACTACAGAGATTAGCTTCACTTAGGAGCGCCAGTTAGGTAATATATAGTGCCTGCTGCTAGCTTTTGCTGTTATACATATTAGTTATTGCTTGGGCGCGAACGCAATAAAGATAAACTTTGTAGATTCTTGAGCGCGGTCGCATTTAGTTGTAAGTGCAGATTTAAAATAAGAAATTGGATTGACTAGAGCAAGCACCTGTAGCAATTTGCTTAGTGCCGTGACTTAAAACATAACTCAAAACATAACTCAACAGTCCTACCTCCTAAATCACACCCAGTTTCAGAAACAATATTGCTCTCCTCTTCTTGAGACAGCAATAGAATCTATCTTCGATCTCTTACAAGTTGATAAATAACAATTTCATAAAGTTCATCTTCTTTACGTTGTGGATTTTTTCTACGCTCTAGCTCAATCAGACGTTGACAAGCTTGACTGTCGCCCTGAAGAAGCCTCAGTAGATCCCGTTTCAGAGAATGTAATTGGCTAGAAGATTTAGAATGTATATGAGAAGCTTGTGCAGATGCTGAGGGTTCAGGTCTAAAGTACTTGCCGAGTGTATCTCTCGACGGTGGATCTGCATGTTTCTCAATCGCCGTCGGCTTTGGGTCAATTTGCATTAGAGCATCAGCCGCAGCTTTCCGAACTTCGGGATCCAAGTCTGTGAGGAGTCGCTGAAGATTCGGAACGGCAGGTTTAGCTGTTGCACCAAATTGAACCAAGCATCTCACCATAGCTTTACGGACATCTGAGTTTCGGTCAGTAAAGCCGACGACAATCTTCGAGATAGCAGCTTCTGCACCAGCAAGACTTACAATCGCCTTAACGATAGCAGGATTGGACACCCAATTGTGGTCAATATTTCCCAGTGCTCGGACTGCGGCAAGCTTGATGGTCGGATTTGGAGCTACCAGTGCTAGAGCGATCGTCGGCATAGCTAATGAAGCGTCGGAACCGATTTCTCCCAGTACTTGTAAGGCAGCCTCAGTCATCTTCTGATATTGCTCAACATTATCAATGTCAGTCCTTGACTTGGTGCACCCCTGCGAAACTATCCTAATTAGCGCTGGCAAAGTATGCGAACCGATTTGTATCAGAATATCAAGTGCAGCTTCGCGAACGTTGGGATTTTTGTCTACCAGAAGGGGTAGAAGATCCGGCACTGCGGTTTCAGTTGCTATCAAGCATGCCATCATAGCTTTGCGGACATCTTCGTTTTGGTCAGCAAGACCAACGATGAGTTCTGGGATAGCGGCTTCTCCTCCAGCAAAACTTACAATCGCCTTGACTACAGCAGGGTCGGAAAGCCAATCGCGGTCAATGTTTTCCAGTGCTCGGACTGCGGCAAGCTTAATGGTTGGATTTGGATCTACCAGTGCCAGAGCGATCGTCGGCATAGCTACTGAAGCGTCGGGACCAAATTTTCCTAGTAATTGCAAGACAGCCTCAGTCATTTTTTGATTGGTCTCGACATTTTCGGTGCCAGCCTTTGAATTGGTACACCACTGCAAAACTACTGCGGTTAAAGCTGGAAGCGCCTGTGGACGGATTTGTATCAAAGCATCAGCCACAGCTTCGCGAACGTTAGGATTCTTGTGTACCAAAAATGGCAGAAGATCTGCCACTTCGGGTTCAATTGCAACCAAGCATGTCAACATAGCCTCACGAACATCTACGTCTCGGTCAGCAAGTCCGACAAAGATCTCTGGAATAGCTGCTTTTGCAGCAGTTCTAAAATTCGCCAGTGCCTCAGCGGCTGCGATACGTACCTTTGACGCTTTGCAGCTCAACACTTGAATTAACTGAGGCACGGCACTCGTAGCGTCTGAACCAATATCTTTCAGAATCCAAATTGCATGTATCTTGTATTCTATCTTGTCTTCCTCCTCCACAATGAGATTGGCTAAGTAAGAGACAGCAGGTTTACCAATCTGTCGCAGCAATTTGTCAGCAGCTTTGCTCACTTCTTCTGAGTACGATTTTTTGAAGCAGTACAAATGTTTAAACTCCTTCGTCAGTCTCGGCAAAGCCTTTTGAGTTTCAGAATTGTGAGTCCAGTTAGGATCGATCGAATTTAGTGCATCAAAGGCTGCTTTTCTTACGCTTGCATCAACATCAACACAGGCAATCAGCAGTGCTGACATTGCTGGAGTCGCAGTAGGACCAATCGGAGCTAAAAGCTCGGCTGCGAGGCGACGAAATTCTGAATTGTTAACACACCTAAGATACTCGATCAGATCTTCAATGCTGGAATCTGAGGACGGTCCCGACTCACGTGGAAGGTTAGGTCGGTCATCAGTGGTGTTAATCCATGACTTATCACGCTCACGAACTAGTAGCTTGGAAGAATCTGGGTCTAGATGATCTCTTTGAACACGCTCGGAAGAATGAAATTTGGTTGCGCTATTGTTCCTCTGTTTTTCCCCTATTCGCGCAGTTGAGCTACCAGTAACGCTTTGCAACCTTAGTGTCCCTAAATAGCGAATGATATTGTTCAATATCAGAAATGGTGTTAGGCAAAAGGAAAGTACTCCCCACCACCCTAATGTTAGGTTGATTAAAGTAAATCTCCAGAAATATTTATTAACACAAGACTTACACAGGTTTCCTTTGATTTGACTATGATAACGGACAAATAATGCACCAATATTTTGATAAAACTCAACATACTTCGTTGGTGCTTCCGCGCCACAGCATTTGCAAATCACGAGAAACCTCCCAATAAGTCAGTTCGTTTACAGGACGGAAGCCTACAAAGAGTTATTAGGAAGAGGTTTTATGAGAATCACCGCATTCTGTTCATATAACTCTATGACCTAGATTATATACTGTGCCATGCTAAAATACATTGCATCATCATTTGGCATGGCACAGTGTCAGGCTACGATATGCGTACGGTTCAAGAACTGTTGGAGCATAGAGATAAGGATTTCAAAACAACCATGATTTACACCTATGTTCTCAATCATGACGGTAGGGGTGTGCAATATCCTCTGTCTTCATAGCACTTGCCTGCGAAACCCGCAGAAGTTCTAAAATATGAAACAAAGCAGGAGAGCTCGTGCTGTCGAACCAAACCGCGATCTTCTAGCTTGCTCAAAGCTACAAGCAGTCTTACGAGTTTGGATCGTTCCAGCGTAATACAAACAGATGTTCTAGTCCGATTTCAGTCTAGCCCCAGTTTGAGGCAGTCAATCTCAAATTGAGAAAGTAATTCTATATACTGACGTTATATATACTGAATATCTACAACCGTAGTACTATATACCACTAATGAAGCTGCGCTGGCTGAAGTTGAAGTAGATAAAGACAGACTTTTACTCACCATCGAGCAGGCTGATAACTCTATGCCATTGCTCTTCGCTGACACGGAAATTACTATTGTGCGGTCGACGGATAACTTCTAATTCAGAGAGAATATGGTCATATCGTAGGGCTGACTTTAGCAAGGGAGCATCAAGCAGTTTTTGCTGGAATATTACTGGAGCATAAAATCTAGCTTTAGCTCGTATAGGCATTGTCCAAATATCCATATCGGGAGGCTCATCCATAAACTGCGGTGCTGCATCTACTTCAGCAAGCGCATAAATCCCAGATCGCTTGCCTGCAATCCAAATCAGTACGCCATCGCCAGAAGCAATTTCTTCGGTGTAGCGAGTTACCAGCCAGTAAATTCTATCTAGCTTTTGGATAGCATCTAGAATGTGGCTATACTTTGGATTTGCTTGAAATAGCCAAGATACCATAAGTAACTATATTTAGGGTAGAAGAGAAGCGTTAAAGTGGAGTTATTACGTCATCACTCTGAAGGTGAGGTTAATTCTCGGTTCCTTAATTTTGCGCTGAACAGGTACTTGATGCTTCCAGTATTGCTGTAGTTCTCCAGCCATAATCAGAACCGAGCCATCTTCTAAGTTGACACTAAGCTGTTCGCCGTCAAAGTGCCTTAAATCAAACCGACGAGTTGCACCAAAACTTACAGAGGCGATCGCTGCATTAGGAACTAAGTCACGCTCGTCATCTGCGTGCCATCCTATTGCTGTTAATCCATCTGGGTAATAATTTAGTAATACACCTTGATAAGATTCGTTTGTCAGTTCTTCCACCTGCGCCTTTATTTCCAGCAAGACTGACAGCCAAGGTTGTGCAGTTTTGAGTTGTCCAGAGTAGCGATAATCTGCTGTACCGTACCAGGCAGTTTGACGGCGCAGTTTATGCCACTTACCAAAAACCTGCACCTTTTCAGTCTGCCAACAACAAGCAGTTTTTAGACGATTGAAGTAATCCTGGGATGGAGCAAAAATCCCAGGAAAGTAGATGACGCTGCCATTGCGGTTTGTAAGCTGCAATTTAGCCTCCAGCTTGAATTAAATTACTTAGATTGCAGACGGTTAGGAACACGGGATGAATGTTGTAAAAATATCCTCCAGTAAGTGTTTTATAAATTACTAAGTCAAACGGGAGGATTTATGTACAGGTTGCGATCGCAGGGGTAAGTTAGTGCAATTATTAGCGGGAAAACTCCTGTTCATTGACTCTACCTGTCATAGCATTGCCATTGCCGACCTGATGCAATGTCAGACTAAAGATAGACTTAACCACTCCAAGCAAATACACTTTGCATGAGCCAAGACAACGCGACAATTCAGCAGCCCAATCGCTCATGTCAAAGTGCCAATTAATATTGCGAACGGCTGCGGATTTGGCAGCTAATGATAGCATTGACTCCGTAGTCAATACGTGCCAGCTCTCTGTTAGCTCAAAATTCACCTTCAGAGAGTGGCTGAATTTCCATGTTGCCATCATCCACTTTATAAAGAGTCAATCTCAGCCTACTGAATTGAACTCCTCTTTTAGTTCTAACTTCTTTAAGATGAAACTGCTCCGTTCGTGATAGTAATTCAGAGGTAAGGTCACGATACCTAACGTCGTAGTTACCAGATTTGACATTTTTAACAGTAAATGTGTCGCGAGCACGAATAAAAAATACCCGGTAGTGCATCAAAGAATTGTTGGATAAGTGACGATATCGTGCCAAGTCCAAGGTCGGTTAGTTAGCTCTGCACGCCACGCCGCAGTCGTTTTAAAACGACTGTGCTGCCAAATCCAATTGAAGTAGCTCACGACTAATCGGGTTGTAACTTTCGTCATATCCCACAATTTGCCAAACTTATTCTGTCTGCGATGCCATCGACTCGTTTGTTGTCTGACAATGCCATTAGTACGTTCTAATCGCTGAGTTTTGTCTTTACCAATATAGTGCAAGACCCCAGGCGGCAATACCCGTTCATACCCACCCCAATCGTCACTGTTCCATTGTTGGCAATCCGTTTTTCCTTGTGTACTAACGACTAATTCCTCAATCAACTCATCGGTGTGTTTACCCACTCGTGCTGCCAGGATCAATCCACTGGAATTGGCTAAACTCAGTCCAATCCAGCAATCTCCCACTTCTAATTCCTTGGCGAAACATTGCTTCTGTTTTTTTGCACAAATGACCACATCTCGTCTGCACTCACCTCCTCTGTCTCGACCTGCTCAACCTGGTGATTATGAATTAATTGCGCCTTAGCACTTGCGCCACGAACAATACTCACTACGGTGTTGTATGCCAAGCTTGTAATTCTGCTAATTCCTCGTAGACTACACCCTTCACTATGGGCTTGCAGTACCTGTTGAACTTGTTCTGGACTCACTCGTCGCCAGTAGTAAAGCGTGTCAAAATTTTCACAAAATGTCTGCTTGCACTGGCGGCAGAAGTAGCGTTGATGTCCGTTCGGCATCTTGCCATGTTTATGTGGTTTAGGATGACCGCAAAGCCGACATTCTATCACGGGTTAAGGGGGTAAGGGATACTTCTATTTTACCAATCCCACATTCCTTTAACGCACAATCAAATACCCTTGCTGCCTTGGGAGGAATAGTGTCCAACCAAAAGAGTTTCACAAATACGTCTGAGTTATTTTGTGAGTTATCCACAGTCACATTTGAGTAGCCACCCCATGATAGAGCTGGATAACCTTTGAGATATCCCGATTTAGTTGGAAATGGAACTCCGTTATCATCAGTGGGTCGCCGAACAGGTTTAGGCTTTGGTATCGGCTTAGGTTCTGGTGTTAATGATGAAGTTGGACTTGCAGTTGGGCTGGACGATGCAATAGGTGCTGAAGATGAGGATAACAACTGACCCTCGTTTGAATAACTGCGGACAAGCACAAGTAAGCCAAAGCCAGCAAAGACAGTTATAATGCTCAGTATTCTCCTAATTCTGAAACCACTACTCAGCAATGCTTGAACCTGCTGCTTCGATAAAGACACAGACGGGTAAGAAAGTTTATGTTGGCAATGTCTGCACCTGTAGGCTCCTTCGATTGTTCGGATAACAAGTCGGTCCTTCCGACGGCATGACGGACAAGTAACATCAGGAATTTTTCCAAGCATAGTATCAAACCTCTAACTCCTATAAATCAACAAGCCAATCTGAAGGATTTATGTAGGAAATGGGAGCGCAGACTAGGTAGGTTAGCGCAACTAATAGCGATCGAATTCCCGTTCATTAACTCTGCTTGTTGTAGTATTGCCACTAACAACTGGATTAAGCGTAATCCTGAAAGCCCTATAGCGTATTTCATTACTCAACTGCGTTGTAGTAAAATTGAGAAGCTTATCGAATTTTGCAAAGCGCTTGTTCTTTTTGAATGATTGAGCATTAGGATTCCAACCCTCTCCTAAGACAAATAGAACTTGGTAGGTTCCATCAGGTATCTGGTCGAGCGTAGAGGCTGAGTTGGCTTTGACGTAAAGCGATCCTACTAACGTGCTAGAACGCGGCTCAACTAGCTTGACGTAGGCATCGCTGCTGGTACCATTGGAGACCTTGAGAGAACCTCCGCCTATAGCCTGCGATACTACAGCAGGCAGCGAGCGGTTCTTTGCCACAAAGATGGGTAGATTTGCAAGAGGTCTGTGCTGAGAAGTAACAGATGATAAAGATAGGGATGGCGACTGACTACTTCCCAAAGCGCTACGCATAGAACATACAAGTAGACTAACACTGACAAGGACACTAAGACCGAAGATGTTTCCACCTTTTAAAGCCGATTGAGTCTGCGATGTTAATGACACAAGCGGGTCAGATTGTGAGTGTCGGCAACGGTTACATTTGTAAGGCTCTTTATTTAATTGCTTGAGAAGTAGGTTCTTTTTGTGGCAGGACGGGCAAGTAACATCAATAACTTCTATAGGCATAGTATGAAACCTCTAACTCTTATAAATACAACAAGCTAAACTGAAGAATTTATGTAGGAACTACGATTGCCGAGGAGTAACGGTTAGCGCAACCATCAGCAGGTAAACAGTTCTTACTAAAGGGGGTATTTAAAGGATAGTGATTTGTTGCACAGATTTTCAAGAGTTAATTTAGCTTCTATGCTGAGTGCTAGACCAACTCCCATTTCTGTTACGGCTTGCTCCACAAAGCAGTTTGCTTGACTGGCGTTTGTGCAATGCCAGACTCAAAAAATGTGGCAGAATCTATTAGTAACAATCGCTGTCGTGATAATTACCTAAAACCTCAAGGATATTTACCCGACTAAGTGGCAAGCAATTGCTGGAGGCTTATTCTAGGCGGAATGGAAGCGGTGGGAGATTTGATAGTCTCCCAGGTGGGGCGATGCGAGTGCTGTGTCAGAATTTGCAGTAGGTGGGGATATAAACTCAGGCTTTGGTGACAATGAAGATGATGTCCTGCTAGCAGTTGAGCTAGGCGATGTAATTGGTGCAGTTTCAGTCTGAACATGAGAAACACAACCTACTACAAAAACAGCAATAGTGCCTAAAATTCCACTTGGTAGGTAAATTGACTTAGCCATATTCTCAAATACCTTGAATTCTCAAATTTTTAATGTTTACTCAAGTAACAAGTCTTGGTTCCCTTGCTTTTCTTCAGAACTTTTGTATTTGTAATACCTTCGTATTATTTGAATGAGTACTGAATGACGATCTTTTAAAGTTCAAACTTTGCAAAACTGACTTTTTCTTACAAAATTAAGTACCAACGATAACTCTATTGTAAGGCTGGTGGGCGATCGCTCGCCCACCCCGTTAATGCACCTACATCAGTCTCTTCCATACTGTTGATGAAAACGTGGTGACACAATCCGAATGTTACCTAAGTCATACACCTCACCACCATGCTGCAGGTCATGACTATGATCCAGTTGATAAACTTTATTGGCTCCTCCACCTGTTTGCTCGGCTCTTGGAGCAATAGGAGCCATCCCTTGCCGCATACGTTTTATATTTCCCTTAGTCCAGCCTTTTCTGAGATATGGATCTTGTTCAACTAACTTCCAAAAGGTCTTACGAAACTCTCCAAAATTGTTAAAGTACATTCCTTGCATTCTGCGAGCAATTTGACCTGGAATTAGTCCAATGCGACCATCCGGAAGCAAGCGACCTTTAACATTAGGTAAATTGTTGCCTCCATTAGCTTCACCAGGTCGATAACGAAATTCTTCTGTTGACCTATTCGGAATCCTAGTATTGATGGAGGGAGTTGAAAGATCTGGTTTCGTAGAGTAGGGCTTATATGATGGACTAGAACCATTTCTCTTATCATCCAAATAGTCTCTCACCAAGCGGATCGTTTTTGGATCTCGCAATAGTGCTGGAGGTATATCACGACCGACGAGTTTCTCTAGTTCTCTTATCTCTTTAGGTGTTAGCTCATTAGTATATTTGCCAGATTGATTCTGAGGTCCGTTTGATCTCCCATTTTGGGGGAGTCTAAAGCACCTATACGAACTGGCCCTACCTGCTCGGACGAGCGCCTGCATTGCTGCTTCGCAATCAGCCCTCGACTTAAAAGGTCCGAAATTTTGCACGCTTTGTGAGTGAGAGATCGTTGCGGAACCCATGAGTGTAGCGATCGCGATCGCAGTTGAGATGACCATTCGGCGTAGGTGTGTATTCATATCTATCTTCTTGTAGTTCAGTAAAGTAATCTTGTTGACGACAAAGTTTGCTGAAGATGTCGTCAACAAATCATTATGAATTAGCGCTCGCTGAGTGAATTTTTCAACTCAAGTTTCGTTTTGCAGCGATTGATTGCTCCTTGATAAAATGTGACTTTGTGTGTATCTAATGTAGTCATTGCGGCTTTAATGTAATAATCTATTGCGGCTTCTGGGTTTTGCTGCATCTCGTACATAAGACCATACTCAAAGTAAATCGTTTCGGCAGAAACAGTTGATATAGTTAAAGCTATATCCAAGTGTGCTTTGAGTTCATCAAAACGTTTGCAACTTGATAACAAGCGAGCATAATGGGTGTAAGCAGCACTATACTCCGGCTCATATTTCATTGCCTTTTTGTAATATTCCTCAGCACGGGTGTAATCTCTGTAATCGATTTCATAAACATAGCCGAGATGATTGTATGCCTTGCCGAATTGTGAATTGCGTTGCAGAATCTTTAATAACAGTTCGACTGATTCTTGGGAGCGTTTTTCTTGAATTAATGTATTAGCTTGGGCTAACATTGTTTCGCATTCAAGGTAGCTACGATCAAAATCAATACCTTTGATATAACCATTTGCATTGCTGAATTGACTCATATCCATTTTTAGTTCTCCTTGAAAATTAGGTACTGTGTAATTAATTGATTGAATTGTCAATTATGCGTATCTACTTACATCACATACTCAGCGTTGAAAGCTACAGACAAACCTCATGCGAGTCTTTTATCTCAAAATCAATTTACTCTACCTTCTGCTAATGATTAGGAAGCAATGGCTGGGTAGGACTTGCTTTACTTAAGTAACAAGTCTCAACTGGAAAAATTATGTAGTTTTAAAGAGATGACGGAAAAATGTTTAGTGTAATTCGTGGCATAGTAGTCTATGCGTCGCGAAACAAAGGTTTGGGATGGAGGAGTAGAACATGGCATAGATGTCATAAAAGTGTCCTCCAAACTAGGTTTATCTAAGAACTGGCACTAAGTCACCAAAGATGAGAGCAAGGGGTGTGATGTAACCAAAAAGTGGGTAAGCCGTCTTGACAAGCCATCAGCCATTAGTTAAAGTTTGATCTTAGCGAACTCACCTTAGCTACACCGCCTCAATCAACCCTTCTTTTTAATTCCGATATTGTTTTGACTTTTGGTAGTGATTGGGGAAGTAAATAAGGGTTTTACACAAGTTTTTGAATTTTTAACAGTCGTTAAAAGTGCATAGTTTATGGCTATCTCTCCCGAACAGTTAATAAAAGGAGATCGAACTAAATGATTCAACTTATTAATGACCTCTACAAACTTAGTGACAATGCAGCATTATTTGCACATCTACGCGCAGGTCACGATTTTACGGCACTTGCAAGCCGTCTTTCTGAATCTTCTCGTATTCCTCCAAAGGCTGTTAACTCGAAACTGCTTCAAGCTGTCCGTGATGCGCTCGTTCTGGTACTGCAATCCAATAAGCATTCCAGTCTCTACAAACTCATTGAAGATGCAGATGTCAACGCCAGAGTGATTATCGTCGGAGAGTTGCTACTGACTCTGTACGCCCTCAAAGAAGGTAAACATTCCGGCGAGAAGGTTGAAGCGATTCTCGAACAGGCCTTTCGGTTGACGTGCGACTTAGCCAGGGCTTTTGAAATTGTAGATATCCAACATACTGACAACGAAAAGCTGTTGGTGCATGGGATTGCTATGCGGGAATGGGCTCATCTCTTTGCAGGTTACTACCAAGCTGCTGGCACGACGATCTATCACAACGCAGAAATGCTCATGGTTCGCGCTCGTGTGACAAATCGCACCTTATCATCATGTCCGCACTTGGTTGGTTCAGCCATGATCGATGTCGCGCTTGCCCTGGAGTCTGTTGGAAAAATCGATATGGCTATCAATTGCTACAACGGTATCCGCATGGACTTGGCTTATCTCATTAAGCGCATCGACGACCCTGCGTTTTCGGAGTTTGAGAAAGTTTCAGCGCTCTATTGGCTGCAACGAGCCTGTGAAGAATTCCATCGCTTGGTACCCAATGACGCGAGCGCAACTTACGAACTACAAAAAGTTCGTAAGCTACGCCAAGAGCGCGGCTACCCTAACGCTGTATCTGTTCCCCGCTTTGGTCCGATCGCCAAGACCTACCTGCCTAAGACTCCCTTTTTGGCGCTCATTCTTCGTGCCCTGGAGGAAAGCTACGACCCGAATCGGCACAGCGAGAGTGTGTCCGCCATTTGTCAGCGGTACGGCTGTCTCTCCAGTGACGTGGATTTTTACCTGAGCGCTATGGATTCCTATGTAATTCGTAATACAATTCTCCGCGATGTTCAGTCGTATTACGACGACGCACACCAAGAGGTATTTGCGGCAATTGACTATTTACGAGGCTTGTCAAATTGATTTGCCAAAAGAGTAAGCAGCTACTATTTTCTTGGAAAATTTGCAAAGATTCTAGCAACACGTAATATTGAGATTAAAACAACAAGCTATGAGTACAAAAAAGAGCGTAAGGTCTTCCAAAAATACTGACCAATACAAGAAAGTTGAAAAGGCAGAGGCAGAACTCAAGAAAAGAATAAATGAAGATTATCCAGAGGTTCATCGACGTTTATTTCGATGGATACTTTCGCTTGGCTGGCTCGGAGTTGGCTCTATTATTGTAACAGGACTTGTGACCTGGAGTTTTGTTAGTTATCTCAGTATTTCAATTACAGTTAAGTTGCTCCTGGTAAGCATCACCTGTTATGTCGTAGGTATTTTAGGGAGTAAGAATACTAAGCGGCGTGAGAAGATGTTCAAAAGTCCCCAAAAAAGTTTCCAGGAAAGTGCTCCTCTTTCAAATTCTCCGAAGGGTTCTTATTTGTACATCAAGAACGAAAGTGGGAGGATTTACGCAATTTAGTTAAACAAGCTTGCTGGGGCAGACAACAGGGCTCTATTATTTGCTATAGCCGCGAAAGATGGAGTTTTAGATGAAATTGGAGAATTGCTTTGTAGAACCCACAGGGTTTCTCCTACAAGGCTAGATGGTCAGGATGGTTATCTCGTCACGTTTCTTGACGAGGGAGAGGTATGCGAGGGGATGTCAAAGTCTCAGGTAATCGAGATATTGGGTGAGCCTTATAGAAAAATGACTTTTAGTGAAGTCCTGAAGGACTCTAAGTTCGTGGGAGGTTTATCAGCAGATAGCCCACGCTGGCAAGACGAGTTTTGGCTCTACAAACTCGAGGAATTCGAGTATGAGATTACTATCAAAGACGGCAAAGTCTCAAACGCGAAGAAAATCAAAAAGAAATAAGATCGAACTGGGCTAACGTTGCTGCGCAGCGTCAGTATCAATGTCTACCGATTGCCCTGCTGAACTAATCCCACTAACTTTAGCAGTACGTTCCAATCTGCGGCTAATTTAGCATCCGTTAGGAAAGTGCTGACGGTGGTTCGTTCTCGAAAGCTATAAGCCTTGCAATCATCTTTTGTAAGATGTAGAGGCTATCCCAATAATAACACTTTGTTAATCCAAATGTGAATTGTGGCAAGAGAAAGAAAAGCATTGAAACAGGCCGTAATCCTTTCCCATCGAACCACAAGTCGGCGATACTTTCGTTGAAACCATGCGAAGCAGCGCTCTTGTTGAAAACGTGGAACCGAGAGTTTAACTGGTCTACCCCGATTTTTCTTCGTCTTCCAAATTCGTTTTGGTAACTGTGGTCTAATACCACGTTTACGTAAAGTTGTTCGTAATTCCTTTGAATCGTAGCCTTTGTCGGCAGCTAGCACTTGGACTCGTTTGCGTGGTCTACCAGGTTTTGTCGTCTTGACTTTAATACTATCTAGAAGTGGTATAACATGGTCTCTTTCGCTGCCATTAGCTGGTGTTGTACAGTTGGTCAAGGGCATACCATTACCATCAGTCAGGGTATGTATCAAAATTCCTTTGCCCTTATAACCATATGCCACATCTTCACCGCCACCTTTGCCAGGGGGAAAAAGACCCGTCAACCGCGCCGTAACTCCAGTTGATTAATTTTTGCTCTGAGGCAATTCCTAATATCCGTGCTTGTAAGTTTTCTAAGACCCCTTCACTCTGCCAACGCTTGAGCCATCTGTGTGCCGAACTTTTTAATGCCCAGATTTCTCCCTTGGGAACATCGCACCAACGACATCCTGTGATTAGTACATATAGTAAGGTATTGAGTACATAGCGAAATGGCGCATGAGGCATTCCACGCTCGCGTTTTTCTGGTTTTTTGGGGAATATATCTTCAAATAGCCGCCATTCTAAGTCGGTTAATCCTTCAAATCGTCTAGCCATAATGTGATACATTGTTGCTTCTAACTAGCAGACTATCACATTCCTGACATTAGTGGGATAGGTTCTAAGTAAGGTTAGAGATCGCCAGAAATCCTGTAAATTTTCTATGCAAACATCTAAATAACTTTTTATTCAATCGCAAATGTACTTATCATTCTCGGTCACACTCGAATTATTTTTCAGGTAATCGCGTGTAATCTCACAGCTAAGTTTTAGAAGCTCTTCTAAATTAAAATTCAAAAAACTAAATTCATTGTCTGATTGTAAAATGAGTATTTTACCATCAGATCTGAAATCAATAGAGGGGTTTAAGGGGCTTCCTATCGGAAGTTTGAATGATGCAATTTCTCGACCTATTGAAATATTTAATACTTTTAATTCATCAGAATCAAAAGCGAAAAGTAATTCACTCTCAGGACTGAATTGGATACCCCACATATTTTCTAAGGTAGGTCTAATCGTTTTTAACAACTGACGAGTTGAGAGCTTCCACAACTGAATTGTGTCATTACTTTTAAGAATTGCTAATTCATCACTATTAGGGCTAAAAGAAATGCTTTTAATCCCAGAAATCTCCTCAGAAAACTGGATAGCATTCCCCGTTGAGACTTCCCATAATTCCAAGGTACTCTTTTTTTTGTCATTTTCCGTTCTTACAATAGCCACTATCTTACCATCTGGGCTAAAGTGAAGGTTACTCCTGCGCCAGTCATTCGCTTCATCGGCTATGGTTGCATATTCCTTTAGTGCAAGTATTTCTTTGCCCGTAGTGGCATCCCAAATTTTGACAGTATAATTCGATCTTGCTGCGGCTACTTTGCGACCATCTGGACTAAACTTGAGGCTAGAGGCGGATTTGTCAAAAGGTAGGTTTATAGATTTGAGAATCCGACCTGTTGTCAGTTCTCTTTGTTGCAGCTTTCCATACCAATTCACAGTTGTAATCGTTTTATCATCACTAATACGAGCAGCACTTACCATCATGGAATCATAACGATTCATCCTCAATTCTTTGCCTGTTGCTCGCTCTCGAAATCTCAGCGAACCATCACTTCTTAAAGCTATGTCTACTTTTTCGTCTGCTGATGTGCGCTGACTAATCTCACGGGAAGGACTGATGTTAGCGAGGTTAAGTTCACTTCCAGTTGAACTATCAAAAAATTTAGCAATACCGCTACTATGAACCGCTACAATTATCTTTCCATCTGGACTAAATTGAGTTCCCAAACCTACAGACAGTCCTTTCGTGCTAAACCTTATAGGTTCGTCAATAAGTGTTTTGAGTTTTCTACCTGTTGCAATATCCCATAAGTTGAGTATAACGTGGTAACCGTCTTTAGGTGGCGAACCAAAGCTGGAAATCGCCGCTTTTTGACCGTCTGGGCTAAAGTTTATTTGAAAAATCTCTCCTAGTTGTTCTATAGTTTTGAGTCTCGTTCCATCTCGCTTCCAAAAGACGATCTTAGCCTTAGAGCCAGGGAAAGGACCAAGGTATGAACCACCCTTATTATCGTATGCATAAACCGCTATCAACGAACTATCAGGACTAAAACTAATTTCACCGAGTTCACGTTCACCAGGGGGGAAATTATTGAGTGTTTTTACTTTTTTACCCGTTGAAGTATCCCAAAGTGAGACTGTACCTTTCGTGAACGAGGTAGAAAATTTGCCTTTACTAATTAAATTATTATTATCCCTATCAATTACTGCAATTACTTGTCTATCTGGGCTGATAAATGGTTCTCCAGGGACAAGAATATTTCTGATTTCTTTCTTATTCGCAATATTCCAAAGTTTTACGCTTTGATTTGTCGATTTACCATCGGAATAGATAAAAGTCTGGCTATCTGGGCTGAACATGAAGTGTGGGAAAGAACTAATATCGTTGAAGCGAATAGTTTTAATTTCCTTTTCACTAGAGACTTTCCAAAGCTTCAGAGTACCATCTGTACGTCTACTTCCAGATACGAAAAACTGTCCATTTGGACTGAAGAGCAACCAAGCAACGTCTGGATTCTTCTCATCTGAATGCCCTGACAGTTTGTTTAGTTCCCGCCCCGTTCCTACTTCCCAAACTATGATTGTGCCATCATAATTTGCTACTGCTAATATTTGACCATTAGGGCTAAACTGGATCGCCCGTACTTGACTCAAATGTCCTTTTAATTCTCGAATTTTCTTGCCTGTCACGCGATCCCATAGATCCACCGTGCCATCGGCAGTACCCGATGCAATTATTCTCCCATCGGGACTGAACGTGACATCATCAACCCACTCCGTCTCTCCCTGAAAGATATTCGTTTTTTTACCTGTAGTGCCGTCCCAAAACCTTACTGTTCCATCGTAATTTACACAGGCGATCGTCTTCCTATCCGAAGTCCACGTTACAGAAATAAGTCCTCGCTTCATTGGATCGCATTCTGAGAGCGTCAAGCTCGCTGATTCTTCTTTTGTAGCAACAATTCGTCGTAATGCTTCTAAAACTTGAAATCGAGTTGCCGTATCGACTCCGATAGAATGTTGCATTTCCCGACCTGCTTTGATAGCTTTAAGCGATGCTTCTTGAAATAAGATTTCTTTTTTCTTAGCATCTTCCTCCTCTTTTTCTTGCTGTTTTTTGGTAAAAGAAGAGTCTTTAGATAAAGTAGAGTTCCTTGTGTAACGACTATACTCGTTAGCTCCTGATAAAGCGAAAAGTGACTGGGACTCTAGTACTAGCGCCTTGATTCGATCGTTAGTTGCAGCATTGGTAGCGAACCACCACCCTACTCCTGCTATCGCTGCTAGCCCTAGCGCACCTACCAAACCGCTAGTCAATCCGACAATCGTGCGTTTTCGTTGACGAGACAGTTTCTCTTTTTCTCTTTCCCGTAGCCCCAAACTGGCTGTGATAAATTCCTGCTCTGCTACCAGCTCATCTGAGCGCTTTTGTAATTCATCTTCCGCAACAGCGAGCGATTTACCGCGTAATAATGCACCTTCGTCTCGCTTGCTCGCCTCCCATTGCCGCATAGCCGCCCGTAACCTCTCTTGCCACAGGCGAAATTCACGGTTTTCCTTAATCCACGATCGCAAACGACTCCATTCTTGAATCAATGCTTCATGAACTAGCTCTACCGTTTCAGTTTTGGCGATCGCATCTTGCCCCGTCACTATTAACCGCTCCGAGGCTAAGTGTGTCACTAATTCCCAGTTGTCGCCCATTTCGGCACGCGTTGCTACACGACGAGTATTTACTGTTCCCTCGCTTGGACGGACTAACTGTAGGAAGATTTGACGCGATCGCTCTTTCTCTAACTCGCTAAGTTTGTTATAAGCTTGTTCGGCATGACGGGCTACGGCTGCTTCTAATCCACCAATTTCCTCATAAGCAGCGTGAGTAAGCTGAGTGCCTTGCTTTTTCCCCCAGAGTTCTTGCAGGGCAAATTCCAAAAGCGGTAAGTTCCCTTTTGAATGACTTACTGCCTCAATCATCCGGTCAGTCAGTCCTTCTTCTAGGGTTACTCCTAGAAGTGCGGCAGGTTGAGCGATCGCAGCCTGTAGTTCCGTGCGACTCATAGCCCCTAGCATTCGATTGCCATGCTGGAGAACGTCTGCAAGCGGAGGATACGTGAGTGCCTGTCCTAAAAAATCTGTTCGTAGCGTTAGCACCAAGGCAACATTGGGCAACTCAACCACTTTGAGCAAGCGATCGATAAATGCCTGACATTCTAAAGTATCCTGACACTGAGTATAGAGTTCCTCAAACTGATCGATAACGATTAATAGCTTCGTTCCAAGCGCTTGCCAAATTGCTTCCTCTACCACAGCATAAAGTGCAGTCTCATCCGTGTGCCATGCTTCAGCCAGTTGAATGATAGATAGCAGTTGTTCTGCTGCGGGCATATTGGGCATTCTAAGTTTAACCCAGGCAGCGGCGATCGCTTGAAACGGTCGTTGTCCTGGTCGAAATGCCATAATTTCCCAGGAACCCTGTTGGCGCAGTTCGGCCACTAGACCCGCAAAGACAACGGAAGATTTACCGCTCCCAGAAGCTCCAATCACACTAACCAAATCCTGTTTTTGAACCGCTTCGACCAAGGTTTGGGTAAAATTTTCTCGTCCGTGGAAAAACAGAGCATCTTCTTCGCGAAAGGCAAATAATCCGCGATACGGGCAAAGCACAGTCGGTCTTCGTCCTAGATTTGCCCAGGTGGGAGGCGTAGTAGCAGGCGATTGAAAAATCACAGGTAGCCAACTAGCTCCTGGAAACTCATTTTCGCGCCCATGCAGCCGCAGCCTGGCTTCTCGTTCGGCTAGGTACAGAGATTGACCGCTAGCAAATGCAGGCAGAAAATATCTGAGGAATTCCTGGGCAATTTCATCTGGCACAGGTTCTCGCATCACGATCGTCTGTGGCAAATGTAATTGTTGCAACTCAAATGCCAATCCCAGACCATCGCAGGAATTGAAAATTGCCAACTGTAATCCTTTGTCTACTGCCTTTTTTAAGGCGTGTTTAAGATCTGCGATCGTTAAACTGTCGGTCTGATTGATGTAAATTCTTCCCCGATCGCCTTCTGAGCGACTGTGACCTGCAAAAAACAGAATGTCCCACTCTTGCTCCCATAACTTGTCGTTAATATCTTTAAGTTTGGGTTCAGGGAGGAAGGTTGGATGAGCATCAGCAAGACTTTCTAGTAACTCTCGATCTTTCTCGATATCAATTCCCGTACTATTGCCTAAAATAGCGAGAATCCGGACTTTGCCTCGCAAGGTTGGAGTTTGGTCTTTTTGGACAGGTTCGGTATCGGGTACTCCTAAAGCCACTTCTGCTAGCGAATTCCGCTCAATCAAATCCCACAGATGCCAGGGAAGTTTCAACAATGACCGATCTGAAGCGCGAACGAGAACTCGTACTTCATCTTTCATCAGTTCCTCCAGCCACTTATCTCGAATGGAACCAAAAGAGGATGAAGACAGCCAAGTATTGAGTTGCGATCGTAATTGTCGATCTAATTTTTGGCAATTTAAACGAAGTTGATTAATCGAAGCATCATAGCTAATTTTATTAGGTTGAATGCGAGTTGAACCCAAACTCCGATAATTAGTTTGCCATTTGTCAATTGTGTTAACTAAACTGGGATTTGGAGGTAGCGTCCCACTGATTTCAGTATCGGGGAGAGAATGGTCTGATTGAGTTTTTGGCGAAGCAGTTCTTTGTGAGTTTTGTGATGTGCTAATCGTAAGTATTACCCGTACACCTTGCTCTAGATTGCCATCGACCAGTCTAAGGGTTGCCAACTTGCTCATTGCTAGTTTCCTCTAAATCTCAAAGTCTTCTATAACGCTAGTTTCTCCCAGAATCATTTGTATGCTGAAGCGTTCTTCGGGTTCAGCATTAAAGTCAAATCGAATGTTTCTGTTTGTACTGCTAGTAGTTGCTTGCATCACTGCTGTTTGGTTCTCGTTCAAGATTTTGACTTGCAGCATATTTGGTAGATAAAGCTGACCGCTTTGGGGGCGAACTTCTACGATAATATTAGTGTCTTTTTCAGATTGAGGATTCAACTTAACAATCAGAATAATCGATTGTTTTATTACCTGCGTTGCCAAACAAATCTGCTTGCCCCGTTCTATCAAAGAGCTTCTCATGATGAATGCTGGTGTTAATTCCTCTGGGCTAAAAAGTGTTTCTAGCTTCTGCCAACCTTCTTCAATATAGTTGTTCAACCATTGCCTTAAATTCACTGTATTTTTGGATGGTTGTTGGAGCTGGTTCAGGGCTTCTGGAAAATCTGTAATCGGTTTGAGTTGATTTAAAGGTGACTCTGCTACAGCATTGGGTGCAAATTTAACTCCAAACTCATCTATTGAGTAAAGTTCTTTCCGGCTTAATATCTCAATCGGGTTAACCTCATCCCTGCTTGGTATAAACCCTAACAACCAACCCCAACGCCCCTCCTCATCCATTTCTACCGCTACATAACCCGATCGCCCAAACTGTCCTTCCGATGGAACGGGGCAAGTTAATTGACCGGGTTTCATAGCACAACACTCCAATCGCCCTATCTGAGAGACAACTAAATCCGCTACCTCGCCCGTTCTGCCAAGAATCGGATTCCAGCAATCGCTCGCTTCTAAATCGGGTAAATATCCCTGAAGCCTCAAGTAATCGTGTACGGCGATTGTTGCCAACAGATTGCGCCTCATTGTTTCTCTGCGATCGCTATTACGGCAAAGACTCGCCATGCGCTCGGCTTTCTGTCGAGCCGTACTAGAAATGGGAATTGGCACCGCACCTGGCGGGAACTGCGGTTTACTTGGTATTGGTAATTGAAGTTCCACTAGCTCTGTCTCAACTGTCTTCCAAAAAGTTTTTAACTGGTTCAAATCGTCGCTGTTGTAAGTCATGGCTACGCTCCTTTATTCTGATACCAAATCTATTGCCATCTGAGCGTACTTACGCGCCAGCGCTTTCCAATTCGTCGGCTTGATGCCGCCTAGCACCGACCCACGAGGAATGTTTAGCTCCTCAGCAATCTGGTAAATAGTTTTTTGCTCCCGATAGTACATTAACAAATAAGTTTGAGCTGTTAATGTATAGACTCCCTTCCTTCCGCGTAGGGTGTTGATTTCATCCTTTAACTCGCCCGTAGGATCTTCTTCTAAAAGCTTCAGGAATGCCTCAAACTGGCGTGAAGCTAATTCTGGTTTGGGATTGGGCACGTTATCGAGTGGTTCCGTAACATCGCCTTCGCTGTTGATTCGAGGCTCCTCCTGCTGAGAGGCTTCTTCTTGCCTCTGCTTCTCAATATTTTTCAAATGACCCTTAAGGTTGACAAGCAAACGTCCTACCGCATAGTTACAAGTCTCAAGAAAAGAGCCACTTTTTCTCGCTGTCTTTACTTCGCATAAATTCAGAAAAAAATATCGCCACATTAGGGATAGTGCATCTTCGTAGTAATCGCGATTCCCATCATTTCGGTATCGATGAAAACGGCGATCGCTATAAATTTGGCGAAAAATGGTATTGAGTTCGGCAATCCTTTGAGGTCGAGGATTTTGTTCGTAACAATGAGCAACAATCCAAATTTCTAATCGTGCTTCTAAGGTCATTGATTGGGAGTCTATCGAATCGTCGCAATTCGGTTTGCTTTTCATTGTCCTAGATGTCGACAAGTCTTTCGGTAAATCAGATAAACAATACAAATCTTGAACTTTTATTGAACTTACATCATCTTTCACAAAAGTATTTTCGTAATCCTACACTGTCAGTAACAATGGCTAAACCTCAAATTTATGTAGTTATATGAAAAAGTTTTGTAAAGTTTTCGGCAACTCCCTAAACCTGTAAATCTCATCACCTACTCATATGCTCAAAGGCAACAATCTACCAAGTAATGTATGGGAATAAAACGACACCAATCTGTGGAGCGCAAGAAAAGAGTTAATAAATCACACCTACGCCCGCTATCTAAACTCAAGCCGGAGTGATACTTAGAGCCATCACTTCAAGAAACAAAGAGCGTAGGCGAGCGCCCGATAACAGCTTATGACATCAGCGCTGAGGAATTTCCTAGAGGTGCGTTGCACCCTAAACTCCACTTTAATCAATTCAAGTAAAAGATACTCCCTCAAGGCGATCGCACTTGGACAAAACCAAAATCCATCAAGTTGTCGGTATCGACGGCACTACCTTGATAGTCTTTTACACCGAAGCGCACTGCTGGCAATTCCGGTTGATAAGCCCTGGTGGTGAAGTATTGGGTGAGCGCAAGATTTACTACACGGCTGAAGCTGCACTCAAGGCGGGGCTGGAGTGGGTTGCTTGGGGGGGTTAGATAATATCAGAGTTCAACCTGTAGGAGTAACTAAATTTACAGACGCGCAATTTTACTGAGGTAATTCAGAAATTGTTGAGCCATAATCGCTTTGAAACTGCTTTACGAAAGGTTGGTTTGGACTTTAGTGAAAACGAAAATAGTTACTTCAATTCCTGTGAATGTAGCCTGCTGCAAGCATAAAAAGCAGAGTAACGAAATCAACGATCTTGAGTTCATAGTCAATGAGTATTTACACTGCTATCAAGATTTATATAAGTTTGAGGATTCATGGTGGGCAGAAAGCTCGACTTGGGAAGAAGCTCTGAAAAGAGCGTGGGATTCACGTCTTGAAAATGGCAAAATGCACCGTCATCAGTGCCACGTTGCCGATAAGTTGCCTGAAGGACTAAAAACTTCACTAGAGGCGAATGTGAAGCCTGACGAATTTACAGATTTTCACCAGCTATACTCTTGGATAAAATCAATAACTACCCGCGTAAAAGGTTTAGGGGACACTACAACCTATGACGTTGCCCAAAGGTTATGTGTGTGGATGAATATGCCACCAGAACTTATCTATTTACACGCTGGTGCGGCTAAAGGCGCTAAAAAATTGGGAATTAAGGGCGAGTCAGTACCATTAAGTAATTTTCCTAATGAAATTCAAAGGCTGGGTGCTACTCACGCTGAGAGATTTCTGTGCAAGTATAAAGACCAAATACCAGCTACAACGATGAAAGATAGTGCTTGTAATAATTAAAACTTTGAAGGCTATAAAAAGCCAATATCATATTCGCGATTTCTTAGTTACTTCTACACAAAGATTGTGAGAAGATTTACTATTTCACAAATACGATTGCCCTGGCAGGACATCTTGCAGATTGCGCGTTGATTTTAATGAACTATCTTTTTGCTCCAAGGCTATAGTTGCTAACCTTTCCCCTACTACTTTTGGCTTTGAGGATGTTCTGCTCAAGATGATTTGGATTTATCTCAGTCGGGAACACCAGCCGCGCCTTCGGGTTTTTCTGGTACAAAGCGATCGCTTGCCCAGGACGCGCTAGCTGTAATAACCGCCACCGCTTACTATCTTTTTCCCACACAGCAACTACATCGAACCCGTTGTCTATGTTGAGTGCGATCGCACTAGGTTTCAAATCGTTCTCCTTTTTAGTTGACGGTATGTTGCATTGAAAACCCCAAAACTGTTGCTGAATAACCCCGATCGCTGTTTGGCATTGCCCTTGGTCAAACATCGCGATGTGAGTTTGTTGAGGTGGCAACTTCATAGCTTTTGCCAGCCATTTGTAAGCAGCACTGCGGCTGTTAAAAATACCTGACTTCCATAAGGGGTCAAACTGGCGATGAGCTAGATTGCGCCATTTACGTAACTCCTTGTCAGCTAACGTGCCTAGCGGCTTATTGCTACCAGGATGACACCCGACCCTGGCATCACATTTGGGGTATCGATCGCACAGGTAGATAAACCCATAACTACGCCCGTAGACTTTGGTGCTATCTACTAATGACACGCTGCTATTGCAGAATGGACAAACTTGAGGTTTCATACGCATACTTCCTGAAGTTGTTTGAGAACAGATACTTCTTTAGCGATCGCTCTAGCTACAGCGAGTTTTCTTGCTGTTGATGGATATTAAAGGGAGGCAATCAACTTATCAGGGTTGGTAGAGCGAGCGCTAAATGTAT
Source organism: Aliterella atlantica CENA595 (assembly GCF_000952155.1). GTDB lineage: Bacteria > Cyanobacteriota > Cyanobacteriia > Cyanobacteriales > Chroococcidiopsidaceae > Aliterella > Aliterella atlantica. The sequence continues at coordinate 7,038 of NZ_JYON01000034.1, read as the reverse complement.
TTGAAGTCGATTGATGATTAGGTAGCTTTGTAAAGCGCCGCCGCTCTTAGCTGAGGTGTTGCCAACAGATTTCTAGTTGCTACGCTCATTGGCTAATGTTGACGATGGCGCGAGTAGCTGGTGAGATTTACTATTGCTCTTAGTTCTGGTATAGATAAAACAAAACCCGCCAGTTAAAGAATGGCGGGTGAGGGTAGTTTGTTGCTTGATATCAGGAAACATTACGAATTATTAAGCGTCACCAGTCCCATTTGCAGTTAAGTAAAAGGAGATAACTGATGGGACGATTGCTACTTAAGGGGCTATTTGTAGGCTTGGCGCTCTGGACATTGCCTGCTGGGGCGCAGCAGGTAAGTGAACCTCAAGTGGAGGCAATGGTTGATGCTCTGCGCCAAGCTGCCCCGAAAACAGGCGTTCAAAACGATGGGCTATACAGTCAGTGGCAAATTACCCCAGGTATCATCCCAAGTTGGTCAAAGCAATGCCTTGGGCGTGAAGTTACAGCCAAACAATTAGAAAGCAGCCCAAAAGTCGCCAGGAGCATTGTCAGTTGCATTCTGCGCCGAGAGCTACCAAAGCAGTATGCAGCTAGTGGCAAAAACGGAACTATGGCAGTGCGTCGTACTGCTTGTTGGTGGATGACGGGTAATCCTACTAGCTGTACTAGCGGTCAGACTGCCAAGTATGTTCAAAGCGTTGAACGTTTTTATCAGCAGGTGCGGACAAAAGCAGTAACCGCTCCAGCAGTGTCTAAGTAGTGTTAGATTTCTCGCTTGAAACTTTGCTCTATCTGCTTTTAGTAATTATTTAAGGCAGATAGAGCAAGTCAATTGCCAAGCACAGCGTTGGTACAGATTGAGTATATTTACTGAACTGAATCTCTACTCTACTTCCACCTCAGCTAAGTTATCAGTAAAATCTCGTCAGTAAAATTTCCCTTGAATTAATTCCCGAAAAGCATTAACACTGTGTAGAGCTTAGAAAAGTAAATTTACACTGTTAAATTTGCCTTGCTCCTTGACATATATGCAAAAACCAGAACGATTTTGATGATGCGCTACCTTATTAACGGCAAAGTATTGACTGCTCTGGTCTTGGCTACTGGAGCGATAGAAATTGTTGCTAACGTCCAAGCTCCCACTTTAGCTGCCAAGCTGGCTCGTGAGGTTCCACCCTCTGCGGTATTGAGACAGGTGCCTACTTACATTGCTCAAAGTTCTACCACTAATTCCATTGATGCGGTTGAAAAAGCGATATATAGCCAAGTCAATCAGTACCGAGCAAGTCGAGGTTTGCCACCGCTCACCGCAAATACGCGCATGAGCGAACAAGCACGAATCCACAGTCAGAATATGGCTAGTGGTAAAGTTGCCTTTGGTCATCAAGGTTTTGCAGGGCGAGTTACGGCAGTTGCCATCCCTTATAGTTCAGCAGCAGAGAATGTAGCTTACAATCAGGGCTATAGTGATCCAGCTACCCAAGCAGTCCAAGGCTGGATTAAAAGCACTGGGCATCGCCAGAATATGGAGGGTAACTTTAACCTCACAGGGATTGGTGTTGCCACCAATGCTAAAGGTCAATATTACTTCACCCAAATGTTTATTCGCAGTCGTTGACCTTTGGGAACCATGCTCTGCTGTATTGGTTGCCTTTACCGCACTGTGACAACGTTGTTCTCTTCTACTTAATACGACCAGTCTTCAATTGTCAGATTTGGAACTTTCTGAAAGTCTTGCAAATTTCTAGTTACAAGCGTGCCGTTATGAGCCAATGTAACTGAGGCGATACGTAAGTCTTGTGTCCCTACTCTGATTTTTAGCGCCTTAAGTGCTTGGTAAATTGCGATTGCATCTGCATTGTATGGAAGTACCTGAAACTCAGATAGAAGCATTACTGTTTCTCCTAAACGTTGATAGGCATTTGACAGCGCTTCTGATTTCTTTGCTTCAGCAATTTGTGCTAAACGTCCTCGCAACTGCTCTTCTACATTGATTGCAGTTGTCGCCACTTGTTCCCAATTTACCCGCAATCGAGCAATTACCTGCGGCTGATTGCGCCCATAGAGACTCAGATGGTCGGTATCGAGAACGAACAAAGTCATTGCTCATCATCAGCAGCATTTGCTTGTTGGCGGATGATTGCAAGTTTCTCTGTCCAATCATCAAAACTAGGGTCATTAGCAAAAATTCCTGCATACTTCATGGTAGGTGTGGGAGAGTCAGATTTATGATTGACAGCGATCGCCGTTTTCAGTACCGATGTCAGTATTTCTGGGCTATTAGTTTGGGGAAGCTCGATAGTAATAAATTTTCCCCTCGCAAGTTGCGCTTCTAAAGCTGCTTTAGCTTTGAAAACCGCTTCTTCCTCCGTTGCTCCTTCCTCGCTAACTGCGGGTATTCCCACAATTGATGCTACAAATTTTCGTTCGGCTGGATTTTGGACAAATACTTGATATTGCACGCTCAGTTCCTCTAAATCGCATTCTTATTCTACAAGCAAGGGCATTTCCTTGAAAGCCCTACTCTGCATAAGGCTAAAGACACAGAGCGCAGTCTTGATGTTAAAACGTCCTAGATTGGACTAGCGTTCGTCAATCAAGAACTGCTACTGGGATAAACAAACTAAATCCTTTTTCCCAGCAGCAATTGATGTTGTATTAATGCTTCAACGCTTACTCAAAATCCAACGTTTTCTTCTTCCTCGTCTTCGTAGCTTGCTTTTACTGTTGATTGGGCAAGCAACCGCTCCTGGGGTTTTATACGTTGGTGATAATTATGTTCTGCACTATCTAGCTCATCACTAGGCAATAGTGCCGCTACCTGCGCAGCTTCCCCCTCCAAGGCTGGAATTGACAGCACATCTATCTTTTGCCCAGGCTCCAATGCTGACCAAGCATAGTCTTTCAGTTGCGTGTAGCCGATAAAGTAATCTCGCCAATTCTCAGTTGTCGGACTTTCATGGCTAGTTACTCTACAACACCACGACTTGTTTTGTTTCTCACCTACCAATTCCGCAATAGTTGCAAAACAAAATACGCCTAGACTATGAAAGCGATCGTTTTTCGGTTTGGCTGCTACGTGATTAATTAGAGCATGACAAGCTTCTAGCTGCGACTTGAATGCTCGTCTTTCCACTTCAAACGTTGCTCCGTTTACACCTCTTGCGGCATATTTCAGAGGTGATGTATGCAAAGGATTATTGTTTGCGTCTAGGAAGAATACTAAATACAGCCGCTCAGTCCTAATATTTCTATCACCTTTAAGGGCTGGATCGAACAACCCCACTACTGCCCGCTTCTGTTGTTTTTCCGACGCTTCGACATCATATTGATAAAGCTCACTCTTGGGGCAAACTAGCATTCGAGGGTGGGTAATTAGTACACCTTGTTCGATTTCTCCAGAACGAAAAGTATGACTAATTAACTGGGTTTCATCAAAATCGACCCAGCCGCATTTTGCCATCGTGCTGACGGGGATGAAATAGCCGCAGTGTTCTTTATCGTTTAATACTATTACGGTCGGTAGGGTGGCGTTCTTGTCGATGTATTCGTCGCTGATAAATTCGTCACGTTCCATGTCGTGTGTCATTGCTTTATTCCTGTTGATTAGAGTAGTGAATGGTTGTACTTCGTTTGCTGTCTCTTGGATGCGATCGCTATTTGATGTCTGCATATTGACTTTGAGTCAGCATTATTGAGCTATTTGGAAAAAAAATTCCTGCTCTTAGATAGTTGATGCAGATTATTTCCTTACCGCATACAGAATGCTTGCAGCTAGATTTACTTGTTGCTCGGTAATCGAAAAATCCTCGCCTTCTGCTTGCAATAAGCTAGTTAAGGCTACGCAAATCAAATTCCTCTCTTCCTGTGGCAAGCAAGAAAGTAAATTAATTAGCTGTAGCGATCGCTTAGGAGCAGTCGCGGTCGTCTTGGCAAACTTCGATGCAGTTAAAGTTCCAACGATCTCCTGGGTAACAGTTGACTGTTTGCTTGCTGCCAATAGCTCGTGAATCTGAGCTAGTATTTCACTTTTGTCTGGGCTATGGAAGGCGAATATCTCTGCTAGTTCGGTATCGCTAGCCTCGTTGCCAGAGTTATCAGCCAATAGCTCGTTTTCCCGCAGCCAAGCAATCAGTTCAAGGGCGACCGCGCGAGCGCATAAGTTCTTTGTAAGTTCGTCAATGTCCATGATGAGTTCTCGCCTGCAATAAGTAAGTACAAGTGGCGCTCTTGATTTGGGGTTAAGAGCGCCTAATGCAATGGGAATTACTTTAGTTAATCTGCGTAGCTAGCTAGCACTCGCTCTCTGTGCTGTTGCCAAGCCTGCCCATCAGCAATATACTTCTGAGCTATCTGCTCTGCTGCTTCATGTGTCAATGCTCTACCAATGGCGCGATCGCCTACCCAGACAACATACCACTGCCACTCGTTGTTATACGTTACTGACCAAGTAGGAGGCTTAGTAGTAAAGGCTTTCGTTTTTTCCTTTGCCTGCGTAAAACTGCTATACCCTTCCAGATACCCTGCCGAATATGCACAACTACCTTCTGTGCATATTGATGGCATTTGCGCTGAAGCGTCAAGAAGTCCATGCGCCTCACCTTGCTCGTACTCCCTAATCAGTTCTGGATTGGGTCGTAGCTGACAACTTACCGAATCTCCAGCATATCCGGCTGGTTGTTCTTGCTCTGCTTTATCTAGCCATATTTGCAAGCGATGAGCGTGGAATGTCTCTATGTTTAGAGGAATTGCTTGATGAAAGTCGATTTGATACCAGACTGTATCGCCAGTTAAGGCAATATTAGTGATTTGTACTGGCGTTACTTGTTGTGGAGTATTGTAAGTGCCTCGATCCCAACTGATGACTGCTGCGGCTAGGGTGTAGTCGCGCAAATATAGTTCATCTTCCTTAGTAATTTGGCGGCTAGGATTGATGATACCTTGTTGGGATTGCTCTGTTTTGACTTGCTCTAAAGATTTGTCTTGAGTTAGCATTTGATTACCTATGAATGTAGGAACCAAAGCCTGTAGCGTTCAACTTTCCAGGGCGACCGCTATAGGCTTTGCTGTTTTTGAACTGGCTGAAATTAACAACAAAGTATTTCCTCATCTGCCCTTCGCATATCAGCGTTGACCATTACTGGTAGGGTCTGTCTCACCGAGGTATCGCTCCTCTTTCTCACAGGTCATCCACTACAGCAGTGGGGTGGGCGGTGGTTGTTCGTCAGTTCCGCGCTCTGGCTGCTTTGTTGTTATTGAAATTGCGCTGAGACTCTGGATTGCGTTGCGGGTGCGGGCTGTCTCCGTCCCTATTCCCATGTTTTAATAATACCAAGAACTTCTATGTTTTGTCAAGAACTTCTATACAAAGAACTTGATAGCTAAGAGTTGATTAACAAAGAAAAAAAGGGTACAGTAGTGGAAGAATTTAGGACATGGCAGTGAAATTAATGCTTGCTGAAGTTAGAACTCAGCGCGACATGACTCAGGAGGATCTAGCCAAGGCGATGAAAATGTCTTTGGGTGGCATTCAATACCTAGAGTACAAAGCAACTACTCTCAAACTTGAGCTTTTAGATCAACTTTGTGAGGTGCTTGATTGTGAACCTGGGGATCTGATTAAACGGTTTGATGACGAAATTCAAGCGGAAGGTCGCATTGCTAGAGAAAAGCGGCGGCAACAGAAATCAGAACGGATGAAGCAGTGGTGGGCAGACAAGCGGCAACAGTCAAAGGAGGAAAAGAAAAATGTTGCATAACCTCTACTGTCTTCTTTTTCCAGGTAGGTTTTTTTAGAAACCCAAACTTAAACAAGTAACGACCGCACCTCCGGCAAGAGTCACGCGATCGCCACTTGTACCACAACCTGTCCCAGTTAAACTATTGAGGTCATGGCAATGATAATAATATCCGATTCTATATTGGTCGAGCCAAAATCGGCTCGTGACAATCAACTTGAGCATATTTGTTCCAGATGTACTCAAGAAATTTGCAATCAAATCAATCTACTGTCTGCTGGCAAAGAAATATCTACTCCACAGCAGATTGTCTACTGTTATCAACAGGTAAGCTTTGAAGATAGCCCTGAGCTTGAACAACTGAGCTATGAAATTAAGCAGGGGTTATTATGAGTCTTCTAACCGTTAGCGATCGCGGTGATGGTTTACTATTGGTTGACTCTAGATTGGTTGCCGATGAGTTAGGTATTCAGCACAAGAACTTTTTAGCCACGATTGAGAAATACAACCCTTTAATGGCATCAAATCCAGTAATGGGGGCTGTCGCGTTTGAAACGCGAGAGTTCCAAACCAAGCAGGGTAACGTTTCTTATGAACGATGGGCATGGCTGACTGAACTCCAAGCAACCTTTATCATGACCCTGAGCCGGAATACTGAACAAGTAGTTAACTGCAAGCTAGCTTTAGCTGTAGCATTTGAAAAAGCCAAGCAAGTTATTAAACAGGTCATCCCCGCTCAGTCTCAAGAAATCGAACGTCTCAAGCTAGAACTCCAGGTTGCCCAAGCCCAAGCAACCGCCGCTCAAAGTCAAGAGCGACTAATGCAAGCGACAAATGCGATCGCTGCTTTGCATGGCTCTGGTCTGGTGGAGCTAGTTCTTGGTAAAGCAGATGCAATTGTTACCCGCACTGAAGTAGTTGAGAAAACTGTTGCCGTCGATGCCAAAACTGGACGAGTGCTTGCCCAAAGCGACGGTATGACCATCGGCTACCTGACAAAGCGCCTGGGCTTTAAGAACAACGAGCAAACTTGGCAATGGCTTAATTCGGTGCAGCTAGGCAAAGATTCTGGTGCTTGGTCAAGGGAATTGACTGCTCACCCCACCCTAAAGCTACCTCGACATTTACTACCACAGATTCAACGCTTGTTTGCTTACCAAGTTGGCAATCGTCAACTTTTGCTTGGGGAAGGGGGCGGAAGATGAGACAACTAACCCGTTTGTTTTTCCAAGTAGCTATTAAGCATTTGCTAGTTAAGGAGGTGAAAGCATGACGTTTACCTCAGCAGTTTTGGGTGCAGTA
>NZ_JYON01000033.1 GCF_000952155.1 Aliterella atlantica CENA595 | reverse complement strand
TGACACAATTGCGACGGAGATTGTCTGACATTCTCAAAGACTTAACTCCAGAATTGATTGCTTCGCTTACAGGTTGGGAGTTTATTACTGATGCTGTATTAAGTTTATCTTCACATTAAATTGGTATGAGTTACGTAAATGCGATCGCATTTCTATTTCGCAGTACATGAATTTCCTGTAAAGTTTTTACCTAACTTAACTCCTCAGTAGCTAGATGTAATCTTTGTTTGCTTGCTATACCTAGATTTTCAAAGCTTGCAAAATCTTTATATTTATTTCAGTAATTTCCACAGTTTGAACAGCTATTAGTAAAAATTATAATTAATTTATAGCGGCTGAACAGTTTTAAAGCAAACTAACAAACGGTGAAATCATGATTTTTTCTAGAGAACTTGAGGAAGTAAAAATAGCTCTTTTGTGCAAATTAGTTCTTGTAGGAACGATCCTGCTATCAACTTTATTTTAATCAAAATTTTAAAATTAATTATTGCGATCGCCTTAAATGAGTACAAGAGCGATCGCTTCTATTTTATATTAACCCTAGCTTTTTCAAAGCCGCCTCAGCCGCACTTTTTTCAGCTTCTTTTTTGCTGTTACCTTCTCCCTCTCCATATATGTTGTTTTGAATACATACTTCAACAAGGAAAACTTTGTTATGATCTGGTCCTGATTCGCTGATAAGATTGTATTTGGGTAATTCTTTAAAAGTTGCTAGCGACCATTCTTGTAATATACTTTTAAAGTTTTTATCAAATTTCCTTTCCACCAAATGTTTAGCAACATCTATAAAAAGTGGCTTAATGAAATTATTAACGCTATCGAGTCCAGAATCAAGAAAATAAGCTCCTATTACCGCTTCAAAAGTGCTACTGAGCAAGTTGGGACTATGAACACCTCCTTTTAACTTTTCTCCTTTACCTAATAGCATTTGACTGCCTAAATTCAGATTTTCAGCAAATTTAGCTAGTTGTTCTTCATCTACTAATGCAGAACGTAATTTAGAAAGTTTTCCTTCATTCATTTCTGGATATTGCTCGTAGAGTAACTTAGCAACCACTAAGCCTAATAAAGCATCGCCTAAAAACTCTAAACGTTCGTTACTTGTTTTTATTTCTGGATATTCATTCATATACGTGCTATGAGTTAGGGCGCAACGTAACAGTTCTGGATTTTTGAATGTTGGTAAGTTAGACATTATTTTCTAATTGATGTTGATTGGTAGCGACTGTCTTAAAAGTCAAGCAATTGGCGACCACCATGAATCATCCGCTTACCTTTATATCGATCGCTATCATGATTAATCGGAGCAACACCAACCAATCGAGCGATTAGATTACATATCGCTGTTTGTATATTTGCCACTTGTAATGCTTTACCCATTGGACGTAGATAAATATCCAGTGTGGCTTTGCTGATATCAATGCCTACTCATTGACCAATATTTTCCCTGTTTCACTCTCACTCAATGAAGGTGATGCTGTGTTTGATTTTGCCCCTTGATTTCACTCTTCCTTGCCCGATCCGGGCTGTATCCTTTATTTCTCTGTATTTAAAGTTTTGTCCCTGGCGACTGTTCGAGTTCTCTTAAAGAAATTTTTGTAGTAACCCATGCTACAAATCGGTCCGATTTGACCTAGGGTGCGACGGTCTACTACTCTCTAAGATACAAGGGTGCGCTTTGAAAACGCACCCTACCAATATAAAAACGCAGATATATTTATGCATCGGCTATTTCTACATCTGATGCAAGTATGTGTTGAATTCGTTTGAGTAAGGCGATAGTTTTTTGATAAGCTACTTGCTCGTTTTGGCGGCTAAAGCCCTTAACTGCTTGCTGTAAGTCAGCAATAGCCGCTTGTTGGTAGCCTAGTTGATGTCTCGCCACACCCCGATTGACATAAGCTTGAATATTTGCTGGATTAAGTTGCAATGATTGAGTAAAGTCATTGATGGCAAGCAGATAATCGCCATGATGGAAGCAAATACAGCCGCGATTATAATAAGCCCTGGGGTTACGAGCATTAAGGCGAATAGCCAAAGAGAAATCTGCCATAGCAGCGGGAAAATCTGCTAATTCAAACCGAGCAAGTCCTCTATCTGTGTAAATATCAGCTAATAGGGAACTAGAATTGCTAGGAATTTGCCCTAAAGCTCGATTGTAAGATGCGATCGCCTTTTGATAATTTCCCCATCCAGCTTCAGCCAAAGCTCGATTATAGTAAGCACGAAAGTCACCAGGTTTGAGGCTAATTACTTTGTTATTGTCAGCAATCGCAGCTTGATAATCACCTTGGCGGTAATAGGCAATAGCACGATTTAGCAGCAATTCTGGATTATCCTTATTCAAGGAAACTGCTTTAGTACAATCAGCAACAGCCATCTGATAATCTGCTAGCTCAATACTGGCAAAACAGCGCTCCAGATTGGTATCTTTAAGCTCAAATACTCCCTGTGCTTGTGCTACTAGCGAAGAGTAACAAAAAAATGCGATCGCAATTATCAAACCAAAGATATATCGATAGAAGTAATTCATGCCTGACTCCAATCTTTCGCTGCTTGCTCTAAAATGTACTTAGCTCCAATCTTTTGCTGCTTGCTCTAATACGTAAGTAGCTACATCTTCAATTTGTTGGTCATTTAACCGACTTTTAAAAGCAGGCATGGCATTTTTGCCATTATGCACCTGCGTAATAATTGCCTCAAGAGAATTCATATTATTTTTATCTAAGGCATCTTGCTTTAAAGTTTTAGCAGCAGCCACAACGTTACGCCCGCCCAAATGACAAGCAGTGCAATTGGCTGTAAATATCTTTGCTCCGTTGGCGCTGTCTGCTGCTGTAGCTGGGGAAGTGAAGGCAAAAGTAAACGCAACTAGCAGTAGGACTGATAATATTTTCTTCATAGTTCTCCTCAAATCGTGCAAAATGCACTAATACTAAAATCAATTTTGAGGTGAACTTTTCCGCATAGTCAAAAGACAAGCAGTAAAACTTGTAGCTCATCTTGATCCGACACAACTCATGCAAAAAAACCTCCCGAAAAACTGGGCGTTGATGCAAAGGCGCTTAACTCCATACCTGTTTTTGCTACCTGCGCTGTTAATCTTGGGGCTAACGGTATTTTTGCCTGCAATGCAAGCTTTTTATCTCAGCTTTACCCGCTACGAGTACGATATTACCCAAGCGCCGCAGTGGATAGGATTGGCTAATTTTCGACGTTTATTTGGCGATCGCGTTTTTTGGCAGACTTTGCAAAATACGATATTGTACTTAATTGGGGTCGTACCAGTTTTAGTAATTGCTCCTTTAGCGATCGCTATTTTAGTCAACCAGAAACTACGCGGTATGCACTGGTTTCGGGCAGCTTTTTATACGCCTGTGATTATTTCTATGGTAGTAGCTGGGATTGCGTGGCGCTGGTTGTATGCAGAAAATGGCTTGCTCAATCAGTTAATCAAAAATGTATTTGCAGTTAAAGAAGGTATTCCCTGGTTAACTAGCCCGCAATTTGCCTTATTCAGCGTCATGGCAGTAACGATCTGGAAAGGCTTAGGCTATTACATGGTAATTTACCTTGCAGGCTTGCAATCTATTCCCGCAGACTTGTACGAAGCCGCAGCCATAGATGGTTCTGACGGTATCTCCAAGCATTGGGATATTACAGTTCCTTTAATGCGTCCTTACTTAGTTTTGGTAGCTGTCATCTCGGCAATATCTGCTACCAAGGTTTTTGAGGAAATTTACATTATGACGCAAGGAGGACCGCGTAATAGCTCTAAAACGATAGTTTATTATCTCTACGAACAAGCCTTTCAAAACCTGGAAATTAGCTATGCTTGCACAATTGGGTTAGTGCTATTTTTGGTAATTTTGGGCTTATCTATCTTGAATTTAAAGCTATCTGCGGGGCGCGATCGCATTAGTTAGGAGGTAAAACATCGTGAATGATACCGACAATAATTTTCCATTCACTGCTTACTTTACGTAGCGTGTAAGTAAAACCAAATTCTATAATTACCGAGCCATCTTTTCGCAAACGCTCGGCTATACCAGTAATTGTTGCGAGGTTGCTGCTTTGCAACTTGACTTGAAGATCGCGCATCCAACTTTTCTTATAATTTTCTTGCTTCAAGTCAGCTATTACTTTTTTCAGGGCGATCCACGCTTCTATTTGATTTCTTAAAGCAGCAGATTTATCTTGGCTAATTAGGATGCATGGGTAGTGGTAGAAATGCAGTAATGCTTTAGCGCTAAGTAATTCAAAAGTTGAACTGTATTTTTTGAAGGTTTCTAGAACATCATCTTCATCTGACATGAGCTATTTCCTCTAGTGTTGCAAATAAGTTGAACATTTCTTGATGAACGCGATCGCTTGCACCTTGGGGAATTTCATGCCCTACGCCATCTAACAAAAGTAATTTTGCTCCTGGAATTTTGCTAGCATACTCCGATGCAGACTTTACAGGTACGAGAGCATCTTCTTTACCATGAACTACAAGGGTAGGTGCAGCAATTTTATTGAGTTCATCTAGTCTCGAACCAGAAATACTAATAGCTGCTAATTGATGTTGAATGCAGTTAGGGTTGTATCCTTTACGCACTTCAAAGCCTTCATGATAGAGTTCCTTATATAGTTCTTCATCAAACGGGTATCCGCTGCCAGCAAACATCCGCCAAGAGCTAAGTTGCATCTCCAAAGATGGTGTTTCATTTGTAGCTGTTGAAGGTAGTTCTAAGTTGCTGGTAAGAGTTGCAGCATCAGCAAACGAGAGTAAACAAGTCAGGGAAAGGACGCGATCGGGATGACTAATGGCTATCCTTTGGGCGATCGCACCTCCCATAGATACGCCAACTATATGCGCTTTATCAATTTTTAATGCAGCAAGCAATTCCACTGCATCTTGAGCCATATCTTCCAAAGAATACGGATTGCTTTGCCATTCTGGAGCCTCTATCCACTCAGAAAGCCCAATATCCCTATTATCAAAGCGAATTACATAGTAGTCCTGTTCGACAATTGGTTCGTAGAAGTAAGGAAACCAATTTAAGCACTGGGAAGCCAATCCCATAATTAACAGAACTGGGGGATGAGAGGAATTACCAAAGGTTTCTACATAGAAATTCAGATTATTTGCTCTAACAGTTGTTTGCATAATTTCCTAGGTAAAGAAACGTGGTATATTATTTTTTCTTCCGGTAAGTCTTGGACTGCAACTACTACATCTCCTATCATTAATTCAGCTTCTACAAATGTCCTAATTACATCTTGATTAGGTTTTTCACCTATGTCAAATCGTCGCATATTTGCCGCTTTTAGATGTCTATGCGCTTGGCGAAAACCATTACCTTTGCGTCCTACATCAGTAGTTTTAATCAATGCTACTGAGGTGGCACTTGTGGCAGCCAAGACTTTTATCCAAGATGGCTCAAGTTCATCTGTAAAAGTAGCGACTATCACAGATGATACTACTGAAACTACTCATAAAGCTATATAAGTTGAGTGTAAGCTTATTGCACTATAATGCCATCTTTTGAGTTGAGATTTTATTTCTTGGTCAATAGTTTGGGTCATGATGGCGATCCTCTATGGTATTCAAAGCTATCGTTTTACTACTTAAGCGTAAAAAATACTAATTCTTATTAGGAAGTACCTCTAAGAATATCGAGTATTTTTTTTACAGGTGTATGGTGATAAAGAAAACCCAACGTATTTTCTAAATGCTCTAGGTTCTCAGGAGGCTCCATCAAAAGTCCGTCTGACCTTACAATATCGCTCCACCAATTTTGTGGGCGATTAATGGTAACACCAATATAGTTCATTTTGAGCAAAAACTCATCAGCAATTAATCCATAACACACAGGTGTCGGATGAAATCCATCTAAACCAATAAGTCCTCCTCTATACCTATTTTCTTGATTATTGTCGTTAGGGGTTAGGCGAATATACCGAGTGTCTAGTAAAGGTCTTCCTGACGCAGCTATTCTGTGGGGAAGCCCATTAGTTTGTAATGCGTCAATTAATTCTTGTGGAAAGGGATAGGTAACTTGTCCTCCTCGGCGACGGAATGCTAATTGGTCCAGTTTTTCACACAGATCGACAACATGAAATCCTTCCCTATCAGCGACATCTTTAATAGCTTGATTGTACTGGTCAATAACACTATCTATTAATTTGGCTTCTGCACCTACTAAATGTGGATATTGTTCAGGATTTTTGCTAAATTCATCATCCCAAATCCAAAAATGAGTATAAAACTCATAATATCCATCTGCAGTGAGTGCATCTGTTCCTGTTCTTCCAGGAGTAATTCCGCGACTTACAGGAGGAATCGTAACATGAGGAATAGTTGCTAGAAAAACATTTGTAGCATTTATAGCTCTAATTTGAAGAACAATTCTGTCAAGTATCTTGCGAAAGTGTTCTGGCTGCCAAAGATTGCAGCTTCTCTCGTACGCTAGGTTATCAATGTCTTGGGGCTTAGACCAGTTAATCTTTAAGCTAATAACTGTACCTAAACAATTGTTCGCTCCTAACCAAAAAATTAAATTTTCAATCCCATTTTGTGTTCGAGCTACTTCTTTAGCGGCAGTAAATTGTGAATACCACTCGAAATTACGATCCAAACTCGGATTTAATGTTCGTCTTGTAGCGCGATACATTGCTAGTTCAGGCAGTTGTTGCAATAAATTATTTCTCTGTTTTTTCTGCAAAACACGACGGCAAACTGCGTCTGTTAGAGTGTCAAAGTCTCCTAGCTGAAATCCTAAAACACCTAAGTTGTGATGTAAAGTACCCGTATCGGAAGCTTTAGTTCCTTCTCCTCTTTCCCAAAAATCTTCTACGCGATCGAGTTTATTTTGTACTGCTAGTAAGGCACGAGGAATTTCAAAAAAATCAATTTTATTTCCAAATTTGTCAACTAGCAGGCGTAATAATTGTTCTATATTTAGGGGTAAACCACCTTCACCTGTGAAATCAGGACGTTTGAATTGCTTTAAGTCTGGATCGCCAAGACAACGGGCAATTAAAGCAGGATAGGCAATATCTGTACGACAAACACCCCCGCTAGTAACGCCGTGAGTTAGGCTATCACCGATCGCAACGAGTGGAACTGCCATAGATTATTCTCCATTTTTAATAGTTTGTAGTTAGCAGGGCAAATTTTTCGGATGAATAAGAAACAATTTTGGTACGAGTTTTTAATAGTTTGTCCTAGTAAAAACTTACTATTTAGAGCGATCGCGCCCGATTTAGGATTAGGAAATGATGAGCGATCGCTTTCAATATTCATTTCAACAAAAAGTCTGAAATAAGTTTTGTCAAAACATTCTTGATTAAAACAAAATTTGGTAAAGTCTTGTTGCGTAAGTTACCAAGTTAATGAAGTTAGGCAAAACTAGCTCTTGCTAGGGAAATGTGCCCAAGTAGTATTAGCGCCAGAGTAACTAACCCGACTACATAGATTGTAAGAGTAGTGTAAGTTTTCTCCTTTCTTATCGTTTAAATTAGGTCGATTGCGATCGTATCCCGATGACCACCATTCTCCATAAGGATCGTTAACCCAAAACCCAGTAGCATCGTACCCGCGCAATACAATGATATGACCAGATGCGGTAAATTTACCACTCATAATTACTGGATTACCACTGGCAAGATGAGCTTTAATCTCACTCCATTTAGCTGTTGTTGTGAATCTACTCTTTATTCCATAGGCTTCTTGTAATTTTACTAAATCGCTATGAAGATAGCGATTCCAACCTTTATTTTTCATGTATGAATCTAATTCATCTTCTAATTGCGGTGTTGAGGTATTACCGTGAATACCAAAGTATTTAAGAACCATCGCTACACAAGTTACATTACAGGTTTTATCTGGATCTGTTTCATTATTTCGTTGGCTAAGATAAGGAACTTTTAGATTAATATTTCCCGCTTCTGTAACATTGTTGCCTGTGTAATGCTTAAGTGCTTCTTGATAAACGCGCTCTAGGTCTTTAAATTTAACAACTGGTTGACCATAACGACCATCTCCTCGATCGTTATAAGGTAGTGAAGCCCATTCCCAAGATAAACTTTCGCAAGCACCACGAATATCACCTCGATCTACATCACTCATAGCACTTCGTTTTTGAATTAAATATAGCGCTGCTATGTCTTGGTTTCCAGGGCTAAAATCAGATAACTTTAACTTTTGTTTGCATTCATCCCAAGTATGGTTAATAAACTGATACCGACCTGCTGCACTAGAAGAGTATCCATTTGCATGAATGATTTGGCGAGGATGATCGACAAAATTATTACTAAAGGTTTTAAAAGAGAACATAATATTGTAACCATCTCGCTGTCCATTGATGTTGCGATCCGTGCCTTCTGCATAAGCAATTAAATCTAAAAAAGCATATCGCTGGGCAGATATTTTAGAGTTAGATGAACCATTGCTACTTTCATTTATTGAAGCTGGCTCGGTACTACCATTAAGTTCTATAACCAATGTTTTTGGTGGCTCATTCTGATTGAACCAGGGTAATGGTAGATCGGCTCTTAAATCACCTGTATTATCAACCTGATATTCAACTTTATCTAAATAGCTGTCATTGTCCATCAAATAAAGTGCTTGTTTCGTACTTCTAACCCAAGACATAACTAAATTCCTTAAAAAAACAAAAATTTTACTAGAGCACTTCGATCTATATCACCGTGCCATTTAATCTAAAAATAGCTATTCACTATTAGCTTTGTCAGTCGGTAAAAGGTCAGGAAAAAGTCAGGCAAAAGTCAGTAGACCTATACATTAGTCAACTTAAACATCCCTTTGATAACTAAATTTAAACACTCAACTTAGTTGTTTGCGGATTGTTACGTTTCTCCTTGAAAAGGTAAATAAATATAAGTTATCGGTAAAACGCTAATGTATCAAAATATACTTAAATACACGCAGTTTAATTACCTCACTCGTCATACCTGAGATTTGCAGCAAATTTAAAAGCTATATAACTAAGAAAATTGGACAAGGTTAAACTTTAAACAAGCTCAGGAGCGCTACTTGCTGCATTTATTGACGGAAAAAATACTTAGTCATATAATTTTGTAATTACTTTGATTGAGAAGTATTTCTAGTAACTAGATTTCCAAAATTTGTGTTTATTTTTTAACTTTGGATTGCTCGTTTTTGTCCACAAAAGTTTTATAAAGGTAGCCTAATTATGCGCTTTGACCTCAGTAGGACTTGCAAAATAGTGTCAGTTACAAGCTTGCTAATCGTAGGTGTTTCATCACCAACTATTGCTTCCCACGAAACAACTCATCCTGGTAGCGAAACTGCTACTAAACGTAAATGCCCGTTTGAGCGAGTTGCAGTTAACGCCGTGTTAGCCCAAAATACTCAAACTGAAGAAAACGTGCAACAAACTCCTACAGAAATGTCTGCAGGAGAAATTGAGGCGGTTGAACGAGTACGACAAGTGTATAAACAAATTTGCTCCAGATAAAGAAGCGTTCAACTTCAAGCACCTGAACCAACAACTGCAGCGCCAGTTGCACAACCAGAACCAGCAGCAGTTCCAGTCGAACAACCAGCGCCAACTCAACCGCAGCAACCAATTCGCGCCCTTTGGTAAAGTTATAAATACTTTGGCATTTTCTTGCTTTCCTGCCAAAGTTTATGTGTTTGCTGTTTGGCTTGCAAGCTTTCTACTACTTAGCAGGACTTTGAGTATTTGCAGTCCTATTACTACTTGCCAAATACTGACTCAATGCGTAAGCCATGTCTGCACGAGTCATTGGCTGCAACGGATTTATATTATTTTGGGTATCTGTATTGACAAATCCAACATTTAATGCAGTAGCCAAGGATTTTCTTGCCCAAGCAGGAATAGAAGCGGCATCTGGATATTGGGATAAGATTTCTTCTACTGTATTGTCGGGAAACTGAAATACACCATAAGCTTGAGCAAAAATAGCTAGTGCTTCTGCTCTTGTTACCTTTTGATTGGGAAAGAATGTATTACCTCGATACCCTTTCATAATTCCAGTTCTTAGCACTGTTTGAATGTCTTTGTAAGCCCAGTGCGAACTAGGTACATCTTCAACTTCAATTGTGCCTGCTTGAGTGGCTGCGGCTCTTTTATCCAACCCAAAAGAGCGCACTAATATTGATGCTAATTCAGCACGACTAACAAATAATTCGGGGTGAAATTGTCCGTCAGCAAGGTTACTCATCAATCCCGCCGCAACTACTTGAGAGATCGCGTCAGCAGGCGATGAGGGTGCAGCTTGAACTTGAGGTGGAATATTTGGTGGTAAGGGTGCAGGTGATGGGGGTGTAGGAGGTGGAACAGTATTATTTGGTAAGGGTGCAGGCGTTGGCGGTAATGAAGGTAATGCAGGCTGCGCTTGAGCTTGTACGTTATTTTTGATTGCGAGTTCTGCTCCTACTTTCGCTGCAATACTAGAAGTTAATAAAACTGATGTAATTATCAGTAAACTATTTTTTAGACCGTTCATACTAACTATTGTTCTCATTATTAACAATTAACCATTACCCAACTTGTCATCTTATAGCGATCGCCAGCAGCATTCCTATCCCCAGTTACTATGACGCAAGCTAGCTGAAATTGTGCCAGCCTCTTTCATTATTACCAAGAGGCGAGTAAGAAAAAATAAATGGTAATTGTGTTTTTAGCCTTGTGAAGCTCAGACCTTAAAGCAGCGACAATTACCAAAGCTTTAGCTCATAATCTGCAAGCCAAATATCTAGCTTTACAGATTAGACTGCTTGCAGAAATAGGCGATCGCTCTAAAAATTAGCAATTTAATTTCTCCTTGTCCTCCTTTTCTCCTCAAACTAATCTATCAAGCAAGTCTCTTAATACCTTCTCTGCCCAAAACTCCACATTTGATCTGTAGGCGAACCGTTTTCAGCATTATGCCCAGATGTTTCGCAATCCCACAGTAATAAATGTGCGCTATTGGTATCACCAGGAGCGCCAGACACATCAATGCATTTGCCTGATAGCTTATTTCTGATAAATCCTTCAGATGTAAATTCCCATCTTTGATCTGTAGGCGAACCATTGTCAGCATTGCGCCCAGATGTTTCACATTCCCATAGTATTAGCGGTGTACCATTATGTTCTCCAGGTGCGCCGGATACATCTATACACTTTCCCGATAATGTGTTCTTGATAAAACCACCATCTACCATTACCCATCTTTGATCCGTAGGTGAGCCATTACGAGCATTGCGCCCAGATGTTTCGCAATCCCAAAGTAGTAAGGGTGCGCTGTTAATTTCCCCAGGTTCGCCAGACACGTCTATACACTTTCCCGATAGTTGATTGCCGATAAACCTTCCCTGGCGCTGATAATTGCGATCGCTTCTTTCTGATTCTCTACCATACTTTTTGCGTCCTCTGGTAATACCTCCAGGACACATGGGATCGAGGGTTCCTACTCCAGTAGTGCAACCAGGATTTGCCTGAACAGGTATCAAAAACGGAAATGCCGTACCAATAAGGGCAACAGATGTAGCTGCAATAGTGAAGCTTTTAACTTGTTTGATTCTCATAGTTAGCTTTCTTGAGTCCATTTATACCTTGAATGCTCAGAAGCAAAATTCCTCTAAATTGTTTCATTGCAGTTTTACTTTAAGCGAAGATAAATATTTGGTATAATCAACAACAACTGACGAAGGTTTGATGAAAGTCAGAAAAAGTGTGTTTTTATGGAAAAAATTAGCAAATAAACTTTAAAAAATAAATGACCGTTGAAGAGGCGTTAGAACTCGCTCAACAAGTTATAGAGAAGAGTTTTAACAAAATTCAGGTAGTAGTGTTTCGGCAAGCATGGGTAGAACAATCGTACGCCCAGATAGCTAAAAGCTCTGGTTACGACCTAGGCTATATCAGAGATACTGGCTCTAAGTTGTGGCAGCAACTCTCCCTAGCATTGGGCGAAAAAGTTACTAAAAATAACTTCCAAGCAGTGCTAAAACGGGCAGTACAAAGAAATAACAGCACAATAGTTGCTAACTCAAATTCACCGACTCCTCAAATTGATTGGGGTGAAGCAATTGATGCATCTATCTTCTACGGACGATCGCCCGAACTGACAACTTTATCACAGTGGGTAATAAGCGATCGCTGCCGTTTAATTACCATCCTTGGTATGGGCGGTATCGGCAAAACTGCCCTAGCAGTAAAGCTAGCAGAACAGGTACAGGCAAATTTTGATTTTTTAATTTGGCGTAGTCTGCGTAACGCCCCCACAATTGAAAATCTGCTATCAGAATTAATATTATTTGTTTCTTGCCAACAAGCCGCCGAACAATCGGTGAGTATTGACGATCGCATTTCTTCATTAATCGAATACCTGCGTTCTTCCCGCTGTCTACTAATACTCGACAATGCGGAAACAATCTTGCAAAGTGACGAATTCGGACAATACCGCCCAGGTTGTGAAGGATACGGACAACTACTAAGACGCATCGCTGACGAACGTCACCAAAGTTGCTTAATTGTCACAAGCCGAGAAAAGCCCGTAGGATTAGCCGCAAGAGAAGGTGCAACTTTACCAGTGCGATCGCATAGACTAACAGGATTGCAACCAGCGGCAGGACAAAGTATCCTGCAAACAAAACAAATAGCTAGCTCCCAATTAGAATACGAACAGCTAAATAACCTGTATGCTGGTAATCCCTTAGCACTCAAAATTGCTGCATCAACGATCTCATCCTTATTTGGGGGAGATATTCAAGCCTTCTTAAGCCAAGGTACGAGTGTATTTGGCGATATTTGGGATTTACTCTCACAACAATTTAGCCGCCTATCGCACTTAGAAAAACAAGTAATGTCCTGGCTAGCAATTAGCCGCGAATGGGTAAGACTAGAGCAATTGCAGGCAGATATTATCCCCAAAGTATTGCAGAGGGAACTACTGCAAGCAATAGAAGCACTCAAAGGGCGATCGCTTATTGAAACAAGTAGTTTTGGCTGCACTCAACAACCTGCTGTTATGGAGTACGTAACGGGACTTTTAGTCAAGCAGTTTTCTACTGAAATCTCCAGCCAACAGTTGCACCTACTTCACAGCCATGCTTTGATTAAAGCTACCAGTAGAGACTACATCCGCCAAGCTCAAATTCTGCTAATTTTGCGACCTGTCTGCACTGCGCTGTTAAGTACATTTAAAAATAGGCAAACGCTGCAAGCGCATCTCAACCAAATTTTACTGAAATTACAACATCAAAGTACCTACCAACATGGTTACGTTGCAGGCAATTTACTTAATTTGTACTGGCAACTGCAAATAGACTTAAGCAATGCTTGTAGTAAAGATAAAGCTTTATGCGACTTTTCTGCCTTAACTATCCGCCAAGCATACTTAGCTGAGTGTAGTTTGCACGATCTTAACTTCTCTGGTGCAGCGATCGATCGCTGCGTTTTTGCGGAAACCTTTGGTGGTATTACTACCGTTGCTTTTAGTCCCAACGGTCAAATCCTAGCAACTAGCGATACTAGCGGCGAAATTCAAATATGGCAAGTTGAAGATGGCAAACAATTAGCAAGCTGCAAAGAACACAGTCATTGGGCTTGGCAAGTCGTATTTAGTCCTGATGGCAAAATGCTAGCAAGCGTAGCCGATGATTATTTAGTAAAACTCTGGGATGTCACAACTGGAAATTGCCTAACAACACTAACAGGACATACTTATTCTGTAAACGCTGTTGCATTTAGTCCTGATGGGCGAACTTTGGCAACTAGCTCTCAAGACACCAGTATCCGGCTTTGGGATCTAACTAATTTAAATTCTCCGCCGCGTTTATTGCTAGAACATACTCAGCGCGTATGGGCAGTTGCATTTAGTCCAGATGGGGGAACTATTGCAAGTAGTTCGGAGGATTTGACAATTAAGTTATGGGATACAACTACAGGTGAATGCTACCAAACTCTAACAGGACATAGCAAATGGGTGAAAACTATTGCATTTAGCCCCGATGGACAAACTCTAGCTAGTGGCGGCTACGATTGGACAATTAGAATGTGGAATGTGTTAACAAGTCAATGTTTGCAAGTTATTCCAGCCCACAGCAATGTAATTACTGCTTTGAGTTTTAGTAATGACGGTCAATGGTTAGCTAGTAGCAGTTACGACCATAATATTAAACTGTGGGATGTGCAAACAAGACAATGCAAGCAGACTTTTATCGGTCATACCAATAGAGTTTGGAGTGTTGCTTTTAGTCCTGACAGCCAATACTTAGCTAGCGGTGGTGACGACCATGCTACGAAAATCTGGGATATTAAAACAGGGCAGTGCAATAAAACTATTCAAGGACATACTAATTCGGTTTTATCAGTATCTCTCAGCCCAAGTTGCCACATCTTAGCTAGCGGACACGAAGATCAATGTGTCAGACTATGGAATCCTAATACGGGCGAATGTCTGCAAACTATTCAAGCACACACTAACCGAGTGTGGTCTGTTGCTTTTGCCCCCCAATCAGAAATTCTTGCTACAGGCAGTGCCGATCGCACTATTAAGTTATGGGATTATCAAACTGGGCAGTGTCTTAGCACTTTACAAGGACATTCTAGTTGGGTTTGGTGTGTTGCCTTTAGTCCTGATGGTTTAACTCTTGCTAGTGCTAGCTACGATCAAACTGTCAAGCTTTGGGATCTAAATACTGGTAAATGTATCAAAACTTGGCAAGAACATACTGCTTCTGTAACTGCGGTTGCTTTTAGTCCTGATGGTTTGTATCTTGCTAGTAGTAGCTTTGACCAAAGTATCAAAGTTTGGGAAGTTAGTAGTGGAGAATGTATTTTTACTTTAAAAGCACATACTAATAGTGTTTGGTCAGTAGCTTTCAACTTTGATGGCAAACAGTTAGCTAGTTGCAGTTTCGATCGCACTATCCGCATCTGGGATGTTAGCACTGGAGAGTGCGTGCAAGTATTACAAGGACATACTGCACCTGTAACGGCGATCGCTTATGCTGATAAGGATAAGTTACTAAGTGGTAGCTTCGATCGCACTATCCGCGTTTGGGATTTGTCTACTGGGCAATGCATCCAAACATTAACAGGACATACAGGATTAATATATTCGCTTTCCTCTCGGCAGACACCCCAGGGAAGTATGGTTATTAGCAGTAGCTTTGATGAAGTAATTAAGCGCTGGGATTTAGAAACTGGCGAATTGCTAACTATGCGATCGCCTCGTCCTTATGAAAACATGAATATTACTCAAATTAAAGGCTTAACACCTGCTCAAATATCCACGCTCAAAGCTTTAGGAGCCGTTGAAACTCAATTTGAACGAATATCCTCATAAAACTTTTTGAGATAGTTTGGCGATACGCCCAGACCCCACAAAAAACCGATATAGAGGTATATACCTGTAGCTTTAAGCGCACCCCAATGAGCTACGCGGCGATCGCTACTTTGCACGACTCTATTTACCTGGCGAATTTTTCCGCGCCGGACTAATTTAAGACACAAATCTGCTTCTTCCAATATTGGTACATCATCAAAGCCACCACACTCCCAAAAATCAGCGCGGCGACAAAACATTACCTGATCGCCAAACAACAAACGCAATCCCTTAAAAAATAAGTGCGGGCGAAATAGTAAAGGAGCATAGTAAGTTTTTAAGTAATTATGCAGCGATACACCCCAGCGCGTAGTTTGAGAACCAGCCATCAGCGAGATAAAACCACCTCCAGCAACAGTTTTATCAGCCAAAGTTGTCTCAATTGCTGCGACCAAATCGTCAGGTACATAAGTATCGGCATGGAGAAAACACAAAATTTCCCCTGTAGCAATTTTTGCCCCTTGATTCATTTGCGGCGATCGCCCGCATTGTTGGCAATCGACTACATTTACTCCCGCCAATTGAGCGATGGCGAGCGTTTCATCAGAACTCCCGCCATCTACTACCAATACTTCCCAAGGTGCTGGATTAAGAATACTCAACTGACGTAAAGTACGTCCCAAACAGCTTGCCTCATTTAGAGTCGGAATAATAATCGAAACAGAACACATTTGAATCAGCAACTAGGTAAACAGTGACCAGGTTTTAGACAGTAAGCAGTTATGCAGTAACCATTTAAGACATACTGGCTAGCCACAGTTAACTGTACTAACAGTTAACTCTTTAACTGGTCACTGGTCACTGGTCACTGGTCACTGTTCTATCTATGTCTAACGATCGGCTGTTCTACAGCATCTCGATAAACTTCAACTTCATCTGTATAGGCGATCGGCAATACTGTTTCTACGTTCTCATGGGGGCGAGGGATAATTACCCAAGATTCTAGAGTACCGCCATAAACCTTCTCTACGGCATCAATTCCAGCCGCCATAGCAGTTTTGACCTCAGAAACATCTCCCCTGATGTTGACTGTAAACCGAGCGCTACCAACTCTGATATAGCCAACTAAAGTTACTCTACCTGCTTTTACCATTGCGTCTGCCGCTGCAAGTACAGCCGGAAAACCCTTTGTCTCAATCGAACCAACTGCCTGTGCCGACATTAGCAATTCTCCCAAAAAATGAATTAATTGAAGCCAAGAAATAATTGTAAGCCGATACTCGTCAGTGCGCCTTACTCTCTAAATCGTTCTACTTTTGCCGTGTACTCAATTGGCAAAACATCCTCTACGTTTTCAGTCGGGTTAGGAATGATGTAGTGGGTAATTACTTGCCCGCCGTAAGCCGCCTCTCCTGCCTCAATCCCAGCCGCCACAGCAATTTTAACTTCAGATACTCTACCTCGGACGCTCACAATAAATTGTCCGCTTTCTGCCAAACCATAATAAACCAGCGTTACTGAGCCAGCTTTTACCATTGCATCCGCTGCTGCTAGCACCGCCGGAAAACCTAATGTTTCTATTGTTCCCACTGCTGCTGGCATTTGTTTTGCCCCTGCGTTAAGAAAATACGTGCAATTAATTGTACGCGGCTTTGTTGTCGATTGGACTAATTTTTTAGCTATGGATAGCTATATAAAAAGATAGTGAGAGCAAAAACTACTTTAGTACAGCCATATCTTGAATTTGCCAGCGATCGCTTTGCCGCACTAAGTTATATCTTACTTGCAATTTTTCGTCGTAAGACATATTTTCGTCGAGCCGATCGCCAGTATAAACTTGAGCTACTTCATTTACTGTAGCTATCACTTGGGCGCGATCGCTATTTGTGGCATCAGTTTCTACTGAGTTTACTGTCAATTCGTGCTTAAACTGTCTGTAGCGGTTGCTTGTGCGATCGCGTTCTACTCTTTGCTGCCATTGGGACAATGCTGGTTCTGCTAAAATTTGTTTCAACTCATCAGCTTGATGCCGCGAACTAAAAGCGAGGGATTTGGTAACTAACCACTCTTGAATCACATCTTGAGCGCTTTCTTTGGTTAATAAACCGTCTGCTGATGGTGCTTGCAAGCTTGCATCAGTAAATAATGGCTCGTTTAGCTGTACTACTGGTTGTTCTCCTTCGAGGAGCGGAGCAGGATTTAGACTTTGTTGCAACCACCCGTAAGTTTTAGTTGCCAAAAATCCTAAAAATAAGACTCCTAATAAACCACCTAGCCCTAGTAAAATGAGGCGCATTGGTTTTGTACCTGCACCACCACTTCTAAAACGGCGCTGGCGTTTTTTTGGACGCGCGGATGGCTCGATCGCAACTAATGTACTACTATTTGCTACATTTCTATCTGCTAAAGCGATCGCTCCTCCAGAAGTGCGGGTAATAGTCGAGCCTTGACTATCTTCTTGGCTAGCTTGGGCGTGTGTCGGCGATGCAACTGCTACAGCATCCCATTCATTTGTTGCTTCTGCTTCTGTCGGGAGTGCTTCTAAATAAGCTTGAACTTGCTCGTTTGCGAAGTAATCTTTGAGCGAAACTTGCTCGTCAGCTAAATCCCTAAATTGGACGAATACTTCATTTTGCAACCAGCGTTCGCTATACAAGCATAATCCTGGCAGTAAATCGGGAGCGCCTTGAGAATTTTCTTGAATAAATGCTAGAGTTTCGTATTCTTGGGAAAGTTCTAAAGCTCTACTTGCTTCTGCCGTTTGCCCTAGTAGCAACGAACATACTGCTTGTTCTAAATGCACGTCTTGACGTTTACCTAGCCGCATCAGGTGCAATTTAGCTTTGCGAATAAATACAGGCATTCTTTCGGCGAATCCGCGCGCGATCGCCGCATATACAGCCAAATAGTTTGCTACTGCCGACGGGCGTTGGCTTTCAGCTTCAAATAAGTCTTGTTGTTCTCTAGAAGTTAAATAACTCCGCAACTGTTGAATAAACCGCAAAAAGTCATCTAAAGCTAAACCCGATCCATCTTCGCCAGTACCATCGATTCCGCCGCGTTGTTCTAGCATTTCTTGCAGCAAGCGCAAACCTTGCCGACGTTCGACTAGATTATGTTCTGGTTGCGATAGTAGTTCTAAGATTCTGTAAGGGCGAAGTTTATATAAATCTGCTTGAATTTCGCTGCTAAGTCCAGCAAACAACTGCGTATTGATCAGTAAATTATGTCCTTGTTCTAACGAATAAGCTGCCTTTTCGTATTGACCTTGCTGCCATTGTTCTCTGCCTAACTCTAAGCAAGCAAGAGCGACTGTTAAAACAATATCGGGATCGGTATTTTGTGCTGATGCGGGATCTTGGTGCAGATAAGGATTGCTTAAAGTTAATACAAGTTCGTACTCGCCTAACTCTTGTAAAATTGACAACGCGCCAATAAATTGATCGTCAGAAATTTCAATACTAGGTGCAAGCGTATCGACGGCAATTGTGTCGCTGTCAGATTCCGGCTCCCCGTACGTGGAAAAATAGTTGCTATCGTAACGTTGGCGCTGCTTGGGATCGGCTAAAACGGCATAAGCAACTTCTAAAATTTGTTTGCGGGCAGCGATCGCTTTTTCTGAATACTCGCGTCTAGGCAACTGCAACAAGCGATCGCGATAAGCTTGCTGCAACTGGTCTGCACTTGCTTGGATCGGCAACCCTAAAATTCGGTAATAATCGAGTGGAATCCGCACAGCCTACTTCCCCTGTACCGCGAACAACAAAATTGACCTACAATCAAAAGCGTTTATCAGGTCAGTCAAACCGTGACACTATAATAACTTGTGACCTTCACACTTACATTGCGTTTGGTAACAGTATTATTAATGTTTGCCTAACATTATTAGCCATAAAGACTATTACTACAAGGACAAAACACCTCAATGGTTCAAGAGAGAGCATTACCCACTTTTGTTGCTACTTCCAGCGAAATTACCCCAGATGTAGGCTTAAGGCTTTACGAAGACATGATTTTGGGGCGGTATTTTGAAGATAAATGCGCCGAAATGTACTACAGGGGCAAAATGTTCGGTTTTGTCCACTTGTATAACGGTCAAGAAGCAGTTTCGACTGGCGTAATTCAAGCAATGCGTCCAGGAGAAGACTATGTTTGCAGTACCTACCGCGATCACGTCCATGCTTTGAGTGCTGGAGTACCAGCCAAAGAAGTAATGGCTGAGTTGTTTGGCAAAGCCACAGGATGCAGCAAAGGACGCGGCGGTTCTATGCATATGTTTTCTCACGAACATAAGTTATTAGGCGGTTATGCGTTTGTTGCCGAAGGTATTCCGGTAGCGACGGGCGCTGCTTTTCAAACTAAATATCGCCGCGAAGCTTTAAAAGATGAAAACTATGCCGATCAAGTAACGGCTTGCTTTTTTGGCGATGGCGCAGCCAATAACGGGCAGTTTTTTGAATGCCTAAATATGGCAGCTTTATGGAAATTACCAATTATATATGTAGTTGAGAATAATAAGTGGGCGATCGGTATGGCTCACGATCGCGCAACTTCCGATCCTCAAATCTATAAAAAAGCTCATGCCTTCGGTATGGCTGGGGTAGAAGTAGATGGGATGGATGTACTAGCAGTAAGAGCAGTGGCTAAAGAAGCTGTAGAGCGGGCGCGGGCTGGCGAAGGTCCGACTGTCATTGAAGCCTTGACTTATCGTTTTCGCGGACACTCACTTGCCGATCCCGACGAATTGCGCTCGAAGGAAGAAAAAGAGTTTTGGTTTAGTCGCGATCCGATTAAGAAGTTAGCAAATTATCTCACAGAGCATAATTTAGCTACCGAGTCAGAACTTAAGGAAATTGAGCGCAAAATTAGCCAACTTATCGACGAAGCTGTAAAGTTTGCTGAAGAAAGCCCAGAACCAGCAGCTAATGAGTTGTACCGCTTCGTGTTTGCTGAAGACCAGTAGGATTTAGGAAATTATTTATGTTTGCGATCGCATCTAGTCAACAACAGTACAAAACCTATACTCTCTCTGATTCTTACGCGCAATCGGAGTTGGAAGTTGTACCCGAACGTGGTGGAATTATTACCCAGTGGCGGATTCAAGGGCAAGAAATATTGTACTTAGATCGCGATCGCTTTTCCCACCCCGAATTAAGCGTTCGTGGCGGCATTCCTATATTGTTCCCGATCTGCGGCAATTTACCAGATAACACCTACACTTACCAAGGTCAGCAATACACCTTAAAGCAACATGGTTTTGCTCGCGATTTACCTTGGCAAGTTGCCGAACAAGCAACTGACGATTGTGCCAGTATTACCTTAATTTTAGATAGCAACGAAGAGACTAAAGCAGTCTACCCGTTTGACTTTCAGCTAAGTTTTAGCTATCGGCTATGGGGTAATAGTTTAGTGATTTATCAAAATTTTACCAATCGCTCAAATGAGCCGATGCCTTTTTCTGTAGGCTTGCATCCCTACTTCTGCGTCCAAGATAAGGCTAGTTTAGAGTTTCATATTCCTAGTAGCGAGTTTCAAGACCAGAAAACTAAGACAAGTCACCCTTTTAATGGCTTTGACCTCAACAGCGATGAAATTGATGCTGCATTTAGGAAATTATCAGGAGATTCAGCCACAGTCAGCGATATTAGCCGTCAATTGCAATTAAATATGGAGTGGAATAACGCTTACTACGGCACATTAGTCTTTTGGACGTTAAAAGGTAAAGACTTCTACTGTTTAGAGCCTTGGAGCGCTCCTCGCAACGCGCTAAATACAGGTGAAGACTTAGTAATGCTGCCACCAGGGGAAACTTTGCAGACTTGGGTGAGCATGAACGTGACTTTTTTATAAAAGTATTGTGTTTTATTGACAGGCGTGTTACAGTTGAAAACGGTCTTAAAAACGCCAATAACTCAAGGGTCGCTAACTCAACGGTAGAGTACTCGGCTTTTAACCGAATAGTTCTGGGTTCGAATCCCAGGCGACCCATAAATATATAATTGTCTAAAAGCCTCACGCTCATTACTTTTTAGTATGCTGAAGACACTTTGGGCGATCGTTCGTCAAGGCAAAATTGAACTATTAGAGTAAACTGAAATTCCTGAAAGCACGAGGATTTTAGTTACTCTTTTACCTGAAGATGAATCTGCATTTTGGGTTCAGACAAGTCAAGTATCGCTCTTACGCTGTGTGGAATAACACAGAGGATGATGTTTATGCCCAGCTACTTGAAAAATGACATCATCTTGCGTAAGATACCCTTTTTCTGACTTATCCAGTTCTAAAGTAAGACCTGCGATTGTAGTCAATGCCCTTCATATTCCATAGTAGTCAATTATGAAACAAGCAGATGAAATTACTTTAAAAGCATTTTTGATTGCACTAGAACAACTAGAAGCACCACTTTTAGAAGCAGAACAAAAGCAGTTAGAAAAAATTGCTGAAAATATTACTGACCTTTTAGAAGATTTAAATGCGATAGCTCAAAATAATCGCAGACTAAACCAACTATATCAGGAGATGTATATTTACTTGCAAAACAACTATATAGCAGGTAAAACACTTGAAGCAACAGATGAAACTTTATTGAGTCATAATCTTTCTTATGAAAGCCAAAGAATTTTGAATATAGATGGCATACAGTTAGCTCTGTTATTTAAAGATTTCATTAATAAAATAAACTTGGAAACTAACTATCAACTAAAAAATCCGCTAGAAAAAGATCCTGAATGCTTAATTGGTTTGAGTCGAGATGAATTAGAAGCTTTAGCAGAAAGTGTATTATCTACATCTCAACAAGAACAGTTAAACAGCCTGCTTATACAAAATTCTGAAGGGCAATTATCTGCTCAAGAAACTATTGTTTTAGACGTTATTTTATCTCAAGTTGATAAATTAACAATTCTGAGGACTAGAGCTAGATATACCTTAAAGAAGATGGATGCACTGCTACCTGTTTAATGAGCGAGTATATTAACGAAGAATTAAAAAGACAGGTTTACAGTCGCTTCAATAGTTGTTGTGCATACTGCCTTACTGCTAATGCTTTAATGCCTGTTACCTTTGAGTGCGAACATATTATTCCTCGTTCAGTTGGTGGAAAAACAGTTTTTGAAAATTTGTGTTTGGCTTGTCCAATGTGCAATCGATACAAGTCAAATCGCCAACAAGTAATAGATCCTCAAACTCAAAATACAGTTTCTATATTTCACCCTCATTTGCAAAAGTGGACAGAACATTTTGCTTGGAATGAAGCTTTTACAGAAATAATTGGACTGACACCAATAGATAGAGCTACTATTGTTACCTTAAAGATGAATCGTCCTGAGTTAATTCGTGTGCGTCGGATGTGGGTGAAAATGGGAGAACACCCACCTAGTTTAGAATAAGAAAATCTATTTTTAGAAGCAAAAAAACGATCGCACGAGGTTAAAATCATGCTGTACATGGTGATTGAGTATTTCAACGCAGGTGCGGCTGTTGAGATCTATCGCCGCGCCCGCGATCGCGGTCGTCAATTACCACCTGGGCTTGAGTATATAGATAGCTGGGTAGATTTAGAGTATTCTCGCTGCTTTCAACTGATGCGGACAAGCGATCGCGCCTTATTTGATACTTGGATTGAAGCTTGGCAAGACTTGGGTCATTTTGAAATTATCCCAGTACGTACTTCAGCCGAAGCTGCCCAGCACATTGCAGATAAGCTCTAGAATAAGATGAAATACTTGCTCAAGTGTAAGCTTTGGTAGCATACACAGATATAATTTTTGATAAAGTTGAAAATTATCTTAAGATTAGCGTAATACAACGCTTGTCGATAACACTAGCTGACAACCAAATTAGGAGGACTTTCTATGGCGCTCGTACCAATGCGGCTGCTTTTAGATCATGCGGCTGAGAATGGCTACGGCATCCCAGCTTACAACGTTAATAACATGGAGCAGATCCAAGCAATCATGCAAGCTGCCCATGAACTAGATAGCCCCGTGATTCTTCAGGCTTCTCGTGGCGCTCGTAAGTATGCAGGCGAGTCGTTTCTGCGTCACCTAATTTTGGCGGCGGTAGAGACATACCCCCATATTCCCATTGCCATGCACCAAGATCACGGCAATAGCCCAGCGACTTGCTACTCAGCAATGAGTCATGGCTTCACTAGCGTGATGATGGATGGTTCTTTAGAAGCTGATGCCAAAACCCCAGCTAGCTTCGAGTACAACGTTGAAGTAACTCGCAAAGTTGTCGATGTAGCTCACGCAATTGGCGTTAGTGTTGAAGGCGAACTCGGTTGCTTGGGTTCACTAGAAACTGGTATGGGTGACAAAGAAGACGGTCACGGTGCTGAGGGCGTTCTATCCCACGACCAGCTATTAACTGACCCCGACGAAGCTGTAGCATTCGTAGAGCAAACACAAGTAGATGCTTTGGCTGTAGCAATTGGCACAAGTCACGGCGCTTACAAGTTTACTCGCAAGCCGACTGGGGAAATTTTGGCAATTAGCCGGATTGAAGAAATCCACCGCCGCTTGCCTAATACTCACTTAGTTATGCACGGTTCTTCTTCTGTACCTGAAGATTTACTTGCCATCATCAACCAAAACGGCGGACAAATCCCTGAAACTTACGGCGTACCTGTTGAAGAAATTCAAAAAGGGATCAAGAGCGGCGTGCGTAAGGTAAATATCGATACCGATAACCGTTTGGCGATTACTGCTGCGGTGCGCGAAGCATTGATGGCTAATCCCAAGGAATTTGACCCCCGTCACTTCCTCAAGCCTTCAATTGTATATATGCAGAAAGTTTGTGGCGATCGCTACAAGCAATTTGAATCTGCTGGTCAAGGTAGCAAAATCAAGCAAATCTCCTTAGATGATTTTGCTGCTAAGTATGCTAAAGGCGAATTGAATGCCATTACTAAGCAAGCTGTCAAAGCTTAATTATTAGTAAGTTTAAATAACTTCGGGTAGCTGTTGCTACCCGATTTTTTTAGATAAATACGCGGTGCTGCAATGAAGGCATTTGACGGCGCACTTGCTGCAAACGAGTCGGAGAAATTTCCGCGATCGCAACTCCAGGGCGATCGCCTGCATCTGCTAAAATCGCTCCCCAAGGGTCGATAATCATGGCGTGACCGTGAGTTTGGCGCAAAGAGTAGTGTTGTCCTGTCTGGGCTGGGGCGATGACGTAGCAGGTGTTTTCAATCGCTCTTGCTTGCAGAAGAATTTGCCAATGATCTTTACCTGTATAAGCCGTAAAAGCCGCCGGAATAAATACGACATCGGCTCCTTTTTGCGCCAAATGGCGGTACAGTTCGGGAAAGCGAACGTCATAGCATACAGATAAGCCAAGATTGCCTAATTCTTTGGAAGCGTGAACCTTTGGCATTGAAGTCCCTGCCATGACTGTCTTTGATTCGCGATAGGTATTGCCATCAGGCAAATTGACATCAAATAAATGGACTTTTTGATAGCGAGCTATTTCCTCACCGTTAGGGTCAATTAATAAAGCCGTGTTATAGACTTTATCAGCATCTACTGGGACGGGAAAACCACCACCCAAAATTGTTACCTGGAAGCGCTGCGCCATAGTTTTGAGGAATTTTTCGCTCTGTTGGGCGATCGCTTCTGCTTGAGAAATTTTGTCTACTTCTTCCCCCAAAAAAGAAAAGTTTTCCGGTAGTGTAATTAGCTCTGCACCCTGCCTTTTGGCAAGTTCGATCAGTTCTTCAGCCTGAACTAGATTCTTCTCTAAGTTAGGCAGGCTAGTCATTTGAATTGCTGCGGCAAGATAAGACTTCATGAATCAAACCGAAATCGTGCTGGATAAATTATAAAAAAATATCTACTTACTTCAGAACCAATGCAGTGAAAATTGTCAATATAGAGGCTCTAGGGTGTAGCAAACTTTCTAAAACGATTTCGTCCTAGCACATTCTTTAGCTTTTTCCCTATAGCACTACTTTGAAAAAGAGTATTTCTACTGCTAAATGAAGTTGAGATAATGGTAATAACGATTATCTAAGATTTTTGGCTGCAAAGGTTAAAGTTAAACAAATGTTTCTTTTAGCTAGCGGCTAAGGATTGGTGCTGCTATGTCTGCTGCGTTTGATTTTAGCTTCTATCTGCCTAATCAACCTATAGAAGATGCAGATTTGCTCAGGCAATTACCTTTTGTTGTCGGATTAAAGGAAATTCTCATGCTGCGGCAAATTCACGCTTTAGAACACGCTACGGTTTGGGTTTTGAGCGAATCGCCATCATCTTCTCCTCTCTTGGGTGGTTTATCTACAGATAAAGGGTTTTATATCTACGGTGAGGTAAATCTTATCGACTTGCAACGGGCAGTTCGCCTCGCCTTACGCAGACTTACTCATGGGGAAGACAATTTAGCTATTCATCCTCGTTGCGGCACAAATGTATCTGTAGAAATGCTACTGACAGCTACTTTTGCTGTGAGTATGCATCTGCTATTACCTAGAGGAATAATTGAGCAATTAATTGGCTTTGGGATTGCAGCACAAGCAGCATCTCAATTAGCGCCAGATGTAGGTAGCCTCGCCCAAAGGTATATTACAACGGCTGTGCCTTTGAACTTAGAAATTGAAAATATTACAGCTAGACGCGATGAATGGGGGCAAAAAGCCCATTTTGTTGCAGTGCGTTGGGTAGAATAGCGCAACAAAACTTAAAGACCAAACAGCCCAGAGGGTTGCGATCGGGTTGTAGAGTGAGAACAATTAGCCCTATTTGTTGGCAATTAATAAATCAAAGGGAAGATAATCATGGTTGAACGTGGTTCTAAAGTGCGGATTCTCAGACCAGAATCCTACTGGTTTCAAGACACAGGATTAGTTGCTTCTATTGACCAAAGTGGAATTCGCTATCCAGTCATCGTTCGCTTTAATAACCTAAACTATGCTGGCGTAAATACAAATAACTTTGCCCTGCACGAGTTAGTAGAAGTTGCCAAACCAACAGCGAAAGCGAAAAAAGCTTCTACCGCTGCAACTGGTGGCAAACAAACTACTCTCGACGAACGTACCCGCAAAACAGGTCAAGGTACGCCATCTAGTCCTAAGACATCTAACCCCGCCGCAGCGCCCGAATCTGGAGACAGTAGTGCTACTGTAGTCGGAGATGCTAACCAGGGAACGGAAAGTCGTTAGTTAATTGTGCCAGAACTGCCTGAAGTCGAAACAGTCCGGTGCGGTTTAGAGGGAGTAACCCTAAACCAAAAAGTTACGGGTGGGGACGTGCTATTAAGTCGCACGATCGCCTACCCGCTTTCTGTGGACGAATTTATAGCTGGAATCAAAGGTAAAGCATTTACTCAGTGGCAGCGTCGCGGTAAGTATTTGCTAGCGCAGATGGACGATAGCAGCTATTTGGGCGTGCATTTACGCATGACGGGACAATTGCTATGGATGCACCCAAATGAGCCATTACACAAGCATACGCGGGTAAGATTATTTTTTGATGCAGGGCGAGAACTGCGGTTTGTCGATCAGCGCACTTTTGGACAAATGTGGTGGGTTCCGCCTAATATGGCGATCGCCTCAGTAATTACGGGACTTGCCAAATTAGGGCTAGATCCTTTTAGTAGCGCGTTTACGGTAGATTATCTAGCCGCAAAACTCAAAAATAGCCGCCGTTCGATTAAAGCTGCATTGTTGGATCAAGCGATCGTGGCTGGGATTGGCAATATCTATGCTGATGAAGCTTTATTTATCGCTAATATTTTGCCAAGCACCTTATGTACAAACTTGCAAATTAGTCAAGTAGAAAAGTTACACGCAGCGATTATTCAGGTGTTAGCAGCAAGTATTGCTGTTGGTGGCACTACTTTTAGTGATTTTGTAAATATACAAGGTATAAATGGAAACTATAGTGGTGTAGCTTGGGTCTACAATCGTACAGGCGAACCATGCCAAATTTGCAGTACGCCAATTGAACGGATCAGGTTAGCCGGGCGATCGTCTCACTTTTGCCCCCAGTGCCAGAATAATTCGTAATTGATAATGCGTAATTCGTAATTTTTGCTTTGTAGCTAAATTTAGAGGTAGATAGCCCCTAAATAATTGAATTTTTAGTTTTAGAGTCAGGGAAAAGGCTGATAGAGGAAGTGACATTTCCTACTTGACTAATCCCGCAAACACTTTAAAATTCTCAGATAGCGATTAAGAGGTCAAA
The DNA here is from genome assembly GCF_000952155.1 of Aliterella atlantica CENA595. Lineage (GTDB taxonomy): Bacteria > Cyanobacteriota > Cyanobacteriia > Cyanobacteriales > Chroococcidiopsidaceae > Aliterella > Aliterella atlantica. The sequence continues at coordinate 28,472 of NZ_JYON01000033.1, read as the reverse complement.
TAAAATAAATTATGCCAGTCAAAAAAGGTGATGCGGTTCGTGCTGTCCGCGAAAAGTTAGAAAATAGTCTAGAAGCAAAAGCTAGTGACGTACGCTTTCCTGCTTATATATTTGAAACCAAAGGGCAAGTATTAGATATTCGCGGCGATTACGCGCTAGTAATGTTTGGGCAAGTACCTACGCCTAATATTTGGCTGCGTGTAGACCAGTTGGAAGAATTTAAGTAGTATTTACTTACTTAAGTAAACGCGATCGCTTTCCTATGATGCCAACAGACGTTAATCCCCTTGTCTGTCACTCTCCCCGCGTCACCGTGATTGGTGCAGGTAAAGTTGGCAGCACTTTAGCCCAACGCATCGCTGAGAAAAATTTAGCTGATGTAGTGTTGCTAGATGTAGTGCAAGGAATGCCTCAAGGATTGGCGCTGGATTTATTGGAAGCAAAGGGAATTTCTTTGCACGATCGCCGGATTAGCGGTACGACAGATTATGCCGATACCGCTAATTCTGATGTCGTAGTAATTACAGCCGGAATCCCACGTAAACCAGGCATGAGTCGAGACGACTTGATGAAGACGAATGCCAAAATAGTTGTCGAAGCGGCAAAAAAAGCGATCGCCCAATCTCCCCAAGCAATTTTGATTGTTGTCACCAATCCTTTAGATGTAATGACATATTTAGCATGGCAAGCTACAGACTTACCGCGCGATCGAATAATGGGTATGGCTGGCGTATTGGATTCTGCTAGGTTTCAAGCCTTTATCGCGATGGAACTGGGCGTATCGGTGATGGACGTGCAGACGATGGTACTAGGCAGTCACGGCGACTTGATGGTTCCTGTAGCGCGTTATGCGACCGTTGCTGGCGTGCCAATTACTGAATTGATGGATGCACAGGCAATCGATCGCTTGGTAGCAAGAACTCGTAACGGCGGCGCGGAAATTGTAGAATTGATGCAGACAGGTAGTGCCTATTTTGCCCCAGCAGCGTCTACTTGTTTGATGGTAGAGTCAATACTACTCAATCAATCGCGTTTATTGCCTGTAGCGGCTTATCTTCAAGGCGAGTATGGGTTGGAAGATATATTTATCGGCGTTCCTTGTAGCTTAAGCTGCGGTGGTATTGGCAAAGTTTGGGAACTGAAACTTACAGATACAGAATTGGCAGCGCTGCATACTTCAGCCGCAGCAGTGCGGCAAAACGTTAATAGAGCTAAGGAAATGCTAGAAAGTAATTAAAATTTGGTTATTTAAGGCGATCGCACTTTTATCTAACTACTTTCTAGCAGTAGGAAGGATGCGATCGCTAAATAACAATAGCGATCTAGACAAATCGGCGATTAAGCACTACCTGTAAAAGCAACTTCGGGAAACTTGGCTTGGGCTTCAGCAATTGGTCGTCTTCTACCTTCTTCTTGCCAGTAGTTAATTACTTCTGTGGCTTGATTGAGGATCGAGACTCGATCTTGTTCGGCAATCCAATGTTTGGCTTCTAGCTCATTTTTTAACTCTTCCCAAGCATCGTTACGCGGCCAAAAAAAGTAACGAGTCAAAGGGCTAGTTCCTTTGCCAACGATTTGATCTACTGCTAGGGCTACGTTTTCGTCTAACCAGAGAATCTTCAAGATAAACTTCGTCAAATCTTTCCTCCGCCTGTATGTACGGTACTTGCTTAAAACTATGCGATCGCTTATTTTAACTCATACAGACGGTTTCTGCCGAACAATCTTAGTTACAAGGTGCATACACAAATTGACTTCAGCGATCGTAATTTTTGATATTGATGGCGTAATCCGCGATGTGGGCAATTCTTACCGACGGGCGCTAGCAGATACGGTAGAGCAATTTACTCATCATGCTTATCGCCCTACAGAAGTAGATATAGACGAGCTTAAATCTGAAGGGATTTGGAACAATGATTGGGAAGCTTCTCAAGAGTTGATATATCGTTATTTTGAAACTCAAGGAACAAGGCGCTCCGATTTTAAGCTTAATTATCAAGAAATTGTTGCTTTTTTTCAATCGCGTTACCGAGGCTTAGATCCTGAAAATTGGACAGGCTATATCTGCGACGAACCATTATTGCTAGAACCTTACTATCTCGAACAATTGAGTAAGGCGGGGATTCCTTGGGGCTTTTTTAGCGGTGCGACTCGCGCCTCGGCTAATTACGTCTTATCAAAACGTTTGGGTTTGCGATCGCCTGTACTGATTGCGATGGAAGATGCGCCAGGTAAGCCAGATCCGACAGGACTTTTGGCAGCAGTCGAGCAATTAGAGCAACAATTTAACCTAGAAAAAACAGCACCAATACTATATGTAGGCGATACAGTCGGCGATATGTATGCGGTGGAAAGGGCGCGATCGCACGATCCTTCGAGGATGTGGCTGGGTGTAGGCGTTCTCCCGCCGCACGTTCAAGTAACCGCCCAACGCCGTCAAGCTTATAGTGCAACTCTTAAGGCTGCGGGAGCAATAGTTGTGTTGGATAACGTGCAAGATTTAACTCCAGCGCAGATTGAGCAATTAGTAGTCATTTGACCAATCCCCCTGTAATTACGAATTACGAATTACGAATTAAAGTCTAAACTACTGGAGTTTTTGGAATTTTTCTAAGGCTATTACCATTTTAGGCGACCAACGGCGGACGTTTTTTACCCAGTCTAGGTCTTGATAACGCCTATCTAGTCCTATAGCAGCTACCCAATTGCTCTCGGCTTCTCCTTGCTTACCTTCTTCCCAATATGCAGCAGTCAGCGCCGCCCGCACATCAGCGAAGTTAGGATATTTGCGGGCGATGTTCCGCCAGTTGCGGATAGCTTCGTCAACTTGACCTGTTTCATAAAGAGCGATCGCATAATTTGCCCGCGCAAAGGCAAAGTTTGGCGCTAAATCTGCGGCGGTACGGTAGTCGGCGATCGCTTTTTCCCATTCTCCTAATCCTGCTTCCGCATTACCTCTGTTGTTATACGCCATCGCGTCTTTAGAATCGATGGCTAAGAGAGTGTTGTAATCGGCGATCGCTTCATTCCACTTGCCTAAGCCTTCTAAAGCCGTACCGCGATTGAGATAAGGGTCGGTTGCTGTGGGTGCAAGTTCAATGGCTTGGTTGTAATCGGCGATCGCTTCTGTTAACTTGTTCTGACTTACTCGCGCATTGCCGCGATTGCTTAATGCTGCTGGATTGTCAGGAAATATATCAATAATCTGCGTCCAGTAGTTTTCTGCTGTGGCAAAATCTCCTTTATTAGTAGCCGTGATAGCTTTTTGAGCCAAGGAGTCTAGCTGTTGTAACTGTTCTGGTGTAGGTTGAGATTCTGCCCAGACAGGATTTGGCGCACTAAATATCAGCAACGCAATCAGCAAAAATAGGAAAATTAGACGCTTCATTTTAGTAAGGACAATTGTTGATTTGGTGGGGTGAAACCCAAGTGTTTGTATGCTGCTGCGGTAGCAACCCGTCCGCGAGGAGTGCGGTTTAAGTAACCAATTTGCATTAAATACGGTTCGTATACTTCTTCAATTGTTTGCGTGTCTTCTCCTGTCGCTGCTGCCATCGTTTCCAAGCCTACCGGACCGCCATTGAAGTTTTCAATCATCACGCTTAACATTCTTCTATCTGTCCAATCTAGTCCGCAAGGGTCTACTTGGAATAGTTCTAAAGCTTCTGCGGCTATATATCGATTAATTGTGCCTGCGGCTTTGACTTGGGCGTAGTCGCGTACTCTTTTTAAGAGTCTATTAGCAATTCTAGGTGTACCGCGAGCGCGACGAGCAATTTCTGCTGCACCATCTTCAGATACATCAGTTTGCAAGATTTGGGCAGTTCGGAGGACAATTTGGCTGAGTTCGTCTTGGGCGTAGAAACGTAGCTGCTGAATTAAGCCAAAGCGATCGCGTAATGGTGAAGATAGCGCCCCAACCCTAGTTGTTGCTCCTACTAAAGTGTATTTTGGTAGTGGTAAAGAGCGAGTTTTAGCACTTTGACCTTTACCAAGCGTAATATCTAAGCGAAAATCCTCCATTGCTGGATACAGAATCTCTTCTGCCATCTTAGATAAGCGGTGAATCTCATCAATAAATAAAACATCTCCTACTTTGAGGCTATTTAATAACCCGACAATATCTCGCGGACGTTCTAAGGCTGGTGCGCTGGTAACTTTGCAGTTTACCCCCATTTCTGAGGCTAAAATTAGCGCCATTGTGGTTTTCCCTAATCCTGGAGGACCATATAGTAGCAAGTGATCCAACGTTTCGCCTCTAGCTTTAGCCGCTTGAATGGCAATATCGAGTACCTGTTTTAAATCCTTTTGCCCGATGTAGTCAGCAAAGCGGTGGGGACGAATGCGATCTTCTTGTTTATCTTGTTCGTCTGGGGTAACTTCGGGCTTGAGGAGAGGTTCAGATTGGGCTGGGCGATCGCTTCTTTTTGGTTCGATGCGTCGATCGTTTGGTTCAATAGGGTCTTGTTTAGAAGAAATAATTGCCATATTGCTAGCTACTAAAATTTCAATTAACTCCCGTTGATAGGGACTAGATACAGATAGACAATTTTTGTGTAAGTATAAGCAGAGTTTTTATTAAGTAGCTTTAAATCATGCTTGCTAAAAGAATCTTACCTTGCTTGGATGTGAATGCTGGCAGAGTGGTCAAGGGTGTTAACTTTGTCAATTTAATTGATGCTGGCGACCCTGTGGAACTAGCTAAGGTCTACAACGAGGCTGGGGCGGATGAATTGGTGTTTTTGGATATTACGGCAACTCACGAAGCTAGAGACACGATTATTGATGTCGTCTACCGTACTGCCGAACAGGTGTTTATTCCTCTTACTGTAGGTGGTGGTATTCAATCATTAGAACATATTAAAAATTTGTTAAGGGCAGGAGCCGATAAAGTTAGTATCAATTCTTCCGCTGTACGTCAACCAGACTTTATTAATCGAGCCAGCGATCGCTTTGGCAATCAGTGTATAGTCGTTGCTATTGATGCTAGGAAGCGTCAAGATCCAACTAATCCTGGTTGGGATGTATTTGTACGCGGCGGACGCGAGAACACTGGTTTAGATGCTTTAGCGTGGGCTAAAGAAGTCGAACAACGCGGTGCTGGAGAATTGTTAGTTACAAGTATGGATGCCGACGGCACGCAAGCTGGTTATGACCTAGAATTAACAAAAGCGATCGCAAGCTCCGTGCAAATCCCTGTAATTGCTTCTGGTGGGGCGGGCAATTGCCAGCATATCTACGAAGCACTTACTGAAGGTAAGGCGGAAGCTGCTCTGCTTGCTTCATTGTTACACTACGGGCATTTGAGTGTCGCCGAAATCAAAAACTACTTGCGCGATCGCTCTTGCCCTATCCGCGCGATCGCTTAATGAGCGCCGCCACCAGTTTTTTGTAGATATGTTAAGATAAATTAATTAAATTTAATTTTTTAACATATGCTGCTTACTATTTTAGTTTTTGATGTGGCATTAGTGGCTTGGTCGCTGCATTTAATGGAAGCGGCAGTGCAGACGAAAGAGTTCTCATTAATGCTAGCCGGAACTTTAGTTGCCTTTGCTGCGGCTGGCACGTTGGTAGTTTATTTTCTGATGAATAACTGTATTAGTTATTTTACGAACTTATCTTAATTTTGTTTTAATAGTTCTCATTTAGGGACTTGACGAAAGTACAACTGTTAAAAGATAATAGCGAAGCACTTTAATGACATTAAAAGTTCGTACAAGGCAATAAGAAAGTCTTCAAAATAAACTATAACTATCGCTAGGTAAGTGTTACGGGGGATTAGCTCAGTTGGTAGAGCGCTACAATGGCATTGTAGAGGTCAGCGGTTCGAGACCGCTATCCTCCATATCTAGATAAGTGTTAACCCTATATTGCTCGTGAATGCTTGCAAGCTGTTGCTGGCATCATATGGAGTACAATCAGCTATGACATTATTTTAACTACTATAACTGGGCTAATAGTCTGAAGTTATTCTACGTTACCAACCTGCAAGCACAGTTTTTCTAAGCATTTTATGACTAATATAACCATGCTTGCATTTGCTCCACTGTTAGATTGCCACCGCAGATAGTCGTGCCTATACACTGTCGATCGAACAGTTCTGGTTGCTCAAGAATTGCCGCAACTCCGACCGCGCCAGAAGGCTCGGCGACAATTCCAGCATGACAATGTATTAGACGCATCGCTTGGACGATCGCTTCCTCACTCACTAAAATTGCCTCATCAACCAAACCGCGCATATCTTCAAGTGCTTCCGGCACAGGTACGCGCACGCCAATCCCATCGGCGATCGTGTGGATTTGCTCGTGCATAATTACTCGTCCGGCACGCCAAGACTCAATCATAGCTGGTGCGCCAGCCGCCTGGATGGCGATAATTCGAGTTTTGGGTCTACGGGCTTTCATTACTCTAGCAATGCCGTTGAGCATTGCCCCATTGCCCAACGGTATGAGTAGAGCATCCAAGGGTTCGGGGAAATTTAGCCATTCCAAGCCTATTGTTCCTGCTCCTTCGGCAGTTTCAACGTCACGACTATCCTCGATAAATCGGTAATTCTGTTCGAGTGCAGCACGTTTTGCTGCTTGTTTTGCTGCATCGAAATCTTCCCCCTGCAAAATTACAGTTGCTCCGAGCGATCGCATCCGTTCAACTTTTAATGGATTTGCACCCGTACTAGCATAAACGATTAGATTCACACCCCGCTTACGGCAAGCATATGCCATTGCCTGACCAAAATTACCAGCACTGGCACAAACCAAGCGCTTGTCACCCTCTCGAATCTGCGACACTAGGAAATCTGCTCCCCGTCCTTTGAACGAACGGATCGGATTAAGTGTTTCAATTTTGAGTGCCAGCCGCGTGCCAAGTTGTTCACTCAGAGGTTCGCACACAAACTGCGGTGAGTTGAGAAATACTGGATCGACGATCTTAGCAGCCTGTTCGATCCGATCAATGGACAGCCGATGGGTGGATTGCATCATAACAGGATTTTTAAAAGTTGCGACTATTCTCTCATGGGTTTCACGCTGCGGGCTGTTAACCCGCTTGATGACTTACCACTCTGTGCTGCCGACAAACACAGTTGCATCACTAAAGTTTGATTTAGAATTTAAAGAGTAAAATTATTCCTCAGATAAAAACATTTTCTTCCAGATATTTGCCAGCCCTTCTTCCGTATCGTTTAGAATGCTCATAAGTTCAGATTTGCTACATAAGTTTTCAAATCTAAATTTCCGTTGCTGACTATTTTAGCGATCGCATCAAGAGGTTTACCTTCTATTGTTATATTTTTACTTATGTCTCAATGCTGGGATCTTCACTTTAAAACACAGATAGCAATTAGCGATTTTACTAAAATTTTTGTTTACAGCAGATTCCCTATTTTACTCTCGAAAGTAATGATATATTTTACTTTCCAAAATAATAAATAGAAGGTAAGTCAACAACATCTGAGAACTATACGCCAGACTTTTATACTACCATCTCAAATTTTGCCTACTGCAATTTCTGCCTATATGATTGGGATAGTGAGGATAATTAGAATCGGCGCGGAAAACGCCTTATTGGAGGACTTATCGGACGAGGCGGAGAATCTAGATTCTCTCTTATTTCTTCTGTTGTTGACTTTATCGTTTCTTTTGTTTTTGATACTATAGAATCCCAGTTAGCGAGAACTGCCCTAGAAGTTAGAACTACTGCAACCACCAGCGCAGTAACCAGTAGAATATTCTTAAAGTCTTCACTTACGAGCCATCTTGGCGAATACATTATCGTCCTAGCAACTTGAATAGTAATCCGCCTTAACAACCTTATTATCCTAGCGACTTGCCTGACGAGCCATTTCAACAAAGCCCTTTGACGAGAAAATAGAACTACAGTTTCTTCATCACTTAACTTATAACTTTCAATACGAAACCCATTTATTTTCCTTAGTTCACCTGATTGCATTTTATATGTAATCCGGTTTATATCCTCTTCACGACCTCTTAAAATTATTCTAAATCTGCCTGTTTGGACAATAACAACAATAATAAGATCGCCTCCGAACAATTTTTTGCAATTATCTAATATTTTTAAGCTACGCCGTGAAGTATGTGAGTTGAAGTTTAAAATATACTCTATAATATTTTTTAAATTTGTGTTTAGGTCTACAACAAGCTTTTCAGTCGCTCCATCTATTTCCGGTATTTCCCACGTTTGATCAAGAATAGGAGTAGACCTTTGTGGATCGAGAACTTGTGAATTTAAAATCTCCGCATACAGTGTAATTCTATCCACAACATTTGACTTATTTACTTTCAAACGACGGGAACCGGAATTTCTGAGCGCTCTGTTAATCCTATCAAATAACTTCTTTCCGTTGTCCTTATAACCTTGTGTATTATGGATACGATATGTTTCGGCAATTTCCTCATATTCTAGCTTGTCACATGTTCCCTTTAATATGTTCTGGTCTATATGATCTAGCTCTTTTTGAGAATCCTTAGTTAAAATTGTGTTTATTACGTCTCTGATTTCTTCATAACTAAGAGGTGGCATAGATGTCATGGCTTGAAGTTATGATTTTGTGGATAAGGTAGGAAGATTTGGAAGATCGGTTGGCAGACCTAAATGCGACAAGTGGCTGGCTCTAGACCCAGATAGCCTTCTTCATGCCACCTTTGAAAGAAATTTTGTTCAGTGACTTAAATCCCAGTTACACGAATACTTACCTAGCTAAAGTTTATAAATTCAGAACTAGGGACTCTCCAGAATTTATTGGACACTTTAACATATTGGGGTAGTGTTGTGGAAGGTAATGCTAAGAACGAGCGTTAGCTAAAATTCTTATTTAAGTGGCTTTCAGGCTATCAAGCTTTTCAAGAGAAATTTTGCCAAAGTTTCAATGAATATTCGACTCAGAACAAGTTGCCAAAAGTTATCTGCTGCTTGATACCTAAAAGGTATTGAGTTATAGCTTGCATTGGGTGAAGCGTAGGCTAAAACTCAATTAGGCATTTTCCCGAAGAGGCGATCGCGTTTGGCGAGTAATTAACGCGGCGCTCAGAGTAATTGTCATTTGATAGGCTACACCATAGCATTCTAAAACACCCCACTACAAAGTAGTAATCTGACGAATCTACATAACCCTATTGGGAATATAACGACGATTGAGAGCTAGCTGACCTGTACGAGCTTTTTGGGGTGGCAACAATAGTCGAAACTGCTGCTGTTGCTTATCAGTTAAATCGCTTGACCGCTGTCATCGCGCCATTTCATCAACTAGCTACCCATAATTATTTTTTCTAGAGTAGCAAAGGTTCGTAGACACGCCTTACTAAATCTCACTACTTTTTGGTTAAAAGTAGTGAGATGTTCGGAATATTTCCCTGCTTTTTTTGTAGACAAAAAGGTTCGTAGACACGCCTTACTAAATCTCACTACTTTTTGGTTAAAAGTAGTGAGATGTTCGGAATATTTCCCTGCTTTTTTTGTAGACAAATCAGCTTCAATACTTCAAAATTTAGAGAGTTACGAGCTTTCTAGCGACTGTCCGAGTATCAATAAACACAGCAATGATTCTTCATAAACAAACCTGAGTCTTGAGAATGTGCTGCCGAGCAGTTCTTCTAGATTCTTTAAAATTAGCTACTCCAAACTTCTTTCAATTACATCTATCTGAAAACTAAATGTTGGAGTGCAAGCGGGTTTTAGTAGTCGAGGACAATCGAATACTTCGAGAACTACTAATTGACTATTTGAGTATTTCTGGATATCAAGTAAAAGGTCTAGATTGCGGAGCTTATTTTTTTAAAACACTAGACGATTTCCAACCGCATTTAATTTTACTCGATCTCATGATGCCCGATGTTGATGGCTACGCTTTACTCGAACAACGCCAACAAGCTCCGCAATGGCAAAACATTCCGGTAATTGTACTTTCAGGACTTGCTTTTAACCACCAGCAACAACATGCGCTTGATTTAGGAGCAAACCGCTATTTAATTAAGCCAACCAAATTTAGTACCTTGCTTAAAGCGATCCAAGAGGAAATAAGGAAATATGGTGATTAAGATCTATTGTGCTAATTCTTTTAAAGCCGATCTACAAGAAAAGTTTAAAGTCAATCAAGCGTGGCGCAATTATTATATTAGAGCGCTTTTCTCGACATCAATTTATAAAACCCACAGGCGGTTTTATCGCTGAGACAGCAATAGAAAATGTACTAAAAGTTTGACTGTGCGATCGCGTTTCCAAGCCATGTTGCATTTGACCAACCCAACTGTTTTACATCCCTAACACTACCACTACTGAAGAACGTCCCCATAGATTATTCCTAAAGGAAAATTAATGATGATCTACGAAGAAGCATTGAATATTGTCACCGGAGCTTTAGCGCCACAACGTCTAAACCCATTGCAAATCGGTGTGTTTCAGCGATCTTGGCACGAGCAGAGTTACACCAAGATTGCAAGAAAACTGAATCACTCGTATTCGTATATAAAAGACGTGGGTGCAGAACTATGGCAACTGCTTTCGCAAGCATTAGGAATGAAAATAAGAAAACACAACTTACGCAATGCTCTAGCGCAGTATATTCAAAATAGTTGCAGAACCAATCTATCTGCATTGTCGCAGCACAAGCGTCTAGATTGGGGAGAAGCACCTAATACTTGCCAGTTTAGCGGACGAGCTGCACAACTAGCAACGCTAAAGCAGTGGGTGATACAAGAACATTGTCGATTAGTCACCATCGCAGGCATGGTTGGCATCGGCAAAACAATGCTAGTGACCAAGTTTGCACAGCAGCTTGCTGATACAGAGCTATTCGAGGTTGTGGTGTGGCGGAGCCTAAGACAAGCTCCGCCCTTCAACAATTTTCTCACCGAGTTATTAAATGCGATCGCACCTGGGCAGTCCCCTGGGCTACAGCCTGATGCGATGATGCGTCTGTTGCTAGAGCAGTTGCGCTACCATCGCTATTTACTGATTCTCGATGGCGTGGAGGCAGTTCTGCAAGGTAGCGAATTGGTGGGTACTTACCGACCGGGCTACGAAGACTATGAGTGGCTGTTTCAGCAGTTAGGCGAAGGGCAGCACCAGAGTACCATTTTGCTGACAAGTCGCGAACTGCCGCCAGAGATTGCCACTTTGTCAGCACCAAGGGCTGCGGTACGATTACTACAGCTAGAACCTTTGTCGATTGAGGCAGGAGAACAAATCTTAGCAGCCAAAGGGCTATTCCCAGTTGAGCGAGCCCAGGTGCAGCAATTATTTGACCGCTACCAAGGCAACCCACAAATGTTAGCGATCGCGGCAACGCTAATTAAAGAGTCATTCAATAGCAATATTATCTTGTTCTTAGCGCAAAAAACTCTATTGTTTAAGGACATTGGGCAGTTGTTAGCACAGCAGTTGAATCGTCTCAGTGAGATAGAATGGCAAGTAATGTTCTGCATAACTATTCATCACCAGCCTATAACATTGGTACAGCTAGAAGCAAATTTGTTGCCCTCAATTTCTCAAGCGCAGTTGCAAAATGCATTGGTATCGCTCAATCGGCGATCGCTAATCGAGATAATCGAACCCACCTCAGCCAATCCCTCCACGCTGATGTATACCTTGCAACCTTTAATTGCGGAAGCTATTAAAGAAAAATTGAGTGAAAATAGTTGCGGCTAATTGTCTAATAAGACCTAAAAAATCTGCTGCATCTATTGGTAGCATTCGGTTCAGAGGGGTTTGCATAGTCATCAGCAGTATAGATGGCACAATGCATCCCTGAGTGTCGAGCGTCTTGACCAACGATCGGCATTTTCAGTAGAGCGATCCTTCGCCACCAAGCTACCTTCCGAACTATTCCTACCTTCGCCCGAACAAGTCCCGAATTACCTAACCAGACTTATTGATACAACTGAAAACAGCATTTTGGCGTTGGAAAGCTGAAGTTTGACTACATCTTAAACTTGTACTTCTTACGAGCGCACTATGCTAGCTAGAGTTTCTATTTACAGCACAAGAGAAACAGCAATGCAACTACTAAAAAAATTCGGCTCATTCTTCCCTCTGATGACATTGACATTGTTGGGGACAGTGGAGATAGCCAGATGTCAGACAACACCTCCACCTGTTAATGCTCGCACTCAATCTGTGACCCGTGAAGTTTTAGCTAGCGGTTATCCTAGCGATGCTCAAGGTCGTATTCTGGAGTTGGTGCGTTACACTATCCCATCAGGAGTTAAACTTCCACCTCATACCCATCCAGGAATGCAGATTGGGCGAGTTGAGTTTGGCACGCTTACTTATACTGTTGTGAGAGGAGCCGCCAAAATTATTAGAGCCAATCGCAGCGAGGAAACTCTCCAAGCCGGACAAACAACCCTACTCAAAGTTGGAGATTCATTGATTGAACCAGGAGGGATGGTACATTATGGCAAAAATGAGAGCGCTAGTATTGTTATTCTCCTTAATGCTTCTTTATTTGATGCCAAGCGACCCAAAGCAATTTTAACTGCTCCTAAGTAATAGAACTTGGTGCTAATTATGAGGATTTCACTGCTTACATACCGTTTTAACTCTGATGCTCTGACAATCTCTCACTTCTAGTTCTTGAATCCAATCCTGGTTAGTTACTCACGATTAAGGTATGGCTGCGAACGACTTTAGCACATTCACCTGAAGAATCTCTAAATTGTTCTAATTTATTTCACTGCTTATTTGCAACTGGTGCGTTTTGTAGCTGGCAGCGCATTAGTTTAGATGTATTAGCTAGCAAGGCGGACTTTACTTGATGATTTTTCACTCTTCTTCTACGAGTTGCTTGAAACAGTTTTCCTATTTGCCTAATATTTCAAGAAAAGCTCCTAAATCGGTTCCTTACGCAGGGCAAGGTTCGAGCAGTAAGTTATTGTTAGTAGCCAACATTGCACTCACAGCGTTGCTGGCGATCGCTCCCACTTCAAGTCAAGCCGCTTCATTTATAGGCGATCGCGCTGAACTACAAGGTAATGACCAAGTGGACTGGTCTAATCTAGTAGGCGAGTCCACATTTAAGGTATTGCCCAACAACTTCTCCACCACTTCCGAGCAAGGATTAAAGCTAAATGTCCAAATCCCGCAGGCTCTCAGTCCCCAGATTACACCGCCAGTTGTGTTTCAGACTTTGCCTGCCTCGCCTGGTATTCCAGTTAGCTTTGCTACTGGTATTCCGACCAACTTTGCTAGTGGTGACTTTATCTTATTTACAGGTTATGAACCTGGAACGTTTCCTCCCAATGGTAATGCTGAACCTTTGACCATTGCTTTCGAGCAACCTGTGTTGGGTGCTGGGGCGCAAATTGCGGTAAATGGCACTCGTAATTTTGTCGGCTCGGTCGCGGCATTTGATAACAACGATAATTTATTGGGTCGCTTTTCATTTCCTGGAACTTCCTCACAGGTGCTAGACAATTCTGCACAATTTTTAGGCATTAGTAGCGATACTGCCAATATCTCAAAATTAGTATTTAGCACTTCTGCCGACAACAGAGCCTTTGGTATCAACGCACTTAGTATCAGCGCTAAACCAGTGCCAGAACCGAGTAGCAGTGCCGCCGCTACACTTGGAGTTGCGTGGTTTGCATTGCTTGCTATCAAAAGAAAGCAGAAGACCTAAATTGCGATCGCACTTGCAATTGAATTGGTGCTAAAGGAATTTTGGCAGTTAGCAAGACTCTGGAAAAGATGCAGTCTTTTTAGCTTTTGACTAATGTGAGGAAAAGCCATGAAATTTCGCTATCGAGGTGTTCTGTACGAGTACCATCTAGCTCAAACTGAAGCTGTTTCGCAGCCAGTATTGCACTATCAAGGCGTATTTTACAGCCGAGAGATCCAATCGGATAATTCGCCAGAAATCAGCCCAATAGAATCGCCTACAAGTGGCGATCGCCATCGCCAAAACTCTCGTCTCGGCTGGCAGACAAACCACTCTTATAAACTTTGGCGGTTGAGATATTGGTTACAGTTGAGGCTTTGGACGAGATGCTCGTGTCAGCAAGCGCAGCCACTATTGGCTAATGAGAAACAAGTTGAATATTAAGTTTTGAGCTTTTAGACCGATACCAATTGAAATATCCAGGTTTTGTTCGCTTTTTTGAGGAAAGTATGTCTGTTAATAATCCCACACAAGCTATCAAAAAGATGTTTTTGCTATTTCTGGGCATAGCGATCGTTGGTAGTTCTGTTGTTTTTAGTTGTGCGGTATTGGGGGAAGTTTATTCGCAACTAATCGCTAGCAGTATCTCCTACTACAAAGCAATTATGAAGCAACAAGCGATCGCTCCTTGACAGCAATCAATTCGACCTTGCAGCTAACTCAAAATTAAATCTACAAGGAGTTTGCATAATGAAATCTTTCTTTTACAGCAAAGCTAACTACACTGCTAATGATGATTCTAGAGAGAGTTGCAAACTTAAACTCATCTATCGCGGTAACACCTTCGACTACATTCCACGTCCTGTAGTATCCGCCGAGGAGTAAACAGATTGGCAAACAGTAACTCTAATTTATCAAGGCAATACTTACGAGCGTAATACTCCACCGCCTCAACCTTATCAAAAGCCTCGTGCTATTAATTGGCGTTGGCAGTATTCATAACCCGCGTTCGTTCTAGTACGAACCAACATCATTTATCCATCTTCAACCCTGTGGGCAGATATTAAATACTCGGCTGCCTTCATAGATTGTCTCTTTTACTTTCCACCGCATCTTTTTTGAGCAAACGTTTACTTATTAGTCCGAAAGTTTAGGAGAGACTACAGAGTGGGAACTATAACATGACAGCACAACATTCAATTTACGAAATTTTAGCAAAAGAAATCGCTTACATATTTGACAATCCTGAGTTTAACAAACCTGTAAATGAATTTTTCAGCAATATAGGGTACGTGTTAGACCGAGTTTTTAGCGCTCCAGATATTGAATTTCGAGCTTTTGGGCTGCTACCGAGTGGAGGAGAAAGGTCGCCTATACTCGTTTTGCGCGGTACAAATAAAGCAATTGATGACATTGCTCGCGATTGCCGTAAAGCAATCGGACTTAGCCACTTTGTCAAGTATCAAAATGAGCTAGCAACATGGTTGATTCACGCTGCACAAATAACTCACCAAAAAGTGGTTGTCATCGGACATTGTTTGGGAGGTGCGATCGCTCAAATTGTAGCAACAGAACTGCTCGATTGGATTGAAGAAGTAGTGACGTTTAGTTCTCCTGGTACAAGCCGCGATATCGCCGCTAAATTTATCCAACATGGAGGAGCTAATTTAGATGTTACCCACTACATCATCGATGGTGATATTATTAGTCTTGCTGGAGAAGCTTTTATTGCTGGCAAAGTTATCGTACAGTGCTTTAGAGATCGCTTTCTTAACCCACTGCACAACATAGATGCTCGTCAACCATTCTGGCGATTGCTAAGCAATCCTCCGTTTGGTCTTGCCCAAACAGAAATTTCAGTGCAGACTTTGAGTCATCCTACCTTTACCTTTTTTAGTACAGACTATCTAGAATTTTTGGCGGGATATTACAAAATTAACCCTAAAGTAGCATTGTGTCTCACTTCTAGAGGCAAGTTTGAAGCCTTGAGAAGGTCAGGTTTTTCTTTGCCAACAATCTCTTGTTGAAACATCGAGCGGCTAGTCGCAATTTAAAAACGCGCTTTACTAACTTATGCAGGTATGGCGATAAATTGGCGATCGCGTTAGGCAGCTAATTTATCATCTTTACACCACATCCAAACGATTTAATCCCTTACTTACGGGAGTTCTCCAAAAATTTGCAGCAATTCAAGAGGTAAAATATGTCAAGGGACATTGCATCTAGTGTATCTAGTTGGGAGCTATTGCAAGAGATTGCCAGAAACAACACATCAACTCGGCGAGTGCGGAGATTAGGAAAATCGCCTTCTACTGCACCAATTCCTAGCAGCGTGCATAAAATGCCGCCTGATGTAGTTGTACCTGTCTTGCTTTACCGCGATAAAAACTCTTGGTGTCCTTTTTGCGAACGAGTTTGGTTCGCTCTAGAAGAAAAGCAAATTCCGTTTGAGACAGAGTTTATCGACTTAGCGAACAAACCCAAATGGTTTACCAATCTCGTACCGACAGCCCTTGTACCTACGGCAAAAATTAAGGGTAAGCTAGTCTATGAGTCTAAAGAAATCCTGCTACAGTTGGAAGAACATTTTGGCAAAACATTGCTGCCCAAGCAACGAGAAGAGCAGACTGTTGCCCGATCGTGGATTGAAGAAGCTGAAACTAACGGATTGCCAGCAGCAGGCTACAAGTTTTTACTCCAACGCCATGACAACCCTGATGAAGTTGCCAATAATCAAGCTACATTTGTAGCAAAATTAGACGAACTCGAACAAACTCTCGCTAAATATCCAGGGGTTTACTTTTTAAGTACGTTTAGCCTCGTCGATATTATGTATAGCCCGCATCTCGATCGCTTGGCATCGTGCTTACCTGTTTATCAAGGCTTCTCGATTAGAAATCATCCTCGCTTTCCACGTATCAATGCTTGGTTGGACGCGATCTACGAGCGCCCTGCTTATCATCGCGTTAAGTCAGATGCAATTACCAACAACTTAATGTTTTGTCGTCTTTGGGGTGCAGAACCGATCGCGAATTTACCTCCTCTAGATCCTACAGTAAGTACAAAGCTGGAATATCGAGCCGAAGCGGCTGAACGATTGAGCGATAACTATGAAGCAGCGATTTCAGATATTCTCAAAAATTCTGGCATCAAAGCACTCTTCAGTAGTGTAGGTGTGTCCGCTGTTGAAGATGCAATTGACTTGCACCTCAGATTGGTAGCCGCGTATCTCTTGCATGGAGATAAAGTTCTTTTACCTTGGGGTAAGGTGGGGACAAAACGCGCCCTCGAACCATTCCCGTCTCCGTCTGCTGTGGGAGCGATCGCCCTCGCTTATGTCAGAAATCGCATCTGTGCGCCTCGCGATATGAGTGCAGGCGCAGCAACGGCATTTAGAGCCGCAGTAGATAAAGTGTTGGCATCGCTATATTGACCAAAATAATCCGAATTGCCGCCTTGCGGCTTGAAACCAACACATAAAAACATTGTTTCCATCACAAACTAAGACAGGAGCGTCAAGGCTATAGTGAAGGCTCTGCGTGGAGACAGGAGCATCGCTTGGCAAGTTTAGCAACTGAGATAAGGAAAATCGAATAATTCGGTTGCGGTAGCAGGTAATACCACACTTTATTAAAAGCAGAAATAAAAAATGATAACTCAACCACGCAATAGATCGTTCTCGATTGGCATGATACTATTTCCCAACTTGACTTTATTGAATTTTACAGCCGCTTATGAAGTTTTTTCTCGTTTACCTAGTGCCAAAGTTTATCTGTTAGCTCCAACTCTCGATCCGGTTTACACTGAGTCTGGTTTTTGCCTCTTGCCCAATACGAGTTTTGAACGTTCTCCAGCCTTAGATGTGTTGTTCGTTCCAGGTGGTTTAGGCGTTAATGCCAGGATAGAAGATGCTGCATTTCTCCATTTTCTCAAAACACAAGGCGATCGCGCTCTTTACGTAACTTCAGTTTGTACTGGTTCGCTCTTACTAGCCGCCGCAGGTTTACTCCAAGGATACCGCGCTACTACTCACTGGTTTGCTATGGATTTATTAAAACTGTTTGGTGTTGAGGCAGTTGCAGAGCGAGTTGTTATCGATCGCAGTCGGATTACAGGGGCAGGAGTTACCGCAGCACTTGACTTCGGCTTAGTGCTTGCAGCCAAATTGTATGGGGAAAAGGTAGCTCAAGAGATTCAATTGTCGCTAGAATACGCCCCCTCACCTATGTTTCAATGCGGCTCCCCACAAACGGCTAACGTTGAGGTTGTAGAAAATTTCCGAGCAGAGGAGAGCAGCCTGTGGGAGACACAACGACGAACAATTCAACGCTCTCTTAATCTGAGTTGATAGATGGAGAGACGAAAGACCTCTTGCATAAGTACATGATTTCAACGGACAAGGGAGACAAGGAGGACAGGGGGACAAGGGAGACAGGGGGACAAGGGAGACAAGGAGGACAGGGGAACAAGGGAGATAAAGATAGGATTGCTAATTTATAGAGCTTTGCCTACTAATGCTGCGAAGTCTACTCAAGGCGGGGCTGGAGTGGGTTGCTTAGGGGAGTTAGAGTTCTCTTCATTTTGCATATTTGAGGGAATATATAAGGTAGTGTTTACCTGAAATCCAAGAACTACCTGTGGCAAAAGAAGAATTCATCCTACCTCTAGCGCAAACCCCATTATTTCAACTAGCAGTAGAACTCAAAGCTCGGCTAACTAGCTTTGGCGGTTGGGAAATGCCGGTACAATTTGTCGGAATTGGGCAAGAACACCAAGCAGTGCGAACGGCGGCGGGAATGTTTGATATTTCTCACATGGGTAAATTTGCCTGCAAGGGTAAAGAATTAATTACCCAACTTCAACGATTAGTTCCTTCCGATTTAAGTCGGCTGCAACCAGGACAAGCTCAGTACACTGTACTATTAAGCGATCGCGCTGGAATTATTGACGATATTATCTTTTATTACCAAGGTGAAGATGATACGGGCAATCAGCAAGGGATAATTATTGTCAATGCCGCAACTACTGCTAAAGATAAAGCTTGGTTATTGCAACACCTCGATGCTAATTTAGTCCAGTTGCAAGATTTGTCAGCACGAGTTTTGCTAGCTATTCAAGGACCGAAAGCCGTTCATCATTTACAGTCCCTAATACAAGAAGATTTGAGCCAAATAAAATCATTTGGACATTTACAAGCGACGGTACTAGGCGAACCTGGTTTTATAGCGCGGACGGGTTATACAGGTGAAGATGGATTTGAAGTCATGGTTGAGCCAGAGTTAGGCGTGAAACTGTGGCAAAAGCTGTTTGAAGCTGGTGTTGTTCCCTGTGGATTGGGTGCAAGAGATACACTGCGCTTAGAGGCTGCAATGGCACTCTACGGGCAGGATATTGATGAAACTACTACACCCTTGGAAGCTGGTTTAGGCTGGTTAGTGCATTTAGATACTAAAGGCGATTTTATTGGACGCAGCGTATTAGAACAGCAAAAGCAAGAGGGAGTGCCAAGACGACTAATTGGTTTGCAAATGCAGGGGCGTAACATTGCCCGTCATGGCTACCAAGTATTATCAAATGGACGCATAGTTGGAGAAATTACTAGCGGTACGATATCGCCAACTTTAGGTTATCCAGTTGCGCTTGCTTATGTGCCTACAGAATTAGCAAAAGTAGGTCAACAGTTAGAAGTAGAAATTAGAGGTAAGACTTACCCAGCATTGGTAGTCAAAAAACCTTTCTATAAGAGGGCTTACTAATTACGAACCTTTTTGATTTTGCGAACGAAAGCGCCCATTATCAAAATCCCGCTGTTTGAGGTGTTTAGTTTTGCGTCCGCTGACTCGCTTGCGCCACATTTTGAAACTAGATGCTTGCATTTGTTGGCGCATTAACTCAATAACTTGAGGTTCTTGCAATCCAAATTGTAAAGCGATCGCTTCAAAGGGAGTACGATCTTCCCATGCCATTTCGACAATGCGATCGATAGCTTCAGGCTCCAGATTGGGTAGATTCATGCCCTATAGTCAGAAAAATAGTTAACTGCAATATATCTAATTTAATGTACTCAACTGGTTGCTGCATCTGCTCTTGAGGAGGATATTACTCTAAGAAAACGCCAAACAAATAACCATGCAGCTACAGCTACACCAATTAATTGTCCCCACCACAAACCAACACCACCAAAACCGAAGCGAAATCCTAATAAGTAACCACAAGTTAAACCAATTCCCCAAAATGCTAAGAAACTAAGCAACATAGGTACGCGAGTATCTTGGAGTCCACGCAATGCACCAGCAGCAGTTGTTTGTACTCCATCTAAAATTTGCGAAATAGCTGCAATACTCAACATCGAGGTAGCAAGAGATATTGCTCGTGCATTTTCAGGGTTGTCAATATCTAGATACAGAGCAATTATGTGGCGAGGAAATAACAATAGAGCGATCGCCATTACCGTCATGAATAATCCTCCCATCCCCATACTGACATAAGCTGCCCGCTTCGCACCTGCAACATTTTGCTGTCCCATCCACTGTCCGACGCGAATAGTTGTCGCAAATGACATCCCCAAAGGAATCATAAATATCACAGCGATCGTTTGAAAGACAATTTGGTGCGCTGCTAGTATATCTGTTCCCAAAATACCCATGAGGTAAGTTGTAGTAGTAAATAAGCCAATTTCAAAAGCAAAGGAAATTGCGATCGGTACTCCTAACCAAACTAATTCTCTAAGTATTTTGAGATCGATTCCATCTAACTGCTCGAAGAAATTGTAAGTTTTTAGTTGTTTGTCCTGGCAAACATAAACAATTAATAGCACCAGCATTAACCAATTAGACAACACGCTTGCCCAAGCAATACCTTGAACCCCCAATGCTGGAAAGCCCAACTTACCAAAACCTAAAATGTAATTGCCAATGGCATTAAAGAGCGTACCAATTACAACTACAAGCGTAATAACTCGCGGCTGAGATAGAGAAGACACAACGCTTTTGAACATTGCAAACATCAAAGCTGGCAAAAATCCCCATAGTATTGTGTTCAAAAAGGTCGTTGCTATTATGACAATATTTTCTGCAAGTCCAAATCGCATCAGCCTATTTATTTGCCCAAGTAGCAACATTCCAGGAATTGCGAGGAGCAAAGATAACCAGATTCCCTGGCGCGTTAGCTGTTGAATTTTTAGTTTATTACCTGCTCCATACGCTTCAGCAATTAGCGGGCTAACTCCAATTACAATTCCTGTAGCAATTACTAGCAGCGTTGTAAAGGTTGTTGCAGCTATTCCTCCTCCTGCTAGAGTTTCTTGTCCTAACCAACCCATCATTACCGTATCAACAAATCCTGTCGCAGCTTGGGCAATTTGAGCGCTGGCTAAAGGAATAGTCAGATGAAGGGATTCTTTAATTTCTGTACTAATAGGCGAATGCATGGAGAATTAAGCAGACAACTGTTCAGCTTCAACTCTAGCTAAAATGCCTGTTTGCGATGAAGATATTGCAAAAATCATTCCTGTTGGTGAGTTAAAATATCATCAATCGATTGTTAGGGAACGGGGTACTGATCGAACTGCTGCATCAATTCTAGTAATTCTTTCTGACTAGGTTGCCTTCCATCTTTCGTTAACTCGGCTAAACCCTCAAAATACTGCTCCCTAGAATCGGCTGGACAAAACATAATTAATAACTTTGCTGGCGTTTGTCCTGGGTTAGAAAAACCATGCGGAGTGTTTTCTGGTACGAGTATAAATGCTCCTGGTTGTGCTGCAACAGTGCGATCGCTTAATACCATCTCAACTAATCCTTCTACCACGTAGAACATTTCGGTTAGTTGCTTGTGGATATGCGGACTTGCGCCCGTACTTCCTGGTTCCATTACGAACTCAAATAGTCCAAATTGTCCTTTGGTATCTTTACCTGTGGCTTTGAAAGTGCAGGTACTTGTGCGTATTTGGACAGATTGCCCTTCTCCAGGTTGCAAGATGATAGGTAACGACATATAGCAAGTTAGGTAACTTATTTAACTATTTACAATTGATTCCGTATTTTCTACAGCAAAAAGTATTAACAAGATAAATTACCTTAGATTTATATTCACTTTTGTTAACTTTTCTCCCGTAAGCATTATGCGTAAAGCGATCGCACAGCGTAAACTTTTATTAATGCTTGCTAATAATAAATGCAAAATGCTTGGTAGCAAGCAATCCGAGCTATTTTGATTAAATTTTTTGCAAAGTAAACATTTGCTTTGTCTTGTAGCAGTGGAGTTAAAAAAGTTGAGTAACTCAAACTATTAATTTAGATATGAAAACAATCGACGAGATGAAGCTTGAAAGCAACTTACCAGTTTTGATTGCAGATTGTCAGGGCTTGATTGTATATGTAAATGAACCATTTAACCTAGCTTTTGGTTGGCAAGCTGAAGAAATCCTCGGTCGTAGCTTAGAAGCTGTAATTCCTCATAGTTATCACGATTCGCACCATCTGGGTTTTTCTCGTTTTGCGATGACAGAACAGGCAACCCTACTCAATCATCCTCTCAAGCTTATGGCTGTAACCAAAGATGGCAGAGAAATTGAATCAGAGCATTATATTGTTGCCGAGCAACAACAAGGGCAATGGATATTTGCAGCTACCCTTCGTCCCCTCCACTCATAGTACCTAGCAGCCTTGCTCGACTAGAATTGTATGACAGGTAATTTAGATAATTTGCTCAGTCAGTTACGCACTACTTTAGGCAAAATGGAAGTGGCGCTTGGAGTTATTGGTGAAGCGATCGCCTGGACTGACAGTGAAGGCAAAATTCAATGGTCAAATGCCACCTTCGATCGCCTAGTCGAGCGGCAAAGATTTCAAGTTTTAGCAGCAGATATATTAGAATTATTACCTTTGCAACAACAAGGTAGAACTATCGCTCGCGAAGTTCATCCCCTCAATCGGGTACTAAACGAGCAAAAAGACGGCTCAGACATTTATGAATACAAACAAGGCGATCGCCAGTTATTTTTAGAAATATCGTGGGCTTGCGTTCAATTTAAGCAGCAACAAACTAGCGCTGTATTTGTAATTCACGACATTACCAAACGCAAACGTACAGAAGAACTACTAGCGATCGCCGAAGCTAAATTCCGTTCGCTAATTCAAAATAGCTCAGATATGATCTGCATCCTCGAACCTGATGGGGTAATGCAGTATTCTAGTCCCTCTCATGAAAGAATTTTGGGCTACTCACCTAGCTATTTGATGGGCAAAAACGCTTTTGATTTTATTCACCCAGAAGATGTCAACAGCGCTCTTCATGTCTTTACTCAGGCAATGCAAGATACTAGCAATACTTGGAGTGTAGAGTTTCGTTTTCGGCATCAAGATGGTTCTTGGCGCTATCTCGAATCTACCGTAAGCAATCTACTTGCCGATCCATCAGTTAGAGGCATGGCAATTAATACTCGTGATATTACCGAGCGCAAGCGCGTCGAAGCACAATTACTTCATAATGCTTTTCACGATCCCTTGACAGGGTTGCCCAATCGGGCTTTATTAATGGATCGGTTGCGGCGGGCAGTCGAACACGCCAAACGACACGAAAACTATCAATTTGCTGTTTTATTTATCGATTTAGACCGCTTTAAAGTTATCAACGACAGTCTAGGACACACATTAGGCGACCAACTGCTCCTAGAAATTGCCAGCCGCCTCAAACCTTGCCTGCGCCCTGGAGACACGCTAGCACGTTTTAGCGGTGACGAATTTACAATTTTGCTAGAAGGCATTAAAGATACCAATGATGCTATGCAAGTTGCCGATCGCATCCAAGCCCAATTGCGACCGAGTTTTGAGCTAGGTAGGCAAGAAATATTTACGACAGCAAGCATAGGCATTGTTGTTGGCGATACAGAATGCGATCGCGCTGAAGATATCTTGCGCCACGCCGATATTGCCATGTACCGCGCTAAAGCTTTAGGGAAGGCGCGGTGCGAAGTATTCAAAGTCAATATGCACAATCGGGCGATCGCGCTGTTGCAGTTAGAAACCGATTTGCACCTAGCGATCGAACGCGAAGAATTTTGCTTGTACTATCAGCCGATTGTCTCGCTAACTACTGGTTGGCTTAATGGCTTTGAAGCTTTGATTCGCTGGCGACACCCGCAAAAAGGGCTAATATCGCCAGTAGATTTTATTCCGATCGCAGAAGAAACTGGAGCTATTATTCCTATTGGCAACTGGGTTCTACGCCAAGCAGCAGAGCAAATTTGTCAATGGCAAAAACAGTTTCCCTCCCATCCACCGCTCAGTATTAGCATCAATATTTCGGCGAAACAGTTTGCTCAACCAGATTTGAGCTACCAAATTAGCCAAGTTTTGCAAGAAACAGGACTCGATCCCAATAGCTTGAAGCTAGAACTGACAGAAAGCATCCTGATGGAAAATGCTGAATGCTCAGTAGCAATTTTAGAGCAAATCAAAGCCATGAACATCCAGTTGTATATGGATGACTTTGGTACGGGTTATTCTTCCTTGAGTTATCTGCACCGCTTCCCGATTGAACGGTTGAAGATTGACCGCTCTTTTATCAATTTAATGGAGTTAGACAACGAAACTTCAGCGATTGTGCAGACAATTATTACCCTAGCTCACAATTTGGGGATGCAAGTTACAGCCGAAGGCATCGAAAAAGTAGAGCAACTACACAAACTGAAGAAATTAGGCTGCGAATACGGACAGGGCTATTTTTTCTCGCCACCAGTTGATGCGACAGTAGCAGAAACTTTTCTTTTCAACAAACGCAATTGGTTAAGTTCAGGGCGAATCGATCCAGCGATCGCTATGCCTAAAACTGCTCAAAATCTGTGCAAGTTACCGAAAAGTTCTTACCTTTAGCTTTCTTTATGCCAGATTCCTACTGTTAATTTGAGAGCGATATTGCTATTTTTATTTAGGGCGATCGCGCTTGCAAGCCTTACTCGCTCGGTAAACTGTAGATCGCCGCTCGTGTGTTTCTTAACTTTGGTACAACAATAATATGGCTTTAGAATACCCAGACGATCTTAAATACCTAGACTCTCACGAGTACGTGCGGATGGATGGCGATATTGCCACAATTGGCATTAGTGCTTTTGCTGTAGACCAACTAGGCGATATTGTGTTTTTGGAATTACCAGAAGTTGGCGATGTTGTCACTAAAGGTGAAACTTTTGGCTCGGTAGAATCAGTTAAAGCAGTTGAAGACCTTTATCCCGCAGTTAGCGGTACGGTAATCGAACGCAATGAGGCGGTAGTAGAAGCCCCAGAACAGGTTGCTAGCGATCCGTATGGTGAAGGTTGGTTGCTCAAAGTGCGCGTCAGCGATGCAGGCGAAGCTGATGAGGAAACTTTAACAGCCGATGCGTACCGCGCTCAGGTAGAAGGCAGCTAACAGTGACCAGTGACCAGTGACCAGTTGTTAGTTGACTCATGAATAGGGACTATAAGATGTATAAATTTGTACTAAAAAATATTAAATAAGATAGTCCCTATTTGCAAAAAAATGTTGCAGAATATTTAGTAAGTATTGTCTGGAGAGCAATTTGTGGTAGTTGATAGCCCTCGTACTCAGATTATCGGCGAACAGCTTCAACAAGAAGAGCGATCGCCCAATTCATTTATTTCCAGGCATATTGGACCGAATACAGCCCAAGTCCAACAAATGCTTGATGTATTAGGCTTAGAAAGCCTAGATGAGTTGATCGCCAAAACTGTCCCGCAGTCGATTCGGCAAAAACGGCTGTTAGAACTACTACCACCTTTGAGCGAAAGTGCAGCTTTAGCCCAATTAAAAGCAATTGCCGCCAAAAACCAGGTATTTCGCTCGTTTATTGGCATGGGTTATTACAACTGCATTACCCCGCCAGTAATTCAACGCAATATTTTAGAAAATCCTGGCTGGTATACTGCTTATACTCCCTATCAGCCAGAAATTTCTCAAGGGCGGTTAGAGGCGCTGTTAAATTTTCAGACAACGATTATTGACCTTACAGGGCTAGAAATTGCCAATGCTTCTTTGTTAGATGAAGCTACCGCCGCCGCCGAAGCAATGACAATGAGCTACGGCATCAGCAAAAATAAAGCCAAAGCATTCTTTGTTAGTGATGATTGCCATCCCCAGACAATTGAAGTAGTGCAAACTCGCGCGAAAGCTTTAGGGATTGAAATAATTATCGGCGATCGCCACAAGTTTAACTTCGAGCAACCAGTTTTTGGCGTTTTACTCCAATATCCAGCTAGCAATGGCGTAATTTATGACTATCGCGCTTTTGTCGAACAAGCTCATCAAGCAGGGGCATTAGTCACTGTAGCGGCTGATATTTTGAGCTTAACCTTACTTACACCCCCAGGCGAATTTGGGGCAGATATAGCTGTAGGAAGCACTCAGCGCTTTGGCGTACCTCTAGGCTATGGGGGACCTCATGCAGCTTACTTTGCCACCAAGGAAGAATACAAGCGTCAAGTACCAGGGCGAATTGTGGGCGTTTCCAAAGATGTCAGCGGTAAAACTGCGCTGCGTTTGGCACTGCAAACCCGCGAACAACATATTAGACGCGATAAAGCCACCAGTAATATTTGTACAGCCCAAGTGTTACTAGCTGTAATGGCTAGTATGTACGCTGTCTATCACGGACCGCAAGGACTAAAACAAATTGCGGAAAATATCTACTTGTTGACGCAAGTTTTGGCAACAGGGTTAAAGCAGTTAGGTTACAGCATTATTTCCGAACAGTTTTTTGATACTGTGGGCGTAGAGTTGGGCAAAGATAATTTAGTAGACATTCTTAAAGCTGCCCAAGCGCGAGAAATTAATCTGCGCGTTGTGAATGAGACAACTGTAGGCATCTCTTTAGATGAGACTACTACATTACAAGACGTGGAGGACTTATTAGCAATTTTTGCAGGCGATCGCAATTTACCTTTTGCAGTTGAGCAATTAGCTACTGAGTTAGCAGGTAATAACGTTCCTTTCCTCGCCCGTTCTAGCAGCTATCTCACTCATCCTGTATTTAACTCCTACCACTCGGAAACTGAGCTTTTGCGCTACATTTATCGCTTGCAAGCTAAGGACTTGTCATTGACAACATCAATGATTCCCTTGGGTTCGTGTACGATGAAGCTCAATGCCACAGCCGAAATGATGCCTGTAACTTGGGCAGAATTTGGCAATATTCATCCGTTTGCGCCGCGATCGCAAACTAAGGGCTACCAAATCTTATTTGCCCAACTTGAGCAATGGTTAGCTGAAATTACTGGTTTTGCAGGTGTTTCTTTGCAACCAAATGCCGGATCTCAAGGTGAATATACAGGCTTATTGGTAATTCGCCAATACCACGAACAAAGAGGCGAAGGACACCGCAATGTTTGCTTGATTCCTACTTCTGCTCACGGTACAAATCCGGCGAGTGCGGTAATGTGTGGGATGAAAGTAGTACCAGTTGCTTGCGATGAGCAAGGTAATGTAGATGTAAATGACCTCCAAGCTAAAGCCCAAAAGCACAGCCACGAACTTGCGGCTTTGATGGTGACTTATCCTTCTACTCACGGCGTATTTGAGGAGCAGATAAAGGATATATGCGCGATCGTTCACGCCCAAGGCGGACAAGTGTATATGGACGGGGCAAATATGAACGCCCAAGTAGGTTTATGCCGTCCAGGCGACTTTGGTGCGGATGTTTGTCACTTGAACTTGCACAAAACTTTCTGCATTCCTCATGGTGGCGGCGGTCCAGGAATGGGACCAATTGGGGTGATGTCTCATCTCGTGCCGTTTTTGCCAGGACACTCGGTAGTTTCAATAGGCGACGAACAAGCGATCGGGGCTGTAGCGGCTGCTCCTTGGGGTAGTGCGAGCATTTTAACTATTTCTTGGATGTATATTGCCATGATGGGCGCTATGGGCTTAACGGAAGCTACCAAAGTTGCAATTCTCAATGCTAACTACATTGCCCACAAGCTCAATGCTGATTACCCTGTGTTGTATAAAGGCAAAACCGGATTAGTTGCCCACGAGTGTATTTTAGATTTGCGCGGTTTGAAAAAAAGTGCAGGCATTGAAGTAGATGATATTGCCAAGCGGCTGATGGATTACGGCTTTCATGCGCCTACTGTTTCTTGGCCCGTAGCTGGAACTATGATGGTAGAACCAACAGAAAGCGAGTCTAAGGCAGAATTAGACCGTTTTTGCGAGGCGATGAGTTCAATTCGCCGCGAAATAGCGGAAATTGAAGCAGGAAACGCAGACATGAAAGATAATGTCTTGAAAAATGCACCGCACACGGCAGAAGTATTAACTGCTGACGAATGGGAGCATCCTTATAGCCGCAAGCAAGCTGCTTATCCCGCACCTTGGACGCGAGAACATAAGTTTTGGGCTGCGGTGGGAAGAATAGATAATGCCTTTGGCGATCGCAATTTTGTCTGTTCTTGCTTGCCGATGGAGGCTTATTCTAGCTAAAAAAATGTATAAAATTTGGGCATTATGAAGAAAATAGTCAAGTTTAAATTACTTGCTTTATCTCAATGAAGCAAGAAGACTCCCGTTACATCTGACAGGATTAACGGGATGATGAATTGCGAAGCCAGCTTTGCGGCGGGAATACTCCCTGACGCGACGTTTCGGGAAAGAGGATTCTTTGACGCGACGTTTCGGGAGAGAGTCCTCTCTCCCGAAAGCTCGCTCCCCGAAAGCTCGCTCCCGCAAACGTGGCGCACCAACAAAATAAACTATCGCGATAGCGAATCTTTTTTGTGCTGTTCGTGTTAGCATAAAAATGGTGATAGGTCGATAACCATGATAGTCTACGAGTTTAAAGTTAAAGGTAAGTCTTACCAATATC
>NZ_JYON01000032.1 GCF_000952155.1 Aliterella atlantica CENA595 | reverse complement strand
TTTTTGGCTTTTCAACTATAATGTTTTCATGGTTCGGTGCGCTGCTAGTGAGTTGGGCACTCGCTTTGCTGTCTCCTTCCTCTCTGGCGCTTTACTAATGTAGCAATACTCCTTTGGCTTTGTCAACTGTTTTGTCCACTTTTTTTGAAAAAAACTTTGTTTTTGGTTGCAACCCTTATGTAGCAAGGAATTGAGTTAAATTATTCTTGTGAACGTATGGGGAAATAATTTTAGTGGTAAAGAAAGTTGGCATTTTGCCGCCTTGGATAGCAATCGATCCTTTATTGCGGGACTGGTTGTTAGAGGATATTGGTAGGGGCGATCGCACGACACAAAGTTTGCTTGCAATAGAAGTAAGACTGGGAACTGCTCAGTGGGTAGCTAAAGCTCCTGGAATAGTTGCAGGCTTACCAATAGCAGCAAGAGTATTTCAACTTCTAGATGAAAAAGTAAGCTTTGAAGCTATAGCTGATGAAGGAGAACGTTGTCAGCCAGGGCAGGTAATAGCTCAAATTGATGGAAAGCTGGGTGCTTTACTAACTGGGGAACGGGTAGCTCTAAATATAGCTATGCGCTTGAGTGGAATTGCTAGCTTGACTTACGATTATGCTGCTCAAATCGCGGACTTACAGGCTCGATTGGTGGATACGCGCAAAACTACACCAGGATTAAGACTATTAGAAAAGTATGCAACTGGAATAGGTGGAGCAATAAATCACCGAATGGGGTTAGATGATGCAGTGATGATTAAAGATAACCATATTGCCGCTGCTGGTGGAATTGGTGAGGCGATCGCCCAAATCCGCGATAGAATACCTTATCCTTTAACGATAGAAGTAGAAACAGAAACTTTAAAGCAGGTAGAAGAAGCCTTACAGCACGAAGCAGACATTATTATGTTGGATAATATGCAGCTTGAACTCATGCGGGAAGCTGTGCAGATAATTCGCGATCGCAATAGCAAGGTAAAAATTGAAGCTTCAGGCAATATTACTTTGGTAAATATTCGGGCTGTGGCAGAAACAGGT
Organism: Aliterella atlantica CENA595; assembly: GCF_000952155.1. Lineage (GTDB taxonomy): Bacteria > Cyanobacteriota > Cyanobacteriia > Cyanobacteriales > Chroococcidiopsidaceae > Aliterella > Aliterella atlantica. The sequence continues at coordinate 55,188 of NZ_JYON01000032.1, read as the reverse complement.
GTAGACTACATTTCTACTAGCGCACCTATTACTCAGGCAAAGTGGTTAGACTTGAGCATGAAAATACAAATGTAATGGTGTAGCCCAAAGCTAAGGCGATCGATATTAAAAATATGCAAAATACAGTAGAACTATTAAGACTTGAGTTTAAACGGGCTTTAATCGCTGCCTTTGGTGATGAATATGCAGCGATAGATTCTATGCTCGTACCTGCAAGCAATCCTAAGTTTGGCGATTATCAGTCAAATATTGCTTTATCTTTAGCTAAACGGTTAGGAAAGCCGCCAAGAGAAGTTGCACAGAAAACAGTCGAGCAACTGAATTTAACTGATATATGTCAAATGCCGCAGGTAGCTGGAGCAGGGTTTATTAACTTAACTCTAAAACCAGAATATTTAGAAGCACAGCTTAAGAGCATTTATGCAGATTCCAGATTAGGACTTATAGAAGCAAAAACGCCTAAACGGGTAGTGGTCGATTTTTCTGCGCCGAATATTGCCAAAGAAATGCACGTAGGACACCTGCGTTCTACTATTATTGGCGATTGTATTGCCCGTGTCTTGGAATTTCAAGGTCACGATGTACTTAGGCTCAATCATGTAGGCGACTGGGGTACTCAGTTCGGAATGTTGATTGCTTATCTACGAGAAGCTTATCCTGAAGCATTAACTACTGCTAATGCACTAGATTTAGGGGATTTAGTAACGCTTTACCGTAAAGCCAAGCAGCGCTTTGATGAGGATGAGGTATTTCGAGAAACGGCTAGGCAGGAAGTAGTAAGATTACAAGCAGGAGCAGAAGATACGCATAGAGCTTGGTTGTTGTTGTGCGAACAGTCACGGCGCGAGTTTGAAGTAATTTATAAGCTACTGGATATTCATTTAACTGAGCGGGGAGAATCTTTCTATAATCCTTTACTACCAGCAGTAGTTGCAGATTTAGATCGCTTAGGATTGCTAGTAGAAGATGCAGGAGCAAAATGCGTATTTTTAGAAGGGTTTACTAATAAGGAAGGCGAACCGCTACCGTTGATCGTGCAGAAGTCAGATGGCGGTTACAATTATGCGACAACCGATTTAGCTGCTGTACGCTATCGCATTGAGCAGGATCGGGCAAATAGACTAATCTATGTTACTGATGCTGGACAAGCTAATCATTTTGCACAAGTTTTTCAAGTAGCTAGACGCGCTGGTTGGATTCCAGATGATATTGAGATCGATCACGTCGCATTTGGTTTAGTTCAAGGTGAAGATGGTAAGAAGCTAAAAACGCGATCGGGAGAAACTGTCAAGCTAAGAGATTTGTTGGATGAAGCGATCGCGCGTTTTCGTGCTGAGTTGGAAACTAGATTGCAAAAAGAAGAGCGCGAGGAAACTGAAGAATTCAAAGCCAATGTTGCTAAGGTAGTTGGCATTAGTGCAGTTAAATATGCAGACCTAAGCCAAAACCGTACCAGTAACTATATTTTTAGTTATGACAAGATGTTAGCACCTCAAGGCAATACAGCGCCTTATATGTTGTATGCCTATGCTCGAACTCAAGGTATTAGTCGTCAGGGTGAAGTTGATTTTGAGCAGTTAGGAGACAACGTTGGTATTTTCTTACAGCATGAAACAGAATTGATATTAGCAAAACACTTGTTGCAATTAGATGATGTTATTGGTGCTGTAGAGCAAGATTTATTTCCTAATCGTTTGTGCGAGTATCTATTTCAACTGAGTCAGAAGTTTAATCAATTTTACGATCGCGATCGCGGTGTTCCAGTTCTAAACGCTGAGGAACCTTTACGAACATCTCGATTGGTGCTGTGTAATTTAACTGCTAGAACTTTAAAACTAGGATTGTCTTTGTTAGGAATACAAGTTTTGGACAGGATGTAAAACTTGCAAAAATCTCACAAAGCTTTGTTAAGGAGTGTTGGCAGCTAATAGCTTCTGATATTCTTGCTCTGTAATGAGATCGTAGGTACTTTGCAAGCGATCTACAAATACTATGCCATCTAGATGATCGAGTTCGTGTTGGAAGATACGAGCGACAAAATCTGTTAGTTCTTGTTTGTGCAATTTGCCATTGCGATCGCTATACTCGATTTCGATAGCTTGGTGTCTGGGAACTAAGCCTCTAATCCCTGGAATACTCAAACAACCTTCCCATCCTTTGGCTACCTCTGTTGAACTTGCTAGGATCTTGGGATTAATCATTGGGGTAGGTTCCATTTCTGGAGCGTTAGGATATCTGGGGTTGGGGCGAGAAGCTACAATAAATATGCGATCGCTCGATTGCACTTGCGGCGCAGCAATTCCTACTCCATTAACCTGGATGACGGTAGCAATTAAGTTATCGACTAATTTCTGAATGCGTGAAGATTTAATATCTTCGACTAACTGAGCTTGAGAACGGAGTAAAGGATGTCCTAGTTGGATGACTTCTAGTATTTCAGCCATGAGTTATGAAGCTAAATAGAGTATGCGAGGAGCGCTCGATCTGGGAAACAATCTCTAAGTTAACAATAATGCGATCGCCTTGCTATTAAAGGAAATTTTTAAGCCTTCTCAAAAGTGCGAGCTACTTGCGCTCAAAAGATGCAATTCCTTGCTGATGAGATTTTAATAGCTGATTTAGAGCTTCCAAAGCTGTAGTTTGAGAACGAACATGAGCATCGATAAATAAGCCAATTGCTTCCACTATCTTATTTCGCACTTCCTCTTCTGGTTGGGTAGCTGGAAAATCTAGCCAAGCTGTACCTGTAGTGTCATCTTTGGGATGAGTAATAGAGAAATGGTTTGCTCCTTCTAGCAGCAGTAGATAGCTATCATTTCTACCACCAGCGATCGCTTCAGTAAATGTGCGTTTAACTGGAATAGTAGCATCCTCCCAAGTTACTCCGTAAAGAGCGCCATTATTAGCAATTACTCCATCGCAGGTTCCGCCAATCAGCATTAGCGGTAAAACATCAGGTAAAGGTAAGATTATGCCTGCATCATAACCTAACTGCATAACTGCGGCTGAATGTGCGCCATAGGAGAATGCAGCTACAACTTGAGGAAAAAATTGTGGATTGGCATTTTCGATCGCAACTCTACCTCCAGCAGAATGCCCGCCTAATATAACGTGCTGTAAGTCAAGCATTCCTGCCAATACGCCCGTAGATTGCAAACTTTCTAATGCTGCTAGCAGTGTTGGCAAAGCTGAAGCTGTTGGACTTTTACCATAAGTATTTGGAGTTAAGTTTTTCAGATCAACACCTGGAGTAATAGCTACTATTCCAGGGAAGTTTTGGGCAACCCAAGAAAACGTTACTACTACAAGCCCGCGTTCTGCCAATTTAACAGCAAGCCATTGATACGAATCAATTCCACAATTGATGCCATTGAAGAAGATCGCAACTTTAAAAGGAGCGTGTTGAGAGTCGGCTGGAAAAATGCCCCTGTTTTGTTCTGGGTGACTTCCTAATACCTGGGCTGGATAGAAAATTTTCAGATGAATAGTGTCGTAGGGAGAGGAAGCGTTTTCGACTTTGACAGCTTGAAAAATTGCTTTAACACTCATGTCGCTAAGTATTTAGAATTTTTACTCTTACCCTTAACAGTATGAGTCTTTGTAGCTTAAAGACTTAGATGTTCAGATACAGTATCCAAAGGTTCGCAAAAGCTGTCTATGCCTTGTTGGATTACATACATGAGAACGGGAGTTACTAATAAAGCTGGGCAAAGCTTTGTTGCTGCTAGATGTCCCACCACTGGGGCAAAATTGTTTGCGAACAAGCTACTTCTAAATTCCTCAGCGCAAATAGCAGCGCGACACTTCTTTGCCAAACTATCTAACCATTCTGCATTTGCTATATCTGGTTGCTGCCCTACTCTAATTGCTAATACCACTGCTGCATCTTCTAAATTGCCTTCGCAATCTTCAATTTCTCTTAAAGCAGCGATCGCATCAGGATAGTCTCCTAATTGCTCCTGAAATCTAGCAATATCTTCTTGCGTAACTTGAGTCATAGCTTCCACACTTAAGTCAGGTAATTTTAATTTTGACGGACTTAAGGAATAATTGGCAAACAAAAAGCAGTGGAGTCGATCTTTCCACTGCTGTCGGAGCATAAGCTTTATTTATTTAATTACAAGCCAACTAATTCGCGCGATTCAAAGTCTGTTAGTTGTTGAGCGATCGCGCGTCTTGTCTCTAACTTGGCAACGCTAAACTGGTTGCGGAGGTATTCTAGGTGAGCTAAAGCATTGGCTTTCTCTGCTGTCAAACGCATTAGAGTATTAGTTGCTGTTTGGTACTCCCTATCTGTCAGCAGCACTTCAAACCGCCGCGATCTGCGTTGAGCGTCGTTTTTTAAATCTATATCGAAAGCCGATATCCGATCTGCATTACCTTCTACTCGATTGAGTAGTTGTTGTACTGCCATAATTTCCGAATCTAGCTCATTTACCCTTTGCGCCGCTTCTGCGATCGCTCCTGGGTAATGACTAAGTTGCATTGTCATCATATATGCTGGCTGCGAACTTGCAGTAGTTAAAATGGAATAAGATTAGGCGACTAACTCTTGCAATTGTGGATGAGCAGGGGTTACTGCTGCCGCACTCAATGGTAGTTGCTCGGCGTGCGCCATTGGTACTTGCTCTAGTACGTTGATTTCGATGTTTACAGACACTAAGTAACTGCCAGGTTCCGCGCCAATAGCATCAGCAATTAACTTAGCAAGTTCTGGGCGCTTGGCTGTAATTGGATCTCTGAGGCTGCAACGATCCCATTCATGCTTGGCAGTTGGGTTTAAATTGAGAATATAGTGCTTGGTCATAAGTCAAAAGCTTGCATTTATCTATCAGAACCTACAGAGCCACTGAGCAAAACTAGCTTCACGACCCTACCTCTATATTATAGTACATCTGTACTAAATAGAGTAGTAAATTAACGCTCTTTGGGCAGCTTTTTACCATCATTAGGAGCTTTAGACAATTCGCCAGGCTCGTTTAACCAGACAGATTGTTGCGGCAGTGGGATATCAATTCCTGCACTATCAAAAGCAATTTTGATGCGGCGGCGGTACTCCCTAGCTACCTCCCACTGCTTGAGAGGTTGAGTTTTAATCCAGACGCGAATCATCAAACCGCGATCGCTAAATTGTTCTACTCCTAATACTTGAGGAGGTTCCAAAATGTAGTCTTGCCACTGCGTTTCGCCATCCATCCCCAAGCCGATAGACTTAATTAAATTTAAAGCTGCATCAATATCAGTATTGTAAGAAATAGGAATATTGAGATCGGCACGCGACCATCGACTAGAAAGATTGGCTACAGTCTTAATTTCGCTATTAGGAATCGTAATCAAACGTCCCTCAGAGTCTCGCAACTGAGTAATCCGCAGATTTAAGTTTTCCACTAAACCGCCAAAAGTACCGACATTAATGACATCGCCGATCGCATACTGATCTTCTAAGATGATCAAAAAGCCATTGATTGCATCCTTGATTAGATTCTGCGATGCCAAAGAGATACCGACACCAATTAAACTAGCACCAGTTAAAATCGGTACAATATTCACGCCTAAAACAGATAAAGCAACTAGCGCACCGATGGTAAACCCGCTTAAAGTAGCAATACTTTTAGTTACGCCAGAAATTGTCGCTACTCGCAGTTGCAAACGCAGCGAATCTTCTTGCGTCAGCATCAGCGTATTATTGACTAAAACTGAAGTAGAGCGATCGATCAAAACATAACTCAGGCGGATAACCACATAAGTTCCTAACGCTACCAGTCCTACCATCATCGGATCTTTCAAAACCATGAAAAGCCATACGGGTACTATCCGCGTGTAGGGAAATAGTCTTAAAATTAGCAGCGTACCACCACCCCAAACAACCGCTTGAGCAAGTTGCGAAAGCCGTTGACGTATTTCTTGAATATTTCGCTGTTGCTGCTGGCTTAACTGCGTGCTTACAGCATCAGATGTAGACATAGTAGCCATAGGTATAGGTGGCAGCTTTATCCGATGTTGCCAGCGGCGAATTGCCCAGCTAGTTAAAACCATGCCGCAGAGAATTCCCCCAGCGATCGCTCCTTGAGTCCGCAAATAGCTGGCTTGACGTTCTTGTTTTGCTGTTTTTAATTCTTGTTCTAAAGATGTAGCAATAGTTTGAGCATACTTATCTACATCAGATTCTCCCTGCAATTTGGCATCTTGAGGCGTAATGGTCAGTAAGGTTTGGTTATCGACCACAATATCGCGAGAATTCTTATTGTTTTTGTTAAGCTGCGGCTCAACGTTAATATCTGCGGCATTACCAGCAAAGTATTGCTGGCTAATCGTCCGCAATCGCGTTTCAACTGTTGCCAAGCGCTGCAACAAAGAATTTCTATCTGTAGCTGTAATTTTAAATAAACGTCGCCCGTCTAGCCTTACCCAAGCATCAACAGGTTGGCTGCTAGGACTTGGCTGCGGAGAATTGGAATTACCAAATATATCTGGGATAGTTATCTGCGCTGATGCAGGAGAGATAACTAAGATAGTGAGTGCAATTGCTCCCATACTAACGCAAGCAGCTTTTTTGGGTGCGATCGCCCTAGATATAAATCGCATTATGACACCTCCTTTTAAGTACCCTAGATTATGATAGATGTTCACAATCTTAGTGAATACGGTTAAGCTAGGTGAGACTATTTAGTGAAAGTATTTAAGGAATCTTCTTAATGACTGCAACCTCTACACGTATAAAACATGAAGTAAAAGACTTATCCCTAGCGCCTTTAGGCAGACAGCGGATTGAATGGGCTGGGCGGGAAATGCCAGTTCTCAAACAAATTCGCGATCGCTTTGCCCAAGAAAAGCCTTTTGCGGGTATTCGCTTAGTTGCTTGCTGCCACGTTACCACAGAAACGGCACATTTAGCGATCGCTCTTAAAGCTGGCGGTGCAGATGCTTTATTGATTGCTAGCAATCCTCTTTCTACTCAAGATGACGTAGCTGCTTGCTTAGTAGCCGACCACGAAATTCCTGTATTTGCTATCAAAGGCGAAGATAATGAAACTTATCACCGCCACGTACAAACAGCGTTAGATCACCGTCCTAATGTAATTATTGACGATGGTAGCGATGTTGTTGCGACTTTAATCCAAGAACGTCAAGAGCAAATTGCTGACTTAATCGGTACAACTGAAGAAACTACTACCGGAATTGTCCGCCTCAAAGCGATGTTCAAAGATGGGGTATTGACATTTCCAGCAATGAATGTTAATGATGCCGATACCAAACATTTCTTTGACAACCGTTATGGAACGGGACAATCTACATTAGATGGAATCATCCGCGCTACCAATATTTTGCTAGCAGGTAAAACAATTGTCGTTGCAGGTTACGGCTGGTGCGGTAAAGGTACAGCGCTGCGGGCGCGGGGACTAGGCGGTAATATAATTGTTACCGAAATCGATCCTATTCGGGCAATTGAGGCGGTTATGGACGGCTTTAGAGTCATGCCGATGGCAGAAGCAGCCCCTCAAGGTGATATATTTATTACGGTTACTGGCAACAAGCACGTAATTCGCGCCGAACACTTTGAAGTGATGAAAGACGGTGCGATCGTTTGTAATTCCGGTCACTTTGACATTGAAATCGATCTAAAATCTTTAGGTGCAACAGCCAAAGAAGTCAAAGAAGTACGCAACTTTACCCAACAGTATCAATTACCCAACGGTAAATCTGTAGTAGTTCTAGGTGAAGGTAGACTAATTAACCTAGCTGCTGCGGAAGGACATCCTAGCGCAGTAATGGACATGAGTTTTGCTAACCAAGCTTTAGCTTGCGAATATTTAGTCAAAAACAAAGGCAAACTAGAACCAGGCTTGCACTCTATCCCTGTTGAAGTAGATGCGAACATTGCCAAGTTGAAGTTACAAGCAATGGGTATCAACATTGACAGCCTGACACCAGAGCAAACTGAATATATCAATTCCTGGGCTTCGGGAACTTAATTTAATGTAACATTGACTTTTAACAAGAGACATAGCAATCTATGTCTCTTTTTTACTACCTGTTGAGGCAAAGGAAATAGATTAATGGTCGAATGGATTACAAATACAATGACTTCTCTAGGATACTGGGGAATCGGACTATTAATGTTTTTGGAGAATCTATTTCCGCCTATTCCCTCTGAATTGATCATGCCTCTAGCTGGATTCACTATTTCTCAAGGTAAGATGGAATTTGCCCCAGCCGTGTTTGCTGGTGTAATGGGTACAGTTATAGGGGCATTGCCTTGGTACTATGCAGGTAAGGTACTAGGAGAGCAAAGGTTAAAGAGTTTAGCCGATCGCTACGGTAAATGGTTAACTATATCTAGCAAGGATATTACCAAAGCTACAGGCTGGTTTGACAGGCATGGCGGGATGGCTGTATTTCTGTGTCGTCTCGTACCAGGAGTTCGCACATTAATCTCGCTTCCTGCTGGCATTAGTCATATGCATATGCTGCCATTTCTACTTTATTCAACTATTGGCACGACAATATGGGTAGGCTTCCTTACTTATGCAGGCTACGCACTAGGAGATAATTACGAACTGGTAGATGAATATCTTGGTCCTATATCTAAAATTGTCCTAGCTATAATTGTTGCAGCCTTTGGCATCTGGGTAGCAAGAAGACTTATGCGCCGTCATACCTAAATATAGTTACAAAATCGCCTAAAGCTGATAGTTTCAGATCGAGACATCAATATTTGAGAAGTACAGCTTGAAAAAACGTTCTAACTACTGGCAATTATTACCTTATATCCGATCGCAGTGGCAAACTATCGCTAAAGGCTTTATTTGCATACTAGGCTATGTAATTGCGACTTTATGCTTGATTTATTTAGCCGGAAAGTTGCCAACTCCGTTTGCTCAAGGTAATGTAAAAGCGATCGCTCAAGTAGCGGCTGTTGCTTTAGCTGTATTTTTAGTTAGGGGTGTATCTCAATCTGGGCAAGATATTTTCATGGCGAAAGCAGCGTTAAAGGTTGCTTTAGATGTCCGCAAGCAAGTTTACGCCCACATGCATAAGCTTAACCTCAGTTACTTTGAAACTACCAAAGCTGGGGATTTATCTTATCGGCTGACAGAAGATGTAGACAGAGTTGGGGAAGTAGTTAACAAACTATTTCATGACTTTGTGCCTTGCGTACTTCAGTTAGTCGCAATTCCTATCTACATGATCTACCTCAATTGGCAGCTAACGCTAGCTTTACTTATAGTTGCGCCGTTGATGGGAATATTAATTGGTTGGTTTGGCGAAAGGTTACGTAAATTCTCCCACCGCAGTCAAAATCGCGTCTCTAACTTGTCGGCAATTTTAACAGAAGTATTTAGCGGTATTAGGTTAGTTCAAGCTTTTGCGGCGGAAAACTACGAAATTGCCAGATTTAGCCACGAAGCAGAAGCTAGCCGTCAAGCGAAGTATTCTGCAGAGAGGTTGAAGGCTATTCAAATTCCGATTGTGGGATTTCTAGAAGCCTTAAGCATCTTAATACTGCTGTGCATTGGTGGTTGGCAAATCGCCCAGGGCAACTTAACAGTACCAAAGTTTTTTAGCTTTTTGACAGCGGGAGTAACTTTACTCGATCCAATTAGTCACGTAACTAACAACTATAACGAGTTTAAGCAAGGCGAGGCATCAGTAGATCGAGTATTTGAAATATTAGCAGTTGAGCCAACAGTAGTAGAAAAGCCAAATGCGATCGCACTTCCTCCAGTTACAGGTAAAGTAGAATATCGTCGCGTTAGCTTTGCCTACAAGCACGAACAGCCCGTACTAAAAGATTTAAGCTTACTTGCCCTGCCTGGAGAAACGATCGCCCTAGTAGGTGCTTCTGGGGCAGGAAAAACGACATTAGTTAACCTTTTACCTCGTTTCTACAATCCTTCATCTGGCGAAATTTTCATTGACGGTATTAATATTGCTGATGTGACGTTAAGTAGTTTGCGACGACAGATTGGCATAGTACCGCAAGAAACTGTATTATTTTCTGGTACGATCGCCCAAAATATTGCTTTTGGGCAAACCAACTTAGATATAGAGGCAGTACAATCCGCCGCCGAAGTTGCTAACGCGCACCAATTTATTAGCCAACTGCCAGATGGATATTTTACGTGGGTAGGAGAAAGAGGCGTAAACTTATCAGGCGGACAAAGACAAAGACTTGCGATCGCTCGTGCTGTATTACTCAATCCGCAGATACTAATATTAGATGAAGCGACATCTGCATTAGATTCAGAGTCAGAGGCTTTAGTCCAAGAAGCACTAGAAAGAGTAATGCGCGATCGTACAGTATTTATTATTGCTCATCGTTTGACGACAGTGCGAAGAAGCGATCGCATTTTAGTAATTGAAAAAGGTCAAGTAGTAGAATCGGGTACTCATGAAGAGTTGCTAACACTTTCAAGACAATACGCACATTATTACAGCCAGCAGTTTAGTTAAGTGTTTTCGTAGCAATTAATGCGATTTAATGGTGTTTCCGAAGGTAGATGTAATAGCTTCTAGACTTTGTTTACTTGAGAAATGCAAGTTGAGCAATGTAAGCAAAACGGCTGAGGTTAATTATGGCGCTTCAAGGCGTGCTATTAGATATTGATGGTACTTTAGTATTGAGTAACGATGCTCATGCCCAAGCTTGGGTAGAAGCGTTCGCAGATTACGGATACGAAATAAAATTTGCAGATGTTCGTCCTCTAATTGGCATGGGGGGAGATCAAGTAGTACCTAGAATGGTATCAGAACTGTCAGGCGAAGAAGGAGCAGGCAAACAAATTGCTGATAGACGCAAAGAATTAATTATTGAAAAGTTCAGTCCAAATTTAGCACCTGCACCAGGTTCGCGCGAGTTGGTACAAAAACTAAAGCAAGATGGCTTCAAGTTGGTAGTAGCTAGTTCAGCGACTAGCGAAGAACTATCAAGCTTGTTAAAAGCTGCTGAAGTAGAAGATTTATTAGGTGAAGAACCAACTACAACCTCTGACGATGCAGATTCCTCCAAGCCTGCGCCAGATTTAGTAGAAGCAGCCTTAGAAAAGGGGCAATTGCAACCTAAACAAGCAATAATGTTGGGCGATACGCCTTACGACATTGAAGCAGCATCAAAAGCAGGTGTCGGTGTAATTGCATTTCGCTGTGGAGACTTTGATGATACACAACTTGCAGATGCGCTGGCAATTTACGACAATCCAGCAGACTTGCTAGAACATTACGAACAATCGCCGCTAGGAAAAAACGGTTCAGGTAAATAGGCAATAGACATCTCATAATCCTTAGAGTAGCCAAAAACATCTGCGTCCATCTGCGTTCGTACTCATCTTTGAAACAAAAAGGAAGCTGTATGGTGCGTTGCATGACAACGAACCATACTATTTTCTATTATCTGTGCGTAAATTCTCTAAAATAGCTTGACCAGTTTTATTTCTTAAGCGAGACTAAAGGCAAATTATTAGGCTGGAGGTCTTGACGATGACCGCCCCGCAAACGTGCCAAAATTATATTAATGGCGAATGGCTGCAAGCAAAGTCGGCAGCTACTTTAGAAAGTCGTAATCCCGCTGATAATCGCCAAATAGTTGCAACTTTTCCTCGTTCTGATGCAGTTGATGTAGATAAAGCTGTTGCAGCAGCAAGAATTGCTTACAAAACTTGGCGCTTAGTTCCCGCACCCGCACGCGCCGAACTTGTATTTAGATTAGGGGAATTACTACGCGATCGCAAGGAAGAACTTGCCCAGTTAATGAGTCAGGAAATGGGCAAACCCATCACAGAAGCGCGGGGAGATGTTCAAGAAGGTATCGATTGCGCCTTTTATAATGCAGGAGAAGGTAGGCGCTTATTTGGGCAAACAACGCCCTCAGAAATGCCAAATAAGTTTGCCATGACTGTAAGAATGCCTGTAGGCGTATGCGCTTTAATTACTCCCTGGAATTTTCCGATTGCTATCCCCTGTTGGAAAGCTTTACCCGCCCTTGTCTGCGGTAATACAATTATCCTCAAACCTGCGGAAGACACTCCTGCTTGCGCTACTTTTCTAGTTCAGCTTATGCACGAAGCTGGTTTTCCGCCAGGAGTTGTGAATTTAGTTCATGGTATCGGCGCAGAAGTAGGTGCAGCTTTAGTCGAACATCCTGGTATTGACTTGGTATCATTTACAGGTTCTTCAGAAACAGGTGCGTATGTAGGCGCAACTTGCGGGCGCACTCACAAGCGCGTTTGCCTGGAAATGGGCGGTAAAAACGCTCAAATTGTCATGGATGATGCTGACTTAGAACTTGCCTTAGAAGGTGCATTATGGGGCGCATTTGGGACTACCGGACAGCGGTGTACTGCTACTAGCCGCTTAATTTTGCACCACGATATTAAGGAAAAATTTACCAGTATGCTGCTAGAACGTACGGCGGCGTTGCAGATAGGTGCAGGTAATAATCCATCTACTGAAATAGGACCTTTAATTAACTCCAAACAACTCCAGCGCGTAAGTCATTACTTAGAAATAGCCCGCGCTGAGGGAGTTAAGGTATTAATTGGTGGAGAAATAGCCAAGGATGGCGAACTACAACACGGCTACTTTTTTCAGCCAACGATATTAAATAACGTTACTCCTCAAATGCGGATTGCTACTGAAGAGATATTTGGACCTGTAGTAGCACTAATTGAAGTAGATTCGTTTGCAGATGCGATCGCAATTCTCAACGATACACCTTACGGTTTGTCTTCTTCAATCTACACCCGCGATGTTAACCGCGCTTTTCAAGCGATGCGCGATATTGAAGCTGGAATTACCTATATCAATGGTCCTACTATTGGCGCGGAGGTACATTTACCTTTTGGTGGTGTTAAGCAAACAGGTAACGGACACCGCGAGGCTGGAACTACAGTTTTGGATGTGTTTACTGAATGGAAAACTGTGTATGTAGATTTTTCTGGTAGTTTGCAACGCGCCCAAATTGATAATCGAACTTAGAAGTTAGTTTAAGGTAAGAATTTAGGAACGCAGATGCACGCAGATGCACGCAGATGTAAGATGAAAACTTTTGCAGCTTATTACTGGTTAAAAGAACAACATATTTTCCTGCAAGAGTTCTATTATTTTAGTCTTCGTAGGCAGACTTCATTTGTGTAGTTGCGGTTTATAACCGCCTCTAATCTTGCACCAATTCTATTATCTAGAATTTCTAAATTGCAACATTCTTTCTAACTTTTTTTTCGCTGTTGCTTGCAAGTCTACAATTCTGTCTGTTTCATCGACAATTTCACCTGTTACTACTTCTAGTACGTCTTCTAGCGTTACTACACCTGCAACAACTCCATATTCATTTACTACTACAGCAAGATGTTCGCGGGCTTTTTGAAAGCTTTTAAGTAGCTTATCTGCTTTAATTGTCTCTGGGACAAAACTAACTTTACGAGTTAAGGTATCGACTTTTTGTTCTTGCTTACCTTCTACTATGGCTGTTAACAACTCATCTTTTAAAGCTACTCCAATTACTTCATCTATAGATTCGCCAACTACAATAATTCTGGTATGTTGGGAAGCAATAATCTCTCTTTTACTTTCGCGCAAGCTTAAATCGCCGCGTATATAAGTTAATGTTGTTCTCGGTGTCATTAATTCTGATGCGGTTAAGTCGTTCAACATAAAAACTTTTTCGATCATTTCTGCTTCATCACCAGCAATTATTCCTTCTTGCTGCCCAATATTGACCAAAAACTTAATTTCTGTTTCGTCAGTGGTTTGGCGTTTTCTACCCTTAGTAAAAGGTGCTGTAACTTTTTCTATTACCCATACTAAAGGTGTAAATACAAAAGTAAGTGCGGTAACAGGTATAGCGGCTAATAAAGATATTGTTTCTGCATAGCGTTCGCCTAGCGTTTTCGGAATAATTTCACCAAAAATAATGATGAGAAAAGTTAACACTCCAGAAAATATACCTATTGCTGCGTCACCAAGGATAGATTCAGCAACTCTAGCGATCGCAATACTACCAACTATATTAAAAATATTGTTAAGTACGACAATACTACCAATCGGTCGATTCATGTTCTCGCGAATGGCTAAAAGTGCTACTGCTGAACGGTTATTCGTCTGCGCTAACTGTCTTACTCTCAACGCCGAAACTGAAAACAATGCAGCTTCTACACTGGAACAAGTAGCAGAACCCAAAATCACAACAACCACAGCAATAATCAATAAAAACATAAAATTTCACACTACTGAAATTGGCAGCTAGATATAGCAATTTTACTTAAATAATAATTTTAGGCTAATTCCTAATACTACATATATCTCGCAAGAGTTGCTTCTAATATCCAATAGCTAACAAAGTTTTAAAAAACTAGGCTTAATTTCTGGATTTATAAAGCTAATTGTGCTATCTCAGACACAGAACAAATATATATTCGCAAATATAAAGTTATTTAGACGTTGCTAGTTATACGAGTAATGAAACTGATGCGATCGCAGTTTTGTTTTACTCTAGGAGGAACCTACAATATGCTAAGTTTGCCTACTAATCGCCCCTCACCGCATATTCCGCGTTTGGTGACTACTTTACCTGGTCCTCGCGCTCGTAGTATTATCGAACGCGATCGCAATGTTACTTCCCCATCCTATACTCGCGGTTATCCTTTAGTAGCAGCAAAAGGCGAAGGCTGCACGATTGAGGATGTAGACGGTAATATATTTTTAGACATGACAGCGGGAATCGCCGTCACTTCTACGGGACATTCTCACCCAGAAGTTGTTAAAGCAATTCAAAACCAAGCTGCTAACCTGCTGCATATGTCAGGAACGGATTTCTACTACGAACCAATGGTAGAACTAGCCGAAAAATTAGCCGCCCGTAGTCCCTTTCCTCTACCTTTAAATGGGGCGCAAGCTAAAGTATTTTTTACTAACTCTGGCGCAGAATCAAATGAAGGTGCAATTAAACTTGCTCGTTATTATACCGGACGCGCTGGCATAGTTGCTTTTTTGGGCGCTTTTCACGGGCGCACTTATGGCGCAATGTCTTTAACTGGTTCTAAAATCGTGCAAAGACAGCGTTTTGGACCTTTGTTACCAGGTATAACGCATATTCCTTACGGTACTCATGCAGGGCTAGATTATTTAGAAGAAAAATTATTTTCCACTGTATTACCGCCCCAAGAAGTAGCCGCGATGATTGTCGAACCCATCCAAGGTGAAGGCGGCTATATAGTACCAGAAGATGGTTTTTTGGCGCGGATACGCGATATTTGCGATCGCTATGGCATTTTGATGATAGTAGATGAAGTACAGTCGGGGATGGGTAGAACTGGTCGCTTATTTGCGATCGAACATTGGAATGTTATGCCCGATATTATCACCCTAGCTAAAGGCATTGCTAGCGGTTTACCACTAGGAGCAATCTTAGCGCGACCTGAGATTATGACTTGGACACCAGGATCTCATGCTACAACTTTTGGAGGCAATCCGGTTGCTTGCGCTGCGGCTAATGTGACGCTGCAACTGTTAGAAGCTAGCTTGATAGATAATGCAAAAGATATGGGCGAGTTATTAGTTGCTGGATTAACCCAACTTGCAGCTAAATATGACTGCGTTTCCTTACCGCGAGGTAAAGGACTGATGGTAGCAATCGATTTACTCGATAGTAGCGGTAATCTCGATTCTACCTTGCGCGATCGCCTTGTTGACGGTGCTTTCTACAAAGGCTTACTCCTACTCGGTTGTGGAAAAGCTGCAATTAGATTTTGTCCGCCTTTAGTTATTGATAGCGTCCAAATTCAAGTTGCTTTACAAATTCTTAGCGATTTATTGGCAGAAATACTATGAATAGCCAATTTACCCGTCAACTTTGGGATAGATTATGGCAAAACTACATTGCGAGAGTGACTTACGCTCAAACCTACCAGCAAATGATTTTAAACGCTGGGGGAACTATTGCTAACGATCATATTGCTTTTCGTTCGTTGCGACTATCTATTGACGGCAAAAATTTAGGCATTAACTATTTAGGGGCTATTGCTGAAGCTTTAGGGTACGAGGTAGCTGGAGAATATACATTTCCTGAAACGAAGCTATACGCCCGTCACTACCAACATAGCGACGATTTGCCCAAGTTATTTATTAGCGAACTGATTGTAGAAGAATTACCGGATGCGATCGCATCTTTAATCTACAACACTGTAAGTTCTGCTTCTATCTTAGAGCGATCGCAGATTGACAAATTAATTGCTGCATCAGATATAGAAACTATTGCTCAAATCTATACTCGTCCTTGGTTGCCTCCTAAACTGTCAATAGTTGAAAAAGTTAATGCTGCGACGCAATATGGGGCTTGGGTATTGCTACATGGATACGCAGTCAATCACTTTACAGGCTATATCAACAGCCAAAATACTCCTCAATACCCAGACATCGAAAATACCGCCAGCGCCCTATCAAAACTAGGCGTACCGATGAAAGCAGAAATTGAAGGTAGCAAAAGCAGCGGTTTACGCCAGACAGCAACTTTTGCGATTAATGAAATGGTTTCTGTTGTTGAAGATAGCAGCAATCAAGTTATCCAGATTCCTTGGACGTATGCTTACTACGAACTTGCCGAGCGCAGTATAGTTGAATTAGAGCCAGGTAAAAAGATGCTCTTTAATGGGTTTAAAGGCAATAATGCTCAAAATCTATTTGAAATGACTCGTAAATCATAAATTGTAGGGTGTGTTGACTTGCAACGCACCCTACCAGATTGGCGATCGCACTAAAAATAGGCGAAAATATTTTAACTAACAGCGTATTCGGTGAATTGACGTTTAGAGGCAGAATGGCAGCCAATGACAATATCGCTCTTAAATACTGCCATTTCTACAAGTTCTTGGGCGAGTCATGCTTGACAGTAACAGCTTGCTATAGGAATACCTTGTAGATTTCACTGCGATCGCCCAATTAAACCATAGAGCGAATTTTACAACGTTTCTAAGTATTTGAGCAAATCTGCCATTTCTTTAACATTGGGCTGAAACTGAGGCATGGGGGGAGTTTCGCCGCTAGTAACTTGGTGAATCAATCCATAACGAGATTTGCGCTTGGAAACTCCTTGCAAGCTAGGACCTACGCTACCATCTGCTTGCAAGCCGTGACAACCCGCGCAGTTCATTTGAAATATTGCTTGTCCTTGAACTAAGTCTCCTGGAAGTGTCAGTACGCTTTTTATATAAGGATCGGATAATTGAATCAGATGAATGCCAAAAATTACAATAGCCAGTGTCAGCAGCGCCGCCATAGCCAATAAAGCTAGCTGCTGAATGAAGTCAGGTTTGGAAAGCTGCTTGTCCAAATTTACAATTTGAATCAGAATTTACAAAAATGTTTTATCTACCTACACATAGCTTAAAAGTTCTTGAAGAACTCGGCAAGTAAATGACGATTATCAACAAAATTCTCAGGAGGCAAACTCTAGGATCGCTATGTGGCTGTACGCTAAATAAGTTTCACTACGTTTTTCTTAACATTTCCTTATCAAAAAGACTTGTTTCACTTATGGATTAGAGGCGAGCGCCTGCTGAGACTATAATTTTTAGTTTCAGGAAATATTTTTAACGAATTCTAAATTATCGTCATTTTTTAGTATATATTTAATAGTTTCTTTGCAAAACAGTTAGAAATTATTGATAAAACGTTACATTTTTCGCTATTTTTGCTCGATAAAGTAGTAAAAATTTCCTATTAATTAGGAAGTCATATTCAGTATAAAGGCTTATTATGATTGAAATTAGCTAAATATCAATCAATTAAACCAATAAAACCTTTTGACCAATTGCTTAACATTTACTTACAAAGCCTATCAGTAATGGTTGTGATAAGATATGAAGCGCTAGCAGAAAGAAGGGTAGTTGTAAATAAGTAGCAAGACAGAAGTAGAAAGCGATCGCTAATATTTCGATACAGCCCTGATAGCGAGAAAGTATGCAGACAAATTTGGGAATGCGATCGCAGCGCAATGTAAGTAGTGTTGAAACCTAGATAGAAGTTGTAATATCAACTACCTACTTTTGAGATCCAAACAAAATAGGAGAATTATGTATGAGTACCGAATTAAATGCACCAGCCATCGATTTAAGTAGTTTAGAAAAGGCAATTCATATTTCTAGCCAAATTCAACCGCATGGCTTACTGCTTGTTTTGCAAGAACCTGAGTTAAATATTGTCCAAGTTAGCAGCAATGCAGCAGATATTTTCGGTATATCTTTAGCAGAAATTCTCCAAAAGAACTTAGAGGACTTACTAGATCCATTTCAAGTAGAAAAAATTAGGTCAGGATTAAAAGAAGAAAATCTTGAATATATTAATCCTGCCAAAATTTGGATTAGAAAAAAAGGAGATGAATATTCAATATTTGATGGTATCTTCCATCGTAACGCTGATGGCTTCCTAATTTTAGAATTAGAACCTGCTCTTTCTCAAGACAATATTCCCTTTTTGAGTTTTTATCACTTAGCTAGAGCA
This sequence comes from Aliterella atlantica CENA595, assembly GCF_000952155.1. GTDB lineage: Bacteria > Cyanobacteriota > Cyanobacteriia > Cyanobacteriales > Chroococcidiopsidaceae > Aliterella > Aliterella atlantica. The sequence continues at coordinate 36,696 of NZ_JYON01000032.1, read as the reverse complement.
TCTATCAATCAATTACAAGCTACATCAAACTTACGCGATTTCTGCCAAATTATTGTGGAAGAAGTACGAAAAGTTACTGGCTTCGACAGAGTAATGCTGTATAAATTTGACGAAGACGGACATGGTTCAGTAATTGCTGAACAAAAACTAGCAAGCATGGAACCATATCTAGGCTTGCATTATCCAGAATCAGATATTCCCAAACCAGCCAGAAAACTATTCAGTTCCAACTGGATCAGACTAATACCAGATGCTTATGCCCAATCTGTAGAAATTTTACCAGCAATTAATTCAACTACACAACGCCCTCTAGATTTAACTTTTTCCATTCTCAGAAGCGCTTCAGGTTGTCACTTAGAATACTTACACAATATGGGTGTAGGTGCTTCTTTAACTATTTCCTTAACTAAAGATGGTAAATTATGGGGATTAATAGCTTGCCATCATCAATCGCCTAAATATGTATCATACGAACTGCGTAAAGCTTGCGAATTTTTAGGCAGAGTAATCTTCGCAGAAATATCTACCAGAGAAGAAACAGAAGATTACGACTATCGGATGCAGCTTACATATATTCAATCAGCTTTAGTTGAATATATGTCTCAGGCAGAAAACTTTATTGATGGGTTAGTAAAACACCAGCCCAATCTTCTATCTCTAGCTAGCGCTCAAGGAGCAGCCGTTTATTTTGGCGATAATTGTACGAAAATTGGTGAAACTCCCAAAGAAGAAGACTTAAATTACTTAGTCCAATGGTTGAAAAATAATCTCCAAGATGAAGTATTTTATACCGATTCTTTACCACAGATTTATCCAGATGCGGAGAGATTCAAAAATGTTGCTAGTGGGATGTTAGCCATTCAAATATCTAAACGCAATTATGTCATGTGGTTTCGTCCCGAAGTCATCCAAACTGTTAACTGGGGTGGAGATCCAAATAAAGCTTTTGCTGCAACCGAAACAGATGGAAACGTTCGTTTATCGCCGCGTAAATCTTTTGAACTGTGGAAAGAAACAGTAAGTTTAACTTCTTTACCTTGGAAGCAGGTAGAAATTAAAGCAGCTTTAGAACTAAGAAAAGCAATTGTCAATATTGTCTTGCGCCAAGCAGATGAACTTGCTCAATTAGCGCAGGATTTAGAGCGCTCTAACGCAGAATTGAAGAAGTTTGCTTATGTAGCATCCCATGACTTGCAAGAACCGCTCAATCAAGTAGCAAACTACGTACAGCTACTAGAAATGCGCTATCAAGAACAACTAGGAGAAGATGCTAAAGAATTCATCAACTTTGCTGTTGAGGGCGTAAGCTTGATGCAAACTCTGATTGATGATGTACTTGCCTACTCTAAAGTAGACTTACAGGGAGTAGAATTTCAGCTAACCGACGCAGCAACAGCTTTAAACCGCGCTTTGAACAATTTACGCGGGCGTAGTTTAGAAACTGGCGCGGTAATCACCCACGACGAATTACCAACGGTAATAGCTGACAATACGCAATTGATGCAGCTATTTCAAAATTTGATTGGTAACGCGATCAAATTCCGCAGCGACAAACCGCCGCAAATCCATATCGGTGCTTCTAGATTGGAAGATGCATGGCTATTTTCAGTCAAAGACAATGGTATTGGGATTGAACCACAATTTAGCGATCGCATTTTTGTGATTTTCCAACGCCTGCATACCCGCGACGAATACGCTGGTACGGGTATGGGGTTAGCAATTTGTAAAAAAATTGTAGAATGCCACCGAGGTAGAATCTGGGTAGAATCAGAACTGGATAAGGGCGCAACTTTCTACTTTACGATTCCAGTCGGGGGACGCGAACTTGAGCGTAGAAACGGACGAAAAGCACAAAACAATATTCTTAGTCGAGGACAATAAAGCCGATATTCGCTTAATTGAAGAAGCCTTAAAAAATAGCACCGTACCGCACCAAGTAATTGTGGTGAGAAACGGTATGGATGCTATGGCTTACCTGCGTCAAGAAGGCGAGTACGCCAATGCATCTCGCCCAGACTTAATTTTGCTAGATTTAAATCTACCCAGGAAAGACGGGCGCGAAGTTCTAGCAGAAATCAAAGCCGATCCCAAGCTCAAAAGTATCCCTGTAGTAGTGCTAACAACTTCTAGTAACGAAGAAGATATTTCTCAAAGCTACGAGTTGCACGTCAATTGCTACATCACAAAATCGCGCAACCTCAGCCAATTATTTACAATCGTCAAGGGAATTGAAGATTTTTGGCTAAAAACAGTTACTTTACCCTCAGCTTGAAGCAGGAGTAGAAGATTATGCCTGCATCAACAGAAATTTTGTTGATTGAGGATAGCTTGGCAGAAGCTAGACTACTACAGGAGTTTTTGCAAGCAGCTAAGAGCAAGCAGTTTAGACTTACCCACGTTAAAAGGCTGCAAGCAGGTTTAGAGCAACTGCGATCGCGTTCCTTTGATATCATCTTGCTAGATTTGACACTGCCCGATAGTCAAGGATTAGCATCGCTAGCACCCTTAAATAAAATAGCTCCTAGCCTGCCAATTGTTGTGTTGACAAATACCAACGATGAGGAACTAGCAATTGAAGCAGTACGCCAGGGGGCGCAAGATTACCTAGTAAAACGGCAAGTAAATACAGAAGTATTGGTACGATCGCTCCTATATGCGATCGAACGCAAACAAGCGGCTGAATCCTTGCGATCGGCAAACGAAGCGTTGCAAGTGCAGTTTCAAGAACGAAGTGTAGAACTTGCCAAGGCGCAAGAAGCAAATCAGGTAACGTCTGAATTTGTCTCGATGCTATCTCACGATTTTCGCAATCCCCTAACAACTATCTTGCTATCTACTGGCTTGCTGGAATATAACGGTCATAGATTGACCAATGAGACGAAACTTACTCACTTTCAACTCATTCGTTCGGCGATCGCTAACATGAATAATCTCTTAGAAGAGGTGATTTTAATTGGCAAAGCTGATGTAGGTAAACTACAATGCAATCCGACTGAGTTCTCATTAGAACCTTTTTGCCGTCAGTTGGTGAGCGAATTTCAATTGACTATAAGCGATCGCCATCAACTGATATTTAGTAGTTTTGGCGAGTTTCCCAAACAGTCATGGGACGAAAGTTTGCTCAGGCATATCTTAACTAATCTGTTATCTAACGCGATTAAGTATTCGCCAGCAGGTGGCTTAATTAAATTTGAGGTAACTGCTCAAGCAACAGCAGTAACTTTTAAAATTCAAGATTCAGGTATTGGTATTCCCCAAGAGTACCAAAAGCAACTGTTTCAACCATTTACCCGCGCTGAAAATACCGATACAATTCCTGGCACTGGTTTAGGACTTGCGATCGTAAAAAGATGTATAGAAGCTTATAAAGGTCAAATTAGCGTAAATAGCGAAATTGGACTTGGAACAACATTTACTGTCGTGTTGCCATTACCGGAAACGCTAACCTAAAATTCGTCTTCTTCCAAAGTAGGCGATCGCGCCCAAACTTAGCAACACAATTTCCTTCCCCTTGTCCCCTTGTCCCCTTGTCTCCTTGTCCCTTTGTCTCTTTGTCTCTTGAATTACAGACTTATGCAAGAGGTCTATCTGCTTGATAGCAGTAGGTTTGAGCGTAGTCTATCAACTCTGGAAAGAAAGCACAAAAGTCAGCTTCAAGTTGCTGGTAGTTGGCGATCAAATCTTCAATTCCATCTGCTAAATTATTTTGCCACCTAATTCTAGTTGCTATTCTTCTCAAAGCATTATCGATCCCCCCAATCTCTTGATAAGAGGCTAATAAGTCATAAGCCTTCATCATGGGGATTATTTGCAGCAGCGACGTAGGTAATATTGCTTGATTATCTACCAATATTTTATAAACGTGACTAGAAAAAGCTTCTAAAGCCACGTCTGAATATTCGCTCCAGTGTCTAGCTAGAAAATGGTCGTAGAATACATCCACCAGGATGCCAGAGAATTTACGTCTTGGCTGGGCAATTAACCTCTTACTAGCACGAAAGATGGGATGGGAGTCAGTATAGGTATCTACACTTCTATGCAACTCAATACCTTTTCTGATTTCCTCCGTATATAAAAACTTAACTGAACCTTTGGCAAAGTCTCCTAAAAGATTGCCAATCAAGGATTCTGGCGTATCTTTGGCTAAAAATAAGTGCGCTAGATAATTCATTTTTGCTATTTATCTTACCCTTGCCAAGACTGTATTGGCATCCCTTGGCAATTTATGCGATCGCCTTATCAATCCCACAAACTAAGTCAATAAGTCCTGACATTTTTGCTTGACAGTAAGAGCAAATGTCATATTTTCATAACATTACGATCCCCGAAAACTTAATAAACACGTAAAAAGCCTGGAAATCGTCCCTGACTCCCCTTGATCTCTAGTATGACTTCGAGCTAAATATTAATTAACAAAGCGATCCCCGCGATCCCAAAGAAATGCTGTTACGAGCATTCTTGACCAGTCAAGCCACCAAACGAATAAGTTTAACTAGGCTCAAGACTGAAGTAAGACCGTAGACCGCTATCACTCCAGCGTAAAAATTGCATAACTTACGGTTCTATGCTTTTTGCTAGTTAAACGAAGTTTTTGCCGCGAAGAAAAAGATCGACTGTCTATCGGAGAACACATCATGGCAAAAGAACGCCCACCATTAGAAGAGATGACACTGCGGCAACTACGTAAAGTTGCCAGCGAATGCAGCATCTCTCGTTATAGCCGAATGCGTAAATCGCAACTGCTGGCGGCAATTCAACAAGTCCAGCGCACGAAAGTTCCTGTCATCCCCACCCAATCACTGGAGGCACAAGAAGCAGTGGAAGCAGCAAAATTTGAATTAGGTCAAGAAGATCGCCTTGGTGGTTCTCTAGCTGATGTAGACGAGGGTTTAGCCGATTTGCCAGCAGGTTACGGCGAAAGTAGAATTGTCCTCATGCCCCGCGATCCGCAATGGTCTTACACATACTGGGACATCCCCAACGAGCATAAAGAAGAAATGCGCCGTCAAGGCGGACAACAATTAGCTCTGCGGATTTATGACGTTACTGATATTAATATCGAGTACCAAAGCCCCCACAGCATTCAAGAATATCCTTGCGACGAACTAGCGCGGGAGTGGTATTTACCAATTCCAGTCAGCGATCGCGATTATGTTGTCGATATCGGTTATCGTTGTCCTGACGGTCGTTGGCTAGTTTTAGCTCGTTCTATTCCCGTCCACGTTCCGCCTGTATATCCCAGCGATTGGATTGAAGACCAATTTATTACCGTCAACTTTGAAGAAGACTTACGCGGTAAAACCTTGTACGAACTCGTACCCCCAGCAAAACGCATGGGAATGGCAGCCAGTCAACAAGGTACTGCTTACGGCAACCAAATTTACGATGATATTTTTGGTATGGCTCAAGGTGCGGAAGCTCAACGGGTTGCAGGTTCGCTATTCGGGTCGATGCAGCAAGCACCAATGCACGAGCAAACTATTAGTTCCTACGTCTTCCCTTCTGGCGTAGGTATGTGGGCAGTTCCTACCGCATCTGGCTTAACGATGTCTGGCGTAGGAATGTCTGGTGCTGGTTTTGCGTCAATGGCTCCTATGCGTCCGCGCCAGTTCTGGTTAGTTGCTGACGCTGAATTGATTGTTTACGGTGCAACTGAGCCAGATGCTACGGTAACAATTGGCGGTCGTCCAATTAAGCTCAATCCCGACGGTACTTTCCGCTTCCAAATGTCATTCCAAGACGGCTTAATTGATTACCCAATTCAAGCTGTTGCAGTAGATGGAGAGCAAACCCGCTCGATCCAAATGAAGTTTAACCGCGAGACTCCTTCGCGCAATACTAATACTAAGGAAGAGGCTGTACCGGAGTGGTTCGCCTAAAGTATAAGTAATAAATTGAGTTAGAGTCCCTGGCGATCGCCAGGGATTTTTTCTTGTTTAAAACAAAAGTGGAGGGCAAATAAAATTCGCGATTACCAAACAAAGTACGCCTGTGCGAACTACTAAAATTTTAAACAATCGCTGCACACTTACAGCTTTTTCAATAAATCCACTGGTCACTGGTCACTGATTACTGCTCACTGTCAAAAACCCACCCCGCGATACAAGTAAGCAATGTGAAAATTAATTACCATCAGTAAGTATTACCTATTTCACCCCAATAGCAGAGTTAAGGTAGTAGACCTTTTGCACAAGATCGAGAAAGGGTTAAAAACTTTTACTTCGTTGCTCCTCACACAAATTTATGACACCTCAAGAAGTTGCCAGCACGCTTGTACAATTATTTGAGCCAGCAGCAATAACAACGATCGCTCCTGGTTCGTGGCAGGTAGAAAGCGCAAATTTTCGGCTATTGGTTTTGCTCTCTGAAGATCAATCTTGGCTGCGAGTATTGCTACCAATTATTTCTGCTCAAGTAGCGCAGCCATTTATGGAACAATTTTTAGAAGCAAATTTTGACGAAACTCAAGAAGTGCGCTATGCCTTACACCAGGGTGTAGTTTGGGGTGTTTACCAACACAGTCGCGAGAGTTTAACGCAAAACGATCTAGCACAGGCGATCGCGCGTTTGATATCTTTACATCAAACCGGATTAACAGGGGTATTCAATCAATTAGTTGAAACTCGCATCGGTCAAATTGTGCAAACAGCCAAGCAACAAGGGCAAACTCTAGAAGCAACATTGCAAACTCTAGATCGTTTTTATGAGGAAGGTATACTAGGCGACCTCGAACAAAGCCCAGAATCGCGCGAGCAAACACTAACCGCTTGGCGGCAACAGTTAGAACGTCTCTGGTCGCAAAAATGAAACTTTTATGGATTTAGTTAGCATTCTCAAGCAAGATTACCAGCACTTTCCAGCCGATCAAACCTACAGCATTTATGCCCAAGATATTTTTTTTCAAGACCCAATGAATAAATTTCGCGGCATAAATAAGTACAAAACAATGATTAAGTTAATCGATACCTTATTCATTGCGGTAAAGATGGATTTGCATGATATTTCCCGCCAAGGGGATACGATCAAAATGCAATGGACTTTAAGCTGGAATACTCCCTTACCCTGGAAACCGCGCATTGCTGTTCCAGGCTGGAGCGAAATGAAAGTCAACCAAGACGGATTAATTAATTCTCATGTAGATTACTGGAATTGTTCGCGTCTTGATGTCTTGAAACAACATTTTTTCCCCCGCAAGCAATAGAATTGCTTTTCTAACCCGCGATTAGGCGGGTTTTTAAGTGTTGATTCATAACTAAGGATAGCGATCGCATTTTCGCAAACTTGGTAAAGTAAATAAATATTACAAATTCTCATACAGGACAAAACTATCTATGCGCGTAATCCTCATGACAGGTAAAGGGGGAGTCGGAAAAACCTCTGTAGCTGCGGCGACAGGGCTGCGTTGTGCCGAACTTGGCTATCGCACGCTAGTTTTAAGTACCGATCCTGCTCATTCCTTAGCAGATAGTTTTGACCTAGAACTAGGACACAATGCCCAACAAGTACGCCCCAATTTGTGGGGAGCCGAATTAGACGCATTAATGGAATTAGAAGGCAATTGGGGAGCAGTAAAGCGCTATATCACCCAAGTATTGCAAGCTCGTGGTTTAGACGGCGTACAAGCTGAAGAACTCGCTATTTTGCCAGGAATGGATGAGATATTTGGTTTAGTACGGATGAAACGCCACTACGACGAAGGCGAATTTGACGTATTAATTATTGATTCAGCGCCTACAGGTACAGCTTTGCGACTTTTGAGTTTGCCAGAAGTGAGCGGCTGGTATATGCGCCGTTTCTACAAACCCTTACAAAATATATCGGTAGCCCTAAGACCGCTAGTAGAGCCATTTTTCAAACCCATTGCTGGTTTTTCCTTACCCAATAAGGAAGTAATGGACGCGCCTTATGAATTTTACGAGCAGATTGAGGCATTAGAGAAAGTATTGACAGACAATACTCAAACATCAGTGCGTCTAGTCACCAATCCAGAAAAAATGGTGATCAAAGAATCTCTCCGCGCTCATGCATATCTGAGTTTGTATAACGTAGCAACCGATTTAGTTGTAGCTAATAGAATTATCCCCGCCGAAGTTCAAGATCCATTCTTCAAGCGCTGGAAGGAAAATCAAGAGGAACACCGCCAAGAAATTCACGAAAACTTCCATCCGCTACCAGTCAAAGAAGTTCCTTTATATTCTGAGGAAATGTGTGGATTAGCAGCTTTAGAGCGATTGAAGGATACTTTGTACAAAGATGAAGATCCTACCCAAGTTTATTACAAAGAAACAACCTTAAAAGTAGTGCAAGAAAACAATCAATACAGCTTGCAACTCTATTTACCTGGAATTCCCAAAAATCAAGTAAACCTGAGCAAAACAGGCGACGAACTTAACATTACAATCGGCAATCATCGCCGTAATTTAGTTTTGCCGCAAGCTTTAGCAGCATTGCAGCCTACAGGGGCAAAAATGGAGGAAGATTATCTAAAAATTCGCTTCTCTGAGCCTGTCAACGTTTAGTTTTCGTAGGGTGCGTTGCTCCAGCAACATACCCTACACTCTATCGTCCAGAATTATAGGGTCATCGGCACAAATTCCATAGAAGGCTTCTAAGGATGGCGCAGCAGCAGTTGATGACTCAATAGGCTGGTAAATTACCACTACTTCTATATCGCGATCGCTTAATCCAACAGGAATATCAAGATGAAGAATACCATCTTGCCCAACTCGTTGATATATCTTAATGCTCTCCATCAGTAATTCATCCTGTTTCTTGCTTTAGACTGCCTCTGGCGATCGCAGTTTTAACCGTACTATTACCATTTTTATATTGAAGTGCGATCGCATATATTTTAGGGTGCGCTGCTGGAGCAAAGCACCCTACATTCTTATTAAATTTTATGCATAAATTATCTTTACTGCCTCTGTATTAATATTAATACATTACATCAATGTATTAATATTTAAATGAGGTAAAAGACTGTGAATGATAAGTTTACAGAAATTGTAAATCAGTGTAGAAAACCAAATACTGAGTTACTGAGGAAAGCACTTATAGGTAGAAGAGAATTTTCTGAAGCTGAAAGTAATTTCATAACTTACATGGCTGGATATTCTCACTATGAATTTGCTGAAAGTTTATTTCCAGCTTTTAACCTAGCTTTTATAACAGGTACGGCACTATTGTTCGATAGAAATAATAAAAAGCTCCATGTCAAGATTCTAATCAACGATCAATCTCATTACTGTAAGAAGTTACATTTTGGTAATATAGAGCGTGATTACAGATCTCCAGTGTTTTGGAGTCGCACGGCTTTTAGGGATCGAGATGGTTTATATATTGATAGCCTGGGCAAGAGATTACGCGGAGCGTCTGGAGAGAAGGTTAGAGCTTACATTGCACAAGGAATATCAAGCGTACATGAAAACGTCATATCTTATCAACAAGCCATACAAGGTTATTGTTTAGTTACTCATTTCGTGAAGGCGGCTGAACCCAATGTAGATATAAATTTGAAAACTCTTTTTAGTAGAGCCACAGCTTGTATATTTGTTAACTGTCTATCTAATTCTCGTAATGTATCGATTGAGAAGTTGCAGCAGAGAGACGACCTTTATCAATCACTGAAAAGTATATACTGGTATGTACTAAATACCCGAAAACCTGAATTAGTTACTTATTTTTTACAAAAGATAGAAGCCAATTTTCAACTAATTCCCTATATAGACACAGGGCATGACTATCTCCAAGAAGTAAGACATGAAATTGAGACAAAAATATTAGCAATTCTTTCCTGTAGTTGGGTTGAGGAGAGAAAACCAACACCTTGATGATTCACCTATGAGGAAATAAATGCGAAGCTACTACCAAGGATAATAAGCAAGGATTTTGTTGCGTAGTGCGATCGCCTCTCCTGTAACGTTGCTCTGGCAAAGAACTCTACTTTGTTACTTTCAAGAACTACTTTGCCGTTGCTTGTTGCTGAGTGTATTCCTGGATTAACCGTTGACAATCAATGGATGCTGCTACTGCTTGTGCCATCAGACGCTTACCAGTAGCAAAGTTCTTAGCTCTAAAGGCAATTGTTGCTTCTTGGCTGAGTTGTGAAGCTTGAGCAGATTTAGCTCTAATTTGTGCTTGAATCTCGTTCATTGGTCAACCTCTGCAATTAAAAATCCTAAGTTTTCAGCTACTTGATACAAATTATCAGCCTGACTTTGCAGCAAGCTTGCATCTGCAAAGTTATCTTCCATAACAGCTTGTTCTGCCTCTACATAAAGATTAGCAACAATTTCTTGTAGAGCAACATAGGCTTGCTCTAATGCTGCTTTTGTTCTTGCTTCTATCTGAATTACCTCAGCCTAAATTTGTTGCTGTTAATTGTAATTCATCGCTGTATAGTGCGATCGCCTCTCCCATAGGCACGTTGCAAGTCAACGTACCCACTTTGTTACGCTATAGTCAAGTTCAACTTCAAAACTGCGCTAACTATGTCAAAAACTATCACGGCTGTCTACTCTAATGGCGTACTGCACCCTGAAGATCCTTTACCACTAAAAGATGGGCAAACTGTACTGATTCAAGTTTTACAAGTTTTAACTGATGAAACGGCTTCGTCAATCGAAGAGGTAATTCAGTCTCTAGTAGCAGCAGGTATAGTCACTCCTCCTTCTCGTCGTGATGATATCGAACCAGTTTCCGAAGAAGCCTGTCGGGAACTAGCGCAAAGGCTTGGGCAATATTCTGGTAAGCCCCTATCAGAGATAATTATTGAAGAACGAGGCTCAATTTGACTTTATCTATTACACAACAAATGCAATTAGTTTTTCTGTCTGCGGATAACCGCTTGGGTAATGTAGCGATCGCACAAGGATTGCTGTTTGACAATCCTAACAATTATCCCTAATTAACTCTTAAGTGCGAATTTGTACGGGCATAATCAAATATGTCATTTTCAAGCTACCCAAGGGTGTCAAAATAATCGGGCTAGTAGCTGTATTTACTTCCATTGTAATTTCATTGGTAGGTAAAGCTTTCAACCCATCCATCAGATACTTAATATTAAAAGCAAAATCTAAATCTTCTCCAGATATTTGCGCTTTGATTGATTCTCTCCCACTACCAACGTCTTGAGCTTCTACAGATAAAGACAATTCTTCATTTAAGCTGTCAATACTAAATTTGACAATATTGTTCTTCTGGTCTGCCATCACAGCAATTCTCTCCAAAGCACTTAGTAGCTGCTTGCGCTCTAGAGTAATTTGGCGCTCAAATTGGCGGGGAATTAATTGCCGATAAGCTGGATATTGTCCTTCCAATATTCTGCTAGTTAAGCGTTGCTCTGCCCACTCAAATATAATCTGCCCTTGCCCTTGATGCATTGCTAATGGCTCGGTAGCATCGCCTATCCCTAACATCCGTTCTAATTCGCGCAGCGATCGCGCTGGTACTGTTACCTCTAGCCCCGCAGCCGCATCGCCAGTATTAGTAGTTTCTACTACCGCCAATCGGTGTCCGTCAGTAGCCGCAAATTCTAAGGAGTCTTGCTTAACTGTCAAATGCAACCCTGTAAGAATTTGCTTGGTATCATCGCTACTGGTTGCAAATAAAGCAGAGCGCAGCCCATCCATTAAGGCTTCTACTGGTAGATATATAGCCTCTCCCTCTTCAATTACTGGTAATTCGGGAAATTCATCTACTTCCATACCGCGCACTTGGTAGCGCCCAGAGGCAGAAATAAGGCTAACCCCTAAAGCCCCCTCTTGCGTTTGTTCTAGCCTGATTTCTCCTGCAGGGAGACGCGAAACAATATCGCCCATCAATTTAGCTGGTAGGGCAATTTCTCCGCCGACTTCTACTTCTGCATTAAAGCTTGTTTTTATCCCCAAACTCAAATCAAAAGCTGTCAAACTTAATTGCTGTGTTTGCGCGTTTGCTATCAACAACACGTTTGCCAAAATTGGATGCGTCGGGCGTGAAGGTACGGCACGACTTACGAGGGAGAGATGAGCGTTTAGGTCAGTTTGATTGCAAACTAATTTCATTGATGTTGAATTCCCTGTAAGAGCGTGTGAAAACTTGGCAACTTCTCTAAGCTAATAATTTAACTGTTTTGTGGCTTATTCCCACACTGCTAAGTTATTGCTAACCCAGCAATGCTACAAATCCAATTTGGTTGAGAAAAATATCCTAGCATCTATAGTGTATAGTATATATGTACTAAATATCAATTACTGCATATAGACTATTACTATCTAAATAATATTTTTAATTAGTAGTAGTAGGGGCTGTGGAAACTGTGGAAAAGATCCTGTTTTCTGCTCTGCAAGCACTCTCAAGAGCGTAGCTGCCTGTGGAAAACTTGTGGAAAAAACCTTAAGTTTTCCACAGAGTAATTATACTTAGTCAAGTTTTCCCTGCAAAAAGACGAGTTTTCCACAGAGTTTTACCCAAGTTTTCCCCAAAAAAAAGTGGTTTTTCCACAAGGCATTTAGATTAATAATTTTTTATACGTTGGTTAAGTTAGAGATAAGTTTCAAGAACGAGTCGCCAAATTAATCCGATCGCTCAACTGTCGTAAAGTTTGACCTAGATGCGGATCGGTGGTAGACATTTGGGCAATTTTGTCGCAACTGTACATCACAGTAGTATGGTCTTTGCCGCCAAATTCTTCGCCAATTCTCGGCAAGCTCAGTTTAGTATGTTGCCGCATCAAATACATTCCTATTTGCCTTGCCCAACTAATTTCTCGCCGCCGCGAAGCACCTTTAAGCTCCTCAATCGAAATATCAAACTGCTCGGCGATCGCCTTTAAGATTATTTCTGGCGAAGAATCAAGTTTTTCTCCCACAGGATGCAATACAGGCGCGAGATTTTCTACTGTCATTGGCAATCCGGAAATCGAAATATAAGCAACAGCCCGAATCAAAGCTCCCTCTAGCTCTCTAATATTAGATGTGTAATTGCAAGCAATATACTCAATCACATCTCTAGGCAAGCGCATATTTTCATATTCGGCTTTCTTTTGCAGAATTGCCATCCGAGTTTCCAAATCAGGCGATTGAATATCAGCAATCAAACCCATCGAAAAGCGCGAACATAACCGCTCTTGCAAACGCGGGATTTGGTTGGGTAAGCGATCGCTAGCAATGACAACTTGCTTGCCAGCCTCATGTAAAGTATTGAAAGTATGGAAAAACTCTTCTTGAGTAGATTCTTTACCCTCAATAAATTGAATATCATCTACCAACAGCACATCTGCAGCGCGATAATGTTCGCGGAAGCTTTGCGTACTATTGTTGCGAATCGAGGCAATTAGATCGTTAGTAAACTTTTCTGTAGAGACATAAAATATTTTAGAATCGGGGCAAATTTCCCAGCGATAATGTCCGATCGCTTGCATTAAATGAGTTTTCCCCAATCCTACACCACCGCATAGAAACAAAGGATTAAACTCGCGTCCTGGCGATTCGGCAACTGCTAGCGAAGCTGCATGAGCCATACGGCTATTTGCACCGACAACAAATCGAGAAAATACATATTTAAGATTCAATTCTGTAGGTCTAGAATGCGTATGCGATAAATTTTGCGGCATCAATTCAGGTTCGGCAACTTCGGTTTCTCTAAATTGAGTTACCCCTTCACCATTAGCAACCGTAATTTGAATTTCAACAGGACAACCAATGATATCTTGGACTACATCGGCGATCGTTTTGACATAATACTTTTGCAACCAGTTACGAGCAAAAGGGTTAGGCGTGCAAATTACCAAACAATTATCCTCCAACTGTTTAGCACTAGCAGTTTTAATCCAAGTTTCAAAGGTAGGTCTGCTCAACTGTACTTGTAAGCGTTCTAGTACCTGACTCCAAAGAGTCTCAAGCGTAAGTTCCACCTTTAACCACCTCTGCTGTTAACTGTCACAATTAAAAAATACGAGCAAGCAACCAATTTAGCAAAAATAGAAATATGAGATTGGCAAAGCAATACAATACGGAACCGGACTAAGTATTTTTATACTTGTATGCTTATAAGTAGCTGCTAACTCATTAACAGAGCATATTACTACCCACCAACTTAATTTGATAGAGAAAAAAAGACAGATGAGGACAAGCGATCGCAATTTTCCGCTCCCAAACCAGGCTGTAAGTATTTTGAAGAACCATAACAGCCAGAAAAATAACTCTAGAATTGGCAAATCCCATCGGCAAGTAATATACCTGTTTGCTGGATTAGCAATGTCATTAGGTGGATGCTCGTTACCTCAAAGTCGTCAAAATCCAGCATCACCTCAGCCTTTAAGTATTTCTCCACAAAGCGATCGCACCGCAGCAATTCCCGCCAATCCTACCGATCCTAACTTTGTAGTTGCCGCTGTGCAAAAAGTAGGACCTGCGGTAGTGAGAATTAATGCCGCTAGAACTGTTAGCAGTCAAATACCTGATGAATTTGACGATCCGGTAATGCGGCGATTTTTCGGTTCTGCGCCACCTGCAAGGCGCGTAGAGCGCGGTACTGGCTCTGGCTTTATTATCAATGCCAATGGGCAAATTCTCACCAATTCCCACGTCGTAAATGGCGCGGATACAGTTAGCGTTACTCTCAAAGATGGGCGGGATTTTCGGGGGGAAGTAGTAGGGGAAGATCCAGTTACAGACGTGGCTGTAATAAAAATTGACGCGAGCGAGCTACCAGTTGTCCCTATTGGCAACTCCAGCGTGCTGCAACCTGGAGAATGGGTAATTGCGATCGGCAATCCTTTAGGTTTAGATAATACAGTCACAGCAGGCATTATTAGCGCCACAGACCGTTCTAGCAGTGCTATTGGCGTTGCAGATAAGCGTGTCGGCTTTATTCAAACAGATACAGCAATCAATCCTGGTAACTCTGGCGGACCGTTATTAAATGCTCGTGGCGAAGTTATCGGCATGAATACAGCCATTATTAGCGGCGCTCAAGGTTTGGGTTTTGCTATTCCCATTAATACAGTCCAAGGAATTGCCCAACAGTTAATTACCAAAGGCAAAGTAGATCATTCCTATTTAGGCGTGCAGATGGTAACGCTCACACCAGAAATTAGGGAACAATTAGAAGTAGAATCGCGCGGTCGTATTCGCGTAGCTGCTAACCAAGGAATTTTATTGACTCGGATTGTCCCTAATTCGCCAGCAGACGATGCAGGCTTGCAAGCAGGAGATGTAATTCAATCGATTAACAACAGTCCTGTAACCAAAACAGAACAAGTACAGCAGCTAGTAGAACGCGCTGCAGTAGGCAGTCAACTGCAACTAACTATTCAACGCGGTCAAAAGTCGTCGCAAGTAGCTGTGACCCTAGAATCATTACCTGCACAACAACGCGATCAATAATCGTAAGGATTCTTCGGCTGTGGAATAGGTTTGAGAGAATTTGCTTGAATTGTTAATTGGCGCTTGTTTTGCAAGTTCTCTGTAATCATTGTCCCTTCCACTTCTAACCAAGCATCGGGCGGGTATGCCTGACGGTTTTGGCTAAGTTTAACTGGCAATCCTACCGGATATGCATCAGCTGCACAGCAAGTAATTACAAACCGCGACAGCAAAATATAATCCTGCGGTAGTTCTGAAGGATGGATTGCAAAGCCTTGAACCTTGACTTTTTGCCCAGTATATGCGTCAGGTTCGGGGTAAACATTGAGAGTACGTACCCAGTCGATAAGACTGCGTTCTTCAGGGCGGACTGAGGCGCGAAAAGCTTGAGGTTGAGATCGCGTTGACTGCAAAAAATCAGTTACGCCGCGTTGCAGCGCAGTTTCGCTAGCAAATACGCGGGGTGTCACTGTCAAACCTAAAATTGCTGTTGCTAGCAGTAAAGCGCTACTTAAACCAGGTGGAAATAAAGTTACGTGCTGGGGATCGGGTATGGTAGTACGCCGACGCAATAATTCCAACGCCTTTAAGCTGCTAACAATTGTTAACCCAATACCCCCAGCAATTACCAGCCAAAAGTAATCGCGGTGAATGAGTAAGTTCAATTTGCCAGTATGCCAGTATTTCAGCATCAAAATACCCCAAGCGGCGATCGCCAGTACATCGAGCCAAGGTAGTAGTTTAGTTTTCAGTTTCATAAAAGGTAATCAAACAATGTAGAGACGTAGCACTGCTACGTCTAACCGCCAGAACGAACAATAAGCCAGATTTTCAAATAACGTACAAATTGACAATTAAAGTAAATAAAAACGTTAATTGTGCAGCTAAAGCAAACAAGTAGAATATAGCTTTAGGTTTGAATATAGATAGCATCAAACCTACACCCTTGAGATCGATCATCGGTCCAAAAACCAAAAAAGCTAACAAAGAACCGCTAGTAAAAGTAGAAGCAAAAGAAAGAGCGAAAAAAGAATCTACAGTAGAACAAATCGATACAACTGCCGCCAGTACCATCATGGCAACAATTGATGTAATTGGACTACCACCCAAACCAAGGATAAACTCACGCGGGACAGCAACTTGAATAAAAGCAGCGATCGCGCTACCAATTACTAATACAGCCCCTAATTCGCGCAATTCCTGAACTGTGTTGTCTAACAATAGACGCAACTTATAAGTTAGAGGTTTAGCAGGAGAAGTTGCAGCTAAATCTGCTTGCAGTACCGTAGCATCCATGCGTACAGGTTGACCAGCACCAGCGAGTAAATACGTTCCTGACTGCAATAAAGTTGGTAGAGAATCTTCTTTTTCTGGTAGAGATGCTTTTGGTTCGGGCTTGACTTGGCTTGCTTTCCAACTTCTTGAGGTCGCAGGTTGTAAGATTTGGCTTAAGTCAGCTTGAGCGCTAAATACCCATCCGACAATAGTTGCGATCGCTAAAGAAAATATCACGCGCAGAACGACAATTTCTGGCTGATCGCGAAAAGCCGTCCAAGTTGCCCAAATTACAATCGGGTTAATTGTTGGTGCTGCTAGTAAAAATCCTACTGCTACTGGTGCTGGTACGCCCTGCATTAGCAACCGTCTCGCTACAGGTACGTTACCGCATTCGCACACCGGAAATAAAAAACCAATAGAACTACCCATTAATGCCCCTAGTAACGGGTTTTTAGGCATTTTCGCCATCAATTGGCGTTCGTCGACAAATAACAGGAGCAAACCAGAGAACAAAACCCCCAGTAGCAAAAATGGCATTGCCTCAACGAGCAAGCTTAAAAAGAGAGTAAAAGCATTGTTCAGTTGTTGTTGATTCATGCGTTTTGCACGTCAAGAGCGTTTTCGCGAATGTCTGCCAAGACATTTTAGACTAAAAAGGTTAAAGGCGAAGAAGGGACAAGGGGGTTAGGGGGATCACGGCGTTACAGTTACGGGCGTACCAATATCTACCTGAGCGTATAAAGATAAAATGTCTTTATTTCGCATCCGCACGCAACCATGTGAAACTGCTTGTCCTATGAGCTTTTCTTGCGGAGTACCATGAAACCCGATAAAGTTTTTTCCATCTGTCCAAAACCCGATCCATCTTGCTCCTAAAGGATTATCTGCACCAGGAGGAATTATTTTACCCGTCCAGGGATGTTGCCAGGAAGGATCGCGTTGCATTTCTATAACTTTGTATTTGCCTACTGGTGTCTCCCAACCAGCTTTACCGATAGCAACTGGATAACTTGTTGCTAGTATATTGTCCCGATATAAATAAACGCGGCGATCGCTCAACTTAAGGACTAAATTTGTTGTCTGCGTGATATTTGTAGGTGGCTGCTGCTGATAAATAGGTATATTTTGGGCAGGTGCAATCTCTGGAGTCAAATTGTTTTGTGGAGCGATCGTTTGAGCAATTTTCTCGGCAGCAGTTTGTGTTTGCATACCCAAAACTAACGCCAGCGCGTACAGTGGTACTAAACTTCTAAGTAGCAAATTAGATTTCACCATGCTCTTTTTCCTTACCGTTTCTAGATAATAAATACTCTATCCAAACTTTTTTGTTTTTATCCTATTTAATATCTATATAGCTATTTTGCAAATTTAAAATTCAACTGCATATTACATATAAAGAAGTTAAGAAGATATATATATAGATAGATTTAGTATTTTGTATTTAACGTTACAGTTAGCGGAGCAGATAACTACATCAAAAAGATAGTTAATACGAAAATCTATTGATAGCTGTAGTTATAAAATTGGTGTCAAAGTGAGGGTTTAGTGAGTATGCGTCAAATCAAGCTAATGACTGGGACAATGCTTTTAGTATTGACCTCTACATTAACAATCAATTCCGCAAATGCACAGCAATCTCCAGCAGGCAATTCGGACGGAATTCACAGCCAAATGAATATGGATGCAGGTCAATCTCCAAGTCAAACACCTACGCAGTCCGTACCAACTACCGCTCCAACGAATACCCAAGTTGCGCCAGGTCAAACACCTACGCAGTCCGTACCAACTACTCCAACAAATACCCAAGTTGCTCCTAGTCAAACTCAAACCGCGCCTGGAAACACTGTAGCAGGAACTATTACAAACATTAACGGGCAAATAGTTACAGTTGAGAAGGCAGACGGTACAACCCAGAGAATGACTGTTTCAAGAGCCGATATCCAGCGGTTGAATCTACAACAAGGTATGCAGGTTACAGCAACCTTAAATGCTCAATCAGTAGCTTCAAATATCACTGTAGCTCAATCAAATTCAACTACTGGCGCTGAGGCGACAAGCCAAACAGGTACAACAACAACTGGCGAAACTACCAGCCAAACAGGTACAAGTCCAACTACTACTGGTACTGAAGCAACAACTCAAACAGGTACAAGTCCAACTACTACTGGTACTGAAGCAACAACTCAAGACAATGATGATACTGAAGAAGCTCAAGCTACTCCAGCAAATCGTCCTGTGAGAGCGCTTTGGTAAATTAGTTAACACACAGCTTGCAATTGATAGATGATGCTGTTTTTAGAAATGGCATCGTTTTTCATGTGTGTAAACACGCGAGCGCTCTTTAACCGCACCAACTTTATATTTTCCTATGCTAAATTGGCAATCTCTGATTTTTTTCCATAGAGTCGCCAAGTGAATAATTCGCAATTAGTCAAAATCAGTAGATATCTCAGCAAGCACCTACGCCATCAACCCGATCGTTTAGGTATTACACTATTACCTGGTGGCTGGGTTGCTGTAGAAGAATTATTAGCAGCTTGTAAAAAGAATGCTTTTCCTATCAGTTGGACGCAATTAGAGGAAGTAGTTGCAAAAAACGATAAACAACGCTTCTCCTTTGACTCTACAGGTACGTTAATCCGCGCCAATCAAGGACATAGCGTAGAAGTAGATTTGCAACTAGAACCTGTTATTCCTCCAGATGTGCTTTATCACGGTACAGGTGCAAGTGCAATTGCAGCAATTATGCAAACAGGCTTGTGTAAAATGTCTCGCCATCACGTCCATTTATCTCAGGATACAGCGATCGCTCGTAATGTGGGTGCAAGACACGGTAAGCCAGTAGTATTAGCTGTAAATGCTGCTGCTATGCACCAAGCTAGTTATACTTTCTACTGTTCTGATAATGGTGTTTGGCTAGTCGATAGCGTTCCGCCAGAGTACATCGAATTGCAGTCTCAGCAATTGATTTAAGTGCTAAAATACTATTATTCCTACTTTTAGTATTCCGTCATATAACTAATGCAGGTAGATAAAATATCAGTATCTTTACCTCAACATCTAGTCAAGTTTATTGAAAACTATAAAGACACTTATAACTGCAAATCGCGCTCTCAAGTAGTTGAAGTAGCCTTACATTTGCTTCAAGAAAAAGAATTAGAGATAGCCTACAGCGAAGCGAATCAAGAAATAGATCCAGATTGGGATGTAACTATTGCTGATGGACTTAGAGATGAAGCGTGGTGATATTTACTATGCCAATCTTAGCCCAGCGCTAGGCTCAGAGACAGATAAGCGTCGCCCTGTTCTAATTATCAGTAACAATGCTAACAATCGTGCTGCCGATACTGTAACGATTTTGCCGATTACATCTAATGTTATTCGTGTTTACCCGTTTGAAGTTTTTCTCGAACCAAATGGTACAGGGTTGTCTAAACCATCAAAAGTCCAAGCTCAACAAATTCGGACGATTTCTAAGCAAAGGTTAGATAAAAATAAGTTAGGAACTTTGAGTTCAGAAACGATGCAATTAGTCAAAGCAGCTTTAATTTTACACTTAGCACTAGAGTAAAAGGCGAGCGCTAATCTTTTCAAAATATTACAGCGCAGGGAATTACCTTGCCTGCAAACAATTTGCAAGTAACAATTGATACATTAACTGCAATGAGTTGATAGATCGCGTTCAAAATTTTGCATCAATTGACGAAATACCTATTAGGTAATGGTTTAATAGCGATCGCAACTGCATTGTTAGTAACCTCAGTCCTACAGCCAACCACCTAATTAGCACCAAATTGCTCGATCAAACGCTCCGCAATCCTCTGGGCTGCTCCTGGTGCGCCCATGCGCCTGTAACCATTGGCGGCAATTTGCGCTAGACGATCGCTATCTACTAATAAAGATTTAATCGCTTCTCCTGCTTGCTGTGGCTGCTGCAATAATATGACAGACGAACCTAAAAGACGGCTTTGGGCTTCAGCAAAATTATAAGTAAATTGAGGACCTTTGCCAGGAATTAAAATTGCAGGTTTACCTAAGCCTACAAATTGTTCTGTTGCTGTTCCTGCCATCGCGATCGCAATGTCTGCCAAATGCAAGCAATCGTTATAAGCTTTTTGTGTCAATACTATAGATGCATTTTTGTAATTAAATGTCAAGTCTTTTGACAGACAAAAGCCAGCACTAACAAGCATTTGACATAAAGGTTCCGTACTTACTCCAGGAGCGATCGCACCGAGAAATTGTAAGGAGCGATCGCTAAAAGTTTCACTTAAATTAACTACAGCTTGTAAAATTTGTTGCCAATTAGCGTATGCTTCGGGAGTTCTAGAACCAGGTAGAAGCAGAATAGTTAAAGATGGTTGATGAGGTAATTGTAGCGATCGCGTCGGTTCTAATCGATCCATCATGGGATTACCCAAGTCAAAAACCGGAATAGACCATTTTTGCAAATTCTTGGCTGTCAGCGAGTCTCTAGGAAAAACAGCTTTGCAACGAGGATGAAACATTAGCCAGCGATAAAAAGGATGGTAAACAGACTCAGATAAACCTAAGCACCGATCTAAGATAGAGGGTTTTGCCAGCATTTTCACATCATCGCGGATGTAGTATTCTGATTGTGCTGTACCGACAAAGGCATAATCAACACCACTCCACCAAGCGAACAATAACGGCACAATGTCCCCTACAGCTAAAACTACCCCACCTTGTTTTAGCCAGGTGCGTAATGCTTTAGTTTGAGTCAAAGTTAATTGGAGTAAACCACCTTGCAAATCTCGCATCAATTGTCGCCCACTCATGTAGATGAACCCACCAGAAGGCATCACTTGCACCGAACCAACTATGGGAATACCCGCAGTAATATATGCCCTACCTTCGCCAACTATCGGTAAAGCAGCAATATCTAAATCGACTGAGCATTGCTGTAATTCCTGCAAAATCCGCACAGCAATGATATCCTCTCCATGACCATTACTGAGGCAAAGTAACCGAAATTTAGAGGCAAGGTGGGACATTGGCAGCAAATATTAATAAGGAACCAGAAGTGAAAAACTTAACTAACCAGTGTCTTAGGTAGTGGCAGTGAAGCGATCGGGTGATAGGGAAAAATATAGTAGCTGAAAATGGTATCTGACAACCCTGTTTGAAAACTTAACTCTATAAATAGACACATTAACTTTATGCGTGTTTCTTCTACAGCGATTTGGACTTTGGCAGCGATTGTAACCTTTGATTTAAGCTGGGTAGAAATATCTGCAGCGCAAAACCTTCCTACCATTCCTCAAATTACAGCACAAGAACAAACACCACAAAGCGATCGCTCTACTGATGTATTTGTTTTAACTACAGACGTACAAATTGTAGGCGCAAGCGAGGAGTTAGCAGCACTCATCCGCGATACCATCAAAACTCGCGCTGGAGAAGATACAAGCGATCGCCAATTGCAAGCAGACGTACAAGCAATTTTAGCTACTGGCTTGTTCGCAAATGCACGAGTAAATACTACCAGCAATCCAGCCGGAATAAATGTAGGCTATGAAGTAGAACCGATAGTAATTCAATCTCTCCAACTTGCTAACGCCCAAGTTTTGACTCCAGAGGTAGCGACAAAGCTATTTCAGCCGCAGTTAGGCAACGCAATTAGTCCATCTGCTATTAGCCAAAGCGCAGACAAGATTAAGCAATGGTACATAAGAAATGGTTATATAGCAGCAAAAGTAATATCAGTAAGTCCCAGCCCTGAAGGAATATTAACTATAGACGTTTCTGAAGGAATTGTAAATAGCGTTAGTTTTCGCTTTTTAAATAGAGATGGTAAGCCAACTAACGATCGCGGCGAACCAATTTTAGGACGTACCAAGCAAGAGTTTTTGCGCCGCGAAGTGAAAATCCAACCAGGAGATGTATTGAGCGATCGCGCTATAGAAGAAGACTTGCGTCAATTGTATCGTACAGGACTATTTAGAACTGTTAACGTAGTTTTGCAAAACGCTCCAAATCAAGTTGATGTGATTTACGATTTGACTGAAAAACCAACGCGCAATATTGGCGGTGGCGGGGGTTATGACGATGACACGGGAATATATGTCGAACTTGACTATCAAGACTTTAACTTTGGCGGTATCAACGATTCTGTAGGTATAGACGTACAAGCTAGTCGCCGCGAATTACAATTTGCAACCAATTTTACCAGTCCTTATCGAGCCAGCGAACCAAACCGACTAGGCTATCAAATTACCGCTTTTCGGCGGCGCGGTACATCACAGACATTCGATGGCATTATCGATTTAGCCAACGGTAGCAACCCCCGTGAAGGACGATTTGGCGGCGGGATTAGCGTACAGCGCCCGATAAATGATTGGCAAGCTTCATTAGGATTTAACTATACCCGCGTTAGTATTCGCGATCGCGATGGCAATATTTCGCCAACCGATGAGTTAGGCAATCCCCTATCATTTAGCGGTACGGGCATTGACGATATATTAGCTTTATCATTTAGCGCCACCAAAGACGATCGCAACGATCCCAAAAATCCCACCCAAGGATCGGTAATTAGTTTTAGCACCGAACAATCGATTCCGTTTGGTGAAGGTAATATTGCCATGAATAGATTGCAGGCAAACTATATTCAGTACATACCAGTAGAAATTTTAGGTACAAGCGATCGCGAAGTATTAGCTTTCAATCTCCAAGGCGGTACGACAATTGGAGATTTGCCACCTTATCAAGCATTTAACTTGGGCGGGCTTAATTCAGTACGGGCTTATGGTGAGGGTGAAGTTGGCAGCGGTCGTTCTTATGTACTAGCATCAGCAGAATATCGCTTTCCTATTTTTCGCCCTGTAGGCGGCGTAATTTTTGCTGACTTTGCTTCAGACTTAGGTTCAGGCGATACAGTATTAGGCGAACCTGCGGTAGTTCGCAGCAAACCTGGTTCTGGTTTTTCTTATGGCGCAGGCTTGCGTATAGAGTCGCCCATTGGACTATTACGGGCTGACTTTGGCATCAACAATCGCGGCGAAAGTCAAGTTCAATTCGGTATTGGACAAAGATTTTAAAATAATGCATTGCGCCTACATCTTTCACGGAACATATTACGCCCTGTTTGACGACAAGAAAGTTAGAATGCAAAGAGTTTCAAGGACAATATTCATCCTTTAGATGACATGATAGCTGGTAAAACATTGCAGGGCGGCAAATATACCCTAGAACAAGAATTAGGGCGCGGTGGTTTTGGCATTACATTTAAAGCCACTCATCACTATCTCAATCAGATAGTAGTAATTAAAACCCTCAATGAATCGCTACGCCTAGATCCGCAGTTTGCCAAGTTTCAAAACCAATTTCAAGGCGAAGCAAGAAGGCTAGCTGCTTGCGTTCATCCGAATATTGTGCGGGTAAGCGACTTCTTTGTTGAAGACGGTTTGCCCTATATGGTAATGGATTATATTCCTGGAGAAACATTAGATCTCGTTGTATTTCCCGATCGCCCTTTACCTGAAACCAAGGCAATTCACTACATCCGCCAAATTGGGGCAGCATTGCAAGTAGTACACCAAAATAACTTGCTACATCGAGATGTTAAACCGCAAAATATTATTCTCCGTCAGGGTACAGACGAAGTAGTATTAATAGATTTTGGCATTGCGCGGGAATTTACCCCAGGTTCGACGCAGACACATACAGGTATGGTATCTGAAGGCTACGCACCTATAGAACAATATCTCTACCAAGCGCCCCGCACGCCTGCAACCGACGTTTATGGGTTAGCAGCAACTTTGTATGCCTTACTCACAGCGCGAGTTCCTGTAGCGGCAAGTTTGCGCGATCGCATTCCTATGCCAGCCCCTATCGATATTCAACCGCAACTTAGTAAAGCTACCAATCAAGCTGTAATGCGCGGTATGGCTGTAGAAGCACGTTTTCGCCCTGCTACGATTGGCGAGTGGCTGGCACTTTTACCTACTGCATCTATGCATCTAGCCACGCAAACAGTTAAAACTATTCCTTTAATTCCCCAGCATCAACAAAAAGTAGTTGCAACGCCTAATTCTCCACCACCAACTATAGTTTCACCCAAAAAGCGCTCTTCCCCTGGCTTGTTGATTGGTGGCGGTATAGCCCTAGCTGCGATCGCTGGTATTGCCTTTAGCAGCGTTTCCTCTTACTTACAAAGGCAATCTAGCGACGATGTACCAGTTATCCAGCCTTCTCCTATAGCTAGTCCACCAGTAACAACTTCGCCGCCTGTAGTAGAATCTAGTCCTACAGTAGAACCTGCAATTTCTAACTCACAACGTCGCCTGCTGCGGCGATTGCGTCGCCGCGCTGCTACAACTCCATCTCCTAGCGTTTCTCCCACACCTGTAGAAGCGTCGCCAACCCCCAGCGTTTCACCTTCTCCAACTTTGAGGGATAAATTACGTGCAGTGCGTCAATCGCAAGAATCACCGCTTCCGTCTCCTTCTCCAACTACCGATCCTTCTACTAATCAAGCGCCTACAGTTGTAGTTCCTACAGAGGAAGTTCCCGCTTCTCCAGAGGTAGTACCCGCCCCCAGTAACAGCATTCAAGAAAATGATGAAAGCGACGATTCAAGCCAGCAAAATATAGATGACGATCGCCAAGGGAAGCAAAATAGAGAAGACGAAAAGCAAAAACAGCGTGGTAAAGATAAAAAAGATTAGTTAGATTTTGCCTCGAATCAAAATTATGGTAGATATTGCTAAATTTTTAGCTCAAGAACTTACACTCAAACCCTCTCAAGTTAGTAACGCTTTAGAACTTCTAGCTGAAGGTGCAACAATTCCATTTATTGCCCGTTACCGCAAAGAACGCACTGGAGAAATGAATGAAATCCAGTTGCGCGAACTATCAGACAGGTTTACTTACCTCAGCGAACTAGAAGAACGCAAAAACGCAATCTTAAATGCGATCGCAGAACTTGGCAAACTTACTGACGATCTTAAGTCAAAAATTACCGCTTGCTTGCAGAAAAACGAACTTGAAGACCTTTATCTACCCTACAAGCCTAAAAAACGTACCAAAGCAACAATTGCTAAAGAAAAAGGCTTGCAGCCTCTAGCAGATTTTATCAAATCTTTAAATACAAAAGCGTCAATTGATGCATCTTTAGAAACAGAAGCAGCAAAATATATTTCTGAAGAAAAAGCTGTGAAAACAGCAGCAGATGCGCTTAAAGGTGCGGCTGATATTTTAGCTGAAGAAGTAGCAGAAAAAGCTAACTTACGCGCATATTTAAGAGATTATTTAATGCAAAACGGTGTATTTACTTCACAAATTAAGAAGGAGCATCCAGAAGGTAGCACCAAATTTGAAATGTATCGCGATTATAGAGTCAAAGTCAAAGGTATTGCTCCGCACAATATGCTAGCTTTACTACGGGGAGAAAACGAGAAAGTTTTAAATTTAGAACTTACTTTCGATGAACTAGAAGTATTAGCCTACTTAGAATCGCAAGAAATAAAAACTAAAGTTAGAGCTATCCGAAACTTTTATCAAGCAATGCTCAAAGATGCCTTTAACCGCTTGATGAAAACATCTTTGACTAGCGAAGTAATTGGCGATCGCAAAAACTACGCCGACATTGAATCAATCAAAACATTTGAGACTAATTTACGAGAATTATTGCTATCATCTCCAGCGGGAATGAAGCCAACTTTAGCTATAGATCCAGGTTTCAGAACTGGTTGTAAAACTTCTGTAATTGATAATACAGGCAAATTTTTAGAATATCAAACTATATTCCCTCATACTGGTAGTCACCAACGCATTCAAGCCGCACAAACAATCGAGAAATTAATTAAAAAGTACAATATAGAACTAATAGCAATTGGTAACGGTACAGCGGGAAGAGAGACAGATGAATTTGCAAGTGAAGTCATCAAAACCTTAGAACGCAAACCAGTTAAAGTAATGGTAAACGAATCAGGGGCATCAATTTATTCAGCAAGTGAAGTGGCGATCGCCGAATTTCCCGATCTAGATATTACAGTACGCGGCGCTATTAGTATCGGTCGCCGTTTGCAAGATCCACTAGCAGAACTTGTCAAAATTGACCCTAAATCTATCGGTGTAGGACAATATCAGCATGATGTCGATCAAAAGCTACTCAAGCAAAAGTTAGACGAAACTGTAGAAAGCTGCGTTAACTACGTAGGGGTAAACCTTAATACAGCCTCCAAAGAACTGCTATCCTTTGTTTCTGGGATTACACCAACAATTGCTAAAAATATTATTACTTATCGAGATAGCAACGGTGCATTTAGCGATCGCAAACAACTATTAAAAGTCGCCAAACTAGGACAAAAAACATTTGAACAGTCAGCCGGATTCCTGCGAATTAGCAGCGGAAAGAACCCTTTAGACAATACCGCAGTGCATCCAGAAAGTTACGGAGTAGTAAAAGCGATCGCTAAAGACTTAAATCTACCCTTGACTCAGATATCCCAAGCGAGTCAAAAGCTAAAGTCAGTAGATTTAAAAAAATACGTAACCGACATAGTAGGCGAACCCACATTACGCGATATTATCAGCGAACTAGAAAAACCAGGTAGAGATCCAAGAGCAGAATTTAAATACGCCACCTTCAAAGAAGGAATCAAAGAAATAGGCGACTTAAAAGTAGGCATGGAACTAGAAGGAATTATTACTAACGTCGCTAACTTTGGTGCATTTGTAGATATCGGCGTGCATCAAGACGGATTAGTACATATCTCCCAAATCGCCAATCAATTTGTGGACGATCCTAAAAAGTTCGTCAAAGTAGGGCAAGTTGTAAAAGTGCGAGTATTAGAAGTAAAAGAGAATTTAAAGCGCATTAGTTTGTCAATGCGATCGCCTTAATTATCTCCTATTGCAACACCGCACAATTCTTCATCTGCGTTCATCCGCGTCCATCTGCGTTCGCTATTTCTTAATCCTTCAGCGCATCCACAATAGGCGCAGTCAGCCAATTGAAACCAACCTTCAATTGATGCTCTAATGTAGGCATACGATACAAATAAGCCAGACGACGAGCAACATAGGCTAAAGGACCATCTAACTTTACCCCTAAACCTGTAAAAGTTGCATTGTTTGTCCCCAAAGTCATCATTTCCCCCAAATGCTGATAGCGAAACGGTAACAAAGGACGATTAGTCAACGAAGCCCAAATATTCCAACCAACATAATCAGCCTGCTGGAAGGCTGCTTGAGCAGTGATTGGTACTTGTTGACCATCTGCATCAACGCAATCAGCCAAATCGCCTAGAGCATATATTTCTGGGCGGTCAACTAACTGTAGAGTTGGGGTAGTAGTCAGCGAACCGCGTTGATTTTGCTTGACAGGAAGACTTTGTACTACCGGATTTACCCTTGTGCCTACAGTCCAAATTACCAAATTTACTGGAATAGTATCTACTTGATTTTTGTATTCTAAAGCGATCGCATCTGCTGTAATAGACTCTACTTTAGTCTCCAAATCAACCCATACACTCCGCTTTTCTAAAGCATTATTCGCGGCATTACGGTTAAATTCTGGCGACGTGCGTAAAATTTGGTCAGATAGTTCAACTAATCGCAATCTACCTCGTTCTTGCAACCGATCTGCTAGCTTGCAAGCAAGTTCTACACCGCTGTACCCACCACCAACAATTGCTACACGAATTTTGTCAGCATCAGATTCTTCTAACAGCCTTAACCTTTCTTCCAAGCGGTAAGCATCTGTAATCGAACGAAACGGAAAAGCGTAAGATGTAGCCCCAGGAACCATATCTAGAGGAGTTTCGCCGCCTAAAGCCAGTACCAAGCGGTCATAAGGAATTTCTGGACCATCTTGTAAGCGGACTCTTTGCTCGTCGATATCGATATCAGCTACCCTACCTTGATAGAAGCGAACGCCAGTACCAGCAAGGACTTCCACAAACGGCGGGGCAATTTCCCAAGTTTGTAATTCGCCTGTCAGCAGTTCGTACAAAAGCGGAGAAAATAAAAAGCGATCGCTTTTATCCACCAAAACAATTTCTGGTTTTTGCGCTTCTTCCCAGGGTAATTGACTAAGGCGCAGTGCAGTATAGAGACCGCCAAAGCCTCCACCAAGAATACATATACGTGCTGGTTGCTGGGTTGTCATAGGTCTAAGCAAGTGCTGGGTATCTTCTTTCAGGATAGCAAGGCATTTCATTGACGAGCGATCGCGCCCGCTAATTTTATGCTCACCATTGCAACAATCGTGGATCTTCATCTGCGTTTATCTGCGTGCATCTGCGTTCAAGTAAAAATCGATTGTGCAAAAAAGACAAAATTACCCATAATCCAATAAATAGGAACGCTAAGAACGTTATTTAGTCGTAGCGTGCGTTGCGGATAACGCACCCACAAGATTAGCAAGCGCACTATTTTCAACTTGGTTCTATAATCTGGGCGATAGTCTGCAAAGGTAAAAACATTTCTAGAGGCGTATCTTTCAAGCTAATAAAACCATAGCGCTCGTAATACGCTTTAGCTGCATTATCTTTGGCATCAACAAACAACCCAACAATTCCTGCATTATTTGCAACTACTACAGCACGTTGCATCGCTTCAATCATCAATATCGATCCTATTCCTTGCCGTTGCATTGATTTGGCTACAGCCAATCTTGCTAGTTTTACCCCAGAAATGAGAGATGGATATTTTTTAGCAAATTTTGGTGGTAACTTCTCAGTGCGAACTTCGCATAATGATAAACTAAAAAATGCTAAGACATTTTCTGATTGCTCTGTATCTACAAGCACAAATGTACGAGAAAGCCCTTTTTGAATATGCTGTCGCGCTGTCTGCTTGAAGAATTGATTTAACGCTTCATTACCACAGTCAAAGCTATCCCTGTCGTGCAGTTTATCTAGTAGTTGAATTACTCTCACTAAAGTATTGTTTGTGTTTCAAAGCTGCTGCTTTTAGGAGTTCGTTGGGTGCTGGGGGATTTTCTATCAAATTAAAAACTGTCTCAGCATCCCTTGCTGATAAGGTAATTATCCTCTCTGCTTCTAAAACTCTATGAGCTTCCTTAAGCGCTGCCTGTACTATAAATTGATTTATAGTCGCTCCTGATAACTCTGCTGCCTCTTGTAGAGTAGCTTGCACGCGCGGCGTAACTCTAGCTGTAATTCGCGTCTCTTTTTTGACGCTATCAACCATATCTACCTCCTGTTTGCTATATATCAATTTTAATATTATGGTGACATTTTGCCACCATCTATAGAAATGCACTCACAAGATTAGCAATCGCACTACTCTAATCAAAAGCTATTTTAAATCTAGACTTACAATTGTTCGTTAGAAAAGATATTTTTTATTTATGAATAGGATAGAAAGACTGTCTTTTACTTCAGCAAGTGAGCAAAGAGGTGCTAGGATTACAGTTGCGATGCAGGCAGAAGATTTAGCACTCTTTTACTCTCTTCTAAAAAAATGGAAACCTTCTGGTGAGGTAGAAGTTATCCTTAAGCAAGTATTGCTTAAAGATATTTGTGAAGCACTAAGTGTAGATGATGCGTTTATACCTTGATATAAGAGCAGCTATAGTAGGGTGCGTTGTCATGCAACGCACCCACAAGATTAGCGATCGCACTAAGTTATTACCAGGTGACGCGATCGCCAATTTTCTGCAACAATTTATCACCAACTCCTGGAACTCTATCCAAGTCTGACAATGAGGTAAAGGGTTTTTGCTGACGCGCTTGAATTATCCGCTGCGCTAGTTTTTCTCCTACACCTGGTAAAGCCGCAAGTTCTGCTTCAGTTGCGGTATTGAGGTTCACTTGTACTGCTGGTTGCGGGCTAACAGTAGTTTGAATGCTAGGACATTGTTTTTGTGCTTTCTCAATCTTCTGTTGCAGGCTATCTGGTAAGCCTAGTTGAGCGTTGCTATACAGCCGCTCAAATTCTTGCTTGTAATGAGCAGCAACAATTGGACTATGAATAACTAACAGCGCCTCGTCATTGCTATGATTAGCTGCTTGCGACCAATTGTGAGAACCTGCGATCGCAATTTGCTTATCTACAACAGCAAACTTGTGGTGTAGCAAATCGCCTTTAACTAATAAAGGTACGCCAACAGTGGCGATCGCATTTTGCCAGGGACGGTTATCTGCTTCATACTTGCATTTATTAGCGAGGCTGACTCCCATCATGTCTAAAGCCTCGCTATATGGTCTATAGATAAAATCTGGATCGATTAAAGCGCGAATCTGTACGCCGCTATCATGCTCTGATGCCAAAATATTAGCAAGGCGCTGTTCGGAAAATACAAACAAAGCCATATCTACAGATTGAGTAGAAGAATTTAAGGTTTTACCGATTAAGCCGTTAGTGCTTTGACTCCAAGGTAAAGTCGCAGAATTAGGAGAAAATTGCACGTCAACAGCTATATTACCTACTTGTAGTTGCCTAGCAGGGCGAACAGGCTTTTGGATGCCAAATTTACTATCAGGTAATTTGCCTACACCATCGCCCCACATCGAGTTAAATTCATCAGTAAATAAACTTGCAAGTTCAAGGCTATCAATTTGCAATAAGTTATTAGCATTGCCCGTACTTTGGGGATTGGTAATGTCGCCGTGAATATCTGAGCTAGTAAAATTGGCTGAAGTAACGATTAAAGTGCGATTATCAACAACAACAAATTTATGATGCATCAAATTGCTACCAGCCGAACCGTCTGCTGTATCGTCAATTAAAGGCACTTTGGCTTGACGAAGAATTAGAACTGCATCCCCTTGGCTAATTTCCTCGGTACTAAGTTCGCCGTCTCGATTTAAGTCGCTTAGTTGCCTTAATTCTGCATATCTTAAGCGATCGCGCGGTGCTAATTTATCTAACTCAGTCGCAGTAAGTTCGCTCCAAGGACGATTATAAGTATTTTCTAAAATTACTCTAACTTTTACCCCAGCTTGCTGCTTTTCTACCAAGGCGCGAGCAATTCTAGGTAGACGTAATTCTTGCACTGCTACATCTACAGTAAACTTGGCAGCAGAAATCGCATCAACGATCTTTTGTTCTAAGTCGTCTCCCAATCTTTGCTGCTGGCGAAGTGGAGCTTGATATTTTGAGGACTCAGTATGATTGAAGTAAACTTGAATTAAAGGATCTTGAGGTAAGGGCAGCGGATGCTGTGAAGCAGGTAATCCTTGACAAGCAACTAGAAAAATAGATATCGAAGCATAAAAATAGCGCTTAACAAACTGCATATAAAGAGCGATCGCCTACTATATATAGAATTCCCAATTTTTGCCTTGCGATCGCCACAATAAAATCTCCTAAAAAAATGTCTATTTCCTCAACAGCGTTCTAAAGTGAAAGAAGCAGCCCCGATAACTGTTTAGGATCTGATGCAAATTTATCTCGACTACAGTGCAACAACACCGCCGCGCCCAGAAGCGATCGCTGCTATGCAAGCGGTTTTCACTTCTTCTTGGGGCAATCCCTCTAGCTTGCATGAATGGGGAGGACGGGCGGCAACTGTGTTAGAACAAGCAAGGATGCAAGTCGCAGCCTTTTTAAATGCAGCCGATCCAGAATCAA
Source organism: Aliterella atlantica CENA595 (assembly GCF_000952155.1). Lineage (GTDB taxonomy): Bacteria > Cyanobacteriota > Cyanobacteriia > Cyanobacteriales > Chroococcidiopsidaceae > Aliterella > Aliterella atlantica. Next base: position 4,507 of record NZ_JYON01000032.1, on the reverse strand, counting down.
TTATCTTTACTTCTGGTGGTACTGAAGCAGATAATTTAGCAATTATGGGTGTTGCTCGTAGTTACACTACGCCCCAACATATCATTATTTCTAGCGTAGAGCATTCTGCCATTACTGAACCTGCCAAATTACTGCAACAATGGGGTTGGGATGTTACCTATTTGCCTGTAGATAGCAATGGGCGAGTCAATCCGCTAGACCTGCAAGCCGCACTGCGATCGAATACAGTTCTTGTCTCCATAATCTACGGACAAAGCGAAGTCGGAACAATTCAACCGATTGAAACTTTGGGCAATATAACTCGTTCTGCTGGGGCTTTATTTCATACCGATGCCGTACAAGTAGCGGGACGTTTGCCGATAGACGTGCAGAACTTACCTGTAGATTTACTTTCTCTTTCCAGTCACAAAATTTACGGACCTCAAGGTGCAGGTGCGCTGTACGTTCGTCCTGAAGTTAAATTAGTACCTTTATTGTGTGGCGGCGGACAAGAAATAAAATTACGTTCGGGAACGCAAGCCGTACCCACGATCGCCGGATTTGGCACAGCAGCACAATTAGCAGCCGAGGAAATGCCCGCAGAAACAGCAAGATTAATTGCTTTACGCGATCGCTTATTTGCCCACATGAGCGATTTACCTTATCTAATTTCTACAGGCGATCGCCTTGCTCGTTTGCCCCATCATGTCAGTTTTTACCTAAATAGCAAACAAATAACCGGAAAAACTATCGTGCGCCAGCTAAATTTAGCAGGAATCGGTATTAGTGCGGGTTCTGCCTGTCATAGTGGCAAACTTTCCCCTAGTCCTGTACTCTTAGCAATGGGATATTCTGACTTAGCGGCGTTAGCAGGTATTCGCCTAACTTTAGGGCGCGAAACTACCCAAGCCGATATAGATTGGACGGCAATGGTACTCAAGCAAGTAATAGAACGCTTAATCCCAACTCATACATCCAACTCACTTTTTACTCCTCATCTGTTACATGGCTGAAATTCCTCAATCCCTAACCGATGCGATCGCCCAATCTCGCGCTGCTACCCAAGCAGCTATTGCTGACGGCAAGTTGCGATTGCAAGTAGAAATCCGCTTAATCGAACTTAACCCGATGCCTGTTGCCGAACAGTTTTTAAGAGATGGTGACAGTTTTTCTAGTCAATTTAATAAGGTATTTTTCCCTGATGCGGGTGCGGCGGCTTTAGCGCGTCGAGACTGGGGCGATGTGCCATTTGAACTATTAGATATTAGTACCAAAAGATTGCTGGTAGAAGACCAAATTCAGCCAGATGATGAAGCTTTTTTATTTATTGCCCCCACAGCCCAAGAAGTAGTGCAACTAGAAAAGCTGTGTCAAGCCGCAGGCGAACATCGTCCGGTAGTATTGCTAAATCCTCGCTTAGAAGATGTCTCGATTGTCGGAATTGGTTATGCTGGTAGGCAATTGCGCGATCGCTTCCTCAACAATATTGAGTCTTGCTACTACTTACAACCCCTAGATGAAGCAACTTTATTTCGCTGCTATCCTTCTCCTTGGCAAGTTTGGCGCGAAACTGCTGAAGGCTATCAGCTAGTTACTGAATTAGAGAAAAAACCAGTAGGCGACGACTTAGATTTAATTTTGGCAGGGGGAAACAATACGGCAACTGATGCGCCCAAGCCCAAAAAGCAGAATATATTTGCTAGTATGCAAAGATTTATGCGGACTTTAACCCGCTAAACTACGGCAGACTCTAACATGGCGATCGCGCCTTTTGTGGCATCAATTTCAGCTTCTAAGCCGATAGGCAATGTCACTATATTTTCCAAGTGACCGATCGCTGCGCCATAAAAAGCAGGTATTTTTAAAGGCTGAATATGTCCCCAAACTACTTCTTCTAAAGTCAAAGAACCATAATCAGCATCCGGCATACATCCTGGACATTGCCCAAATACAAACCCTGCTAGCTTGTCTAATAATCCTGCAACTTTGAGATGAGTCATCAATCGATCTAAGCGATAGATATTCTCGCCTGTATCTTCTAAAAATAAAATTGCTCCTTCAAAGTTAGGTAGATAAGGAGAACCAACAATACCTGAAAGCACCGATAAATTACCACCGATTAATTTTCCTCTAGCTTTACCTGGTGTAATAGTTTGAATGCGATTTTTTACCTGCATCAAACGGTCGGCATCGTCGCCATCTTTGCTGTTAACATAAGTTACCCGTTCGCCATTAAATAGGACGCGGCGGAAATAATCGCTTTGAGTTGTGCGCCACGAACTGAAGCCATGAGGACCGTGAAAAGTTACTAATTGCGTCTGAGCGTTAATACCTAAAATTAGTGATGTTATATCGCTGAAACCGATAATAATTTTGGGATTTTGACGAATCGTTTGATAATTTAAGTACGGCAACACCCGACTGCATCCCCAACCGCCGCGAATTGGCAACAACGCCGCTATTTGTGGATCTTGAAAAAATTGGTTAATGTCTGCAGCGCGATCGCTATCTGTTCCTGCTAAATAGCCGTAGCGACTTCTTACGTGCGGCGCAAGCTTAGGTACAAGCCCTAACCCGCGTACGGCATCGATAACGATATTTAACTCCTCGCGGACGAATGTAGCGCTTGCAGGGCTAATAATGCCCACTACAGCACCAGCTTTTAACCGAGGTGGCTTGAGAATAGAGCGATCGCCTCTGGCGCTACGCCCTGCGTAATCGCTTGCTCTAGTTACCTTTAGCGGTAAAGTTAGGGTAGAAGCAGCAGTAATCTGGATAAATTGACGACGATTTAGCATTTAATGTCAGCACAGTTTCATTTCTCGATCCTAAAACGTGCTATTGCATATAAATATTAATTCTCGTGAAAGAACCAGCTAGTAAAAGCATATTTACATCCTGCAATCACTGGTAAAGATTGATGGGGATGCGTATAATAAGACTGAAAAAGTAAAACGCTACATTGCTAAGGTTTGACTTTAAGATTTTGGCGATCGAAATATATTTATCCGCCCGTAAAGTCATCATTGAAATAGCCAACAATACTAATATCTCTGGTCGGTACGCCTTGCGACGCTTCTTCTCTGCGGCTAGCTAAGAATAAGTTGTCAACATGAGGCTTATAAAATTCCCCTGGGAGATAGAGTAACATTGAACAAGTTTTAATTTGAGCAAATTTTATTTTATATATTTGATAAGGTTTAATCTCATACCTAGATTGTAAAATTACGGTCTTTGCTTACATAAAAGTTTTCCTGTGTTATCGCCTTTTGCAAGAGGTTTAATGTTTTCAAGCGTTCCAGGTTTAAAAATGGACGGTCAATCGTCGATAATTTAATAACATTAAATACTTTGTCTTCTATTAATAGAAAGCAGTTTATTTTCCCACTGTAGATTTACTGAAATAATTTATCCTTAGAGCTTGAGTAGAGAAACTTTCCGTAAAATTTCGCTTTAACACACAGCAGAGGAAGGTTAACTTTGTGGTGTCTTTTCTTAACTAATTGATATGCAAGCTACTTACAATCCCTATCTTGTTATTGTTTCAGCTTTAGTTGCTCTGCTTGCTTCGTACACAGCACTTGATATTGCTGGTCGAGTGGCAACAGCGCCAGCAATTGGGCGCAAAATGTGGTTGGTCTGGGGTGCAATCTCTATGGGAATAGGTATTTGGTCAATGCACTTCCTGGCGATGCTAGCCTTTTCCCTACCCGTATCTGTTAGCTACAATTTCTTACTTACAGTGATATCGCTGATAGCGGCTATTCTTGCCTCTGGCTTGGCACTTTCGCTCGTCACCCGCCCTAAAGTCGGTGTTTCTACTTTGCTCACAAGTGCCACTTTTATGGGTATTGGTATTGGCGTAATGCATTACGTCGGTATGGCTGCTATGGAAATGAGTGCAACAATTCGCTATAAACCAGTGTTTTTTGTGGCTTCTATCGTGCTGGCTGTTGTAGTATCAACAGTAGCTTTAGAGCTTTTTTTGAAATTTCGTCGGCAAACTCAGGAAATGAATAAAGCTCTACAGATGGTCAGCGCAATAGTAATGGGTTCGGGAATTTTAGCTTTGCATTATACTGGTATGGCAGCAGTACAGTTTGAGGCTAACTCTAGTATTGCTCCTGATGGTATGTCTTCTATTTCGCTGACGTTTTGGGTTGCCATATTTACATTTGCAATTCTTGGTGGAACTTTGTTGATTGCTGCTGATGCTGCTGCTAAAGCTGATGCTCGAAAATATCTCAGGTAAGTGCTAATGACGAATTGCCGCTTTGCGGCTTGACCAACTCAAAAATATTTCTCAAATCGAGCATTCTCACCATCGCAGTCCTATCGACTATGCTGTTGATGAGAAAAAATAAGCGACCTGCGAAACTTAGTTTTACAGGTCGCTAAATGTAACGTCAGTTCGGGTTAAGCAGAATAAAGCAAATTATGAATGGTAGCAATACCTGGCTTTTTGGGCTGATGGCAATAAGCAATCAATCCACAAAGAATGTTAACAAAGCAGTTGACTGGAGAACGA
>NZ_JYON01000031.1 GCF_000952155.1 Aliterella atlantica CENA595 | reverse complement strand
TTCGCCTTGTTTTACTGCCTCAATCGCTTTGCAGCGCAGGTCATAACTGTAGGGGGCTGGCATAGTTACTCCTGAACTTTCCTCTACCTCTACAATAACGTCCTAACCCAATTGATTAAGGCTATAAGATGAATTTTTACCTTTCAGTCATCGACGACTTGCTACGTCACCCAGATGACCAACCTAGTATTGGCATAATTTTGTGTAAAGGTAAAAATCAGGCGATCGCTGAGTATGCTTTGCGCGATCTCAATAAACCAATTGGCGTTTCTGCTTACGAGCTTCAAAATGCACTACCAGAGCAAATAAAAAGCAGTTTGCCAACGATTGAAGAATTGGAAAATGTGTTAGAAACGGTTTCTGTAAAAGCCACAGATGAACAATAGACTTCTGGCAAATCGATGGGGAAGCGAAAAGGTCGATTACCAAATGAAAAGCATTTATGCGAAGCCACCATTAGCACGTAAAACTTGAGCATTAATCCAACCGCCATCAGTACCAGCAAGAAATGACACCACATTGGCGATGTCTTCCACCTGACCGAGACGTTCCAGGGGAGGAACTTTGCTTAACTGCTCGATCTCCGTGTCGTTTTTCCCTTTAAGAAAGAGATCCGTCGCAACTGGACCTGGGGCAACAGCGTTTACAGTGATGTTGCGTCCCCGTAGCTCATTAGCAAGAACGTGTACTAATCCCTCAACTCCGGCTTTAGAAGCAATATAAGCACCGTAGGTTGGGAATGCCTTGGCGACGACGCTACTAGAAAAGGCAATAATGCGTCCGCCTGACGATACGTGCCGAGCCGCCTGCGCTAATAGGAGAAAAGTACCGCGCAAATTAGTTGCAATTACTTTGTCAAATGCCTCAATATCGCCATCCGCGATCGCTGCTAGTGGCATAATGCCCGCACAATGCACCACAACAGCGATCTCTCCAAATTTGTGCAACGTCTCCTGAAAGAGACGCTCTACATCAGCAACATTCGACATATCTGCCTGCACCGCGATCGCCTTTCCGCCACCGGACTCAACTTCGGCTACAGTTTTTTCTGCTTTCTGGGCATTGCCGGAATAATGCACCACAACCGCGAACCCGTCCTGGGCGAGTCGAATAGCAACGGCTCGTCCAATGCCCCCCGATGCCCCGGTGACAATGGCAACCTGCTTATTTTCCATCTCGATTACTCCTTAATTGCAACTGTTCTACGTTCTCTCTATCTAAAGCTGGCTCTCTTTCTAACTTTCGCTTGGATTTGCCCAGCCGATTGAGCGTAAATAAGATTCAAGGTCAGTCAGTACGGGAAAATCTTGTTTTAACTGCGCCAAATCTGCTGCATAGCCGACGTTCTCAAACCAGCGATACATAATGGTAATTTCTTCTCCAGCTTGCTGCTCAAATGCTTCAAACGGGATTTGTTGGTATTCAACATTTTTTCCCAAAACGTGGCTGAATGCAGCAGCAATTTCTGTCATCGTCATCTCTGCGCTGGCAACTTCAATTTCGCGGTTCAAGAAATCTGCGCTGCGCGAGAATACTTCGGCAACCATTTCTCCATAATCTTCTTCACTAAGTTGCTGCAATCTTGTTTCAGGACTGAGCGGTTGGGGGAACGTTCCCTGCTCAACCATCGGGCGCATTGCTTTGTAGTTGTAAAAGAAGAAAACCGGACGTAGAATTGTGTAAGGTAGACCGATCGCGCGGATGTATTCTTCGATTTGAAACTTGCTGTCGAAATGGGGAACTCTAGTATTGCGTTCTGCACTGCCTACCGAACTATAGACAAAATGATCGATACCTGCTGTTTTTGCGGCATCTGCGATCGCTTTGCCATCACGAATTTCCGCATCTAACCCATCTTGGAAGGTTTGCACCGAAAACACCCCCCAAGCGCCTTGCAGAGCATTGTCGAGGGAAGGGCGACTTTTGAAATCTCCTTCTACAAGTTCTGCGCCTGCTTGTTTGAGTGCTTGAGCCGCAGGCTTATTTGGGTCGCGCACTAAAGCGCGAACCGTAAACCCATGTTGCAGAAGATGGCGGGCGATCGCACCGCCTTGGTTGCCAGTCGCTCCTGTGACGAGAATGGTTTGATTTGAAGAATTTACCATTTTTATCTTCCTTGCTTAGATTACGCCGACATCAACTGCTGAATGCGTTCTGGCTCCTTACCTAACCAATCAGGATTTTGGGCAGTGCTATCGAAAATTGATGAAGTTTTGAATGGCTCATACTCACCGCGCGATGCTGCCTCTGCCGTTTTGGCTAGCAGAAGTTGCTCCTGCTGCTCGTCCATCGGTTGGAACGTCTGCACAGCCTCAAACGCTTGGTCGAGAATCTCCATGCTGTCAATTCCCGCAATCACAACCGATGTAGGCAAATTTAGGGCGTAGTGCAAGCACTCAATTGGCGTGACGGTATTCGACCGTAACAAAATACCGTTTGCCATAGTTTTCATGCCTAGAATACCAATGTTTTGTTTAACCAGTTCTGGCACAACCAGCTTGGCAAAGCTGCGGTAGTGGGCATCCATTACATTTAGCGGCATCTGAGCAGTATCAAACTTAAACCCATTTTCGGCGGCAACTTGGAGCATGTGCAGGTGAATCTGGGGGTCTTTATGCCCAGTAAAGCCGATGTATCGCAATTTCCCAGCTTGACGCGCCTCGATAAAGGCAGCATTTGACCCTTCTTCGTCAAATACGCGATGCGGATCTTCAAAGCGGAGAATTTCGTGATGCTGGACGAGATCGATGCAATCAACTTGCAGGCGTTTTAGAGATTCGTCTATTTGTTTAGTGGCTTCTTGCTTGGAACGACCGTCAATTTTCGTCATCAAAAATACTTTGTCGCGGTAGCCACCTTGCAGTGCTTTGCCCATGCGAGTCTCGCTGACTCCACCATTGTAGTCCCAACTGTTGTCCATAAAAGTGATGCCGCGATCGATCGCTGTACGCACGATGCGGATACCCAGTTCCTCGTCAACGTTCTTCAAGGCGATATGCCAACCGCCTAAGCCAATTGCCGAAACTCTCTCGCCTGTACTACCTAATTCCCGATATAGCATTTATAAAGACGTACTTCCTAATATTTCTCCTTAACCTCAAGAATCTCGTTGTTAATTGTTGTTAGCGTCTCTCATCAGGTAGATATGTCTGTGTAGCGCGATCGCACACTCTAGCTCAAGATAAGAGAACGCCCTTAGTTTTTCTTTACTGCCCAGCAAATTGAGCATCTGTAATTAGGCGCGGATCTGCAATATTAGGTGCAACAAAGTTACTCGCACCCACTGAATTACTGTAGCCTGTATGGGTTATATACATCTGCGAGTTGTAAGTAAAACTGCTATCGCCTCTATTACCACCGAAAACAGCCCAATCTGTCTCTTTGTCTTCGTTGAAATAGATAATCATGTTGATATTTTGGGCGATCGCATAATTAAATGTATCTGTTAACCACTGCGATTTAGCTGCTATATCTGTCCCTGCGTTTGTTGCTGTAGTGCTAGCAACTTCAGTAATCGTCAAGGGTTTATTTGTTATCGCCCGCAAGCGACTAACCATCGGACTAAAAACTTCACTAGGAGTTTGCCAACTCGACCAATTTTGACTTGTACCCCAATTGTAGCCATCGATCGCAATCCAATTTACGTACGCATCACCTGGATAATAAGATTCAGCGCTATAACCGCCTACATCTGTATTATTTACGCACCAAACCCACTGCAAATGTTTGGCATCTAGTCCCTTGCTATCAAAAATAGCCTTGGTATGTTTCCACATATTAATGTAGTCGTTGGGATTATTACCGCCTACCGCAGCACTCCAGGGATACCAGTTGCCGTTCATTTCATGACCTAAACGGATATAAGCGCGGCGATCGTCGCTAGTATTGTAAATCCCATCTGGTCCGCTGAGGAATTTCTTTAAGCGAGTAGACCAATTTTGAATATAAGTGTCGTAATTGCCTTTGGCTGCAAGTACCTCAACATTACTGGGCGTAGAAGCACATAGCACTGGTTCCCAAGTAATCATCGGTACGTTTTGATTGTTCCAGATGTAATTTAGTTGGTGGTTAAATAAGTTATCTAAAGCCTGAGGTTGGTCGCACCAATTTGTAAATGCGTTAACTACAGCAGTCTTTTTACCTTGCCAGCTTTCTAGTGCTTGTACTTTGTTCATCTCCCAACCTTGGTTGCCGTAGTAAACGCCTTGCAGCGTCTCATTAGCTAATACAGGTTGAGTCAAAGAAGCAAGGGGAAGTAAGCACGCGAGTACAGTTTTAGCGATCGCTTTTAAGCATTTCATAATGTTATTTATCGTTATTTAATTAGCTGGGGACAATATAAAAGCACTATTTTTGCCATGAAATACGCCAGTACCCGTAATTTGACCGCGATTATTGATGTCATGGGCTTCGGCTAAAAACCAACCAGAATTAGCAGGAAGTAAGCTATTGAGGTCAATCATCTTGCCTTCGCTGTATATAAAAGCGGTGCTAGTACCTCTGTTATTGCCAGAACTACCTACTATTTGCCCAGAGTCATTTATGCCGTAAGCAATGCTATTTGCTTGCTTGGGTAATGTACCGAGGTCAATCATCTTGCCTTGGCTGTAAACAAAGGCGTGGGAGTCTCCATTTGCTGTAGTTGAAGTCCCGACTACTTGACCGGATTTATTGATGCTATAAGCTTCGCTGCGATCGCCTCCTGCTAAAGTACCTAAGTCAGTCATTTTCCCACCGCTGTAAAGGAAGGCGCGATAGTGACCGCTAGTAGTATTTGAGTAACCAACTACTTGACCTGAATCGTTGATTTGGTTGGCATAACTGTCTTTACCGCCAAGAGTACCGAGGTCATTTAGCTTGCCGTTGCTATACAAAAAGGCATGGGAGTCATCGCTGGCGTTGTCAAAGTAGCCGACTACTAACCCAGAATTATTAATGCCTCTGGCGTAAACATTTTTGTTGCTATTGCCAATATTAGTAACTTTCCCTTCACTGTAAAGGAAAGCGCGATTGTTACCACTAGGATTTGTCCAATAACCGATCGCTTGACCTAAATCGTTGATATCTTGGGCGTAGCTGTACTTACCGCCTGTAAAAGTATCGATATCTTTAATTTGACCTGCCGCGTACGTGAAGGCATGGTTGTTGTAGTAGCGTTTGTTAGTGGTGGAAGTCCCGACTACTTGCCCTAAGTTATTAATTCCAGTAGCCCGCACGTATCCACCTGGTGTCAAGCTGCTAATATCGCTAATTGAGTAGTTTACGGGCATAGCGCTAGTCGCTTGAGGTATGGCAATACTAATTGCCGCGATCGCTATTGCTAATCGGCTGATGTAACCATGCATAGTATTTATATGAATTGAAGATTTATAAGTAAGAAATACTCATCTGCATTCATAATAAGCTGGGCTTATAGAGAAAAAGTTCAGTTATTTTGCGGAAATATGAATATTTTTTCCTGAAAAACAATTTAAGTACAATCAACTAATTTATGTAAAGTTATTGTTAAGTTCTTAATGAAATCAATGAATAAAATATAAAGTTCGATGATATTGCTCTTTATTTAGGTTTGGTGCAGTTAGCAATTTTGCTATTAAAGGTCGTATATTTAAACTTACAATAAACCATTAAAGCTCTGCACAGAGCCGCTTTAAAATCATTGTTTTTGCAAATCGGCGAATTTCAAAGCTTGCGAAGGCTATACAAATTAATGCAAATATTTGTACCTAAATATTTTTCAATAAACACTTAGTTGCAACAAGCAAGTTTAAATAGATTGTTTTTAAGTAATGTGTTTCTACCCAATTAGGTATAGAGATAAACAAAAAATATTTAAATCCTAAACTCAATAACAACTATAAAATAAACAAATATATCGCGTGTAAGTATGTAAAGCAATAAGTAACAACAAGTTAATAACAGAAGGTAGGCGTGAGAAGTATTTATAAATTCAATCTAGTAATTTACGCCCCAATATTGCTCAAAACACCAAAATTTAGCTTATTTAGCTCATCAATATTAGCGTAACAAGAACCAATATTTCGCAAGATTAGTTAGTCAAACTTGTTAGCAAGCTGGGGAAATTGGGAATACTGCTTAACAAGCAATCAGACTTTGATGCCAACAGCAAGAAATATGAGAATGTCTGTCAACTATCTGGTCAACGCGCTATCTAATTTGGGAGGTTCCCTCACCGGACACGTTGTTTGGGCTCTTAACCCGACCAAAACAAGTGTCCTCCCGAATCCGCGCGTCAAAGCTAAACCGCAACAGTGGTTAATGCTGGTAATGCTAATTTTGCTAGGCTGCTTGGGTAGTAAAAACACGCAAGCAATAGCTGATGGAGTCAAGCGCCTGGAAACTCCTCCCGTACTACTAGGTTTATATGCTCCTAACTATTTAGGAGAGCAACGAGTTATTGATAACGAATTGCGCCAAGTAGATAATTGGGCGGGAAAGCGCCATGCGATCGCCGGATTTTTTATGGATATTGAAGACTCCAACCCATCCTACAATATCGGTCAGCGCTTGGAAAGGTTGCGCCAAAACGGTTATACAGCTTTTATCAATCTCGATTCCACGCGATCGGCAAGCGCAATTGCTAGAGGAGATACAGACAATTCTTTACGCAAATTGGCTCAAGCGTACTCCCAATGGTCAAAACAAGGCAAAGGACGCATCGCTTTTATCGCTCCTTTCCAAGAAATGAATATTCCTGGCGAAACTTACAGCCAAGATCCGCAGAATTTCAAACTTGCTTATCAACGCATTCAACAAATATTTCAACAAGCAGGTGTCGCTCCTCATAAAGTACGTTGGGTATTTGCACCTAATGGTTGGAGTCAAGACCAAACGCATCGCTTTGAAAATTATTATCCTGGCAACACGCAAGTCGATGTAGTAGCTTTTAGCGCGTACAACTGGGGATATTGTACTAACTCTAGCTGGAAACACTGGAGTAGCCCCCAGGAAGTGTACGAGCCTTATATTGCGAGAATGCGATCGCTTGCTCCTAACAAGCCAATATTCATCGCTCAAACAGCTACTACCAGCAACACCCAAACCGGACAACAAAGTAGCGTCAAAGATCGATGGTTGCGCGACTCTTATACATATTTAGCAAATAAAGGCGTAAGAGCTATTTTGTACTTCAACATTAACAAAGAGTGCGATTGGGCATTGTATAGCAGCGCGAGTAAGTCTCCTGGCTATCAACAAGCAGTAGCAAATCCTGCTTTTAGATATGTATCGCCTGTTGAGTTAGCTGGAATGAATCTTGCTAGATAAAGCTCATGATAGGAATAACCACAGCAGTTCTACACTCGGCATTGTATGCAACAAGTCAGCAACCCCCAGTTTGTTTGAGCAAGCAATGTCCTCCAGCTATTAACTCGAATCAAGTTCCCGCTTTGATAATTGCTGCTCCCAATAACTTTAATCCCGATCCATCACCAGCACCAAAGCCTAAGATTGAGCGGATACCACTACCTAAGCCAATTGTAACCCCCAAACCTACACCGCAACTACCTAAGCCGATTGCACCCCCAAAACCCGCTCTGCAACAGCCTATACCTACAGTAGTGCCTTCTGCTCCTCCTGCGCCGATAATTGCGCCACGCTTAACTAAAGAAGCAGATAAAATCGCTGCTTTAAAAGCTTGGAAGTATTTTGAACGCAATTGGAACGAGCAAACAGGTTTAGTAAATTCGGTTGATAACTTACCTTGGACGACAATGTGGGATCAAGGTAGTGCATTACTGGGGATTCATGCTGCTAGGCAATTAGGTTTAATAACTGCTGATAGATTTAACCAAAGGATGAATACTATGTTGCAGACGTTAGCAAAATTGCCCTTACCTGCAACCAAGTTACCCAACAAAGCTTATAGCACTGATACAGCCCAAATGCGCCAACTTAATAATACTCCTGACCCCCAGGGTAAAAGCGGTTGGTCGGCGTTGGATATGGCGAGATTGTTGTTAGGATTGCACGTAATTCGGGCGAATTATCCCGAACATCGCGATCGCATTAACAATATAGTCGCGCGTTGGGATTTAGCCAAACTGGTTAAAGATGGTTGGCTGCAAGGTGCTATTCCCCAAGCTGGGGGATTTCAGCTAGTACAAGAAGGACGTTTAGGCTACGAACAATATGCCGCCCATAGCTTAAAACTATGGAATATTACTGCCAACAAGGCTTTGCAAGGTCCGCCAGTCAAGTCAGTTAAAGTCGATGGCGTAGCGTTGCAAGTTGACGAGCGCAACTTTAGCAATTCTGGTGCTACCAACTATTTAACCAACGATCCTTATTTGCTTTGGGGTTTAGAGATGGGTTGGAGCGATAAAGTTAAGCCGCAAGTCGAAAATTTACTCAAATTGCAAGCACAAAGATACAAGCGTACTGGGATTTTAACTGCTGTAAATGAAGATTCCTTAGATCGTCCGCCTTACTTTCTCTATTACAGCGTTTATGCCAACGGTCAGCCTTGGCAAGTTGTAAATACTCAAGGACAAGCTTATCCACATTTACGTTTTCTCAGTACCAAAGCTGCTTTTGCTTGGTCTGCACTACTACCTAACGATCCTTATGCTCAAAAATTACGTAACTTTGTCCAGAATTTAGCGGCGCAAAATCGCGGTTACTTTTCTGGGAAATATGAAAATTCCAAGCTGGGGGTAAATGCCTCTGTTGACGTTAATACTAATGCCATTGTGCTAGAAAGTTTGCTTTATCAAGCTAGAAGACAGCCACTTACCCAGTGACCAGTGACCAGTTACCAGGCTAGAAACAGAAAATCAATTACCTTATAAAGATATCAATATGACCTCAATCTCTCTTGCTAAAAATCCGGCAAATTTTACGGGTAATACCCGCTCCCACCTGAAAAAAAGAACGTTGCTATTTCGCTACTTAGCTGAAATCAATCTGATTTTTGGTGCTTGGTATTTGCTGTGGCGAATTGGGCATTCGATTAACTTTGATGCGCTGTGGCTGTCTATTCCTTTACTAATTGCAGAAATATATAGCTATTTTGGCGGTGTGATGTTTGTAATTGGGTTGTGGCGACCTTTGGAGCGGCAAATAAAGTCTCTCGACCAGCTTACACCACCTATGCCGCGTTCTGAGTGGGCAACGGTTGATGTCTTTGTTACTTGCTATAACGAACCGCCAGAAATTGTTGAAGAGACTGCTAGAGCAGCTTTAGCGATAGATTATCCCGCGACAAAGTTGCACGTTTACGTACTAGATGATGGCAACTCTGCTGACATGAGAGCGATGACAGAAAAACTGTGTCTGGAAGATTTGCGATCGCCTTTGTTGCAACAAGAAGCCGCTAAGATTGACGCAGAACGTGCCGCAATCATCGAGCGGATTGAGCAGTTAGAAAGCCTCACGCCAGAAGTTGAAGCTGCCGAACAATTTTTGCAAAATCCAGCATTTGCAGGCGCTACAGAGCAAAAAGCAGTCAGGTTTTTACAACGCCTGCGGCAATTACTCGGTTGGTTTCATCCTGAAGATCGTAGTATAAGCGATCGCTTATTAGCCGAACGCCAACTTTTAGAGGCAGATATCGAGCGGATCGAACACCAATTGAGCAACCTTGCACGCTTTCGCTATATTGCTCGTCCCAAACCTGTAGGCGTTCCTCACCACGCCAAAGCAGGCAATCTTAACTATGCCATTTTTTCCGGCGAAACTTCGGGCGAATTTATCTTAACGCTTGATGCCGATCACATTCCCAAGCCTCAATTCCTCAAGCGCGTTTTACCTTATTTCTACAACTACAACTTGCTTGCAGGTAAATACGAACCCAACCGAATCGCTTTTGTGCAGACTCGTCAAGACTTTTACAATATCCCCCAAGGCGATCCTTTTGGTCATCAAGCAAATCTATTTTACGGACCTTTGCAACAAGGCAAAGATGGCATGAATGCGGCTTTCTACACTGGTACAAATGCGGTACTAAGACGCGAAGCATTAGTCAGTGTAGGATTGCAACATTTTTCTGATGAGTACGCCAAAGATGAAAAACGCCTAGATGAATTTGAATTAATTGGCGGTGTATCGAGCAATAGCATTACCGAAGATATGAATACAGCCATGCGCTTGCATGGTGCTGGCTGGAAATCTATTTATCACAACGAACTATTAGCAGAAGGTTTAGCGCCTGACGATCTTAGTTCTACCCTCAAACAACGCCTGCGGTGGGCGCAAGGCACAATTCAAGTGTTGGTACGCGAAAATCCCCTTACTAAGAGGGGGCTAACTTTTTGGCAGCGCTTGCATTATTTCAAAACGATGTATAGCTATTTTTCTGGCTTCGCTACCTTCATATTCATCATTTGCCCAATTATTTACTTTTTTACGGGGATTGTACCTGTCAAATCCTACGGCGCTGATTTTGCCTTGCACTTTTTCCCTGCTTTTATTATCAATCGCCTGACATTCATGACGGCTACTTGGGGGATTCCTGCTAGAGAAGTGTGGCGTTCGGAGCAATATGCGATCGCGTTATTCCCCTTACTCATTCAAGCTGTATGGAGTGTCTTTACCAATCGCCCGATCAAGTTTCAAGTTACGCCCAAGCAGCGGCAATCGGGAGTATATCTTCAGCTAGTTTTGCCGCAGTTAATTATCTTCGGGCTAACAATTCTCGGCATTGTTTGGAGCATTTATCGTTATGTCACAGGAACTCTAGATTATCCTTGGGTTTACTTGCTTAACAGTGCTTGGGCTATTTACAACTTGTCTCTATTGTGGGCAATTATTCACGCTGCTATTTGGCAACCACCTCAGACAGTGAGCAAATAATTCGTAATTCGTAATTCGTAATTCGTAATTTAAGAAACTTACAAGCCCCTTAATTTATTAATGGAGAAACAAAATGCATAGCTCATTGTTCCCAGCCACGAATTCCCGCTTTGCGGATTGACCAGTTACCAGTTAAATAATTCACATTTACCTAGTTACAGTTTGGATTGATGTTTTCTATGTCAACTCTTTATTGAATTTATGAATGCAAACACCACGATCGAACCCAATTTTTCTGTTAATATGTCGCAGCAAACTGTACTGACGATTTATGCTCATGCTGATGACGAAGTTTTACCTGCTGCTGGTACTTTACGTTTGATGTCTGAGGCAGGTTGGAAGATTCATTGTTTGATTTTGACTGATGGTAATCTTTCGCGATCGTCAATTAAGAATATTCGCCATTTGGAAGCAGAGGCGGCGGGTAAATTGATCGGTGCTACTTATGAGTTTCATGCGTTGGAAGAGGGGAATTTTTCCACGCAAGCAGTAATTAAAGTTACTGAAGAAGCAATTAAAACTTGGCAGCCAGATTTGATTATTACTCATGCTCCCCAGCCTGAAAAGTACGGACATCGAGATCATGAAGTATGTGCGATCGCTGTCTCTAATGTTGCTACTCGCAAAAATATCTCTCTATGGTATTCTGCTCCGCCTGTTTTCTTACGGGGATTTGAACCAAATTTCTTTGTAGATATTAGCTCGGTAATTGAGGAAAAAATTGCTGCTATTGGCTGCTATGAATCGGAAGAATCGAAAACATTTATGCAACTAGATGCAATTCTCGTTTTATCTCGATTTTGGGCGCGGGAGTTAGGACAAAAAGATGGCTACTTTGAAGCATTTGAAATTTCTCGTCAATGCGTCAATGCTAATTTCTTTGTCGCACTTGCTAGCAGTAGGAATAAAGTTTTAAATTGATTGCTTATTTAGTAAAAATTAGACTAAATGGGTAAATATCTCCTATTTAGTCTTGCCATTTCTAATAAGTAGATGCCAAAATATAGCAAACATTAAAATTAGTTTTACAGGAAAATAGAATTATGAGTCCTTCTGTTAAAGTTGTTCAACCTGCTGGAATTTTAGATGGAATCAAAGGTCACGAACTACGCCGCAATATCAATGATGTTGTAGCTAATGGAGCCGATATTGTACTGATTGATTTTCAAGACGTTAAATTTATGGATAGTTCGGGTTTAGGTGCTTTAGTTTCAGCGATGAAAACTGTAAAAACATCAGGTGGTAAGCTTTGTCTTTGCTCTGTTAAAGACCAAGTAAGAATGATTTTTGAACTAACTAAAATGGATCGCGTTTTTGAAAGTTTTGCCGATCGCGCAGAATTTGACCAAAAGGTATTAGCTAGTAAGTAGATGATTTGTTTTTGCTAACAAAGCTATAATATTGGAGTAAAGCCGTAAACTAGATTTTACTCCAATTACTATTAGTTTAATGTTTGCGAAAATAGCAGTTACTAATCGAATTCTACTTTTAAAAGCGATAAATCGTCATCTAAAGTATCTTTATTACTTATACCTACAATCTGCTGTAATAACTTTTCTAAGCTAGAGTTAGAAACAGTAAAATCTTGCAGCAAATGAGTTAAAGCACTAACTCCCCAAATTGTGTCATCCAACTGCTGAATTTCATAAGCACCATCGCTAAAAATGTATAAGGTACTATCTTGGGCGATCGCGCAAGAATTGCAATCAAAATCAACGTCAGGCAAAAATCCAATTGGCAATCCCGTCGAGTCTAGTTGTTCAACTTTACTAGAATTTTTCTCTATTAATATAGCTGGTGGATGTCCTGCATTGGCATAAATAAGTTGACGCTGCTTACGATTATAAACTCCATACCAAATAGTAAAATATTTTTCGCCATGACTAACCATTTGAAAAGCAGAATTTAGCGCTTTTAAAACTTCGCTTGGCTGATAAAAATTAGTTTTAGGCAAAGATTGCGATCGCATTACGTTGAGTACCGATACAGATAGTAACGCCGAACCTACCCCATGTCCCGATACATCCAATAAATAGATTGCTAAATGGTCGTCGTCAAGCCAATAATAATCAAAACAATCGCCCCCCAATTGAGCAGAAGGAACAAACAAAGCTTCAGTATTAATATTACCAACCAACGGCGTGGGTAAAAGACTCCGCACGTAATCAGCAGCTTCAGCTAGTTCGGAACGCAAATTTTGATTTAGCGCTTCTAATGCTTGTTTTTGTACTTGCAAATCCTGATTCAATTGATGAATGCGTAACCCTGCTCTTACCCTAGCTTTTAATTCGTTCATTTCTAAAGGTTTAGACAAGAATTCATCTGCTCCTGCATCTAATCCCTCGACTCGATCCTCTACTTCTCCTTTAGCAGTTAAAAGAATAAAAAAAGTAGTTGCCAATTCTGGTTGTGATTTGATGCGGCGACATACTTCTAAGCCATCAAGATTAGCCATCATCCAATCGCAAATAATTAAAGCTGGGCGAATTAGTACCGCCTGTTTAATTCCCTCTTCGCCATTACTAGCTATGGTAGTATCGTAACCTTGATTTTGTAGTGTTTTTTTCAGCGCTGCTCTAATAATTGGATCGTCATCAATAATCAGGATTTTAAACATAATAAAGTTTTATTTTGCTAATTTAAATTATTTGTTAAATCTAGATCGAAATTAGTTTAGAATGAACTAAATTATCATTATATCAAATTAATATCGTTACCAAAAGTGATAAACAAAATTCATCTACAAACAAATACAGATATTACTGCATCAGAGCAAGTTTTATCATGGTTTGAGCAATTAAACCAATCGCATAGTATTAGTGCAGAAATTTGGTGGCAGTGTCAAACTTTACTGCAAGAAGGATTTATAAATATTGTCGAACACGCTCATAAAAATTTACCAAATTGTACGCCAATCGATATCGAAGCTGTGCGATTGAATACCAGTATAGAGATTAGAATTTGGGGATATGGCGAAAGCTTCAATATGGAGGAAAAATTACAAGAAATAGACGAATTTGAAGCTAACGATGGCGATCGCGGACGGGGGTTAAAAATTATGTCAGCGATCGCCGATCGCATGAGCTACGAACAAATGCCAGATCGTAGATATTGTCTATTTCTGAGCAAGTCGTACCAGCCAGTTAAGGTTTAGTAGTTAATTATTGCTCCTGAAGATAATTTTGCACGCTATTGATAAAATTCTCAAATTTAGCTAGTAAATCGCCCGTACCTCTACGTTCTTGATTGAGAGCTATTTCTTCCAACTTGATTGCTGCTTGATACATAGTTTTAGCGCCGATGTTACCAGTTACACCTTTAAGGTGATGAGCTTCTCGCCCAACTTGGGTAAAGTCTGAAGAAGCGATCGCATCTTTTGTAGCAGCCACATGAACTTGCATATCCTCAACTAGCATTTGCAACAGTTCGATTTCAAAATCGCGATCGCCATCTGATAGCTGGTGCAAAGTTTCCCAATCAATCGGGAGCGCAGTATCTACAGCATCAACTTGTGCTACTGGCGACTTCTTAGCAAAGATGGTATTAGCCCAACGCTCGATAATTGCGGCTAATTCTGCTTTAATTACAGGCTTACTGAGGTAATCATCCATACCTGCATCTAAACATCTTTGCTTGTCTTCTGTCATCGCATTAGCTGTAACGGCGATGATTACTGGGCGAGTACCATTGACAAAACAACTTTCATCCCACTGGCGAATTTCGCGCGTAGCTTCCAAACCATCTAAAACTGGCATTTGACAATCCATCAAAATCAAGTCATAAGCAACTTCCTTAAGTAGCTGCAAAACTTCTTGTCCGTTAGCCGCGATATCTGCGGGTTCGTAGCCAATACTTTTTAACTGCTTGATTGCAACTTTTTGATTAACTAGATTATCTTCAGCAAGTAAAATTCGCAGACTAGATTGAGACTGAGATGGTACTGCTTCTATCTGCTGGATCTGCGGTTCTATTTCGGGCGAACCTAATATATTGACAATCGTATCAAAGAGTCGAGATGGTTTGACAGGCTTGACAAGATAAGCAGCAAAACCGACATCAAGCGCATTCTTGACTTCATCGCGTTGATTGGTAGAAGTCAGCATAATTAAAGGTAAATCGGCAAAACCAGAAGCTCTAATTTGCGCTCCTAAAGTTATGCCATCAACTTCAGGCATTTGCATATCAATCGCTACTAGATCGTAAGGTAGATTTTGCCCCTTTGCTTGTTGCAAAGCCACCATCGCCGCAGAGGCGCTGTCAGCCTCACCTACTTGCATTCCCCAACGAGTCGCTTGGTAATTGACAATCGTCCGATTGGTAACGTTGTCATCTACTACTAATAACCGTTTATTAGCTAGCAAGCTACAGTCGTTTACATTTACAACTGGTTGGAGTTGCTTAGAGAAAGTCACCTCAAACCAAAACTTAGAACCTATACCTAGTTCGCTTTCTAGTCCAATTTCCCCTTGCATTAAGGTGACGAGTTGCTTGCAAATTGCCAAACCCAAACCCGTACCGCCAAACTTGCGCGTAGTCGAAGCATCTACTTGGATAAAAGGAGAAAATAGCTTATCGCGATCTTCCGGTGCAATTCCTAAGCCTGTATCGCTAATTGCAAAGCGGATCTTTGCTGTAGTTGCAGTTTCCGATCGCAATTCTGCCCTGACTACTACTTCTCCTTGGCTAGTAAACTTGATTGCGTTGCCAATTAAGTTCATGAAAATTTGCCGCAAGCGCCCTGCATCTCCTTGTAAATGCGTAGGAACATTGCGATAAATCAGCGCCGCAATTTCTAAGCCTTTATTGTGAGCTTGGGGCGCAAGTAGTTCTAATACCTCCTCAACACAGGTAGATAAATCGAAATTATACTTGTCTAGCACCATCTCGCCAGCTTCTAACTTGGAAAGATCCAAAATCTCATTAATCAAGCTTAAAAGCGCGTCACCACTAATCCGCACCGTCTCCATAAAATCTCGTTGTTCTGGAGTTAGAGAAGTTTCTAAAATTAGCCCTGTCATGCCTAAAATTGCATTCATGGGCGTGCGAATTTCATGGCTCATATTCGCCAAAAAATTACTCTTGGTTTGCGATGCAAGTTCAGCTTGGCGGCGGGCAATTTCTAGCTCTTGGCGTTGCTGAGTTTCCGCTTGCAATAGTTGAGCTTGAGTTAAAGCGATCGCTACTTGATCGGCTAATTGTTGCAACAGATCGAACTCAAAATCCGTCCATTGGCGCGGGCGATCGCATTGATGAGCAATTAGCAGCCCCCAAAGTTCGCCTTTGAGCAAAATTGGCATGACTAAATTAGCTTTCACACCGTTGCGTTGCAGCATTTGCTTGTAGCTATGTTGAAGATTGCTGGCATCTAAGTCAGCGATCGCAAGTCCTTTGCCTTGACGGTAGATGTTGTAGACTTCGCCAAAATTACCGTGATTAATACTTTGCCCTTGCATAGCGTTGCAACCAGGTGCAACTGCTTCGGTGACAATAGTTCCAGCGTTACTAGAGCCTAGCTGATAAACTAATACTCGATCGCAGGAAAGAATTTTTTGTACCTCTGCAACAGTAGTTTGGAGAATGTCAGCTACTTGCAACGATTGACGCAATTTGAGCGTAATTTCGGTAAATAGTTGCGAGCGCAAATTTTGCAAGTTGAGCGCTTCTTCTGCTTGCTTGCGTTCGGTGATATCAATGCCCACACCTCCGAGCATAGGGCGATCGCTACTATCTTTAATGAGAAACTTCAGAACTAACCAATGGTGCAGACAGCCATCAGCTAGAGTTACGCTTTCAATTGCTTGGCAAGTTTTCTCTGTAGAGAAGACAGTAAGATCGTTATGCCGCACTTGGTTTGCAACCTTTAGTGGCAACCAATCGAAATCAGTCTTACCTAACAAATCTGCCGAACTAATATTAAACGCAGATTCTAAAGGCTCGTTGACGTAAACATAGCGTCCCTCTTCGTCCTTAATAAAGGCAATGACAGGACTATTATTCATAAACGTTTGGAAACGTTCTTCGCTGCTTTGCAGGGCAAGGAGCGCTTGTTTGCGCTGGGTAATGTCGCTGGCAATGGCAATAAAGCCAGTAATATTATCGTTACTATCGCGCAAAGCCGTTACCGACAGCATTACCGGAAACTTACTACCATCTTGGCGGATAAAAGACCATTCTCTTTCCTCTATCTCTCCATGACGTGCTTTAGCAACCAACACCTCAAATCCAGGCTCAATAGTAATCCCTAGCTCTTGTGACAATTCTTCTGCTCGTTGCTCTACTTCACTCCAATCGTGGAAAATAGCTGGAGTTGTCTTGCCGATTACTTTTTGAGAACTATAGCCTAATGCCTTTTGTGCGGCGGCGTTGAAGGTGGTAATCGTGCCATCTAATTCAGTAGATACGATCGCATAATTGGCACTATCTAAAATTGCCCGTTGCAGAGTCGTTGTATGTTGCAAGGCAACTTCTGCTTGCTTGCGCTTCATAAACTGACCGATTTGGCTGCCAATTGCTGCCATCATTTCCAGCAATTCGGGATCTGGTTGCTGGCTTTTACGGCTAAAGAATACCATCGCTCCCAAAAAGTCGCTACCGCTATGGATGGGAAACCCAAAAGCCGAGTGCAATCCAGATTCTAGGGCAACTTTAGTTCTGTGGAAGTTGGCATCGCAGCTTAAATCGCTAATCCATACAGGTTGAATACTAGCCCAAACTCTTCCAGGAAGTCCCACACCAGGCGCAAAAGCGATCGCTTGTGTAACTTGCCCAAAGTTTGTTATGTCTATAGATGGTAAGTGCCAAGTTTTTAGGCATTGCAGTACATTTGCTTGCGCTTCCACACTCCACAATTCGCCTAATTCCCACTCTAGATTTTGGCAAATTGCTTGCAAAATTTTTGGGGTGACAATGCCTAAAGTATCTGATTCAGCTAGGATGCGCGTGACAGCGTGTTGTACCAATAAACGTTGTTCGGCGCGTTTGCGTTCGCTGATGTCAATGCCAGTGCTAATAATATATTCAACTTCACCTTGGTTGTTAAATAAAGCGCTGTTAGACCAAGCAATGCGCCGACGATTGCCATCTTTTGTGCGCCAGTAGTTTTCGTGTTCGTTAGGAAACTTTGTTTGGGAAAGTTGGGTAAAGAGATTTTTAACCGCTTCTAGTTCTTCGCCAATCAAAAAGAGATCCCAAAAATACCTATCTCTAACTTCATCGAAAGAGTATCCTGTTGTTTGTTCGCAAGATGAGTTGAAGCGAACAATTTTGCCTTGAGCATCTAGCACCACAACTAAAGCACTTGCCGTATCGATAATGGCGGAAATAAAGTTGCGTTCTTTTTTTAGCGCTATTTCTATCTGTTTGCGCTCGGTAAATTCGCTATATATCAGGTAATATAATGCTGCTAGCAGCGTCAGAACTAATAGCAGAGCGATCGCCAGCACCAAAATTGTATTTCTCGCACTTGCCCTTGCTGCTGCTGAATGCTGCGCGAGCAAAGCTTTCTCCTGTTGTTTCATCTGGGCAATAATTTGACGGATATCATCCATCAGTTGCTTGCCTTGGTTTGTCTTCACAACTTGCAATGCAGCTTCAAGTCCTTGTTCCCGTCGCAAATCGATTGTTGTTTTCAGTTCGGCTAATTTTTGCGCGACTAAAGGTTCGAGTAGGTTTAACTGTTGCTGCTGTTTGGGGTTATTTGCAGTTAAATTTCTGATAATTTGAAGTTCTTGATTAACCTCAAGACTTGCTGAGGAGTAAGGTGCTAAATAATTACCATCTGCGGTAATTAAGTAGCCGCGCTGCCCTGTTTCAGCATCTTTTAGCTGGGAAAGGACTTCTTCTAAGGCGTTGATTTTCTCTTCGCTGGTTTGGACTTGCTGGTTGATGTCAATTAATTTCGTTATGCTGCGATATGAAACTAAGCTCACAGCTAGTAATATCAACGATGTGATACAAAAGCCGCCAGCAATCTTTTTGAAAAACTGCTGGCGCGTCTTCTCTGTCTTACGTTCGCTTGCAGTAACAAGGGTCAGATTAGCTAAATTGCGCCGCATTTCTAGTTGCTTGACGACTTGACGACCAATTAATCGCAATGCTTCTAATTGTTCGGGAGTAAGTTCTCGCGGTATGTAATCAAGAGTACAAAGCGTTCCTAATGCGTGTCCTTCAGGGTTGTGCAGCGGCACACCTGTATAAAATCGAAATTTTGGGTCGGAAGTTACTAAAGGATTAGTTGCAAAGCGATCGTCAGTGGCAGTATTGGGAACCATCAAAACGTCGGGTTGCAAAATTGTATGAGCGCAAAAAGCAATATCGCGGGGTACTTCGTTGAGCGATCCCAAACCAGTATTGGATTTAATCCACAAGCGATCGCGATCGACTAAATTAATTAAAGCAACAGGAGTGCCGCAAATATAAGAAGCTAATTGGGTAAGGTCGTCAAAGGCTGCCTCTGCTGGAGTATCCAGGATTTTATACTGCAAGAGTGCCTCTATTCTTTGCGCTTCGTTGTCTGGTAATAGTGTCATCTTCAGCCTTATCCACCGCTTTTACCAGTGGGAGCAAATAAAATCTTTATTTGCTAGGTTGCCCAAATTAGTAAACGATCTCACTATTAATTTGCCTCTATTAGCCTTTTTCCAGCAAAATAGGCGCAATCAATATTTGGCTTTTTGCATTAATAATACTGTTGCTGTGTTTTTAGTCTATGTGTGACTAAAATTCTCTATGATATTTTGAGAGTGATTATCATTCTCTAAAAAGAGGTATTCGTAGTATGGTCGCTAACGAGACAATCGATATAGTGCCTGTAACAGTGCTTACTGGCTATTTGGGAGCAGGGAAAACAACCTTACTCAATCGCATCTTGACTCACGAACATGGCTTAAAGGTAGCTGTGATTGTCAATGAGTTTGGAGAAGTGGGAATCGATAACCAATTAGTTATCGATGCAGACGAAGAAATATTTGAGATGAACAATGGCTGTATTTGCTGCACAGTCAGAGGCGATCTGATTCGGATTATTGGCAATTTGATGCGGCGGCGGGATAAATTTGACCATTTAGTAATTGAAACAACAGGACTTGCTGACCCCGCACCAGTAATTCAAACTTTCTTTGTGGATGAAGATATGCAGGGTCAATTAGCTCTAGATGCAGTAGTGACGGTAGTTGATGCCAAACACATTTGGTCGCATTGGGAAAGTAGCGAAGCGCAGGAGCAAATTGCGTTTGCGGATGTAATTTTGCTCAATAAAACAGACTTAGTAACAAATGACGTGCTAGAAGAACTAGAACAAAGGATTAAAGGCATGAATGCTCTAGCCAAAATCTACCGTACCCGCAACGCCGAGCTAGAAATGGATGCCCTCTTAGGGGTAGGAGCGTTCGATCTCAACCGCGCTTTAGAAATCGATCCGCAATTTTTGCATGAAACGGCACACGAGCATGATGAAAGCGTTGCTTCTGTGGCTTTGGTAGCATCAGGCAGATTAGATATGCAAAAGTTAAACGATTGGATTAGCTATTTGTTACAAACTCAAGGAACAGATATCTTTCGCATGAAAGGCATTGTCAATATTGCAGGCGAAGACCATCGCTTTGTATTTCAAGGAGTACATATGCTGTTTGACGGCAAACGCGATCGCGCCTGGAAGCCTAATGAAGTCCGCAAAAATGAATTGGTATTCATCGGGCGTAACTTGAACGAGGCGCAACTAAAAGAGGACTTTCAAGCGTGTCTAGTGTAAAACAAGGCTTTGAATTGGCGGTGCTTCCTGCGTGTAGAGCTATTCGCGGCGTTTGAGTAGACCTAGACGGCGCATAGTTGCGGTACTTCCCCTTGGGTTCGGTCGAGTTAAAATTCCTTGAGATGGGCTAAATAGTAGTGCTAGTAAAAATAAACTAGATGACAGCAAGACGATCGCCGGACCCGAAGGCAAGTTCCAGTAATAACTCAGGTAGACACCACAAATACTAGAGATTGCGCCTAAAATCGCTCCTACAATCATCATCTGATGCAGTTCTTTGACTAACAAATAGGCAGTCAAAGCAGGACCAACCAGTAAAGAAATTACCAGAATTACTCCCACTGCTTGCATACTAGCGATAATTGTAAGAGTAATAGCTGCCATGAAACCAAAGTAAATTGTGTTAGTAGGTAAGCCAACCGCCTGAGCGCCAGTTTTATCAAAGGTGTAAAACAATAATTCTTTGTAGAACAGTTGGATCGCAAGCAAAATCAAAACGGCGATCGCCAACGCTCTGTAAATATCATGGGGTGCTACTCCTAAAATATCGCCAAACAAGAAGCTATCGAGATCGAGTTTATTTTTCAGTACAGTAATTAGCGTGACTCCCAACGCAAAAAAAGTAGAAAATGTCAGTGCCATCGCTGCATCAACTTTGACCCGTGTTTGGGAACGAATCCAAGCAATCAGAAACGCTCCTAAAATGCCAGACCCAAACGCACCTACAAGAATATCAATACCCAAAAAGAATGAAATTGATAACCCTGGGAGAACGCAGTGGGCGATGACATCGCCGAGCATTGCCATCCGCTGCACAATCAGATAACTGCCGACTACTGGACAGAGAATGCCGACGATCGCGCCAATAGCGATCGCGTTACGCATGAATTCGTAATTAAGAGGTTCTATTAGCAGGTTAAACACGAGCAGTAAGGGAATAAATAAGTAGATGGTTTAGCAGAAAAAAGACGTTTCTATCTTTTGATGCCAAGAATTTCCCAAGTAGCTGCCATAAGCTTGATGCAGATTTTCAGGAGTCATTACTTGTTGTGGCGAACCTTCGGCAATCAAAGATTGATTGAGCAACAGCAATCGATCGAGTTGGCTGAGCGACTGTCCCCATTCATGGGTACTAAGAATCAAAATTTTACCAAGCGATCGCAATTGGGCAAAAACTTCTAGCATCACGGCTTCGGTTTTCTTATCCACACCTGTAAATGGTTCGTCAAACAAAAACAGATCCGCCTGTTGAGCCAAAGCCCGCGCTAAAAACACCCGCTGCTGCTGTCCGCCAGAAAGTTCGCCAATGCGGCGATGGTGAAGATTTAGCATTTTTACTCGTTTCAATGCCGTTTCCACAGTTTCTTTGGTCGCTCTATTGGGTCTGCGGAACCATCCTAGCTGACGAATTTGCGCCATCATCACAACGTTCCAAACGGTGATGGGGTAATCCCAATCAATTTGCGATCGCTGCGGAATATATGCCACTTTTGCTAACTGTTGGTGTAGCGGACAGGTGCAATAGTTAACAACACCACCCGCAGGAACTAAGCCTAATAATGCTTTTAATAGCGTACTTTTGCCTGCTCCATTCGGTCCAATGATGCCCACCAGTTGACCTGGCTCTACTGCAAAACTTACCGGATTAAGTCCACGTACGCCCCGATAATTGACAGCAAGCTGCCGAACCTCTAACATGAATACCTAAAATAAGAATGATTATCATTATATACTGAGAAGACGATTCAGAAGTGACAATGCATTATGCCGATTCAGCGCCATCAAACCTGGGGTAGCACGCTGTTAGCGATCGCTGCTAGTATACTCAGCGCTTGCAGCGAATCTACATCGACCAATCAAAATAGCCCAACTAATGTGACTAATACTGCTGCTACCAGCACAAATCTAAAAGTAGTAGCAACCAGCAGCGTGCTATGCGATATGACCAAAACCATTGCTGCTACCACAATCGATCTAACTTGCTTAGTAAAAGCGGGAATCGATCCCCACGTTTATGAGCCAACACCAGAAGACCGCAAGGCGATCGAAGATGCCCAGCTTATTTTCTACTCTGGCTACGACTTTGAACCTAGTTTAATCAAACTAATTAAAGCCTCTTCTCATCCCGCCACCAAAGTTGCAGTTGGTGAAGTAGCTGTTCCCCAACCACTGATGGGCGAACACGCCCACGAAGGCGATGAAAAGCAAGCCCAAGCAGAAGAACCCGACCCGCATATCTGGCACGATGCCAAAAATGGGGTGCAAATGGTGAGAGTAATGCAAGCCAACCTGACGCAAGCTGCACCAGAAAATACCAATCTCTATACCCAAAATGCTCAAGCGCTGTCCGCAGAACTAACCCAGATTGATAGCTGGATTAAGTCTCAAATTGCCACCATTCCATCAAACTCGCGCAAACTGGTAACAACTCACGATGCACTAGCATATTACTCTGCAGCTTACAACATTCCAGTTGCAGGGGCATTACAAGGTTTCAGTACAGAAGAAAAGCCTACTGCTGCAAGAGTAAGACAACTGACTCAAGAGATTAAAGCCGAGCGAGTACCGACCATTTTTGCGGAAGTTGCCAGCAATTCCCAACTAATTGAAACAGTAGCAAAAGAAGCGAATGTGCAACTGTCCGAGCGAGAACTATTTGTTGATGGGCTGGGAGTAGCAGGCAGCGAGGGCGATACTTACCCCAAAATGCTAATTGCCAATACAAAAGCGATCGCCTTGGGCTTGGGAGGGCGATATACCGCGTTTGCGCCCAAGTAGTTCTACTTTTATAGTCGTTAACAAGCGAGCAGCAATGAAATCCTCAACTACAAATTCCCCTCAATTTGACTTGCATTGGCGGGGGACACTAGCAGACTACGTAACAGCGATCGCCTGGTCGCCTCAAGGTAAGGTTTTAGCCATAAGTTCCGCCGCCGGAGAAGTAATGCTGTGGCGGGATCTCGCTCCAGCAGAAAGCAACTGGTCTTTGCTGCCTTTACAAATGGCTGAGAATCAATCGCTAGACTGCCTAGCTTTTTCGCAAGATGGGCAGTACCTTGCTGCTGGCGGTCAAGCTGGGCAGGTAAAAATTTGGCGTTTGCGTGAGGAAACCAGAACTTACCGCTGTAAACCCTTCCACACGATCGAAAATGCACCTGCTTGGGTAGACAAGTTGGCTTGGAATCCTGTTAGCAATCAGCTAGCTTTCAGCTTAGGGCGCTATGTCCAAGTGTGGGATGCAGATATGGGTGAGGTAGTTGCTACGCTGAATTTTGATAATTCTTCTGTGCTAGATTTGCATTGGAGTCCTGATGGGCAGTACCTAGCGATCGCAGGTTATCAGGGAGCCAAAATCTGGAACTCCCAAGATTGGGATGACGATCCTCATGTGGTGGTAGTGCCTTCGGCAAGTTTGGCGGTTTCTTGGTCGCCGGATGGCAAGTATCTTGCTTGTGGAAATATGGACCGCACGATCGCCGTTATCGAGTGGCACAACTCAATCGCCTCAAAAAGCGATCGTCCAAATCAAAATTTTTTTCCTTGGGTAATGCGCGGTTTTCCTGGGAAAATTCGCCAGCTTGCCTGGTCGCAACCTCAAAAGCTAGGTACTTCTCTATTAGCTGCTTCTAGTGTTGAAGGTATTGTGGTATGGGAAAGGGCTGATGAGTCTATAGGCTGGGAAAGTAGATTATTACAACAGCACAGTGGAGTTATACAAGCGCTTGCCTTTCAGCCCCATAGCTTGTTACTCGCTTCAGCATCGGAGGATGGTTGGGTTTGTTTGTGGCAAAAAGCGAAGAAATTAGCCCAAATTCTTCCTGGCGCACCTAATGGATTTTCTTGTCTAGCTTGGCATCCCCAAGGGCGACAACTGGCGGCTGGAGGTCAAAGCGGTGAAGTGCTGATTTGGGCGCAAGGTATGCGCGGTCAAGGATTTAGTAGGCATTAGAACTACTCTTGCCATTTTAATAGCAGGTTGCATATCTAGGAGCAGCTAATATCGTTCCATCACTCTAAGCCGAAGAAAATAAGAAATGCTCCAATTCATTGATGTTAAAAATAGCACCTTGCATTCGATTCATCAACGCCATTAGTGTGAAAAACCCGCTCGATAAATGTGAAAATGGAAAGACTCTAAGCCAAGGTTTAAGTAGATTAAAAAAAATGAAAGGTTGAATAACTAGACGAAAATTCTTCCATCTTCAACGCTTGTTCCACCAATCATGCTCTAGGAATCTTGCTATAACTGGGTTTGTCAGTTTAGTTACACCTTGCTCTGAATTGTTATTCAAAACTTCTGCATGAAGACTAACCATCAGGTAAGCACTCATGACTATTGATTACAAAAATGACAATCCCCCCTGAAATTCTTAGTCTTGTCGAACAGTTAAACCAACAACTCGATAGTATTGACGAGCAAGCAAATGAAGGACTTGCTATAGCAATCCAACTTTTAGAGCGTTTTCCCAACAATGCCAGACTAATTGGCTTATCTGCTAACCTTGGCAACATACTATTTTTCGTTTATAGCTTTAGAAATCGGATTGAAGGCATAACTGAGAGAATATCTGGTATTACTGCAAGTAACAATGCTATTAGGGAAGCGGGCGAGGAGTTGTCAGAGATTTGGGGAAGAGTTCTAGAATGTAAGATAATAGTTGATAGGTCTGTTGTTGTCTTGAAGGATTTGCAATGAACGAGCCACAAATGACCCCAGAGCAAGAAGCCCTTTTAGATGAAGCCTTTAAATACTCCCAATTAGCAGAGCAGAAAGCAAGAGAATTGTGGGAATGGGGAGAGGCTTTTGCCGCTAAGTGGGAAAAACGCCTGCAAGATGCTGAAGTTGCTGCCAAATCTGAAGTAAAAGATTAGATAAGTTATTTACTGTACTCAATCCCCGACCGATCGCAAACAAAAGGTATGAAGTAACTTAGTGCAATTGGCGATCGCTCCTAAGTGAGCAATTTCATAGCCGTGAGTATTTTGAGTAGGAAAGGCAACACACGCAGCGCGGGCGACATGACCGAATTTCATGGCAATTGAGGCATCGCTACCAAATCCGCTCAATGTTGCTAGTTGTACAGGCATATTTAGCTGTTTGGCGGCTTGACGCAACTTTGCATTCAAGCCTTCGTCGTAGATGCCATAACCATCTTGAGACAAAATTACTGGCGCATCTCCAGCATCTATTGGGTATTCGGGTGCTAAGGGGCAAATTTCTAAGGCAATTAAAGCATCTAACTTATGCTTACCACTAAAATACATCGCTCCAACTGCGCCAACTTCTTCTTTGGCAGAAGCAACTAAATAAGTATCAAATACTGGTTGCTTGAGATGTTCTGCCAAGGCAAGCAAAATCGCTACTGAGGCTTTATTATCTAGCGTATAACTAGCAATATAATCTTTTAACCTAATTGGGCGCTTGCGGTGTTTGCCGATTACTACGCGCGTTCCAGGGCGAATTCCAGCTATTTCCAATTCTTCAGGAGTACATTTAGTTTCAATCCAAGCATCTTCCCAGCGTACGGGAGTATCTTCTTGCTGGGCTTTTTGCGGCGATTCGTGGGAAATATGGCGCGAACCAAAGCTGAGAATACCGCTAATAGTTGCATTATCTCCCAATAAATCAACAACTCCTTCGCCGTAAACCCAAGGAAACGAGCCGCCCAACTTACGCGCTGATACTTTACCATCAGCGTCTACATCTTTAACAATTGCACCGATTTCATCTTTGTGGGCGGTAATTGCGATCGCTCCTGTTTCTCGCCCTGGAATTTTGGCAATAATATTATCGGCACTATCTTGCCAAGCTTCTACCCCAATTTGAGCAAATCGAGCTAGTAATAATTGATTAATTTCTGTTTCGTTGCCGCTAGGCGAGTGGTGCAAGACTAATTCTTCAATTGTGGCAAATAAGCGATCGCAATCTAAGTTCATTTAACTGTTTTTTGGTATCTGCGCTTGAGTAGCGCCATTGCACCCACACCCCCAAAAGCTAATATACCCAATCCCGCACCAGGTTCGGGGACGGGTTCAGCTTGCAATCTGGAAACTGCTACTTCGCCAATTATTTTATGTCCAGCATTAGTTGGATGTAGTTCGTCCCAGAATAAGTATTCATCGGGGTTAGAACATATTCCAGTATCGCTTAAGCAGGCATCAGTTACATTCGTAAAGCCATATTTTGCAGGTTGGGCGATCGCATCGGCAAATAGCGAACTAACATCAAGATCGTAGATATTGATATCGTAGTTGCTACTCAAAGCGTTGAGGCTAGTGTCTAACCCTAAGTTATGTAAGTTTGTTAAAGTGCTGAGACTACTAGCTTGAGGACTATCGTTGGTTCCAGGAATTTTGCCTAAATCTGGCAAATTAACGACTAGGAAATTTTCTGCACCAGATTCAGCAAGAGTAGTTATCGCCCCTGATAAATTATTGACTGGTACGCTAGGGTCAGTTATACCACCACCTAAATAATCATTTGCTCCTGCCCAAATTACATATAGCGCATCTGGGTTAGAAGTTGGGTTAGTAGCTTGAAAGCGAGCAATTTCCTGTTGCAGTCCTGGTAAAGTTGCTACTGAGCCTGGAATGGGGATAGTGTTGTTGCTACCAGTAGTAGCACCCCCAAAAGCGAAATTAGTAGGAGTTGCGCCTAAATCTGCGGCGAGATATTCTGTCCAAATGCGATCGTTAGAGAAACGTCCTTGACTGTAAGGTGGACTAGGGGGAAAAGTACCGCCACTGGCATTGTAAAAATTGCCAGTATCGGAGAGACTATCGCCAAAAACATATAATTGGTCAAAATCCTGTGCATTAGCTTGCAATGGGAACAGGATAGATGAGAAAAAACAGCCTGCTAGTAAAAGTTGTTTGTGCATAGTTAGGTGGTTACGGAATTTGCTACCAAGTACAAAGTGACTGGAATAATTCGTAATTCGTAATTCGTAATTACGGACAAAATTAATGATTGAGAGCCGAAACTTTCCCCACTTTGGCTGCGGTTCAATGCTTAAAAGTTACTAAGCCGGATAACTTCTTACAATATTTTTTAACAAAATGTTGCGATATTTATCGAAATTTTAGCTTAACCCTGCTTTTGCATAACCCTTGGCACTCCACAATTGCGAATGCAAACTACAGTAACTCGCTAGGAATACTGTATTTTTTCTCAAATGCCTTGCTTTAGCTATTCAACTTGTGCCATACTCCTAACTTAAGCTATTAACTACGGTAAATCGAGCGACTTACCGTAGATTAAATAAGTGTAGTACCCGATGCTTACTAAATTTTGAGGAAGCATACTTTGTTAAGTAGATACCACTGGTTCGTAAACAGCTTGAGTTATCGTTGGCATCGGCTGCAGCAACGATACTCTAAAATAGTTAACCGCAGACACACGCAAGCGGCGCGGTACTTGAGTATTTCCTTAAAGAAATCGCGTCATACATTCGCTTTAATATTTGCTGTAGGTTTATGTTTGAGCCTAGTAGTATCTGCTTGCACGCCTACAAATTCGCCAAACTTGCAGAGCGATCGCGCAATTACAAATACCAGTTCTACGTCTCAAAGCGTTGAAAACAACACCATACGGATTGGTTATCAAAAGTACGGCACGCTCAACATCCTCAAAGCCCAAGGAAGTTTAGAGCAACGCTTGAAACCGCAAGGGATAACCGTACAATGGATTCAATTTCCCGCAGGTCCTCAATTACTAGAAGCGTTGAATGCAGGTAGTATTGACTACGGACACACAGGCGAAGCGCCACCAATTTTTGCTCAAGCGGCGGGCGCACCTTTGGTATATATCGCGCACGAACCACCCAACCCTAAAGGTGAAGGAATCTTAGTTGCTAAAGATTCATCTATTCAAAAAGTAGCCGATCTAAAAGGCAAAAAAGTCGCTCTCAACAAAGCTTCAAACGTGCATTTCTTTTTAGTTCAGGCACTAGCAGCAGCAGGTTTGCAGTACAAGGATATTAAACCAGTTTTTCTCCCACCAGCAGAGGCAAGAGCGGCTTTTGAACAAGGAAGTGTAGAAGCTTGGGCTATTTGGGACCCATTTTTTACAGCCGCGCGGAGGGCAACAGGGGCGCGAGTATTGGAAAATGCAGAGAATTTAGCAGCGAATCGGGAGTTTTATTTAGCAGCTAAACCATTTGCGGATAAATATAGCGATCGCATCAAAGCAATTTTGGAGGAAACCCAGAAAGTAGATGACTGGGCAAAAGCTAATCCAACAGAAGTCGCAAAATTGCTATCGCCGCAGCTAGGAATTGACGTACCGACTTTAGTAGAAGTATCGCAGCGTCGTCCCTATGGCGTTCAACCTATGCAGAGTGATGTTGTTGCTTATCAACAGCAAGTAGCTGATACGTTTTTCAAATTAGGATTGCTACCTAAGCCGTTAGATGTCAAACAGGTGGCGCAGGTGGAGAAGAAGTAGAGGGGAGTTGGGGAGACAAGGAGACAAGGGAGACAAGGAAGACAAGGGAGACAAGGGGGATCTTAAATGCAACTACTTTGGTTTATTCCAACTCATGGTGATGGACGTTATCTTGGTACGGCTAATGGGGGAAGGGCAACGAATTTTCCTTATCTGAGACAGATTGCTCAAGCTGTAGATGACCTTGGTTTTACAGGAGCTTTGCTGCCTACAGGACGTTCTTGCGAAGATGCTTGGGTTGTAGCTTCAACTCTTGCCTCTGTAACGCAAAAGATGCGCTTTTTGGTGGCAATTCGCCCTGGGTTGATGTCGCCAGGAGTAGCAGCGAGAATGGCTGCAACCTTCGATCGCTTATCTAACGGACGCTTGCTGATAAATGTAGTCACAGGTGGCGATCCGGTAGAGTTGGCAGGAGATGGAGTACATCTAAGTCATGGAAGTCGCTACGAACTAACTGACGAATTTTTGACGGTATGGCGGCAAATTTCTGCTGGTGAAGAGACTAACTTTAACGGCAAATATTTTGATATTCAAGGCGGTAAGCTAATGTTTCCGCCAGTACAAACACCTTACCCGCCATTATGGTTTGGGGGTTCATCGGCGATCGCCCAAAAAATTGCAGCAAAGCACGTTGATACCTACCTAACTTGGGGCGAACCGCCGCAGCAAGTAGCAGAGAAGATCGATACTGTCCGCAAATTAGCAGCCGATGAAGGACGAACTTTAAAGTTTGGCATTCGCTTGCACGTAATTGTGAGAGAGACGCAAAGCGAAGCTTGGGAAGCTGCCGACAAGTTGATTAGCTATGTAGATGATGAAGCAATTTCTGCTGCCCAAAAGGTTTACGCCCGCTTGGATTCTGAAGGACAACGGCGTATGACGCAGTTGCACAATGGCAGCCGAGAAGCGCTAGAAATTAGTCCCAATCTTTGGGCGGGAGTTGGTTTAGTGCGTGGTGGTGCTGGAACTGCAATAGTTGGAGATCCCGAAACTGTTGCTGCGCGGATGTTGGAGTACGCAGACTTAGGGATTGATACTTTTATTCTTTCTGGCTATCCCCACTTGGAAGAAGCTTATCGCGTCGCCGAACTCTTATTTCCCCGTTTGCCCTTAGATAACTTGCCTGTAGCTAACCAACAAGTAATGCTCAGTCCTTTTGGGGAGATTGTTGCCAATCAAAGTTTTCCCAAATCAAAATCGGCTCAATTAACAGTGGATTAAGTGCTATGAACAAAAAGTTGCCCAAATTATGGCTCAAGCAACTCACACCTTGGATAGTACCAATACTACTAATTGTTTTTTGGCAGTTACTATCTCAGTTTGGTTGGCTGCAAGCGCGGGTTTTGCCAGCGCCAACAGCAGTAATTCAAGCTGCAATTACCCTAGCAAGTTCTGGCGAACTGCTGCGTCATATTATTGTTAGTTCGTATCGCGCTCTTGTCGGGTTGTTAATTGGCGGTGGAATTGGCTTTATTTTGGGATTACTCAATGGTGTGTTCCCCATAGCAGAGAAGCTGTTAGATAGTTCGGTGCAAATGCTGCGGAATATCCCTCATTTAGCGATGATTCCTTTGATAATTGTCTGGTTTGGGATTGGGGAAGAAGCCAAAATATTTTTAGTTGCGATCGGGGTAATGTTTCCGATTTATCTAAATACCTATCACGGCATTCATACAGTTGATAAAGGATTGCTGGAAATGGGCAAAGTCTACGGACTAAAGCCTTGGGAACAGTTCTGGCAAATTATCTTACCTGGGGCTTTACCTTCAATTCTTATCGGGTTGCGCTACGCCTTGGGCATTATGTGGCTGACTTTAATTGTTGCCGAAACGATCGCCTCTGATTCTGGCATCGGCTATATGGCAATGAATGCTCGCGAGTTTATGCAGACAGATGTCATAGTTTTCAGCATTTTAGTTTATGCCTTGCTAGGCAAACTTGCAGATATCAGTGCAAAAGTGCTGGAGGAAAAGTTACTCCAATGGCATCCCAGTTATCAAGTAGCTTAGGTAAAAAGCAATGACAGAGATTAGAGGCGCAGACTTGAAGGTGCTGGGTTTGAGTAAAACCTTCGGCAAGCAGCAAGTCTTACAGAATTTGGATTTAGAGATTGCTCCAGGAGAATTTGTAGCGGTTGTTGGTCGTAGCGGTTGCGGCAAAAGCACTTTACTCCGCTTGCTAGCAGGATTAGATCGTCCTACTACAGGAGGCATATTAATTGATGGCGAACCTTTGCGTCAGATTAACCACTCAGCGCGAGTGATGTTTCAAGATGCGCGGTTGCTACTATGGCGACGGGTATTGGAAAATGTTGGGCTGGGTTTGCGTCACGATTGGCAAGCACAAGCACAATGGGCGCTAGAGCAAGTAGGGCTAGGCGATCGCTCCAGAGAATATCCCGCAGTTCTATCGGGCGGACAAAGGCAAAGAGTAGCATTAGCAAGAGCTTTGGTCAGCCAGCCGCGTTTACTCTTACTTGATGAGCCATTGGGGGCGCTTGATGCTCTAACGCGGATTGAAATGCAACGGCTCATTGCCAGTCTTTGGCAAGAGCAAAAATTTACAGCATTACTAATTACTCACGATGTCGAGGAAGCTGTATCTTTAGCAGATCGAGTAGTGCTAATCGAATCTGGCAAAGTAGCAATGGATCTGGAAATTCCTCTTGCTCGTCCTCGTCATCGCGGCGATGCTGCTTGTGCGGCAATTGTCGAACACATTTTAGAACGGGTTTTAAATCCGAGTGCTACTAGCAAGACAACTTTACTTTCAAGGAGTTTTTGAGATGACTAATGTTTTAGCGATCGCTGGCAGTCCTTCACACCCTTCTAGAACCTACGGGATTGTTGAGTATGCGACTACACTACTAGCAAAAGAAGGCTTCCACACAGACATTCTCTCAGTCCGCGATTTTCCGGCGGAAGACTTAGTATTTGGGCGCTACGATAGTCCTAACTTAGAACAACCAAAGGCTTTACTTACCAAGGCTGATGCCGTCATTATTGCCACTCCCATCTACAAAGCTGCCTATACTGGACTGCTCAAAGCGTTTCTAGATTTGCTGCCCCAAAAAGCTCTACTCGGCAAAGTCATTTTACCTATCGCTACAGGTGGAACGCTGGCTCATTTACTAGCTATAGACTACGCTCTCAAACCAGTGCTATCTGAATTAGGGGCTAGACATCTATTAGGTGGTGTATATGCTGTAGACAAGCAAATTCAGCGTCTAGAAGATGGCAGTATTCAACTTGATGAAGAAATTGACCAAAGGCTAAAACACTCTCTACATGACCTAGTTGAAGCGGTGCAAGCTCATTCGGGTGTTAAACAACTAGCTCATACTAGCTAAAGTTTGATAGCTATCAAACTTTAGCAATAAAGTTTTCCACTTGCCAGTAGCAGA
Organism: Aliterella atlantica CENA595; assembly: GCF_000952155.1. GTDB lineage: Bacteria > Cyanobacteriota > Cyanobacteriia > Cyanobacteriales > Chroococcidiopsidaceae > Aliterella > Aliterella atlantica. The sequence continues at coordinate 26,287 of NZ_JYON01000031.1, read as the reverse complement.
TAGTAACTCCTAGCTGTCTGCTACATTTCTTCTTCCCTACGTGCTTTGCAATCTAACCTATTTTTTAACAGCTAAATTTTTTAGAAAAATGTAATTGAAATGACTTACTTTCTCAAGATTAGCGTGATAGGGTATTCGTCAGCATATAAACTACGTTATCTTGGTCGATTTAGTGTAGTTTAGCTCCAAAAACAAGTAAGACTTTTTCATTTCCAACAAGTATTTCTACTTAAATAAACAATTCTTTTGTATTTGTCTTGAGAACTGGTACATCAGACTGCTTTTAGACAAAGGAACAAAATCAAACCATCAATTTTAGACTTGAAGCAACAGAGGTACAAAATGGATATCAAATTTGCTTATTGGGTTCCTAATGTTAGTGGAGGGTTAGTTGTTAGCAAAATTCCCCAACGCACAGACTGGACTTTTGACTACAACGCCAAGCTGGCGCAGACTGCGGAAGAAGTAGGATTTGACTATGCCTTAGCTCAAGCTAGATTTATTGCCAGTTACGGAGCCGAGTATCAGTTAGAGGCGCTAACTACAGTTGCAGCTTTAGCACCCGTGACTAACAAGCTAAAACTGATTGCAGCAGTGCATCCTGGGCTATGGCATCCTGGCGTAGTAGCGAAGATGGGCGCAACTATAGACTTTATTTCTAAAGGTCGCTTTTGCCTAAATGTAGTTAGTGGTTGGTTTAAAGACGAATTTACTATCTACGGCGAACCTTGGTTAGACCATGACGAGCGTTATCGGCGCTCGGAAGAATTTATCCGCGTCCTCAAAGGGATGTGGACAGAAGAGGAATTTCACTTTTGAGGAGACTTCTATCGGATTAATGGCGGTTGGGTGAAGCCGAAACCAGAGTTTCTTCCCCACCCAGAACTATTTCAAGGCGGTAACTCCAAAGCAGCGCGGCGCATGGCATCGCGCGTATCTGACTGGTATTTCATGAATGGTAATAGTGTAGCAGGAGTAAAAGAGCAAATTGCAGAAGTTTCTGCCTTAGCGCGTCAAGAAGGACGGAAGGTAAAGTTTGCCCTCAATGCCTTTGCTTTAGTGCGAGATACTGAAGCTGAAGCTCATGGAGTGTTAGAAGATATTATTGCTCAAGCAGATGTAGAGGCAGTTAAAGGGTTTGGAGAAGCAGTCAAGCACGCAGGAAGTTCTACACGCGATCGCCAAGGAATGTGGGCTTCTTCCAATTTTACCGATTTGGTGCAGTACAACGATGGCTTCAAAACAGGGCTAATTGGTACGCCCGAACAAGTAGCCGAGAAAATCCGCGCGTACTACGAGGTAGGAGTAGATTTAATTTTGTGCGGATTTTTGCATTACACAGATGACTTACCAGCTTTTGGGCGGACAGTGATTCCCCAAGTACGAGCAATTAAAGCCCGCCGTATAACTCCAGAGTTAGTCAGCGCATAAGAAGGCGATCGCATTTACGAGTTCTTAGTAATAAACAACAAAAAATCAGCATATATGACTACTGCTACTAAAACCTACGAACTAGAAGGGCAAATTCTCGAAGCTTGTTCTTGTAAAACTCCTTGCCCTTGCTGGATTGGAGAAGATCCCGATAACGGGGCGTGCGATAGTTTTGTTTCCTATCACGTAGAAAAAGGTCAAATCCAAGGCGTTGATGTTTCTGGACTAACGCTAGTCAAGATTGTTTATATTCCAGGCAATGTTTTAGCGGGAAACTGGCGGGCGGTAACGTATGTAGATGGCAAAGGTACAACAGAGCAGCAGCAAGCCTTAGTCAAAGTATTTACAGGGGAACTTGGCGGCGCAATTGCCGACTTAGCAAAACTGGTAAGCGAAAATTTAGAAGTGAGAGTTGCGCCGATAGAATACCACATTAAAGAAGCTCAAGGCACGATCGCGATTGGCAATGTTCTCAGTGCAGAAATGGCTCCCTATCGCAGTGCAGACGGCAAGCCAACTAAGTTAGTTGATAGCATTTTCAGCACAATTCCAGGTTCTCCCGCCTATGTTGGCAAAGCTTCTCATCACAAAGTCAACTTGCCAGAGTTTAACCTAACTTGGGAGTACAACGGACGCAATGCAATTCAAGGTGAATTTCGGTTTGAGGCATAAGAATGACCGTTAATTATTTGCAGCCTAAAACGCTAAAAACTAACTCTAATTGGGCTGTAAAGCTATTGCATTTCCTCATAGCAGATGAGTTGAGATGGGTGTGGGGAATAATCTTCCTTGCTTGGGCATTAATCTTACTAGCTGAGATTGCAGGCTACGGACATTTGCTACATCACAATTCTTTAGTTGATGACTCTATCCCTTTAATCTTGAAACTGCTAGTTTTTATAGGTATGTGGCAGGTAATGATTGTTGCTATGATGCTGCCGAGTTCTATACCCATGCTCAAGCTGTTTGCTAGAGCTAGTAGCACGCAAACGCGATCGCAGCAAGCACTTGTTATTTTTATCTGTGCGTATGCAACAGTTTGGACTGGATTTGCGATCGCCCTTTTTGGCTTGGATATTGGCTTGCATAAATGGCATTGGTTGCGCCAAACACCTTGGCTTTACTCTGGATTTACCCTAGCTATTGCTAGCGCGTTTCAGTTTAGTTCTCTCAAACAGCAGTGCTTGCAAGTATGTCGTCATCCCTTCAGTTTTCTTGTTCATCACTACCAAAGGGGAGCGATCGGCGCTTGGAACTTAGGACTTTATCACGGTTTGTATTGTTTAGGCTGTTGCTGGGCGTTAATGATGGTAATGTTTGTTATGGGAGTCGGTCATCTTACCTGGATGCTTGCCCTGACTGCTGTAATGACTATGGAGCGGACGAAACAAAACCTCTGGTCAATTATGCTTGTCCTTGGTATTGTTCTGCTCTCTAGGAACAGTTTGGTTTTACTCCATATTGATACACTCAGTCGCGTCCGCTTGAAAGCTTAAATAACTGGAGGCTAACAGTATGTTGTATTGGAACCTGGAAAGAGAGTTAGTAGACGGCGAACCATTGTTTTTCGGTCAAAACAAGCAATTTCAACACCCAAATCCACCAAAATCGACAAACAACAAGCTTTACGCAGAAGTAGCAAAAGTTGGCAGTGCAGAAACTCAGCCAAACAAGATTTAAATGCGATCGCTAATCGAAAGCAGCAATTTCGCCTATTAAAGCCTTTGGTGCATATTAGCAGCTTGAATCGCCACCTGTAACAGCATTGTGTATGCTGCCGTAACTACTGCTTAATACACCTCATCATGGCTGCCGATATCTACAGACACAGCCTTCGGGTCTTCGTAAAATAAAATAGTACCCGCTCATCGTAATCTATACTAAAACTCCAAAGTTCTTTAAACTTGAGCAAATGGCTCTACAATGAACTGTTCTAATTTTTACTAAAACCTTGCCTCTAAATCTGCATTAGCTTTGATACGCTTTTTGAAAGCACGCTTGAACAGAGAACTGAAACTAACCCCCACGAGCGCTATCCTATTATTTGTCTCAGTTCCTCTACATCAGAAGAAAACTTTAGTTCGCCTTTTTGCTGCTCGATTTGCGCCGAGTTAAAGTTGTTATACTAGCGATCGGCTTGCGAAACGAATTGTCTTTGTTCGCTCCATCAACTCCTTACTCAACTTTTGAAAATCCCTCCAGGCACTCTCCTCTGGTACTAGCACAAGTTACCAGCCTGATTCTTCCTTAGCTGCTGAACACCCAACGGTTCACTTCTTGCTTCTATATAATATTTTCAATCTGCTGAATTTCCAAAATTTTGAATTGGCGAAAAGCCAACTCATTATAGAACCCATTTGACATCTCTACGAAGCTGAAAGTCTCTTGACCATGAGCCTAACAAAGCAAAGATTGAGTTTCGTGGTCGCATTTGCGCTTGGTTCTCTCATGGTTCTTGACCAAAATTTTACAGCGCTCCATCCAAGCATTAGAACGCTCAATTACCCACCGAGCGACTGCTGGGACGAATCCAGACTTTCCTTGGATTAAAAATCTTTCGCATTTTGGCAGAGCGCTACCGTAACCGAAGGCGGCGTTTTGGACTACGGTTTAACTTGATTGCTGCAATTATCAATTCTGAAATCGCTCTTTGTTTTTGATTCACGCAAGAGGTCTATTTAAAAACTCTGTATCGTTGACAGAGTTGTATGTACTCAATAGAGGTGACGAACATCCACTACACGGTTTGACCGCCATCGATGAAGGCGTGTCCAACAACGAAAGCAGCCGCGTCCGAACACAGCCAGACGACGGCATCGGCAATCTCTTCAGGCTGCCCCATCCGTCCGATCGGCTCCTGGGCGATTACCTGTTCGCGTCCTTGGGCAGTGCCGCCAGTGAAGCGCTCCATCATCGATGTGTCAATGTAACCAGGGGCAACGGCGTTGACGCGGATGTTCTGCGCAGCGTAGTCGAGAGCCGCCGACTTGGTAAGTCCGATTACGCCGTGTTTTGCAGCGGTGTATGCGGCTCCGCCCTTGATGCCGATGACACCAGCACCCGATGATGTGTTCGCGATTGCACCGCCGCCCTGCTTGAGCAGCAGCGGGATTTCATACTTCATGCATAGAAAAATGCCGCGTAGGTTAATGTCTACGATCCGCTCCCACTCTTCCTCTTCAAAATCCGCTACTGCTGCATTGCGCTGTTCTATTCCGGCATTATTGAAAGCGAAATCCAGCCGACCAAATTCTTTAATAGTCCGATCTAAAGCCATTTTCACCTCTTCAGCTTTAGTTACATCACACTTGACGGCTACCACTCGCCCGCCTTGTTCCTCAATAAGCTGCGCCGTTTCGCGGTTACTCTCTTCTGAAATGTCTGCGACCGCTACGCTCGCACCTGCGTTGGCAAACGTCAGTGCGGTAGCGCGTCCAATGCCGCTTCCTGCTCCGGTAACAAATGCGACTTTCCCTTTATAAAATTCATTCTGATTCGTTGTCATTTTTTAACTCCTAACTTTTATTCCCGTCAAGATTTCTCAAAGCTCTCATTTCGCGTCAGCTTTATATTCCTCGTCCGTCACAGGCTTGAGCCAATTCACTTGAGTGTCGCCTTCGTAGTTGGTAATTACAACGTGCGTCATCCTGCTTTCAGGTGATGCACCGTGCCAGTGTTCAATGTCGGGATTGCAAAGAATTACATCGCCTTTGTTAATCGTTTTGATGGGTTTGCCTTTTTCTTGATAAAGCCCTTTGCCCATCGTCACGAGTATAGTTTGTCCTGCTGGATGGTTGTGCCAGTTTGCCCGTGCGCCTGGCTCGAAGGTCACGCTGGCGATTGAAAAATTATTGTTGTCGTTTTTTGGAGCGAGTGGCTGTACATAAACCATTCCCGTAAAAGTTTCCGCTGGGGCTTTTTCGCCCTTCGGAAAAATCGTGTTTTCAGTTTTATTTTCCGCCTTTTCCATTTTTGTTTGCTCCGTATTAGCCGATTGCTGATTGCTGTATCCAACAGCTAAAAAAAGTGCCGCGCATAATATCAATCCGATTGTTGTATTTTTCATAATTTTATTCTTCCGGTGATTACTCCAATTCAAACATCACCGTTACGTTTCCTGCTCCTACTGCGGCTTCAAACCCTGAAGGAGCGTCTATCTGTCCGAGTTTTGTATAACTGTATTGCGTCGGAAATGTTTTATAGAAAAGCACTAAGGTATTGCTTCCCCAAACCATCAGATCGCCGTTGTTGATTGTTTTGGGATTGGAAGAGTCAATCGGCAAATTGTTCGAGAACTCATATTTTTTCTCGTTGCCGTTCAGTTCATCCATCTTCAGCGTCAACGGCAGCATCGCTTTGAAAGCGTTTGCCGTCGCATTGTCAAAGAGTGTGGCATTGAAAGTCTTTGACCCGATTTTAATCTTCATCTTATTGCCTTTCGTCTCGTTGGCAGTATTACTGCTTTGTTTATTAATGTTCGTATTATCAGCAAATGTCGATTGGTCTTGACTGCAACTGACGGAGCTGCCGAAAAGAAATATTGCTGAAAACATCATTACGATTAAGAATTTAATGTTGCTCATTCGTCTCTTTTCAAAGTGAAACGACTTCTTGGTTTCTGCTTCCCAATTACTTTAGATTTGTTTTGAAAAAGCCTTCCAGCTTGTCAAAAGGAATCAGATCGGTTTTGTCGTATAAATCAACGTGTCCGGCATTCGGAACAATAACCAGTTCTTTCGGTTCGGCTGCGCGTTTGTAAGCATCCTCGCTAAACTCTTTTGAGTGAGCCTTATCACCCGTAATGAACAGCATCGGACGAGGGGAAATCGTTTCAATGTCATTGAACGGATAAAAGTTCATAAACTTAGTGTTACTGCTTAATGTCGGATGCGTCGTCAGTTCCGGCGACCCTCCTTTCGGCGTGTATTCACCTCGCGCAGTGCGGTAGAATTCATAAAACTCACGCTGGATGGGGTCTGTGTTTTCATCCAACTTATGCACAGTTCCGCTTGTGTATTTGGTTTCACCACCAGTAAACTCTACATAACGTTGCTCGGCAGCCTCCTCCTGGATTTTCTTTCTCTGCTCAAGGGTCAGTGAATGGTTAAGTGCATTTCGGCTGGCTGCTCCCATATCATACATACTGACAGTTGCGATCGCTTTCATTCGCGGGTCAATCTTAGCGGCACTGATAACAAAGCTTCCACTACCACAAACTCCAATGATGCCAATTCGATTTCTGTCCACAAAGGGACGAGTGCCAAGAAAGTCAACTGCCGCACTGAAATCTTCAGCATAAATATCAAGTGCAACCGCGTTGCGTGGTTCGCCCTCACTCTCACCCCAGAAAGACAAGTCAAGCGATAGAGCTACAAACCCTCGTTCAGCCATATTCGCAGCATACACGTTGGCACTTTGTTCTTTTACAGCCCCCATAGGATGCCCGACAACGAGCGCCGAATGTTGTTTACTTCGATCTAAATTCTTAGGAATAAATAGATGTCCCGCAACATTCATTTTGTATTGGTTTTTAAAAGTAACCTTATACATCGTAACGTCGTCACTTACCTTAAAAGTTGTATATCCCGTTGGTGTTATCTGTTCCATTTCTGCTGTTTCTTCTGATTGTCCTTTTTGTTCTGTTTGCGTGTAAGCTTGCCCGCTTATCATAAAAGTCATCATCGCTAAAATTAATATATTTTTCATAATTCATCCGCTTTTTACTGCCAGATTTACAGATTGAAAATTGTTGACTTTATTAGTCTTAAATTTCTCCAATTATCAATCTGGTTTTTCTCAGCAGTGTTGCTAACGTTTGCTGTATAAGTTCAATTATGCGGGTGTGAAAATGGATAGCGTGAGGACGTTCATCGCAAAAAACCGGACAATTATCCAAAAATTCGCCGTGCAACGTGCTGAACAAAAACAAAATTTTTAATATAAATTTATGAACCAAAAAGAAGCAGAATTTGAAAAGCGAAAGATGCAGATCAATCGGGAAGAGCTGATCGAAAGAATGATTCGTATCGCTCCCGAAAATAGCCTTTTGGAAGTGTTTCCGGGCATTTTCATATATCAATCGTCGAAACCGACCGAGAGTGAGATATCTGTACTAAAGCCCGCCTTCTGCGTCATCGCCCAGGGCAGCAAGGATGTGCTTTTGAACGATGAATTATTTCACTACGACTCCGGTCATTACTTAATCTCGACGCTCGATCTGCCGATTATGAGCAATGTCGTTGAAGCGTCCAAGGAAAAACCTTATTTGAATCTTCGCATAGACCTCGATCCGGCACTTGTGGCTGCGGTGATGATTGAATCTGGCATCGAAACTAAAAAAAGCGGCACTGGAGTCAAGGCGATGGATGTCAGCCCGGTTGATGCCGATTTGCTGGAAGCGGTCGTCAAATTGGTGAAACTATTTGACACGCCGGACGAAATGAAGTTTCTCGCGCCGCTCATTATTCGCGAGATCGTCTATCGGCTTTTGAAGGGAAAACAGAGCGCACGGCTCAACCAGCTTATTATTAGGGAAGGCGACGCGCAGCGCATCTCCAGGGTGGTCAAGCAAATCCGCGAGAACATCGATCTGCCGCTGAAAATCGAAGATACAGCCCGCGAACTCGGCATGAGCGTGTCAGGCTTTCACCAACATTTTAAGTCAGTCACGGCGATGAGTCCTTTGCAGTTCCAGAAACAAATACGGCTTCAGGAAGCACGCCGTCTGATGCTCGGCGAAAACATGGACGTGGCGAGCGCCAGCTTTCGCGTCGGTTATGAAGACCCGTCATATTTCAGCCGAGAATACAAAAAATTATTCGGTATTCCCCCGCACCGTGACATCGCTGGGCTGCGCAGCAATTTAGGGCAATAAGAATTGGACAGGTTTATTGGTGCGAAGGACTGAAACAAAATTGCTTATCCCTCTTTTGTTACTTTGGTGAGAGTAAATTAAGCTGAAAGAAGCTGTGATTCAGGTGAGATTCTGATGCTTCGACCACCCACTGCTACGGTTGGTTTTATTGATGACTACTGCTTGCTGTATCGCTCAGTGTTTGAAGACGTGAGAGCGTATGAGTGCTTCAAATGGCTACACGTAGGCATCGTCAGTTCACTGCCGCGCAAAACGTTGCCAGAGATTGCCAAACTCAATGGACTTAAAGACGGACAAGGCTTGCATCACTTTTTGCGTAATAGCACCTGGGAGGTTGAGCAAGTCCGAGCGATTCGATTGCACTTGATTCAACAACAGATTGGCAAACGACCGATGAGTTTATGCATTGACGAAACCGGAGATGTCAAAAAAGGAGAAACGACCGATTATGTTGCCAAACAATACATCGGCAATCTGGGCAAAACTGAAAACGGTATAGTTAGTGTGAATGCCTATGCCGTGGCCCTTGAACATCACCTACCCGTTGTTGTTCAAAATCTACAAACCAAAATCTCGGCTCAAAGCGAACGACGAGTACCAAAGCAAACCACAGCTAGCGGTGCAACTGATTCAAGAGATTCAAGCCTTGGGATTTGTGATTAAGCGTGTGTTAGCGGATAGCTTATATGGCGAGAGTGGTGCGGTGATTTGCACGTTAGAGAAATTGCAATTGCCGTACATTGTAGCGATTCGCTCGAATCATGGCGTGCTGATGGCGAAGGGGCAACGGGTGCGCTACAACCGTTGGCACGCTTATGACCAACTGTTATCTGAACATCCCTCAGAACGTCGTTACATTCGCGAGATTATCTTTGGACACCGCCGTAAGGTGCGCTACTACCAAATCACCAAAGGCAGCACTCACGAGCCGGACAAAGCAGATAGTTGGTTCGTCATGACTAATTTGAGTGGAGACATTCTGTTGAGTGTTGCCAATCAATACAGTTTGAGGATGTGGATTGAATACGGGTTCAAACAGGTAAAACATGAGTTGGGCTGGCATGATTATCGATTAACTGAGTACAACAGCATTGAACGCTGGTGGGAGATTGTACTGTGTGCATACTTGCTGGTCAGCTTACACGCAGCACAGTTTAAACATCGCCAAAAAAATACTTCCACAACAACAGAGGTAATCTCAAACGCTTTTCCTTTTGGTCAACACCCGCATTGGGAGCCTGGAACCACCTGGAAGAGCGCTTTAAACAATCTGCGATTACTGCTCCAACCTTATTGGTGCTGGGGATGGTTAAATGTTTGGTTACATATCTTCCCTGTTCCCAGACTCAAGCGAGGATTACATCAGTTGATGAACTGGATGAATACCTTTGATATCTTGCCAATTCCAGACCAGAAAGCAGTCTAAGGTTGCTTGAGCAATTTCTCTCTCACCAAAGTAACAAAAGAGGGATAATGAAGGTAATGCACCTACTAGCATCCTTGTAGATCCCGCAGATATGTCTGCTCTGACTATCGACTTAAATTTAGGAACGATCGCTAACGGTATAGTCATTACACCTACAGACATCGTTGATACAGTTAAACCCACCAATTTCTGTTTTTCCTAGCAGCAATTGTTTATCACAAGCAGAACAAACAGGGAAGTTGGGCTTCTAGTTTCCCTGTTTTGTATCAACAATGTAAGAATTAGCATTGCTAGAAACAAAGCTTGCAACCAAGGAAAAAAACCAAAAACAATTACAACGCTACAAACAGCACTATTAAGAAGTTTATCCTCATGCTAAACAGAAAGGAAAGCTTGTTTTGCATCATTACCTCAGAAAGTCGAACGAGCAAATAAAGGCAAAAGCAAAGTCATTGAGTAAGCATTAATGGCTCTTAGCAATTGACATCTAAAATAACATAATCAGCTTCAGTCAAAAACTAACCTACTCTTAAACTATTGAAGATTTTTAATATGCAAGAAATCTACGTTAGTACCGATGTGGAAACAGATGGACCAATCCCTGGTATTAATTCTATGCTCAGTTTTGCTTCTGCTGCTTATCTGCCTGATAAAACTCTAGTCAGCACGTTTTCTGCAAATCTAGAAACATTGCCAGAGGCTAAGAGCGACCCCCAAACAATGGAGTGGTGGAAAACGCAACCCGAAGCCTGGAGCGCGTGTCGGCAAAATCTGCAAGCTCCAGACCTCGCTATGCCAAAATACGTACAATGGCTTGAATCACTCCCTGGTAAACCTGTCTTCGTTGCTTACCCAGCAGCGTTTGACTTCATGTTCGTCTACTGGTACTTAATTCGGTTCGCGGGCAAAAGTCCTTTTTCGCATTCCGCTTTAGACATCAAAACCTTAGCGATGGCATTATTAAAAACTGGGTATCGAGATGCAACCAAGCGACGAATGCCGCGCCACTGGTTTGACAATTTGCCGCATACGCATATATCGTTGGATGATGCGATTGAACAGGGAGCTTTGTTTTGTAATATGTTGCAGGAGTTGCATCGACCGTAATAGCAAACTATTTAAATCAGGAATAAACGCATAATTGAAAGGTAAAATCCTGCACATAACTACAAATGGAACGTTATATCATGGCGCAAGTAGAACAGGATGCAGAGCGCGAAGAACGTATCACGATGGAAATTGTTGTAGATGCTTACGAACCCGAAGAGTAGGCAATGGGTTGGTACTACTACTTGCAGGATACGATGCAGTTTCCATTTACAGCAGTCTGCATCAGTAAGCGTCGTGGTTCTTTAGTAAAAGAAAGCACAACAGTAAAAGTAGTAGGGATGGCACAAGAGGATGAGTGCGAACGGGAAATGTTTGTAGAAATTGACTATGACGGAGATACCCTAGCATTACCATTGATTCAACTAGAGGCAAAAGAAGCAGATGCAGAAACACAGCAGGCGATCGCTGACTGGCATTGCTGGGTCAATCAGGGCTATGAGTTTGGATAGGGCTAGGGTAATCTATTTGACTTACTCTTGTGAGTCAGTAAATAAGGCGGACAAATCAATGGTAGCTACTGACAACTCAAAGAATATCTACGTACCAGTCTACAATCTCTAGGAAAAACGCCAACAGTAGGATTTGAGCTAATTGCCTAAACCGCATCGGAGGAAGCTTTCAGTAGACGGTTATTGATACGACATTTCTGCCAGAGAAGGTAGCAGAACACGAAAGGGTGATAGCATGACCGCATAAAGGTATTGCTGAAAGTAGTTAGTGGATGTAAATATGGAAACGATCAAGTTGCGATCGCATATTGGGGCAGATGGGGTCTTGCAAATCCAAACATCTACCGAGCTAAAAGATACTTTGGTCGAGGTAGTAGTGATTGTCCAGCCGTTGCCCGACAATGAAGTTGCACGGGCTGAGGAAGTACAACCACGTTACAACGCTTGGGGAAAAAAGGTAACTAAAAAATCGATTGGTAGTGCAGTTGTCAGAATGCAAGAATTACGGCGAGAAGTGGCATTAGATCAAACGTCGGTTCGCTCAATGATTGAGGAGGGACGAAGGTTTTAATGCAGTTTGTTTTGGATTGTTCTGTAGCAATTAGCTGGTGCTTGGTAGATGAAGACAATGATTATGCTAATGACGTACTGACAATAATGCCGGATGCTGAAGCATTTGTACCAGGCATTTGGTCATTAGAAGATTGCCAATGTCTTACTGGTAGCCGAACGGCGTAACCGCATAACTCAAGAACAATCCCAGGAGGCTATCGTTTTGTTGCAGTCACTATTAATCCAAGTCGATCTGGCTACTGATGCAAACGCATTGGGTACAACGCTGATGCTAGGACGGCAGGAAGGTTTAGCAGCTTATGATGCCGCTTACTTAGAATTGGCATTGCGCTTAGGCTTGCCCTTGGCAACGATTGATACTCGACTAGCAGAAGCGGCTAGTCGGTGTGGAGTAGATTTAGTTGTTGTTGATGAGGAGAAGTCCTCTTAAGGGTAAATTCTATCAGGAAGATTTCGTTGCGCTATCGTCCAAGATTGGGGACTTGAGCGATTTGGGCAAATTTGGCATCAAGCCTAGCGAGAAATGATTTTGTCCATTGCAGCAGTGTAAAGAGATCGGTTTTCTCTCTAATGTTTCACCTCTAACAAGCCGAAGATTTAGTCACAATAAGAAATATAGTCAAATGCAGAAAAAGGCGAATTATGTTTCCGTTTTGGGCAAGTAACTGTTACGGTAACGAACCAGTGTCTCGCAAAAGCTTTTTAGAAAGAAGATTAAAATTCCTCAAGTGGATGCGGGACGACTTGGAGACTAGGTTAGCAGGTATTAATGCTGCTGTGGATAAGGTGGAACAGCAATTAAGTCAAGAGGAGACAGCTTAACTCCTCATTAATACTGCCCCTGATTGCTAGTAAATATTACAGTAAATACAACAGAAAAGCTCTAGTGCAAGAACTAGGGCTTTTCTGTTGTGATGCCAAAGTTAGGTGTCATCCAGTCAGCGTCAGCATAAAGCACTGGTAACGCTAGCTGACCGAGAGGTGCGGCAGTGGCGTAGTTTAGCCCACCGTCATTTTGACCCACTTTGGAAGTCAAGGATCTTTAAAAGCCGTAACGCTGCTTACAAATGGCTGGCAAGAGCAATGGGGTTGCCGCAAGAATTGACCCATAGACAACGGGTGTTTCGCTTGGTACGAAAAACCTTATCTTTTTCCAAATTGTTAGAGAATCACATTGGTGCAATTTGGTATTTTGTCCACTATTACAATTTATCATTACTTATTTAGCACTACTAGATTCTAGTTTATTTATAAGCAAGCCAAACAGAGACGAGCGCTCCTCGCACTTAACATACTACTTAATCTAAGCTGCCCTAAAGTTGGTTGTCGGTAGTATTTGACGCTAGGGAAGAACTGCTTTAGCGCAGCCATGCAAACCCAGCCTGAGTAATTGCCTGTTGCCCCTGTACTGTCTGCAATAGGTTGGCATAAGCTTCTCCTATCTGCTGCTCTCTACCCTGGTTCGGCTTAATAATCACAAATAAATTACGAGTCAAGGGGTAAGTGCCGTTCTCAAATGCTGCGGTATTTATTTGATTGCGCTGACTCGGGCACTGCTGAAATGGGACAAAAGGTTCGCTGTAAGGAGGAATCAGGCGATCGCTCGTGTGGCCTATAGGTATAGGTTTAACGCTACATTGATTTACGACTGCCCGAGCAGAAGCATAATATATGCCACCAAGAGTTCGGTTAACTTGACGCAGAGCTTCAGTCGGTGAGGAGATAAACTTCACATTAGAGCCAAAAGACGGTTGTCTGTCCTTGCGAGCTGCGAATAGGACTGCATAACTGTCCTGTTGAGGTTCGGAAAAAGGTGTAATCAGTAAATTCGGACCACCTACTTGGCGCCAATTCGTAATTTTACTTTCATAGATCTGCTGCAACTGGTTTACAGTTAAGCCCGATATGTTCAGTGATGGATGAACGACAACCGCAATGCCATCAACCGCAACTGGTATTTGCTTGAGTGACAAACCCCGTTGCTGGGCTGTCGCTTCTTCTGCTTGTGTCAGAGGGCGGGAAGATTGGGCAAAGTCCAGCTTCCCGTCCAATAACATCTGAATACCTGAACTAGAACTAGGAGCGCTGTTGTCAGCATTTAAATAACGCAGCTTTAGCTCTGGACGAGTACTTTGAATCTGGCTATCTACCACCACTCGAATCGGAACCCAAGCTGTGCTACCACCGTAGTTAAATGTACCAATTGGTACATCAGTAACTGTCTGAAAGCTTGACTCAACAGCGGTCGTTAAAGTTTGATTAGAGGGGGTAGCGTTATAGCTCCACCTCCACAAGTGCGGTCTCAACCACCATAAGACACCGCCAATCACCAAGAGTGTTAGTATTTTCCCAACCACTAGGCCCTTAATCAGCAGTACGACATCTTTGTTAAGTGGGACTCGTTCGTTGCTAGAGATTGCCATTTTACAGATAAATATGAAATTCTTAAGAAAGTATACTAAATACAAGAATAATTATACATTTGCCTACGCATTATTACCTAAAAATTCGGTTATGTCGCAAAAATTTTAAAGTGACAAATGAACTGGCCTCATTCATGTTACTTTAAGCAATCACTCCGAAGATTTCATTGATGAATTCTGCTTGAGATACATTGTCCCTGCGACTAATTCCTTTCACCTGCCCTTTGCGAATCATATTCATGGCTTCAATCCCTTGCAACGTTCTCCTTGCTGTGTTAAACGATTGCAATCCCCTCATCGGTTTCACAATCCTTTTTACGTTCCGGTGGTCTTGCTCAATAATGTTGTTCAGATATTTGCTCTGTCTCAATTCGGTCTCGGCTTTGAACGTTTTATCTTGCTTCAACTCTTCCGTGGCAACGGGATAAGCCGCATTTTTATCCATAGTGATGACCCGTGGAGTTTGAGTGTGTTTCGCTCCCAACACTTTATGGAAAAAGCGGGTAGCAGCCTTCCCGTCCCGCTTTGCCCTTAGCATAAAATCAAGCGTGTTGCCCTGCGAATCCTCGGTAAAGATATTTCCACTGCCCTCGGATTTCGATGTAAGTTTCGTCCACTCGCCACGAGTCATTTGTGGGATTCAAGAACGGATGAATCCGCTTATCTATTTCTGGCGCGAATTTCAGCACCCACCGATTGATGGTTAAATGAGCGACGGCGAATCCGCGCTCTGCCATCATTGCTTCTAAGTCCTGGTAACTTAAGAAATAGCGACAATACCAGCACACGTTCAGCAAGATGCTCTCAGGCAAAAAGTGCCGCCATTTGAATAGGGAGTTAGTCGTCATTTAGAGCAAGTCATCATTTAGAGCAAGGCTAGAAGAAATTGAGATTCCACAGCCTATTATTTTTGCGACACAACCAGTTTTGCTGGCTACGATAGATGAGCATGAATATTAAGAATATTAATTAGCGTGTCATAACCTTAACCTGTCTAGATAATGAGTTCTGTTGGACTGGAGCAGCGGGAGGTGGTGGTTGCAGAAAATAGTAGATACCAACTGTTGCAGCTAGAACAGTGGTAATGCCTATTGCCATGCCCATCAGGAAAATGGATTTCTTCGTTGAGGTAAGATGAACTGTATCACTTGCGCTCATATCTAATAGCGCTTCTGAGCCTAATATCGTGTCTTGCTCAGATAGAGAAATTGGTCGCTTTCGTGTAGCAGTTTCTAATTGCTGAACAGAGGTGGCTTCTTGCTTAAAAAGTGTAGAATCAGGAATTGATGTAGAAGTTGTTAATGGTTGCGAATCTTCCTGCTGTTGGTGCTGCTCCAGCTTAACTACTATCTCCCCATCAACTGCAACGAATAAATCTAGCAACCTGTTTTGCTCAAGTGCAATGTGGCTGCGAGCGCGGATACTTAGGGAAATTGCTACCCCTGTATCGACAGTCTGGTAACTTCTTACGTCTGAAACGACTATGGTTTTCAATACAGATGGGAGTTGCCGATCTATCAGTGCTATTGGTCCCCTGTATAGACAAGTAAAAATATCTTCGAGTAGGTCAGTATGCAGTCGTCCAAAATAGTAGTAACAATGGAAGTACGGTATTTGACTACGACCGAAGTCGTCTTGCCCATCGTTGTCCAACCAACCAAACAGACTATGCTCTGGGGCTACCTGATACAAATAAATAGCTCGGTATCCAGACCTTGGGGGATTATAGGTATCCCAATGTCGGTAAACTATCTGTTGGATAAAGGCTTCCCGAATTTCTGGGGGAACGTGAGCACTACCAAGGGTCATGAACCCCACTCCAGGAAAGCTAGTATAAACAAGTTGCTCTAAAAGTAAAGACATAGTTAACAGCTACGACGAAGAGTAAGGGCTAGCCTAGTCATTTGGTTTCGGGTATGAGTTTAACGGGTGAGGCAAGAGTCTTTTGAGCCACAGCACGGACCTGCGGCTTGAGGTCAGTGGGAGCAGCTTTTTCTGCCTGTGCAAAGAGCAGCTCCGCAGTTTTGATGTCACCCTGTGCCTTACGTATTACTGCTTTACCAACTAAAGCCTTGATATTGTCTCTTTCCTTTGCTAATACCTGGTCATAAGCTGCTTCCGCCTTTTCAAATTGGTCCGTACGCTCATAGACTTGAGCAAGCTGCAAGCGCAACTCAAGGCGCTGAGGCTTCTGCTGGACAAGTTTCTCGAACAAGGGAAGAGCCTGGTAAAAACGCCCACTTTTATAGTTTAGGATAGCTGCATCTTCCAGAGAAATAAAGTTGTTAGACTCACCTTGCAGGAACCGCTTGTAGTCTACGAAGGGGAGGCTAATCATCCCTACAGAAGCCACAATTATTAGAGCCAGCAGTTGAGGTTTTCTAGAGGCGGCTGGAAGTAAGGATGGGGCGAGTCTTTTTTTTAAAGCTACTGCTTTGTCAGCCGACCTAAACAGGCTCTGCAATGAGCCATTGACTTCTTCTGATTGCGGCTGGGAACCAATTAACTGTCGGCGAGCGAGCAACTGGCGTAGGTTTTTCGTTAAGCTGAAATTGTAAGCCTTACTGACGTTCCAGACCAGCCAAATGAGTGGCGCAGCCGCACCTGTAGCCTTTAGATTTGTAGTGCCTTCTGCATTGATAATAGGTATGAATGAGTAAAATATTTGATAATTAGCTTTAACCTTATCTAGACCGACAATCAGTGGTTGTAGGTCTTTCTCAAGCTGTTTTCGGTCAAGTAGGTTAGGTTGGAGCAGGTCGCATTTAGTAAGGACGAGCGCGAAGGCATACTTTAACTTGTTTAGATAAACAAGGTTAGCAATTGCCATCACTTGTTCAATAATATTCTCAAGCGTCTGTAAATAGGCACTGTTATGCACAAGCGCATAAGCGTCAATAAATACACAGCAGCCATGCGAAACAGACACTATTTTCTGAAAGTCAGGATTGCGAACGTCGCAGGATTCCCCAGGAATATCCCACCAGCGAAAATGGCATAATGTTCTGCTACCCCATAGATTGCGACGTTTCAGGCTGAAGTTAAAGTTCGTGACTTTTATTGTAGGAGGTGGATATAAATTAGTTTGAGCAATGTATTTCAGGATATTCTCAATACTTGTCCGCACCTCGCTACTCTGGCAGTCGAACCACAATTGGCGAGGATTGCCTGACTGACTATCAGCAGATAATTCAGCATAGCTGCCAGCTAAGAAAACTGTCTTCCCTACCCCCCTCTGACCAATACTTAACAAGCTAAATGTTTTTGGAGTTTCGAGTAACATATTTATCTTTTTCTCCAAGCACCACATTAGTTATCAGTATAAATGAACACAAAAATATTGTAGACGTTGGTTCGTTGCTGTCATCAAGGTAACGGCATAAAAATGCTGAAATAATTAATTTACTTAGGTTTGATTAAGGCTCACATCTAAGGTAGAAAATGTTCGCCTGCCTCTTTGGGGGATAGGTGTTATCACCCTACAAACTTCGACTTCTGCCCCAACACAAAATTAATCAATCGCTGACCACTGAGCAAACTTATCTGATACTCCCGCAACAATTCCTTAGACAATTCTCCAGTCCTGCCGCTATGGATAAAGAAGCCTCCATGCGCTTCCTCCCCCCGGATAACCTTGTAGAAGTCACGAATATGCTTGGGGTTGATATAGCCCCGATAGCGCTTTGCTTGGATGAGATAGAGTTTCCCAGCAATTAGCACCCGCCCATCTAACTCGCCATCATTGCTGTAACTAAAGTTGCGCTCTATCTCCCAGCCACGCTCGTGGCAGCAGGTAAGCAGCAACTCCTCAAACGCATAGGGGTTCATCTTGCGAAGAATAGCGATCGCCTCTGGTAGTTGCCACAACTTCAGCAATGGATTGCTGCTTGGTGGAAGTAGCAGCATGGAAGCTATCTGTAAGCATTCAGAGCTAAGGAATCTATGTTTTGTAGTGTTTTGTAATATGATTAGCGTGATTGACCAACCTTATGGTTGTCGCCCATGATCCGACCGACCATCCCTGAAGACACAACTGCTCTAATTGCCTTAGCAGATGCGACTGGTCTTTTCCCGCCAAGTGGATTAGAGTTACTACGCCAGATGTTGACCAATTCTCTGGCAAAGGATAGCGACACAGCCCCCTTCTGGATTACCGATGACGATCGTGAACCAGTAGGAGTTGCTTATTGCGAACCGGAGCGAATGACGGATAGCACTTGGAATTTACAGTTGATCGCCATCCACCCCAATCGTCAAGGGCAAGGACGTGGTAGGAAACTGCTACACTACGTCGAGCAAGCGTTGATGGTGCGCGGTGGACGTATGCTGCTAGTGGAAACGTCAGGGCTACCAGAATTAGAGCGTACACGGGGATTCTATCTCAAGTGCGGCTATGAAGAGGAGGCACGTATTCGCGACTTCTACGCCACAGGCGATGATAAGGTTGTGTTCCGCAAGGTTTTGAACGCAAACTAGCTCATAGTCTGTAGTAACGGTCAACGGGTAAGCGTAAAAACTTAATGTACGCTGACCGACGAGAGGTTATTTGTCTAATGTTTGAGGCTGTCTGCGGCTAGTGACAGACAGCGTTATGCTGATAGTTGAAGAGCAAAAAAAACAATATATGATTCAAGTTGTGCAAGCGGATCTGAGTTTACCTGCTCATGCAAAAGCTTTAGTTCAATTAATGGATGCCTATGCACTCGACCCGATGGGTAGCGGTCAAGGTTTGCCCGACTACGTTTTGGCAAATCTGCCATCAGAGCTTGCCAAGAGAAAATCGGCTCATGTCATTCTCGCATTCGTCGATGCCGAACCCGCAGGGCTTGTTGTCTGCTTAGAAGGATTTTCTACATTTGCCTGCAAACCATTATTGAATATCCATGATGTCATTGTTGCTTCGCCCTATCGTGGCAGAGGCTTGTCTAAACTGCTGCTCCACAAAGCTGAAGAAATTGCTTTTGATTTGGGCTGCTGCAAACTCACGCTAGAGGTACTAGAAGGGAATTATGTTGCTCAGGCAGCATACAGGGCGTTCGGATTTAGTGGCTATGAGCTAAATCCACAGATGGGCAAGGCATTATTCTGGGAAAAGAAATTAACTCAGGTAACTGAACCAGCGCACTCTCTAAGCAATTGAGAGCAACATTTACTATACAAAGCAATTAACTAGGCTCTGGTTAAAATGAGATTTCTGGGTCGGTTGCAGTTTTCGAGCTTGTCAAACTAATTGTTACTAATGCCAACAACTGATGACTATCAAATTAATCTCAATTAGCTTATCTAGTATTTAGGCGATCGCTAATGCTTTAGCCAAGACCGTAGTACCAATGTCTTACTAAATGCTTGACCGTTCTCTTATCAGCATTCACCGTATTTGTGAAATCTGATATAGGCTTTGTTCGCTTGGCAATAGAGTTTGACTGCTTGTACTCGCGCTTTTACGGATTGTAGGCGCGCTCTTGAAGCTTCGATGAGTAGGTCTGTAGAATACAAACCTTGCTTAAGTAATGACACGTACATTAGCGATCGCTGTGCATGGTACTGAATCAGCAGCCCGTATTCTTCAATTTCATAGCCATAATCCGCCACGATTGAAGTGCGCCTTTGGAGATTTTTGGCTAATGCTTCTACTGCCTGACCGCGTTCATTAGCTATAGTCGCACGATATTTGGCTCTGCGCGTCCTGAGTTCTGATTCTCTGTACATAGTTATTTGATTTAGAACTTGAATAAGCAATCTAGCAATTAAAAGAAGTTAGCGTTTAAAGTTATCTAACCTGAGCCAAATTGCTATGTTATTGCCCTCTTAAACTAACGACAAGCCTTGATGCTACCTTCTGCTAAATGAAGGAGTTTTTATTAATAGTAACTGTTCATTTGAATACAAGTTTTAGCTCAAGCTAAATAATGCCATAAGTAAAGGCATTGAGAATTGACCATATACTACTAACTTCCCTGCTTAACCCACTCTAGACCCGCCTTCAGAGCAGCTTCAGCCGTGTAGTATATCTTGCGTTCTCCTCTTGCGGCTCCACCAGGGCTAATCAACCCCAACTGCCAGCAGTGGGCTTGGGCAATGAAGATTGTTAGGGTAGTTCCGTTGATGCCGACAACGTGATGGACTTTGGTTTGGCTCATGCGATCGCGAATTGAAACACGCTATTCTATTTTTGCGGCTCAATCAAATTTCTAGGCTGTAGAATTATCCGAATTTGGTGCAGCAGATAATCAAAATCAATCGGTTTACAAATAAATCCATCGGCTCCCACATCAAATCCATCAGCAGGCACAGGTTCGCTGTAGCCCGTAACTAAGAGGATGGGGATATAAGGCAGTGAAGGATTCTGCCGCAGGTGACGAGTGACTTCAAACCCGTTCATCCCTGGCATCATAATATCGAGTAATATTAAGTCTGGTGGATTAGATGCAATGCTTTCTAGTGCAGAGAGACCGCTATCGGCAACTTCAACAACATATCCCTCAATCTCTAGGACTGTTTGCAGTAGAAAGTAGTTATCAGGAAGATCGTCAACGACCAAGATGCGCTCTATACCAGTAATAATTACAGATGGCGAACCAATCATTAAGCAAGCACAGAGGACAGTTAAGTTTTTTTGACAAACTTACTCAATTGTCCTGGTTTGGTTAACTTTCTCACTCTAACGATAGAGAGATTTTTCTAACTATTGTTGGTTGTCATCGAGCAAACTTACAATTGCCTTCACCAGAGTCTCTGCCTCCACAGGTTTGGTAATGAAAGTCCCAAATCCTGCCCCAATTGCTCTTTGCTGGTCAACTTCTGCGGCATAGGCGGTCAGCGCGATCGCCGGAATCGCTCCTCCCCGATTGGGTGGGCGAGCGCGAAGAAGCTGTATCAACATATAACCATCCATCTGTGCCATACCGATGTCGCTGACAATTACATCTGGCATAAGCTTATCCATTGCTTGCAACGCTTCTAAGCCAGAAGCAACGGCTGTTACCTTTGCGCCGCTCTGTTCTAGCAGAAATGCCTGAAATTCGCGGGTATCGGGTTCGTCATCTACGAGCAAAATTTGCCTGTTGTCTAAAGGCGCTGCGCTCTCTGCTGGGGCTATGGTTGGCTCAGGCACGAGCGGCGCTGCCTGCTGCATGAGTGGCAATTGCACGATGAAGGTTGCGCCTTGATTCTCACCCTGGCTCTCTGCTTTAACCGTACCGCCGTGCATTTCTACGATCTGTCGGACGATCGCTAGCCCCAGCCCTAGCCCGCCAAATTTGCGTGTGGTTGCGCCATCCTCCTGCCGGAAATGCTCAAACACATAAGGTAGGAAGTCAGGATTGATGCCTTTGCCGCTGTCTTTCACCTGGATCTGGGCATTCGCTCCGACCTGGGATAGCTCAATTTCAACCTGTCCGCCTGCTGACGTGAACTTGACTCCATTAGATAGGAGGTTCCAGACCACCTGCTGTAATCGTCCCGCATCACCCTGAACGATTGCGTTACAGAGCGAAAAGATAGGCTGAATCTTTATCGACTTGGCTTCTGCTGATAACCGTACTGTTTCGAGCGCCGCTGAAATGACAAACGGCAAACTAACGGAAGCCACTGTTAAAGACAGCTTACCTTGCATGATGCGAGAGATATCGAGCAAGTCCTCGATTAGTTGCGTCTGCAATCTGGCATTGCGTTCAATGGTTGCTAAGGCTTCAGTTTGGCGCTCGGCGCTGAGTTTACCAGTTTGCAGCAACCGCGCCCAGCCCTGAATGGGATTGAGGGGCGATCTCAGTTCATGCGATAGCACGGCTAAAAACTCATCTTTGATTCGGTTGGCGGTTTGCGCTTCTTCCCGCGCCGCTTGCTCTCGTGCTAATAGGTTTTCCCGCTCTTGTTCAATCTGCTTGCGCTCGCTGATATCTTGAAACAAAACTGCCACTCTGCGGTCTTCTGGTTGTCCAATCCGAAAGGCGTAAACATCAAACCAACGCTGTAGCGCACTGGCATAATCTTCAAATCGAATTGCTTGACCTGTTTTCACAACCTTGCCGTAAATTTTAAACCAGAAAGATTCGTGCGTTGGCGCAACTTCTAAAATGGTTTTCCCCACTATTTCAACCAATCCAGATTGTTTCTCAAAAGCAGGATTGACTTCAACAAAGCGGTAATCGATCTCCACCTCATTCTCGTCAAACAGCATTTCAATCACACAAAAGCCTTCGTCGATCGACTCAAATAACGTGCGATACCGTTCTTCTGATTGCCGCAAGGCGGCTTCTGCCTGTTTGCGATCGCTGATATCCAGAACTGAGCCAATGTATCCCTTAAATTGACCATCCACACCAAACCAGGGACTCGCAGCATCGATCGCCCAAATGTATTCTCCATCTCGACGTTGCAAGCGGTACTCCAATCGGAAGGCTTCTTGACGCTCGGTTGCCGCAACAAAGATTCGTTCAGTTTCCTCGCGATTGTCGGGATGGGTTCGACTTAACCAGCCAAATCCTAACCCAGTTTCCTCAGTTTGTCCGGTGAAGTCGTACTAGGACTGACTGAGATAAGTGCAATACCCAGTCGCATCCGTCACCCAGATCATCACTGGGGCATTATCTGCCATGTTGCGGAACCGTTCTTCGCTCTCTCGCAACGCTGCCTCAAATTGCTGCCGCTCTGAAAGATCGTAGAAGTGGCACACTACCCCAAAGCGCCCGTCTGGAAGCACAATTCGCTCTAGTTTCCAGTCATAGGACTCGACTTCATCCAAATCCAGCCGACGTTCGACCGTGCTGGGTGCATGATACGGTTCACCTGTCTCCAGCGTATGCCGGAAGTGGGAGATCGCTTCACTGGCAAAGGGTTCAGTCCAGAGAATTCGTAACGTTTCGCCCAAGTCTCGTCCAATCAGCGGCTCGACGTTTGCAAATACCTTCTGTGCCCCAACACCGATCTGAGCAATGCGAAAATCAGCATCAACCGTATAAATGCCAAAGGGTGAATAGTTCACCAAATGGCGGAAGGTGTCGTGAGAGGCTTGGAGTAAGGCTTCCGCACGGGCGCGTTCCAGGCGTGGGAAGATGCGATTTGCCAGTTCGCGCACCAATTCAATTTCGTCAGTGCGC
This sequence comes from Aliterella atlantica CENA595, assembly GCF_000952155.1. Classification (GTDB taxonomy): domain Bacteria; phylum Cyanobacteriota; class Cyanobacteriia; order Cyanobacteriales; family Chroococcidiopsidaceae; genus Aliterella; species Aliterella atlantica. The sequence goes on along the minus strand of NZ_JYON01000031.1, from coordinate 2,903 downwards.
CAATCTCGCGCCTCTGAATCGTAAACGTCGAACAGGAACTTCCATTGCCCATCGTGCAGCAACGGTACATGGAGGAATGCTTGAATATTGAGTGCAGCAAAGTTTTCGGCATCGGTACGCGCATCTGTGTTCGTATCGCTGACAACAACAATCTCTCCAGCCCGTGACGCGATATAGAATTCTTCGTTGACAAATTCAGAAATGCGGTAAGTGCCAACTAGGTTAGACACGTCTGCTCGATGCCAACTGTGGGTCACGCTCGCTCGATCTTGGGCTTCGTCGATATCGATAAAGGCGCAAACGGAAAGACTCAAGTATGACCCGATTTTTGCGCCGATGGTTTGCACGATCTCATCAGCAGTTGTCAGACTCGATAAATCTTCGGCAATGTCGGCTAAGAAAGCAAGATTTGCTTCGCGGCGTTTGCGCTCGCTAATATCTTTGAAGACGATCGCCACTTTTCGCTCCTGTGGCTCACCCGTGCGGCAGGCGTACACATCAAACCAGCGATTGAGGGTTTCGGAGCCATTCTCAAACCGAATTGATTCACCGCTCAGCGCGACTCGACCATAAATTTCAATCCAGCGCTCTTCCAAATTAAGCTGACGCGCTGTTTTACCCACGGCGTTTTGCAGTCCGGTTTGTTGCTCAAAGATTGGGTTGACTTCTAAGACGCGGTAGTCGAGCGGCGTATCCTGGGCATCGAGCAGAACTTCCACCACGCAAAAGCCTTCGTCAATCGACTCAAACAAGGTGCGATATTTTGCTTCCGACTCACACAGTGCGGCTTCTGATTGTTGACGCTCTAACTCAGTGGCAATTCGGAGCGCAAAAATCGTCAGCAAGGATTCTGCAAGCTGTATATTCTCTAGCGGTTTACCATCCATCACCCCTAACAACCCCAAGGTCGTGCCGCTAGAGCCAAAGAAGGGAATCGCCATGTAGCTTTCAACGGACAGTGGCTTGAGCAGAGGTGCGTTGGGAAATTGCGCTTGGACATGGCGCGGGTAGCAGCAAATTTTTCGTTGTTCAATCACTTCCCAGCAGGGAGTCTCTTGCAGAGGATATTCCAGGTTTTCCACGATTTGACCATGAGCGCAGGTGGCGATCGTCCTCAGCATTTTGGTGGAATCATCGCCCTCTACCAGCCCAATGTAGACATAATCTGCGTCTAAAACTTTGGCAAAATGCTGTACCAGGGCATCGAAATAAGCTTCGCCTGTGACCGTTGCTACACCTTGAGTCACTTCCAGCAAAGCCGCATCGACCTGGGCGATCTTATATGCTGCCAACCGCAGTTCCAGTTCATCGACCACCATTGCGGCGAGGTCAACTAGGGTGGCTTGCTGTTCTGCGCTCAGTGCAGAGCGAGGTTGACCATCAAGCAGACAGAGCGTTCCCAGGTTAAATCCATCACGACTGAGCAGGGGCGCACCTGCATAGAACCGCACTCCTAGTTCGCTTTGCACAAACGGATTGCACGCAAAGCGCTCGTCGAGTTGGGCATCAGGAATAATCAGTGGCTTATCGGTTAACACGGCAAAGCTGCAAAGCGTCGCATCACGCGGCACTTCGTGGGCATCAAAGCCAATGCAAGACTTAAACCAGGCTCTCGATTCATCGACTAGCGAAATGAGCGCGGTGGGTGCATTAAACAGCCGCGCTGCTAGGGTAGTAATGCGATCGAACGCGGATTCTGGGGGAGTGTCGAGAATCTGATAACGATGCAGCGCTGCCAACCGCTGGGTTTCATTCTTCGGGATAGGTATGGTCACAGACTTTTTCTGATAACGATGCAGCGCTGCCAACCGCTGGGTTTCATTCTTCGGGATAGGTATGGTCACAGACTTTTGCGGCAGTTGGTCAGTCATAGAAATTAATCAGGCAGTAAATCTTGATTGGGGTGGGAATGAGAAACCAATAGGGTTCTAATCAGTGCGTTTAATCAGGTTGGTGGCTCGCAAAGGGGGGTTTGCCACCAGTCGAGCGAGCGCATCAGCATCGCCATTTCGCTATTGCCTGCAAAAATCTGTTCCACCTCTTGAACGCTCACAAATCATAGTTCTTCTCTTTCCTTTCTCCTACACATTCGTGCAGCAGTTGCTAAACATCTTCGTCAAAATATCCAGCGAGCAGGGCTTGAGCGCAGTTTTTCTGCAGCTTATGGGGCGAATCTTTGAGTTTACACAGCATAGCTTTTAGCTGCATCAGCGCTAATGGCGAAGGCTGCGAGCGGTTGTTCTCCCATCTTGCAACTGTGGGAATAGACACGCCTAACTTCTCAGCGAACTGTGCCTGCGTCAGATCGACAAGCTGACGTAACTGGCGCACAAACAGACCAGTGTCGGTACGAGGTGCAGTTAAGGTGTGCAATGACGTTGTCATATATTTACTGATAGATTTCCAGTGTCAACCGAGCGGATGATTTATTATCGAGCAGATGATAGAACATAACAACTAATACCTATCTTAAGATATAGGGTTAACAGTTTCAAAGTTACGCTCTCTACGACAAATACAGAGCGACGGGTACAGATTTCCTTGATTGTTATCAGAGCGGGGAGTCTCGAACTAGGCAACCAAGTCCAAACAGGAAACCAAAAATCCCCATCACTGCCTCCACGTTCACTTCTCCCACAAAATCTGCGGCAACAGCACAGTCTTTCTCGTCTCCAACGCCATTACCCGCAGATGATGACAGACACCATTTGGCTTTGGACAGACAACCGCAGTCGGTATCACCATAAATGCGATCGCATTTATGTCAGCGTCAATTTTTATAGCTCTACGCAAGAACATTAGGACAGTCTTTGAAGGCGGCATCAACACAATCACGAAAGTTATCAAATTCATCCCATCGCTGCCGCATCCAATTGTTCAGGACAAACCGCGAAAGCTTTGCG
>NZ_JYON01000030.1 GCF_000952155.1 Aliterella atlantica CENA595 | reverse complement strand
GAGCGCAACGCTCACAACTTCCCTCTAGACTTAGCTGCTGGTGAAGCTGCACCTGTAGCACTGACTGCACCTGCAATCAACGGTTAATTCTTAACTACTGATAGCTAACATCAAAGCGCCTCCCATTTGGGGGGCGTTTTTAGTACATTGGTAGGGTGCGTTTTGAAAACGCACCCTACTTTGTTATACGCAGTATTCAACTATGGCTAATAATAACGAACCTTTAACTTTCGAGAGTGCGATCGCTTTATCTCAATCTTTACTCTTACAAGTCGATTCTGGCAAGCTTTCTGAAGCAGAAATAGGTTCGCAAATTGCAGAACTCGTTAAAACGGAAAATGGGGCTAGAGGTTTTTTTGTTACTTTCCTGACATCTAACTCATCTCTAGCCGATAATCCCACAGATGCAGTTATTCAAGCTTTGCGTTCGAGTCCTGAAGAAGTAGCCGAACTGTTAGTCAAAAATTTAGCTATGTCTACAGCCCAAGAGTTATTTCACCACCGCCGTCAAGCTGAGGAAATGGTACATGGATCGCAACAAGTACAAATGCGGACAGCAAATTTGATAAAATTAGTCGATTTAGACGAGGTAAAAGAGCGATCGCAGCAACTCATCGATAGTGCTACTACTGGTGAAGGTAAGTATAAAGCATTTTTAGAGCGTTGGAACTATGACGCAGAGCAAAAACAGTTAATTTGTGCTGCTTTGCAGCAAGTTACCTTGCCATAATTAGTAAAATTAGCAACAATGCAAAATTCAGCAGAATATTTTTGTGCCTATTGCGGCGAGTCTAATGTATTATTTGTCGATCTAAGTGCTGGTAATTACCAGTCTTATATTGAAGATTGCCAAGTTTGCTGTCGTCCTAATGTTTTATATATTCAAATAGACGAGGAAACTTTAGAGTTAACAGTTGATAGCGAATACGTTGGATAATTATTATGGCAATAAATAAAAAAACTATCTTTACCTTTGTTTTTCTACTGCTTGCAGCAGTTTTTCTCTTAGGGGCTACTTTAACTATTTCAGGCGATAAAGTGTTTGCAGGTACTAGACCTAATAATTTGGGTGTTAATTTAAGTCAACTAACGCCGTGTCCTAGTACACCTAATTGTGTTAACAGCCAAAGCGTAGATACCGAACATAGTATTGCACCTTTAACTTACAATTCTTCTTCGCTAGAAGCTTGGGCAAATCTTAAAGGAGCGATCGCCACTTTTAGTCGCGCTAAGATTATCCAAGAAGCGGACAACTACATTTATGCTGAATTTACTCTACCAGTAGTCGGGTTTGTTGACGATGTAGAATTTCAATTAGACGAACAAGCAAAAGTAATAAATGTCCGTTCCGCCTCGCGTTTGGGCGAATCCGACTTAGGCGTAAACCGCCAGCGCGTAGAAAATATTAGGACTAAATTTGCTCAATTACAGGCTAGTTAATCACTTCCTCTCAAAACTATAATAAGTCTGCCAAATTAACTCAAAACTGTAGTAGACCTACCAAATTAACTCAAAACTTAAAACTCAAAACTCAAAACTATTTACTCACTCCAGGTAGATGATTTTTTCGTTACAATTATTTACGTTAATATCAATACTCACATTTGCAATTCGCTATTCCCATGCCTGACACAATCACCAAGCTGACTTATCAGACTTTTCAGCATGGCAAAAACTACTTTGGTTTAGCTCATAAATACTTAAGTTCGCAAATTATGAGCTTAGTTTCGCCTCAAATGCAACGAAATTACAGACCAATTTCTCCAGAACTGCTACTAAAAATTCAAACGCGACTAAATCAGTTGCTAGAAGCAGACTGGAATGATGCAGAAAAAGGCGTATATCCTCATAGTCTGTTGTTTGATAATCCTTGGACTGACTTTTTCCGCTATTATCCTGAAGTTTGGCTAGATATGCCGCAAATTTGGCAGCGTCTTAATCAGAAAAACTATCAAGATTTTTCTGCAAACGTCCCTAAAGATGGCTATCCTAGCTACTACTTACAAAACTTTCACCATCAAACTAATGGTTATTTAAGCGACTTGTCAGCTAATCTCTACGATTTGCAGGTAGAGTTGCTGTTTGGTGGTTCTGCTGACCCGATGCGGCGCAGAATTTTAGCTCCTTTAAAAGAAAACCTCAAAGCTACTGGACAAGTACGCATTCTCGACGTGGCTTGCGGAACTGGTAGGACGTTGAAGTTACTGCGTAACGCTTTCCCTCAAGCATCGCTATTTGGGACAGACTTATCGCCTGCTTACCTGCGTAAAGCAAACCAAGAGTTGTCGCAAATTCCTGGAGAATTACCGCAGCTATTGCAAGCTAATGCTGAAGAATTACCTTACTTAGATAATTACTTCCACGCTATAACTTGCGTCTTTTTGTTCCACGAATTACCCGCTGCAGCCCGCCAAAACGTTATCGACCAATGTTTTAGAGTAGTACAGCCAGGTGGAGTCTTTGTAATTTGCGACTCTATTCAAATGAGCGATTCACCCGAAATGCTCCCTGTAATGGATAGCTTTCACGAAACATTCCACGAACCTTATTACAAGCATTACATTACCGATGACTTGGGACAGCGCTTAGAAAAAGCTGGATTTGAGGATATTTCCGAGCAAGTACATTTTATGAGCAAATACTTAATTGCTCGCAAACCCGCACAGTAAAGCGAATAAAAGTGCGACCTAACTACAATAGGGAAGCGATCGCACTTTTATTAAATTATTTACTAGAGTATAAGCTTGCCTTGAGGGGATACTGTTAGTCTAGACATAACCCTCAGTATTTTAGGAGCTAGCATGACAAATTACCAACCCGATCCGGATACTGTTGCAACCCAATCTATTTCTAGCGAACAATTAGTTAACGATTTAGTCGATGAAGCGACTGCCGATCATGTAAATGTGATTCAAACAGTCATAGCTAGCCTAGAACAAGACCAAAGCGCAATGGTCAGCCAAACAGATGCAACGTATTTATGGAAGTTTAAATACGGTAGCGTTGAGGTATTCGTCCAACTTACCGGACTTAGCGACGAAGATACGCTGACAGTTTGGGCAAGTGTATTGAAACTCCCTGCTAAAGACGAAGCAGGCTTGATGCGAAAAGTTTTAGAAATGAACTGGGCGGGTACTTTTGAGGCTTGTTTTGCTATTTTCAACGAGCAAATAGTCGTACTATCAACGCGCACCTTAGCAGAATTATCGCCTGGGGAGATTTCCCGCCTGATAACGATTGTAGCCACGATCGCCGATGAAAATGACGAGGCGCTGCAAGCTGAGTTTGGTGCAGCCTAAATCTAAGTGGCGGCTAATTCCGCTGCTTACAGCATCAGGACGGGTGCAAATGGCAATTGACAAATGGTTACTTTCGCAACACCAGTTAGGCTTGCATCCGCCGACTTTACGCTTTTACACATGGTCGCCAGCAGCAATTTCTCTAGGCTACCATCAATCTAAATTTCCTCCCCACTGGCAGCAACTAACCTGGAATGGCGCACCTGTAGACTTGGTACGCCGTCCTACAGGTGGTAGGGCGGTACTGCACCAAGGAGACTTAACTTATGCTGTAGTTACATCAGGGTTAAGTGGTAATCGCACGCAGGTGTATCAGCAGTTGTGTGAGTTTTTGATTCAAGGATGGCAGCTTTTAGGCGTTCAATTGCATTACGGCGACGCTGGGCGTGGCTACATTCACAACCCTAATTGTTTCGGGACGGCTACAGGTGCAGACTTAGTCCTTTGTAATGGTAGCAAGTTAATTGGTAGCGCTCAGTTAAAGCGCTGTCAAACAATTTTACAGCACGGTTCGATCCGCTTAGAACCTGATGTAGAGTTATTCAAGCAGGTGTTTGGCGATGAAGCTTTTAGCCCCCTGCATTTACCTGTAGTTCAGGTAGAGCAAGTAATTGAGGCTTTAACTCGTGCAGCAAGCGATCGCTTTGGCAGACAATTCGAGGTCGAACCGTTATCTGCAGCAGAATGGGAAGCAATTTTGGCACAACAACTTGAGATATAACTTAGCACTGCATATTAATTTAAATGTGTTTTTTCACCATTTTTTAGCTAAAAATAGACTTTATCATAGAAAAGTCGGGCATTCTAATTTATGGCAACTAGCATCCTGGAGCGCAATAATGTCAAAATTTTAGGCAATGGCGATCGCACACTCGTGTTTGCTCACGGTTTTGGCTCAGATCAAAGTGCTTGGCGGCATCAAGTAGCAGCATTTGCACCCAGTTTTCGCATTATACTTTTCGATCATGTCGGCGCGGGAAAGTCTGATTTTACAGCCTACAGTCCCAAACGCTACAGCAGCCTTTATAGCTACGCTGAAGACTTACTAGACTTGTGTGCGGACTTAAAGCTGACTAAGTGTATATTAGTCGGTCATTCAGTTAGCGGCATGATTAGTTTACTGGCGGCATTAGTTGAACCGCAATTGTTTAGCCGACTAATTTTTGTCAGTGCATCTCCCCGTTACCTCAATGATGCGAACTATATAGGTGGCTTTGAGCAGTCCGATTTAGATGCTTTGTATGCAGCGATGTCATCTAACTATTATGCTTGGGCGAGCGGCTTTGCACCTCTAATTATGGGCAACCCAGATAAACCAGAACTAGCCAAAGAATTTGCTAACACCCTAGGAGCTATTCGTCCCGATATCGCTCAAGCTGTGGCAAGAGTAATATTTGAATCAGATCATCGTCAAGATTTACCGCGCCTGCAAGTTCCGACACTGGTTTTACAACCAAGCAAAGATGTTGCCGTACCGCTCGAAGTTGGACGTTATATGGTAGGTAAGATTAGTCAAAGTCGATTGATTAATATTAACGCTCAGGGACATTTACCTCATCTGAGCGCCCCTGATGTAGTTACAAAAGCGATCGCTTCATGCCTTGGCGTTTAATCAAACATCTACAACGATTGCGCCGCCATCCCGATTGGCTGCCTACTTTTGCGTCGATTTTAATTGGGCTAATATTTTTATTTCTTATTCTAGCGACTTTGGATGGCTGGACACCTTTACAACTCTTGCTGTTATTAGTTTCACTATTATGTTCGATCCTGCCTTTACCTGTAATGCGCTTGGGGCTATTTGCGATCGTAATTACTATCCTTGCAGGCGTAACTCATCCAGATAAACTTATCCAGACAATTGAATTGGGCTGCGTTTGTATATTTAATATTTGCATCGCGCAATTTTTGCGCCGAGTTGAGTGGCGCTTGGCTTCTCAAACTGTGCTTGCTTTTACAGATGCCGATGCAACTATTCCCCACCAGCTTTTAAAGCGCACTGTAACTTTGCTGCACGATTTTTCCCGCGCTGATGCGGCGATCGCTTTGCAACAACTCGATGATGTTACAGCGGAAGCGATCGTTAGTTTACCTGCTACAGCTTTGCCTCATAACTTAACAACTCCAACCCTATTTGCGGAAGCAACTTTGCAAAACCGCTGCCTTTATTATCCTGATTACCCATCTACTCCTGGTGCTTCTCACCTATTAGTCGCGCGAGGGACTAAATCTCTAGCAGTGTTACCTCTAGTAACAACAGACGGCAGAAAAGGCGCAATTTTATTAATTTGGTATCGATATACGCATATTTCTAGCTATTTACAGCAATTTATCGCGTCTTTGCTCGGACAATTGCGGACTCTACTCAACTTCAATGACATGACTATTAACCTCGATCGCTTGCAAGCGCGTTTTGGGGCAATGCTGCAAACTATCCATCAGGGAGTCGTATTTGTAGATGAAAGCGGCGAACAAGGCTGGATCAATCAAGCTGCGGCTCAAGAATTGCAATTAGAGCCTGGATATGTAGAACCACCAATTCTCGCTCAAGCGATGGCAAATCTCCGCATGAGTGCTTCAAATCAAGTTGAAATTGCTACCCAAGCAGAGCAATTTTTTTCCCAGCCGTACTCAGAAATTCGCGATTGGTATTGGATTTTGGCAGGCTACAAGCCGAGAGTATTAAGTATTTCTAGCACTACTACTCGCGTGCGCGATGTGCCTGGGAGGTTATGGCTATTTGACGATATTAGCGAACAATACTTCAGCAAACAAGCACTTGTTACTAGCACTCAAGAATTGGAAAAAGCTAAAATTGCCGCAGAAAGTGCGGCTAGAACTAAAAGCGAATTTTTAGCTAATATGAGCCACGAAATTCGTACTCCCATGAATGCGATCGTCGGCTTGACTGATGTCTTACTTAATACTCAATTGACCCCGCAGCAGCGAGAATTTATTACCACAATTCAAAGCAGTAGCGATATATTGTTAATGTTAATTAATGATATTCTCGACTTATCAAAAATAGAATCTGGCAAACTAGAATTAGAACGGCGTTCTTTTAACTTACATACATTTATTGAAGAATCATTAGACTTAGTAGCTTGGAAAGCTGCAGAAAAAAATATTGAAATAGCTTATATTATTACACCACAAACACCGCAAACAATTATTGGCGACGTAACGCGGTTAAAACAAATATTAAATAACTTACTTAGTAATGCAGTTAAGTTTACGCCCAGCGGAGAAATAATAGTTTCTGTAACTGCTAAACAAATAAAAGGTGAAGAAATTAAGCAAAATAGCCCTCATTGCTTGCTCGAACACGAAATTCAATTTACAGTTAAAGACACGGGAATTGGTATTCCCCCAGAGCGCATAGATCGCTTATTTAAATCTTTTAGTCAAGTTGATTCTTCTACTACCCGCGAGTATGGCGGGACTGGATTGGGGCTGGCGATCGCCAATCAATTAAGCGAAATAATGGGCGGTAAAATGTGGGTGGAAAGTGAAGTAAATCGCGGTTCTACCTTTTATTTTACAATAGTTGCTACTGCTGACTACAATTCTGCATCCATAGATTTTGCTAACTGTCAATTACAGAGAAAAAGACTGTTAATTGTCGATGACAATGCTACAAACAGACAAATTTTAACTTTACAAGCTAAATCGTGGGGAATGCTAACGCAAGCTGCAACTTCTGGCGCAGAAGCACTCAATATTCTGCAACAAGAACAGTTCGATCTAGCAATTTTAGATTTGCAAATGCCAAACATGGATGGCTTGAGCCTTGCAGCCGAAATTCGCAAACACACAAAACTGATAGAATTACCGTTAGTAATGTTGACTTCTATTGACAAATATCAAATTAGTCAAAAAATAATAAAAAGCTTGGATTTAGCAATGGTTATTACTAAACCAATTAAGCAATCTCATTTATATACACTTTTACAACAGATTTCATGCCATCAGCCTGCACCAATAAAGCAGGATATAGAAAACAACCAATTAATAGAGCGATCGCCCTTAAAAATTCTTTTGGCTGAAGACAATACAGTTAATCAAAAAGTAGCCTTATACGTACTGCAACAAATTGGTTACGAAGCAGATGTAGTCAGCAACGGTTTAGAAGTGCTAGCAGCGCTAAAACGGCAGGCTTATGATGTCATTTTAATGGACTTACAAATGCCGAAAATGGACGGCATAACAGCAACAAAAGAGATTCTTGCTTCATTTGCAACAGGTAAAATTGCTGCACCGCGCCCGCGAATTATTGCCATGACAGCCAGTGCAATGCCAGGCGATCGCCAAGCTTGTCTCGATGCAGGAATGGATGACTATCTAAGCAAGCCAATTAGAATCGAAGAGTTGCAACAAGCCTTGAAAACAGGTACAGACGACGAATGTACAGACGTAGCAGTGCTACGTCTAACCGCAGAAGTATTTCAAGTGCTTGATGCTAAAGCATTGCAAGCGCTGCAAGCCATGTTTGGCAAAAATGCAGACTCAGTTGTAAATGAAATGATTGATTGCTACCTAGAAGAATCTCCTCAGTACCTAAGCGCGATCGCTCAAGCGTTAACCGACAACGATGCCGCTAAGTTGCACTATGCATCTCATACCCTAAAATCAAGTAGCGCTACATTGGGAGCAATAAAACTGTCAAATTTGTGTAAAGAGTTGGAAACCCTCAGCCGCAACGGGCATACTAGAGATGGATTAAGCCAACTGAACCAGTTAGAGGCTCAATACCAGCAAGTCAAGACAGCTTTGCAAGTAGTTCGCCAGCACAGCATCACTCAGCTATGAACGTTCAATTACCTCACGAGCGTCCGACAATTTTAGTTGTAGACGATGATAAATTAGCTCGGTTGCAGCTACGCCGAGCAATGGAACAATTAGGCTACCAAGTAACTGAAGCGGAAAATGGCGAACAAGCATTAACCGCTTATACGCAATCGTCAATTGAGCTTGTCTTATTAGATGCTCTAATGCCCGTAATGGACGGGTTTACCTGCTGTCGGAAAATACGATCGCACTTTGCGGGCGATCGCACTCCCATTTTGATCGTTACAGCGCTAGAAGACTCTGAATCAGTAGATTTAGCTTTTGATGCAGGCGCTACAGACTACATTACCAAGCCGATCCACTGGGCAGTATTGCGCCAGCGCGTGCGCCAATTGTTGCAAACAAGTAAAGCATTAACAGAACTCCAGGCACAAAAGCAACAAGCCGAACTGCAAGAAAAACAACTGAGATTGGCTTTGGAAGCTGCTCACATGGGTACTTGGGATTGGAACATCGTCACTAACGAGGTAGTTTATTGCCACCAACTAGAGCTAATATTTGGCTTTTCAGCAGGCACTTCTCATCGTAACTACGAAGCTTTTCTCGACTGTGTTTATCCCTCAGATCGCGATCGCGTTAATCGAGCTATTAATGAGGCGATCGAACGTGGCAAAGAATACGGGCTAGAATTTCGGATCGTTGACTCAGAGGGCAGGCTCAAGTGGCTAGGCAGTAAAGGTCAAGTCTACCACGACAGCAAGGGTAAACCGCTCCGCATGGTCGGGATAGCTATGGATATAACTGCGCGTCAATTAGCCCAAGAGCAGTTGCAAAGCCAAGAAACCTTACTGCGCTCGATGACTAGCGCTTCCCCGCTAGCATTTTATGTAGTTGACAATCGCAGCGACGAGATTCTCTACTTTAACCATCGTTTTTGTGAAATTTGGGGTATCGAACACTTAGAAGCAGCTTTAACTAGAGGGGAATTAAAGAATAACGATATTATTCCTGAGTGTATTAAAGTTCTAGCTGACGTTCCTGCCTTTGTTGAGTCTTGCAAACCGTTGCAGAACGAAGCTAGCAATAGCATTGTCGAAGATGAAATTGCCTTTATCTACGATCGCACGATTCGCCGCTTTTCTACTCAAATCCGCGATCGCCAAAATCGCTATTTTGGTCGCCTGTATCTATTTGAGGATATCACCGAGCGCAAACAAGCAGAGCTTGCCATCAAGCAAGCACAGAGGCGATCGCAATTATTTTCCGAGATTACCCTAAAAATTCGCCAATCTCTGCATCTAGATGAAGTTCTCAAAACTGCTGTAACAGAACTACTCAATTTGCTTAAAGCCGATAGAGCTTTAATTTTTCGCTTGTCACCTGACGGCAACGGCAAAATAGTCACAGAAGCAGTAGTTTCTACTTATAGCTCTGTAGTCAAGCAAAATATCACCGAGGAATGTTTTGGAAAAGAATACCTCAAGAAATACAGCCAAGGAAGAATTTATAAAATTGATGATGTGGAAAAATCTGGCGTAGAACCTTGCTTAATTCAATTTATGCAACGCTTTGATGTCAAAGCCAAGTTAGTCATGCCGATTTTGTTAAAAGAAGAACTGTGGGGCTTGACCATCGTCCATCAATGTTCTCATCCCCGTGCTTGGACTGACTTTGAGATCGAACTATTACGCCAACTAGCAGATCAAATTGGGATTGCCTTGGCGCAAGCGCAACTATTAGCCGAAGAAACCCGCCAGCGCCAAGAACTAGCTCGTTCTAACGCCCAATTACAACAATTTGCCTATATTGCTTCCCACGACTTACAAGAACCCTTGCGGAAAATTCAAGCATTTAGCAATCGGCTCAAAGACAAATGTAACGCATCGCTAGACAATCAAGGCCGCGATTATCTGGAGCGGATGCATAACGCTGCGGAAAGAATGCAAGCTTTAATTAACGATCTACTAACACTTTCGCAAATTACAACTAAAGCCCAGCCATTTGTTTTAGTCGATCTTAATCAAGTGGCTCATGAGGTAATATCGGATTTAGAACTACGCATTCATCAAACTGGGGGATGCGTGCAAGTGGGAGAACTACCAACTATTGAAGCCGATCCGCTGCAAATACATCAGCTATTGCAAAATTTGATTGGCAACGCCCTGAAGTTTCATCGCGTAGGAGAAACACCAATTGTCAAAGTTAACGGGCAAATTATCGAACGAGAACAGCAATTTGTAGCTGGCTTGGCAAGCACTGCAATTTGTCAGATTACTATAGAAGATAACGGCATCGGTTTTGAGGAAAAATATCTCGATCGCATTTTCGATGTTTTTCAGCGCCTACACGGTCGCAATGAGTACGAAGGTACAGGCATGGGACTAGCAATTTGCCGTAAAATTGTGGAACGTCACGGCGGCAGCCTTACAGCCCAAAGTACGCCAATGCAGGGAGCAAAATTTACGATCGCGCTGCCTGTAAAACAAGGTAGAGGAGATGCAGATTGAAAGGTCGCCGCACTGTAGTAACAATTCTCATGGCTGATGACGATGAGGACGACTGTATGCTTGCCCAAGAAGCATTAATGGAAAGTCGATTAGCCAATGATTTGCATTTTGTCCGCGACGGCGAACAATTGATGGATTATTTATATCGTCGTGGCGAATATGCCGATCGCGATGTAGCGCCACGCCCTGGGCTAATTTTGCTAGATTTAAATATGCCCAAAAAAGATGGACGCGAAGCACTAAAACAAATCAAAGCCGACCCAGAATTACGGCAAATTCCGATTGTAATTTTAACAACTTCCCAGGCAGAAGCAGATATTCATCGCAGCTACGATTTGGGGGCAAACTCCTTTATTACCAAACCAGTAACTTTTAGCGGCTTAGTTGAAGTCATGAGAACTATTGGTAGATACTGGTTTGAGATTGTCGAACTACCGCTGTAAACGGTTAGAGATAGTTATGGACAACCGTATAGTTAAAGTTTTATTAGTTGACGATGACGAAGACGATTACATCTTGATCCGCGATTGGTTAAGTGAAGTCAACGCAGCTAAATTTGAATTGGGATGGCTTTCAAGTTATCAAGCCGCAAAGGAAGCGATCGCCTGCGATCGGCACGATGTTTATTTGCTAGATTTCCGTTTGGGCGAACATACTGGCTTAGAACTATTGCGCCAAGCAATTGCTAGTGGCTGCACTGCGCCAATTATTATGCTTACAGGGCAAGGAGAAAGAGAAATAGATGTAGAGGCAATGAAGGCGGGAGCGGCAGATTATTTAGAAAAAGGTAAAATCAATTCTGCTGTGTTAGAGCGATCGCTACGTTATGCGATCGAGCGCAAACGCTCCGAACAAAAAATCCGCGAACAAGCTGCCTTACTTGACATTGCTACTGATGCGATTTTGGTGCAAGATTTAAACGACCAAATCTTATATTGGAATAAAGGTGCAGAGCGCTTATATGGTTACTGTGCCACCGAAGCAGTAAATAGCCAAGTAACTAAGCTTTGGGATAAAGAAAGTTTGGCTCAATTTGCAGCGGCAAAGGACATTCTCAGAGCATCAGATGCTTGGCAAGGCGAACTGCAACAAGTGACTAAAGAAGGGAAAATAGTCGTTGTAGAAAGCCGCTGGACTTTGGTACGCGATCGCGCTAACTTGCCAACATCAATTTTAGTTGTTAATACCGACATCACCCAGAAAAAACAACTTGAATCTCAATTTTTACGCGCTCAACGCATGGAAAGTATTGGGACTCTAGCTAGTGGCATTGCTCACGACCTAAATAATATCCTCGCACCAATTTTGATGTCAGTACAGCTATTGCAAATCAAGTTTCCCGAACCTCAGAACCAACGCTTGCTTGCAACTATAGAAACTAACGTCAAACGCGGCGCAGCATTAATTAAGCAAGTTTTATCCTTTGCTCGCGGACTTGAAGGCAAGCGCACGACAGTACAAGTCAAGCATCTAATTTTAGAAATCGAGCATATTGTCAAAGAGACATTTCCTAAATCCATAGAACTTTATACGAACATAGCGTCCGATTTATGGACTGTTTCTGGCGATCCGACGCAGTTGCATCAAATCTTAATGAATTTGGTAGTTAATGCTTTAGATGCTATGCCTAACGGCGGCATTTTAAAAATTGATGCTGAAAACATCATTATTGATGAAAACTATCTTAGAACTCATATCGATGCCCAAGTAGGCGCTTATATTGCGATCGCAATTTCTGATACGGGAACAGGAATTGAGCCACAAGTTATGGAAAGAATTTTTGAGCCTTTTTTTACTACTAAAAATATTGGTAAAGGTACGGGGTTAGGACTTTCTACTGTTATGGGTATAGTTAAAAGTCATGGTGGCTTTGTTCATGTTTATAGCGAAGTCGGAGAAGGAACGCAATTTAAAGTCTATCTACCTGCCTTGCCAGCAACAGAACTTCAAGAGAATCAAGACAATGAATTACCTTTAGGTCAAGGAGAATTAATTTTAGTAGTAGATGATGAAAGTGCAATTAGAGAAATCACTAAAACATCTCTAGAGAACTACAACTACAAAGCTATAACTGCTAGAGATGGCATGGAGGCAGTTGATTTGTACCAGAAATATCAGTCAGAAATTAGCGTAGTTCTAACAGATATGATGATGCCATTTATGGATGGACCTACCACTATTAGCTCTTTACAAAAAATTAATCCTCAAGTAAAAGTTATTGGTTTAAGCGGACTAAATTTAAGCGATAAACTAACGGCAGCTAGTAATATTGGTGTAAAAACTTTTTTGTTTAAACCCTACTCAGCCAAAGAGTTACTAAAGACAATTGATGGAGTTCTGCACGCTAAACTTTAACAGCGACTAAATAATTCGCGCATTCGTAATTTAAGAAATTTACAAGCCAAGCGAGCTTTTACTGGTAGAATCCTCATCCCAAAACGTCGCTTATGACATTCATGTATGAGATATCAATGCGCGAATTACATTTGGTTATGCGCCACTAGATAGTTAACGTTAGGGCATATCGCTGCTACCATACCGTAGAATTACACTACTAGAGCGTTATGGATGCATCAGTCAAATTGCTGCGCTGCTGTTGCGCGTCTTTATTACTTTATCAATCTATTTTAAATAATCCTGTTGGCAAAGCGTTTATTGACTTGTTGCAGGCTTTACACCAGATAGAACTAATGCAAGCTTTACGTCATAGCGATATTGACGAAATTGCTTGTATTCAAGCTTATGCTACATGGTTTAAAGCGATCGCTCAAACTAACCAAAGTTGGCAAGACTTTCTCGTTACTCAACTTTTACTTGATAATAATCCCTTTTCTCGTCAAGCACAGCATACAGACATAGTTCATCTACCACCAACATTAATCGCCGCTACTAGGCAGGATTTGCAATACTTACAACTTATCTATAAATGTAGTAGCGATAACTTAAGCCAGTGGGTACAAGCTGCTACTAATTTGGCTGTTGCACCTGTTGCTTGGTACGACAATGCAGGGGAAACAACGCCGCTACATACAAAGCTAAAGCAGTTAGATAATTGGGCTGATGCGATCGCAGATTTAGCTGCATACTATCAGCAATATGGCACTGGGTTGTTTGCTCAATATTCAGCTTTACGCTGGCAATCGGGACAATTTATAGGTATAAACACTCCCGATCCGGTGCAAGTCAACGATCTCGCAGGCTATGAGTACCAAAAAGAGGCCCTGTTAAAAAATACGGAATTTTTACTGGCTGGCTACCCTGCATTGCACGTATTACTTTACGGTAGTCGCGGTTCGGGAAAATCTTCTTTAGTTAAAGGATTGTTACATAAATATCGCGATCGCCAATTGCGGATTATTGAAGTTGCCAAATCGGACTTGCAAGACTTACCAACTATTTTGGAGCAGTTGCGCGGCGCTGCGGCGAAGTTCATCATCTTTGTGGACGATTTATCATTTGAGGAGGATGACGACGCTTTTAAGGCGCTAAAAGTGGTGTTAGAAGGCAATTTAACTGCTCGTCCGCAAAATGTAGTTGTGTATGCGACTTCCAATCGGCGACACTTAATTCGGGAGTTTTTTAGCGATCGCCCGCGTCTTAGCAACAGCGATGAAGTCCATGCTTGGGATACACTACAAGAAAAGCTATCATTTAGCGATCGCTTTGGTTTGACTTTGACGTTTGAAAGTGCAGATCAGCCTACGTATCTAAACATTGTTCGTCATTTGGCAGCGCAAGCTAAAATAAACATTAGCCAGGAAGAGTTAGAACATCGCGCTTTGCAATGGGCTACTCGTCACAACGGTCGTTCGGGAAGAACTGCAAGGCAATTTATTGACTTTCTCCAAGCTGAGATGGCAGGTAGAATTTGTTAAATGCGATCGCTGGAAATAAATATTTTTGCCATTGATGGCTTACAATGCCTGCAATGTAATTTAGCAAGTCTAATTCCATCGTCCGCACGCCTGTATATACTTTCTTTATCATTAGCAGTTATGGGAAAAAATCCGTTGCTTCTGGGTTCCGTTTCCTTTAGCGTCAGCTTAGTTATCAGCTTACTTACCAGTAGAGATATCAAAACTGCTTTTACTACAGGTTTGATTTCCGTACCTGCGACTTTAACTGGAGTAGGCTTTGTCAATCTGAAGCAGAGAAATCAGCAAAAGCTCATCCTCAATGACTTACAAGCGGAGATTCATCAGTTAGAAAGATGGCAAGTGCAACTCAATCGTTCTTTATTAGAGATTGCTGATAAGAAACAAAAAACTGCAACTAATATTAACTTTTTGCAGACTCAGTTAAGGCAATTATCCGATCGCACTACCGAACAACGCCAGCACAAACAGCAGATTACTCAAGAATTAGATACTTTATCCGAGCAAAAAAGCCATTTAGAAATAGCATCGCAAGAATTGCACCATCAAATTTACAATCTGGAGCAACGTAAAGGAGAGCTAGATCAGTCTGTGCGATCGCTAAAAAAATTAAAGCACGATGTTGAAGCGCAATTTAACTTATTTGAAAGTGAATTAGAGCAAATGCGCTGTCAAATAGAGCAATTACAAATAGAGAAACAAGAATTAGAAGATAATATTACTTTACTTAACCGACTTAGACCGCAGCTTGAAGAAAAATCTCATACTCTCCAAACGGAGATTCAGCAATTAGAAAAACAGCAGTTAGATTTAAATAATTCTTTAGCTGCGATCGCAGAACAGAAAATTACAACTCAAATTCAGCACAATTCTTTGCAAAAGCAGATATTAGAAGATCGGCTTATATATGATAAAATAAAACAGGAAATAACTAACTTAATCGAACAAAGAGAAACACTAAATTCAGATAGACAATTTGAGAAAGTACCTGATGAATGGAGTAGTTTTGTTGCTCATTTAAATGAGCCAGAATTGCAAGTTTTAAACGCAATAATACAGGAAAACGATCCTACTGCTGCTATTAAAAAGATTGCTGAAGACAACATTACTATGCCAGAGTTATTAATTGATTCTATAAATGAATGCGCTTTAGATACAATTGGCGACTTAATTATTGAACCAGGAACAGAGACAATTCCTCTGGCAATTATGGAAGAATATTTAACGCAGCTAAATAAAGTAATGAAGTTAAATAAAACAACTTAAGGATGACTAATATTAAAATACCTAAAAGAGTATCTACAGCATTAATTAATTCTTTAGGTGCGGGAGTAGTACCGAGAGTAGGCTTAGAACACATTGCTGTAGGAAGAGAAAAAGAACTTACCGCACTTTTGCAAGACTTAGATAACATTGCTGAAGGTGGAGGAGCATTTCGATTTATAGTTGGACGTTATGGTTCGGGAAAAAGTTTTACACTGCAACTAATTCGCAATCATGCAATGGAACGAGGCTTTGTAGTTGCAGATGCAGACTTATCGCCAGAACGCCGTCTGGTGGGTGCAAATGGTCAAGGAGTAGCAACTTATCGAGAATTGATGCAAAATATATCTACTAAAATTCGTCCTGATGGTAGTGCATTAACACCAATATTAGAAGGGTGGATAAATGGGATACAAAATCAAGTTGCTAAAGACACGGGAATGCGTCCTAACGATGATGGTTTTGATGACAAAGTAGAAGCAAAAATCTTAGAAGCCATTAAGAATACAGAAGGTTTAGTACACGGATTTGCTTTTGCTACAGTTCTTACTACTTATTGGCGCGGATATCGTTTAGACGATGATAGTAAAAAGAATGCGGCTTTGCGGTGGTTACGAGCAGATTTTGCTAACAAGATTGAAGCGAAATCACTTCTAGGAGTCAGAGATATTATCGATGACGAAAGTTGGTATGACTATATTAAAATATTTGCTAAATTTGTGGCTGATATAGGCTACAGAGGACTAATAATTTTACTTGATGAGGCGGTGCATTTATATAAGATAGGGCATAGTTTATCTAGGCAAAATAACTATGACAAGCTGCTAGCAATTTTTAACGATATCATGCAAGGTAAAGCAGAAAATTTAGGTATTTACATAGGTGGAACTCCTAACTTTTTAGAAGACTCAAAACGCGGACTATTTAACGATTTAGCTTGGAGAAGGCGCACAGCAAAAAGTCGCTTTGCTCAAGATTTTCAAGATACATCAGGACCAGTTTTTCAGTTAGAAGCTTTAACAGAACAAGAAATTTTGATACTATTTAGGCGTTTAGCTGATGTTCATGCAACTCACTACGGCGAACAGCAGAAGTTAACGAACGATAATTTTCAAGAATTTTTACAAGAAGTAGTTAATCGCTTAGGTGCAAATGCTTTATTAACCCCAGGCGAAATAGTCCGCGACTTTATTAGCGTTTTGAATATATTGCAGCAAAATCAAGAATTAACTTTGACTAAATTACTACACGGTTCTAGTTTTTCTCTTACCGCTGCAAGCAAAACTTCAGATGTAAATGAAAATAGCGAATTTGCCGAATTTACTTTATGAGCGATTCTACATTTTCTAGACTTGCGCCATTTATACAAGAATATATTTATACTCATGGCTGGACTGAATTAAGACCAGTACAAATAGAAGCTTGCAAGGCAATTTTTGATACAAATAATCATCTACTACTTGCTGCTGGTACAGCTTCAGGCAAAACAGAAGCAGCATTTTTACCAGTCTTGACTTTATTGCAAAAATATCCAGCAAATACCATTGGAGTTCTATATATTGGACCAATTAAAGCCTTAATTAACGATCAATTTGACCGATTGAATGATTTATTAAAAGAAGTAGATATTCCCGTACATTATTGGCATGGTGATGTTTCTCAAAGCCGCAAGCAAATATTACTTAAAGATCCTAAAGGCGTACTGCAAATTACACCAGAGTCATTAGAAAGCTTGTTAATTAACAAAAGCGATCGCTTAAATCATTTATTTGGCGACTTACGCTTTATTATCATAGATGAAGTCCATGCATTTATGGATTCAGAACGCGGTTGCCAAATCCTTTGTCAACTAGCAAGATTATCAAAATTCATGCAAACTTCGCCGCGTCGCATTGGTTTATCAGCAACGCTAGGCGACTATACATCAGCCGCAAAATGGTTGCAAGCAGGAACTAAACAAGAAGTAACAATAGCCGATATTCAAGGTGGAGAGAGAAGATTAAATTTAGCATTAGAACATTTCTATACACCAAAAGAAACAGACGAAGCAGCAGAAAACCCTTATTACAAATATATTTTTAATTTAACTAAAGCACGTAATTGTCTAATTTTTGCCAACAATCGCGCCGAGACAGAATCAGTAATCTCCAACTTACGTCAAATAGCCGCAACACAAGGATTACCAGACATATATCATGTCCATCATGGTAGCATCTCGACAAAACTGCGCCAAACAGCAGAAGCAGCGATGCGCGATCGCAATTCTCCCGCAGTGACAGCGGCAACTGTTACCCTAGAATTAGGCATAGATATTGGGCAATTAGAGCGAGTAATCCAGTTAGATGCACCAGTAGCAGTATCTAGCTTTTTGCAGCGGTTAGGGCGTTCGGGAAGACGCGGAGAACCCGCAGAAATGGGATTTGTCTGCAGCGAAAAAGAACTAACAGGGGAAGAGACATTACCCCAGCAAATACCCTGGCAATTATTACAAGCGATCGCAATTATCCAGCTATACCTAGAAGAAAGATGGATTGAACCAATATATCCAGTTCAATACCCTTTAAACTTGCTCTATCACCAGACAATGAGCATATTAGCAGCAACAGGCGAACTTTCTCCACCTGCATTAGCCAAACAAGTTTTAAATTTACCTACATTTAAAGCAATTTCTCAAGCAGATTTTAGGCAATTACTCAATCACCTCTTAGAAATCGACCATCTCCAGCTAACCGAAAAAGAGAACCTAATTATCGGTGTCAAAGGCGAAAAAATAGTTAACTCATTTCAATTTTACGCCGTCTTCGCCGATAACAAAGAATACAAAGTTAGAGACGAATCAATGGAAATCGGCAGTATCATCATGCCACCACCAGGAAACAGATTCACTCTAGCAGGTAGAACCTGGGAAATATTTGACATCGAACCCAAAGCAAGCACCATTTGGGTGAAACCAGTAGAAGGCATAGCCAACATTGCCTGGCGAG
Organism: Aliterella atlantica CENA595; assembly: GCF_000952155.1. Lineage (GTDB taxonomy): Bacteria > Cyanobacteriota > Cyanobacteriia > Cyanobacteriales > Chroococcidiopsidaceae > Aliterella > Aliterella atlantica. Next base: position 40,208 of record NZ_JYON01000030.1, on the reverse strand, counting down.
GAGGTAGCAGCAACATCCACACCAAAGTCTTGCAAAAAATGCGGCAAATCCTCAGCGAAGACAAATACTACAGCTACTTGCAACCAAAAGCCAAAGCCAGACTAGAAACTGCTCGTAAACTAGCCAAAAGTAGCAAACTTACCCAATACAACATATTGCCATTAACAAACAATACCTGTTGTATTTTTCCTTGGGTGGGAACAGTAGCCTATCGCACCTTAGAAAGACTACTAAACCTATATTGTCGAGAATCATTAGAAATCAGAAGTATAACAGGCATTAGTCCATACTTCATGCTGCTAAAAATGTCTAAAGACAAAATGACATCAACCCTCAAGCAAATTCATACCTTATGCAGCCAGCAAATTCCCGCACAGCAATTAGTAAATCCCAAAGAAGTCCTCAAACTCCAAAAATACGACCAATACATTCCCATTAACCTATTACACAAAGCATACGCCCAAGACCACTTAAACCCACAAGAACTACAAAAAGCCGTACCAAACTGGCACTCAAAAATATAGCATCAACTCTCTTACCTCTTATTCTCTGCGTTCTCTGCGCCTCTGTGGTTCGTTAAAAATGCCCTTCACCTACAATCGCATTATCCACTTTCAAGATACAGATGCCGCTGGCGTAGTTTACTTCACCAACATCCTATCAATGTGTCACGAAGCCTACGAAGCATCTTTACTAGCTGCCAATATTAACCTCAAAACTTTTTTCAGCAACGCTGCTGTTGCAGTTCCTATCGTTCATGCAGATGTAGATTTTTTGCGCCCTTTATATTGTGGGGATGAGGTACAAATTTCTTTGCAGCCTCGGTTGTTGGGTGATAGTGAGTTTGAGGTTGAGTATCAAGTGCTGGGGGAAAGGTTGATGGCTAAGGCTGTTACTCGCCATGTTTGTATTGGAGGTGATAGGAAGCGGCTAGTGTTGGGGGATGAGTTGGTAGGGTGGTTACGGTTGTGGGAGGGTGTGGATAACGAACTGCCTTCACAATAGTGTAGCGAAGCGCTTAGAACGCCAAGGTAAGAGGGTAGAGGAGAATTAGTTTGTGGAGATGGTGGCTTTTATGGTGTTGGTAGCTATTTGCGTGATGTAGCTGTAGTTTAGTTTGCCTTGGGGGTTGCGGGGTAGGGTGTCTAGGCTTATCCAGTGTTTGGGTTGTTTGAATTTGCTGAGTTTGTCTTTGATGGCTGTTTGGATGGTGTTTGGGGTAATGTTTGGCTGGCTTTTAACGTAAACTGCTGTTACTGCTTGTCCCCAAGTGCTATCTTCTACTCCTATTATGCAGATGTCTTTTACTAGGTTTGTTGCTCTAATTGCTGTTTCTATTTCTTCTGGGTAGACGTTTTCTCCTCCTGTGATTATTTTGCGGCTGCTACGTCCTACTATGTTTAAGTGTCCTTTTTGGTCGATATAGCCTATATCGTCTAGTTGAAATTTGTCTCGGCTTTTAAATTGTTCGGGATAATACCCTAGTGCTAGTGACTTAGAGGTAATTGTGATGTTTCCTATTTGGTTTGGCGCTAGTTGTTCGCCTGTGTCGCTGCAAATTGTGATTTGAGTATGTGGTAAGGGTTGTCCGCTGTTGTTCTCTCCTTTGAGGAAGTCTTGCGGTTTGAGTATGGCTATTCCTGATGCGGTTTCTGTCATGCCATAGGTGATTGCTATTTTAATCCTGTTTTTTCTGGCTGTTTCTAGTAGTTCTTGCCATGCTGGTGCGCCTCCTAATAATACTGTCCTAAATTGCGCTAACCATGCTGTTGATGTTGGATTTTGCAGGAGTTTTTGTAGCTGGGTTGGTACTAATGATATATAAAATTCTTCTGGTTCAATTTTGCTAAGTTCTTGGTTTTCTATTTGTTTGAGTTGGCAAATTGCTAGCTTCCCTCCTGTAATCAACGATCGCATAAATTGCATCAATCCGCTGACGTGATACAAGGGTAACGTACAAAAGGAGTTTATCTGCTGCAAGTCGAAGTATTGTCTAAAGGCTGTTACTGATGCTGTTAATGTTTCCCAAGTATGGATGGCGAAGCGGATTTTTCCAGATGTTCCACCTGTTGGAATCATTATCCAGTTTGAGTTAGGTGTAGCAGGGGAGTTGGCAGCATAATTCCTGCTGATTTCCCCATCTCTATCTCCTAATACTATGTCTGGCTGTACTAGCTCAAAAACTTGCTGCTTTTCTTGTTCTACCCAGTGAGGATTTCCTAAAAATACCAGACATTCAGCGGCGCAAGCTGCTATAAATCCTGCTAAAAATTTTACTGGTTCGCTTTCAAGTAGGAGAATTTTTGCTGGTGTTTGTTTTTGAGCTATTTCTAAATATAGTTGCTGTGTTAGTTCGATTAGTTGCTGGCGATCGCATCCTATTAACCAATCGTCTCTACTCTGTGTGAGATAATCTATACACTGCCTCATTTTATTGCCGATTTTAAGCTCTGACAAAATTCAGCTACTTCTTTTATGCCTGCTTCTGGTGCTTTATCTGCTAAACGTTTTACAACTGCACTACCCACAATTACGGCATCTGCTCCCCATTTTCTCACCTGGGCGGCGTGTTGAGCTTCGGATATGCCAAAACCGACTCCGATGGGTTTGTCTGTGACTTGACGCAGTTGTTGTAATAAGTCTTCTACTCGCGCTTCTAGTCCCGAACGCATTCCTGTTACGCCTGTGACGCTAACTAAGTATATAAAGCCTTGGGAAGAACTAGCGATCGCTTTTAAACGTTCTTGGGAGCTTGTAGGCGCTACTAATAATACTAAGTCGATTCCATACTCAGCGCAGGGCTTGAGCAGGCTTTCTGCTTCTTCTAGCGGCAGATCTGGCACTACTAACCCTGCTACTCCGGCGTTAGCTAGTTGCTGAATAAATGTTTCTATTCCCCGATTCAAAATGGGGTTGTAGTAAATAAATAAGACAATTGGCGCTTTTATTTCGCTCTTGAGGCTGCGGACAATATCTAATACTTGCTCTAACTTTGTTCCTCTTTGCAACGCGCGAGTAGCTGCAGCTTGAATCACCGGACCATCTGCTAAAGGATCGGAGTAAGGAACGCCTAACTCAATAATATCTGCACCCGCCTTGTCCAAAACTCGCAATGCGGCTTTTGTTGTCTCCAAGTCTGGATCGCCTGCGGTAATAAATGGAATTAATGCACATTCCCCGCGATCGCGCAAGGACTGGAAACAATCAGAAATTGCCGTCATTTTCTCAACAATATTTTGGGATATAAGTTATTACAAGTAGAGCAAAGGTTAAAGAAAACTAATTTCACTTCTTTAACCCTAAACTTTCTTCCTTAACTATCTCATATACGGGCGCATCGGTTATGTACGGGCGGAATGCATTCCGTCCTACTTACTTTCTTTCTCAATTTCCGCCTGGATTTTGGCTAATTCTTCGGGAGAAAGTTCGTCTAACCGTTTTTGGAAATAAGCTTCTTCGTATTCTTGTCTTTGGCGATCGTAGGTCATATTGTGGCTGACGGCTCTAAATAAATATGTCGCAACCCAACCTATCAAGCCACCTACTAACAGTAGTTGACTCCAAATACCTGCTTCTAGGCTATCTAACCCAGCTACTTGCAAAACTACGTAAATCAGTCCGCCAGCAACGAAAACGCCTAGTCCTATCCCTAAGACATCAATTTTCCGCATTTTTAGCCTTCAATTTGCCGCTTGCGAGGGCGAAAATTTACGAATGGACCAAGTACAATCAGTCCAGGAAAAAAGAAAAATACCAAAAAGTACATAAAACCGCGCTCGAAGGAGGTTGCTGAATACCAGCGCAGCTTTAAGTAAAATAATGTCACCAAAGGCATTACCAGTAAATAAGCCCCTGCTAAAGCTAGATAAAGTAAAGCTATTGTCATAATTTTTTATCAAACTACAAAGGACAATTTTACTTACTGTAGAACGTTAGTTGAGGAAAACCGCTAAACGCTCTGCTGTTACTGGTTATTCTACCGCTTGTTGAGTCATTCTTGGAGCAATATTTTTTTCTTATATACAAATTGAGTAGTTGTGTATATAATAAAAAACTGCGCTCAAAATATAAGGGGGCGTGGCGGAATGGCAGACGCTACGGACTTAGAAAACTGAGCCTTGACAGAGAAATTTGTCAAGTGACTGCTCTCAAATTCAGGGAAACCTAAAGCACTATCGTTGCTATGGCAATCCTGAGCCAAGCCGAACTTCGGAAGGTGCAGAGACTCGACGGGAGCTACCCTAACGCATTCAGGCGAGGGTAAAGGGAGAGTCCAATTCTCAAAGCCTCATACCTCAATCGGTAAGGCAGTAGCGAAAGCTATAAGAGAATGAAAATCCGTTGACCTTAAACGGTCGTGAGGGTTCAAGTCCCTCCGCCCCCATTTTAACAGTGACCAGTGACCAGTTAATCCCCATAATTTGAAACAGCGGGGGTTTAAATAATCAATTTCTTGATTTTCCTCAAATTTATTTGGGAGCTTGTACCTAATACTAATCTAATCAAAGCCCTGATATCATAGGTTTGCAGCAATACTTTAATTTGAAAGCGACTATCACCCTCTTTGCTTGATGATTAAATATTTAGTTGGTACAAAAAGTAACTCAGATTGCTGGCGAAAAATATATAGCGATCGCTAGGTTGTGTGCAGGGCATTAATAAATTATTAGTTACCGTATATTTACCTGAGTTGAGTTGTGCAAGTATAATGACTGGTAAAGGATTCCGTAATATTGCGCTGGTACTTACGATATAGAGGGCGTTAGCCTGAATAAAAATATATTTGCGAGTAAGTTACAGCTAAACAGTAAAACTTGTAACAAAAACAAATTTATCTATTTTAAGAAATATTAAGACCGCACTCTTACCAATGCTTGCACTAACTTACATTTTATCAGTGCTGTGATGACAAATAATAATTTAACTAACGATAGTCAGGCTGAATTAGAGGTTCAACCATATCAACGCGTCGAAAGTATCGAGCAGGCACAAGAGAAAATTTACTCGTTTTTAATGGGCATTGTCAAACAATGGTCGCCTGATGCAGTTTTGCAAGAATTTAATAGTTTATTTATTCAGCATCTAGGTTCGATTAGTTTGGAAGCTGTAGAAGGTTTGTATGAAATTGTTGTCGCCGATGAAGAGGAAGTATTTTATGGGACTCTCAAGCGCTGCTGCTACATTTTAGTTAATAACTGGAAGACAACAAAACAACATAAATATATATTCAGTTTAGTTGAATTATTCAATAACCCCAGCTTGAATAGAAAGTCGCTTTCACCAATTAGCAATCAGTTGAGAGTATGGTTAAAAACATTTATTAGCGGTCAAGATTACCAAGAATTACAACTATTTGCAAATAAGTTTGCTACCATTCAAACTCAACAACCTAAACATTGGAGCGATCGCTATAGTTCGCATAAATTTGCCGCTCAAGCGGCTAACCCTAAAAACTCTTTTGAACAGCGAGAAGCGGCGAAAGAAAGGGCGAAACATTTAAAATATCGTTTCAAGTTTGACTTAGCAATGTATCTGGCGCGTTCGGATACTGACTTGCCTAACAAATCAGTGCAAAATCCTACTGCAATTGGCGATGATGTGCTGCGCTTGATTAAAACTATTATCGCTAAACGAGAACCAGCTACTTATGGAAAATTTGCCAAAATTTTTATAGAACAAACAAAAGGTCAAAAATACAAACAATATAAGCATAGTTTGCACAACTATCTTAGTATCTTTATCGAACATGAGGAATTGCTAGATACTTTAAATTTGAAAATATTGTCTTTATATGAAAGACATAACGAAGAATTATTAACTGAGTCGATGCAGATTATGACTTGTAGTAGGTTGATTGAATCTCTAACAACAGAAAACCATCGTCAACCATCGCCGCTGTTTTTGTTACTCAATTCTCAAGGTAATACTTTGATTTTAGTCACTGTATTACTAAAAATAGTGCTTGTTTGTAGAAGCGTTCGCGCTCATTTAGAGACGTGTATTGCTGAATTGATTCGTTATTACGAAGATTTTAAAGAAGAAGAATGCGATGCTATGATCAACTTCTTAGAAATGTATAATATTATATTTGCCATTTATGGAGATAACACTGCACTAGCACTATAAGTAGTAATTTGCTGAAATGGCTTATGGCAGAAGTAAAAATTGGTAATTATCTTACACTTGAAGACTTTTGTAATTGCACAAATACTTATAAAAAATACTCTCAGCAAATTGAGAGTTATCCTAAAAACTTAGAGGTAACTATTCCAGCTTTAGAAGCACTAGCTAGATTTATTTTAGATCCTATAATAGAGCGGTTTAGCCATGAAAAGTTTAAACTAACCTATGGATTTTGTTCGCCTAGCTTACGTAAGTATTTAGATAAAAAAGATATAAATACAGGTGTAAAAAATGGTCGCATCGATCCCCAGAGAGATCAGCACATGGCTGGTGAAGTTAAAATTAATGGACGCTACTACTGCGACAGATTAGGAGCAGCTTGCGATTTTCAGATTGTAGATACAAATAGCGATCGCGTTGTCGAATGGATCTTGCGATCGCAATTACCTTTCGATTCTATGTATTATTACGGAGAAGATCGCCCAATCCACATTAGCTACGGTCCCCAGCATAAGCGAGATATTTGGACTTTTGGCGAAAAAGGACAACCAACCAAAAAAGGTCTAGAAAATTGGCTGGAACTTGTCAAAAGATATTCACCGCAAACTAGAGAGATTTAACAAATCTTCTCCCCCTTGTCTCCCTTGTCCCCCTTGTCCTTTCTTCTCTGCACCTGGGAGCGTAAAATTTTTAGCTTGTATGGATCTGCATCTTTGCGCCACCTAAGCTGATAGTTAGTAATTGTGACACAACGATCTTCTAAGCATTTTAGCCAGCCTTGGAGACGGGCGATCGCTTTGCCATCGTCTAATAACCCCCAATCTTGTTCTTGACGGCTCAAACGAGCAAATTTGTCATACAACGGATAATCGGGAGTAATTAAAGTGTCTTTCTGGTGCAGCACTGGCGGATTGCGATCGCCTTCATAATCGCCGTAAACTACGTGCAAGTCTTGTAAATCTATTTGCATACTAGCTTGCAAACTTGGATGCGGTTCGCTGTCAAAATCTGGGTAGCAGAAATAAGAAATTTTTGGGGTATTGGTGTGAAATTTAATCGCATTAGCACCGTCTAACCTGCCAACAGTACGGCTAGCACAGCCCTCATACAAGCGCAACAAAGGGTGGAGCGCTTCTAAACTAGAAACGTGTACTAATAAAGCATTGGGTAATTTTTTACCTACAGGACTATTTTGGCAGCATTGAGCGATCGCACTCAGATTGCCGATACTATACAACATTTCATCTGCGCCGAGACAAGCTTGCCTGTAACTACCACACAAAGCTTTGATATCTTCTTGAACTTGGGGTAAAAAGTCTCCTAACTTCGGGCGGCGGCTAAATTTACTCAAAGCTAGATAAACTACTAAGTCTTGACGGCGTTTTTGGGCGATCGCATTCCATTCTCGCTCGTCGGTCGCTTGCAACACAACTTGAAAAGCTCGTTTAAAACTGCCAAATTGCGCTAATATTTCTGATTCTTGGCTAATTTCGCCTGCAACTGGCAATCTGCCGCGATCGCTGACAAAAGCCATCAAAGGCGCTAGCATTTCTTGATAATCCGCAAATTTCTGACTGGGAATGCGAATTCTCGGTGTAGTGGCGCGAGAACGAAAACGCGAGGCGCGAAAACTTTGCGCTTGGCTTTCTTCCCGAAAGACGAAATATATCCCCAAAGCTGCGGGAATTGCTTCTACCCCAAGTACCTGTTCGATATATATTTTGAGTTCCTCTTGCTCGTAGTATTTTTGAAAAGTATTGCGTCTTGTAACTATGCCATCACCATAAGCTACTTGTCCTCTAGTGCGATCGCTAATTAATACTTGAGCAGAAACTATTAATATTTGGCGCGTTAGTTCCCACGCTGCAATTAAGGCTTCTCGACGTTCTGCAGTGTCTTCTATGACGTTAATTACGTAGCCGAGGTTAACTATATCTGCAGGCGATCGCGTCGCCTCTGGCGAGTAATAAGGGTCCCATCCCGCACTTACATAACCTTGTTGAGCAATCCTGCTAATATCGCCACCATAGCCGCAGCCATAATCAAAAAATGTTGTCTCAGCTTGAAATAAATTAGCTTCTTGAGCTAATCTTACTGGGCGGGATAATTCGTTACGTGCGATCGCAGCTTTATGTCTTTCGATGCGTGGCGAGATGCAAATAATGGGCTTTTTTCGCTCTGGATGCACGATCAATTCGTGTCCTTGGATTTCTACCCCCTGCGCCTCTAAACGTTGCTGCCACAATACTTGCGTGCCAATTGCTGTAGACTTATCTAACAGCCCTAAAGCTTCTTCTTGGCGAGTTAAACGGGCAAATTGCGCGTAGAGTGGATAATCTGGCGTGACAAACGTTTCTTTGCGGTGTAATATCGGCGGATTGTCTGAAGTTTGGTAATTGCGATCGCTAACTGTTAAAGTTTCTACATCGACGACAATACTAGAGTGCAAAGCTGGATGAGGATCGCGCTCAAAGTCAGGATAAAACAAATAAGAGATTTTGGGTTTATCCGTACTGAATTTAACTATATTGGCAGAGACTACTGTAGAGATCGCACTTCTAGCGCGGCGTTCGTAGCTTTGCAACGTCGTACACAGGCTTGATAAAGCCGAAATATGTACGTAAAGAGCAGTTGGTAGTAGTTTGCCAACTTCGCTTTGTTGGCAGCATTGGGCAACAACGTCAAGTTGGTTAAGACTAGACATTCGTAAAAGGTAATTAACCAATTGAATTTGTCTTCATCGTGCCAAACATTGCCCAACGATTTATTTAGTAATATTACTTTTTATCTAAATTTTTGTTAACTCAAAATAGCCTAGGTAAAAAACAATATTTACTCTGTAACAGCCATAGTAGAAATAAAGCTTTCTTAGTAACTAAACTTATTTACTGAGATTGTATCTACAAAGAAAATAAACCTATTGATTGAGAGCAATGTAAATCTCTCCACAGTTAGAGAACCAGAGGTTGATAAAGCGATTGTGAATAAGACCTTTGCTAGAGGAAGAGAGAGCAAAATCCTTGCTAATCTTAGCCATTGTTGGTCAATTATGGTCGATCGAGACTGTAAACCACTCGCTTGCTGCTAGCGCGACCTAACTCTAGGGTATCGCACGTCTGGAAAATATAAATAATTTGCAGTCAATAGCAACAGAAGCGAGATTATCCAGCAACTCTGGCTTACTTGAGATAATCAGGAGGACTTTGTGAATAGGTTAATTGCTTTGTTTAAAAAACTACGACTGCGCCAAATTCTTACAGTATTTTTAGCAGGTGCATTGTTAGTCATTAGCACTGCTTGTAATCCAGGAACTAATCAATCAGCGAACCCTATCAACCCACCAATCTCCAACCCCAATAATCCACCAGTGCAAGCAGGTGGGATGAATAATCCTTATAAGAGTGGTGGGGATGCTTACACAGACTTGAATAAAGCTAAAGGCGATCGCGCTAGTACGAACTTGAGCAACCTAAAATTAATTGCTGCTACAGAAAACGAAATACTTTATCCTGGTGCAGAAACGCCAGCAGGTAGAGCAGAAAAAGAAACAGAACTGCCAATCAAAACCAGTGAAGATTTTGCCACACCTAGAGCAGGTGGATTGAATCAGCGCAATCCTGAGTTAGGCGAACGGGTAGAAAACCGCGTCGAAGCAGCAAAAGATGCTTTTAAAGAAGCTGCAAGTTTTGTCAAAGACAAGTCAGATGAAGCCGGCAGAAGACCAGAGTTTCAAAGCAATCCGGCTTTACACAAATAATGGACAATAATTGCCCCAACTAAATTGGGGCGATCGCACCATAAGTTTAATCTAAACCAAAAATACATGGAGTTATGGATATGAGCAAAATCATTGCTTGGGTAAAAAAAATTAAGTTAAGTCAAATAGTCATGACTTTTCTATTTGGAGTTTTGTTAATGGTTAGCACTGCTTGCAATGGTAGCGTTCAAGCAAATACACCAGGCGGAGCTTCCAGACAAGACGTACCTGCGGGAACCCAAACCACAGCAAAAGTCAAGGCTGACAATAATCCTCGTCCAGAAGTACCTGAAGAAGCTACAACCAATCGTTTTGAAAAAGGAACGATGAACGAGTTTAGCGACTTAGATCCCAGAGCAAAAAACGTAGACGAAGTATCGAGAAAAGCTGAAGCGCTCAAGCAAAACGCCGAACGCAACGTTATCGATCAAACAGGTGACGTAGGCGAAAATACTAAGCGTATTCTCGACAAAAAAGGTGAAAATGCTGAAGATTTTGGCAAGAACGTCCAGCGCAACACTGAAAATGCTAAAGGTAAACTTCAGGGAACAGTAGAAGACCTCAAACGAGGTACGCAGAAAGGCACTGAAAACATCAAAGATAACACTGCCGATGCAACTAAAGGTGTCAATCGCGCTGCCGAACGTACTGCAGTAAATGCCAAGCAAGCTATTAGGGAAAATACTCCCGATGCTAAAGAGTTAAAAAGAGATGCCAAACAAGCGATCGACAACACTAAGTCAGCAGGTAAAAGCTTTTTGGACAGAACAGGTGATGCTGCCAAAGATGCTATAGATTAGCGCGTTGCACCTGCAAAACTATTAGGGTAGAGGTTAAAGGGCAAAGGATAGAGTAATATACCATCTTGCCCTTATCCTTTACTCTTTTTTGTTGTACCAGCTTTGCATTGCCAGGCGATGCATTTCTCTCCAAGGCAGATGATGGTTTTTGGCTAATTGTACGCAATCCTCATACTCTGGTTGGACGTTGGCGATCGCTTTTGTGCCATCTTTTGCCATCCAAGCGACTTTAACGCGCACTGCGCCATATTCTGTCTCGACTGTTTGGATTTCTCGCTCTAAAATTGTCCGTTGTTGGCTCGTGCGCCGAATGCCTAAAGTCGTAGTTTCCCCAAAGATAACAGCTTCGCAACTACTGACTTTATCTAGGTGACAAATAACTGTTAGTAAAACTCCAAGGCGAGACTTTTTCATCGCAATCGGCTGCGTAAAGACATCTACAGCCCCCACAGCAAATAAAGCCTCAAACACGTAAGCGATCGCCTGGGGACTAAGATCGTCAATTTGCGTTTCTAAAACGGCGATCGTCTCTGTAGAGGGACTATGTGCTGTTGTCTCGCCCAGCCACAAACGGAGAATATTAGGAATAGGTAAATCTATCGAACCTGCACCTAGTCCTACTTTTTGCAGCGTCATAGCTGGAGATGCGCCAAAATCAGTTGCTAAAGTAGTGGCGATCGCAGCCCCAGTAGGCGTTACTAATTCTCGTTCGATCCCGTTACTATATATAGGACAGCCGCGCATCGACCATAATTGCAATACAGCAGGTACGGGTACGGGCAATTGTCCGTGTGCAGCGCGGACCATTCCCCCTCCGGTGGGTAAAGGCGAACAGTAAAGTTGCTCGATCCCCAACCAATCTAGCCCCAGACAAGTACCAACAATATCTACAATCGCGTCTACCGCCCCTACTTCATGAAAATGAACTTTCTCTGGTGCAACTCCATGTACCGCCCCTTCGGCAACTGCCAAGCGTTGGAAAATAGCTAAACTCCAAGCCTCTGCTCTTGCAGGTAATTCTGCCTTGGCAATTAACTGAGCGATTTCTGGTAAATGCCGTCCGTGATGGTGGGAACTATGGTCGTGTTTATTACTTAAATCTACGTGAACTTTAGTTGCTCTTTGCCCGCCGCGATGGACTGACTCAGCCCGTAACTGGTACTCTGAAGCAATACCTAGCTTATTGAGTTGCTCGGTTAAGTAATTTACAGGAACACCCAAGTCAACAATCGCACCCAAACACATATCACCAGCAATGCCAGTAGGACACTCTAAATAAGCTAATTTGGTCATAACGAGGTTAAGGGGGACTCCAGGGGGATCGAAAACAACATGGCGACAATTTACAGTATTCATCCTGATAATCCGCAAACTCGCATTGTCGAACAAGTTGTAGCTCAACTTAGGGCAGGCGCGGTTATGCTCTATCCTAGCGATACAGTGTATGCGATCGGTTGCGACCTTAATAATAAATCTGCGGTAGAAAGAGTTCGCCGGATTAAGCAATTATCTAACGACAAACCGCTGACTTTTTTGTGTCCTTCTCTGTCTCAAGTAGCGACTTATGCCATAGTTAGCGATACTGCTTATCGGATGATGAAGCACTTAATTCCAGGACCTTACACGTTTTTGCTGCCAGCTACCAAATTAGTCCCAAGGTTGGTGCAAAACCCCAAACGTAAAACAACTGGGATTAGAGTTCCCAAGCATACAACAAGTTTGGCTTTGCTCAAGGCTTTAGATAATCCGATTATTTCTACATCCGCGCACCTTACGCCTACAGAACCAGATGAAATCGTTGCGCCAGCGCAAACAAATATATCTAGTGCAGAACTATTCGATCGCTTAGATAAATTAGTAGATGTAATTGTCGATGACGGCTCCCAGCCTAATAACCGCGTTTCTACTATGATCGACCTAACGGGGGACGAACCTGCGATCGTGCGCCGAGGTTTAGGTTGGGAACAAGCTGTGGTTTGGGCAAGTTAAACGCGCCTACCGTCCTTTAATGCTTTCTCATTTTGATGATATTTGTTTGCTGCCATTCCTATGCCCAAAAAGCTCCAAAATACCACACCAGAAAGAGCTAGCATAACGCTACCAAATAGTAGTTGCGCTAATATACTCAATCCAATTGCCCGCGCAGCACTAGCAAACGCATCAGAGCGACCAACATCACTTTTAAATAGCTCAAACACAACTAGCGCCATACCGCCAATGTAAGGAATTGCCCCAAACCAGCCCAAGGTGAAAAATATATCTAAAATACCGCTGTCTAGGGTGACTTCTTGCAGCAGACCTTCTTCATTGACATAATATTTACTGCCGATACCTCTACCTAAACCGCTAGAAAAGGCTAACTCGACATTTTTCTCATAAAGCTCCGATCGCTCGTTATAACTTGTATCTTTCTGGAGATTCGTAAATGTTTCCAAGCGAGCGCTAATAATTTCGGAAAATGGCTCAATTGTCGCTAATGGTAGTACGCAAAGTGCGATCGCCAAAATAGTTACTACTAGCTGCATCTGCAAGCGTGGTTTGATAAACGCAAACAAGCTAATAATGCCCAAAAACCACCCAGCCCAAGCAGAACGTACTAAAGATAGTAAAAATGACATATAGCCTGCAGCCATAGCCGGAACGCGCCAAAAACTCTCATTGGTTAGCAATATTAGCAAGCCTGCTAGCACCACATTTGCAAAAGGTCCGGGCGAATTCATCGTACTAAATACCCGAATTCCTAAAGGTTCTGGTGCGCCATTAGTTAATAACTTTGTCTGGATAATCCAATACCTATCCCATTCTGGCGCTACCAAATACTGAATGACTCCATAAACACCTGTAATCAGCAAACCCCAGGTAAAAGTGCTTTGCAAATTTTCTCGATATTTAGGATAATTTCGCCAATTAACAAATAAGTGAAAAGCCAAAAGAATCGGCGTTAACCAATCCAAAAGCGCTCTTAAAGAAACTGTAAGCGGGTTTTTGATAGCTCCAATAAAAAATCCGTAAATTACGCCTATAATTGCCAAAACAATCGGCAAACCTCCCATCTTGTAAGACCGAGGTAAGTATTGCACAAAGGTAATAAAAGTAATTAACGTAACCAAAAATGGCGCAACTAAAATTATTCCGTTACCGTCCCAACCGCTACGATAATCAATAATTCGGCGCAACCAAGGCGTAATAAACCACAACCACCAGGTAAACCCAACGTAAATTATGGGATAGCGCCCGTATAAAAATAAGCCTACAGCCAAAGATAATAAAGGAAAAAGTAGGCGCATGATGCTGCCTGCACCCGCTAGCACAGCTACGGCAGTAAATAGGGAAAATCCGACAATGACGATCCAAGCTAGTAATGCTGGGGTGCTTGGCTTGGTACTAACTGAAGAACTTGTTAAACTCATTTATTTGTATCTATATAAATTGATACTAAGTAGTGAAGTAAATGTTTATCCTTACCCTTTCACTTGGACTTCTTCCCCCTTAACTGACTTGTGCAAAAATTCTCCAGGAGTGTATTGGTAAATATTTGTTGGTGGGTGCAGGGTGCGTCCGGCTTTCTGCATTTCCCACAGCTTGGTATAGCGGATAAATTCACTTGTAGCTTGCAACATGGCATGAATCAGTCCCCGCGTTCCTAGCCGCGCCCCGCCCATAGCGATGTAACACCACAAAAACCTCAAAATCGGTCGGAGAAAGATTTTTAAGGCACTAGAGCGCACGCCATTTTCTTGCAGCATCTCTGCTTCTACTGTTGCATAACGGTTAAACACGGTAATGTATTCGTCCATCACGTAACCTCGCCAGTGCAGCAATACGCCTTCTAATGGAATACTTTTGCCAGGAAAAATTACTTCCTCATGCACTTTCATGCTCATGTCATAGGCGCTGCATTGCCTATTGAATAAGCGTACAAAACTTTTTCTTTTACTCGGTCTTGACATATTTGGCAGCAGTAGCCCGTAAAAGTCGCCGCGCCGATCTAAGCAGTAGCCATCGCGCTCATCCATAGGACGGCTCATGACATCTTGAATTGACTGCGCTAATTCTGGAGTAACAATTTCGTCGCACTCTAGGAACATGACCCAATCATTTTTAGCAATTTCTACTCCTTTATTGCGCTGTCCCGACCAGCCGAGCCATTTTTGCTCGTACACTCTAGCACCTAGCGCTGCGGCGATTTCTCTGGTTTTATCGGTACTATTAGAATCAACGACTAAAACTTCATCAGCCCAACGGACGCTACTAACGCAGCGCTCAATAAATTCTTCTTCGTTTAAAGTCAAAATAATTACTGTTAGTGCTGGCATAGCGGTTACTCCTATTGAACTGTTTGCTAGTTAAAAGAAAGGCGAGCTTTATCTGTAAGTTACGCTAGTAAAACTTGACGCACTTGCTGGGCGATTTTGTGCCAGTCAAAGTTAGCGGCAGCATACTGACGGCAAGCTTCTCTAGATGGCAATGCTATTTGTCCGGTTAAAATAGCTGCCAATCGCTCGGCGATCGCTTCTACTTCTCCCGAATCTGTAACTAAATCTGGGGAAAATGGGGCAATAACTTCTGGCATCCCGCCAATCGGCGTACACATTACTGGCGTTCCCGATGCCAATGACTCTAATAATGTCAATCCAAATCCTTCTAATGACTGGCTGGGCATCACTGTCAAATCTGCAGCTTGATATGCTAAAGGTAACTGCTCGTCCGGCAAAAAGCCCAAAAGTTTGACATTATCTGCTAGTCCCAATTCTTCAGCTTGCTGCGATAAAGTAGCTTGCAATGGTCCTTTACCTGCGATCGCTAGCCATACTTGCGGCACTTTAGCTTTAATTGTCGATAAAGCGATTAATAATTTATCTAACCCCATGCGATTTACCAAACGACGGGGCGTAAACAATATCAAGCGATCTTCTCCCCAGCCGAGTTGCGTGCGGGCTGCGGTGCGCGATAAATTGCTCTGAAACCGCGTCAAATCGACTCCCCCAGGGATGATATGAATTTTCGCTTCTGGGACTTGATACTCTTGGTGCAAAATCTCGCCAAAAGCTTTACTTAAGACGATAAAGCGATCGCTCCTGCGGTAGACTTGCTTTTCTACCAACCACTTTTTCAGAAATACTGCTACCTGATTTGCTCCTTCTGCCTTACTTTCCAATGCCCAAGGACCGTGAAAAGTAAAGGTCACTGGTACTTTTTTGGGTAATTTATTCAGTATAGGCAAGCTATACAAAGCAAAATGCAAGTTAATCGCATCTGGCTTTTCCCCGCTCAAAAAATTGCGCCGCGTCTGTTGCAACCTTTGCCATAAGGAGTTATCTTCATCCGCTAAATTAATCAACCGCGCTGGAAAATTAGCCGCATCTGGCAACCCTAAAGCATATAGATCGACGCGATCGCCTGCTGTTGCTAGATGATATGTCAGTTCGTAAACATAGCGATCTAGTCCTCCTGGTGTTTTGGGAAACCATCCTAGTCCCGCGCAGGCGATATGTGCTGGTTGTTCTCTATGCATAGATAAATTGAATCGCTGACAACTGATAACTTCGAGGTCGCACTGAGAGGTGCTTAAACTTTAACATTTTTATTAAGTTTTTTTACTGGGTCTGATGTTAATATCGGTAACTTCAGCTGTAGGTGGCAAGCTCAGTGCTGTAACGACTGTTCGGGCGACATCTTCCGGTTGCAGTAAAACATCGGGATGGTAGGTTTTCCCCTCCATTTGATAAATAGCTGCTTGCATGGGACTTGCCGTTCGTCCGGGAAATACACTCAAAACACGTACTCCAGCAGCATTGACTTCTTCACGCAAGCTATCGGCGATCGCTTTAAGGGCAAATTTACTAGCCGCATATTGTCCGACATTTGCTTTGGCATTTAAGCCAGCACTAGAATTGATAAAGACAATTTGACCGTGACTTGCCAACAGCATTGGTAGCAAAGCTTGAGTTAACAAATAAGGAGCGCGGACATTGATTTGATATTGCAAATCAAAATCGGCGATCGCGCTATCTGCCAATTTTCCCATCTTAAACACACCCGCGCTGTGTACTAGCACGTCCACTTGTCCCAATGCTTGCACGTACTCTGTTAACTGCCGCAGGTCGTTATCGTTGCTAAGATCGGCTGCATAAGTAGTCACTTGAGGAGCGCTTTGCGATGCGATCGCCCGCGTATCTTCTAAAGCTGCCAAATTTCGCCCTACCAGACACAAAACTGCGCCTTCTTGAGCTAAATTTAGCGCGATCGCTCTACCAATTCCGCTGCTTGCGCCTGTAACAATTGCCGTCTTATTAGTCAAAGTTGTCATAAGTAGTACATTTAGCCTTTTTGCATATCTTTAACTTCAAACTACTTATAATTCCTTGAGTAAATCAGTTGCTAGCAAAGCCTGAGCAGCTTTATAAATAGCATCAAAAGCCATTTTCGATCTTTTTGCCATATCTAACAGCGTATGTTCGCCATCTGCTAGATTTAGCACCCATAGTATTGCTAATTCATTTAATGCTTCTTCTGACTGTCCGCCGATCGCTCTATACAGTCCTCTTTTGCCCAAACGCGGTTCGCATTTAGGATTGAGACTTATATAAGTGCGATCGCGTTCTAAAATTTGCAAAGCTGTCAAACATTGCTGGTAAGAATCTTCTAAGTATTGGGGTCGAACAAAGTCTAAATTGTCTGCTGAGGTATGATATTCGGGGAAACTACCATGCGGCGATCGCATAAAGCAACCTACGGCTAAGTTAAACCCTGGCGAACAATATTGCCGCTCATCGTAGCCATAAGGGAAGAAATCGATAATCTCGTAATCTTTGCCCGATTCTTCTAGCACGTACTCTACTATTTTGTCAATATCTGCATTACCTCTGCGGCTTTTTTTGTAAGTAAATTTACCTGCATCGCCAACACAAGTTAATACTAATCCATGCTTAATATTACTGACTCGCTGCTCATTTTCATGCAGCCAAGTAATCGAGCCAATTGTTCCAGGAATAAATAAAAATCGGTAAGAATAGCGCAAAGAAAGTTGACTTAACTGTTGCGCTAAAAATACCGCCACTGATATGCCCGAAAGATTATCATTGCATAAAGAAGGATGACAGCTATGACAAGAAATTAATACTTCTTGGCTAGTTTCTCCAGGAATAAAATACTCGCCATAAGTTAGACTTCCAGGTTTTAAAGAGGAGTCAATATATACTTCATACTCCTCATCTTGCAGGGCTAAATATTGCTTGTGAGTAAGGCAAAACCCCCAACTTTCTTTATAATACGAAGTCCGATATGGAACCCAGTCAGGATAATCGGGAAGGGAAAATAAATGTTTTTTTAGCTCGTCTAAACCGATCTTTTGGTGTACGGGTACGCTGTAATTGACAACGTGCAGATTACAAGCTTGAAAATCTATAATTTTTTCGCCTTGACTGTTCTTGATGTAGGCATCATTGATATTCCATTCCTGCGGTACAGTCCAATCATATACCTCTGTTCCTGTAGGTACTTCACGAATTTCTAAGGGAATATAATTTTGCAAAATCCGCAACGTTTCTCTAAATCCATTACCAGTAATACTGCGGCAAATGGGATACAACTGAGATATCAATTGATACATTTGTTTGCCGAGTGCATTGTTACTAGAAATAGATAAGCTGTTGGTTTTCATACTATTGACGTTGGTAATTTTAGCACTTGCAAATTATTGATACGGACTGCATTCGCATATTATCCTAATCGATCTCCTGATTGGCGCAGCGCTTGCACTAAACCTTCAGGAGTACCGATATCTAGAAAACTACCATTATCAAAGATTTCAACTTCTATTCGCAAGCCACTAGCGATCGCTGCTTGCATAATATCAGCTAGCAAAATTTCTTGGCTAGGTAGTTCTAGAGCCATTAAATACTGATGCATAAATTCAGTAAAACTTGGTATCCATACGGCTGTAAACCAGCCATAAGCAAGATCGCTTTGCTGAGGTTTTTCGACAATCAAACGCACGCAACCAGTTTCATCAATATCAACCATCCCGCTTTTGTCGGGTTGTTCGACTCTCACAACTCCCAGCACTACATCAGCAGCGCTATCGCTTAAATGCGCCAGCAAACGCCTGTAGACATCATCAGGTTCAAACAAAATATCGGGAAACCCTAGTGCAACTACTGCATTTTGCACAAATGAATAAGCAGCATCCAAAGTATAAGGAACGCCGTAAGGCAGACGCACGATCGCATAACCCAAGTTTATATCTACAAGCGTGCCATCTTCCCAATAGTTAGGAATATCCCATTTACCAGAGCGCAACACAAAATAAGCGCGGCGAATTCCTGCTAGGCGCATTTTTTCTAGCAAGTAGTGAGAAACTACTTTCGGGCGCAAGCTACCATCAGATACAGTTTGAAAACCTACAGGAAATAACTCTTTGCTACCAGCCAAAGGAGAAAGACGCATAGCTTGTCCTCCGGCAGGTATCAAGCCAATCACCTCCTGTTGTATATTTGGGTTTGGGTTTACCATAGTTTTTGCGATCGCACCATCACTTACTAATACTTAAAACAAATAACACAGCCTAGCATTTTTGCTATTTTGCCACCCCAGCGTCGCACCAATCGTTCCAGACAAATTAGATAGCGATCGTTGGTTGGCAAGTTATTTAAAGCGAATACCGATTTTATTTGCTGCCTTGGAGCAGGGAATAATTACACTCAACTTGATTATTTATACAGATAACTTAGATATAGCTACGTAAAATAAATAGCCAATTACGCAATATTTTATACTAATAACAGCTTATAACTTATCAAATTATGTGTTTGCAAGTTATAAGCTCATAGTGTCAAAAACGATCGCAACTACTAATTACGCACCGACAAGCATTGACTCCAAATAAGTCCACTCTAAGTCTTTACGAGAAATTTCACTTACTGGCAAATGCCACTCAATCCCTAAAAGCGGATCGTCATAGCGCAATCCTCGCTCGTACCCAGGCGTATATAACTTATTCATTTGATACACAACTTCTGTGTCAGCGCCTAAAGTTTGATAGCCGTGAGCGAACATTTCCGGTACGTAGAGACTGCGCCGATTTGCTTGAGTTAGTTCTACCCCAAAATGACCTAAATAAGTTGGCGAATTAGGGCGCATATCTACAATTACGTCATAAATAGCGCCTTGAGTGCAGCGAACTAATTTCGCCTCGGTTGCTGGAGCAACAGAATAATGCATTCCTCGGATAGTTCCGGCTTTATGATTAAAAGCAATACTACACTGGACGTTAGTAATTTCTAACCCATGCGCGGCAAATTCTTCTTGGCAGAAAGTTCGCGCAAAAAAACCGCGACTATCTTGGCGTTGCTCGATGTCAATGATATATGCACCCTGGAGACTTGTTTCCCTAAAAATCATGTGTAGACTTGCACCTCTGGAATTGGCACGACAAATTTTCCTCCCCACTCGCGAATAAACGCCGCCTGCTCCATAATTTCATTTTTCAAGTTCCAAGGCAGAATTAGCAAATAATCTGGCTTAGTTTGCTTGATATAATCTGGAGCCATAATTGGGATATGCGTACCAGGTAGAAACAAATTTTGCTTATAAGGACTGCGATCTACTGTATAGTCAATAAAATCTGTCCTCACACCGCAGTAATTAAGTAGCGTATTGCCCTTAGCTGGAGCGCCATAAGCTGCGATCGCTTTACCTTGTGACTTCGCTTCGATCAAAAACTTCAGTAACTTGCGCTTCACCTGTTGTACCTTCTCGCTAAAACTCAAGTAAGTTTCTAACTTATCTAGCCCTGCTTGAATTTCCTTATCTTTTAGCTTACCCAAGCGATCGCTTATCGCTAAGTCGCCATTATCTTCATGCTTGACATAAATCCGCAAAGAGCCGCCATGGGTGGGCAATTCTTCCACATCAAATACCACCAACCCATGCGCCGCAAACACCTGCATCACTGTGAGCAGCGAGTAATAAGAATAATGCTCGTGATAAATAGTATCGAACTGATTTTGCCCGATTAATTGATATAAATGGGGAAATTCCATCGTAATAACGCCTTTTGGCTTTAAAACAATTTTCATCCCTGCCACAAAATCATTTAAATCGGGAACGTGAGCTAATACATTATTACCCAGCAACAAATCGGCTTGCTTGCCATCAGCCACCAATTCTCGCGCAGTCTGCACGCCAAAAAACTTAACTACACAAGGAATTCCTTTCTCTTGGGCAACTTTTGCCGTATTAGCCGCAGGTTCCACACCCAAAACTGGAATTCCCTTCTGGTGAAAATATTGCAGCAAATAACCATCATTACTAGCAAGTTCCACTACCTGACTACTAGCGTCAAAGCCAAACCTTTGCACCATCAAGTCAGTATAAGCCTGAGCGTGTCTGAGCCAACTATCGGAGAAAGAAGAAAAATAAGCATAATCTCCATCGCCGAAAATATGTTCGGGAGATTCAAAATCCTCTATCTGCACCAACAAACACTGCTGACAAACATAAGTATGCAGAGGATAAAACCTTTCAACCTGATTTAAAGTCTCCTTACTGATATAGTCATTGGCGATCGGAGAAACTCCCAAATCGACAAAAGTATGCTCTAAGGAACTACGACAAAAACGGCACTGATTACCCATAACTGCAACTACTAACTAAACAACTAAACCCTTCTTTGCCACTACACTATCGCAAAGGCGGTTCGTAAAACACCTAACTCACTTGCGCCAAAAGAAATCACTGTCAATTTGCCCAGTACCAAGCAAATATTCCAACTGTTTCAAGCGCGTAAACCCTCTAGACAAAAAAGTATCCGCCGTCATCTCAATTTGCTTAAACAAATTAGCCAATTGCTTCGCCCCATCATCAGCCCGCCAATCGCACTTAAACCCAGGTAAAACACTATTAATTTTCTCAAAAGAAACTCGATAGCTGCGGTTATCAGAACCGCTTTCCCCAAAACTTAGCTGACAGCCAGGAAAAGCATCAGCAATAATTTCTGCAATTTCCTTTACCCTGTAATTATTTGCTGTATCGCCAACATTAAAAATTTGGTTGTGGACAATATCGCGCGGTGCATCTAGAGTACAAGCGATCGCCTTACATATATCTAAGGCGTGAACTAAAGGTCGCCAAGGCGTACCATCGCTAATCATTTTAATCTCTTTGGTCGTCCAAGCTAGCCCCGCCAAGTTATTTAGCACAATATCAAAGCGCATCCTTGGCGAAGCCCCAAAAGCCGTCGCATTTCGCATAAAAGTAGGCGAAAAACTATCGTCAGCCATCAACTGCAAATCTCTTTCTACCAAAGTTTTGCACTCTGCATAAGCAGTCTGCGGATTGACTTGGGATGCTTCAGTCGTCATCCCCTCCCCTGTCGCTACGCCATATACGCTACAAGAGGACATATATACAAACCGCTTGATACCCGCAGCTTTAGCCAAATTAGCCAAGCGCACCGAACCTTTATGGTTGATATCGTAAGTAATATTTGGCGCTAGTTGTCCGGTAGGATCGTTAGATAGCTCCGCCATGTGGACGATCGCATCTATACCCGCCAAATCTTCTGCACTAATATGGCGAATATCTTTATTTAGCGTCTTAGCGGTTACTGTCGTGCCGTTATACAGCCAACCGACTTTGTAGTATCCCGTATCTACGCCTAATACTTCATGTCCGCGTTCCATCAGTAAAGGTGGTAATAACGAACCGAGATAGCCTTCAGTACCAGTGACCAATACTTTCATGCAGTAAAACCTATACCTTTACTTGAGTTTGTAAATGTTGCCCATCTGGAATCGCTTGGGCGATCGCTTTGCCAATTTCCAACGACGAAGTAGCCGCAGGTGAAGGGGCATTGCAGACGTGAATGGAGTTTTTGCCTTGAATAATCAAAAAATCGTCTACTAGCTTGCCATCGCTCATTAAAGCTTGAGCGCGTACCCCTGCATGAGTTGGCACAATATCTTCTGCTTTAACTTCAGGAATCAATTGTTGCAAGCTCCGCAAAAAGGCAGCTTTACTAAAAGAGCGAATCATTTCTTGGATACCTTCATCAGCGTGTTTTGCCGCTAGTTTCCAAAAACCAGGATATGTCATAACCTCAGTAAAATCGCGCAAATCGAAGTCCGTCTTTTTATATCCTTCACGTTTGAAGCTTAAAACAGCATTTGGTCCAGCATGAACGCTACCATCAATCATTTTGGTAAAATGCACGCCCAAAAAGGGAAAAGCTGGATTAGGTACGGGATAAATTAGAGTTTTAACTAAATAGCGCTTTTCGGGTGTAAGTTCGTAATATTCACCGCGAAAAGGCACAATTTTAGCTTGCGGATCTACCTGGGCTAATTTAGCTGTGCGATCGCTATGCAATCCGGCACAATTAATGACAAAGCGCGTCTCAAAGCTACCCCGATTTGTCTCTAATACGGAATTTGCACCCAAGGCGCGAATTTTTAGCACTTTTGTATTCAGACGCAGTTCCCCGCCTTGCGCTTGAACTATCTCGGCATACTTTTGACAAACTTGTTTGTAGTCAACAATGCCTGTAGTCGGAACTTTGATTCCCGCCACGCAACTAACATGAGGCTCAATTTCTCTTACTGCTGCAGCATCGAGCTTAGTAACTGGCAAGCCATTTTCCAACCCGCGCGTATAAAGGCTCTCTAAGCGTGGCAATTGCTCATCTTGTGTCGCCACAATTACCTTACCGCATACCTCATAAGCAATATCGTTCTCGCGGCAAAACTCCACCATCGAACGACTACCATCACGGCAGAACTTAGCCTTAAAACTCCCAGGTTTATAATAAATCCCCGAATGAATAACGCCGCTATTATTTCCTGTCTGATGGTGCGCCCAACTGCTTTCTTTTTCCACTAGCAAAATTCGTGCCTTGGGGTAGCGTTTACCTACAGCCATCGCCGCAGACAAACCCACAATTCCCCCACCCACAACTGCCAAATCGTACATGAATATCTCTAACCGCAAACTACATTAACTGGTCACTGGCTACTGGTCACTGGTCACTGTTAATTCACCACACCTTCCAAGGGGCATTTCCACTTTGCCACAGTTCTTCTAAATAATTTTTGTCGCGCAAAGTGTCCATTGGTAGCCAAAAATCGTTGTGCTTGTAAGCCGACAACTGCTCCATTTGGGCTAGCTTTTGCAGCGGCTCTTTTTCCCATACAGTTGAGTCATCAGCAATTAAGTCGACTGCTTCAGGTTCTAAGACAAAGTAACCACCATTTACCCAAGCGCCATCACCTTCAGGCTTTTCCCTAAAGCTAGTAATTTTATTTTGCTCCTCTGCCAAACAAAGCGCACCGAAACGTCCAGGTGGTTGACTTGCCGTTAGTGTTGCTAAAGTTTTTTGCTGTTTGTGAAAGGCAATTAATTCTTTGATATTGACATTGCTAACACCATCGCCATAAGTAAAGCAAAAAGTTTCGTTGCCAATATGCTCTCTTACCCGTTTGAGCCTTCCCCCTGTCATGGTGCGATCGCCTGTATCTACCAACGTCACCCGCCAAGGTTCGGCATAACCGCAATGAATGTTCATTTGATTGAAGCGCATATCAAATGTTACATCAGACATATGTAAGAAGTAATTAGCAAAATACTCCTTAATTACGTAACCTTTATAACCGCAACAAATAATGAAATCATTGATGCCATGAGCAGAGTAGATTTTCATGATGTGCCACAATATCGGGCGACCACCAATCTCTACCATTGGCTTAGGTTTAATTGTCGTCTCTTCGCTCAGGCGAGTACCAAGCCCTCCAGCCAATATTACTGCTTTCATTGTATAACCTCAAATTTACTGCTCAAAAGTAATTTGTACTTTCGGTCTGTGTCACAAGCACCCGTCAAGATTTACCCAAGTTAATATTTTTTAACCTGTTGCTTAACCATCTTAAAACAGTAGGCGATCGCCTACCGTAAAGTCACGGTAAATAGCCTTTTCTATATGTAAAACTTTGATAAAGCTATCGGTAGATAACCGTATATTCTCTGAGGAATTTACTGTTAATTGTCTGAAAATCGCCCTATTAACCGCAAGAAAGTGGATTTCTCCTGCCTGTTGTCGATAAAAACTAAAGTGTGAAGTTACCCTACCGAGCGCTGACAGAGTTTTGGATAGCTGGTTGCTAATGAAGTTAGGCGATCGCTATTTTTTCAGTCAGCAATTCTACTTATTTAGTCTAAATTAGCATCTAGGTGCTGGGTAATAGCAATGTTAGCGATCGCTGCAGCAAAGTTAAAAAGTTGCTAATACATATCCTCAAGGTACATCTTCCCGCAATATTTATACTCGCTTGTTTTTCTCCGTAATACTTACGTAAGGCGAGCCGCCTCTTTGTAAATTCAGTGTTGATACGGATCTGGATTATTTGGACTAATGTCATGATCGATAGAACATTGGACTGTAAGTTGTAATGAATTTTCAAATATCAATAAACTTTATTTTATTCCCAACTTATAGATGACTCTAATGACAATTTATTCAATAAAAATACTGTTGAATTATGTAACAACAAATTGCTATCAAATAATTACAGTCCAATTGTAAACAAATAAAAGTTGTGCAACAAATATATCGAAATTAACTATCTGCATTTTCAATAACAATGCCTAGAAGATTTAGAACGGAGAACAGCTAAATATGATTGCCGAGACGATGAGTACCAACGACCTAGTAAATAAGCTTACTGGCTTAAAACAAGAGCAATTCAGCGGACAGTTATTAGTAAAAAGTACAGAAGGAGAAGGAATAGCAGCAGGACAAGAGTGGAACTTTTGCTTATTTTTAGGGCGAATTTTGTATGCCACAGGAGGAAAACATCCAGTAAGACGCTGGCAAAGAAATTTGTTGGCTCATTACCCGCAACTTGATATTCAAAAACTCAAACAATTATTAGTAAATATTTCTTTTGCTGCCTCACCATCAGCAATTACTAGCTGGGAATATCAACTATTACATTTAGGAGTAGAAAATCACCAACTTAGCCGCGAACAAGCAGCAAAAACTATAGCAGGTATTGTTAACGAAGTATTGTTTGATATTTCTCAGGCAACCCAAGTTACTTTTCAAGTTAAGCCAGAACATTTATCAGTTCCGATCCAGCTTGCCTTACTAGATCCAGGGCTAGTCCTGGCAGAAATTCAGCATACAAGACAAGTTTGGCATAAAGCCAACGTCGGCGATCGCGATGCCAACCAAGCTCCCATCATCAAGCAAACCGAAAAACTCCAGCAACAAGTCTCCGCCCCCGTGTACCAAAACCTCGTCAAACTTCTAGACGGACAGAGGACTTTGCGCGAACTTGCTGTTGTGATGAAGCGAGATGCAGCGCAAGTAACTAGCTCCTTATTACCTTTTTTAAAATCGGGCATAGTCGAGCTTGTCAGCATCCCAGATTTTCCCGCTCCCGCAGTCCCCGCAACGCCAAAACCCGCCGCAGCAAAACCAAGTAGTGCTGGATCGCCATTGATTGCTTGCGTCGATGACAGTCCTTTGGTTTGCCAAAGTATGGAAAAGATCCTGACAACTGGAGGTTATCAGTATTTAGCAGTACAAGATTCTTTGAGGGCGATCGCAACTTTACTAAGTCGCAAACCCGATTTGATCTTTCTCGATCTGATCATGCCCAATACTAACGGCTATGAAATTTGTACCCAATTACGCAAAGTATCGACATTCCGCGATACGCCAATCATTATCCTGACCGGAAATGACGGCATTATCGACCGCGTTCGCGCCAAAATCGTCGGTGCTTCTGGTTTCCTTAGCAAACCAGCCAACGCCGAAACAGTTCTCGAAAGCGTCCGCCAGCACCTCACCGAATTAGTAGAAGAATAAATCTTTCTAGTTCAACTTTCAGCCCTCTTTCAATTTACTCCCCCAATTTTTACAAGGTTAACAAACATCATGAGTACAGTTTTAGTCGTCGAAGATTCACCTACCCAAATGGAAGTTATCACAGGCTGCTTGCAAAAAGGCGGTCTAACTGTCGTTACAGCCAACGATGGTAAAGATGCAATGACCAAAATCGGCAACCAAAAGCCAGATGTCATCGTTCTAGATGTAGTATTGCCAGACCGCAGCGGGTTTGAATTGTGCCGCGACCTCAAAGCAGAAAGCTCTACTAGCAAAATCCCTGTCGTCATTTGCTCGACTAAAGCTAGCGAAATGGACAAGTTCTGGGGCATGAAACAAGGTGCAGATGCTTATCTTGCCAAACCTGTAGACCAAGAAGAACTACTACGTACAGTCAAACAACTAATTAAATAAGGCAATTCAAGCGCTTGTTATGACAAGCGCCTTGCCAGGAGAAAGCAGCGATGATATCTGAGTTTTTGTCTAAAGGCATAGCAGTAGGATCGACAAACGCAGAACAAACCGCAGAAGAACAATTTTTGCGGTTTCACCTGGCTCCCGACCTCAGCGCCGCCTTACCCGTACAGCAGATGACGGAGGTAGTCACTGTTTCTACGGCAAAAGTTGTCCCTATTCCCCATATGCCAGCTTGGGTAATTGGCGTGTATAACTGGCGGGGAGAAATATTGTGGTTAGTTGATTTGGGTTACTTGTTAGGCGGTACGCCCTTGTACCAGCAAGCTAGCAGCCGCTCTACTTATACGGCAATTGTCGTGCATAGCTCAGGGCAAGCAGTAGGTAGACAGCAAGTAGGCTCGCAAATGGCAGGCAGAAAAATGCTCGGACTTGCCGTAAACAAAGTAGAAGATATGGAATGGTTCAATCCAGACTTGATTCAATCGCCGCCAGAATCGGCAGTAAATCCTGAATTAGTCCCATTTTTGCGTGGCTACTGGCTCAAACCTAACGGTGAAATTGTTGTGGTGTTAGATGGAACCTCAATCATCGCTGGGATGCCCAAGTAGAGACGTTGCAGCAACGTCTCTACAGGTTTGTAACGTTGTCTGCTCAATTAAATGTAAAACAGCCTATTGCTCTAGCTTTATAGCTTCATTTGTATTTCTATTGTCCGATCGCAAATTACCACTAAATACACGATTAATTAGGTTTATATCATGACGCAAATTTCTCCCAAACCCTCCGACCAAAACGCTAGTAATGGCTATAACAACGGTACAAACGGTCATAATAACGGCGATATCTTCGATACTGATTTTGGCTCGGAGCTAGATTTAAATCAACTTACCGCGCCAGCCAAGGTAGATGCTTTCTCTCAGCCAGAACGTACCAGCAGCGCCCAAGTTATGCCTCAAGAAAACAAAAAGTTAACTAGATGGCAGCGTACGAGCCTAAGAACCAAAATGACCCTGGCGGCGCTAGCACTAGGCGTACTTCCAGTAGCAGCAATTGGTACGTTGGCATTCAACTTAGCCGACCGACAAATTATTAACCAAGTTACCACTACCAAAGAAGCTGGAGCCTCTGCGGTAGGTCAACAAATAGCAATTATCATGCGCGAGCGCTATGCAGACATTAAAACGCTAGCTGAGTTGAACATTATTTATAACCCCAGTGGTCGAGAAAATACTCCTTATCAAGAAAAGCAAGCACAATTAGACGAAATTGTTGCAGATTCTCAGTTCTACGATGGGATTGCCGTTGCTGACTTGAAAGGAAACATTATTCTCAAATCGAGCGGGGAAAATGCTACTACTTTGAGCGATCGCAATTATTTCCAAACAGTAGTCAAGACCAAAAAGCCAGTAATTACCGAGCCTCAGATCTCAAAAGTTACTAAGATCGCTTCCGTATTCGTAGCTGCACCTGTATTTGATTCAGCTTCAGGTCAATTTATCGCCGTAGTGAGAACTCGTACACCTGTCGAAAACATTACTAAAATACTCAAAGACTTTGCCGCCAACGGTCAGGAATACTTCATCTTAGATTCCTCTGGCAAAGTGATTCTAGCTAACGATAAAGCTCGGATAGGTAAAGAAGCTAACGCACAGCTAACTAATATAGATAAACTCATAGCAGCCAAGAAACCAGGCTCTACACTAAGTATTGACAAAGTTGATGGCAAAGAAGAGTTAGCAAGTTATGCTCCATTTCCCACTATCGAAGGTTTACCAGACTTAGGCTGGAGTACATTGCTGCACGAGTCAACAGACCAAGCATACGCTGCTCAGTATTTGTTGTTATGGTCGCTAGGACTTGGTACTTTGGCAGTTGCATTAGGAGTAGGTGCTTTAGCAGCTTACGCTGCCAACCGCGCGACTCGCCCTCTACTTGCTGCTTCTGAAACAGTTGCCAAGCTAGGTAAAGGAGAATTTGACAACCGCGTTGAAGTCACAGGCAGCGACGAAATTGCGGTACTAGGGTCGAACATTAACAAAATGGCAGACCAAGTACAAGAACTACTAAAACAGCAAGAAGTTGAATCAGACCAAGCCCGCTTATTTGCCGATATTGCTAGTACCCGCGCCGATAACGTTCAAGAGGTAGAAAAAGTATTTAACCAAGCACTAGCAGGTGCTAAAGATATTCTTAAAGCAGACCGCGTAGTTATCTATCGCTTTAAGCCTGACTGGAGTGGCTACATCGCCAACGAATCTGTATCGCCTGGTTTTCCTGTAGCCCTCAATGACAAAATCGAAGATCCTTGTATTGGCGACAAGCTAATCGAAGCTTACAAAAACGGTCGCGTAGTTGCTACAGGCAACGTATTTGAAGCAGGATTCCATCCCCAACACATAAATTTGATGGAACGCTTGCAAGTTATGGCAAACTTAGTCACGCCTATTATTAACAACAACGAACTTTATGGCTTGCTGATTGCTCACCACTGCATTGCACCACACGCATGGCAAGAAAGCGAAATCAAGTTCCTCCAGCAAATGTCAGAAAAACTGGGAGCAGTATTAAGCCGCGTCAGCTTCTTAGAGCAGAAAGAAGCAGAAGCCAAGCGATCGCAGTTACTCAAAGATATCACTGTTAGCATCGGTCAATCCTTCGACCCTAGAGAAATCTTCAACCAAGCAGTCCAAGAAGCCCGTCGCGCTATTGCCAGCGATCGCGTAGTCATTTACAGTTTTAACGACCAGTGGCAAGGTACAGTTACAGCAGAATCAGTAGGTGAAGGCTGGCCCAAAGCGATCGGTGCTAGAATTGACGATCCTTGTTTTGCCGATAGATATGTAGAGCGCTATCGTGCTGGTAGAGTCCAAGCTACTAACAACATCTACAAAGCTGGTCTGACAGAGTGCCACATCAAGCAACTATCTACCTTTGCCGTCCAAGCTAACTTAGTTGCGCCGATTCTCCAAGGTGGTAAATTACTTGGCTTATTAATTGCTCACCAATGCTCCGCACCTCGTAATTGGCAGCAAGTAGACATTGACTTATTCTCGCAGCTAGCAACGCAAGTAGGATTTGCTCTTGACCGCGCCAACTTACTCGAACAGCAAAAAACAGCTAGAGAATTCCTGCAAAAACGAGCCTTAGAACTGCTAATTGAGGTAGACCCATTAAGCAGAGGAGACTTAACGATCCGCGCTAGCGTAACAGAAGATGAAATTGGTACGGTTGCTGACTCCTATAACTCAACGATTGGTAGCTTGCGGAAAATTGTATCTCAAGTACAACAAGCAGCCATCCAAGTAGCCGCAACTACTACCAACAACCAAGGTTCAGTACAAGGACTATCGACAGAAGCTCTGCGCCAAACAGAGGAAATTGCCTCTGCTCTAGAGCAAGTACAGCAAATGTCCGAATCTATCCGCGCAGTAGCAGCCAACGCCTCGCAAGCAGAAGCAGCCGTACAACAAGCAACAGCAACAGTACAAGCTGGAGACGCGGCAATGAACCGTACGGTAGACGGTATCTTGGCAATCCGCGAAACAGTAGCAGAAACATCTAAAAAGGTAAAACGCTTAGGTGAATCGTCGCAAAAGATTTCCAAGGTAGTAAACCTTATCGGTACGTTCGCAGACCAAACTAACCTTCTAGCGCTAAACGCCTCAATTGAAGCAGCACACGCTGGAGAACAAGGAAGAGGTTTCGCGGTGGTAGCAGACGAAGTCCGAGTCCTAGCCCGTCAATCAGCAGCAGCGACAGCAGAAATCGAAGCCTTAGTAAAAGACATTCAAACAGAAACCAACGAAGTAGTAGCAGCAATGGAAGCAGGTACAGAGCAGGTAGTTACAGGTACGAAATTGGTAGACGAAACCCGCCAAAGCTTGAACAAAATCAGCGCCGTTAGTACCGAAATTAGTAGCTTAGTTGCCGCGATCGCATCTGCTGCTGTCGCTCAAACCAAAGCTTCCGATTCAGTATCGCACACGATGACAGACGTAGCTCAGATTGCCGGGAAGACATCGTCAGAAGCCGCCAACGTATCGGCATCGTTTAAAGAACTACTAGAAGTAGCGCAAGATTTGCAAGCTACAGTGGGTCAGTTCAAAGTCAAATAACAAGCGATCGATTAAGTGAGGAGGACTAAAGCTCCTCCTCAGATTATTTCCTTATTTCTTTTACATAAAAAATTAGAGCAACCGCTATGTTAGAGCAGCGTTTTCCCAAATCTCTCAATAACAGTAACCAGAACAGTAACCAGGCATCAGCTTCAAATACCGAACCCTTAGTAAAAAAAACATCTTCACCGCAGAGTTCTCAGTCTTCTCGTAGTATTTGGCAACGCCTAACTCAACCTTGGAGCAACTTAAACTTCCAAACAAAACTCACTATTTTGCTGATGGCAAGTGCTGCCCTGCCTGTAGTTGCTGTTACTCAAAGCCTAGTAAATCTTAACCACAACCGCGAATTAAATACAATCAAAGCAGCCTTGCAAAAAGACGGCAGAGCGTTTACACAGGAGTACGTCCTTTGGACGCAGGTAGAGAGTGAAGCCCAAGCAAAAAACTTAGCTAGTCTAGTACAAGCTAGCGACATCGATTTGAGCAATCCTCAAGCAGTAGCAGCCCGTCGCACCTATCTCCAAAATTTCCTCATCATCGAGAATGGAGCAGATCCAGAGACCAATAAAAGCTTTCAAATTATTACTGATGCTCAAGGTAGAACAATTGCTCAAGACATCCAAATTTTAGCAGATGACTTTTCTCAAAGTCCCGCGCTGCCAGGAAAAAATGCCGCAGCCGAGCCAAAATATCGTCAAGTATCTATACCAACAGGAATTAATTTAAGCAATATTCCAATTGTCAAAAATGCTCTAACAGCAAATCGCCCCTTGAGTGGTATGGAGTTATTGAAAACAGACTCGCTCCAACGTTTGGGTTTAGCATCACAAGCTGAAATTGGTGTGCGATCGCAGCCTATTAACAACATACCACAAGCCAAACAGCCTTCGCCTCAAGGAACCTACGACATCGACGGCGGGAAGATGGGCTTAGTTAGCATGGCTGTTCATCCGGTTAAAATTAACAATAAATTAGTAGGAACTGTAATTGTTGGAGCATTGCAAAACCGTAACTATGCTTTAACAGACAAATTTTCCCAAAGCTATAACGTACCTACTGCTACTGTATTTGCTCAGGATTGGCGGGTAGCCACAAACGTTCCTTATAGCGACGGTCAAACTAGGGCAGTAGGAACGCGAGTTGCCCGCGAAGTAGCAGATGTTGTCCTCAAGCAAGGGAAAGATTTTAGCGGTCAGACAAATATTATTGGGCAGAAGTATTTGACGTTTTATAGTCCCCTTTACGACCATCAAAAGGAACTAAACCCAACTCAAGCAAAGCCAGTAGGGATTGCTTATATCGGTCAGTCTTTAGCAGAGGTAGAACAGGGCTTGAGTCAACAGCAATTAACTGCATATACTATTGGCGGCGGCATCTTAGTTTTAATTGGTCTAGTATCTATTCCTATCGCTAACTCTTTCTCTCGCCCCTTGCGCCGGATCTCAGGTTTTGCCCAAAAAGTCGGGGCTGGAGAACAAGGATTGCGCTTAGAGCTAACCGAGCGTCAAGATGAAATTGGCGTACTTTCTCAAGAATTGAACCAGATGGCAAGCAATCTTGAATCTGACCTAGAAGCACGCCATCAAGAAGCAGAACGGGCAAGGTTTTTTACAAAAATTGCTACCTCTCGCAGTAACGATTTACAAGCTGTCTTCAACCAAGCTCTTGCTGGTGCTAGAGAAATTCTGCAAGCAGACCGCGTAGTTATCTATCGCTTCAACCCTGATTGGAGCGGCTACATTTTAGCTGAATCTGTATTGCCTGGTTTTCCTCGCGCTCTCAACAATAAAATCGAGGATGCTTGTATCAGTCAAAAACTAATAGAAGCATACAAAAAAGGTCGGGTCGTACCAACTGATAACGTTTACGCCGCAGGTTTCCATCCCGAACATTTGCAACTAATGGACAGGTTGCAAATTCAAGCCAACTTAGTTACGCCAATTGTTGAAGGAGAGGAATTATACGGCTTGTTGATTGCTCATCACTGCGCCGCACCCCATCAATGGCAGCAGAACGAAATTGATTTTCTCACTCAAACTTCAGCCCAGTTAGGACTAATTCTAGACCGCATAACTTCTTTAGAGCAAACGCAAGCCTTAGCCGAACGCGCTAGTTTGGTTAAAGATATTACAGTAAAACTAGCTCAAGCGACTCAAGCTGAAAACATATTTGCTACTGCTGTAACTGAAATTCGCAGCGCCTTAAACAGCGATCGCGTAGTCATTTACAGTTTCAATGATAAGTGGCAAGGTACAGTAACAGCCGAATCAGTAGGTGTAGGCTTCCCGAAAGCATTAGGAGCAAAAATTGACGATCCTTGTTTTGCCGACCGATATGTAGAACGATATCGTGCAGGTCGCGTCCAGGCTACTAACAACATCTACAAAGCAGGCTTGACTGAGTGCCACATCAAACAACTATCCACCTTTGCCGTCCAAGCCAACTTAGTAGCGCCAATTTTACAAGGCGGTAAATTGCTCGGCTTATTGATTGCTCACCAATGCTCTGCACCGCGCAACTGGGAGCAAGCAGACATTGACTTGTTCTCGCAGCTAGCAACACAAGTCGGCTTTGCTCTTGACCGCGCCAACTTACTCGAACAGCAAAAAGCAGCGAAAGAATTCTTACAAAAACGAGCCTTAACACTACTTACAGAAGTAGATCCACTCAGTAAAGGAGACTTAACAATCAGAGCAACAGTAACAGAAGATGAAATTGGTACGGTAGCAGATTCTTATAACTCGACAATTGGTAGTTTGCGTAAGATTGTAGGTCAAGTACAACAAGCAGCAATTCAAGTAGCAGCAACTACTACCAGTAACGAAAGCTCAGTACAAGGACTATCTGTTGAAGCCTTGCGCCAAACCCAAGAAATTGCTGCGGCGCTGGAGCAAGTACAGCAGATGTCCAACTCTATTCGCGTAGTAGTCGCCAACGCTTCGCAAGCCGAAGCAGCAGTACAACAAGCAAATGCAACAGTACAAGCTGGAGACGCAGCCATGAACCGTACAGTAGATGGGATTATCGCCATCCGCGAGACGGTAACAGAAACATCCAAAAAAGTAAAACTATTAGGTGAATCATCGCAAAAGATTTCCAAGGTAGTAAACCTAATTGGTAGATTCGCGGCACAAACAAACTTGTTAGCGCTCAAAGCATCCATTGAAGCAGCTAGAGCAGGTGAAGAGGGTAGAGGTTTTGCCGTACTAGCAGATGAAGTGCGAGCTTTAGCCCGCCAGTCAGCAGATGCTACCAGCGACATCGAAGCCTTGGTAAAAGACATTCAAACAGAAACCAACGAAGTAGTAGCAGCGATGGAAGCAGGTACAGAGCAAGTAGCCGCAGGTACGCGCCTCGTAGACGAAACTCGCCAAAGCTTGAACAAAATTACCGCAGTTAGTAGCGAAATCGGTAGCTTAGTAGCCGCGATCGCCCAAGCTGCTGCCATTCAGTCGCAAGCCTCAGAATCGGTGACATCCAAAATGTCTGGTGTAGCTGCGATCGCTGATAAAACATCTACTGAAGTCACATCTGTATCCGCATCATTTAAAGAACTGCAAGCAGTAGCTCAAGAATTGCAAGCAAGTGTCGGTCAATTTAAAGTCAACTAAAGATTGTGGGTATTGTATGTATAACAACGTTGTTTGTTATCTATCAATACCCAACCATCAAGACTCAATATTTATAAAAACTGGTATTTAAACATGGCAATTGATTCTGATATTCGCGATCACGCCTACCACTTCTTTATTCAAGAAGCCCCAGAGCTATTGCAGTTAATCGAATCCGAGTTACTAACGCTGACTAGCGATCGCTCTATAGGCAAAGTCCACAACATGATGCGTGCCGCCCACTCGATCAAAGGCGGAGCTGCTAGTGTCGGACTCGATACAATTAAAACTTTGGCACATAGCTTAGAAGATATTTTTAAAGCCCTGCACCACGAAGAATTAGAAATTACGCCGCAAATTGAAAGCTTAATTCTCAATGCTTATGACTGCCTGCGCGTACCTTTGATGGAGCAAATTGATACGGGTTATTTTGACCCCGAACAGGCAATGCTCAACGCCGAGCCTGTGTTTGCTCAAATTGAAGAACATTTAGGCGATTACATCGGTGCAGCAGCCGAACTGCCAAGTTCCATCGATTTGGGCGTAGATATTGCTTTATCTATATTTGAAGTAGATGTAGCTCAAGGTTTGGAGCGCCTAGCAGAAGTTTTAGCACACCCCCAAGGCGCTGAAGTAGGTGGCGAATTAAGAGCGCAGGCAGAAGTATTTGCAGGACTTGCAGAATTATTAAACTTGCCAGGATTCGGACAAATCGCCAGCCATGCTATAGCTGCTTTAGATGCCCAACCTCACCTAGCTTTAGAAATTACCCAAGTAGCATACAATGATTTTCTCGCCGGACAAGCAGCAGTAGTTGCAGGCGATCGCACGTCAGGAGGTACGCCTTCTGCTCAACTAATCGCTTTTGCTAGTGGCAGTGTGTCAAGCCAACCAACTAAATTACAACAAGACCAAGACACGGCATTCCAGCAAGTAACAACAATTCAGGAATTTCTACCTATTGAGGAAATGCTTGCAGATGAACCTACTAACGGTCATGCTGCTAGCGATGCCGAAGCCAACGGCATGATGTTTTTGGATGATATGTTTGGCGACTTGTCGGGCATAGAAACAACACCAGAAGTTGCCCCAACACCACCAAGCCCAGAAGTTGTTGGATTTAGCCTGGAAGAAATTGCTTCACTGCCAGTAGAAACAACCTTTGCAAGTAGCGAAGTAGATCCTGGATTGCTCAGTTTAGACGATATGTTTGGCAGCTTCTCTAGCAGCATTGAAGAAGCGATCGCCCCTGCCATAACTCCAGAACCAGTAGTCTCAATTCCTCCTGTTGTAGAAAGCAATATCGCCACTACAGACGATGCTGTTGAAACACAGGGAGCATCTGTAGATGATATTTTTGGCGATGTCCTGGCTACAGACTTCTTAACACCTCCAGCAGTTGAAGATGTCAAACCAGAAACAAACTCTCAAGAGCTAGTTCAATCAATCGAGCAGGTATTTGATAACCTTCCCCCAATGGAGGAAGCATTACCTACCATTGAAAAACCAGCAGCTATAGTTCCCACCAAACCGAGTTTACCGACAAAAGCCAAACCAAAAGCAGATACCGCTAAACCCGCTCCTGGCAAAGCTCCAGGAGCACCACAACGCATTGAGCCAAAAGCTATACCTACGGCTAATGCTCCCCAGCAGCAACTCACAGTTAGGGTGGATTTAGAGCGACTAGAGCGGATGAACAACTTAGTCGGCGAACTGGCGATTAACCGTAACAGTTTGTCGCTGCAAAACGACCAACTTCAAACTACCGTTCAAGAACTATTGCGGCGCTTTTCTCAGTTCCAGCAAATGGGCAACCAACTGCGTAATCTTTCTGACCGAATGCTGGTATCTCCAGAACGTTATAGTGGGACGAATAAACCTAGCCATAGCTTACCTAGCAACAACGAAGCCTTCCGTCACGGTGACTTCGACTCTTTAGAAATGGACAGCTATGGCGAATTGCACTCTTTGCTGCAACAAACATTTGAAGAAATCGTGCAGCTAGAAGAAACTGTGGGAGACGTAGTTCTGCTCGCCGGACAATCGAGCCAAAGCGTAGACAAGCAACGCCAAATGCTTTCCCACCTAAGAGATGACTTGATGTGGGCGAGAATGTTACCGATTGGTGAAGTTCTCAACCGTTTCCCGCGAATGTTGCGCGACTTGTCTACATCTTATGACAAGCCTGTAGACCTCAAACTCAACGGTACGGGAGTATTAGTTGATAAAGCAGCTTTAGAAAAACTCTACGATCCTTTGCTACACTTAATTCGCAACTCCTTCGATCACGGCATCGAACGCCCAGAAGACCGAATCGAACAAGGAAAAGCCGAGCGCGGGCAAATTGAAGTTAGAGCTTATCACCAAGGCAGTCAAACAATTGTTGAAGTTAGAGACGATGGTCGCGGTTTGAATTTGGACCGCATTCGCAGCCGCGCGGTAGAAATGGGCTTATTATCGGAAGATAAAGCAGATTCAGCTTCTACTTCTACTTTATTAGAGTTGATGTTTGAGCCTGGGTTTTCTACTGCTAGCCAAGTAAGCGAACTATCTGGGCGCGGTGTGGGGCTAGATGTAGTCCGCAGTCAGCTAAGATCGCTCAAAGGCAATGTCAGCGTTGTTTCCGAACCCGGAGAAGGTACTTGCTTTACTCTCCGCATTCCCTTGACGCTGACTCTAGCTAAATTATTGGTATGTTTTGTGGGTAATACAGCTTTTGCGCTGCCATCTGACAGCATCAAAGAAATTTTGATTCCCCAACCAGATCAAGTCAAGAAATCGGGTGGTAAGAGATTTTTACACTGGCAAAACCGCATTGCTCCTGCTTATCACTTGTCGGAATTACTGAGCTACGCTTGCCCTATCCCCGAAGCTATGCCCAGCCAAGCATTAGTAGCTGTACCGTCTCCTGACGATTGGGCTGCACCGATGCTATTACTAGAACAAGACGGGCAAATTCTCGCTTTAGAAATCGATCGCTTGGTAACGGAGCAAGAATTAGTAATTAAACCTTTGGGCGAGGCGATCGCGGCTCCTAGTTATATTTACGGTTGTACTATTGTTGGGGATGGCAGCTTAATCCCAGTTATTGATGGTCCAGCGCTGCTTGACTCCTTTATGGGCAGCAAGAGCAAGCATTCAGTTTCTCTTGGTAGCGCTGATGAGCCTACTGCTATTGGCGATGATAACTTAACTTTAGTTGCTCCAACATTACCACCGCAAAAAACCATGACGCAAACGGTTTTAGTTGTAGATGATTCGATTACCCTTAGACAAACTTTAGCGCTCACCTTTGAAAAGGCAGGCTATCGAGTATTGCAGGCGCGAGATGGTAGAGAAGCGATCGAACAACTGCAAAAAAATTCTACAACGATTAACTTAGTAGTATGCGATGTGGAAATGCCCAACATGAACGGCTTTGAATTTTTGAGCCAACGCCGTCAAGAGCCGACAATTTCTAAAATTCCTGTAGTCATGCTTACTTCTCGCAGCAGCGATAAGCACCGGATGCTAGCTAAACAATTAGGAGCTACAGATTATTTTACTAAGCCATACATCGAACAAGAATTTTTGGCAGCAACAGCAAATATCATCAAGCAGGAAAAGCCAATGGTAGCACCTGCCCTAAGCGCACGATAATTAACTCACTTAGAGGGAGGCAATACTATTTATGAAAAACGCTTTAATCAAATCAAAATCTGGCAGCGTAAAACAAGCTCAAAGCCAAGATAGTGCGACAACAGTAAAAATGATTGTTTTTACTGTTGGTAACTTTGACCTAGCTTTACCAATTGAGATCGTCCACAAAGTTTTGAACCAAATTCCTGTCTATGGCAGCGGCTTAAATGGTGTAGGCATTGCTCATGTAGGCGATCTTGAAGTTACAGTAATCGACTTGCATCGCCAGTTGTTTCAATCTAGCATCATCAACGAAGCAGGACAAAAAAGTTATTTGCTAGTTATCCACAATAAAGATGGCGAACTATACGGTATTCCCGTATCATCAGTTCCAGTTTTGATGGATTTACCTGTATCTAGCATTCGAGTTTTGCCTGAGTCTTATCGTAACGGCGATATTTTAGGCATTGCAACTCACGTTTGCTATCTACCCAAAGAAGAACCGCCATTAACAATATTTTTGGTCAATCCTGAGCAAATGCTGCATAAATAATTCAAATTATTTATCTAAATGCGCGATCGCTTTTCTCATACTAGGCGATCGCGCTTTTTGTTGCGGATCTCACTTGAGAACAAAGCACAAGTAGCAACGCACCCGACAATTTTGGCATTTTGTATCGAAACTAACCTAAAGATAGAAGTTTCTGTGCTTATGGCGATCGCAAATTAGGAAGAGTAAGTCTATGCAATCTACCTGCGCTATGTAGCTAATCGAGAAGGTTAAAAGGTAAAAGTATCAACGCCATTAAATTTTTCACCTCCGCTTTTTGCAAGGCTGGTAATTTCCCTCCAATCTGCAATAGGTGAATGCTTTATTTAGTCTTCTAAAAACGATAGCTAATTTAG
Organism: Aliterella atlantica CENA595; assembly: GCF_000952155.1. Classification (GTDB taxonomy): domain Bacteria; phylum Cyanobacteriota; class Cyanobacteriia; order Cyanobacteriales; family Chroococcidiopsidaceae; genus Aliterella; species Aliterella atlantica. Next base: position 975 of record NZ_JYON01000030.1, on the reverse strand, counting down.
TTAGCAAGTGCGATCGGACAAAAACTCATCCAGCTATTGAACAAAAGTTCTCGAATTTAGGTAAAGTCATCAATGAGCAAACGTAATATTGTTATGACTGCTTTTATAGCGGTAGGATTAGCAACGTCTTTAGGGTACGCTTCAATAGCTCAATCACCAGCGCCCACACCTTCGCCTAGCCCCGAAGTAACACCAACACCAGCGCCCGCAACTTCGCCTAGCCCCGAAGTAACACCGACACCAACGCCTGCAACTTCGCCTAGCCCCGAAGTAACACCGACACCAACGCCTACAACTTCGCCTAGCCCTGAAGTAACACCTACACCTGTACCAACAAATGGCAACCGCTCTAGTTTAAGCCAAGTTGATAGAGAGTTTATGGTAAAAGCGGCTCAAGGAGGAATGGCAGAAGTTCAATATGGGCAAATAGCACTTCAGCGTGCATCTAGCAGCACTGTCAGACAGTATGCACAGCGCATGATTCAAGAACATACCAAAGCAAATAACGAATTAATGGCTTTGGCAAAAGCAAAAGGAGTAAATCTACCTAAAACTATTGGGAAAAAAAATGAGAAACTCAAACAGCGCTTATCGCAGCTATCTGGGGCAAGATTCGATCGCGAATACATGAAAGAAGCAGGTGTTAAAAGCCACGAAGAACAAGCAAAATTGTTTGAGCGTCAAGTAGAACGCGGTCAAAATCCCGATGTTATAGCATTTGCTAGCAAAACTTTACCTGTAGTGCAAAAGCATTTGCAGCAAGCCGAACAACTAACAGGCGATCGCTCTGAATCTGAAGATAGAACCCGTTAAGTCTCAAGTTATGTAGATAGCGCTTACTGCTACATTTAACGTCAGTTCGGGATAAGGAAAGAGCCAAAAAAGGGGCAAAACAGGTAGTCTGAAAGTAGCAACTAATCAATCTACCTGGCTGCCTTATGCTTAGTTTAGAAGAACTATTCTGCTCCGTCGATG
>NZ_JYON01000004.1 GCF_000952155.1 Aliterella atlantica CENA595 | reverse complement strand
CAAATAACTTCCATTCCAAGTCGCTCAACCCCTCAAACCTACCTGCCATTTTCCTTCTTCTTTGTTCTGTCTATTTCTCCTTTACGTTGATTCTAGCTCAGATTTTTATATTAGTGGGATAGGCTCGGCATTGAGAAATTTTTCGTAGGTCATTTGCTCTGTTGGCGCAATCCCAAATAATGCTTTACAGCGATCTGTCCACACCAATTCATTTTGGGGGATATTCCAGAACCACATCCCTAAATCGGCGGCTTCAGTTGCCATCCGCGTCTGCTCTTCCCAAAAGCGATCGCTAGTATAGATCGATGTATCGCTGCCGTCGGCGTGCATGACATCCCGATCGATTGCCCCTGGAATATTGGCGGCGAGTTGCTGGAATCGGGAATGGCTCTGTTGCAGAGCGATCGTAGTAGCAGCTTGCTCTTTATCCATCTGCTGGAATTTCAGCTTACTTTGCCTCACTACTAATAGCAACGCTACCAGCAATAAGACAGCAATAACTGAAACGATCGCCAAGGCAACAATTAGCATGAGGAATTGCTCTTTTCGTGCAAGAGGTTAATAATCGCGGACACCAATACTTCTGGCTCGACGGGTTTGCTGAGGTGACGGTCAAATCCAGCTTGGCGCGATCGCTCTTCATAAGTTGCACTAGCATAGGCAGTAAGCGCGATCGCGGGAATATTGCCCTCAAGCTGCGATTTCATCTGCTGCACCAACTCATAACCATTGCCGTCTGGCATGGCAATGTCAGAAATTAAAATGTCTGGTTTGAACTGGCTCAAGCTTTCCAGCGCCGCAGCAATTGTAGTTACCGCTTGCACTTCTGCTCCTGCTTCCTGCAACACAAAGGTAATTAGATCGAGCATATCAGGTTCGTCATCAACCGCAAGCACGCGAATTTTGTCAAGCTTGCCTGGGAGGTTTGGCTTTTGTGGCATCGCAGGCGCACTTAATAGCGGCAATCGCACCGTAAAAGTTGCTCCTTGCCCGATGCCTGCACTTTCTGGGGCGATCGTCCCTTGGTGGAGTTCGACCAAGTGTTTGACGATCGCAAGCCCCAATCCCAACCCATCTTTCGAGTTTGTATTTTTCTGCCCTTGGCTGAATCGCTCGAATATCTGAGGCAAGAACTCAGGTGCAATGCCTTTTCCAGTATCGCTGACACGCAGTTGCACTTGCTCGTCTACTTGTTTTAGCTCGATCTCAACTCGCCCCTGCTGTGGTGTGAACTTAATTGCATTAGTCAGAAGATTCACAACAATTTGCTGGAGACGGTTTAAGTCACCGGAAACTAGAGGTTGTCCTACGATCTGGGAATTTAGCTCAATATGTTTGGCTTGTGCTTGAGGTAGCACTATGTCAATCGCCGATTCAATTACCGTTGCTAAATTCACTGGCGCTAGCGTCAGATGCAAGCTACCTCTTACCATCCGCGAAATGTCGAGCAAGTCTTCAATTAGTTGCACCTGCGTTTGGGTATTGCGCCAAATCGTATCGAGTGCTTTTGCCTGCGTTGCTTCGTCAAACTTGCGGGTTTGCAGCAGTTTTGCCCAGCCTGCGATTGAGTTAAGGGGCGATCGCAGTTCGTGGGCGATGACGGCAACAAAATCATCTTTACTGCGGTTTGCCTCTTCTGCTTCCGCGCGTGCGGCTTCTGCTGCTGCTAACAACCGATTGCGCTCAATTTCATCTCGTTTGCGCTCGGTAATTTCCTGCACCATAATATTGATGCCGAGGATCTGTGCGTCTACTGCAATCAACGGGTAATAGTTGACTAGCCAGTAGCGCTCTATATCTGGTTGCGCTGGAGTTGTCCCCTGAACTTCAACATCCAAAACGGGGATGCCTGTTTGCAACACTTGCTCGAAGATCTGTGCTTGAACTGCTGCAAGTTCCGGTAAAACTTCTTGTACGGTTCTGCCCAAATGTTCGGACACAGACAAGCCATTAATTTGTGCTAGGCGCTCGTTTAGTTGTACGAATCTTAGTTCTCGGTCTAAAAAGCACAAGCCAATCGGCGCACTGGTATAAATCGCTTCTATTTGCGCTAATTGTTGCTGAATTGTTGCTTCATAATGTTTGCGATCGGTAATATCGATCGCTGCTAAAATCGCATAGTCTGGGCGCGGGCTGTTGCTGGAATCGAAAAATACTTTTTTTTGCACGCTCAACCACCGCACTTCGCCATTTTGCCAAACTACGCGGTGGTCGAGGGTAAACCACCCCGAACCTGCGGGATCGATGACCTGCTCGATGATTTGCGCTAGCATTGTCCGCTCGTCAGGGTGAAATGTGGCATGGAGGCGATCGCGCGTAACGATTGTTGCATCTGAGGAAATCCCGTATAAAGCAGCAGCTTCAGGCGAAAGCGCAACGGTATTTGAGGCGTAATCAAATCTTGCTAGGGCAACACCTGCTACTTGAATTCCTAATTGCAACTGCTCTTGAGATTCGCGCAAGCGTTGTTCGTCCCGTTTGCGATCGCTAATGTCACGAAAGTAGATTCCTAAGCCTTCGGAGGCAGGATAGGCATGAATTTCAAACCAATCTTCGCTTGGCTCGTACAATAGTTCAAAGTGGATTGCAACCTGCTGTGCCATTGCCCTGCGATAGTTTTGTTCGACGATTTGACCAACCGACCAAGGAAAAACTTCCCAGTGGGTTTTGCCCAAAAATTCTGCTGCTTCCTGATGTGTCAATTGGCGAATTACTTGGGTGGCAACTGGATTGGCGTAGACAATTCGCCACTCGCGATCGAGCATGATATAGGCATCGGTCATGCTTTCCCATATCTTGACAATCCGCTTATTTGCTTGGTGAAGCGCGATTTCAGCTTGTTTGCGTGCTGTGACATCTCGCCAAGATGCGACAATTCCATCTCCCAACTTAGCAACACGTAAGTCGTAAGCTCTGGTAAGACGCTCAGTGCCAAAGACATCGCTATAAATTAGGTCTTCCTTAATTAAGGGTTCTCCAGTTTCTACGACGCGGCAGTATTCCTGAAATAAGCCTGTCTCTCGGTGTGCTGGCAAGACTTGACATAGTGTTTTACCTAAGTCAGCCTGTGTCATCTGATTGCTTTCTAAGGCTGCGGCATTGAGGTAATCAAAACGAAAGTCGACAATTTGCCCCGATTCATCGCGCATCGCTGAGTAAATGCCAAAGGAGTCCAGCATATTCTCCAGCGACACCCGAAAGCGATCGTCACTTTGCCTCAGTTGCAGTCGCAGTCGCGCGTTCTCAATTGCGCTTCGCATCGTAAACTGCAATATTTCTGGGGTAAGACGCTGTTTGACTAAATAATCTTCTGCACCTAGCTTAATTGCTCGAACTGCGATCGCTTCGTTGCCTTGTCCTGTCACCATTACTACAGGCGGACGCTCGATATTACTCTGCGCGTGGAGCAATTCTAAGAACTGTAAGCCATCAGCATCAGGCAGCAAATAATCGATCAAAATGGCATCAATTTTTTGTGTCCGACACAGTTCTAGCCCTGTTAAGACTGAATCTGCTTCCAATAATTGGTAATTATAAGTTGAATCAGACAGCAGATAGCATTTATACAGTTCGCGATCGGGCAAGAAGGATTCAATCAGCAGTAGCGTTTGAACTGGGCGAGACATGAGCATACGTTAGAGACTGCAAGATGAAATTTTTAGCTGGAGTGCAATTAAGTTTTGTAAGCTGTATTGCTTTTTGAATCCGCAGGTGAAACTGTTTTTAGCTTGTTGGCATTATTGCAGCTAATGCTGGAATTGGGAAAAAGCGCTTCTGGTTTAATTAGACTTTTTGCAAAAGTAGGCAAGACTCAATAAAATTAACAATCCTATCTTCTTCCGAACTCCTCCTTGTCTTCCTTGTCCGTCGAATTATAAACTTATGCAAGATGTTTACTGATTGCCAGCCTCTAATTGGGCTAATTGCATAGGGATCGATTACACCCGCTCAGGATAAGAATATAACTTTAGTAGGAAGCCAAAGTATTTCTAGAGAGGTAGTAGCCGTTAAATTTAGATTTTATTAAGCTTTCAGCAAGCATAAACTAACGCCAGTGGCGCTAGTTCGTGTAGATTGTGTACGTGTTTAGGACTATTAAGATGCTATAAGTTCTTTACTACACGTTAAATCTAAATAGCAATACATCACCTTCCTGGACTACGTACTCTTTACCTTCGCTGCGAACCAAGCCTTTTTCTTTGGCTGCACTCATCGATTTATTTGCTACCAAATCTTTATAAGCCACAGTTTCAGCACGAATAAAACCCCGCTCAAAATCTGAGTGAATTACTCCTGCTGCTTGCGGCGCTAGCATTCCTGCGTTGATAGTCCACGCGCGAGTTTCTTTTGGTCCTGCTGTAAAATATGTCCGTAAACCTAAAAGCTCGTAAGTAGCACGAATTAAAGACTTCAATCCGCCTTCTTCTACACCTAAAGATGCAAGAAAATCGGCTCTATCTTCATCTGGTAATTCAACTAATTCTGCTTCTACTTGAGCAGAAACTACCACAACTTGAGCCTTTTCAACAGCCGCAATTGCTCTTACTTGTTCTACCCATTGATTACCAGTTGCTAATTCTTCCTCAGATACATTAGCTGCGTAAATTACTGGCTTATCAGTTAGTAAACCTAATCCTTGAATTACCTCCGATTCTTCCTCAGATAAACTTACTTGACGCACTGGTTTCCCTTCGTTCAAAGCTGCGCTTAATTTCTCTAAGACAGTTAATTCAGCTTGTGCTTCTTTGCTAGCGCGTGCTTGCTTGCGAGTGCGGTCTATTTTGCGTTCAATTTGACCTAAATCAGCTAAAGCTAACTCCAAATTGATGATTTCAATATCTCTTGCTGGGTCTACCGAACCTGCTACGTGGATAATATCGTCATTCTCAAAACAACGTACCACATGAACGATCGCATCTACTTCGCGGATATGAGACAAAAATTGATTGCCTAGTCCTTCACCTTGACTTGCACCTTTAACCAAGCCTGCAATATCGACAAATTCAATCCGAGTAGGAACAATTTGCGCTGAATTAGAAATATCAGCTAAAACCTGCAATCGCTCGTCTGGTACAGATACAACACCAACATTTGGTTCAATCGTACAGAAAGGGAAATTGGCAGCTTCAGCTTTGGCATTAGCCACCAAAGCGTTAAATAAAGTTGATTTTCCGACATTAGGAAGTCCGACAATTCCGGCTCTGAGCATAACACAAGTTCACAAATATATCTCCTGAGCTTAGGATATCAAAAGTAATAGAGCAATTTGTAATTCCAACTTTTCCTAGGTTTTCAGTGACCATATAAGCAGTAACAAAGAATTAACTGGTCACTGGTCACTGGTCACTGGTCACTGGTCACTGTTAAACAGGTCCAGGGATAGGTTGAGGTATTGGTGCTGGTACGGGCTGAGGTATTGGTGCTGGTACTGGTTCGGGTACTGGTCCTGGTACTGGTTGAGGTGCAGGAGTAGGTACGGGTTCGGGTGCTGGTCCCGGTATGGGTTCGGGTACTGGTGGCTGGGGATTTGGTTCGGGAAGTGGTCCGGGATTTGGATAGATCACGATCAGCTTACTTAAATAATTCCACTATTAAGGTTAAATAGCAACTGATAAATAAACATCCTTCAAAATAATTACATCGTGTTAGACCAAGCGAAAACACCGCTCCTTGATGCTCTTAAAGCATATATCAGTAGCAGCCATGCTCCTTTTTATACTCCAGGACATAAAAGAGGGCGAGGAATATCAGCAAAATTAGCACAGTGTTTTGGTACGAAAGTCTTTCAAGCTGATTTACCAGAACTACCAGAGTTAGATAATTTATTTGCGCCGCAAGGTGTCATTCAAGCAGCGCAAGAACTAGCAGCAGATGCATTTGGAGCGTCTTCTACTTGGTTTCTAGTTAATGGTTCTACTTGCGGAATTACAGCGGCAATTTTGGCTACTTGCACTGCTGGCGATAAGATTATTTTGCCGCGTAACGTGCATCAATCGGCGATCGCTGGCTTAATTCTTTCTGGAGCTACGCCAATATTTGTTAATCCCCAATACGACCCCCTCTTAGATATTACTCACAGCATGACTCTAGAGGGCGTAGAAGCTGCCTTAAAGCAACATTCCGACGCAAAAGCTGTGATGATAGTTTATCCAACTTATAACGGCGTTTGTGGAGATGTAGAAGCAGTTGCCAATCTTACCCACAAATATAATATTCCACTATTAGTAGACGAAGCACATGGCGCTCATTTTGCCTTTCACCCCCATTTACCCAAATCTGCTTTAACAGCAGGCGCAGACTTGACCGTACAATCAATTCACAAAACATTAGGAGCATTGACGCAAGCTTCGATGCTGCACGTTCATCCTAGTAGCAGGATTGATATCGATAGGCTAAGTAAATCGTTGCAGCTAGTTCAATCTACCAGTCCTAGCTACCTACTTTTAGCTTCTTTAGATGCAGCACGTCAGCAAATGGCTACACAGGGAAAACATCTCATGTCCCGCACTTTGCAGCTAGCTGAAATAGCTAGAAGTAAAATTAGTCAAATTTCAGGCTTGTCTGTTTTAGAACTGAATAATCCTATACCTGAATTTGTCGATTTAGACAAAACGCGGCTAACTGTTAATGTTTCTGGTTTGGGATTAACTGGCTTTGCTGCTGATGAGATTTTAGTCGAACTTGATGTCATAGCCGAACTACCATCTCTGCAAAACCTGACATTTATTCTCAGTTTGGGTAATACAGAAGCAGATATAGAGAAGTTGGTGCAAGCATTTACAACTCTGGCGACAGAATATAAACAAGATAAACAGATAGTGACAAGCCGCACCTACAACAACATTGCACCATTAGCAATTACGCCGCGCCAAGCGTTCTATGCACCTACAGAAACTTTACCAATAGAACAAACGTGCGATCGCATTTGCGGAGAATTAGTTTGTCCTTACCCTCCAGGAATCCCAATTTTAATGCCTGGGGAAGTTGTTACCGTTGAAGCAATTGCTGAACTGCAAAAAATACAAAACTTGGGTGGGTATATTAGCGGGTGTGCTGATTCTAGCCTTAAAACATTAGTAGTTATAACTGGTCACTGGTAACTGGTAACTGGTCACTGTCTAAGCTTAGGCGGCTTTATTAGCGGATGCGCCGATAGCAGCTTGAAAACCTTGCAGGTAATTCGTTAAACAAAAGCTAGATTATCCTCCTCAATTAAGACACTATCAGCTATTTGGGCGATCGCTTTATCAATTATTTCTAATCCCTGGTTGACTGTCTCAATTGTGCTTAATTGTCCGCGCAACTCCGCCGCACCGCTAAAACCTTTAGCGTACCAAGTCATGTGCTTGCGGGCTTGACGAACACCGCGATCGCCTTTATATTCCCATAAAGCCTGTAAGTGTTCTCTAGCGCATTCTAAACGCTGTACGGGTGTAGGTGGAGCTAATAATTGTCCAGTTTTGAGAAAATGGTCAACTTCCCCTACCAAAAATGGATAACCCAAAGTTCCCCGCGAACACATTACCCCATCTGCGGCAGTCACTTCCAAACACTTTACCGCTGCTTCCACTGAGAAAATGTCACCATTTCCAATTACAGGAATCGTTAGCACTTCTTTCACCTTGGCAATCCATTCCCATTTCGCTGCACCATTGTACCCTTGGGCGCGGGTACGTCCGTGAACGGTAATCATTTGCGCCCCCGCATCTTCCATGCGTTTGGCAAAGTCTATAATTGTAATTTCCCTGTCATTCCAGCCGATGCGAGTTTTGACTGTAACTGGGACATCTACAGCTTTGACAACTTCTCGCACAATTGCTTCTGCTACTTCAGGCTGACGCAATAAAGAAGAACCGCCGCCATTTTTAGTAATTTTATTCACAGGGCAGCCCATATTAATATCTACAGTATCCGCGCCTTCTCTTACTGCCATTTGTGCGGCTTCTGCCAAAAAATCAGGACGACAATCAAATAGCTGTATGCTAATTGGTCGTTCGTTGGCTTCTATCTCCATAATTTTCGGCAACTGCTTGACGTAATGCAAGCCCGTTGCATTCACCATTTCGGTGTACATCATTGAATCGGGCGCATAGCGACGCACTAGGCGACGAAATACTAAATCCGTTACGCCAGATAAGGGCGATTGTAATACTCTGCTTTTGACCTCAAAAGAGCCTATTTTTAGTGGTGTTGAGAGTCTTGCTTGCAAAGTAGGAGATAGAGCAATCATGGGGGTTAAGTAGCGGAAATCTAGCTTTTCTTATTTTAAGAGCGATCGTAGGCACAATGCATTAAACTTCTACGAACGCAGATGCACGCAGATACACGCAGATGAATTCCTGGTTGATTGCGGTTGCTATTAAGAATCTAAGCGCCAAACTTTGACCGTTTTATCGCCGCTACCGCTAATTAACATCGTTCCGTCAGGGTTGAATTTGACAGAATTTACATTATCCAAATGCCCTGTTAGAGTGCGTAGCAATCTACCATCTCTATTCCATAGCTTAATTGTGCGATCGTCGCTAGCGCTAGCAATTGTTTGACCGTCTGGGCTAACAGCGACAGAGTTAATATACCCTGAGTGTCCAGTCAGAGTATGCAGTAGTTTTTTATTGGGTAAATCCCACACTTTAATAGTTTTATCCCAACTACCAGAAACTAAAGTTTGTCCGTCTGGGCTAAATGCAACTGTTCTTACTCTATCCAAATGTCCTGTAAATGTATGTAAAAGCTCTCTGCTACGTAAATCCCATAGCTTAATTGTTTTATCTGAGCTTGTACTAGCCAGCATTTGACCGTTATGACTAATAGCTACCGACCAAACTTTGCCTTGATGACCGACAAGGTTATAACGCAATTGCCCTGTAGGTAAATCCCACACTTTAATTGTGCCATCTTCGTTACTACTAGCTAGTGTTTGATTGTCAGAACTAAGCGCTACTGACCAGACACGACCTGCATCTTTAAATACACTAGAACGAAGTTCGCCAGTAGGCAAATTCCAAGTATGAATTGCATTATCAGTAGCATAGCTGCTGCTGACAAGAGTGCGATCGCCAGCAGCTAGAGCAACGTCTAAAACATAGTCTGTATTTCCGCTGATGGTACGCAGTAGGTCGCCTGTAAGCAAGTTCCAGACTTTAATTGTTTTGTCTCCACTACTGCTAACAATGGTTTGACTATCAAAGCTAGGAGCAACTGACCAAACTACATCTGCATGACCTTGAAGAGTACGAACTAAAGATACATCTTTTAAAGCATTTTTCTTGATGGCGACAGCAGAAGCTAAAGACTTTTCAGCTTTTAAGCTAACAGCAGGCATTTGTAAAAGGTAGTATGTTGTAGCTATTAAAGCCAATACAGAAGTTACTCCTACTGTTAAGCCGAGCGATAACGTAAATCGATGAGCGTAGCTATTTTTAGCAGTATTGCGCTCTAATTTTGGCTGAACGAGCTTATTGTTGTGCCTTACAGCGATAGCTGGTTCCAATTTCTCAATTGGCGAGATGTGACGCGCAATTAGTGGCTGAAGTGCTTGTAAGGCTTCGCTAGCAGATTGATAGCGGTCTTTGAAGTGATAGCGTACCATTTTATCGAGAACGATCGCCAGTTCATTGCTAACTACGCTGTGTTGTTGCCACAGAATTTCACCTGTGTCTGAGTCTTCGCGTAAATCAGTAGGACTTAAACCTGTTAATGCGTACAGCGCAATTGTTCCTAAAGCATAAATATCGCTGCTAGGACGCGGTATTCCCCGTTCTTGTTCGGCTGGCATATATCCTGGCGTACCAATTGCGATCGTTGCACCTATACCTGTAGCAAAAACATTATAGGTTCTTTCTCTGTCTGTAACTACTTGAGTCCAAGCTTGCTTAACTGCGCCAAAATCAATCAAAACTAATTGGTCGTCGCTGTCTCTTCTAATTAAATTGCTCGGTTTGAGGTCGCGATGAATTAAGCCGTGACTGTGAATAACTTCTAAAATTTCTAATACTTCTTGCAGCAGTTGAATAACTTGGCGTTCCATCCAGCGACAACCAGGGTAAATCTCCATACTGAGAGAATGCCCTACAATTAATTCTTGGACTAAGTAAAATTCTCCATCTTCTTCAAAACGATCCAAAAGACGAGGAACGCGGTCATAATCGCCCAATTTTTCTAAAGCTTCTACTTCTCTAGTAAATAAATGCTGGAGATTTGGTAGCGATTTAGAGTAATTGCTAGTTGTCGGTAATAAATGTTTGATAATACAAGTAGGGCGATCGCTCAAGATAATATCTTCGGCTAGGTAAGTTTGACAAAACCCGCCTGCACTTAGAATTTGACCGATCTGGTAACGCTGATTTAATATCTTGCCTAACATAAGCTGACGCGCAAGCATACTACCGTTATATTGAGGCGAAAAGCCTATAAAACGGCATTTACTAAGGATAAATAGTTAGTTACATAGATGAGACTATTAATCTCTACGCTATCAAAGTAAATAGAACGGCAAATGATAAATATTTAGGTAATAGCGTTGAGTTTTCTTACAAACATCTACTATCTAATCGCAACTGGTTAGTGGTCACTGTAAAACTGGTCGCTGTTAAACCTGCCCAGCGATCAGATTTATACTCAGTGCTAGAATTACCGTATTGAAAAAGAAAGTGATAATTCCATGTCCTAAAGCTAATCGTCTCATCTCTTTTGACACGATCTGCACGTCGCTTACTTGACACGTCATCCCAATTACAAACGAAAAATATAGAAAGTCCCAGTAATCCGGCTGAGTGTCTTGAGGAAAATCCAAGCCTCCAACTTGCGGGGAATTTGCATCTTGGCGATCGCTCATGTAATATCCATGTGCGTAGTGCAAAGCAAATATTGTATGCATCAGTAACCAAGATGTGACAACTGTTAAGCCTGCAAGCCCTAAATGCAATGTCAATACTGATGCAGGTAGCCCTTTATTGTCTTTAAGCATAAATCCAATCGCTAAAAGGCTAATGCAAGCAGCAATAATTACAAGTGCCAAAATTGTCCAGCGCCCTTCATCTTCCATTTGCGCTCGACGACGCATCCGTTGGGGGGTAGCTTGATGAATTAGCAATCCTACCAAAACTAAAAAACAAATTGCCCCACAATCCCAAGCAACGATAACACGGGCTGACAAGCGCAACCAATCTGGGAGGAAGATAAATACTAATCCAGCAACGCCAATAGATGTCAACAATCGCGGTCGGGCAGCTAGGACCTTAAAAGACCTAATCTTAGAGGTAGAACGCACAGAATATCTCTATCAAAGCCAGATTTTAGTATATATTGTGTTCTATTTCTGCTAGCTAACCAAAAGAGCTAACTTTTAGCTCGTATCGAACGTACTTATTTTATCTCCCCAACTAGAAGGATGCAATTTCTATGTTCGCCAAGATAAAGATGTATTGATACGTGAGAAATGTGCCATGAAACGAGAGTCTGCAGGCGATTCTATAGTTAGTATTGTGCTGCCTGTATCTTTAATTTTTGGGTTAGTTTTATTACTCAGCCTCAGTGCGGGACAAACTAGCAGCGAAGCAATATCAGAAACCCCTTTAGAGTCGTGGTTAAAAATTATTGTCGATTATCTTGCCGCAGGTGCAGAAATTGCTGGCACTGTAGTAATTGGAGTTGCAGTCTTTCGAGGTATTTTTGCCTATATGCGTCAATTGCTGTATTACTCTAGGCAACATATTGATGCTACTGAATCTATCCGCCTAAAATTGGGACGAGTGCTAACGCTGGGGTTAGAATTTACCGTTGCTAGCGACATTTTACGGACGGCGGTTGCGCCTACTCGCCAGGATATTTTAAACCTGGGGGCGATCGTGTTATTAAGAACTTTGCTTAACTACTTTTTGGAACGCGAAATCCAGCAGGTAGAACAAAATCGTGCTAACAACAGGGATGATTAGATCCCTCTGTAGTCCTGCTTGTCCCACCAAATAACAGACTTATACCAGAGATCTAGCGATCGCGTCCATCAGGGTGATATCCACAGTCAAGTTTTGCTTGTTTGAGGTATCTTAGCCTTTTTGCCTCAGCCCAACCACTACCGATCCACTGTTTTTGTTCGGCTGTTAGGTCTGGTGCTTGCATAACTATAAGCTGCATCAAGTCTTCATAACTGATTTTATCTGGCACAGCGAACATATATTTAATGTCTTATTACTACTGTGTTTAGCTTTCCCAACGCAAGCGTCATAATTGCAGGCTTGGCTTTTGTCTTCTTACAATCTTTGCAATGCTATAAATTTTTAGTAAACAGCTTACAGTTAATCGTTTGTATTCTTATTACCACCTTAGTAAGCTCAAGCTCAATTAATTCTCAAATTCAGATAAAACATTCTCTTCATAAAAATCAATACGATCTTTACCTATCGTTTACCTAACTACTAACTTTCTTTAATAAGCTATTGAATATATAACTTAATAACTAAGTTAAGTGCGATCGACTACTGTAATGTCTGCAAAGACAATATTAACCAAATTATGGAGCGAACTAATTATCAGAACATTTTTGCCAACGTATTAACTATCTGCAACTTAATTTTATTAGTTCTAATTTCTTGGCAATTAACTCAACCATTCAAATGCAGCGTAGATAGTAATTTCTCAGCCGAGCGGTATGTCGTAATTAAATAATTTAGTTACTTACAACTAACGAAAGAGAAACTAAATTGAATTATGCAATTGTTTATCGTTGCTCAACTTCATTTGCAAGTGCAAAAACCAGTATAAAAAGGTAAAAGTAGGTAAAAAACTATGAAAAATTTTACAATTCTCACAAATGTACGGATGGCTTCAGACGTTGTTGATGGTCCAGGCTGGGCAGATGATGCAAATGATGCCAACGACAACAATAAACCGCAACATCGTTCTCAGTCTAAAGCAAAAACTGGCGATCGCAGCAAAAAAAACGCTGAGGTGTAGATAAAAATCAATCGAAGTTGTTGTCCAATCCCAGCTTGTTTTTATTTACCGATATCTGCTTGGAGGCGTTTGAGTAAATCGGGGTTGCTAGCTCCAGAAATGCGTGTAGGTTTAGCATCATCTTCTTGGCTGTAGGTTGTAGTGCTAAGACGACTTTGGAAGTATTGCGCGGATGTAATATACTGGCATTGGCTGGAAACGGAAAGGTAAAACCAATGGCGATCGCAGCTATGGGGTAAATAATTGCAGATATTACCTACCAAACTAGAGTCATGCGAATTGCTCTAGTAGTATATCTAGCTATAGACATTAGAACCGCTCCGGTTGAAAAACGACAATAAATAAGTAGCCCACAAGTACCACAGTCAGTAAAAGTAGGATGCCAATTGCCCAAGCTGCTTGGCGTTCTAAAGTACCGCTAGCTGCTGCATATATAGCTGGAGCAAACAGCAAATTCGCACACAGCAAGGCAAAAGCAATAAGCGGGAACTTCTGTTTGTACCACCGCTCCCAGATAAAACTAAATGTCCTAAGGATCGATCCCACACTACTAATTTGGCTCATTTTTTCTCCACTGCTCGTTTTCAAGCTAATCCCACTGCTGCAACTACCGAATCAATCGCTTTAATAGCTATAAATGGAGCTATGACACCACCCAATCCATAAATAAGGATGTTGCGCTGTAACAATCGATTGGATGTCAAAGGTCTAAATTCTACGCCCTTAAGCGCTAAAGGAATCAAAGCTGGAATAATCAAAGCGTTATATATCAGTGCTGACAAAATAGCTGAATTAGCACTTGCCAAACCCATCACATTTAGACTGCCAATTCCTGCTGCTGCAAACATGGCGGGAATAATAGCAAAGTATTTGGCAATATCGTTAGCAATCGAAAATGTCGTGAGTGCGCCGCGAGTAATGAGTAACTGCTTGCCTATTGATACAATGTCAATCAGCTTGGTAGGATCGGAGTCCAAATCGACCATATTTGCCGCTGCTTTGGCTGCTTGAGTACCTGTATTCATAGCTACGCCGACATTTGCTTGTGCTAATGCTGGAGCATCATTTGTACCGTATCCTGTCATTGCAACTAACTTACCTTCCGCTTGTTCGCGTTGAATGACTGCGATTTTGTCTTCTGGCGTAGCTTCAGCAATAAAGTCGTCAATTCCTGCCTCTTGGGCAATTGTTTCGGCGGTAATGCGATTGTCGCCAGTAAGCATCACAGTTTTTACACCCATGCGCCGCAACCGATCGAAGCGATCGCGAATTCCTGGTTTTATAATGTCTTTGAGATAAATTACGCCGTAGATATCGTTATTAAGAGCTACTGCTAAGGGCGTACCCCCTAACCGTGAAATTCGTTCGTATGCTGCATCAAGTTCAGTATTATTGCTATTAGCTATATTTCCCGTACTACGAGAACGGACAAAGCCCTTAATTGCATCTACTGCGCCTTTTCTTGCCTCGTCGCCATCTGGTAAATTTGTGCCGCTAATTCGTGTTTTGGCGCTAAATTCAATGCCTTCGGCTTGGCTGCGATCGCATGATACTGATGCTCCTAACTTTTCTGCTAGCATAACGATAGATTTACCCTCCGGCGTATTGTCGAATACGCTTGCTGCTAAAGCTACTTGCGCTAAATCTACTAGCGCATGACCGTTTACGGGAATCAACTCTTCTGCCAAACGGTTGCCTACCGTAATCGTACCTGTTTTACCCAAAACTAAGGTGTTAACATCGCCACACGCTTCTACCGCCCTCCCCGAAGTTGCAATTACGTTAAATTGCGCTACTCGCTCCATCCCAGCTATGCCAATTGCACTGAGTAAGCCACCGATTGTTGTGGGCATCAATGCTACTAATAAGGCAATCAACAACGTTACGCTAACTGGAGTATTGACATAGTTTGCAAGTGCAGGAATTGTTACTACGACAAATAAAAAGACTAACGTTAAGACTGCAAGTAATACAGTAAGGGCAATTTCATTCGGTGTTTTAGATCGTTTTGCTCCTTCTAATAAAGAAATCATCCGATCGATAAATCCTTTACCTGGATCGGAACTAATTTGAATAGTTAATTCATCTAAGCCAATTCGCGTATCACCTGTAACAGAGCTTGCTACGTCGTCCGAGCCTAGTTTGAGTACGGGAGTAGATTCGCCTATAATTGCCGATTCATCTACGGACGCGACTCCTGAAATTACTTCTCCATCGGCGGGGATTACTTTAACCACATCACCTCGATGCAGAGTAGTTGAAGATACTTCTTGGCTTGTACCATCAGGTAATAATTTACGAGCGATCGCATCTGACTTGATAGAACGCAAAACATCTGCTTGAGCTTTCCCGCGTCCTGCGGCGACTGCTTCAGCAAAATTAGCAAATACAACAGTAAAAAACAAAATTAAGGTAACTAAGCCATTAAAAAGCCGAAGATTGTTGCCGTGTGGACCAAATAAATAAGGGTCGATTGTGAGTAATGCAGTCACAATAGTTCCTACATAAACTACAAACATGACCGGATTTTTCAGCATCACGCGCGGATTGAGCTTGATAAAAGCTTGCTTAACAGCGTTTTGGTAAAGCTTTTGGGCTTTGATAGAATCCATTGGTTTAAGAGAACTACAGAGGAATCAAAACAAAAAAGTAAATACAGGAATTTATTAAAATTCTTCAAACACCAATTACGAATTACGAATTACGAATTACGAATTAGTTGAAAGGCTTCGGCGATAGGACCTAAAGCTAGAACTGGGAAGAATGTCAATACTCCCAAAATTAAGATTGTTCCGGCTGTAACTCCTGTAAATAGCAATGTATCGGTGCGTAATGTTCCAGGCGTTTCTGGTACTGGCTGCTTGTTTGCCATACTGTCGGCTAGTAGTAAGAGGGCAATAATTGGCAAGTAACGCCCTGCAAGCATACTCATACTGGTGCTTAAATTCCACCACAGTGTTGCATCTTTTAACCCCTCAAAGCCAGAACCATTGTTAGCCGCCGCCGAGGTATATTCGTAAATTACTTGGGAAATACCGTGAAAGCCTGGGTTGCTGATACCTGCTAGCGTGTCAGGAAAAGCTAGAGCGATCGCACTAGGAATTAAAACTACAATGGGGTGAACCAGTAAAATTACACTAGCTAGGACAATTTCTCGCTTCTCAATTTTGCGTCCCAAAAATTCTGGGGTTCTACCTACCATTAAACCTGTCAAAAATACCGTGAGAATTAGGTAGATAAATAAGTAAGCCGTACCCGTTCCCTGTCCGCCCCAAACCATCTGCACGAACATATTAAATAGAGTCGCAAAGCCGCCTGTAGGCATCAAGGCATCGTGCATTCCATTGACTGCACCGCACATGGTTGCAGTAGTTAAAACCGCCCACAATGCTGTTTGCGCCCAGCCGAAGCGAACTTCTTTGCCTTCTAGGTTTGGTTGTTGTCCGATTATAGTGTTAACTAACGGGTTGCCTTGATATTCACCGATAGCAGCGATCGCCACTAATACTGCAAAAATGATAAATACCATCCAAAACAGCAGCCATGCTTGCTTTTTGTTGTCTGCAAAGATGCCGTAGGTAATTATCAGCGATGCAGGAATGCACGCCATGAGGACAATTTCTAAGAGATTAGTAAAGGCGTTAGGATTCTCGAACGGGTGGGCGGAGTTGATGCCAAAAAAGCCGCCGCCGTTTTCTCCTAATTGTTTGATGGCTTCAAAATGCGCTACTGGTCCTCTAGCGATATACTGGGTTGCACCTTCTAACGTGGTGACAGTCGCTGGAGGGCTTAAAGTTTCTGGTACGCCAGCTACAAGTAGGGCGAGCGCGCTAATTAGCGATATTGGTAGTAAGATGCGCGTAATTGATAGCGTCAAATCTACATAAAAGTTTCCTAGCCTTCTACCTGTCAAGCCGCGAATAAAAGCTATACCTACAGCTAACCCCGTAGCCGCCGAGACGAACATCAAAAACCCCAGCGCTAGCATTTGACTTGCATAACTATAGGTAGTCTCGCCTGAGTAATGTTGCTGGTTGGTATTAGTGATAAAGGAAATTGTTGTGTGCAAGGCTAAATCCCAACTAGGCGCACTTAAATTAGTTGGATTTAAGGGCAAAACTCCTTGCAAAATGAATATTAGGTAGACAAAAATGCCCATGACCAGATTGCTGTAAAGTATTGCTCTGATATATTGCCAAAGCGTCATCTCTTCTTTTGGCTGTACTCCAGCTAATGCATAAATTACCTTCTCGACTTTCCCCATCACGGGATCGAGTAATGTTTTTTGTCCTAAAAATACTCTTGCTATGTATCTTCCGAGTATTGGGGCGATCGCTACTACTATTAGTAAAGTTAAACCAATCTGAAAAAAACCTTGCCACATAAGGAATCTGCGATCGCATATATATTATCTGTGACGATCTAAACAACCAATATAAGACAATCGTCCAGTTCCAAAGCAATTGACAAGAAATTTTATCTAATTGCAGCGAAACTCTTGCAAGAACGCGGTTAGTGGAGTTTTGAGCGATCGCACCCTAGACCTAATTGCCTTAGTCTATATATTCCTTTGGTAATGCCTAAAAAATGTATCCTAAGTTACAACACGTATAAAATTTTTTGTGGTAATCCTAACAATTGAGTTTACTAACATTCGGTAAACCGTAGGTAAAGACAATGGCAGTTGCAACCATTTCTGCCCTACTAGAAGCAGTTAGGAAGAATCTGTCCGACCTGACTAAAGCCTGCAATCTCAAGTAGATTGGGCTGTTTTTAGTCGCGATATTACCTATTTATTAGCCAGGGAAGGCTGACAAAGGAGAGTTTAAGTCAATGACATCGCACGAACCCCTAATTGTAATTGGTGGCATCAATCGCCGTAAATTTATTAAATATGGCTCAATAGCGCTTGGTACTGGCGTTCTAGCAGCCTGTTCGGGTGGTGGAGAACCTGCTGCTGATAGTGGTAGTTCCGGTGGTTCTAGTCCCGCTGCGGCTGGGGCTGATGCGATCAAAGTCGGAGTAATGTATTCTACAACTGGGACGATCGCCATTGTAGAAAAATCCTTGCAAGATGCGACATTTTTAGCACTCGATCAAATTAATGAAGGTACAGGACCCTGGAAAGGCGGTAAGGGAATCAAGGGTAGGCAAATCCAAAGAGTAGTAGTAAACCCCGACTCTAACTGGGATTTGTACAACCAAATGTCCAAGCGCTTGATTGACGAAGATAAAGTTTCCTGCGTTTTGGGTTGTTATACTTCAGCAAGTCGCAAATCTGTATTACCTGTATTTGAAGAGAAAAATGCTATTCTTTATTACCCAGTTTATTACGAAGGTAATGAATGCAGTTCCAATGTCTTTTATACGGGTGCTGCACCGAACCAGCAAATTACAGATTCAATTCCCTACGCTGTCAAAAACTTTGGCAAAAAAGGATTTTTCATCGGTTCGGACTATATCTACCCCAAAGAAAGCAACCGCATTGCTAAAGCCGAACTTGTCAAAGCAGGCGGTGAAGTTGTCGGGGACGAGTATGCTGCTTTAGGAACAACAGAATTTATCACCATCATTAATAAAATCAAGCAAGCCAAGCCAGATTTTGTCCTTAGCAATTTAGTAGGCGATAGTATTCCAGCATTCTACAGACAGTATAAAGATGCAGGCATTACCGCCGAGCAAATTCCGATCATGGCTTATCCAACAACTGAAGAGGAAATCCAAGCAATGGGACCTGAATATGCCGAAGGTCACTATAGCAGCTTCAACTACTTCCAAGCTGTAGATACGCCAGAAAACAAAGCTTTTGTAGAGCAATTTAAGGCAAAGTTCGGTCAAGACAGAGTAACTAACGGCGTAATGGAAGCAGCGTACTTGCAGACTTTCTTTATGGCGCAAGCAATGGAGAAGTTGCTAGATGAAGGTAAAGAAATTACCCCAGATAATTTGCGCGAAGCTACTCGCGGTCAAGTTTTCAACGCGCCTCAAGGTACGGTAAAGATTGATAATGATAATTATCACACTTACCTCTACTCAAGAATTGGCAAGTGGAAATCAGATGGTCAAGCAGAAATTGTTTTTGCTACTCCTGCTGCTGTCAAGCCGATTCCTTGGAGTCAAGCACTGTATAAGGGTCGCGTTTGCGTTCATTCAGTTCCCGACAAGCGTGCTGGCGATTCTATCAAGGAAACTAAGACTGATTTGAAAACTGAATACTTAAAGGTTTAAAACATAAACTGCAATCCCTAATTGGTACCAATTAGGGATGTTTAGTTATTTTGAAATTTATAGGGCAAAAAATTGCTAATAACCTTTATAGCGCAAGCAGCAGGAAAAGAATTTGATATAGTTCCATTTATCAATCAGTTGTTAAATGGAATTGGCATTGTCGGAGTTCTGTTATTAACTGGCTTAGGATTGGCGATTACTTTTGGAGTAATGCGAATTATCAACTTAGCACATGGTGAGTTCATCATGTTAGGTGCGTATACTACCTATTTGATGCAGTCCAATTTTAAAATGGATTTAGTGCTAACAATTCCTTTTGCTTTTTTAGCAACAGCTATTATTGGCGCAATTACAGAACTAACTATTATCAGGCGGCTTTACGGTCGTCCTCTGGAGACTTTGCTAGCAACTTGGGGACTTAGTATTGTGCTTCAAGGTGTAGTTAAGTTGATTTTTACCGCACAATTGAAGTATGTAAGAGCGCCTCGTTATATATCAGGAAATTTAAACTTATTTACAAGTGCTGATAGCGGTGCAAGTATCACAATTTCTTACTATCGCTTATTTATTATTGCAGTAGCACTTGCACTACTCGCTTTGACTGCATATCTACTTTACAGTACAAGTTTAGGACGACAAATTAGAGCCGTAACCCAAAATAGAGAAATGTCAAAATGTTTGGGTATTAATACTAGCTTTGTTGATATGGTAACGTTTGCTTATGGTTGCGGTTTGGCTGGTGTTGCTGGCGCAGTAATTTCCTCATTGAAAAGTGTCGCGCCGCCAATGGGACAAGATTATTTGGTAGATGCTTGGATGGTAGTTGTCACAGGTGGAGTAGATAAGATAATTGGCGTTTTAGCAGGTGCATTTTTGATCGGAGAATCTAATGCGGCGATCGCATTTTTACTCAACGATCCGATAGCGCGGGTGTTAGTCCTAGCTGCTGTAATCATCTTAATCCGCTATCGTCCTGAAGGCTTGTTTACAGTCCAAAAACGAGCCTAAGTCTAAGTTAAAAATCAATTAGGGAAAGGGAAAAGATGACAGACGTACTAGGTGGCGTGCGCCGCTCTACTATACCAGTTAAATTGTTAACAAGTACAGGAATTATCCTGCTCTTACTAGCAATTTTGCCTTTTGTACTAGGAGAATTTCAAACTGCTTTGATGGCAAAATTATTGCTATTTGGCGTTTTAGCAATTTCTCTAGACTTAGTTTGGGGATTTACAGGTATTCTTAGTTTTGCACATGGCGTTTTCTTTACATTAGGTGGATACGCGATGGCTTACTTTTTAAAGCTGAATTTATCATCAGCAGCGAATACCTACGGCGGGGAATTGCCTGATTTTATGGTGTGGAATGGCTTAAAAGAACTACCTTGGTTTATCGCACCATTGAAGTTTTTTCCCATAGCAGCGATCGCAATGATAGCCGTTCCTGCTGCTTTTGCCTATATTATCGGCTGGTTTATTTTTCGCTCCAAAGTTAGCGGCGTGTATATTACCATTATTACTTTAGCGATCGCATCAGCACTAACTACTTTTTTCGTCAGTCAGCAAGCTTATACAGGTGGTACAAACGGAATTACAGATGTATCTCGCCTAAGTTTTTTTGGTACTGACATTCCCTTGTTAGGTTTGTACTATATCATCTTGGCTTTTACCACATTTGTCCTTGCAGGTAGTTGGTGGCTAACACAGTCAAACTTCGGCTTAATCTTACGTTCCATCAAAGAAAACGAGCAACGCATTTCCTATCTAGGTTACGATGTAGCCAGTTTCAAGATATTTATTTGGACGCTTTCGGCTGGAATTGCAGGATTAGCTGGCGGATTATTCGTACCACTAAACAGATTTATTTCCCCAGTATATTTAGCCGTAGCTTTTGGTACGCAAGTAGTAATTTGGGTAGCAATTGGTGGAAGAGGAACATTAATCGGTCCATTAATTGCAGCTATTTTACTAGGTCAAGTACAAAACTATGCCGAAAGAGTAACTCAAGACTGGCAATTAATTGTTGGAGTCTTACTACTGGTTGTAGTTTTATTTGTTCCAGATGGGTTAATGAGTTTAATTCCCAAACGATTTAACTTAGCCAATCGAAGTAGAGTATAATCTACAACAAAACTGAGTATTAAATTGTGATAGCCTAAGCAAAAATAGTTGAAAACTAAATATGAATCCGATATTATCCGTTCAAGATTTAAGAGTAGTATTTGCCGGATTTCAAGCTCTTAAAGGCATCGATTTAGAAGTAGGCAAAAGAGAAATTGTCACCATTATCGGTCCTAACGGCGCTGGCAAAAGTACGCTATTAGACGCTATCGTTGGTAAATCTCCAGTAGCATCAGGTCACATTTACTATCGCGGTAAAGAAATTACCAATAAAAGTCGGTATGAAGTTGCACGAATGGGAATAGGACGCAAGTTTCAAAACCCAAATGTTTACAACGAATTAACTGTATTTGAAAACATTTTACTAGCGCTAAAAGGAGCGCATGGAGTAGTTGCAGCGATTAGAGCGAAACTAACTAGAGTAAAAAAAGCTAGAATTGAAGCGATTTTAGAGCGAATTGGTCTATTAGAGAAAGCTTATACTAAAGTTTCTTCCCTATCTCACGGACAGAAACAATGGGTAGAAATTGGTATGGTTTTAGCTCAAGATCCAACAGTAGTTTTGCTAGACGAACCAACAGCAGGAATGACTTCTGACGAAACGCATCTTACAGGCGAAATCATCAAATCTATTGCCGAAGATCGTTCAGTAATTGTAATTGAACATGACATGGAATTTGTCAAGCAAATAGCACAAAGACTTGTCGTTCTCCATCAAGGCGAGAAACTAATAGAAGGTTCAGTGCAAGAAGTTCAAAATAATGCAAAAGTTATCGAGGTTTATTTAGGTCGTGAACGAATCGATGTCGCTGCTTAAACTGACAAATGTATCTGCTGGTTACGGGCAAACTCCTGTTTTAACTAATGTCGATATGACAATAGATAAAGGAGATATTGTCTGTTTGTTAGGTCGCAATGGAATGGGAAAAACTACACTTTTGCGAAGTGTAATTGGTCTAAATAAAGTTATTAAAGGCGATATTGTTTTTGATGCTGACGATATCACTAACGTCCCAACTTATAAAAGGTCGCGCTATGGAATTGCATTTATCCCGCAAGGACGCGAAATTATCCCATATCTATCAGTTTTAGATAATCTCAAATTGGGATTAGCAGCAAGTCGCAAAAAGCTCAAAAAGATTCCCGACGAAATATTTGAGTTTTTCCCCATGCTCAAACAGCACCTCAAACGTCAAGGAGGACTGTTAAGCGGCGGACAACAACAGCAACTTGCGATCGCTCGCGGACTGATGTGCAACCCCCAAATCATGCTCTTAGACGAGCCTACAGAAGGCATCCAGCCATCAATCGTGCAAGAAATAGATGAAACCCTCAAACGCATCAACCGCGAGAAAGGCGTGACGCTATTAGTAGTAGAGCAGAAGATTGATTTTGCCAAACAATTAGCGCAAAAGTTCTTCATTATGGAGAAAGGAGCGATCGCAGCTAAAGGCAAAACTGCCGAACTAACCGATTCATTAGTAAGGCAGTATTTAACAGTTTAGTGACCGATCGCCCAAGGTCTTCCGCGATGTTGGTGGTTATGGTGAGAATGGTCGTGTTTTGCAGTGCGTTGGACTACACGCGGTTCTGCACTTTGCTCTACTCGCTGGCTTATAGCTGATGGCGTTTTGACTACTCCCACTGCTGAAATAATCCGTTTAGCTACAGCTTGACAACTTGGGCAAGGTATGGGGTTGCTTGCTTCTGCAATACTGCGTTTTTGCTCAAATACTCCGCAAGTTTGGCAGCGAAAATCGTAAAGAGGCATTATTTTATAGTTCCTGAATGACTGTCGCAACTAACTATCTATGTAGGCAAAACATTCCGCTCAAAAATTGCTGTAGGAAATGCGATCGTACAACAAGCATTAGGAATATCGACAATGCCGCTGATTCTACCTTCTATCGGCGCAGAACCCATCAAAAGATAAATCTGTTCGCCTGTATAACCAAATTTCTTGAAATACTCAATGGCATTTAAACAAGCACGACGATAGGCAACATGAGCATCTAAATAATACTGCTTGCCCGAAAACTCATCTACCGATATGCCTTCAAATACCAAAAACTCAGAATACTGAGGCTGAACGGGACCTGGTTTAAATATAGGGTTAACTAGCCCGTATTTTTCTACCCCACCCTTAATTATCTCGACGTGCAAATCTAGGTATCCAGCCATCTCAATTGCGCCGCAAAAAGTAATCTCTCCATCACCTTGCGAAAAGTGAATATCGCCCATCGACAGCTTCGCACCATCAACATAGACAGGAAAATAAACCTTTGAACCCTTAGATAAGTTTTTGATGTCACAATTTCCTCCATGTTCGCGGGGAGGAACTGTCCGACAAGCTTCTTGGGCTACTCGTTCAAATTCTCCGCCTTTAAGAGAACCCAAAATGGCATCAGATGGATTTGGCAACAAAGCTAAAGGTGGTACTCTGTCGGGGGCTGTTGCTACTAACTCCGCTTCGCGCTTATTCCAAGTATCTAGCAATTCATGAGAAGGAGCGCAACCAATTAACCCAGGGTGCGGAATTCCAGCAAATTTGACATCAGGGATGTGACGACTACGCGCATATATACCTTGCAAGTCCCAAATCGCTTTTTGAGCCGTAGGAAAATGCTCGGTCAAAAAGCCGCCGCCATTTTCTCTAGCAAAAATCCCTGTATAACCCCACTCGTATGTAGGTAGAGTTCCTACATCTAAAATATCTACTACAAGTATGTCGCCTGGTTCTGCACCGTTAACGTGAATCGGTCCGCTAAGTACATGAGGAATAGTTAAATTGACTGTGCGGATATCTTCGGGACTATCGTTGTTGTGAATCTGTCCATCTGTCCAGTCTTTACACTCAATCCGAAATACCGTTCCTGGATTAACAGATGCTACAGCCGGAATATCAGGATGCCAACGGTTGTGTCCGACTACATCCTGTTCCGCCATAGCTTTGTTCAAGTCAACTTTAAACAGAACTTCTGGCATAATACACTCCTGTTTGTTTGCTTGTGGCGATCGCTAGCCTAATTACAGACATTAAATTGCTGCTACTAATTTTTAGCAAGATTTTCTAAATTAGCAGCTACAAAAACTTAATTAACTATTTTTGGCTTGCTATTTTTTAACTAACAAAAATTTGTTCACGATCGATCAAAGCAAAAGCCTTAAAAATAAATTGTATTATTGAACACAAATTCATATACTTCGATTAATTTGTTTAATTAATTTCAACAAATCAGCAAAATTTAAATAATATTTAATATCATTTCCCACCAAAATATGCTTCAGATATTAGGATACAAGATTTGAATTAAGCGGCTTGCAGTCAGCTTTAAAAAATCAAGCCAAATAAATATAAAAATACAAAACCCTACTTTTATGACAAAAGTAGGGCTAAGATAAACTGCCGAAAAATACAAATTTATTACATTTGCTGCAAAACTTGATGAATAGTATCTGACGGTACTTTATCAGTTATTTCTACTGCGCCAATTTGAGTTGGTAGCACAAATCGTACCTTACCTGCTTTAACTTTTTTATCAGTTTGCAAAGCATCGACGATCGCATCAATATCAATTCCTGCAGGTAGCTTAGTTGGCAAGCCAGTTTTTTGCATCAAATTTACCTGCCGCTCTTGCGACTTTTCATCCCATAACTTCAGTTCTACAGCTATTTGTCCGGCGGCTACCATGCCAATTGCTACACCTTCGCCATGATTTACAGTACGATAACCTGTCAAACTTTCTATAGCATGACCGATAGTATGCCCGTAATTAAGAATTGCCCGTAATCCAGCTTCTTTCTCATCTTTGCTAACCACATCAGCTTTAGCTTGACAAGAACGTTCCAGAATAGTTTGCACTAGGCTTTCAGGAATATAGCGCATTTGGTCTAAGCGATCGCAATTCTCCATCTGTGCAAACAAATCAGCATCCCAAATTACACCGTACTTAATTACTTCTGCCATTCCCGCTCGAAATTCGCGGATGGGAAGAGTTTTCAGCACTTGAGGATCGATTAAAACTAGCCTTGGTTGATGGAATGCACCAATTAAATTTTTGCCCTGAGGATGATTGACACCAGTTTTACCGCCAATCGAAGCATCTACCATTGATAGCAAAGTAGTTGGTACTTGCACAAAGTTAATACCTCGCAGCCATGTAGCCGCCGCGAAGCCTGTCATATCGCCGACAACGCCTCCACCCAAGGCAACCATAGTTGAGGAGCGTTCTAGGCGGTTTTCTAGGGCTTTGTCGTAGACTTTTTGAATAGAGGATAAGTTTTTGTAGCGTTCGCCAGCGCCCAGAGTGCAGTTAGTTACGTCAAAGCCAGCATCTTTGAGAGAATTAAGCGCTCGTTCTCCATAATGGCGAAAAATTGCTGGATTAGAGACTAATAATACTTTTTTGCCCAAATTGAGACTAGCCATTTGTGCGCCTAGCTTGTCTAAGTTGCCAGGTGCGATCGCAATGTCGTAAGACTCGGATGGTAAATTTACTTTGATAACAGCAGACATATAACTTGGTGGCAACTCTGGGCTGTATTCTACTCTAACTAAGGTTTAATATCTTTAATAGTTGTAATGGAGCGATAAAAATGTTTGCTGTCTTTTCTTATATTTTGCTGCTTGGTGCTTTTTTTGCTTTAGCTGTAGGGCTGCTATTCGGTCTGCGTGCCGTTAAACTGATCTAAAAAAGTAGAAAAGCGATATTGGGCTGCGATAAGCAAGCAACAATCCGACAGCCTAATGTCGTCTAACAAATAATACTGCCAAGTAAGTTTTGACTGTTTACCCCAACGTGCGATCGCTTCAGAGGGTTGCTTGAGGTGTTGGCTGTACGGCGCTAGTTAAGGTATGAGATGTACCGCAATACCTAAAAGACAAAGAGATAGCCAGCCGTAGATAAATACAACGCAAATAAGTTTGGCGAACCTAAGACTCTCTTGCTTGATTACATCCGTTCTGCGTTCAACTGAGTGAGAACTAGAACGTACATTTTTATATACTCTTTTGACTTGGAAATCCTTTAAGTCTTCATTTTGTAGCACTTCATACTCTTTTTCTCCCCATTTATTGATGATAGCGATCGCTCCATCAATAGAAGGTTTTATAAGTATAGATGTAACAATACCAAGAGCAGGAAGTATTATACATACGCCCAACCTGAAATAGATATTTGAATTTCCCATTCCTGACGAGAACGCAATAATCAGGAACGATTGACAGGTTACATACCAACTTACTCGCTGTCCTAGCAGACTGTACTCGTGTCTAGTCTCTGTGCGGTAATATTGTAGCTTCGTCAAATTATCCATTTTCACCTTATAGCAACTGAGCTTTGCGTAGCAGATTGAGCAAGCATTTTCAATAATTAGTTTCTCTTCTTCAACATACTTTTAAACTAGAATTTGGTATTAATTAAGTCTTTATTGATGCTTGAGCAGCAAACTAAAATACATAGCAGTGACGGGCAACAAAAATTGTATAGCAATCGATAATTAGCGCGAACTCTATTCATCTATATTATTTAAAAAAGTAGTTGCAAGAATAAGCTATTTTAAAACAACCAAGTGTATATTTTGCTTGTTAGTTTTTTGCCAAATAAGTTTTAGCTCTTACAGGCTTGTCGTTGTTCAACTTCGATTTACTAATTTTGTAATAATTTATACAACAAAAAGTATTTATCTATCTTCATATAGATTTTTTAAGGCTGATTTATGTATTTATATTAATCAAAACATCTTAGTTGTAAACACTCATAAAACCTACCAATTAGTTTTTATAAACTTGTATTTGCAAGCACACAATAAGTTAAACATAATATCTCTCTGTAGTTATAAGTTAGCGCGAGTAATGGATAGTTAATTATTAATTCAAGAGCAAAGAATTCAGTATCATGCATAGGAAATAATAAAAGCAAATCTGCGCCAACTGCTCGAACTTAGGTAGCCAAAGTAGATGCAAATATTACTCAAGTCTTAATGGCAAGGAGAGTTAATGACTGCACAGAACTTACAATCGCAAAGACCAAAACCGCCGTTTCCCGAACAACAACAACAAGTGCCAGGACTAGAGTCACAAATGGACCCGAAGCCAGACTACGGCGAAAATTCCTATCGTGGTTCTGGCAAACTGCAAGGTAAAGCCGCCATCATTACAGGTGGCGATTCTGGCATTGGGCGGGCAGTAGCACTGGCGTTTGCCCGCGAAGGTGCAGACGTATTGATTGCTTATCTAAACGAAGAAACAGACGCTCAGGAAACCGTTCGCATTGTTGAAAAAGAAGGGCGCAAGTGCGTAGCTATTGCAGGTGATATCCAGCAAGAAGCGCACTGCAAACAGATAGTTGAACGGGCGCAAAGCGAGTTGGGCAAGATTGATATCTTGGTCAACAACGCTGCTTTTCAGATGACGCGAGAAAGTATTGAAGAGATCCCTTCAGAAGAGTTCGATCGCACCTTCAAAACTAATATCTACGCCATGTTCTACCTGTGCAAAGCCGCAGTACCCCACATGGAGCCAGGTAGCGCCATTATCAACACTTGCTCAATTAACGCAGCCGAGCCAAAACCGAAGTTACTAGCGTATTCTGCAACTAAAGCAGCGATCGTCAACTTTACTGGCGGGTTGGCACAGTCGCTAGCAGAAAAAGGCATCCGAGTTAATAGCGTCGCCCCAGGTCCGGTGTGGACACCCTTAATTCCAGCAACCATGCCTAACGAACAGGTAACGCAGTTTGGGCAACAAGTACCAATGAAGCGTGCCGCACAGCCAGCAGAACTCGCACCAGCATACGTGCTGCTTGCTTCTGAAGATGGTAGTTACATTTCGGGCGCAGTTATTCCGGTAACAGGCGGTCAGCCTGTTCTTCCCTAGCGCTTTGAATCAAAAACAAGAACATCCTAAATTCTGGGGCTTGTAGTTATGTTGCAGCTAAATCTGCCTTGACATTCACAAAGTTTTGCTGAGAACTGCTGGCAAATTAATCTAGTGAAGTAAGAGTAAATTTACAAAAACCTAATATGGAACAAAAAGATAACTTTAAAAAACCTTCACGCCGTCAAGTTCTCGGCGGAATATCTATTGGCGTTGTTGCAGCGCAAGCAGCACCAGTGTTGGCGCAAAAATCATCTACCCCAGCAAACCGACAGGAGACATCCAGCCAGGAAACACCCAAACAAGAAACGCCCAACCAGTCTGTTAAGCAGAACCCAGTTAATCAATATCCAAAACCGCCCTTTTCCAGGCAACCCCAGGAACCACCTGGACTTGCCAGCAAAATGACCCCGCGACCAGATCATGGTGAGACAAGCTATCAAGGTTCTGGGCGGCTAGTAGGACGCAAGGCGCTAGTAACAGGCGGAGATTCTGGTATTGGTCGGGCAGCAGCGATCGCATTTGCGCGTGAAGGGGCTGATGTAGCAATCAACTATCTACCCGTTGAAGAGCCGGATGCCCGTGAAGTAGTTCAACTAATTCGGGCAGCAGGAAGTAAGGCAGTAGCGATTCCAGGCGACATTCGCGACGAAAAATTCTGCAATCAGCTTGTCGCCCAGGCAGTGCGCGAACTAGGCGGACTAGATATTCTAGTTAACAATGCTGGCAAACAGCAGGCTGTGGACTCAATTGCCGATCTTACTACCGAGCAGTTTGACTCAACATTCAAGACAAACGTTTACGCGATGTTTTGGATTACCAAGGCTGCTATACCGCACCTTAGACCTGGCGCGAGCATTATCAATACTTCCTCAGTCCAAGCCTACGACCCTAGCGAGAACCTGCTCGACTATGCCCAGACAAAATCAGCGCAGGTTGCTTTTACCAAGTCATTAGCAAAGCAGTTGGCAAAGAGGGGTATCCGCGTAAATGCAATCGCGCCTGGACCTTACTGGACTCCGCTCCAAGTTAGCGGCGGGCAACCGCAAAGTGCGATCGTGCAGTTTGGTAGTGACTCACCGATGGGACGACCCGGACAGCCAGCGGAGCTTGCGCCTACTTACGTGCTACTGGCTTCGCAGGAGTCAAGCTACGCTACTGGGCAAGTGTACGGAGCGTCAGGCGGCAGCGGGAATCCTTAATGCTCGCTTATACTGATGCGATCGCGACAGCAACTAAGGGACACGAATGAACTGGTATCCAATCAAATTAACCGCTTACACCAACGCTTATGTTTTCGGCGGTCGTCTGATTCAGGAGCGACTCGGCAAGAAAAATCTCCCAGATGGTATTGTTGCTGAGACCTGGGAAATTAGCGACTATGAAGATAAAACTGGCACTGTCACTAATGGCAACTTTGCAGGTCGTACCCTCCACGATTTAGTAGAGACATACCCAGACGAGCTAGTAGGCGAAAACTGGCGCGGACCTCACTTTCCCATGTTGCAAAAGTTTATTAGTGCTTCTAGTCGCTTGCCAATTCACCTGCATCCCGACGACGAAACTGCCCAACGTCTGTATCGCAAACCGAACGGCAAAACTGAAGCATGGCATATTTTATGGACAGCGCCAAATGCAAGCATCTTGGTAGGGATAAAACCTGGTTTGAAGAGCGAGCAATTGTTTGATGCCTTCAAAAAGCAAGACTATGACGCAGTAATGCCACGCTTCCCAATTAAAGCAGGCGATACCGTTTACGTGCCTAGCGGTATCATACACAGCTTTGGACCTGACACTTTGATTTTCGAGGTCGAACAAACCTCTGACCTTTCCTCTGATGTAATGCCAATCGATATGCAAGGCAATAGCCGCAGTCAAGATGAATGGGAAAAGTGCATCAACACAACTCTCGACCAACTGCGTCCTCATTACCAGCCACGTCCTTTTGCTGGACTTTCGCGGCAAGAAGGGGATAACCGTTACCTAGTTGCCTGCGCTGGACCTTACTTCGCGCTAGAGCGCTGGACGCTGAACGCACCGCACGATGAGCCAGAACACCCCTGGCGTTGCCTGACGCTTTCAAATGTGGGAAAGCCAGTGCAAATTGAGTACCAAGGTGGAAGCGAGATGCTGGCTACAGGTGAATCATGCATTATCCCTGCGACCTTGAGCAAAGTGCGAATCGTGCCTACTCAGGAGCAGTCAGGCGCAGCAAGTTTGATTGCCTGTTACGTACCAGATTTAGAGCGCGACGTAGTTATCCCACTAAAAGAGAGCGGTTATTCAGATGAGGAAATCCGCGCGTTAGGTGAAGTTGACATTCTTTAGGTAGTCGCAACGGTGTAATTAATCCTATTTCTGCTGAACTAGCAATAGAGGTATTTTATGAAAGCAGTTGTTTTTCACGGTATTGGCGATATTCGTTTAGATAGCGTCCCCGAACCGAAGATTGAAAAATCAACAGATGCGATCGTGCGTCTAACGGCAAGTGCTATTTGTGGCACAGATTTGCACATGATTCGCGGTACTTTTCCAAACATGATTCCAGGGACAATATTAGGTCATGAAGGCGTAGGAGTAGTTGAGGAAATCGGCTCAAACGTGCGGAATTTGCAAGTAGGCGATCGCGTAGTTATTCCTTCTACCATCGGTTGCGGTTCCTGCTCCTACTGTCGCTCCGGTTACTACTCCCAGTGCGATACGGCAAATCCCAACGGACCTCAAGCTGGAACTGCTTTTTTTGGTGGACCTGAACCTACTGGACCTTTTAACGGTTTGCAAGCGGAGTATGCCCGCATTCCCTACGCCAATGTCGGGTTAGTCAAACTCCCAGATGGAGTAGATGACGATCGCGCAATTATGTTATCCGATATTTTTCCTACAGCTTATTTTGGTGCTGATATTGCGGAAATTACTCCTGGCGACACTGTTGCAGTCTTTGGCTGCGGTCCTGTCGGTCAATTTGCGATCGCTAGTGCCAAGCTGTTTGGCGCGGGCAGAATTATTGCTGTTGATACTATTGCTTCGCGCTTAGAAATGGCACGGATGCAGGGTG
Organism: Aliterella atlantica CENA595; assembly: GCF_000952155.1. GTDB lineage: Bacteria > Cyanobacteriota > Cyanobacteriia > Cyanobacteriales > Chroococcidiopsidaceae > Aliterella > Aliterella atlantica. The sequence continues at coordinate 193,038 of NZ_JYON01000004.1, read as the reverse complement.
CAGAGGTAATTGACTTTAATGCTGAAGATCCAATCGAGATTATTCAGCAACTTACAGGCGGTATCGGAGTCGATCGGGTAATTGAAGCGGTGGGCGTTGACGCTACTCGCCCTCACAGTGGTCCTGCTGCCAAGCAAGCAAACCAACAAGCACAGCAATTTGAGCAAGAATTACAACAAATTGCCCCGCAGGCAAACCCACAGGGCGACAACTGGCATCCTGGCGATGCACCATCTTTAGCTCTAAATTGGTGCGTTCAAGCACTAGCAAAGGCAGGAACATTGTCAATTATTGGTGTTTTTCCCCTAACCCATAAATTTTTCCCAATTGGGATGGCAATGAACAGAAACCTGACAATAAATATGGGTAACTGCAATCATCGCAAATATATTCCTACCCTTGTTGACATGGTACAAAATGGCACTGTAGATCCAAAGCAAGTGCTAACCCAGGTAGAACCACTTATTTCTGTTATTGATGCTTACAAAGCCTTCGATGCACGCAAACCTGGATGGGTAAAGGTAGAGTTAAAACCAGGAGCTTAATCGACTTGTAATAGATGGGGAACGAGGAGAAAGAGATTGTAATTGCTATTTAGCCAGCTTGGTAGGGTGCGTTTTGAAAACGCATCCTACTGCTTCCTTTGGAAAGTTAAATAGTCATTGAGCTTATTAGGCGAGATATAAGCTGCAAGTCTTATATCTCGCAGCTTGAATTAACTAGCCAAAACAGTTGTAGGGGTATCTTCGCGATCGCTCGTGTTAGCTGGCAATTCCCGATTTTGAGCTAAAAACTCCTCTAACTGACTTTCTATTTGATCGCGCACGATTTGGCGGTATTCCATAAAATGCTCGATATGGGCGCAAGCAGCTAGGTAATGTTCGGCTACGCCTGGGTTGCGCTTGATAATGCTAAACAAGTGATGCCAGAACTTCCAGCGCGTACTGCGTTTGATTCCTTGTCGCCAAATAATAATTGCTAAGGCTTTGACAACTACCCACTCTGGCATTTTAAACGGTGCTTTCCAACTAGGCGCACCCATCATCAGAAAACATTGGTAGGTACGATCTAAATATTTCTCAGGTTCGTACAGAGCACAGAATGCTTCAATATATTCTCTAGCAATATCTTCCAACGGACGAGTAGGAATAAAGTTCATCAAAGTCGTCTGGTTAATATTACCGTCTTTATCTTCCCTAAGCCTGCCTTCTTTACTCAAACGATGCCATAGTGCAGTATTAGGCAATGCTTGCAACATTGCAAATGTGGTAGAAGGGATATGTGCAAGTTCGGCAAAACGGACAATGCGATCGCCTGCACCTGCTTTTTCGCCATCAAAGCCAATAATAAACCCAGCCATCGGGCGCAATCCTGCTTTAATAATTGCTTCTACTGATTCAGTTAAGGAACTGCGCGTATTTTGAAACTTTTTAGTCAATTGCAAGCTATCTTCATCTGGTGTTTCAATACCCAAAAATACTGCCGCAAAGCCGCACTCAACCATCAATTCCATCAATTCGGGATCTTGCGCCAAGTCAATTGAGGCTTCAGTATCAAAGCGGAAAGGATATTGATGTTCTTGCATCCAACCTTTTAACTCTTGCAGCAATAATTTGACATTGCGCTTGTTGCCAATAAAGTTGTCATCTACCATGAAAACACCGCGCCGCCAACCCAAGTTGTAGAGTGCATCTAATTCAGCAAGTAGTTGTGCTGGGGTTTTTGTGCGTGGTTTGCGTCCGTAAAGCACAATAATGTCGCAAAATTCGCATTGAAAAGGACATCCGCGCGAAAATTGAATCGACATCATATCGTAGGCTTTAAAATCTAGCAGATCGAAGCGAGGTACTGGCGTAGTTGTCACATCCGGTTTTTCTGTTGCTCGGAATATCCCTGAAGTCTCCCCGCGTTGCACTGCTTCGATAAACATGGGCAGAGTAATTTCCCCTTCATCTAAAATGAGGAAATCCGCGCCTGCTTTTTGTGCTTCTCTAGGTACGGATGTCACATAAGGACCACCAACTGCAACTAATTTGCCTCGTTGTTTGGCAGCTTTAATTTGATCGATCAGGTCGTCTTTTTGCACGATCATCGCGCTAAAAATGCATATATCCGCCCATTCCCATTCTGCTTCTGTAACGGCGCGGATATTGCGGTCTACTAACTTAAATTCCCATTCTTGGGGCAATATAGCTGCAACTGTAACTAATCCTAATGGAGGAAGTAGAACTTTGCGGTTTACCAGTTCTAAGATTTTTTCATAAGACCAAAATGTTTTAGGAAATATTGGATAAACCAGTAAAACTCGCATACACTGTTAACCTCACACTATATAGTTGTTAGACTAGCTTAAATTTATCAACCCCGACTTAAAATTCGGTTTTCACCAAAAAGTAATTTTTGCTTAAATTGCTTTGTATTATAGACTAATCAAGCCTTCGGCAATCGGTCAACGCAGTATTTTCAAGATGAGTATTTTTTAGATTAGACTGCAAGGCAAACTAAATTGTTCTCGATTTTTCTATTTTTAAACGCTAGCGATCGCTAAAATCGATTGCTAGCGTTTAAATGTATCAATTTATACGAGTATTGATTTTCAACTTAAATTCGTCAAACTTCATGACCTCTGCATCCGGCTTGAGCGTATCAAAACGATAGCTAATAACGCTACCAGTAGCAGTATCTAAAATACTAAATGCTGTAATGTCGTTACTGGCAAGATAAGGTAGTTTTTGACCGTTTTTGTCTAAAAGGGGTGCTATAGAAGGTGCGATCGCTTCTAGCCCATTAGGATCGCCTGTGGCTGCATAATTATCATTACCTTCTGGTACATCACGCTGCTTATCGCCTAGTGCAGCACCGTAGGAATTACCAACATTAGAAGTTTCTAAAAAATGCATCCCGCTACTACTAATAAAGCGGTTCCATAAATGAGAATGTCCGTAAAATACTAATTGCGCGTTAGCAGCTTCTAACAACGGCACAATATCGCGGATGATGTAATCTTGCTCTAATGGGTACTCGTAGCGTACAGATTTACCTGGCTCAATTATTTGCACTGGATTGGTGTAAGCAGGAACAATATTATCTCCCAATGAGTGCGGCGGATGGTGCAACATCACAACTTTGTATTTTGCTTGTTGAAACTGAGGACTATTTAGTTCTTCCTGTAGCCAACTGTATTGAGGACTTCCCACAGAAATATCCTCAAATATATGCTGTCCGTATCCCCACTCATTAGGGTTATTTATGTCTTGTTGGCGTTCTTGATATTTGCCTTTAGCTGACTTATCTAGGCTAGGAGTACGCCAGATATTAGTTGCATAAAGTACAACTAAACGCACGTCGCCAAAGGTAACAGCATAGTATTTTTTGCCACCCTTCTCGCTTTGGGGTAGGGTAAATATCTCTTCGTAGGTATCGGTATTAAATGAATAATCTTTGACAAAGGCGCGATCGCCTCCAGCACTATGCTCCGCGCGATCGCTTTTTTGCTTAAGTAACTGCGCTATTGCAGCTTGGCGGGGATAAGCATCGCCAAATTCATCATTCAAGCTACCAGTTTTTTGATAGCGTCCCATTACTTCATGATTGCCGATCGCTGCATACAATGGAGCGTGTTGGATAATTTCGCCGCCAGTATAAGTAGTTTTGAGATTATTTTTCTCTAGTTGAAACTTAGCACGACCTTGAAGACAAGGAAAAAATGCGCCACCTCTATTATCGTCAAACCATTCTGACGCGCGATCGGGAATATTTACCAAATCTCCCGCGAAAAACACCGCATCTACTTTCCCTACAGTTTCGACTACTTTTTGCAGATTAGCCGCTGTCATTGGTTTAAGCTGGTGATCTGAAGTAAGTAAAATCTTTAATGGCTTCCCTGCTGCTGGTTTTGCAGCTAAGGTAAATTCACCGCTACTTACACTTTTACCGTCTTCTCTTACACTTGTTACTCGATAAGGCAAGCGGATATTAGAATTAAGCTGAGTAACTTCTGCTTCGTGTCGCCAAATGTTGCGAATAGTCGGCTGTTTGTATTGAATATCTACTACAGATTTTTGGTCTTCACGAGTGCGACTGAGTTTAGTTGTTGTAGCGATCGCACTTTGATTAAAATCTTTGCCATAACTAACAGTATGCCTAGATCCAGCAAACTCAGTAAACCAAACAATCCTTACTGAATTTTCTGTTGGTAGTTGCAAAAATGGATCGCTAAGTAGCTGAGGTACAGAAGTCATAAGTGTTTGTTCAGCCGCAGTTGACTTCACTACGATAATGCAGATTGCAGCCAGAAATGCAACCACAAGCCAGCGAGTAATGCTGTTAAAGTTAAGCATTATTTATTACTTAAAGAGCTACTTATTGCTTTCCTTCTTCAAGATTTGCTGCATTCGTTCCTCACTCCATTCTTCGGGTTCAATAATGGCAATAGGAGGTTTTTGTTGCATTCGATCTACATAAGCATAAAATGCTACTGTATCTTGTCGATGAGCAAGCACATAAGTTCGTAACTCTTCATCAGTCATTGCAGAAAAATTTGGGTTATTCATCGAACTGTTCTCCTACCACTGCGGTCAATTTCTATTTCAAGTGATTTGCCTGCCAAAATTACTATATTGCTAGTGCGCTCGTCAATTCTTACTAAGTTTATATTGATATAGCTATTAGTAAGAAACACGCTGTCTCGAAACAAAGCCAAAAATTGTGCTTGGGTAGGCATTACTTATTTTAAGTGCGATCGCTCTAGGTACAGACTACTATTTATACAATGCGATCTTTAAAATCCTTCCACCCATAATATTTTCTTATTTGGCTCCATCTCTTTTCTACAATCAAATAACACCAATCTACCTACTATGATGAGTCTACGGTGCTAACCAATGACTCCGCAAGCCATACAGTATTAGGTGTTTCATATAAGGGTTTTGTTAAATCGGAACGTTGGGATTTGAACCCAAGACCTCCACTACCCCAAAGTGGCGCGCTACCAAGCTGCGCTACGCCCCGTCATCAGACAAACTATATTAACACAATATCAATGACAAAGTATTAGTTATTCTAAAAAACTTGCAGCATTTGCGCGGCATTTACTAAATCTGTTACTGCTGTTTCCATCCAGCAACCTTCCGCGCCACGTCTAGTATGCAAGATAAAGTGTAAACTGTAAGCATGAGGATAGCCTGATACTTCCATCCACATTAATTCACTTTGGGCTTCGCAAGTTATTTTCTCTTCGTCCATCAATTCACTTGCCATCTGACTCATGGTGTCTGCTATTTGCGCTGATAACCGACAAAAATCATGCAACTCGGCTTGTGTAAGTTCGATCGCCCAATCATCAGTACCAACCAAACCCTTGAATTCTGCTGCATCCGGATTCCAGCCAATCCGCCAACCTTTACCAGTTTTTAAAACACGCGCCATCAAAAATTAAAAATAGAGGTTGTAATTAATGTAGAGACGTAGCAGTGCTACGTCTCCAAACACCCAGGAACATTAAGTATGTACTGTTGCACCAGAATAAATCAAACCCCTTTGCATATCCAGAGTTAAAATTGCCCCATCGCGAATTACTTTGGTTGCGTGTTTCACGCCGACAATTACAGGTACGCCAAGCCGTAAACCAATAATTGCTGCATGGCTAGTCAGGCTGTCATCTTCAGTAACAATACCTCCAGCTTTGCGAATTGCCTCAATAAAGTCTGCACTCGTGCGCGGTGCTACTAAAATTTCTCCTGGATTAAAATTGCCCACATCTATAGCGTTATGAGCTACCCTAGCTCTACCGCTTACAGAACCTAATCCTAAGCCTACACCTTGACCTAGTACCGCTGTTACTACCTCAACTTTAATCAAATCTGTCGAACCTGCTACGCCTTGCAACGCGCCTGCACTCATTACTACCAAATCGCCCTCAGAAAGTAATTGCTTTTCTTGAGCGACATTAATAGCAGCTTGAAATGTTTGCCCTGCTGAAGGCAAATCTAACACCAGTAAAGGTTTTACACCCCACACAAGTTGCAATTGCCTGGCAACATCTACGTGTGGAGTTACTGCCAAAATTGGGTTTTTGGGGCGGAACTTAGAGACATTACGCGCAGTAGAACCAGTTTTAGTCAAAGTCATAATTGCCGCTGCATCCAGTTGTTCGGCAATTTGCCCTACTGCTTGACTGATGGCATTGGGAATCGAGTGACGAGTCTCTTTGACGCTAGCATGAGTTACTCCAAGTCCCTGTTCTCGTTCTATGCGCGTAGCTATCCTTGCCATTGTCGCTACAGCTTCAACAGGATGTTTGCCTACAGCCGTTTCGTTAGAAAGCATGACTGCATCTGTGCCATCAATAATGGCATTTGCCACATCTGACACTTCAGCGCGAGTAGGGCGGGGACTATGCACCATACTATCGAGCATCTGCGTTGCTGTAATAATCGGGATGCCTAAGCGATTTGCGGTGGCAATTAGCCGCTTTTGTAGTATGGGTACATCCTCAGCAGGCAATTCAACGCCTAAGTCACCTCTAGCTACCATTACACCATCGCTGAGAGCTAGAATTGCCTCCATTTGCTCGATCGCTTCGTGCTTTTCAATCTTGACAATTACTGGTACTTGTTTGCCTGCATTAGATATTAGTTCTTTGATTTCTAGTACGTCTTGAGGATTGCGAACAAATGATAGCGCGATCCAATCTACACCTTGATCTAACCCAAAGATCAAATCTTCTCGGTCTTTTTCAGTCAACGCCCTAATAGATAAATAAACGCCAGGAAAGTTAACACCTTTATTATTAGACAGCGTGCCGCCAACGACAACGCGACAGTGCAGTTCTTTATCCGCACGATTTATTTCCTCTACAACCATTTCTACTCGCCCGTCATCGAGGAGAATAGTTGCGCCGCAAGGGACTTCTTCTGCTAGTAAATCGTAAGTAACGCAACTAATATTTTGCGATCCAATCACAAAGTCACTGGTTAAGGTAAAGCGATCGCCTTTTTTGACTTCGATCGATCCATTTTCAAATTTCCCCAACCGAATTTTCGGTCCCTGCAAGTCTTGCAAGATCCCTACTGGTTGATTGAGTTCAAAGGCAGTTTGCCTAATCAACCTCACGCTACGCTGATGATCTGCATGGCTACCATGAGAAAAATTCAACCGCAGCGTAGTTGCACCTGCTTCAATCAATGCCTTTAACACCTCTGGGCTACTGGTGGCTGGACCTATCGTGGCGACAATTTTTGTCCGGCGTTGAGAATCTTTTGGTTGCATTTAGGCTAATGAAGAATATAGGGTAGGGCGAAGATTTGCTTCGCAATTATATCGTTATTGCGCTACCTCTTTAGAAGTAACTAAGATGACTTAGGCGACACAAAACTTTATTATTTGATTAGGCTTACTATAGAATACGCGATCGCTAATTTACAAAGGAGTTCAAAATGCTGATGTCGGAGGCACAGAAGCCACTGACAGTTCCGAGGGAATTCTTGAGTCCCCCTGGCAACCCCAATCCAACTTTGCTAATGTTTATAGCTGCGGTCTGTGCGATCGTGCTATCCAATTTTGGTTACTGGCTTTGGGAGTGGCCCCACTGGTGTTGTTTTGTGACCAATACGATCGCTTTGCATATCTGCGGCACAGTAATTCACGATGCTTGTCACAATAGCGCCCATCGCAATCGGACAATTAATGCCATATTAGGACACGGTAGTGCGTTGTTATTAGCTTTTGCTTTCCCTGTATTTACGCGGGTGCATCTGCAACATCACGCTCATGTCAACGATCCCGAAAATGACCCCGATCATTATGTTTCTACTGCTGGACCTTTGTGGTTGATTCCCGTTCGTTTTCTCTATCACGAAGTATTTTTCTTTAAGCGCCAGTTGTGGCAAAAACATGAATTATGGGAATGGTTCTTTAGCCGCTTGTTAATTGCTGCTATTTTTTATGTTTCCATTCAATACCACTTTTTGGGATATATTCTTAACTTCTGGTTTATTCCTACAGCCATAGTGGGCTTGGCTTTAGGGTTCTTTTTTGATTATTTACCCCATCGCCCCCATCAAGAACGCGATCGCTGGAAAAATGCCAGAGTCTACCCTGGTAAAGTTTTAAATATTCTGATCATGGGGCAGAACTATCACTTAATTCATCACTTATGGCCCTCTATTCCTTGGTATAACTACCAAAACGCTTATTATGCTACTAAGCCATTATTAGATGCCAAAGGCTGTCATCAAACTTCAGGGTTGTTAGAAAAAAGACAATTTTTGAGCTTTCTGTATGACGTTTTTATTGGTATTCACTCGCACAAAAAAGAGACGATCGCTTCACCAGTAGAACCAGGAAGCGTCAAGGGCGCTTAAACGCGCAAGGGGAAAGGTTTTTTGTCCTTTACCCTTTGCCTACCAGGGCTTTAATTAAAGTAATTAAAAAATTGGGGAAGGCGATAGCACAATTGGTTGAGGTAAATTCCAATCAGGGCGTAAATGTCTTGCCTCGCGCAAGTAGGTATGGCAAACTTTGCCACCAGAAGTAGGAATATTTACCAAAATCAAAAAGCGGATGCAACGCTGCAAGCTACCTTCAACGTGCATCTGCTGCACGTCTAACATGGGTACGTTGTCCCAGTAAGGACGGTGGCGGGCGATCGCAGCCGGAAATATAGCATCTAAATCGCGGGTAACGGAGAAAGTTGCGCTAATAATTTCAATCGGATCGATTTGATTGCGCGTTTCTGTCTCATCCAAAAGTTCCGTTACTGCTTCTGTAATTGCCTCAATTGTATTTTCAGTAACAGTTGTTGCCCCGCGAATTGCTCTAAGTCGCCACTCCACGCCCAAGCCCCCCTTAAATTAATATCAGTTTTTACTTTTTGTTGTTATGTTATCCATTTTCCAGTTTAATGAGGTGTCAACGCGCTATCTAATTTTGGAGGTTTCCTCCAAAATCCGCGCGTCAATGTAACTTACGCTTCACATCTGTACTGAAATTATGGTCTATATAGCCATAACGGTAGTCCGCTAGTGGATAGCTCAAACTCTAACCAATCAAGCCCCATCGCCAAACCTGATAATTGACGGTTGTTTAGAATTTGGGGAAGAATCCTTTGTTCGGTGCTGCTATTAGATAGCAAGCGCGTCAATAGTGGTTTGCGTTCTTCCAAGGTGTAGCATTTTGTTTTCTCAGGGTCAAGTCCGACTAATTCTGCAGCCCAGCGACGAGCATCTTCTTCTGTTCCCAAGCGATCGACAACGCCTAACTCTACAGCTTGTTGTCCGGTAAAGATGCGCCCGTCAGCAAAGCTTCTTACTGTTTCCAACGTTAAGTTTCTAGCCTCGGCGACTGTTTGCACAAATTGTTGGTAGCTAGTATCAATTAATTCCTGCAGAATATGCTCTTCTGGCTCAGTTAATTGGCGATCGAATGCCAAAATGTCTTTATAAGGACCAGATTTGACTACTTTAAACGATACGCCAACTTTATCTAACAAGCGCTCTAAGTTATTGCCCCGCAAAATTACGCCAATACTGCCTGTAATTGTGCCTGGATTTGCCATAATATGTTCTGCACCCATGCCAATGTAAACACCGCCAGATGCGGAAATATTGCCGAAACTAGCAACAATTTTGACTTTGGAGCGCAGACGCTTCAAGGCGCTATAAATTTCTTGGGAATCTCCTACCGTACCGCCAGGGCTATCGATGCGGAGTAATAAAGCTGGAAACCGCTTTTCCTCAACTGTTTTTAGTGCTTCTAATACTTGTTTGCGAGTCGCACTACCGATCGCGCCATTTACTTCAATCCGAGCAATTTGTTTTTGAAACCGAGGCTTAAAGGGCCAAACCATGTGCAGTCAAACCAGAAATTCTTAAATAATAGGATGCAGCAAATTTGCTGTCTTTCTCTAGTTTGCCTTATTTACACCCCTCTAGTTTGGTAACGCAGCTAGCAGAACCTTAATAAAAATACATAATTAGATAGAATTGAAGGAAATGCCTTGCCCGAACTTCCATGCAGCTAAAAGATACCCATTTGCGATCGCCTCTATTACTCATTGCGCCCTTTTTCCTCTGGGGGACGGCAATGGTAGCAATGAAAGGAGTAATACCCCATACAACGCCTTTATTTATGGCAGGAGTGCGTTTAGTACCAGCCGGAATGCTAGTTCTGGCGTGGGCAGCGATCGCTGGTAGACCCCAGCCGAAAAGTTGGCAGGCTTGGCTGTGGATTGCCTTATTTGCTTTAGTAGACGGGGCAATGTTTCAAGGCTTTCTCGCCGAAGGATTAGTTAGAACTGGGGCGGGTTTGGGGTCTGTGATGATTGATTCTCAGCCATTAGCAGTGGCTTTACTATCATTATGGTTATTTGGCGATCGCATTGGCTTATGGGGTTGGCTAGGACTCGCTATCGGCGTAACTGGCATTAGTTTGATTGGCTTGCCCGATGCTTGGATTTTGAACTTGTTAAATCAAGATGCGATCGCCATTGTGGGCAGTTGGCAGCAATTATTTACCAACGGTGAATGGTTGATGCTATTAGCGGCGTTGTCGATGGCTGTAGGGACGGTATTTATTCGCTTTGTCTGCCGCTACGCCGATCCGGTAGTAGCGACGGGCTGGCACATGATTTTGGGCGGCTTACCGCTATTTGTATTGTCTGGTAGCTGGGAATCTGGGCAATGGGCGCAAATCGATTTAACTGGGTGGCTGGCGCTAGGATATGCGACTATATTCGGGAGTGCGATCGCTTATGGCTTATTTTTCTACTTCGCTGCTAGCGGTAGCTTAACAAGTCTGAGTTCGCTAACTTTCCTGACACCTGTATTTGCCTTATTATTTGGCAACTTGTTTTTAGGCGAATTTCTCAGTCCTTTGCAGTGGATGGGAGTTAGTTTGACATTGGTAAGTATTTATTTAATTAATCAACGCGACTTCTTGGCTGATTTAGGTAACAAAGTTACAGATATTAATCCCGACTCGCGGCGCGTTCTCGACTCTTCTGCTGTAAATGTCTCGATTAAAAAATCAGAACCAGAAGTTTTGTAATCTGCCCGTATCCACATCCATGCTAAAGCTATAGACTTTTTAACAAGTGAAAAGTCTATATTGGGCATCAAATAATGAATGAAAGCACTGCTTCTACTGTAGTTTTGCCTGCACTGCCCCTACCCCAGTGGAAAGACACTTACTACACGCTGCATATGTGGACGCAAATTGTGGGCAAAATTCGGCTGACACTTAGTCCGAAGCTAAACCACTGGTGGCAAGTACCGCTATATGTAAATGCACGCGGACTTACTACATCGACGATTCCTTACCAACAGCAAAATTTTGAAATATTATTTGACTTCATCGACCATCAATTAGTAATTCATACTAGCAGTGGAGCGATCGCCCATATAGCCTTAGAACCCAAATCTGTAGCTGAATTTTACCAAGAATTGATGGCTGTATTGCAGTCTTTGGGAATCGAGGTAAAAATTCGCGCCCTCCCAGATGAAGTACCAAATCCGATTCCCTTTGCTGAAGATCGCCAACATAGTTCTTATGACAGGGAATATGTCGAGCGCTGGTGGCAAATACTCATGCAAACAGACAAAATATTTAAAGAGTTTAGAGCGCGATTTATTGGTAAATGCAGCCCCGTACATTTTTTTTGGGGTAGTTTTGACTTAGCAGTGACGCGCTTTTCCGGAAGACGCGCCCCAGAGCGCGCCCAAACAGATGCTATTACGCGTGAAGCCTATTCCCACGAAGTAATTAGTCACGGTTTTTGGACTGGTAGCGGTCCTATTCAAGCACCAGCTTTTTATTCTTATACTGTGCCAGCGCCACTAGGGTTAGATAAAGAGCTAATTCGCCCTCATAATGCATTTTACAGTGCAGAAATGTCAGAATTTATATTGATGTATGACGATATGCGCCAAGCAGAATCGCCGCAGCGGGTACTACTAGAATTTATGCAGAGTACATACGAAGCGGGAGCAAACCTAGCTAACTGGGATCGTCAAGCATTAGAGCGTTGAGTCTTAACAAGAAGATACTGGCGCATTCATAATTATTTAGGAACAAGCTTGACGCTTTTAAAGTACGAATTATTTTGACTACTAATTCTCAAAACATCCTCAAATTACTATTTGTCTCTACTCCAGTTGGACCTTTAGGTACAGGAGTAGGCGGCGGAGTTGAACTAAGTTTGTTTAATATCGCTCAAGAAATGCTGCGGCGCGGGCATACTGTGCAAATTGTCGCGCCTATTGGTTCTAAGTTTCCTCAACTGCCGATAGTCGAAATTCCTGGTAACGTGCAGATTATTGCCCAAAGTCAGGAACGCAATACGCCGATTATGATGCCCGATAATTCCCTGCTAGCAAATATGTGGGAATACGCGCGGCAAGTCCAAAACGAGTATGACTTAATTGTTAATTTTGCTTACGATTGGCTGCCGTTGTATCTGACACCTTTTTTTGGCGTTGCGATCGCCCATTTTATTAGTATGGGTTCTTTGTCTGAAGCGATGGACGAAATTGTGACTAAAGTTGCTAGCGATTTTCCTGGAACGATTGGCTTCTATACACCTTCTCAGGCGGCAACTTTTAACCTCCAGCAATGTCCTTGTTTGAGTAGCGGGATCGATTTGTCTTTATATCAGTTTTGCCCAGAACCCGAAAATTATTTAGCTTGGTTAGGTAGAATTGCCCCAGAAAAAGCCTTAGAAGATGCAGTCGAGGCGGCGCAAATTGCGAATACGCCGCTAAAAATTATGGGCAAAATGCAGGATGAGGATTATTGGCAACAAATTTGTCAAAATTACCCCGATGCACCAATTGAATACTTGGGGTTTTTGTCTACTACGGATATGCAGCAGCAATTACGCCAATGTAAAGCATTGTTAATGACTCCCCGTTGGGTAGAAGCTTTTGGCAATGTAGCAATAGAAGCGCTAGCTTGCGGCGTTCCTGTTATATCTTATCAGCGCGGAGGTCCAGCGGAGATCGTCCAAGATGGTAAGACGGGGTTTTTGGTGGAACCCGACAGCGTTGCTGGGTTAGTTGAGGCGATCGCCAATTTATCAAAAATCGACCGCTACACCTGCCGCCAGAGTGCGGAAACAGAGTATTCTGTAGAGGCATTAGGCGATCGCTTCGAGCAATGGTTTAGAGACATCATCAATACACCTGTTGCCCAAGTATAGTATTTCATCTGCGTTCATCTGCGTGCATCTGCGTTCGATCAAAATTTCCCCACCATTTGCGGACGAACTAACAATAATTGCTAGATTCAGCCGCCACCAGTGGGGAAGCAAGTAAAAAGTTTAGAATTTTAGTGTAACAAGCTAAAAAATTTAGCCGCGTACACATTTATCACAACAGCTTCTTAACCATGTTCAGCCTTACGACATTGACTGAATAATGTAATCAAAGTAAGGTGCTGCTTCGGCTGCATCTTCAGCGCTCATCAAGTCTAAAGCCGCCGTTTTCAAACAGCGAATAGACTCTACCATCCCAGGTACGGGAACGCCTAAGGAATTATACATTTCGCGCACGCCGATTAAACCGATTTTTTCGATTGGTTCTTTGTCCCCAGCCAATACGCCATAAGTAATTAGGCGCAAGTACCAACCGTAATCGCGCAGACACAAAGCTCTTTGCCGTTCGCCATAAGCGTTACCGCCAGGAGCAATAAAGTCAGGGCGCTTTTGCCAAAGCTGTTTGCTGGCTTGTTGGACAATTTTTTTCTCGTTTTCAGCCAGGGTAGCGGCAATTCGCATCCGCTGTTCGCCTGTCTGTAAAAACTCTTTGATGCTCTTGAGTTCGCCTGTGCTAGGGTAGCGAAGCTCGTCGTCGGCTTGAAGAATAAGTTGGCTAACTACACTCATGTTAATTTTGCTAACTGAATATCATTTGTAGTTTAACTAAGTCTACGTACACAAATAAAGAGAATTTAACACTATGTCTTTAACTCCGTTGTCCGATCCCCATGCTCCAAGTCATCAAGATTGGCAGCAAGGCAAATTAATAGAGTTAGATATTAACGATTTGAGCGATTCTGGCGATGGTGTGGGACGCTATAACGATCGCGTTGTATTCGTACCGGATACAGTTCCAGGCGATCGCATTTTAGCTCGGCTCGTCCGTGTCAAGGCGCAGTACGCCCACGCCAAGATACAAGAAATTTTAGTTCCATCTCCCCACCGCATCCGCCCTAGCTGCATTGTGGCTGATAAGTGCGGCGGCTGTCAGTGGCAGCATATTAACTACGAATATCAGCTAGAAGCGAAGAAAAATCAAGTTATTCAAGCTTTAGAACGCATTGGCGGGTTTACCAATCTACCTGTACAACCCGTCCTTTTACCGCCTGTGGCTTTAGGCTATCGCAACAAAGTTACTTATCCATTAAGTAGATCCTCTCAGGGACAAGTGCAAGCAGGTTATTACCAAAAAGGCACTCACCATTTAATTAATCTCAATCAATGTCCGGTGCAAGATGAACGCCTAAATCCGCTGCTCAAGGAAATAAAGCAAGATATTTACAAGCGGGGATGGTCAATATACAACGAAAGCCGCCATCAAGGCAAGTTGCGTCATTTGGGGCTAAGAATTGGTCGGCGTACTGGGGAAATGCTGCTAACTTTGGTAGTTACAGACTGGAATTTACTTAATATTACAGAGCAAGCCCAAGAATGGTTGGATAGATATCCGCAATTGGTAGGTGTGGCGCTTAATTGCCAGAGCGATCGCACTAATACTATATTTGGGCAAGAAACTCGTTGTATTGCTGGGCAGCCGTATTTGTTAGAGGAATTTGCTGGTTTAGAATTTCAGATTTTGCCCGATACATTTTTCCAAGTATATACAGAGTCGGCTGAGGCTTTGCTAGAAGTAATGAAGCAACAACTCAATTTGCAAGGACATGAGGTGTTAGTCGATGCTTATTGTGGTATTGGCACGTTAACTTTGCCGTTGGCGCAATATGTAAAACAGGCAATTGGGTTAGAAGTGCAATTAGCTGCTGTAGAACAAGCTAGAGTCAACGCCCAGCAAAATCAGATTACCAACGCAACATTCCAGGTAGGAACGGTAGAAGAGTTATTACCGCAGTTGAATGTGGCTCCAGATATAGTTTTGCTCGATCCCCCGCGTCAAGGATGCGATCGCGCAGTTATTGATACTTTAATTCAAACTGCGCCGGAATGTATTGTCTATGTTAGTTGCAAAAGCGCTACTCTAGCTCGCGATCTCAAGTTGCTATGCCAATCAGGTAAATATGAGTTGACTTATGTCCAACCTGCGGACTTCTTTCCCCAAACGGCTCACGTCGAATGTGTAGCCTTCGTGAAGAAAGTATTTGGGGATTAATGCAAGCAATGCTAAGATAAAAATAGTCTGCAACGAATCAGTCAGACAAGTCTACAAAAGTAGATAATTCTAGTCACCGGACAAGATATCTACTACAAACACTGGCAGATACCCCTGGTTTACCATGCTTTTGCCATTTAGAAATTTAGTTAATGACTGCATATTTAACATTCAATTTTGGCGAAGAACAAAACGCCCAGGGTTTTTATTACTTCTGCTCAAATATTTGCTATTTGCAAGATTTAGTAAAGCATGATAGATATGCAGTCATGTTGCATACCAGTACGCTAGCAAATTAATGTCTCGCCAAAAGCTACGGGGTTGTTGTAGTGATTACCATTTCACCGCGTCCAGTTGGGCGCAATTGCGGAACTATTAGCTTTGCTTCTACTTTGTACCTTTGTCCAATTCTAGATTTACTACTAGCAGACGTGCCGGATAAATGGCACGCCGAGCTTAGATTAGGACTCCAGGAAGCTTTGGTAAATGCTGCAAAACACGGCAATAATCTCGATCCCAGTAAAGTTGTGATCGTCCGCTTTTTTATCGTTGACGATCATTACTGGTGGGAAATTTGCGATCAAGGTTGCGGTTTCAATCCTCCAACTGAGTATAACTGCGATCCCACAGAATACCTACCGCCAGAAGTGTCGGAAAACGGTCGCGGGATGTGC
Source organism: Aliterella atlantica CENA595 (assembly GCF_000952155.1). Lineage (GTDB taxonomy): Bacteria > Cyanobacteriota > Cyanobacteriia > Cyanobacteriales > Chroococcidiopsidaceae > Aliterella > Aliterella atlantica. The sequence continues at coordinate 177,005 of NZ_JYON01000004.1, read as the reverse complement.
ATTCTTAAGACTATTTTTGACCAAGTGGAATGGAATTCAGCAGGGACAGAGTTGAGGTTGGGTAAGCAAGTTTCGCGTTTTCGTTTCCCGTTGGTTCATTAGCGAACGCAGATGCACGCGGATGGACAAGGCAGTGCGTTGGGGAGACAGCGCTGTGGGCGGGTTTCCCGACTTGAGGCGACTGTCGTCGGCTTTGCCGACTTGTAGCACCTGCCGCGCATGGATATACGATTATTTGTCTGAGGCTTGAGAGCCGTGTGTAGGGCAGGGTGGGGCAGAAATAGAACGATCTAGCCAGCCTGTTGCTTGTTGCAGTCTTAAGAGGGCTTCTTCGGGGTTCTGCTTTAATAGAAATACTAGGGCGGCGGCAGTTTGTTCGCTAGCGCGAGCTTTGCGGTTAGACTTTAACTTATGCCAGTCGTTGGGGGAGATAGTTAGCCTCTCCATCAAAGCTTGAGCCAATTCTAGGGTACTGAGGTCGTTAATGTTAGCAGTCTTAACTGTTTTGGTACTTTCAAGCATAAGATTGGGCATAAATGTTGATTAGTCCTACTGTATCAAGCTTAATATGCAACCGCCTCCAGAGTCGTCAGCCTCAGATGCATCAGTAGATATCGCTCAAAGTTTGGCTGAAGTAGAATCAGCCTTAGTTGCTCTTAAACAGCGTTACGCGCAGGTAGAGAGCGATCGCCTGCGTCAGGCAGAACTTAAAAACAGAATTGACGAAATTGGACCTCAAGTAGCCAAAAACAAGTCAGCGCAACTAAAAGTAGAACTAAAAGAACTTGAAGCGCAGTTAGAAGCAATTGAAGTTAATTTAGAAAGCCAGCTATTTACAGTAGACATTTTCAAAGAACCATTTTGGCAAGCAGTCAGGTTTGGCGGACTCGGCATTGTTGTAGGCTGGATCTTGAAATCTTGTGCCAACTAAAATAGTTTTGAGTTTTGAGTTTTGAGTTTTGAGTTGAAAACTTGGGTTTTCAATTTATTTAACCTTTACCCTTTTTGATAATGACCAGAAGAATTGTAGATATATTGAAAAACGGTCAACCAGATGAATCGCTGACTATTCAAGGCTGGGTAAGAACAAAACGCGATTTGAAGGGATTCGCCTTTATAGAAATTAATGATGGCTCTTCGCTCTCCAATTTGCAAGTCGTGTTAAATGCCGAAATGCCTGAGTATGAAACATTACTCAAACAGCTAAATACAGGCGCTTCTGTCGAAGTAGATGGGGTGTTAGTACCTTCGCAAGGAAAAGGACAAAGGATTGAGTTGCAGGCAAAAACAGCTAAAGTTTACGGAGAAGCCGATCCCGAAACCTATCCATTGCAAAAAAAACGCCACTCTTTTGAATTTTTGCGGACAATTGGACATTTGCGATCGCGTACTAATTCTTTTGGCGCGGTTTTTCGGGTAAGGAATGCTTGCGCGACTGCTATCCACCAGTTTTTCCAGGAAAGAGGATTCTTGTGGGTACATACGCCTATAATTACGCGCAGCGATTGTGAAGGTGCGGGGGAACTATTTACCGTTACAAGCTTTGACTTAAATAAAGTTCCCAAAACAGAGCAGCAAGACGACGTAGACTATGCTCAGGACTTTTTCGGTGGAAAAGCTTACTTGACTGTCAGCGGGCAGCTAGAGGCTGAGATTATGGCGATGGCATTTAGTAATGTCTACACTTTTGGTCCTACTTTTAGAGCCGAAAATTCCAATACTTCTCGGCATTTAGCAGAATTTTGGATGGTAGAACCAGAAATGGCGTTCTGCGATTTGCATGGCGATATGGATTTGGCTGAGGCGTTTTTGCAGCACGTTTTTAAGTACGTGATGGAAACTTGCTCGGAAGATATGGAGTTTTTTAACCAACGGATTGATGATTCTGTACTCGCAACGGCGGAAAACATTATCAATAACGAGTTTGAACGCATAACATATACAGATGCGATCGCTTTGCTAGAAAAAGCACCTGTCAATTTTGAGTATCCTGTAAGCTGGGGCTTAGATTTGCAATCAGAACACGAACGCTATTTAGCCGAACAGTTATTTAAGAAGCCTGCGATCGTAACTGATTACCCTACGGGGATCAAAGCTTTCTATATGCGTTTGAATGATGACCAAAAGACAGTTAGGGCTATGGATATTTTAGCGCCCAAAATTGGCGAAATTATCGGCGGTTCCCAGCGGGAGGAACGTTTAGATGTATTGACGCAAAGAATGCAAAGTCAAGGGTTAAATCCAGATGATTTGTGGTGGTATTTGGATTTACGCCGTTTTGGTACAGTTCCTCATGCTGGCTTTGGTTTGGGGTTTGAGCGCTTGGTACAGTTTATGACGGGGATGGGTAATATCCGCGATGTTATTCCCTTTCCTCGTACTCCTTTGAGTGCTGACTTTTAAAGCGTTCTGCTTAGAAATTTATAACTATTGCTAACAGCAGGTAGAAGCTAATCTATGTCTGCTGTTTTTTTATGGCAAACGTTTTATTAAGCTAAAACTTACGTATATTTACTGTTGATAGCAAATAATGACTATGTAACTCTTGAAAAATTTAAGTATTTTCATGTATAAACTGCCTAGATTGTATTAAGCGATCGCTACTTACAGGTAGCAACAAATTTGCTATATTTAAATATTATTTATTAGCATCTGTCTTCAGAAGCAAAAATGCTATATGTACATTTATATAGCTTTAACTGATTATGAATACGATTGCAATTTCGGGAATCGCAGTTAAAGCCCAAATTTATGAAAGCGATAATTCCCTTGTTTATCGCGGTATCCGAGAGCAAGATAATCGAGCAGTTATTCTCAAAGTTTTAAAACTCGACTATCCTTTACCACAGGAACTTGCTAGGTACAAACAGGAATATGAGATTGCTAGTGCTTTACAATTTCCTGGCGTTATTCAAGCTTATAGTTTAGAGAAGTTTGACAATACTTTAGTAATTGTGTTTGAAGACTTTGGCGGCGAATCTTTAAACTTAATTATAAATAGACAATCTCTAACCTTAAAACAATTTCTAGAAATTGCTATAAAAATTACCAAAGTTTTAGAACAAATTCATGCTGCAAACGTTATCCATAAAGATATTAATCCAGCTAATATTGTTTTTAACCCAACCACAAAAGAACTTAAAATAATTGATTTTGGTATTGCTACTTCTTTAGCTTCCGAAAACACCAGTATCAAAAACCCTCATGTTTTAGAAGGAACTTTAGCTTATATATCGCCAGAACAAACTGGCAGGATGAACCGTTCTTTAGATTATCGTACTGATTTTTATTCGCTAGGAGCAACTTTTTACGAACTACTTACTAATTCTTTGCCATTTGTGTCTCAAGATGTAATGGAATTAGTGCATTGTCATATAGCACTTACGCCAGTACCTCCACACAAATTTACTCAAACAATTCCTTTAGCTATTTCGGCTATTGTTATGAGATTGTTAGCAAAAACAGCAGAAGATAGATATCAAAGTGCTAGGGGAATAAAAACAGATTTAGAAAGATGTTTAGAGCAATTAGAGACTAAGGGTACTATCGATGAATTCCTGCTTTGTACATCTGATATATCAGATAAGTTTCAAATTTCTCAAAAACTCTATGGTAGAAAGCAGGAAGTTCGAGCATTAATAGCAGCTTTTGAGAGACTATCTACAAATGCATCAAATAAGCAGCTACAAAATTTGAGTAATCTATCAGCTAGAAAAGGTGAAATAGTTTTACTATCAGGTTACTCTGGTAGTGGGAAAACTACTTTAGTTCAAGTTTTATACAAACCAATTACTAAGCAAAAAGGATATTTTATTTCTGGCAAGTTCGATCGGTATCAGCGCAACATTCCTTATAGTGCGATAGTTAATGCTTTTTCTAATCTAGTGCGACAATTACTGACGGAAAATGAAGCTCAACTTCAGCAATGGCAACTAAAAATAACTGCTATTTTAGGTAATAACGCTCAAGTTATTATTGATGTAATTCCTGAATTAGAAAAAATCATAGGTAAACAGAAAGCAGCGAGTGAATTACCACCTTTAGAGTCAAAAAATCGCTTTAACTTAGTTTTTAAAGAATTTATTTCTTTATTTACATCAGAGCAGCCATTAGTTTTGTTTTTAGACGACTTACAATGGGCAGATACAGCCTCATTGAAACTGATCGAACTATTAGTTATATCAGAAGACTTCCAGCAACTATTACTAATTGGAGCGTATCGTTCTAACGAGGTAAATAATACTCATTCTCTAACATTAACACTTGACGAAATTATACGGAAAGAAGTGAATATAACTGATATAGAGCTTACTCCTTTGCAGTTAGAGGATGTAAATCAGTTAATAGCCGATACGCTGAAATGTAACGCAGGAAACTCCTGGGCGCTTACCGAACTTGTAACTGCAAAAACTCAATGCAATCCGTTTTTTGTCAATGAGTTTTTGCGATCGCTTTACATAGAAAAGCTACTATATTTTGACTATCAGCAAGGTAAATGGCAATGGGATATTGACAAAATTAGAGCGCAGCATATTACCGATAATGTAGTAGAACTAATGGTAATTAAAATTAAAAAGTTACCAGTTTCAGCCCAAAAAATGCTACAGATAGCTGCGGCGATTGGTAATATATTTGAACTGCAAACGCTAGCTATGGTTGCAGAAAAGTCAGTCTTAGAAACTGCCGATCTTTTATACGAAGCGATCGCACTTGGTTTAATTATACCTCTAGCTGACAATTATAAAACAATTAGTGTAGACACATTAGGTTTAGCGCCAGCTAATTGCGAGTGCAATTATAAGTTTGCCCACGATAGAATTCAACAAGCAGCATATTCTTTAATTGCTAAATCAAACAAGCCATTAATTCATTGGCAAATAGGAAACTTATTGCTCCAAAATACGCATATTTCAGATAGAGAAAAGAAAATATTTGATATTGTTAATCACTTAGTAATAGGCAGCAATGTAATTAATAAGTCAGAAAAAATTGATCTAGCTACCTTAAATTTGGTTGCAGGTAGGAAAGCTAAAGCAACAGTAGCGTATAATCTAGCACTTAATTACTTCAATACTGGAATAGAACTATTAGGCAATAATTGGAACCAATATAAACTATCGCTAGATTTGAATTTAGAAGCAGCGGAAGCAGCTTATCTGTGTACGGAATTCGAGCAAATGGAAAGTTTAATTTCTGTAGTTATGCAGCGAGCGCAAACTCTACAAGATAAAATCAGAGCTTACGAAATTAAAATTCAAGCTTATAAGACTCAAAACAAACTCAAGGAAGCAGTAGATACAGCATTAACAGTATTACCTCTATTAGGAGTAAAGCTAGTAGAATCGCCGCGAAAGTTAGATATAGCTTTGAGTTTATTAAAAACCAAAATAGCTTTATTAGGAAAACGTCGCCAAGATTTAATTGAGCGATCGCTGATGAAAGATCCCGATAAAATAGCAGGAATGCGAATTATGGCGAGCGTTGGAATTGCAGCTTATTTAACTGCTCCTCAACTTTACTTGCTAATTATTTTTAAACAGGTAGAGCTATCTTTAAAGTATGGCAATGACTCCGTTTCTCCTTATTCTTATGTTAATTATGGATTGATATTAAGTGGGATTTTGAAAAATACTCAAGCTGGCTATAAATTTGGTCAAATTGCTTTAAACTTATTAACGAAAGTAGATGCTAAAGAGTTAAAATCTCGAACTGAATTTATATTTAATACTTTTATTAGTTATTGGTACGAGCATATCAGCCGAACTTTAAAACCTTCTTTGCAAGTTTATCAAACTAGCTTAGAAATAGGAGATATAGAATTTGCTGCTCATGCGACAAATGGCTATACTTTTTTTGCTTATATGATTGGGCAAAACTTAATAAAGTTAGAGAAAGAAATAACTAAGTACAGCCAAATATTACATAAGCTAGGACAAGAAACATCTTTGCAGCAAAACAAAATATTTAGACAAGCTATAACTAACTTGCTCGGCGGTAATAGCGATCTCTCTCAACTCAACGGTGCTATCTATAATGAAGAAAAAATGCGATCGCATCACGAACAAGTAGGCGATCGCACTGCACTATTTTACTTGCATTTCAATAAACTTATTCTTTGTTATATATTTGGCAAGTACGATTTAGCAATTGAAAATGCTGTGTTAGCAGAGCAATATTTAGATGGAGTTGCTGGTTCTCTATTTGTAACTTTCTTTTGTTTTTATAACTCATTAGCGGAACTTGCAGTATGCGATCGCTTAGACAAAGTTGCTCAAAAACGTACTTTAAAACAAGTAGCAACTAACCAAAAGCAAATGCAAAACTGGTCGCAAACTGCGCCAATGAATTACTTGCATAAATTTTATTTGGTAGAAGCACAATTGTATAAACTTAAAGGCAAAATTGAACAAGCAAGCGAATATTACGATCGTGCTATAGATTTAGCCAAAACGCATAAATATATTAATGAAGCAGCAATCGCCAACGAACTTGCAGGCAAATTTTATTTAGAGTATAAAAAAGAAGCGATCGCCAAAGCTTATATCCAAGAGGCTCATTATTATTACTTGCGTTGGGGTGCAAGTGCTAAAGTGCAAGACTTAGAAAAAAGCTATCCCCAATTTTTCTCTAGAGTGCTGGGATCTTCAGAAAAACTAGCAAAAACGTCAAATAAAAGCACTTCTAACAATACAACATCAGAAGCTTTAGACTTAGCCACAGTAATTAAAGCTTCTCAAGCAATTAGTAGCGAAATTTCTTTAGAACTAATTTTAATTAAACTAATTAAAATTGCAGTTGAAAATGCTGGAGCGCGTTCGGGATTACTAATATTGAAAAACGAGCATAGTTTATTAGTAGAAGCTTCAGTGTCAACAGATAATCGCATCATAGTCAGCCAAGCTTTACCTATAGATAGTAGCGATCGCTTGCCACAATCAATCGTTAATTATGTATCTAGAACTTTAGAAAATGTGGTATTAGATGATGCTACTACTGAAGGAATTTTTAGTGAGGATCTGCACATTGTTCAAAATCAACCTCTTTCGGTATTATGCATTCCTATCCAGTCGCAAGGAAGTTTGCGAGGCATTTTATACCTAGAAAATAACTTGACAAAAGGAGCCTTTACACCAGCAAGGATATCAGTTTTAAACTTATTATGTTCGCAAGCTGCAATTTCTATAGAAAACGCTCAGTTGTACGCCAAACAAGAAAAATATTCACGGGAACTAGAAATCAAAGTATCTCAGCGTACTCAAGAACTACAGCTTTCACAATCGTTGTTATCTGGAGTATTGAATAGTTCAATCGATGGTGTAATGGCTTTTAAATCAGTTAGAGACGAGCGGGGAAAGATTATTGATTTTGAGTGGTTGTTAATCAATTCTACAGCAGAAGCAATAACAAGACGCGATCGCCATTCCCTAATTGGTAAGCGTTTGCTAGCAGAAATGCCAGGAAATCGTCACGAAGGCTTATTCGATTTATACGTTCAAGTAGTAGAAACTAACCAACTTCAAGAACGAGAACTATATTACGAGCATGAAGGTGTTGAAGGTTGGTTTCAGATTGTTGCTGTCAAACTAGACGATGGCTTTGTCGTAACATTCCGCAACGTCACCGAACGCAAACAAGCGGAAGTTGCAGTTCAACAAGCCAATCGAGAATTACAACGCCTTGCTACTGTAGACGGTTTGACTCAAATTGCTAACCGTCGATATTTTGACGAATACCTATCAGCAGAATGGCAAAGGCTAGCGCGAGAAAATTCCCCACTTTCTTTAATTGTGTGCGATGTTGACTACTTCAAACGCTACAACGATGCTCTCGGACATCAAGCTGGAGATGAGTGTCTGCGTTGTGTTGCTGGTGCAATTAGCCGCGCCGTCAAACGTCCCGCCGATTTAGTCGCTCGTTACGGTGGCGAGGAATTTGTCGTCATTTTGCCAAATACTGACGAACAAGGAGCAGTTACAGTAGCTCAAGCCATAGCACAAGAGTTGCAACAAGCCGAAATTAATCATCCTCAATCTGCTGTGAGTCAGTACGTCACCCTAAGTATAGGCGTAGCTATTACAATTCCCACTCCAGAATATTCGCCTGAAGTCTTGTTTGCTGTTGCAGATAAAGCGCTGTACGAAGTCAAGCAGCGAGGAAGAAACCGCATAATTACCAAAAACTTACTGCGAGGTTACATCCTCAAGGAAAAATAAGCGATCGCTTCCAACCCCAATAAACCATTTCCGCGTTCAATTTTGCCAGTAAGTCGAGATAAATGGGTGTATCCCCAGCAGGAACCTAGAAACGATAGACCTTTTGCATAAGTCCGTGATTTTTAGAGATGGGAGACAAGGTTTGGCAAGGGGGACAAGGAATAAAATTACCAATTTTTAGCCCTATCTCAAACTTTCATTCCTTCGCGTCCTAAACGCTTCGCGAACGTGGTTCGTTTTTCCATCTCCTCAGCATAACCCCTATCCAAATCAACACGAGAAAAAGGGTTAACCTGACTTAACTAGGTTAACCCTTTCATTTTTGGGAACGCGCAAAAAGTTAAATTACTTTTGCACAACCAATTTGACATTGGCGTTTTGCAAACCACGCTGCTTGACTTCTGATAGAGTCTTGTTTACAGCATACTTTTGGTTAATTGAGTTGATTAACTCAGTTTGATTGTGCTTCTTAGCTACGCCCCAGAGGTCAGCAATTAGGTCAAAAGAACCATCACTATTGCGCGACCAACCTAAATCGTATTCGCCTTCTAATACTGCAACTAAGTCTGCACGAACTCTTTGACCGTTGTAACCGCGAACGTCAGCTTCAGTCTTCGTGTTAATACCCAAGTCGCGTAAAGAAGCCTTGAGGATTTCGGCATCAGTGATCTTGGTGCGTAGGGTGCTAAAATGGGACATTTGGGTTTCCTCCTGGGAAATTTGAATTAAAACGACAACAGTTTGGGCTAAGTGCAGCCGCGCTTCTTAAGGGTGGGAAAACCTACGCGGCTATTCGGTCTAACTGCTAGCAACTTAGGCTAGCCTTTCCTCCTGTGGTAGCAGGAGAAAGCTTTTAAAACTCCATACGCTGATATTCAGCTACGGAGGCTGCTGCTGGTCTAGCACGCTGTCTTGCCCAATCTCTCAAGGCGGTTACTTGTTCTGTCATGGTCTTCGACAGAGGCAGCGTGGACTTAATGGCAGCAATAATATCTAATTGGGTGAATTCTCGATCTTGAGCAAAAGCTTCGTACATCGCGGCAATCAATGCTTGCTCAATTTCTGCACCTGAGAACCCATCGGCAACTTTCGCTAATTGGTCTAAGTCGAAACGGGTAACGTCCCGCTTGCGCTTGACTAAGTGAATGTTAAATATTTCTTTGCGTTCGTCGGCAGTCGGCAAATCGACAAAGAAAAGTTCGTCAAAGCGTCCTTTACGTAAAAACTCTCCTGGCAGCCTTTCAACTCGGTTAGCTGTTGCCATTACAAATACTGGCGAAGTTTTTTCTTGCATCCAAGTCAGGAAAGAACCAAAAATTCTGCTAGATGTACCGCCATCAGAGTCGGCGGAACCTGTACCGCCAGCAAATGCTTTATCTAATTCGTCGATAAATAAGATTGCTGGAGAAATCGATTCAGCGGTTTTTAGCGCATTACGCAGGTTAGCTTCCGAGCGTCCTACCATAGAGCCATCATAGACTCTACCCATATCTAGGCGCAATAAGGGCAAACCCCACAGGCGAGAGGTAGTTTTGGCAATTAACGACTTACCGCAACCAGGTACGCCCAAAATTAACATTCCTTTTGGTTGAGGCAACCCGTACTCTCTAGCTCTTTCTGTAAAAGCGTTAGAGCGTTGCTTGAGCCAATGCTTGAGTTCTTCTAGTCCGCCAACGGCTTCGATAGTTTCGTCTTCTTCGATATATTCTAAAATGCCGTTGCGTCTAATTAATTGCTTCTTCTCTGATAAAACAATATCTACTTCGCTTTCTGTCAGATTGCCTGTAGTTACTTGAGCTTTGCGATAGACTTTTTCTGCTTCGTCTCGCGTCAAACCTAGTGCTGCTTTTAGTAACTTTTCTCTAGCTTCAGTAGTAATTCTCCGCCCTCTGCTTTGCTCTAATTGCTTGGACAAAACTTGATTTAACTCAGTCATGTCAGGTAAAGCAAAGTCAAGTACAACAACTTCCTTTTCTAGTTCGATAGGGACTTGCTGAACTGGAGACATGAGCAAGATTGTTTTTTGCGTCCCTTTGAAACTAGCGATCGCATCTCTTAGCCATCGCGTTGTTGCTGGCGAGTCAATAAAGGGATGTAGGTCTTTGAAGATAAATATTCCTGGTTCTCGCTGTCTAATTGCCCACTCGATCGCTGCTTCCGGCGATACCGTGTTGTGCTGAGTCACGTTGCGGGGCTGACCGTACTCTACTATCCCGTGTGTCACCGTCCACAGGTAAATGCGTTTCTGAGGTCTTGCTTGGGCAATTGTCGCGATCGCACTCTCTGCCCGTTCTTCCTCAGATGTCACAAGGTAGATTAAGGGGTATTGAGCTTGAATCAGAATATTTAGCTCTTCTTTCATGACCGTCAACCTACTTGGAACCAAATAAACAAAGTGAATAGTTTGGATTTTTGAAGCTACGCCCCAAAATTTGAGTTGTTAACAGGTTACTAGCTGTTCTTGACCTGCCGCGCCTGGCGTTACTTGAGCTACAGTCAACTGTTCTTCACTTACTACTCCAGGCTGATTCTTGAGAGCCACCATTTCGCCATCTTTAACTACTACTGAGGTTGCACATTCAGGGCAAGCGTGTACTTGGTGAGTGCGACCGTGAGCGGCGGATTCTGCTGCTTCAACCATTTCTGGATGATTTAGGTAGAACACAATTGCCTTTTCTGCTAAATCTGACATTGGCTCGGAATCAATCGCTGCTCTGATTTTGAGTTTGCGATGCAGTTCTGGAGATAAATAAAAAGTAACCTTTTGCTTAACTTGCATATTACGTTTTCAGACTTTGTACCCGGGTATGTTTATCAGATTACTCACCCCTTCGCCTGTTGTCAAGACAGTAAAACGTTATGACAGCAATATTGTTACAAAGCTTAATGAATAAGTTGAGCAAGGGAAGTACATTCAAATAGGTTATGGGGGTCACAAACCTGATAAATTGAGCGAGTATCAAGCGAGTAAGCACTGGTTAAGATGAAAGTTTTAATTATTGGTGGCGATGGGTATTGCGGCTGGGCAACAGCACTGTACTTATCGAATCGGGGTTACGAAGTCGGGATTTTGGATAGTTTGGTACGGCGGCATTGGGATTTACAATTAGGTGCGGATACCTTAACGCCAATTGCTTCGATCCAGCAAAGAATTGAGCGTTGGCACGATCTGACAGGAAAATCAATTGACTTATATGTTGGCGATATCACCAACTACGAATTTTTAGACAAATCGTTGCAGGAATTTCAACCAGAAGCGATCGTGCATTTCGGCGAACAGCGATCGGCTCCATTTTCGATGATCGATCGCGAACACGCAGTTTTGACGCAAGTAAACAACGTTGTTGGCACGTTGAACTTGTTGTATGCCATGCGCGAGAAATTCCCAGATTGTCACCTAGTCAAGCTAGGCACAATGGGCGAGTACGGTACGCCAAACATTGATATTGAAGAAGGCTACATTACCATCGAACACAACGGGCGCAAGGACACATTGCCTTATCCCAAGCAACCAGGTTCGATGTATCACCTCAGCAAAGTCCACGATAGCCACAACATTCACTTTGCTTGTAAGATTTGGGGCTTAAGAGCTACCGATTTAAACCAAGGCGTAGTTTATGGCGTACTGACAGAAGAAACAGGCATGGACGAGTTGTTAATCAACCGTTTGGACTACGATGGCGTATTTGGTACAGCATTAAATAGATTTTGCATTCAAGCTGCGATCGCACATCCTTTGACTGTATATGGCAAAGGTGGACAGACGCGCGGCTTTTTAGATATTCGCGATACAGTAAAGTGCGTGGAACTTGCGATCGCATCACCTGCCGAAGCTGGTGAATTTCGCGTATTTAACCAATTTACAGAATTATTCAGCGTCGGCGATTTAGCCGGTATGGTGCAAAAAGCGGGTACAGCACTAGGGTTAAAGGTAGAGATCGACAATATAGATAACCCCAGAATCGAAAAAGAAGAACATTACTTCAACGCCAAAAATACTAACTTGCTCAATCTTGGCTTGCAGCCTCACTTCTTGTCTGATTCATTGCTAGACTCGCTGCTCAACTTTGCCATTAAGTACCAAAACAGAGTAGATAAAAATCACATTCTGCCCAAAGTTGCTTGGCGACGGTAAACAATTTTCGTGAAAGTCCATGCGATCGCTTGTATTGTTGCTAATAGTTGTACTACCTGGTATTTCTGCCACTAGCCTTAGTACCTACTACCTAATGCCCGAATGGGTAGCGCTAGAGGCTAGTTTCCAGGCTGACAATCGGGTAGCCAAATCTCCATCTCCAACGCTGCAAGACCTATTTGTTGCCCAAGTAGCCGAAAATAGGCATCGAATTAATTGCTTCGCCCAAGGAGTAGGAGTATTGTTAGGTGGGACAATACCTGCTATTGGCATACATGGAATTTGTACCCAGCCCAGTAGAAAACAGTCTAATTCTGGTGGTACTGTGTTATAGACTATTTACTTTTACCTCAAAACACCGCGTAGCGGTAGCCCCCAGACCTTATTTTCTGTATGCGAATTGCCTTATTTACTGAAACATTTTTACCCAAAGTTGATGGAATTGTAACGAGACTGCGACATACTGTAGAGCATTTGCAGCGCAGTGGCGATCGCGTAATGGTAGTAGCTCCTGATGGGGGCATAACAGAGTACATGGGAGCTAGAGTATATGGCGTTACTGGTTTTCCTTTGCCATTGTACCCTGAGTTAAAAATGGCATTGCCAAGACCTGCGATCGGTCAAGCTTTGGAGGAATTTCAGCCCGATATTATTCACGTAGTTAACCCAGCAGTTTTGGGACTGGCTGGGTTGTATTATGGCAAAGTTTTAAAAATTCCCTTGGTAGCGTCTTATCACACGCATTTACCCCAGTATCTCCAGCACTACAAATTAGGAATGTTAGAAGGCTTGTTGTGGGAATTGCTCAAATCTGCTCATAACCAGGCGCAACTAAACTTGTGTACCTCAACAGCAATGGTAGAGGAATTAACTGCTCATGGGATAGAAAGAGTAGATTTGTGGCAGCGCGGAGTAGATACAGAGTTATTTCACCCCGAACTTGCATCTAGCGAAATGCGATCGCATCTCAGCCAAGGATATCCCGATAGTCCGTTATTGCTATATGTCGGCCGTTTGTCAGCAGAAAAGGAAATCGAGCGCATCAAACCTGTATTAGAAGCTATCCCTGGAGCGCAACTAGCATTAGTTGGCGATGGTCCCCATAGAGCGTCTTTAGAACAGTATTTTGCTGGTACGCCTACTCACTTTGTCGGCTACTTGACAGGTAGAGAATTGGGTGCGGCTTTTGCTTCAGCCGATGCATTTATATTTCCTTCCCGTACTGAGACATTAGGATTAGTATTGCTAGAAGCGATGGCGGCGGGATGTCCTGTTGTAGCGGCAAGTTCTGGAGGAATTCCTGATATTGTTACTTCTGGGGTAAATGGGTTTTTGTTCGATCCGCAGACAGGAGATGAAGGAGCGATCGCCGCAACGTGTCATCTGCTAGAACAAAAACAAGAACGAGAAACTATCCGCAGCAATGCCCGACTTGAAGCCGAACGCTGGGGATGGGCAGCAGCTACCCGCCAGTTGCAGAACTACTATTGTCAGGTAACAGAGCAAAGTTTAGCAGTCAGCTTAACCCGTTAATTTCGCCACCTTACAAAAATTCCCCCTAGTGGTTTGCTAAGGGGTAAAAATTTTGCTTAATTTCAGTATCTAAATAACAGGAGTAACAATAGCTTCATTGCTGCTCGTCATTGCCAAACATATTATTACCTATGCCTAGCTGCTGTTTGGAGCGCTTGAGTTGTTTCCATAAAGCGCGAATTTTTTGATATGACTCTTCTGGTGTAAGTTTGCCAGCAGTTTCTAGATTGCAGATGTAACTTACCTTTTGGGCAAATTCTTGCAGATTCGCATTAAAAACTAAGTTTTCTGGCTTAACTTGACCGTGATAGCGGCTGCGCGGGTAGAGAAAATTTGCTTTGTTGTCCATTATTCCTCCTGGTTTTTAAAGCCATATATTTTTTATTATTGGAGCAATGACTAACATCAAGATAGGTTTAAATACTTATAACTGAAATAGTTGCTCTAATTAAGCATATTTACTAAACTAACTCGGTTTTAGTTTTCTCTTAACCTAGATTTAACTATTGTGTTCTATAATCTTGCAGACAATGCTTGCTAATAAGTATAACTTTAACAGTTTACTAACAGATGCGCCGTATTGTTAAATACCTACTTAGATATGTCCAAGGAAATAACAGTTTGACTATTATTAGTATCAAAATTAACCAACAAAATCACTGAGGACTTGAGCTAACATTAGCTAGGTACAGCCCTCTAGACCTGTTATTTTCTGGGGACTAGCTTAATGATAGTGGCTTTGTCAGTGACATTGAGACTAATTCTGTTATTGCGAATAGGAGCAGCTTTAGTAGCCATATTACCAACATCATTGAGAGTATAAATAGTAGCACTGCGAATAGGCGTGACTAGATTTACCTGAGTGGGTATCGGTGGCGGATTTATTTCTCTTACGGGAGTGCGACTGCGATCGCCATTAGAAATTTCATGCCACAAAACTAAATAAAAACTACCATCGCGCTTTTGCAGTAAAAGATCGTGGACGTATTCTGTGCGATCGTACTTAGGCGGCGCTTTGAAGGTTAGTTTATAGTTGACTGCTCTGGGAACTATCCTTGCGCCTTGCGGATCTTTAAGCACGCTGATGATATTTTTTAAAGCCGTATAGGCAGGTTTTGGAGTCAAATTATTGCGTAGTATGCCATAATTGCCTTCAGAATTGCCGCGATCGCTCCATTCATCAACCAACTCGTAAGAGCAAGTACGAGTAACGCCATTGCGGAAATATTCTAGGAACAAACGCGGGATGTATTTGCCGTGTACCTTTTCAGAAATGCCATTTTTCCCTTTGGTAGTAAAGTAGCCTGTTTCCGTTGCTGCCATCGGCTTGCGTCCAAAAGGCGGAGCATACACGTCAAAAGCGTAAGGATGGTTGTCAAGATTTACTGACGGGAAGTTGCTATGCCAGTAATATTTTTCAATAGTGTTGTACTGAAAAGGATTGTTAAACGGATTGCCACCAGAAGGGTAAGGGTGAAAGTTGCCCCAATCTACATCAGCGCTGAGATCGCCTAAAGGTGATTTATTTTCGTAATTATAAGTACGTCCCAAAGAAGGACCAATAACTTTGACTTTAGCAGTAGCGCGATCGCTCTTTAAAGCTTTGTAAGTATCTTTAGTCAGGCTGCGAATATAGGGAACCCAGTATCGAGAGGAGTTAGGATCGTCGTTAAGTTTTTCTTTATCGCCTTTGCGCCAGTAGTATTTTTGGAAATTTAGGTCAATTTCGTTAGAGATTTCGACAGCATCAATAGTATTAGTCCCAACTTTTTTGACAAAATCGACAACTTTATAACCTGGTTCTGTAACCCAGTAGGAAGAATTAGGGGCAACTCCTACATTTGGATTCATGATGTAAGTTGTCTTGATACCTTGACGCGCCAATTGTCTCATTTTGCGAATTACATCTGGGCTTGCACCACCGTCGCGGATGTGTCGCACGCCTAAAGCTACTAATTTTTGCCTCACAGCATCATACTTTTGCCCGTAAGGAGTATCGCCATAACTCCAGTGAGTATTAAGACAAATACTATCTACAAAAGAGTAAGCAGACTTTGCCGCTTTAGCAGGTGTTGTTTTGCTAGCTGGCTTTGGTGGTGTAGGGGGTTTGGAGTTGGTGGGTGCTTCGGCAAAACAGCCAAAGGTATTGAGAAGTAAAGTTAAAAGTAAAAGTAGTTTTAAGTTGGGCGATCGCATCATTCTTCGTCCTCATCTGGATCTGGCATTTCAAACTCTGATAAATGTTGCGGTGGGATGGCGGCTATGATGGCATCGATGACTTTGGCTACGGGGATAATTTCTAGACTGACATCGGGATAATTTTGACCTTTAGGCACAATCGCGCGTTTGAAGCCTAGTTTTGCTGCTTCTTTTAATCGCAATTCCATCTGCGAGACGGGGCGAATTTGTCCGCCCAAACCGACTTCGCCAATTAACACAGTACGCGGATCGACGACGCGATCGCGAAAACTAGCTACTACAGCGATCGCTACTCCCAAATCTACCGCAGGTTCTTCTACATTCAACCCACCTGCTGAAGCGACATAAGCATCCAACTTAGATAGAGGAATACCCACTCGTTTTTCTAACACAGCTAAAATTTGTAATAGCCTATTATAGTCAACGCCTGTAGTCGAACGCCGAGGCGAACTGTAGCTAGTAGGACTTACTAAAGCTTGTAATTCTACTACAATCGGGCGCGTACCTTCACAAGCTACTACTAGGGCTGTGCCTGGGGTACTTTCATCGCGGCTACCTAGAAATAACTCTGAGGGGTTGGAAACCTCCCTCAGTCCTCGTTCTAGCATTTCAAACACGCCAATTTCGTGAGTTGCGCCGAAGCGGTTTTTTACCGATCGCAGCAAGCGGTGAGAAGCAAAGCGATCGCCTTCAAAGTACAATACTGTATCGACCAAGTGTTCTAATACTTTCGGACCTGCGATCGCGCCTTCTTTGGTGACGTGTCCGACTATTAGCAGTGTAATATCCTCGCGCTTTGCCACTTTCATCAAAGCTGCGGTACATTCGCGTACTTGAGCGACAGAGCCAGGCGCAGATGCCATTGATGGCAAGTAGATTGTTTGAATACTATCAATCACTGCGACATTTGGTTTAAGCGATTCTAATTCCCGCAAAATTTCTTCCAAATCCGTTTCTGGCAATACATAGAGATCCGCCCCTACACTTTTATTTGTCCCATTATTTGATTCTGTCTGCACTTCTGGTTCGCTAGATACTCCCAAACGCGAAGCTCTAAGCTTAACTTGTTGCCCTGATTCTTCCCCACAGACGTAAAGAATGCGATACTGTTCCGCTAGGCGGTTAGATACTTGCAACAGTAAAGTAGATTTGCCAATACCAGGATCGCCGCCAATTAGCACTAGAGAGCCAGGAACGATGCCACCACCTAATACTCTATCTAATTCTCCGTACCCAGAAAACCAGCGCTCTTGATCGCGATGGGTAATTTGAGCGAAAGTTAAAGATGCTCTTGGTTTTGCTGGTTTGTTTGACTTCCCGTTGCTAGTTCCAGATTTTACTCCTCCTCGACTGGGCAAAATAGAGGCAGAAGTTTCAATTTGTTCTTCTAAGGAATTGTAAGTTCCGCAGCCTGGACACTTGCCAAACCACTGCGGGGATTCTGTTCCACATTCGTTGCAAACGTAGTATGTTCTAGTTTTGGGCATTGTTAGTTGTTAATTCTTAAAGAATGTTCATATATGGAAAATCTTAAGAAAGCTTGAAATCCAGTATTAGTAATGCTCTGAGCTTCTTAAAAACGTTAGATGAGATGATAATCTTAATGGAACTAGATTAAAAATTAACGATTGGAAATTCCACTTAAGGAGAGTAAAAGAAATTGGAAAATCATAAAGAAAAAATCCTCGTAGTGGACGACGAAGCCAGTATCCGCCGAATTTTAGAAACTCGGCTTTCTATGATTGGTTATGATGTCGTGACAGCAGCCGATGGCGAAGAGGCTTTAGATACTTTCCGCAAAGCCGAGCCAAACTTAGTGGTTTTAGATGTCATGATGCCCAAGCTTGATGGTTATGGTGTCTGTCAAGAATTACGTAAAGAATCAGATGTACCAATTATTATGCTAACAGCCTTGGGGGATGTCGCCGATCGCATCACTGGCTTAGAGCTAGGTGCAGATGACTATGTGGTTAAACCGTTTTCACCAAAAGAACTAGAAGCACGCATTCGCTCGGTATTGCGGAGAGTAGACAAAACAGGAGCTTCGGGAATTCCCAGTTCTGGTGTGATTCATGTTACCAACCTGCGAATTGACACAAATAAGCGCCAAGTTTACAAAGGCGACGAGCGTATCCGCCTAACAGGAATGGAATTTAGCTTGTTGGAATTGCTAGTTAGTCGCTCTGGCGAAGCTTTCTCGCGATCGGAGATTTTGCAAGAAGTTTGGGGATACACACCAGAAAGGCACGTTGATACTCGCGTAGTAGACGTACATATTTCTCGGTTGAGAGCCAAGTTAGAAGACGATCCGAGCAATCCCGAACTAATACTGACGGCAAGAGGTACGGGGTACTTATTCCAGCGGATTATCGAACCAGGAGAAGAGTAAGAATAGTTTTGAGTTTTGAGTTTTGAGTTAAGTATAGAAATAGATTTTTAATTTAAAACTTGAAACTCTACGTTTGATTATGGCTTCATCAGATCGAAATGCGGTTTTGCGGCGATTACCTCTTGTAGCTGGTGCGTTAGGAGGGGTTTTGCTGCTTGTTAACCGCTTATTAACGCCAGAAATTACCGATTCTCAAGCGCGGGCTGATGCGTTAGGGGTAATTTTGAGTGCTTTGTTAATTTTGACTGGTTTATTGTGGCAGCAAGTCGCGCCGCGATCGCCTGATGCTGTAGAGTTAATTGGCGAAGAGGGTTTTGAACTTGCCCCCGATTTGCCCCAAGAGGTGAAAAATGAGCTTGCTTGGGCATCGCATTTATTGCTGACAAATACTGTAACGCGCAGTCTAATAGTTGTTTATCAAGGTAATGTGCTGCTCAGGCGCGGCATTTTGGGCGCAAATAAAGAAGTTAAACCAGGGGCGATTTTGCAGCGGGTGTTAGATAAACATAAGCCTATCTACTTAGTTGGGCTGAAAACTTATCCAGGCAAAATTGAATTTGACTATCTGCCAGAAAATACTCAAGGAGCGATTTTGCAGCCGATAGGCGATCGCGGGGCTTTAATTTTGGGGGCAAATGCTCCCCGCAGTTATACTCTCCAAGATCAAAACTGGGTTAGTGGCATTGCCGACAAGTTAGCTGTTACCCTAAGCAATTATTTGGTAGATAAAGATCGCGCATCTGTTGGGAGTTAAAACCTTTATGTTGCTTCTCTATTGGTTACTTGTGGCTTTTATGGTTGTAGGAATAATCGGGGCTGTAGTTCCTGGTATTCCTGGTACTAGCTTGATCTTGATTGCGATTTTGATTTGGGGGGCGGTGCAAGGCTCTTTAGGTAGTATAAGTTTGCCTTTGATAGTGGCGATCGCTGTTTTATTATTGGGCATCGGCATCGATTTTTTGGCAACTTTTTGGGGTGCACAACGCGCAGGTGCAAGTAAATGGGGGCAAATAGGTGCATTTGTAGGCTTAGTAGTAGGAATTTTAGGTTTGTTGCCTGCTTTGCCTATAGGTGGTCCTTTGTTGGGGATTTTGCTCGGTCCATTGTTGGGAGCAATCTTGGGTGAGTATTTATACAGACGAGATTTTCAGCTAGCTTTTAAGGCTGGATTGGGAATAGTTGTCGGCTCGTTGGTAGGAAATTTGATTCAGGGGTTGCTAGCGATCGCAACAGTTGGAGTATTTTTATTTGCAACTTGGGGACAGGTATTTGCTAGCTAATCGAACACCTGTAGCAAGCTAGATGATTTGAATATAAGTATTTAACCCCAGCTTGCGCCTGCGGTTATTTTGCAGCTAATTCTTCACTAAAACTTGATAATAATTTTCTTGATAGAAGTGTGAAACTTTATATATTGTCTCTTACCTTATGTAAGTACACGTAAATAATGTCAAGAAGCAATCTACTTCCTGATAGCTATTTAAATCAGTTTGTTTTTTACTTAAACTCAATTCTTATCTAGGAAAATTAGTTATGCAATCTGAATTAGATAAAGTTTTGTCAGAGCTTTATACCAGTAATAAAAAGCTAGCCGAACAATTATTAGAAAGACAAGTAATATCTGCAAACCAATTAGAAAAATTATTGGGAGACGAGCAATTACCGCTAGGTCAACTTCTAGTTGAAGAAAAATTAATTTTTCAATACGAGCTAAAAAAAGCTTTATTAGAACAGCAATTTAGTGGTAGAAGATTGGGAGAAATTTTAGTCGATCAGCAGGCAATCTCTGCCGAACAGCTAGAGAAAATTTTGAGGAAGCAAGCTTGGCAATTAGAGCAAATTAGTCTAAATAACAGTCATTACTTGTTGTCGGTATTATTTGGCGAACTCACCTTATAACAATATAAAGTATTGTGTTTTTACAATTAGGTACTAATATATGATTTGCTCAAATTATTCTGACTTTAGAACTGATGGCACTACAATTCAAATGTTTCCAAACTCATCATCGTCAGCTTCAGAGATAGACAAGCAAATTGCCATACAACTTATCCAAGCAGCAGTAGAATTAATCAAACCTTCCATAAAAGAAGGACATTTAGAAGAACATATTTCCAAAAAATTCACCAAAGTACACGAAGCGATCGTGTCTGCATATTTGGGCAGCATTATTGATTAGATAAATCGCTTTGATTCTCAATGCGTTGTAAAGCTTGTACTGTTGGATACCGATCGATTTCATATAATGTTTGTCGTTCTAACAAACGCTCAATACTATTAAATCCCAAAATACGAACTGTAACCTCACCAATATCGTTTAAAGGAACAATAGTAATTTTGTCTGAATTATCTAATACAAAATGCTCAGACCATAAATCGATGCGTGGATTAAAAAATCGACTGAAAATATTACGAGCTAGCGGCATTACAATAGAGCCAACATCACTTCCTTTATTCCTGTTACAACTCATGCAAGCATAGGCTAAGTTAACTGCGTTTGTTGGACCACCATGTTTCTCGCTAATGATATGGTCTACCTCACAACCAAAATATGTGTCATCTTCATGTATTAGGCAGTATTCACAAAGGTTATCAGCGCGTGCAATGACTAAGCGCCGGAGGTCTGCATTGATATAAGTGGTACTCAAGGCTACTGAATAGAAAGATACTTTCTTGCACGAGCTTTAGCTAAACGCATTAAATGTTCTAGTTGCATATAACGATCCAACTCAGATAATTCATCTGGTGTTAGTCCCGTTGTCTTTTCCCGCCGCAAGAGATCGGCGACACGTTGTTTTGTTTCTTCTGAAGGGCGAAAAGCAACAATATTGTCTGGAGTTGTACCTGCTGCAATAAAGTCAATCAATTCCTCGTATGCTTTTAATAAAGTCATGATGTTACATCCATTGCAACTAATTAACGGATTGATAAAATGTGAAGCGATCGCAGCCATTCTATTCCAGTCATTTTATTTTTTTGTATAGTCTCTAAATGTCAGTTATTATACATAAACTTCATACCGTACAGCTACTAGCTAATTGATACGTGCGATTGTAATTACTCGACTATCGCTCACAGACAGCTTAAAAGCTTGTTCTTTGGTTTCTTGTAGAGACATAGTGTGTTTACTATCGATTCATTTCAAACCCGATCTAGAAGTTTGTGCGGTTGTGGTGGTAGTTCAATATAAATTGAGTCACCAGAAGCTACCTTACCGCCAATCATAACAATTGCCATAACTCCAGCTTTACGAATAAGCTTTCCTTGTTCGTCACGCCCTAGTACCGCCGCCATTAATCCTGACTGAAATCGATCTAATTGGGTGCAGGGATTTCGCAGCCCTGTTATTTCAACTATTGCTGTGTCGCCTATATGTAGTTTCGTGCTAGTTGGTAAACTAAGTAAATCGATACCGCGTGTAGTAATATTTTCACCCATTTGTCCGGCTGATACTACAAAGCCAGACGCTTGCAACTCGTCATGTAGTTCTGCATGAATTAAATGCACTTGACGTAAATTGGGCTGGGTTGGGTCAACTGCTACGCGCGAGCGGTGTTTGACTGTTTTGCCTAGATGTGAATCGCCTTCAACGCCAAGTCCTGTTAAAAGCTGAATACTCTTTTGATTTTGCTTGGTGAAAGTGTGTGCTGGGCTGCGACTGACCGCTACTACTACACCATCCATTTATATGCCTCACTTGATCGTAATCAATTACCACAGCAAAGTTGAGATACCTGCAAGTATAGGACGACGACCTACCCGCCGATGTCCTAAAAGCACTTTTTTAACCAAATCGTCAGCAGTTGGACGAGTTGATAATTTCGGTGGTTTGCTCAATTTTTCTGCTAGTTGTGCTTGTAAATCGGAAGGCGCACGCGGCGGAAATACTAAGCTAAGAGAAACATTCCCTTGCTGTGCTAAAGTACGCGATTGAGATTCTGCCCAAGTCCACAGCGCCCCCTGAGTAGCGCTAAAATACCCCAAATTCGGCAATCCTATTCGCCCATTTTGACCTAGAAATATACCAATTCTACCTTCGCCAGTAGCTTGCATTGCAGGCAAAACGCTTTCAATTATCCCGATGGGAGATATGACGTTTACTTGCATCATTGTTGCTATGCTGTCAAAAATTGCGGCACAGTGAAATAATGCAGATGGTGGCTCTAATTCTTGCAGTTGTTGTAAAAAAAAGTTTTGTAAATCGCAGTGTTGCCATACTAATTCTTTATTTTGCGATCGCGCCCACGCCATCAACTCCTCTGGCTTGGATCTTGTTAGCGCCACTACACGCCAATCTAGCCGCAGCAAACTTAAAACTACATTTCGACCCCAAAAGCCTGTCGCACCTGTCACCCAAGCTGTTTTCATGGCAACAGGAAGTCTTTAATTTCTTGAGTTACGCGATCGCGTTCTACATCTAACAAAATAATATGGTCTGATTTCTCTAACCAACAAAGCTTTTTATAGCTCGAACCAAGTTGCTGATAAATTATTCTCGCGCCACTGGGATCGACAACTGTATCTTTATGCGACTGAATAATCAATGTCGGTTCCTTAATTTGCGGTAATAGTGGCTTAATTGCGTTAATTAATTCCAATGCACTTTTAACTGTCGGTAGATTAAAAGTTTTAAAAAAAGCAGCTTCTTCAGCAGCTTTGCACATTTGTCTATCTCGAATTGGCAACTTTAAGCGCGGTACATCGTTAATTAACCACCCTACAGAAGCTAGATAAGTCTCTGGTTTTAATAAGTAATACCACTCGTGCTTGATTGCTAAAAAAGGACTAAGTAAAACTAACTTTTCTAGAGGGTTTGTAGCTGCTAAATACAAAGCCAAAGGACAACCAGTAGAAAATCCAACTACAGAAATACTGGAGTATTTTGAACTAAGTTTTTGATAAGTTTCTTCTATATGTTCGTACCATTCCCGCCATTTAGAAGCAGGCATTTTAGCCATAATCTCCGCATGACCTGGATAATTTATACCTTGCACAGTTAAACCGCATTTATACAAGTATTCTCCTAATAGCTGCATCTCATATACACCGCCACCTAAGCCATGTAACAGCAGGCAAGCGCGATCGCCTTCTGTCTCTAATAAAAATGGTTGATTGCTTAATTTCATCTTTTTACCATTGTTCCTACAGCAAAATATTCGTTGCGTTGGAGTGTTTCTAGTTCCCAGCCGTAGGGTTTTGCCCAATCTATTAGCTGTCGGGCTGGGCGCAATACTAATTTCCAAGGTTGTTGATTTAAATCGACTAAACTTTCTTGCAATAGTTTCAAGTCTGGATGATGTTCTTCAATGGTAAATACCCATCTTGCACCTGGTTGAGTAATAGTTGAACCATTTATTAAAACTGTTTTAATTTGGTCATCTTCAGTCAAAATATCGAAAAATCCAGAGGAAACTAATATATCTACTTTTTTACTCGCAAATTCTGTCAAATTAAATGCATCGTTGCGTTTGAAAATAATATCTTTGCGCCCTTGGGCAAGTGCTTTAGCTTTTCCTTGATTAACGGCTTCTTGGTTGTAATCGCCAGCAATAATACTTGCGCGATCGAAAGGTAATAAAAATAAGTAAGAACCAACACCAGCCGCTAAATCGAATACTTGAGGACGATTGTATTGGGCGATCGCATCTTGAAGTTGCCCGACTAACATTCGGCGGCGCGATCGCACTCCATCCCAAACTTTATTTGATAAGTATATTTTGTCAATTAACACCCCTAATGGTGTAATTCCTTGAGGTTTATTTTCATATACATATTCCAGCATTACACCAGAATCAAAGCCAGTCCTCCAGCCTAAACTAATGCCTTTGCTAAGTTTGCCTACAGTTTTGAGTAAAAAACGTAAAATTTGATATTTCATTGCTTTGGGGGGTATTTAACGGTATTCAAGCTTACATTTCCACAACCAATCAACCGTTCTCGCTAAACTTGACATCGAATTGAAAATATGCGGCGATATACGTACATAGTCTCCTCGTTGGGCGGTAATAATCCGCTTTTTATAGCCATCTTTAACAATTGATTCTGCTTGTCCCAATCCTGGATCGAAACAAACAAGACCAGACCACCGTTCGGGACAAGATACAACTTTCCAACCCATTTCTAACAAGCGTTCGTGCAAATAATCGCGTCTTTGTCTTACACCTTGGCTTATATTTTCCCAACCAGAAGCTTGAAAGTATTTGAGATTAGTTTCAAATCGGGCTATAGCTTGCGGAGAAGCCCAACTTAACTCCCAACCACGCGCAGTTTTACTCATCCCCGATTGAACTAGAGGCGGTTGATTTAATCCTAGCCAAGTAGGAAATGGTGGAGATAATCGGCTTAAAACTTTAGGACTTAGCACTAATAAAGCCAATCCCAAACCAGAAGCTAACCATTTTTGCGTCCCCGCGCACCAAAAATCAATTTCAGGACACCAACTTGGTTTAACTCCCGCCGATTGAATTGCATCAACACAAGTCCAAATACCTTTAGCATTTGCTTGCTGTACTACTTGCTGCCAAGGTTGTTCTATGCCTGTTGTAAAGTCAACTGTAGAGATGCTGACCATTTTTACAGGTTTATCCCAAGGTTGCGTCCAATCTTGCACAGCTTGCGCTTGAACGCCAAAGCGGTCTAAACTTTGCCAGGGTAAAACGTTCGCTGGAAAGTCATTGGCTGGATACAAGATAGTGTCGCTATTTTGCCAGGTTAGACTATGGGCGGCGATCGTTAGTGCCACACTGGTAGAAGGTACAAAGGCAACTTGTTCGCTATGTGTGCCTAACCATAAAGCAACATCTTCTCGTAGTTTCTCGACTCTTTTTACCCAGTTTGGGAGGAGAATGTTGCCCATTAGTTCGGGGGCGATTAGGCTATGCAGATAACTCCGTAAAGTTAGAGGGGCAAGTCCTGCCCAGTTTAAGTAAGTAATTCCAGGAATCATTAGATTTCTTGCGCGAATTAGGAAGCGAACGCAGATGGACAAGGCAGTACGCCCAAAGCGGCTGTGCCGACTTGTAGCACCTGCCGCGCAGATGAACGCAGATGTTGCTACTGTTAGGCTGTTTGGGTGTTGGTAATGTCGCGGATAGAACGGAAGATCCGCAGCAGAATTGTTAAGCCGCAACCGATGCACATTCCAGGAATAACGTATTGCCATACTGGAAACCCGAAAGCCGCAACAATACAGCTAAGGGCGATAATTGCGAGTCTGTCGGTTTGTCCGCATGGTCCTACTGATTGCGTTTTGCTTCCTGCTACTAAGCCGAGTAAGCCGAAGGTTTGTACCCAGCTTGTGAGGATAATTAGGGCAATAATCCAACTAATTTGACTGTAGGGAAATAAACCTAAAATAATGAGCAAATCGGCAATTTCTCCAGGTAGACGGTTGAGATACGCCCCTAATGGTGATGTTTTGTTAAATTCTTCAGCAACTAAGCCGTCTAGGGTACTAAGAGTCATGCGGAAGGCGATCGCAATTACCGCCCCCATCCACCAACCTTGATACAAGCAGTAAGCTATTAATACGCCAGGAATAATTGTCGAACATGATAGCCAATTAGGTGATAGTTGGCTAATACCAGGAATCTTTCTTAGCCAGTTGCGAAAGGTATATTTAGCTTGGTATAAGCCTAAGTCGAGTTTAGGAGTCATAAAAATAGTTCTTGTTTAAGTTGAGTAACTAACAAATTTAAGTCATTACTTGTATAAGGTTCGCCAAAGGTCACTTCCAAATGTCCAAAAGGCTTCCACAATGGCGCATCTACTGACCAAGCCTCTTCAGTTCCGGCTAAATGTGCGGGGACAATTGTCCAACCTTCTTGTATTAGTAGTTTTAATAGTCCGCGTTGAAGTTGGCAGCTTTTGCGGCTACCACTGGGATAAAACAAAATCCAGCCAGAATTAGCAGCTTTAAGACGACTTCGCCACTGCCTTAATTCCATCACGCTGAGGCGATCGAAAGCTACAGCTTGACACAGTAATGATGCTGCTAATGCCCGATTAATTCGACCAAAAAAGTAATCTGCGGCTGCTAATACAACAATTTGATGTCTGATTTTGGCGGGTATTGCTGCAAGTAAAGTGACAGTATCTAAGTGCGATTGATGATTAGCTACAATGGCAATGCGATCGCCTTGAGGAATTTGCCCTTTTACAGTCAGCCGATATTGCAGGCGTAATAGTGTCACTGCCAGCCAACTACCAAAAAACCGCAAAGTATCCCAAGTCAAGTCTGGTACGCGGGGATACCTCCCCAAACGTTTAATTAAAGGATCTGCCAAGTCAGCAGCAGGTGCATACTCAAATTTCATAGCGGCTTACCCTGATAAACAAACGGTTCTGGAGTTAAAGGCGATCGCCCCTGTGTCTGATTTAAAATAACTTTGCGGACTGCATGAGAAACTGGGTTAGTTTCGCGGCTTAAGTCTTGACTATGTAAGTTGTAAGCCCGTTGTTCTTCTTGTACTGCGCGAATATCTTCAGCAAATACTTGGCGAAATGTACCTTTATCTAAAATTGGGTGCAACAATTTCAAAATCCAAGGTATTCCCCATACATGGCGAAAGTAAAACGTCGAGTATACCCAAGTTCGCTGCGGTGCAGTAGGAACGTAAACTACAAATAAATAAAATGCCCCATCCTCCGACCACAGGTGAAAATAAGGGTATTCGTACATTACATGAACGCGATTTTTGCCTGGATGAGATATTAAGGCTGCTAGTAATCTAGGCGTATCTACTTCATAGATTGCTGATACTGTGCGATCGTCACTATCTAGCGATAATAGTTTAGGATTTGCCCAAGGTTGGGCGCTTTGATGCAAGTCTGCATGAAATAAGTCTGTAGCATTTTCGGTAATATAGCTAAAATGACAGCCAATCTCTCCTTGCATAGGAATTGGATGATATTGCTGACTTTGGGATGGATGAATTTTTGGTAAGAGAACTGAATCTGCTAATTGCGCCTCTCCCAAAAATACCCACAACCAGCCGCCATATTCTCGAACTGGGTAAGACTTGAGGCAAAATTGCTTACTTACATTTTCCATCCCTGGAATTTCAGTACATTGACCATTAGCTGCAAATTTCCAGCCGTGATAACTACAAACAAGTTTATTCCCGACGCGGCGACCAAATTCACTTAAGCGCACTCGTTTGTGAGGACAAGCATCTTCAAATACACTGAACTTACCATTGCGCTTGACAACAACTAATTCTCGCGTTCCCACTTTAGCTGATTTAATTCCATCGCGCGGAAAGCTTTTAAGATGGGCAACTATCCACCAATAATTGAGGTTAATACTGCACTGGCGTACATCTTGCATTAGTAGCCAAAGCCTCCATAAAAAAAGCGGACTGTATGGAAAAATACAGGCGCAACCCACAATAAACTATCAATGCGATCTAAAATTCCGCCATGTCCAGGTAAAAGTGCGCCAAAATCTTTGATACCTAAATCGCGTTTAAAGGCACTCATTACCAAGTCGCCAATTTGACCGCCAATACCAACTATTAAACCAACTATTCCTACTAACCACCACTGGAAATGAGGAAAAGCGATTTGCCAATTTAGAAATGCGATCGCAATACTCGATATCAAAGCTAAAATCGACCCTTCAACTGTCTTTTTAGGCGATATCTCCGTCCAGGTAGTTTTGCCGAATAATTTGCCCCACAAAAAAGCTAAAGCATCGTTAAATTGAGTTGCCAGCACCATAAATAAGACATAGCCTAAGCCATATCTCGATTGACTTAAAAAGCTAATATGCGCCATAAACCAACCAAAATAAATTAGCCCAATTGCAGCCAAGGAAATGTTTTGAATTGCTCCTTTAGATTGATTGGTAAGTATTGGTAAAGCTGTAATTCCTGCTATTCCCCAAATAGGTAATGCCATAAATAGTCCATATTGACTAAAAGCAGCACACAAACCCAAACCAATAATTAATACATCCACTACAATACAGTAAGCCCGATGCTCGTAAAGCCCTGTACCGCGTGCAAATTCCTTGAATCCATAAATAGAAACTAGAGTAATTGCGATCGCCCAAGCGCCAGAACCAAGCCATAAAGGTATAAAAATTATCGGTAACAAAACAGCCCAAGTTAAGTAAGGTTTCTTTGCTACTTCTAAAGGCTTTAGCCAAATAAAACCACCTAATAATAAATAAACAACTCCAGCCAAGCTAGAATAAAAAGCTAAAGGAATAAAGTTATGAGTAATATTATTAGTAATTAGTTCGAGCGGGTGAAACGAACGAGCGATCGCATTTATGCTGTTCATATTTAGACTTATCAATATTGCCTGAAATTGCAGATACACATTGTCAGCAGTTGCAATCAAATACAAGCAATGTATTACAAATTCCAGATACACTATAAATTTAGTTGATAGTTATTTAACTAATATATTTAAGTTACAGCTATATACTTGCAAAGATTATGCCAATATCTACAGCTACCACCATAACACTTGACAAATAAGCAGTGACATGATAGGGGTCAAAAATGATAAAACATAAACTAGCTGTAAAAGTTTATTAGCAAAGGTTAACTATACATCTGCGTTCATCTGCGTTTATCTGCGTTCGCTTCTCCATCATGGTAAGCAACACAGATGAGCAGTACACTAGCTTACAAAACACTTAAGTAGGTTTGCTCAGAATTCATAGGCAAAACTCTTAACTTACGGTTTTTTAAGTCTGGCTCTAACCCCAAGACTTCCATAGGCGTTACGCCTAATAAAGCATACGATACTTCAGTCAGTTCAAGGCAGTCAAAAGTTCCACAGCGATCGCTTATACAAATTTCTACATCCCGAAAAATTCGCCCTTGTCTGACTCCAGCAGCAGTCTCAACAGCAGCTTCCCCACCTTGAACCAAGCCCAATTGAGTAATAATGCTACAAGGTAAGCAAAGCAACGTTGCGCCCGTATCAACTAATACGTTATCTAGTAGACAAGTACGCACTTCTTCACTAGATATAAATCCTCGCTCTGCTAGAACGCGATCTATGCGATTTGCTACAGTGAGAGTGGCGATTACTTGCCCCATTTGCTTACTCTGAAAATTTGGTATTAATAGCTTACTCATTTCAGCAAAATCCTCAAAATTACTAACTTTTAGAGTTAGAACTATTTATACAAAGTAGTAGTGAAATTATTGCTCAGATTATCCCAACCAGGATTCTAGATCGCCAACACTGGCAAAATCCAACAAAGCCTCAGCCAAAGCCTCCAACCGTTCAACACTCAAAACATTGACTTTTGCTGTTATTTCAGGCGATAAACTACCTAACTTCCGAGTAAGCAGCTTGATAACTATTGCTCTTTCTCCATCGGTGCGACCTTGAATTAAACCCTGTTCCAGTCCTTGTTCCAGTCCCTCAACCCGACCTTCACGTAAAATAAATTGGTACATCGTAGATTCGCGCATCACTGGACTCCTCATCAATTGTCGGATCGTCTGTGCTTCTAATTCTAACCCCGCCAAGATACTTGTCGCTGCGGTTAAATTAGTCTGCTCTCTGGGGTCAGTTATTTTCTCTAACTCTCTTACTACCTGCGCTAACACGCTTTCCTTATCTGAGGCGCGGCTTAATACCGCTAATGGTAATAATCCTGGCGTACTTAAAAACACCTCTACAGGTTGTTCCCATAAGCGAATTACACGAAACTGGTGTGTCATTACAGCAGTTACATATCTATCTTGTCTGACTAAATCCGAACTCGTCCTTTTCAGGTAAATTACTACTTGTTGAATATCTCTTTCGGGAAATTTCCTAGTTAAGCGCAAGTAATAATCTGCCATGCGAAAGGGCATGGTTTCATCGCCGATAGTTTGAAACTCAGTATGCAGGATAATACCTCTAGATTGCAGCAACATTACTGAATCTGCGCGGATGGGTTCGACGTTAAGTTCGGTGGGATTGATGGTAGTTAGAGTAATTGATTCACCTAGTAACCAAGCTGCAAAATCAGTAGAATATTGTTCGATTAAAAATTTGGAGATGTTATCAATCACAGGCAGAGCATCAAAGATAAAGCATCATTACTTTATCCTATGGATGTTGATATACGGCTGTTACTGATGCCCTAGAATGCAGAGTTGTTTTTACCTACAACAATAAATAACTTGCAGATGGTAGCGATCGCTTTTACCCTCCCCCGCAAATTACTCCAATGTCCCAATAGTTAATACCTGTGGCGGGGTAGAATCAGGCGGATAAATTAAATCTAACTGTACCTCGCGGCGGCTTGAAGGCTGCATCTTTAAGGCAAGCAGGGGATCTATTACTTGCCCCACACGATGCCATAAATGCACGTAGCGCGTCTGTGGTTTTCCGTTGTCGTCAGTGTAGCGCAGGCGAACTGTACCCCGAAAGAAAGGAAAATCTAATGATGGTTGACGAAAGCGCACGCCTTTTTGACTCAATTTGTCTTCTTTTAACGGTGTAGCCAGGGTTAAAGTTACCGTTCGGGCTTCTTTATTTGAGTTAACTAATGGAATAGAAAGATTGTAGAGAACTCCATAATTACCATGCGCCTCGTAAGCGGTATCTGGGTAGCGGGCTAACATCTTGGCTGTTTGGACTTGCTCTGTTCCCAACCTGCCGCCTCTGAGAGTATTTATACCATAGGAAATAGCTTGCCCTGGAGCGGGAATTGTTAGGTTTTTAGCTTGAGGATTGTCTGTAAGTATTGCTTGCCATTGCGCTCCTTGCGATATACCTGCTACTCTGCCGTAAATTAGTTTACCGCTAGTTTGTTCGGGAGGTGTTGGCGTTTTGTCGCGCGGACTTGAAAGGCTACCTGCAAGTAGTAATTGCTGCCATTGAGCTAAGGTAGGTTTAGGATCGCTTGGTTGTGCGGCGAACATCGCTAAACTTGCTATATAAACTTTTCCGTTACTATTTAGCTGCATTAAAGTCGATCGCCCGTTGACTGCTTTAGCCAAATCGCGCACTGGAATCGGCGCATTCAAGAGCATTTTGCTTTCGCCTGGTGCAAGAATTAGCTTTTGAGGAAACCCAGCTTGACGTACGCCTCTAAGTACATCGCTTACAGCGCGATCGCCTGGTCCTGAATAAACTTTACCATCGTTGTTTTCTAAATAAGCTGGCAATGTCACATAAGGCGCATCTTGCAGTAAATAACTTGATGCTGCCAAAACATTAATAGTTACAGGCTTTTTACCAGGATTATTCGCAATTATCCCTAAATATAGAGTACGTGAATCTTTGGGATAGTAGCTGAAATGGTGAGCAAATAAATCAAAACGCCCTTGCAGTGGATAGTTAAGGTGGGCTGTTGGTACTTTTTTATCAATTGAGGGAAAAGTCGAAAGTAAAATACCGTCAGACTTAACGCCTTCAGGACTATTGCTATTAAATACAGGAATATTATCTAGTTTGCCTGGTAATGGGCGCACTTGTTGGGATTGAACAACCTCTTTGTATGTCGTTTGGCTCACAACTAGCGAGGAAGACAGCAAAATAGCTAGAGATGCGATCGCGCCTATAGTAAATTTAGATTGACTAATGCTCATAATTCCCAAGTATGGTATTGATAGTTAGTACATTTGCTTTTCAACTTTCAAAAAGTAGAAGCAAAATAATATAACTTTGTTGCTCTCACTTTTTGCATGACTTCTGATTCTGCCCTGCCTGAAGTAGTTACTGGCAAAACTCCTGCCACTGAAGAAGATGTAGTTGCTGAAGAAACTCCTGCCACTGAAGAAGCGGTAAAGGTTAACCTACAAGTGCGCTTTAAAAGCGAGGCAGATCGGCTACTGTTAATTTTGCCCACCGAAGCAGAATTTCCCTCATCGGCAGATAGTTGGTCGGAACTTTGGCAGCAAATGAAGCATAGACTAAATGCAGGCGATCGCTTTTGGCAACCAAATACCAAAGTAGAACTCTTTGCTGTCGATAGATTATTAGACGCACGACAACTGCAAGCGATCGCCGATGCTTTAACTCAAGCCCAACTGCAAATGCAGCGCGTCCATACTAGCCGCCGTCAAACTGCTGTAGCTGCGGCTACGGCTGGCTACTGCGTCGAACAACAAGCCGCTGTATCTACACTAGAGCGATCTCCTGCTCCCGCAGTTGCACCCCTGGTAGAGCCATTATATTTGCAAATGACTATTAGATCCGGTGTAGAGATTCGTCACTCTGGTACAGTAATCGTATTGGGAGACATCAACCCAGGTGGTATCGTAGTTGCAAAGGGCGATATTCTAGTTTGGGGTCGCTTGCGGGGAGTTGCTCACGCGGGCGCTGACGGTAACGCTAAATGTTTAATTATGGCTTTACAAATGGAACCAACTCAGTTAAGAATTGCTGATTCGCTCGCCAGAGCGCCAGCAAGTCGCCCCGAAAGGTATGAGGTTGAAGTTGCTTACATTACCCCTGATGGAATTCGCATTAGCAAAGCTGCCGATTTTTCTAAGTCCCAGTTTCTACCACAGTCATGAGTCGCATTATTGTCACCACTTCCGGTAAAGGCGGGGTGGGTAAAACCACCGTTACAGCAAATCTAGGCATGGCTCTAGCTCGTTTAGGGCAACAAGTCGCTTTATTAGATGCGGATTTTGGGTTAAGAAATCTTGACCTGTTGCTTGGCTTAGAAAATCGCATAGTTTATACTGCGATTGAAGTCTTTGCTGGCGAATGCCGTCTAGAACAAGCTTTAGTCAAAGATAAACGTATTCCTGGACTTGCTTTGTTACCTGCGGCGCAAAATCGCACCAAAGAAGCAGTTAGTCCCGAACAAATGACCGAACTTGTAGACTCATTGATTAAAACCTTTGATTACGTTTTAATTGATAGTCCAGCGGGAATTGAGATGGGGTTTAAAAATGCGATCGCTCCAGCAAAAGAAGCATTGATCGTTACTACCCCAGAAATATCCGCCGTACGCGATGCCGATCGCGTTGTCGGATTATTAGAAGCTCAAGGCATTAAGCGCATTAACTTAATTGTCAATCGCCTGCGCCCTGCTATGGTACAAGTCAACGATATGATGTCAGTGCAAGACGTGCAAGAAATTCTCGCAATTCCTTTAATTGGCGTAGTTCCTGAAGACGAGCGCGTAATTGTCTCTACTAATCGTGGCGAACCTTTGGTTTTAGCTGAAACCCCATCTATGGCGGGTATGGCGTTTGATAATATCGCTCGACGCTTGCAAGGAGAGACAGTAGAGTTTATCGATCTAAGTGTTCCTCCAGAGAATATCTTTTCTCGCATCCGCAAGTTATTGTGGACAAAGATTATTTAAGCAACTTTTCTCATCCTGCTCCTACTGCTATGATTAGCGAACTTTTAGATCGGCTTTTCCCCGTACCTCGTAATAGTGAAGACACCAGTCGCGCTGAAGTCAAGCGGCGGCTACAACTTGTAATTTCTCACGATCGCGCCGATTTAAATCCAGAAGTGCTGGAAAGAATGCGGCGGGAAATTGTCGAAGTGGTTTCGCGTTATGTGGAACTAGAAGCGGATGGGTTAGAGTTTTGCTTGGAAAATAATCAACGGGCTACGGCGCTAATTGCCAATTTGCCAATCCGCAGGGTAAAGGAAGTGGAACCGAGTAATTAGGCGCAATTTTGCTTGTGGGGAGAGCGGATCTATGTGCGCGGAAGCGCTATTACTTACTCTTGGTGAGAGCGTCCGCTGATGTATAAGGTAGTAGCGATGGCAATTCCTGGAATTGTTAGCACAGCAACTAAAGGAGTTTTTGCCCAATCAATAGCACTACGTCTTGCTGATAAGGAACACGGCGATTTGGCAGTAGCAACAGCAGAAAATAGAACAGTGCTAGCGATCGCGCTGGTAGCTGCTAGGGTAGCTAAAGATAATTTTCTATTCATAATTGCTGCAAATAAGATTATTGTAGGGTGCATTTTGAAAACGCACCCTACTTGTAGTTTATTGTAAGTGCGATCGCTTTAGATTTTGGCTTCTTCCTTAACTAACTTCTCCCAACCCAAATCTTTAAGATTGGTGTTGCGACGCAAAGGACGAGTTACCAATTCTAAGATGTCACGCGCGTTGGTAAAGCCGTGAATTTGAGCAAAGGTAAATTCAACTGACCATTTGGTACTGATTCCCCGCGCTTCTAAAGGGTTAGCATGAGCCATTCCAGTAATTACTAAATCCGGTTGCGTTTCTTTAATTCGCTGAATTTGGTTGTAATTATCTGGTTTTTCGATAATTCTCGGCAAAGGTACTCCCATTTCTTGGCAAGTATGCTCTAACAGCGTCAATTCTGCCGCTTGATAGCGCTTATCCATGTAGGGAATCCCAATTTCCGGTACAGTCATACCACAGCGCACTAGAAACCGCGCTAAAGAGATTTCTAGCAAGTTATCGCCCATAAAGAAGACAGATTTGCCACGAATTAATTGCAAATAATCTTCCATACTTGCCCAAATTTGCGCTTCTCTTTCATCTAAACCTTTGGGTGTAATCCCCAGCACCGAGCAGATTTTTTCAATCCAGGCGCGAGTTCCATCAGGACCAATTGGAAAAGGTGCGCCAATTAACTTGCACTTGCGACGGCGCATTAAAGTTGTTGCAGTACGGCTAAGAAAAGGGTTGACACCTGCGACATAATACCCTTCTTCAATAACTGGTAGTTCAGTATAACGCTTTGCTGGGAGCCAGCCAGATACTTTAATACCTTGCTTTTTGAGTTCCAAAGTTAGCTGCGTAACTACCGGATCGGGTAAAGAACCAAATAGAACTAATGGCGTATGGTTGACATACTCTGATTCATCAGCAGCAACATCTTCCTTCTTTTTGCCAAAATTGAGTAATGATGCGATCGCATTGCGTTCTTTTTTCTCTGACTCCACGACTGGCGCTTTTTCAGGACAACGCGCCGCCATTGCAGCAAGTACCGTATCTTCCCCTTGCGTAAAAGCGTAGTCTAAACCATTAGCACGCGCAGTAACGATAGGAATACCAATTTCCGCTTCTAACTTCGGTGCTAAACCTTCCAAGTCCATCTTGATAATTTCTGTTGTGCAAGTGCCAATCCAGACAATTACACTAGGATTGCGATCGCGCTTTATTTGCAAGCACAACCGTTTCAACTCTTCATAGTCGTTCAACTGCGCGGAAATATCGCCTTCTTCCAATTCCGCCATTGCATAGCGGGGTTCAGCAAAAATCATCACCCCCATAGCATTTTGTAAAAAATAGCCGCAAGTCTTTGTCCCAATTACCAAAAAGAAACTATCTTCAATCTTTTGGTACAGCCAAGCTACACAACTAATCGGGCAAAAAGTGTGATAGTTACCAGTTTCACACTCAAAATTTAAAGCTTCGCTTTGAGCTACGGTCATAAACTTATAATTCTCCTTTCAAACTCTGAGGATTGGCAAATTCAGTATTTATGGGCTAATTAAAAGGAAACAGGCGTGAAATATCTTGGTCGCTATTTAATTGTTGCTCTGGGTTAGATAGCTGCTCAAAATCTAAGTTAGGTTCGCTACCTATATCCAAAAATTTATCGTCAAAATCGTCAGTATTGCTAGCTGGGATTGCTTCGTCTATCGTCAATTCGCTGAGAGACATAATAGTGAAGGCTTCTGCTTCTTCATCCACGACTGAAGATTCTACAAGCATTACATTGCTCTTTTGTTCCTCTGGTATTGAGATAACATCATTAGTTAGATTTACCTGTTGGTTAGCAGCATTACCCAATAGCATTGGGTCAAAGTTCAAACCCAACACATCAATCAAAGCATCTACATCGGGATTGAGTTGAGAAAAAGGCAGCATCAACTGAGCTAATTGCGGTTCTAAAGCGCTAATTACTCCCAAAATGAGGTAAGAAGCCGGACGTTTACCACCATCAGGAGTAGCAACTGTATCTGAGTGCAAATCGATCCAAAAGCGATTGCTCTGAAAAAACTGCACCCATTTATGCCTCAAAGCATCTTTTAAACTATCAAAAAAAGCCATTTCTCTGCCTTATTCTCGGACTACAGCAATCCCAAACTACACAAAAAATCTACTTGCTCTTACCTTGGCGTACTAGACGCTACACTCCGTGAAGGCGGTTAGTTTAAAAAATCTTCCTAGTTACACAAGGCTATACCATCATCAAATCTAATTCTTCCTCTGCTGTAGGAGCTTTTGGCTGAGTAGGATTGAGGTAGAAATCAGATAGTAAAGAGAACAATTCGCGATCGGGAGCATCATTAGGTACAACGCCCTCTGGTCTTGCTAGAATTTGATCGGCAATTGATAGATAGTAATCGCAAACGTAGTTCAACGATGGATCTGTCTCTGCCATTTCAAACAAAGTTTTCCCTTTAACGCGAGATACACGAATATCCTCAATCAAAGGCAACACTTCCAATACTGGCATAGGTACAGCTTCTATATACTTTTCGATCAAATCGCGTTTAGCAGTCCGATTGCCAATCAACCCTGCTAAACGTAAGGGGTGAGTACGAGCTTTTTCCCTAACTGAAGCAGCAATGCGGTTAGCAGCAAATAAAGCATCAAAACCGTTGTCAGTCACGATCAAGCAATAATCAGCATAGTTTAAAGGTGCAGCAAAACCGCCACATACTACGTCACCTAGTACATCAAACAAGATGACATCGTATTCATCAAAAGCATTAAGTTCTTTGAGCAGTTTGACAGTTTCGCCGACGACATAACCGCCGCAACCTGCACCCGCTGGAGGTCCGCCTGCTTCTACGCAGTCAACACCGCCATAGCCTTTATAAATTACATCTTCTGACCAAACATCTTCGTAGTGATAATCCTTCTCTTGAAGCGTATCGATAATGGTGGGAATTAGGAACCCAGTGAGCGTAAAAGTGCTGTCATGCTTAGGATCGCAGCCAATTTGTAATACTTTCTTACCGCGTTTTGCTAGTGCAACAGAGATGTTACAGCTAGTTGTCGATTTGCCGATGCCACCTTTTCCGTAAACTGCAAGTTTCACTTTATTTTTGGCTCCTATCGTTGCTTACCGAATGTTCAGATCGAAGTAGGTAGTTCCTACTAGCCTGTTTGAATTTAATTTTTTAGTCTTTGCATGAATTATTGTCGAACTTCGCCAGAAAATAAAGGGGACTAAATAACAATACTTAACTTAAAAGTTTAAAAGTGAGTCCATATAAAATAATTAAGCGTTTAAAACCGCTTAAATCCTTATATAGGCTTTTATATTCTGATTTTTCTGTTTTTGTGTAAGTTTATTTATAAAATAAGTAACAATAAACAAAAACCTCAATCCTGAGATTTAGGGCAATAGCGATCGCTCAATTCCCTAGCAAACAACTAAAATCGGCAGTTAGAGCCTACCTAGATCGACTAAGAAGATATCTATTAGGAATAATTACTTAGATACAACTAGCGATCGCAACTCTGTTTGGGAAGTACAGAGGCGATCGCTGCACTCTATGTTAAAAATAATAAATTTTATCTAAATCGTTGTTTCATCAAGAAACATCATCCTCTAAATCTTCGATTTCCTGGAGAGATTGCCAACCAGCTTGCCACTGTGAAGAATCTTTAAGTAATTTAGCATTGAGCCAAAAACGTACAAGCGGATCGCAAGCCGCGACCAATTCTGCAAATACCCATTTACCTTGATTTTTGCGGTTGACAACCTGAAAATGCCTCCAACCGTCTACTTTCTGCTGCGCTGTCCACTTAGAACCAACTAAATAAGGAAACTTCTGCTTCTTTTGCATGATATTTAGAGCAAATCCTGACTCGAATAAGAAAAACTACCAGGCAGCATTACCAAAGTTTTCTCAGCTATACTCAAACTATTTTTACACCTTTATATAAAACTCTTTTTAGAACTTATGGATGCTTCGCGTTGCATGATTTTAGTAGCTAAGTCTCCTCAAGACTACCAAGCATTTCGTATTAGTCCGAGAGACACCAACCGACTAGCAATTATTTTTGATACTGCAACGGCGAATATTTCTTTGACTGTTTGTGTAGAAATTTTCGATATTGGTGGTAAAACGCCACCAAACCGCCATCAATTGGCAGTAGAAATGTTTTTTATTATTAAA
This sequence comes from Aliterella atlantica CENA595, assembly GCF_000952155.1. GTDB lineage: Bacteria > Cyanobacteriota > Cyanobacteriia > Cyanobacteriales > Chroococcidiopsidaceae > Aliterella > Aliterella atlantica. Next base: position 138,479 of record NZ_JYON01000004.1, on the reverse strand, counting down.
GGTGAGGGTAAAGCAAGTTGCGACGGTAAAACAGTACCAATTCGTGCTGGCGATAGCCTTTTAGTTCCTCCAACGGGAACTCATGTAATTGAAAACACTGGTACAAGTCGCTTGTATGCACTATGTATTATGGTTCCCAACGAAGACTTTACCGAACTTATCCGTAGTGGAACGCCAGTAGATTTAGATGATGAAGATGTAGCTGTATTGTGTCGTCGTACTCCAGCCCTATTAACCCATTAAAAACAGAGGTAGCGATCGCCACCTCTGTTTTGCTGAGAAATTGTAATCTTAACCAATTAGTATCTGGTAGTAGTAGTGCGATTTGCTGGATCTGGATCGGCATAAACAGTTGTATGCTTAGGCTTGCGGAAAAAGTTTGCTAAACCAATCAAACCGAGCAGACCTAACCAACCCCAATTATTATTATCGTTTCTTGTTTCTTGGAAAGGAGTAGTATCAACTGTAGGTGCGTTAGATTCTGGGCTAGTTTGAGTAGTTGGAGCGGTGTCTGTCTGAGCAGAAGCAGGTAAAGATAAAGGCATTACAGCTAAACTTGCCGCAACTATACTAGCTCCTACAACTTTGGTTAATTTAGAATTCTTCATGACTGTACTTCCTATATTTTCAATACTTTGGTTGTTTGTGATGTGAATTGTTTCGTTAGTGCGATCGCGCTCTGGATTGGCAAACAACTTTCACAAACCAAGTTATAGGTTTTTTCACTTATAAGAATCAATCTTTGGAATAAACTTCGATAACAGCGAAGTCTTCCTTGAGAAATAGAGTTTTTGCGTTTATGACATAAAAAATAAGGCAAGTTAAGAACCTGCCTTATTTTTAGATATTTCCAGAATATTTAACAATCCTGTCTTACAAAAATTGTTGAACCCTTATTTGCTGACAGATGTAGGGACAGAAAGATAATTATTTTGAAATGCTATCTTCCTTGTCCCCTTGTCCTTTGTCTCTTGAAAACAAGCTACTGAACAGAAAGTAATTCCTTATCCGTCACAGCGCTAGAACTAGCTTCTGGAGTATCTGCCTCCGAAGGCGGTACGACTTGCCAAAACTTAGATAAGTAGTTTGACCAATTAGCTAGAATTTGTTTGGCTTTGGGCGATCCAGTACGTTCGGCGTGCAGTTCAATTAATTGCTGCAATTGTTGTTCGCCAGCCGATGACTGATTTATACGTTGCAACTTGACAATTTCTGGATTGACTAATTGGGGGAAATTGCCATCTTCATCTAAGAAGTATGCCAAACCACCAGTCATTCCCGCGCCTACATTGCGCCCGACTTTGCCTAGAACGACAATTACACCGCCAGTCATATACTCGCAGCAGTGATCGCCAGCACCTTCAATTACTGCTGTACCTTTAGAGTTACGAACAGCAAATCTTTCGCCAGCTAAACCGTTGGCAAATAAGAAGCCTCCAGTTGCGCCGTAAAGACAGGTATTACCAATAATTACGTTTTGCTCTGGTTTATAGGTAGCATCTGTTGGTGGTTGAATTACAATTTCTCCACCATGCATTCCTTTCCCGACATAATCGTTGGCTTCGCCTTGCAGCTTGAGAGTCATATTCGGTAAGTTAAACGCGCCAAAGCTTTGTCCGACACTACCTGTAAAGTTAAGCTCAATTTGCCCAGCAAAACCATTGTTGCCGTATTGAGATGCAATTTGACCTGATAATCTTGCCCCAATTGTCCGATCTGTATTTACTACATCGTATGTTTTAGCTACATTACCTGAGTTGCTAATGGCGGCTTGAATATCCGCATCCGCTAGCATTTGGTCATCTAACACAGCACCATTGCTATGAACTGGTTCGTGGTTTAGCCAAGTGCGATCGCTCTTAGTATCTGGCAACTGCGTCAAGCAATTGAGGTTAAAATCTGCTGTTTTTGTCAGCTTCATCCCATCTTTTACTTTTAGTAAATCGGCACGTCCAATTACTTCGGTAAGCGAACGATAGCCAAGTCTAGCTAACAAACTGCGGACTTCTTCAGCAACAAAGTAGAAGAAATTGACAACGTGTTCCGCCATCCCAGGAAAACGCAAGCGTAAGTCTTCTCTTTGGCTGGTTACGCCCACAGGGCAGTTATTTGTATGGCATATCCGCGCCATAATGCAGCCTTCCGCAATCATGGCGATGGAGCCGAAGCCGAACTCCTCTGCGCCCATCAACGCGCCCATAATCACATCCCAGCCGCTCTTAAAGCCACCATCGACGCGCAGGGTAACGCGATCGCGCAATTTGTTATCCATCAATACGCGATGCACTTCTGTAAGTCCCAATTCCCAAGGACTACCAGCGTGTTTGATCGAACTTAAGGGCGATGCACCTGTACCGCCGTCGTGACCGGAAATTTGGATAATATCAGCATTAGCCTTAGCAACTCCCGCAGCTACCGTACCAATCCCAATTTCTGCAACCAACTTCACCGATACCTGCGCTTTGGGGTTAATTTGGTGCAAGTCAAAAATTAACTGCGCCAAGTCCTCAATCGAATAAATATCGTGGTGCGGTGGTGGTGAAATTAGCGTTACTCCTGGCTTAGTGCGGCGCAACATGGCAATGTAAGGACTAACTTTTTTACCTGGTAGTTGTCCGCCTTCTCCTGGTTTTGCTCCTTGAGAAATTTTGATTTCTATTTGCTTGGCACTCATCAGATACTCTGGAGTTACCCCAAAGCGTCCTGCTGCAACTTGTTTGATGGCGCTAGAAGCAGTATCGCCATTTTTTAGCCCTTTCAAGTGCGGCAATATTTCTGATGTGCCTTCTGCCGTAACATCATCCAATACTTTGTAACGAACTGGATCTTCGCCACCTTCACCAGAATTAGATTTACCACCAATCCGGTTCATAGCGATCGCTAGTGTCTCGTGGGCTTCTCTTGATAGCGCCCCTAAAGACATTCCTCCAGTGCAGAACCGTTTGACAATTTCTGTTACTGATTCTACTTGGTCTAAAGGAATAGATTGGCGATCGCTATTTAAATCCAACAAATCGCGCAATGCTGCGATCGGTTTATTTTCCAGATGCTTCTGATAAGCTTCGTAGTGGTCGTATTGTTTGGCTTTTACTGCTTTATGCAATACTTTGGCAAGTTCTGGGCTATTGCCGTGATATTCTCCGCCAGGACGGTATTGGACAAAGCCAAAGTTTTCTAACTTCTTGCTTGTTAGTTCGGGGAAAGCGCGTTGATGGAAAGATAAAACTTCCTGCGCCAGTTCCGAGACACTCAAGCCGCCTAATCTAGATGTTGTGCCATAGAAGCCTAAGTTTAACAAGTCTTGACCAATACCGATCGCCTCAAAAATTTGCGCTCCTTGGTAACTTGTTACTAGCGAAATCCCCATCTTCGATAATATTTTTAGGATTCCACCTTCTACAGCTTTGCGGTAGTTAGCTAGCGCTTTATCTAAGCTAATTGCTGCTATTTTGCCCCGTTCCATAAATTGTTGTGTCTTGGGGTCAGACCACCAACTGCGGACGGTATCTAATGCTAAATACGGGCAAACTGCGCTAGCACCGTAGCCAATTAAGCAAGCAAAGTGATGGGTACTCCAACACTGGGCGGTATTTACAACCAGGGAAGCCTTCATCCGCAATCCTTCACCGATTAAATGGTGGTGGACAGCCCCAACTGCAAGTAAAGGCGGAATATAAGTATATTCTGTGCTTAATCCTCGCTCTACCTTGTCGCTGAGAATTAATATTTTTGCCCCTGCGCGCACAGCATCGGCGGCTTGCTGACACAGAGATTTTACCGCAGCAGCTAAACCGTTGGGACCTGTGGCAATTTCAAATAGCGTTGTTAAGTCAGCCGTTTTAAATTGCGATCGCCCAATTGCCTCCAATTCACGCTCTAATAATACAGGTGTGTCTAATTTCAGCCTTTTCGCGTACTCAGCCTTAGCTTCTAGTAAATTACCCCGTTCGCCTAGCTGCACCTTCAGCGACATTACCAAGCTTTCCCGCAAAGGATCGATAGCTGGATTAGTTACTTGAGCAAACCGCTGTTTGAAGTAGTCGTAGAGCAAATGCGGCTTTTCTGACAGCACTGCTAGCGGGATATCATCGCCCATACAGAAAGTAGGTTCTTTAGCATCGCTAGCCATTGGTTGGATTACCATTTCGACATCTTCTGTCGTGTAGCCAAAGGCAATTTGGTGGCGTAGTAAAGTTTGCCTATCTACTTGGGGCGCGATCGCTGTTTGCGCTTCTGGTAACGGTGTAGTATCTAATGGTTGCAAACTAGGAGAACTATTATCTGCTTGGGATTCATCAATTTCTAGCTTGACTCTATGCTGCTGCAACCACTCTCCATAGGGATGCTGTTTGGCTACGCGCTGTTTGATTTCCCAGTTTTTTAATACTTCTTGGGTTTCTAAGTCTACAGCGATCGTTTGTCCTGGTCCTAATCTACCTTTTTCAATAATATCGGCTTCTGGTAGGTCTACAACTCCAGCTTCAGACGCAACGACAATATAGCCATCTTTGGTAATGGTATAACGAGCAGGTCTTAAGCCATTACGGTCTAGAGTTGCCCCTACTTTTTTTCCATCGCTAAATACTAATAACGCCGGACCATCCCAAGCTTCTTGGATGCCGCTATAGTATTCATAAAAATCAGTAATTTCTGGATATCTATCTAGCTCTGGCTGATTTTGGTACGCTTCAGGAACCATAATCATCAAGCTTTCTAACGGGCTGCGTCCAGACCTTACTAACAATTCCAGCACGTTATCTAAAGTAGCTGAATCGCTGTTATGAATGTGAACTAATGGTTTTAGTTCTGCTAATCTCTTTTCCCATACTGGATGATTCAAGTCGGCTGTACGTGCCATCATCCAGTTAATATTACCTAGCAGAGTATTAATTTCGCCATTATGCCCCAACAGACGCATCGGCTGCGCTAAGGGCCATTTGGGCATAGTATTGGTACTAAAACGGCGATGGTAAATGGCAAAGGCACTTTGATAAGCAGGGTCTTTTAAATCTAGATAAAAATCTCCTAGCACTGCCGATCGCACCATACCTTTATAAACGATCGTTCGGCTAGAAAACGAGCAGAAATAACAAGTATCGGCTTCTTGCAGATCGAGGCTGGCAAAGGCTTTAACGCTTCTTCTGCGACCAATATATAGTTGGCGTTCTAAATCGTCGCCTTTTTGCATTGACGCTACGATAATTTGCTCTATGCGCGGCTGATTTTCTTTAGCTTGAATTCCTAATATGTTTGGCTGTACTGGGACTTCTCGCCAGCCCAATACTTTTATTTGTTCTTCCGTTAAAATCTTCTCAATTGTTTGCTTAATCTTATTTGCTGCTACATCCGCTTGAGGCAAAAACATCATGCCTACAGCCATATTCTCTGTAGGGAGCATTTCCATACCTTGTTCGGCGAACCAGCCTTGCAACAATTCCCAGGGAATTGCAGTCATTATCCCTGCACCATCGCCTGAATCTTGGTCAGCACTACATCCACCCCGATGTTCTAAACAAGTCAGGGCAGATAAAGCTTTGTCTACTATTTGATGATTTGCTTTATTTTCGCGGTTGGCAATTAAGCCTACACCACAAGCATCTCTTTCTTCCACTAACCATCGTGGTTCCATATACTGACTCAAACTATGTGTATTATTTTCGGTAGAAACTTCTGTATTTAAATTCTGCTGGCGGTTCATGTGCTGGTTATCCATAGGCTAGTCCTAATTTGTTCAATTTAAGATAAGTGAAAAATATAACAAGCGTTGTAGCTAATTTTGCTTGATAATTTTAGTGACAATGCTCCTAACGCAGCTAAAACCTATCCATCAGAAGCTTTGAGTGTATCTAGCTGTAAGGTGAGCCTGTTTGCCGGAAATTATTCGGTAAAAAATGTCTGCGGGCTAACTCTTATTTTCGAGTAGATATACCATTTAGGTGCAATCGATAAACTTTGCCAGCCCATCTTTAACTTTGCCAGTATTGTGCAACAGCAGTGACGACATTCTACAATTTCCAAGTTACGCGCGATCGCACTCGGTAAAAACTGTGATGTCAACCAACTAACTTGCGCCTATTTTCGCGCGGGTTAACTTCCCGTTTCAGCACGACCGTTTGTCTAACTCACCCTATTAATTTAATTACTAAGCAAGACTTAGAAAACCGATAAGTGCCAATTAAAGCATCAAGTTAATCTATATTATGACGTTAATGCTGTAAATAAAAGTCATTAATCTTTAATATTTACCAAAAAATTCCCCTCTCTCGCCTCACTTATGTTAAAGGATTCGCTAGTTAAATTGTCTGTTAATTTCCTCAAGCCAAGAAATGGCGATCGCTTGAATATACTTTTTTTACTGTTACTTACAACTTTCTGGCTGATACCTCTTGCCACTGCGCGATCGCAAACAAGATCGCAACTAGCTCCAGCAGATACATTGTCTAATCGTTCTGGCACAGCAATTGTCTTTAATAATCGCACTTTGCCTATTGCCTGGAGTTTGTGGGAGCAAAACGGTAAGGATATTGTCGGCATAAGCGACACGGGTTTAGCTCAATTAGGCATAGATTTATTAAATACGAACGATCCAGCCAAACAACCGATTCAATGGTTTTCCGAGCCAAAAACGACACCTATTGTCCTTGCTGCCAAGTTAAATGCAGGCTATCGCTATCTCAATATTAGCAATTTTGCCCAAAAGTCTGGCTGGCAAATGGCGGTTAACGGTAATACCTTAGAAATTACTTCACCAGCTACCAAAGTCCAAGAAGTACGTATAGGCAAACAAACATGGGGCGATCGCATTGTTGTAGATTTAGATCGTCCTACAGCTTGGCAAGTCAGTCAACAGCCGCCACCACCTAAACCGAAAACACCTACAGGCGAATTAATTACAATTGTTAAGTCTCAAGTTGCCAAACAAGAATGGCTAATAGCAATTGATGCTGCTTTAGAGCCAGTTGTAAGAAGTCGCTTCAATTCTCAGCAAAGCTTAAAATCTATTCTCTCGCCTCAAGTAGCTAAATTAGAAACAACAGGTAATTTAACTAATATTCGCCTGAGACTTCCTGTAGGCGTAACGCCGCGTGTCAGCACAATAACTAACCCCAATCGCTTAGTTATCGATATTCGCCCTGACTCTATGGTAGAGCGCAATATATTATGGACTGAGGGTTTGCGCTGGCGACAGCAATATGTAAATTTAGGCAACGAGAGATTTCCAGTAGTTTGGTTGGAAGTTAACCCCAAATCTAATCGTCTCAGTCTTAAACCAATTTGGAGTCAAGCTAATAGCCTTGTCGGTACTGCTCCTTTAATTAAAACAGCCGAGCGTCATACTGCTGTTGCAGCAATTAATGCTGGTTTCTTCAACCGCAAAAATCAATTACCTTTAGGGGCAATTCGCCTTAACGGACAATGGCTATCAAGTCCAATTCTCAATCGTGGAGCGATCGCCTGGAATAATGTCGGTAAAGTCAAAATTGGTCGTCTCAGCCGCCAAGAAACAGTAACTACAACTACAGGGCAGCGTTTACCAATTACAACATTTAACAGCGGCTACGTGCAAACTGGAATTGCCCGTTATGCATCAGCTTGGGGTGCAAACTATACGCCCTTAACTGATGGCGAAATAATTGCGATCGTGCAAAATAATTCTGTTACTGCTCAATTACCAGGCGGTAAAGCAGGCGAAGCAGCTTTTCCCATACCTGCTAACGGTTATTTACTCGTTTTTCGGGGCAATACCAGTAATACATTGCTGCCTATAGGCTCAATTGTCAGGCTAACAAGCGCAGAAGTTCCGGCTGATTTTGCCGCTTATCCGCAAATTTTGGCAGCAGGACCAGTTTTAGTCCAAAATCGTCAAATTGTCCTCAATGCCAAAGCGGAAGGATTTAGCGATGCCTTTATTCGAGAAAAAGCTATTCGTAGCGTAATCTGTACGACATCTTCTGGCAATCTGTTAATTGCTGCCGTTCATAACCGCGCTGGTGGTGCTGGTGCTACTTTGGCAGAAGCCGCTAAAGTTATGCAGCAATTAGGTTGCGTTGATGCCCTTAATTTTGATGGCGGTAGTTCTACAAGTCTTTACTTAGGAGGGCAATTGCTCAATCGTTCGCCTCGTACAGCAGCGCGAGTCCACAATGGCTTAGGAATTTTTCTGCAAATGCCGTAACTCAGGTTAGATTTGCGTGTTTCAGCGTACTTTGAGGGCAAGCGACAAAAATCGCCTTTCCACAAATGTTATTTAAAGCAAATGTAAATTTACTATAAATAGTTGGTATATAAGAGTCAAAGATGTGCATTATTGGTCCCCAAAATCAGAAATATTTTGTTATGTTTGGCTAGGGTTAATTTCATCACCAGCTTTTGGTCTTCAAAGATTGAGTTCTTGACAGTACACTGAAGCGTTTACCAATTTTAAGGAGAGATATTAATGGTTCAGAAAGTTCAAGAAGTTTCCCAAGAACCCGCACTAACCTTACCTTCAACTGTCGCTCATAAAGGCGTTGCCGCTACAGAATTACGCCCTTGGGGAGCTTTTACAGTTTTGGAAGAAGGGCGAGGCTACAAAATTAAGCGCATCGAAGTCAAACCAGGTCATCGCCTCAGCTTGCAGATGCACCATCACCGCAGCGAACACTGGATTGTCGTCTCTGGTACAGCTAAGGTTACTTGTGGCGACGCGGAAATCATCTTAAGTAATAATAAATCTACCTACGTACCTCAGTGTACGAGCCATCGTTTGGAAAATCCTGGTGTCATTCCTTTGGTCTTGATTGAAGTCCAAAATGGCGAATACTTGGGCGAAGATGATATCATCCGCTTCCAAGACGACTACGCCCGTTAAGAAAGGAGAAAGGGGAAGACATAGTTAATATTTCTCCTTCGTCTACATAGATTGCAGAATCCCTCGTTGTTTAGATAGGCAGCGAGGGATTTGAGCTAAAATAGTATAGTGCCGATCGCCTAAGACCTTGTGCAATGATTAATCTCAGTCCTGCGGCAGTTAGAGAAATTAACCGCTTAAAATTAAAGCTAGCTAACCCAGAAATGTTGTTTCGCCTGCAAGTGCAATCTGGTGGTTGTTCGGGGTTGGTATATCACATGGGGTTTGATGCTGCTAATTCTAGCGATCGTATTTATCAATGCAACGGTCTAAGTGTTGTCGTAGACGAGCAAAGCCATAGATATGTCGAAGACCTCAACTTAGATTATTCTGAAGACCTTATGGGCGGCGCTTTTCGCTTTCACAATCCCAAAGGCGTGTCTGTTTGCGGTTGCGGTAATTCTTTTGCTGTTGAAATGTAGGCGTGGCGTAGAGACGTAGCAGTGCTACGTCTCTACGACATTGCTACGTCTCTACAATTAATGTTGACGTTGACATGAATCTAATAAAATAGCTATAATCAGAATTTGTAAAAACTTAGAACAGCAAAAATTATAACGTGCTGTAACTCATGCCAACTATACAGCAACTAATTCGTACCGAACGGCAAGTAGCCAGTAAGAAAACAAAGTCTCCAGCTTTAAAGCAATGCCCGCAACGCAGGGGTGTTTGCACTAGGGTCTACACAACCACACCGAAAAAACCAAACTCAGCACTACGTAAAGTAGCTAGGGTGCGTTTGACATCTGGGTTTGAGGTTACAGCATATATTCCAGGGATTGGTCACAACCTGCAAGAACACTCAGTAGTAATGATTCGTGGCGGTCGGGTCAAAGACTTACCAGGAGTAAGATATCACATTATTCGGGGAACTCTAGACACTGCAGGTGTTAAAGACCGTCGTCAAGGTCGCTCTAAGTACGGCGCTAAACGTCCAAAACAAGCTTAAACTTGGTAATTGAATGCTTGAGTAAGGCATTGAGGATAAAAATAACCTCAGCCTTACTTAACGTTAGATATAGATGAGTAACATTTATAGTATGTTGGTTTCGCCAGCGAAAAGCTTTATGAGTGCTGTAAAGAAGCTGAAGCTGCAACCATAAAAAAATTGTTGCGGTCAAATTGCCAAGGATATTGCTCGGCTTACAAAGCTAAAACTCATTGTCAGGACTAGAGCAGTGAAAGTGCGCTCCTCGCGCCATCATCCCCCCATCTAGTCAATATACATAATCTTGAAGGCTTAGATATGTCTCGTCGTACAGTTATCCAAAAACGTCCCGTTCCTCCTGACTCGGTTTATAACAGCCGTCTTGTTAGCATGATGATGCGGCGGGTAATGCGTAGCGGTAAAAAGTCAATCGCTGCGGGTATCGTTTACGATGCTATGAAGACTATAGAAGAACGTACAGGTGGCGATCCGTTAGAAACCTTTGAAAGAGCAATTCGTAACGCTACACCTTTAGTAGAAGTTAAAGCGCGTCGAGTTGGCGGTGCAACTTACCAAGTCCCAATGGAAGTACGTACAGAAAGAGGGACAACTTTAGCAATGCGCTGGCTGATTCAATTTTCACGGCAACGTCCAGGAAGGACAATGGCAAGCAGACTTGCTAACGAGCTAATGGACGCAGCCAACGAAACAGGCAACGCAATTCGCAAACGAGAAGAAACCCACCGGATGGCAGATGCAAATAAAGCATTTGCTCACTATCGATACTAAATTTTGCGGACGGTTTTCCGTAAAAGTATAGAATCTTAACAGACAGTAACATAGAAGTAACTGCGGCAAAAAATCAAGGAGGCAGCTAGCTGTGGCACGTACCGTCCCGCTGGAGAAAATACGCAATATCGGGATTGCGGCGCATATTGATGCGGGCAAAACAACGACAACCGAGCGTATCCTGTTTTATTCGGGTATAGTTCACAAAATTGGTGAAGTCCACGAAGGAACAGCAACAACTGACTGGATGGAACAAGAGCGGGAGCGAGGAATTACAATTACTGCTGCTGCTATTTCCACCAGTTGGAAAGATTACGCTATTAATATTATCGATACACCAGGTCACGTAGACTTTACGATCGAGGTAGAGCGTTCGATGCGAGTATTAGACGGAGTAATCGCCGTTTTCTGCTCGGTAGGCGGCGTGCAGCCTCAGTCTGAAACCGTATGGAGACAGGCAGATCGTTATAAAGTACCGAGAATTGCTTTTATAAATAAGATGGATCGCATGGGCGCAAACTTCTTTAAAGTTTACGACCAAATGCGCGATCGCTTAAGAGCAAACGCAGTGGCGATTCAACTGCCAATTGGCGCTGAAAGCGATTTGCGGGGAATTGTTGACTTGGTGAGGATGAAAGCCTATATCTATAACAACGATCAAGGCACAGATATTCAAGAAACGGAAATTCCTGACGAAATGCAAGCCCAAGCGCAAGAGTTCCGCGCTAAGTTAGTCGAAGCTGCTGCCGAGACAGATGAAGTATTAATTGAAAAATACTTTGAAGGCGAAGAACTCACCGAGGCAGAGATTCAGTCAGCATTGCGTAAAGGCACAATTGAAGGCACAATTGTCCCCGTTCTTTGTGGATCGGCATTTAAAAATAAAGGCGTGCAACTACTGCTAGATGCAGTTTTAGACTACTTGCCGTCGCCTACAGAGGTTCCACCAATTCAAGGGTTGCTACCAAACGGTGACACGGTAGAACGCCATGCTGACGACAACGAACCATTGTCAGCTTTGGCATTCAAAATTATGTCTGACCGTTACGGGCGCTTGACATTTATCCGCGTCTACTCTGGTGTGTTAAAGAAAGGCAGCTACGTTTACAACGCGACTAAAGACAAGAAAGAACGAGTTTCTCGTTTAGTGCTAATGAAGGCTGACGATCGCATAGACGTAGACGAATTACGCGCTGGGGACTTGGGAGCAACTCTAGGTCTGCAAGACACCTTTACTGGGGATACGATTTGTACTGAAAGCGATCCTGTAATTCTAGAATCGCTATTTATTCCTGAACCTGTAATCTCCGTAGCTGTAGAGCCGAAGACCAAGCAGGACATGGATAAACTATCCAAGGCGCTGCAATCGCTTTCGGAAGAAGACCCAACCTTTAGAGTCAGCGTTGACCATGAAACCAACCAGACTGTAATTGCTGGGATGGGCGAACTGCACTTAGAAATTCTTGTAGACCGAATGCTACGGGAATTTAAAGTAGAAGCGAACGTAGGTGCGCCGCAAGTAGCTTACCGCGAAACAGTCCGTAAAGCAGTTAGGGCTGAAGGCAAATTTATCCGTCAAAGTGGCGGTAAAGGTCAGTACGGTCACGTCGTGATCGAACTAGAACCAGGAGATCCAGGAACGGGATTTGAATTTGTTTCCAAAATCGTCGGTGGTGTCGTACCCAAAGAGTACATCGGACCTGCGGAACAAGGCATGAAGGAAACCTGCGAATCAGGGATCTTAGCAGGCTATCCAGTAGTGGATATCAAAGCCACCTTGGTAGATGGTTCTTACCACGATGTAGACTCGTCAGAAATGGCGTTTAAGATCGCAGGTTCAATGGCAATCAAAGAAGCCGTAATGAAAGCTGCTCCTATATTGCTAGAACCAATGATGAAAGTTGAAGTAGAAGTTCCTGAAAACTTCCTGGGGGATGTGATGGGCGATCTCAACTCTCGTCGCGGTCAAATTGAGGGCATGGGATCGGAACAAAGTCTAGCTAAAGTAACTGCCAAAGTTCCCTTGGTAGATATGTTTGGTTATGCTACCGATATCCGCTCGAAAACCCAAGGTCGGGGTATCTTTACAATGGAATTTAGCCATTACGAAGAAGTACCTCGCAACGTAGCTGAAGCAATTATTGCTAAGAGCAAAGGGAACGGTTAAAAAAGCCAGTGAGTTTTAAGCCAGTGAGTTTTAAATTAGAATAAAATCGTTAAAACTCAAAACTCAGTTCATTCCTCGGCTCTTGTTAACAGTAAATTCAACACTCAACACTTAAAAGTAATTCAATGGCACGCGCAAAATTTGAAAGGAATAAACCCCACGTCAACATCGGTACAATCGGTCACGTAGATCACGGTAAGACCACGCTGACCGCAGCAATTACAATGACATTGGCGGCTTTAGGTCAAGCTCAAGCTCGTAAGTATGCTGATATTGATGCTGCTCCCGAAGAAAAGGCTCGCGGTATCACCATTAACACCGCTCACGTTGAGTATGAAACCGAAACTCGTCACTACGCTCACGTAGATTGCCCAGGACACGCTGACTATGTAAAAAACATGATCACAGGTGCGGCGCAAATGGACGGCGGGATCTTAGTTGTATCCGCTGCTGATGGTCCGATGCCCCAAACCCGCGAACACATCTTGCTAGCCAAGCAGGTAGGTGTTCCTAACCTAGTCGTATTCTTGAACAAGCAAGACATGGTAGACGATGAGGAATTAATGGAACTTGTAGAGCTAGAAGTAAGAGAACTTCTCAGCAGCTACGATTTTCCTGGCGATGATATCCCCATTGTCAAAGGTTCGGGATTGCTAGCATTAGAAGCAATGACAGCTAATCCTAAAACTCCAAAAGGCGAAAATGAGTGGGTAGACAAAATCTACGAACTCATGGATGCTGTAGACTCATACATTCCTACCCCAGAGCGAGATGTAGATAAGCCTTTCTTGATGGCTGTAGAAGACGTATTCTCAATCAAAGGTCGCGGTACAGTAGCTACAGGCAGAATCGAGCGTGGTAAGGTCAAAGTCGGCGATTCTGTTGAGCTTGTTGGCATCAGAAATACTCGTAACACCACTGTTACAGGGATTGAGATGTTCAAAAAGAGCCTTGACGAAGGTATGGCTGGAGACAATGCTGGCGTACTTCTACGCGGTATTGAAAAAGAAGACATCGAGCGCGGGATGGTAATTGCTAAACCAGGCTCGATTACACCTCACACTCAATTTGAAGGTGAAGTGTACGTACTCAAAGAGAAAGAAGGCGGTCGCAAGACTCCATTTTTCCCAGGATACCGTCCTCAGTTCTACGTGCGAACAACCGATGTAACAGGTACAATCAAATCCTTCACATCTGACGATGGCAGCACAGCCGAGATGGTAATGCCAGGCGATCGCATCAAAATGACTGTAGAACTCATCAACCCAATTGCGATCGAGCAAGGAATGCGTTTTGCAATTCGTGAAGGCGGTCGTACTATTGGTGCGGGTGTCGTCTCCAAAATTGTCAAGTAGTTTAAAACTACTAACTAACTAGAGCAGAAAAGTAGTACCAACAAGGTACAATGCTTTTCTGCTTTTTCGCCTGATTTATATAAACTTGAACCTAGAAAACTAAAAAATGGCAACTCTTCAGCAGCAAAAAATTCGCATTCGCTTACAAGCTTTTGACCGCCGTTTGCTCGATACATCTTGCGAAAAAATTGTCGATACGGCAAATCGGACTAACGCTTCAGCAGTAGGACCAATTCCTCTACCGACAAAACGCCGGATCTATTGTTTATTGAGATCGCCCCACGTTGATAAAGATGCGCGGGAACACTTTGAAACTCGTACCCACCGCCGGATTATCGACATTTATCAACCTTCTGCTAAAACAATTGATGCTTTAATGAAACTCGACTTGCCTTCAGGTGTAGATATCGAAGTCAAGCTATAAAAACTAAATTTGCCTTTTAGAAAAGCTCTAAAAGGCAAATTTATTAGCAGTATAAATATCAGAAATTCGCTACAGTTAAGACACGTAGTTACCGTTTCAACCCTTCGCCGATGACATCCTCTTCCCAAATTGCGGTGCGAGAACTTCCATTATTTCCTTTACCGGAGGTAGTGCTATTTCCTGGTAGACCTTTACCTTTACATATCTTTGAGTTTCGCTACCGGATCATGATGAACACGATCTTAGAAAGCGATCGCCGTTTTGGAGTATTGCTGTTCGATCCCGTACGCAAAGAAGTTTCTAATATAGGTTGCTGTGCGGAAATCGTGCAATACGAGCGGCTGCCAGACGATCGCATGAAAATGTTAACTTTAGGTCAGCAGCGGTTCCGCGTTTTGGAGTACGTACGCGAGAAGCCTTATAAAGTAGGCTTGGTAGAATGGATTGAAGATCGTCCCCCCCAACAGGATTTAAGACCGCTAGCGACTGAAGTAGAACAACTCCTGCAAGATGTAGTGCGTCTGTCAGCAAAACTTACCGATCAACGCATAGAATTACCGGAAAATATTCCTAATTTGCCTACAGAACTATCCTATTGGGTAGCAAGCAACCTTTATGGTGTGGCAATAGAACAGCAAATGCTGTTAGAAATGCAAGATACAGCAAGTCGGTTAGAGAGGGAAATAGAAATTCTTACTTCTACCCGCAACCATTTAGCAGCCCGTACGGTGTTGAAAGACACTTTTAACTAAATTAATTGCTGGTAGGGAAACCTTCAATGTCTTTGCTTGTCTCTGTTGTTGCCTGTCTGTAAGGAAAGGAACGCAGATAAATGCAGATAAACGCAGATGCAATATGGAAATTTATGCGGTGTTGCGGGTTTAGTTATTTAGTTGCTAGTTTTTGGTTAGCGATAAGACATTGTAGCTACCGAAGATTTTCAGGATTTCTGTGTGCATGGCAAGCTCGGCGATCGCAGCTTGGACTGATGGAGAGGTAGTATTGCCTTCAAGATCTATAAAAAATAAATAATCGCCGAGCGATCGCTTGCTGGGGCGAGACTCAATTCTACTGAGGTTAATACCTCGTTTGGCAAAAACTTGCAAGGGTTGTACCAATGCACCAGGAATATTTGCTCTGGTACTAAAAGCAAGGCTAGTATGACTGCCTATTGTAGACTCTGATAAAGCTAGCACCCAAAACCGCGTACAGTTTTCGGCATAATCGTTGATCGAGCTAGCTAATATCGGGATATTGTAAAGCTGGGCTGCTCGCGGCGATGCTACAGCACCCGCGTTTGAGCCTTCACCGAGCTTTTGTAGTGCTTCAGTTGTGGAATTAGTAGGAATTAACTCTACCCTGGGCAAAAACTGCTCTAACCATCCCTGACACTGTGCTAAAGCTTGGGGATGAGAATACACAGTTTCGATGTTGGCTAAAGAGTCGGCATGAGATAACAAAGTATGAGCGATCGGTAAGACCAGAGCGAGGTTAATGCGTAAAATATCTAGCTGCCAGAGCATATCTAAAGTAACGGCAACGCTACCTTCAATAGAGTTTTCGACTGGAACTACAGCTAAATCGACTTGATGGGTAGCGATCGCTTTTAGGGTTTTAGCAATACTAGGATAAGGGCATAGAATAGGTTCTTGTTTAGTCTGTTGGTGCAAGATATTGGCGTAGGCAACAGCAGCTTGTTCTGAATATGTGCCAGATGGACCTAAATGGGCGATGGATATTGTCATGAATTAAAGAGGAGATTTATAAGTAAAAGAAAAAAGAACCACAAAGATGCATTCACGTGGTGTTGCGAAGCGTCTAGTATGCGAAGAAGGATGGAAGTTAGAGCTAGTTGCTTGAGTTATAAATAATTTTTGCTTATAAAGTGCTTTTTTGAGCGAGATTTTGTTTGAGTCCAGATAATTTTTCTAACCAAATTAAAGCAATTCCGGTGATGGCTGCGATCGCTAGCCACGCTACTGCTAGCCCTACAACTTCGCTTAAAAATAAGCGCGTAGCTTGGCGTAAAACTCCCCCAATCGCCCAACCTATAGGTAAGCCAACAGTCCATGCTCCAGCACTTATCAATATCCATAAGCTAGCTTTTTTTAGGTGCTGCCTGAGTACAAACCACTGCCCGATACCTAGCAAAGCGCCTACTTGCAAGCCGTTAATCAAGCCAAAGATAACTCTTGGCTCTAGGCGCAACGTGCGCGGAGCCATCCAACCTATTGCACCAAAATGACTTGCACCAATCAAGCCCCAACTAATAACACTTACAGGTATCCACCATAGAGCTATTGTTTGAGAACGTTGCCTGAGAATTAAACCCTGCGCTAATCCGACAACCGCGCCACCAATCGCTCCTTCGTAGACTCTGATATAAGGTCTAACATCGACTTCAATCAAACATAAGCTTACTAAAAAACTGCCAAAGGTAACTAACAACCATTGCAACCAAAAACCGCAGTCAGTTTTCAGGTATTTTACGATTGAGGACTGAAGATCAGGAGAATCCATGAGGGTGCGATCGCATAACTTATTTGCTTGGCTTAGAAGGTGAAAATAAAGCTTGAAAAACATCTCGGCGTTCTTGGGGAGATTCTGGCGCTATATATCCCCACAAGCTTTCCCAGTAAAAGAAGGATACCCCACTATAACCGCGATCGCGCACCAATTGAACTTGGCTTTTTATTTGCTCGATAGCTACGGGATGACTCAAAGAGCCTGTTAATATACCAATACCTACAGGAATTTTTTGCCGAGCAACTAAGAGCGAACTTTGTTGTAATTCAGCTATAAAAGTTTGGCGACTTGTGCGATAAACTTGACAAACTAATTCTTCAATCAAACCAAGCTCCACCCACCTGCGCCAGTCTTGCAAAGTAGCTCTATAAGCGTAATATTGAGGATTGGGTGATAGCGTAACCAAACAATTAGGCTTAACAGCTTTAACAGCTAGATAAATTTGCTGCATAAACTTTGTCAGTTTGTCTGCTCGCCAGCGCAACCATTCTGCGTCTACAGGGTTACTAGGAGGGCTTTTACCTTGGTGTTCTTGTTTGTATAAGTCAATAGTAAAAGCATCGTAACTAAACTCGTTAGGCAAGCCAAAATGGTCGTCAAGCTGAATGCCATCGACATCGTATTTAGTTACCACCTCAACAATTAAATCGCGGATAAATTGCTGCACTTGGGGGTGGAAAGGATTAAGCCATACGCCTTTATTGACAATTGGGGGGTCGACTTGTTTGAGTTTAGGATTGCTAGCTTTGGGTAAAGTTGGCTCGTTTTCTTCAGCTTGAAAAACCTTGCTGCGATCGCGACGGCTAGTTAACCAGTCAGGATGACGCTTAACCAATGCCGAGGAAGCTGGAGCCATAAAACCATACTCAAACCAGGGTATAACTCTTAAACCTTGGCGATGCGACTGTTTGACAATTTCCGCCAAACTATCTTGCCTTAATCGTAAAACTTGCAACCATAAATCGCGATCGCGTCCAATTACCTTTTTGGCTACAGCACTAGGGTAAAACGTCGCTCCCCGATTCCAAACTACAGGATAAACAGTGTTGAACTTTAGCCTAGCTAGCTGATTTATTGCTCTATTGATGCCCCAAGGAGTATATAGCACTGCACTACTAACATTAGTTAGCCAAACACCGCGTATTTCTGTGACTTTAGGGGCTACGCTCAAGCTGGGGGAAGTTTGAGCGCAGGTAAGCGCGATCGCAATTCCCAAGCACAGCAACAACATTAACCAGCGATTGAGTCTCTTTAACAAAATTTACAAACTATTGATATTTAGACATTTCGATCTTCAACCTTGTACTACCCTTACCTTTAGACGGAGGCTCTCTATACATACAAATTTTTACAATTATTCATAACTAAATAAATATCGTTAGCGATCGCAATTACTTGCCAGAAAGATATTAAGATTAGCAAACAGGTTTAAATAACTACTCATGCCTACTAGGTTTACTGCCTCTCAATCGGTAGAAATTGTGGTTCCAGAGCAGCCAGTTGCAATTTGCCACTACTTGCGTCAGCCTCAACGTTTAGTTCATGCCCTTGTAGACCCCACTCGTATAGAGACGCTAGGGGAAGAGCATTTTCGCCTCAAGATGCGTCCTTTAGAGTTTATGACGTTGAGTATTCAGCCGACGGTAGACTTAAAAGTTTGGGCAGACGCTAACGGTACTGTGCGCTTGCAGTCTGTAGCTTGTGAAATTCGTGGCGTTGAATACATCAATCAACGCTTCGGTTTAAACCTGCAAGGATATTTATCCCCCCATCAAATCAACGGACAAACATGGCTAAAAGGTAACGCCGATTTGGAAGTCCAAGTCGATTTGCCGATGCCTTTTGCCATGATGCCTAAGCCAATTTTAGAAACAACTGGCAATGGTTTATTGAAAAGCGTATTGCTGACAATTAAGCAAAGATTGTTGCATCAACTTTTAGCCGATTACCGACTCTGGGTGAGCGCTCAATCCGAGCAAGCAAATTTGACAAGTCAAGTTCCGCTAATATCATCAAATACCCAAATTATTTAAGGCTAGGAGATAAGTGGGTCAGGGGGAGCGCATCCTAATGCCTTGCTCGTTTTCAGCAAAATTTTGGCAACAGCGAAAGGATAAGCGATGTAATGGAGAAGGACCAAACTCTTGCAACGCTTGAAGGTGTCTATTAGTGCCGTAACCTTTATTAGCAACTAAATCGTACATCGGGTACTTATTAGCCAGACGAACGATTAAGTCATCGCGCCAGACTTTGGCAACGATGCTAGCAGAGGCAATAACTAGCGATTTCTCGTCTCCCTTGACAAAAGTTTGTTGAGGTACAGATAAGTCTTTAATCTGCTGATTGCCGTCAACTAAACATAGATCGGGCTGTACTTTGAGTTTGAGTACAGCCCTTTTCATTGCTAACAAAGTTGCTTGCAAGATATTAATTTTGTCAATTTCAGCAGTAGAGGCAAAGCCAATATTCCAATCTAAAGCGATCGCACAAATTTTTTGCGCTAACTTAATTCGACGAGAACTAGACAATTGCTTGCTATCGCGCATCTGTGCTAATACCAACTCAGACAAAGCTGAAGTAGGCAGAACCACCGCTGCCGCTACTACCGGACCAAATAAAGCTCCTCTACCTACTTCATCAACACCAGCGATCGCCTTAGCAGCAATTGAAGTATCAAACTCTAAACCTATATATTCCTTTTTCACGAGCGAGACAGATCCCCCTGTGGTCCCCCTTATAATTACGAATTACGAATTACGAATTACGAATTATTGAAGTGCCTCAAGCATTATCTTCAGTAGCAGAAGAACGACGGCGACGGCGACGAGTTGCTGGTTCTTCGCTAGCCAATTCACTTTCTGGAGTAGCTACAGCAACAGGCAAAGGTATAGGGCTAGGCGTTGCTGATGGCTCTTCAGGTGGTTCAACAGGTAAGGTTAGTTGCTCGGAATTAGTCGATTCTATTGCTGGTTCGGGCGATCGCTCTTCTTGTTCTACTTGCGTATTAACTACTGCTACAGGGTCAATAGTATGAGTTCTTGACGCTTGTCCAGGCAAAACAACATTAATAAGTGCCGATTTGGGGTTCTTGACTTGGCGATTTAACAAGACCAAAGGCGATACACCCATTACTGCATATACGTCCTGTTGCTCTGAAGTCATTTCTACAGTCACGATCTCTGGGGGCGTAACTACAGGTTTAATTGGTTCTGGCTTGACTGGCTTACTGCGTTCTGCTCTTTCTACCCAATTAGCTTTATTACCTACAGCAACTTCTGGTGTTTGCGGTAATTCTGGCTCCAAATCTATTCCTGCTTCCCGTTCGCTCACAAGAGTTAAATTACGATCGCTACTTACCCGCTCCCGCTCGTTTGGTGCGCCCTCATCCATACCCATACGGCTGTTCCGGCGGCGGCGACGGCGGTTGTTAGGCTCTCCTAATTCTTGATAGCTGGGATGGTTGATTAAATTTAAAGCAGAATTACGCTCTTCAAACTCAAAATTAAAAGTTTCTGCTGGAGTTTCATAAGTTTCGCGCTGTTCTGGAATGCGCGGCATCGGCGTACGAAATTCTCGATTTGGCGTAACTGGAGATCGCTCTGGAACTTCAGCAATTACTACTCTTTCCCGACTATCTCGATTGGTTGTTGCCGATACTTCCCGTTCGACGCGCTCTGTCTCTCCTGGTAAATGTGCTAAATGCCCTAAGCCACCACAGGTAGGACAAGTGCTACCAAATAATTCGTAGATATTTTGTCCTTGGCGCTTGCGGGTAAGTTCTACCAACCCTAATTCTGACAGTTGAGCAATTTGCGGTCTTGCTTTATCAGCTTTTAGCGCTTTATTAAAGTGTTCCAAGACTTGCAGTTGATCTTTGCGCGATTCCATGTCAATGAAATCTACTACAATCACCCCAGCAATATTTCGCATTCTCAATTGTCTGGCAATTTCTGTTGCAGCTTCGCAGTTCGTCCACAAAACTGTTTCTCTAGCTGTTGCCGAGCGCGTAAATGAACCTGAGTTGACATCAATTACAGTTAGTGCTTCTGTCGGCTCGATAATTACGTAACCTCCCGAAGGTAAATCTACTCGCGGCTTTAAAGCTTCTCTAATTGCAGCATTAATGCGGAAGTATTCTAAAATTGAGGTGCGATCGCGGTGATGGTCGATCAACACTCCTTGAGGAGCTTGTCCGCCACTCCAGTTGACTAAATACTGCTTGACTCGCTTCAACCCAGTGCTGGAATCAACTACAATCCTATTTACATCTGCGCCGTACATATCCCTAAGTACGCGCTGAATAAAATCATCGTCGCGGTTTAGCAAGGCTGGCGCTCTTGTAGATTGAGCTTCTTGCCCAATTGCCTCCCACTGCTTTTGCAGCATTTCCAAATCTTCAATAATTGCCTCTTCTGGTTTGCCTTCTGCTTCAGTGCGTACTAGCATCCCCATTCCAGAGGGCTTAATCAAAATTGCTAAAGCTCTCAAGCGGTTGCGTTCGTTCTCGCTTCTAATCCGCCGCGATAAGTTCACGCCTCGGTTAAACGGCATCAGTACGACATATCGCCCTGGTAAAGTTATATTACCCGTCAGCCTGGGTCCTTTATTCCCTGTCGGCTCTTTCATTACCTGAACTAAAACTTTCTGTTGCGGTGTTAGCAATTCTGTAATTGCCCCTGCCGTACGTTTTAGTCGTAAAGGTCCTAAATCGGTAACGTGAATAAATCCATTGCGTTCTGAGTCCCCTATATTGACAAATGCGGCATCTATCCCAGGTAGGACATTTTCTACGACTCCGAGATAAACATCGCCGATTTGATGATGACCTGTGGCTACTACAAGTTCTTGAATTTGATCTTCGCTAAAAACCGCAGCGATATGATGCTGCTCGGCGATAATAATTTGTTTTGGCATTCAATTTCCTCAAATTCGGCAGCGCCCAAGGCTTTGAGGATGGTTCTCTCGCTTTTGCAAGCCAAAGTGGTGCTGCTGATAATTCCATTAGGGTTTAACTTATGTTCAAAAGCAAAAAGCTACAAACGCTGATTGCCCAAGAAGCGCGGGCTAATTGCTGCATACTATGGTAGACATCTAATTCAACCATTTGTAGTCAATCTTTGATGCAGTTTCCCAACCTATATGCGTTCGGGAATGCAATCTTCAGGGCAATGAAAAATCAAAGCGCTTGCTATTGGTTACTTAGCTACTCGAAAGCAACAAACAATAAAGAGTTCCTGATTCGCCTTAGTTTCTATGTAAAAGAATCGTCGGGACAGTTCTGCAATTATTTTTGCTTCAACCTGCGATCGCTAGGTGAGTAAGCTACAGCACGCAATCGGGCGCTAAAAAACTGCTATTGATTAAATTCTAGCCTAAGCTGTGAAAAAATCAATTAGATAGCAAATCCAAGTTTTTACTATCGACTATTTAAAACTCAAATACAAGCCGATCGCGGTGGATCTGCAGCAGTTCAATTTCTCCTAGTGCAGTTACTTGTGCGAGCATAAACAACAATTGCTCTGGGCGCAATTGAGTACCATCATTTTGACAACTGCCCACATAGCGTAGCACTACTGTTTGGCGATCGCTCATTGCAACTACTTCTAAGGAAAACAAGCGATCGCACAAATTCACCATCTGCTTTTTCCCCGACTTAGTTGTATGCTCCCACCAAATAGCATCTTGAGCTTGAATCGCGTCTACCCAAGTTTGCCATTGAGTTAGAGATACATCTTCAGAGGTTGCTATAGTCAGCAAATATTCAGCTTTTGCTAAAAACTTAGCTGCTGCTGAAGCCTTAAGATCTACTGTTTCCACGCGATAGACTGGTAAATTTGCTGGTAAATGTGCGCTCAACTGTTGTTGAAAAGCTGTTAAATCGACTTCTTGGGTTAATTCAAAATCAATAATTTCCCCAGAGCTAGTTACGCCCAAAGGTAAAGCCATAGCGATCGCCATGCGGGGGCTAGGATGAAAGCCACCACTAAAAGAAATTGGCAAAGCCGCCCGTCGTAGCACGCGATCGAACAAGCGCAGCAAATCGAGGTGACTAATCAAAGCCATATCTCCCAACTTACCAAACCAAACTCGCACCCTGTGGACTCTATCTGTGTTCGGTACAAAGTCCCCAGCAAATTCAGGTACTTCTTTGGGTGCAACGACAACATTATGACCAAAATCGATGCTACAAACACCACAATGAGAGCAGCCATCAAAAGAGCAATCGGGCACTGTCGCCGCCGCCAAAGCGTTCTGCAAATCAGCTTTGAGCCATTCCTTACTAATACCTGTATTAATATGCTCCCAAGGCAACCGCAATTCCAAAGCATCTAAAGAACGAGCAAAAGCCAACTCTTCCCCTGCCTCCCCTGCTCTCTCCTCCCCTGCTTCCTCCGCCTCCATCTGGCGATACTTCCACCCCAATCCAGATTCAGCGATCGCACTTTCCCAGGCACTATAAGCCCGCTCTACGCTCTCGTACCATGAATCCATACCCGCACCTAATTCCCAAGCACGACGGATGACAGCAGCTATGCGGCGATCGCCTCTACCGACAAAATCCTCCATCGCGGAGATCCGCACGTCAGTAAAATTTACTTTTAAATTCTTGATGCGGCGAAATTCCTGCTTCAGCAACCATTGTTTGCGCTTAAATTCAGCTTTGGTGACGCTATGCCATTGAAACGGTGTATGTGGCTTAGGCGTAAAGTTAGAAATAGTTATGTTGACACTTAAAGGCTTTCTGCCATTAATGCGGCATTCGCGTTGCAACCATCTGACGGTTTCGACAATGCCTAAAACATCTTCGTCTATTTCTCCTGGTAAGCCGATCATAAAGTACAGCTTAACTTTGTCCCAACCTTGCTCTACTGCTGTTTTGACACCCCTCAATAGTTCTTCATTAGTTAGTCCTTTATTAATGACATCTCGCAATCTTTGCGTTCCCGCTTCGGGCGCAAATGTAAGCCCTGCTCGCCTAGTACCGCCCAAAATATGGGCGATATTTTCATCAAACCTGTCTACTCTTTGGCTGGGCAATGATAGAGAGATATTCTCATCTTTAAGACGATTTTTGATTTCTACTCCTACAGCAGGCAAAGCTAGATAGTCAGAACAACTGAGGGAAAGTAAGGAAAATTCGTTGTATCCCGTCTCTCGCATCCCTGATTCTATTGCTTCTACTACTAATTCTGGTTCTACATCCCTAGCTGGGCGAGTTAGCATTCCAGGTTGGCAGAAACGACACCCACGAGTACAACCGCGGCGAATTTCTACTGTTAGGCGATCGTGTACCGTTTCTACGTACGGTACTAAACCAATTGAATAAGCGGGAATAGGCGTTGCCACTCGCCTTAAAATTGTCGTTGGTACGTCTGGGCGATTGGGCTGCACTGAGCCATCTGCCGCCATGTCATAAAATTGAGGGACGTAAACGCCTGGAACTTGAGCTAAATCTAGTAATAGTTCTTGTTTGCCCAGGTTGGCTAGTTTTCCTTCTTCTAGCACTAGACCTATTTCTGGCAACAACTCTTCCCCATCACCCAAAGCAATAAAATCAAAAAAGTCAGCGTAAGGTTCTGGGTTTGATGTTGCTGTTTGTCCGCCAGCAAAGATTAGGGGATAATGCTCGTTACCTTGTCTTTCTTTCCAGGTAAGAGGAATTCCTGCTAAATCTAACATTTCGAGAATATTGGTTGCCCCTAATTCGTAGCTGAGGCTGAAACCTAAAATATCAAATTCTACGAGCGATGCTTTGGACTCTACCGCAAATAAAGGCGTGTTGGTGTCTCTAAGCTTTACAGCTAAATCTGTTGCTGGGAGGTACGCGCGATCGCACAATTGACGGGGTTGCGCGTTGACGATGTTGTAGAGGATGATATGCCCCAAATTGGACGCACCCACCTCATATACTTCTGGGTAAGTTAACACCCAGCGTACTGTTGCCGTATCCCATTGCTTGTGTATCGAGCCTAACTCGTTACCTAAATAACGTGCAGGTTTAAAGATATCGGCTGTTAATAGTTTTTCAACCGCTAGTGCCACTTTGCTAATTTAGAGCTATTTTGCTCTAACTTAGCACTAATTTTCTTGGCGTTTACTTGCTTGGATAATATTGTTTAGACAAACTTAGGCGATCGCTTTTTCAAAAGCAGCACTGTCTTCGTAGATTTCAAACACGCGATCTAGTTGCGTAAGTTCAAAGATGATGCGAATCGCTGGGGAAACACAACACAAGCTAAAGCGTCTTCCTAAAGACTGCGCCAACCGCAAGCTGGAAACTAATGCCATCAATCCTGCACTGTCTAGAGACTCTACTTGTTCCAAGTTTACCAAGAGGTTAGTGCAACCATCTTGCGCTACTGCTTTTACCATTCTTTGTTGAAATTCACTAGCGTTTGAGGCGTTGATAGCACCGTGAGGGCAGATAACTGTAGTTTTTGGATAGGCGATCGTTGTTGACATTGTTTTTTCCCAGGAGCTAATACTCAATTACATAAATTTCATTTCATCAGAAGCAGTCAATTTTAGTATCAACCGCATGGCTGAAATTTTCTCTTCAGCTTGTCACTTAAATCTATCAGTGTTCATAAAACTTAAAAGTGTATGATTATACAAAAATCCTCAGATGTACCAATTTATAGATAATTTCTATCAAAACTAGCGATCGCAGTGACTAAAGGCTTAACTTAGCTTGAGGTCTAATCTATCTTTAGGCATAGGTTAACCAAGTTAATATAGTTACATTAGATACATATGTTAGCAACAGAAAAATCTGAGTGGTTTTGTCAATACAGTATATTTAAACTCCATAAATTTGGTTATAAATCTGCTTTTACCTTCAATTTGTTGCCAGCAAATTCCGAATTCTTTGCTAAACAACTGAGAAGAAAATCAAAATCCAGGACAGAGAGAAGTTATAAATTTTTAATACCTCCTCAACAACTGCAAAAATAAGTGGGTGGTCTTAATGCAGCGATTATACAGAACAGATAACAAATGCAGACCTACCTTTAGATAGATTTATGCTGAAAGCCAATATTTCCGTAGAGCGTAAACTATGGTATTGTGCTTTGCACTAGCAGACAGTTGTAGTTAACGACTGATAAGACTTTATCGGTGGGCTAGAAGGCGATCGCCAATTGCCGATACATTTATTTATGTAATTTGTTGCTAAATCGTCATGCAGTTTGCCAAACGCCTAGAAAAGATTCCTCCCTACCTATTTGCCGAGATCGATCGCAAGCGCGACGAAATGGTTGCTAAGGGAGTAGACATTATCAATATGGGAGTAGGAGATCCAGACAAACCAACTCCAAGCCCAATCGTTCAAGCGATGCACGCGGCGATTGACGATGCTAGTACCCATAACTATCCACCGTATCAAGGTACAAAAGACTTCCGCGAAGCAGCAGTCAAGTGGATGGAAAAGAGGTTTGGAGTGAAAGACTTAAACCCAAATACTGAGGTAGTTTCCTCTATTGGTTCTAAAGAAGCTATCCACAATACATTTTTAGCTTTTGTTGAACCAGGAGACTACACTTTAATTCCCGATCCAGGCTATCCAGTGTATCGGACTTCGACCATTTTTGCTGGCGGCGAGTCTCATGCCATGCCATTGTTGCCAGAAAAGAAGTTTTTGCCCGATTTAGAGGCAATTCACCCAGAAATAGCGCATAAAGCTAAGTTATTGTGGATCAATTACCCAAATAATCCTACTGGGGCGCTAGCAGACTTAGAATTTTTTGAGAAATTAGTAGCGTACTGCAAGCAGTATGACATTTTGCTGTGTCACGATCATGCTTACTCAGAAATGGCTTATGACGGTTACAAACCGCCTAGCGTGTTGCAAGTACCAGGCGCGAAAGATATAGCAATTGAATTTCATAGCTTATCTAAGTCCTATAATATGACTGGCTGGCGGGTTGGTTTTGTTGTCGGTTCCAGTCATGGCATTAAGGGCTTAGGGCAAGTTAAGACAAATGTAGATTCAGGCGTATTTAAAGCAATTCAAAAAGCAGCGATCGCTGCTTATTCTACCAGCGAACAAGAACTGCAAGCTGTCATGTCTGTGTACCAAAAAAGGCGCGACATTATCGTTCAAGGATTGCAATCTTTAGGCTGGGATATAGAAGCACCCAAAGCGACGCTTTATGTCTGGGCGAAAGTACCTCAAGGCTATACTTCAACAGAATTTGTCACGCTGTTGTTAGATAAATGCGGCATTATTGTTCCCCCTGGTAACGGCTATGGCGCAGCGGGAGAAGGATTTTTCCGTATCGCCCTTACTGTTGCTGACGAACGGATGCACGAAGCAATCAAACGGATGCAAGAAGCTGGCATTCGTTACAGCTAAGTTTCGCTATTTTGTGCCTGCCAAAGTTGCACGATAAACTTATTTAGTTGCTCGCGAGCAAGAGAATTGGATTCTTGTTGTGGTGTGGCAAACAAATCAGTTAAATAAGGCAAAATTTCCGTATCCAAAGCAGGGCGAAACAAAGCACAAGACCACAGCAGATCGACCGTTGGGCGCAAATCGTAGCTTAACGGTTCTGCTAGAAAAGTGCGATCGCCTTGCGGATATTCTAACAAGAGGATAGGGCGTACCCAGCATACCTGACGCGATTCTACAACTTGGATAACTTCAGCATACAAGCTAGTATTTTGATGCTCTAAACAAACAATCTGTCGCGGTTGAAAATCGCACTTCAAGCCCATTACCATTAACTCCGTAGCAACAACAAGCCTGTTTTGCTGCTTTCTATATCGATTATAAATAACGTCAAAGAGACAAGGAAGAATTTTACAGTGACAGACAATTAACACTAGCTAGCTACTGTTAATTGTCTGACCTACTAACTATCTCATCATCAGCTATTAGCTACTTAGATCAAAGTATTTTCCTCTTTCTCTTTTAACTGGTCACTGGTTACTGGTCACTGGTCACTGTACTTTATCCTCCCTGGGAGCGATCGCACTTGCCGATCTACGCTATAACTTGAATTAATATGTGTCAGGCAGTTGCTTGACGCAAATTGTAATTAGTAACCAAAGAGTAGAAACCCGTGTCTGTTGAAACTATTGAGCAGCGTTCAACCGCCCGTAAACTTGCCCCTCAATATCGCGTTCTCTTGCACAATGACGACTTCAATAGTATGGAGTTCGTGGTGCAAGTCTTAATGCAAACAGTAGCTAGTATCACTCAACCCCAAGCTGTCAGTATTATGATGGAGGCTCATAGTAATGGCATAGCTCTGGTAATCGTCTGCGCTCAAGAACACGCTGAGTTTTACTGTGAAACCTTGAAAAATCACGGATTGCACTGCACAATTGAGCCTGATGAGTAAGTAGGCATTGCGTTGCAGAAGATTAACTTCGTCCGTATAGCTAAATACCCAGCCCCAGTTAGGTTAAGTATATTTATACTTACGTTGTTAGCGTTGTGGTTGCCCTTAGCTGCACCTATTTATGCGTGGGGAGGCGATCCCAATTTAGTTAGCATCATCACGCTGGTGCTGCTGTATGGAGAGTTTATTTTTCTGGTTCGCTTTTGGGGCGATCGCGTTTACAATCAGCCGCAGGTACTTAGAAGCTACGGCTTAGTCAAAACTAGGCGCAACGTTCGAGAATTGCTAATTGGGCTGGGAATTGGTTTAATTGCCGTTCTCAGTCTATTTAGTTTGCAAGGCTGGTTTGGTTGGCTAGTTTGGCAAGAAAATGCTTCTTTGCCAAAAATAATTTTAGAAGGCTTATTAAGTGCGATCGCTGTTGGTTTTGCAGAAGAATTATTGTTTCGCGGCTGGCTGTTAGATGAATTGCAACGCGATTACCGCCCAAATGTCGTATTGTGGGCAACTACCCTCATATTTGCCGCACTGCATTTTATTAAACCTTTGCCCGATATGCTACGTACAGCCCCACAATTTCCAGGCTTAATTTTGCTGGGTTTGACGCTAGTTTGGGCAAAGCGCAGCAGCAAAAATCGGCTGGGTTTACCTATTGGCATCCATGCAGGATTAATTTGGGGATATTACATTATCAATGTAGGTCAACTAATTAAATATTCCGGTCGAGTTCCCGATTGGATTACAGGAGTCAACCAAAATCCCTTAGCTGGCGTTGCAGGCATAGTATTTTTAAGTGCAATAGCTGTAGCAATGAGAAAGCGATCGCGTTTTCAACTTAGGAACCAATCCCAAGCAAAACCACTTTCTTAAAGAAGTTAGACAACACACAACCAAGAAAATTAATTGGTCACTGGTCACTGTTAATAGTACCAACTAAACAAGCACCAGTAAAATTAACTCCAGCTAAATTAGTACCTTCCAACTCAGCGCACAACAAATTTGCACCTGTCAAATTAGCTCCTGCTAAATTGGCATTGCGTAAGTCTGCTTCCTCAAGATTTGCTTCTTGGAGTAATGCACCTTGCAAGTCAGCGCCGCTAAGATTAGCACCTTGTAGATTTGCACCGCTTAGATTGACTCCCCGCAAATCCGCGCTTCTTAAGTCTACACCTTGTAAGTTGACGCTCATTAAATTAGCGCCGCTTAAAAAGGCTCCAGCAAAAGATGCTTGAGATAACTTAGCACCCATTAAATTAGCGCCTCTAAGGTTGCTACCGCGCAAGTCAGCACCACTAAGATCGGCTTGCATTAAGTTAGCCCCTAGCAAATTCGCCCGTAAGTCAGTGCCTAATAATTGACTACCTAGTAAATTTGCTCCATCTAAACGCGCTCTTTCTAGTTTGGAACTGGAAAAATTTACTCCAACTAAATTAGCTCCAGACAAATTGATACCAGTAAGATCTAGCTTTGAGAAGTCTTCATCTTCTAAGTTGGCTCCTGGTAGTTGAACGTTTTTTCCTTTACGAATAGCTTCAATATCCACGACTGCTTGCTCTCTCTTCTTGTTCTATCGATTTATCTGTGCTTTGTTGTGTATCAATTAACCACATTCCGGCACTAATTTTAGGTGATGAAACTGACAAATTCAATCCCTGTTGCAGTCCCATAACTAAAAGTTCTAGGGTATCTATTAGTTTTGGCTCCCAGATTGTATTTTCCTCTGCTCTAAATTCTGAGAGAACTTGTAATAATACAGGTTCGCTGCTATGTTGAGATGCTTGTCGTGCCATGACGCGCTGTTGAAAGGTAGCCGCTAAACCTAAAATCCTTGATTCTAGGGGAATTTTTTCGCCAGCCAATCCCGCAGGTTGCCCATTACCATCCCACCATTCGTTCTGATGGGTGATGATTTGAGCGATCGCACTCATGCGTGGCATTGTCCGCAATACTTGCGCTGCTGGTACTAATGGGCAACTAGGAGCATCGCCATATTCTACTGTGACTGTACATGGAGCTACGCGGTGGAGCAATCCAGCAAGGCGCAAGCGTTTAAGCTGCCATGCGGGTAAATCTAGCATTTGACCGATGGTTTCTGCTAGCGTTGCTACTTCTGCGGCT
This sequence comes from Aliterella atlantica CENA595, assembly GCF_000952155.1. Lineage (GTDB taxonomy): Bacteria > Cyanobacteriota > Cyanobacteriia > Cyanobacteriales > Chroococcidiopsidaceae > Aliterella > Aliterella atlantica. Next base: position 107,937 of record NZ_JYON01000004.1, on the reverse strand, counting down.
GCCATTTGGTTGTTTGTGTCGGCAATATCGATTAATTGCGCTAGGCGCAGAAAGGCTTGTAGTTCGTTAGAAACTAGGTTGTTGTCTAATGCTTGTTGGTGCGTGCCTATTTTGCCATCAAGGACATCAATTTCGCTAGTTTGCAGGTAATCGACGACGCGGTGAACTATTTCGCCTAAGTCATCTTGGGCGGTGGTGGGGATGAGAGCGGCTATTTCTTGGGCTTGGGTTGTTAGTTTTTGGGCGAGTTCGGGGTCGTATTTGTTGATGTGGGCGATCGCTATATCGACTGTTTCTTGGACTAATGTTGGCTCAAATGTCCAAAATCCGTAGAATTTACGTTCGAGGTCTGTGTCTGGTTGTCCTGCTTTGCCGTAATCTTCCTCTGATAGTTCTTGGCACAGCACCATTGCTGTATAGCTTGGAGCCATGATAATCAAGTGCCATTCTTGGGCTACTGGATCTTTTGGATCTAAGCCGAGGATGTCTACATTGCCTAGCTGGCTGGTTGGATGTTCGGCAAATCCGGCATCTGGTGCTGCCATTATGGCTACTTGTTGCGATTTTTGCGCTAGTTCGTGGTATCTGTCTGCTTCTTGGAGATACCATTTGCCGCGCTGGAAGGCAGTGATTACTAGGGGCGGGGTGCTAGTGGTGAGAATGCAGTCTTCTAAGGCGTGACAGAGGGCTACTAGGGTGTTTTTGTAGTAAACTCCGAAGTTTAGAGGACGTTTTTCGGTGTGGGCGGCTGCTAGCTGCTGTAAGATTGAACCTTGTAACATGGTGGATTTTGTAAAAAGAACTGCGATCGCAAAGTGTAGCGTTTAGGCGCGAAGAACACGAAGTTTAGGATGCTGTTATGAGTTGTTTGGTTGTGGTGATGGGGGCGTTTAGGGCTTGCTCTAGGTCGGATTTGCCTAGTTTGGCTTCTAGGATGTTCATTACTTCTCGCCCAAAGTCGTTGGGGTTTTGTCTCCAGGCTTGGAGGCATACTTCACCGAAGAATGAGCCTAGTGGTTCTGGGTTCCAGAGGAGTTTTTTGGCTGTCCAGGGCATTAAGCTCATAGGGTCGTAATCTGGTTTGAGGATGCCGTTATTGAAGGCGTATTCTTCTAAGTGGGTGTGGGGTTGTAAGCCAATGAAGAAGATTGCTGGCTCTACTTTGTCGGCTCCGAAGATTTTTTCTAGTTCTCGGTGGTAGGCTATGGTCTGGCGGATAGTTTCGGGGCGTTCGTCGATGACGTTGAAGGAGTAGTTGACGGATACTAAGTCGTTGAAGCCTGCTGCTTTGAGGTCGCGGCAGTTTTGTAATACTGTACGTAGGTTGTAGCCCATTCGCATTTTGCGGACGAGTTCTTGCGAACCGCTGGTAATGCCGATTTCAAAGTAGTTCATTCCGGTTTTGACCATTAGTTCGCACAGTTCTGGGGTGAGGTTGTCGGCGCGAATGTAGGCTGCCCAGTGGATGTCTTTCATGCCAGAATCTACTATTTTTTGCAGTAGTTCTATGGCATCGTCTATGAATCTGCGGGCGGGAATGAATTGTGCGTCTGTAAACCAAAAGTTACGAATGCCGCGATCGTATAATTGCCGCATTTCGGCTACTACTTCATCGGCTGGGTTGATGCGTACTTGTTTGCCTTCTACTACTGTATAGACGCAGTAACAACAGTTGTGGGGACAACCACGTTTTGTCTGTACGCCGATGTAGAAGTCTGACGATTGTAGGTAGTATTGAAATTCTGCCCAGATTTCTTCTATGTAGTTGTAATTGCAGGCGGTTTTTTCTAATGGGGTTGGTTGTTCGTGAATTAGGCGATCGCGTGGTTTCTCTTCTCCCACTACATAACAGCGTTCGTCTCTAATTTCTTGTCCTTTTAATAGTTTTTCTAATAATGTCTCGCCTTCACCTACCGAAACTATTGTCCCTTTAGGCAATTTGTTACTTAATTGCTCGTAAAATACGCTTACTGCCCCTCCGCCTACTACTACGCGGGCATTTTGATGATATTTTTGGGCGCGTTTTAAGCCACGTTCGATTAATCCTTTGTTGCGCCACAATTCGCTGTAGTAAGAAACGGCTAGTCTCAGTCCGCCGACTGCTCCTCTAGCTTTAATCAATGGATTGCTGGCATAGTAAAATTCAAAGGCGTTCTGTAAGGGATTGCCGCCTCTTCCTCCCACTGGTGCGTATATTTGAATGTCTCGCCAAGAAAATACTAATAATGTCGGCTGAAACTCGTCGATACAAGTATCTAACGCTGAGTTAAAGTCCAATGGCGGTACTGTGCCTAAGTCGAAAATGCGTTGCTCAATTTGAGAAAATTGTTTGTGGATATGATCGGCTAGGTAAACAACCCCGATTGGGAAAATGGGATTGCACGGAAGGCGAACGTAGAGAATGCGGTTTTCCATTGCGGTTGTTTTTACTTGAGCTAGTCAAATGCTCCGACTGTAGCCAACAATACACTCTTACTTAACCATATTACTTTTGCCTGTTTTGCCTCTCTATAACTTGAGAGAATTTGCTTGGGCTTGGTCTTATGGTGCTGATTTTTTCTTGGAAGTCTCTGCTAACTTAGGTTCCTGAACTTTATTTACATAACTTTACGATAACATCTACTTTACTCAGCCGAGTCAAGAATTAAATTAATTTTGCTATCAAATTTCCAGATATATGAGAAGGAAGCAAATAGTTAACATTGAATAGATAATTCGTCAAATACAAATTGGCTAAATTTGCGAAAGCTTAATATAGAATTAAGTTTGTGTCTCTCTATCTTAAGAAATAGATTAATAGATTTGGTGCAGTTGGTAGTGGAGGTTACAACGCTGGGGATCGCTCGGTGTTAGCTTAGAAAGTGTAATCTTAGTGTGGCTATCAAGCTCCTTAGCAGTTATGGCTCAAATCTTAGATCCCATACCACCGAATCAACCAAATCGTATCGTCTGCTGCTACGTTAATGCCACAAGTAAAATTCAAATAGCTCGCAGTTCAAATGTGGGAGATTGGTATTTTGAGCGGGTCGTTTTTCCAGGTCAGCGTTTAGTATTTGAAGCTCCAGCCGATGCGGTTTTAGAGATTCATACAGGAATGATGGCAAGTGCAATTTTATCAGACAAGATTCCTTGCGATCGCTTGGCGTTGGATGAAGAAAGCAGTAGCGCTTTTAGTCAGCAAGCAGACCAACAAACGCTAGAATCAGCGAACGAAGGGTACAATTCCTCTAAACAACCAAACTTAACTGCTGCTTTATCTTGAAGTGTGGCTGAGAATCAAAAAATTAAGTACGCCCTTTTGCGGGCTGTAAAATAGAGCAGCCTGTTTTTAAATAAAAACTGTTTCTTAAGAAAGATCCCCATTAATACCCAAAAGCGCGGTAATGTAGCTAGCACGTAAACTACGCTTTATTTAATTGGGTTAATTGCGTTGAATCTACCTTCGTTTATTTGGTTGTGGAAAATAGCAGCCTGGTCGATGGGTCTATCAATACTGGCTTATCTGCTACTAGCAGTTACAGGTGTGTGGATGTTTAATGCTAGAAACCAATCGACCTCTCAACCAACTTGGCTGCGATCGCTTCATTATTTACTCGGTGCTAGTTTAGTCAGTTTGGTACTGCTATTACTAGCTATTGGCATTGTTGGCACGTTAGGGCATTTTGGGTCTTTGGGTCATTCGTCCCATTTTGGCGCAGGTTTAGCAGTTGTTGGCTTAGTTTTATTGTCTGGGGCAAGTTCTACGTTAATTGGAATTATGCCTTGGGCGCGTCCTTTGCACATTGGCACAAATATTACTCTATTTATAGGCTTGGTGTGGGTATCGCTTACAGGTTGGAATGTAGTGCAAAAATATTTACCTTAAACCTTGTAAGCCGTAATAAATGCAAGCACTTGAGCCTACTATGTAGACAAACCAGGTGGCAAAAAAACCTATTGCTCTACTGATAGAAGGTCCATAAGTCTTAATTACGCCCCAAGCATAGATAATTCTTGCTAGTGTTAGCGTGCTGCCTAGTAACCACAATAACCAAATTGGCGATCGCATTAATTCAAGGGCGACTATAAAAAGCAATCCCAAAGGAACATATTCCACAAAATTGCCATGAGCGCGAACTTTGCGCTGTAAAGTACCTTCCTGTCCAACTTCGCTAGTTGAAAGCTTTTTACTCATGGTTTCTACAGTAGATACCCATGCAGTAGGATTGGCAAGAGGATCGATTTGCATTGTAACGTCCTGCTTTGATTCTCCATGCCAAACCCTCTTTCTTGTCCGCTCCATTACTACGATGTAGGAAAGTGCTAAAGCAACAAAACCATTAAGCCCAACAAAGAGAGTTGATATGGGAATAGTATTTAGATTCATGTCAAAAATTTGCTCAAACTACAACTTGACACTGAGAAGCTACTGAATTAAGCGATCGCCTAGCTCAAAATTCCCATCAAATCTAGTACAAATCCAGGTAATACATCCTCTCCTGATAAACTGGTAGGCGACTTCAATACTTCTACATTTTGCCCTAAACGATAAATCTCAACTTGCTGATTTTGCGGATCGATTAACCAAGCTAGACGCACGCCACAATCCATGTATTCTTGCATTTTTTGTTGCATTGCTCTTAAGCTATCAGTTGCAGAACGCAACTCTACAGCAAAATCGGGAGCCATTGGCATAAATTTTGCTGGATCTGGATTTAGAGCTTCTAACCGCTCTTTGCTAATCCAGGAAGCATCAGGGGAGCGGTTTGCACCGTTAGGAAGTTTATAGCCTGTGGAAGAATCAAAAGCTATACCCGTTCCATCTAAATCCGTCCAATTAAATAACCACTGGTTTAGTCTCCCATTACGGTTCCCGCTTTCCCATCCTGTAGGTGGCATTAGAATCAGTTCTCCTTGTGCAGTACGCTCGATTCGCAAATCTTGATTGTTCTGACACAGTTGAAAAAACTGTTCATCTGTTAGCTCGATTGTTGGACTTAAGTTAAAGGTAATGGCTTCCATATTTTACCTTTTGCGATCGCTCTAACCGTAGCGTAGCACTATACCTGTTCGGGTTTTTGCACTATATTTGATAACGGCAATTCCATCTTTGCATCCATTTCTAAAGATTCTTGTCTTTCTGGACTTCTCAGATATTGTCCTATGTGGCTTTCAGGCACAATTTTCATATTATGAGTGCAACTATAATAGCGGTGAGTTTGCGAGGAGTGCGATCGCTCTTGCATACTTTCATTAGCTATTTTTTTCCGCAACTTAACGATTGCATCCATTATCGCTTCTGGTCTAGGCGGACATCCAGGCAAATATACATCTACAGGAATTAATTTATCTACTCCCCGCACAGCGCTAGGCGAATCGGCGCTAAACATTCCCCCAGTTATCGTGCAAGCACCCATTGCAATTACATATTTAGGTTCTGGCATTTGTTCGTAGAGGCGCACCAAAACTGGAGCATATTTCATTGTTATCGTGCCTGCGGTAATTAGTAAATCGGCTTGTCTGGGAGTCATGCGGGGAAATATCCCAAATCTATCTAAATCAAACCGAGAGGCTAGCATGGCGCTAAATTCAATAAAACAGCAAGCAGTACCAAACATCAAGGGGTACAAGCTAGACATCTTTACCCAGTCGTAAAGGTCATCAACAGTAGTGAGAATAACGTTTTCTGACAATTGTTGAGTTACTTGCGGGCGACTTCCAGGATTGATAATTTGTGTTGACATATATACCTCCAACATTTGCCTTTAGTATCGGCAGTTAGTAGTGGGCTGTCTTACAGATTTCTGCTTTTTTTTACAAGTTTTTGCCTACAGATTTGGGCGTAACTCCAAGTAATCGTTTAAAGTGGTAATTGAGATGTGCTTGATTGGCAAAACCGACCTTATAGGCAACATCAGCGATCGCATTACCTCTACTAAGTAGTTGTTTGGCTCGATTGACGCGACATTGAATCAAGTATTGATGCGGTGCAAGTCCTGTAGATTGCTTGAATAAGCGCGAAAAGTAAGTAGGACTCATCTGCACGACTTGGGCTAATTCCTCTAATCCCAAGGACTGCTCTAAATAGGTATTGATGTAATCTATTACTGACTGCAACTTGTACTTAGGTAAACCACCTGTATATTCCTTAATTACTGGTTTTTGAATGCAGTAATGCTGTAAAAGGTGAACGGCGAGAAGATTGACAATTGTCTCTGCATAAAGCTTGCTACCTAAGCTATTTGATTCTAATTCTGCCTTTAGCGTCAAACCTAACTGACAAATTAACGGATCGGGCGTGGCAAAATAAGGTGCGAGTTCTACTTTTTCTGGCTCAACTATTTCGGATATAGTGCGGCTAAAAATAGCTGGCTCAAAACCTAACATAATTACGCTACCGCTATCGTACCACTGCGTTTGATTGGTAGTACCTGCGGGAACAATTACGATATCGCCTTGCTTGACTTGTTCAGAGCGCAAGACTTCGCCGATTTTGCGTTCTGCTTTAATAGGTTTGGGGATATCTACAAAAATCGCCATCCCATGTTGCAAGCTGGAAACTTCTGGGGTTTCGCCTGGAAGTTGATAGTCGTAAGCTAGATAAATTCCATTCCATCCTGCTGTTTTGCTTGTAAGTACAGGAAATTGAGGGAATATTAAAGCAAGCGCTTCTTCTTTAGAGCAATCGAGGTTTAAAAGCGGTGCAGGCATCATTTTCGCTCCCGATTCGCGCTAGATGCACTATTAGTTTAACTTGGGTGAGATGGAGTGCGATCGCACTTTACCCAAACAAAAAATATTGCCTAATTTAATTGTGCATATAGTGAATAATTGTTTCTAACTGGGCATACTAAAGTCGAACATTGCTGAAAGTCGCCTGAGATAATGAGTACGACAATTACAAGGCTTCAAGCTGCCCTGCGAAGTCTACCCGATCAAGCCCAAGAACCTACTGTTAACGACATTTTTGCACCTACCTTGCTGAGAGAGTTAGGATTTCAAGCTGAAGAAATTATTTCAGAATACAAGACTGGTAATGGAAACGAAGCCGTTGATAAAGCTGCTAGGAACACTATTGAAGATGACGTTTTCCTCCATACCAGATCTAATCCTTATCTATTGGTAGAGCTAAAAGGTAGAGATATTAATTTATCTAGTAATGCTGCCGATTATCAAAAAACAGTCAATCAGTTGAAAAGATATCTACTTGCATCTAATTGTCAGACAGCGCATTGGGGTATTATTACTAATTCTTGTCATATCCAGTTATTTCGCAAGCATGGCAAAGTAGTATTTCCTGCAACCAAATGTATTTCTATTAACGAAGAAAACATTGATAAAGTTATTGCTGTAATCAAACAAAAAATTGCAAAACCAGCTAGAGCATTAACAATAGCTGTTTATAATAATAAAGGCGGAGTTGGCAAGACAACTACAACAGTCAATTTAGCTGGGATATTGGCTTTTTTAGGCAAAAAAGTTTTAACCATAGATTTCGATCCAAATCAGCAAGATTTAACTAACTCTTTAGGTTTGCCGTTAAGTCCTGACAATCTCTATCAAGCTCTTATTGACAGAGATATAAAGATTCAAGATGTTGTACGTCCTTACTCGTTCAAGAAAGGAAACTTGGAGCTTAAGTTTGATGTCATTCCAGCAGATAAAAGGTTAGCTGAGGAATCAGAAAATCTTTTACGCAATTATTTAAAGCCAAATACGCTTTATCGAAAATTAGAAGATTCTAGGCATATATATGATTACATTTTGATAGATTCGCCGCCAAACTGGCGAGTATTTAGTCAATTAGCCGTATATGCAGCGGATGTTATTCTTATTCCCACAAAACACAATAATCTTTTCTCGCTAGAGAATGCAGCTACAGCAATCAAAAAGTTCATTCCTGAAGTACAACAGCAAAAGGCTGATGGTAGTCCTATTTCTTTACCAATTTTCTTTAATGGGGAAAAGATTACACAACCACAGCTAGAAGTAGCTCAACAAGAGATTAAGAAGATTATTGAATCTGCTAGAAAGGAGAAAATTGATTTACTACCCTATTTCTATCCCAAGTACACAAATGGAAAAAATTTGCATATTCATCAACTACCAAGCTATGCAAATATAGCAAGTTCAACATTTTCTCGCATTCCTGCAGTTTATCGAGATAAATTTGCTCACGAATATTACAAAAATTTAGCCAAGGAGTATTTTTTACAATGAGTAGTCTTAGCGATATCGGTAACTTAATGCATATCTATTTAGATGATATTAGTCCTAATGGGGGAACTGATGCACCTGAATTTTTGATTAAAGCTTCTGCTACTTTGCTGCAACAAAAAGGAGGAAGAAATTGGATTCCAGTTGTTGTCAAACAAACTAGCGAAGATAAGTATGAAGTAATTGGCAATTCATTTGTTTATACAGTTGCGGAACAAGCTGGCTTAGATCGCGTTTGGTGTATTGTTGCTGATGATAGTGAGGATACTGTTGAAGTTACCAAAGTCCTTGCTGGTGAAAAAATGCCAAGAATCAATCTCTCTACAGCATCCAGAGATGAGATTATGGCAGCATTACAATATCTAATCGAACAACCAGGAAGCGCTCTCAAAACAGTTAAAATTGCTGTAGCAACAAATCGAATTGATGAAGCACCTCGCCAGTCTTGGCAAAATTTTGACCCAATTACAAAACTCAACTGCGGTATTACTAAAGGCGCAAAACTTGAGGCTTTAAAACAGGTGTTTTATTTAACACCTCAAACAACACCAGAGAAAAAGGAAAATGCTAGTGTTCCTCAAGCAGCGCCAGAAAAGACTACAAGCATTTCTAAAACAATGTCAGTGACAGAACTGAAAAAAATAGCTAAGGCAAGAGGAATTACTGGTTATAGTAAGATGAAAAAACCTGAGCTTTTAGCTGCATTAAGTTAATGAATTGAAGTAATGCGATCGCTAGCTTTACAATCAACGTAGGCATAGCGATCGCTAAATCGCAATAGCAGGATGCGATCGCTCAAAATATACCAGTGGTTTGTCATTGACTACAGCATTCCCTGTTTTCACCATCCCAATCTTCTCTAGTACGCGCACAGACGCAAGGTTTGGTTCGTCTGCATCTGCTTTGACTACAGGCAAATTAAGCGTTTCTAGCATATATTTCAACACAGCATCAGCCGCTTCTGTTGCATAGCCGCGTCCCCAGTAGTCAGGATGAATGCCATAAATTAAGCTAGGAATTTCTGCTTTTGAAGGCAAACAACCAGCAAAACCAGTAAAACGTTTAATATTGACACGCGCAAAGATTAACCAGAGTCCGTATCCATATTCGGCAAAGTTTGTCCCACTATCTTCGACAAAAGAACGCGCCTCGTCTAAGGAAATTGTCCGGTTGTCAAAGAGAAAATGGCGGACGCGATCGTTGGTACAAAGAGTATGCAGCAGTATAGCATCATCCATTCTACGGCAAGGTCTAAGCTGAAGTCGGGTTGTTTCAAGTACGTGGAGCATTTGCCCAGATATACATCTAACAGTTAGCCGAACAGCTTGGCTGCTCTATATATAAATCATCGCAGCAATCGTAATTCCTGAAATATAAGTTTAAATAACGTAGCGCGATCGCCTTTTTGTCTGCATTTCCTCTTTTCGGTGGGTGTCTGGGTATCAGTTACTAGCTAAGATTAACCCAAAATACCCTTGATAATAAAATGAGCAAGAAAAAGGATAAAGCTAATAACACAGACGATAAAAGCCCCAAGGTAATTGATATCGCTGGCAAACGTCCGGTTGAACCAGGTACGCTTGAAGTTAAAGAAACACTAGATATTGACGGCAAACGCCCTGTTACTTCTGGCGAGACAAACGTGCAGAAAAGTTTTGAATTCGATGGCGAACGTCCCATTAGCTCCAGTCATCTTGAGTACGAACATACACTAGATGTAGACGGACATCGCCCAATCGATCCAGCTGAAATTGAAATAGAAGGCACTTATGAAGAAGACGGCGAACGTCCCATCGGTAAAAGTGATTTTGAAATCACAAGCACTTACCGAGAAGATGGCAATCGTCCAATTAGCTCAAATAAGCTAGAAAATCAGCAAATTACTACAGATTACATAGATTAAAATATTTGATGAAAAGAGAAGGATTAAGGCAAACCTATATCCTTCTCTAACTATTTATCAGCCTTGTATTATCCAACATTAGAGTTATATTGCCTTGGTAGACTTAGCTCATTCCTCATCTTCGACTTTTCGCCTATCGCCTTTAATTCGGATTACACTTCTAAGTCTCTATGTAGCTTTGACAGTGCCTTTACCTTTTTTGGCGCAAGTGACAAGTGCGCCTGTTCCGCCTGTGGTGTTGTGGGCGGGTATTTGCCTAGGAGCGATCGCTTTATATGCTGCCCTCAGCGAAAGAGTAATATTAGACGATCGCGCAATTAGCGTAACTTACCCCAATTGGGTTCCCAAATTCTTTCGCAAAGGTTGGTCTTTAGATTGGGTAAATGTAAAAGCTTTAAAACCAAGAACCACAGGTCAAGGTGGCTTAGTTTACTACTTCCTAGGCAGCGATGGCAAAGGTTATTTGTTACCAATGCGTATAGCTGGTTTTGCTGAATTGGTTAGGCAAGTGCAGGCAAAAACAGGCATAGATACAACCGATGTTCGCCCATTAGCACAACCTTGGATGTATTTGATTTTGTTCGGGTTTACGCTGCTTTTGCTTTTAGTCGATGGTTGGACGATTTTAACGGCGATGTCTCAAAACCCATTAATATAATTTACTTGTCCTTCTATTTGCGAGTAGCCAGTGCAAACAGCACAACTACGTTTAGATCGAGTAAGTCTATCTGCATCAGTTGGTTCTCGATATTTACTCAAAGATATTTCCTTTGTAGTGCATCCAGGCGATCGCATTTGTCTAATTGGTCCTTCTGGTGCGGGTAAAACTTCACTGTTAAGGCTGCTAAATCGTCTCAGCGAACCGAGTGCAGGCACAATTTACTTAGAAGATAGCGATTATCGAACTATTCCCGTTATTCAACTGCGCCAGCAAATTCCGCTAGTACAGCAAGAATCGAAGTTGCTAGGGATGACAGTAAAAGATGCGTTAGCGTATCCGCTGGTTTTAAGGGGATTAGAGAAGTCGCAAATTCAGCAAAGGGTTTTGTACTGGAGCGAGCAATTGCACATCCCCCAGGACTGGCTAGAACGCTCTGAGGTGAAGCTTTCGGTAGGGCAAAGACAAATAGTTGCGATCGCTCGTGCTTTGGTAATTCAGCCCAAAATTCTCTTACTAGATGAACCGACTTCTGCTTTGGATGCTGGTAGAGCTAACCAACTTTTGCAAGTATTAGCTGCAAATAGTCAGACCACAATCTTAATGGTGAACCACCAGTTAGAGTTAGCCCAAAGTTTTGGAGAGCGAGTTTTGTACCTCCAAGACGGGCGTTTGATTCGCGATTTGCCTAATTCTCCCGAACTTGATTGGCATAAACTGCGAGATGACTTAGTACAAGCAGAAATTAAAGCAGCACAGGAATGGAGTTAGCCGCCTGTAATTAAATTCCAGATTATTTGCGGCAATTGAGTTATTTGTTGCCACAAGTCTTGAGGAATAATACCGAACGCTATTTGTAAGATTAGAACAATTGCTGTAACTGCGATCGCTGTAGTCACTGTTGTTTTTACTATTTTAATTAAGGCTGTAAATACTAGCCAAGACACAATTACAGCAGCAACTAGAATTATCAACTCAACTGGCATTAGCTTTAGCCTGAAATACTCTTATTATTTAAGGTAAGCGATCGCCCTAGCAGTTGAGCATTATCTATGCAGTGGAGCAAACTTTTATCTTCTAGTCGTTTGGTGGAAGATCCTAATATTCCTGACGCGGGAAGAACTGTTTTTGAGAAAGATTTTGATAAAATTATTTTTTCTTCGTCTTTTAGAAGACTTAAAGACAAAACTCAAGTATTTTCTTTAGTTGAAAATGACTATATCCGCAGCAGACTAAGCCACAGCTTAGAAGCTTCATGTGTGGGCAGAACTTTAGGTACGCTTGTAGGTAGTGAAATTATCAAACGCCACACTCAAGAATTACAAGATTTTCAAGCTAGAGATTTTGGCGATATAGTAGCGGCAGCTTGTCTAGCACACGATATTGGCAATCCACCTTTTGGTCATGCAGGTGAAGATGCTATTCAAGAGTGGTTTAAGTCTGATAAAGCAGAAAATATTTTATCGTTGTTATCAGCGCCTCAACAAGCAGATTTTAAAAGTTTTGAAGGAAATGCTCAAGGTTTTAGAATTCTAACTGAGCTAGAAAAACCTGCTAATACTCTTGGCGTTCAATTTACTTGTGCTACTCTTGCTACATTTACTAAATATCCTAGAGAAGCAGGAATTAATAATAAAGCTTTTGATAGTTACAATGCTAATTTGAATAATAAAAGCACAAAAAAACACGGTTTCTTTCAAGCAGAGAAAGACTTGTTTGCTCGATTAGCTAATGAAGTAGGATTAATTGCCCGCAACAATACAGTAGCTTGGTGGTGCAGGCATCCCTTGACTTTTTTGGTAGAAGCTGCGGATGATATATGCTATCACATTGTCGATTTGGAAGATGGCTTGCAAATGGGAAATATTACTTATGAAGATGCAAGTGCATTACTCCAAGATATTTTAGCAGGAGAAAAGTTAGATAATTTAAGTAGCGATCGCAAAGCAAATATTAAATACCTACGTGCTAAAGCAATTCATAAACTAATTACTGAAGTCAAGCAAGTATTTCTAGACTGCGAACCTAATTTTTTAGATGTAACACTAGACAGTCCTTTAACTTCAGAGATTGCATCGGGTAATAAGTTAAAAGAAATTATAGATATTACTCGCAAGAATGTATATGAATCTTGCGAGGTTGTTGAAGTAAAGGTAGCTGGATATGAGGTAATAGGAGGATTATTAGAAGAATTTATTACTGCTATTGCTGAAAGTAGTTTATCTAAAAGTTACTTAATCAAAAAGTTAATCCCAAATTTTCGAGAAGATGCCGACATTTATACAAAAGTATTGCAAATTACAGATTATATTGCTGGGATGACTGATTCTTTCGCAGTTTCGCTATTTAAGAAAATTAAGGGCATTTCATTACCTCGTGGCGGGAGATATTAAGGGCGTACTCACGCTCCTACTAATTATTACTGCTGAAGTTCTTGAATTCGCGCTAAAGCATCTTGGTAATCTTCCGTTCTATTTTCTAATTTGTAGAGATTTGCTGCTTGCTGAAAATCTTGAATCGCTAATTGGTTATTTTTTAGAGCAACATACAATAAACCGCGATTGTAATAAGTATTAGCTGACTTGGGATTAATTTTTAGTGCTTGGTTGAAATCTTGAATTGCTGCTTGCCGATCGCCTAAATTAGAGAAAATAATTCCTCGATTGTTATAAGCTAAAAAGTAGCTGGGATCTACTTCGATAGTTTGGCTAAAACTGGCGATCGCCGCTTGATAGTTTTTGAGCCTAGCGTAAGTAATGCCTTGGTTATAGTAGCTAGAAGGATTATTCGGATTAATTAGGATCGCTTGTTTGTAGTCTGCTAGCGCTGCAGTGCGATCGCCTTGATCGTCAAGAATATTACCGCGATTTTCGTAAGCTGCGGCGTAATTGGGATTTAGTTTGATAGTTTGGGTATAACTTGCGATCGCTGCGTCGTAGTTTTTGAGTTTCTCGTAAGCAATACCTTGATTGAAGTAAGTAGTGTAACTATTAGGATTAATTTTAAGCGCTTGTTGATAATCGGCGATCGCACCAGTAGAGTCTCCATTATCGTCTCTGGCATTTCCACGCGCTTCATAGGCTACATCCGATCTAGGATTTAGTTGAATTGCTTGCGTAAAGTCCGCAATTGCACCTTCATAGTCGCCTTGCTTGTATTTATCTGTTCCTTGCTGAAGGTAGTCTTGTTCGCTAAGTTGAGAGATGGACGATTGTGCAGATTGGGCGCTTATAGCCGCAGGTTGTCCGCTAAGAATACCAATAATTCCTAATACAGCAATGCTATTTTGAATGCGATTCATAACTTTAGAATGGTAAATGCTCAGTGCTACATAAATCTACCAACTGCCGCCAGTGCTTTCCAGATTTTTAGGGCAAAGATATAGGGAGAGCGATCGCTATACTTGGTTAAAATGAGAATCTAGCTTTACTTGGGAGTCTTAAATGGTAGTTACTGATTCCACCGCAAAAATCTCTCTAGCTGAATTTTTACAATTACCCGAAACTAAGCCCTATAGCGAGTATATCAACGGTCAAGTTTATCAAAAACCTATGCCTCAAGGAGAACACAGTATTCTACAAGGTGGTTTAGTTACTACCATTAATCAAACTGCTACACCATCAAAACTAGGGTATGCTTTTCCTGAGTTACGCTGTACGTTTGGCGGTGCGGTAATAGTTCCAGACATCGCAGTTTTTGAGTGGCAAAATATTCCTTTACTTTCTAATGGGAGAATTGCTAATAAATTTGAAATTCCCCCAGATTGGATAATTGAAATCCTCTCCCCAAACCAATCACCTAGCCACGTCATCAGAAAAATAACTTTTTGCCTCAATCACGGTACAAAGCTAGGTTGGTTTATTGATTCTAACGGGGAAGCGGTTACAGTCTTTCAGCCTAACAAGCTACCAGAATTTAAGGAAGGACAAGACATTTTACCTGTCTTAGATGTACTTAATGACTGGCAATTGTCGGTAGCAGATTTATTTAGTTTGCTCTACCCTAACTAGCTTGACAAAATAATTCGTAATTTGTAATTGAAGTCTGTAATGCGCGAATTACTTACGGAGTTCGACTTCAGGCGTGAGGTATTAATGCGCGAATTGCCTCTTTGCGGCTTGACTTGCTGCTAATACTTCTTGCCTTGCCCAGTTGTCAGCGGCGATAATGTCATCTAAAGAAGGATCGGGGCGATTATCATTAGTAAAGCGCTCGCATACCCATTCGATACAACGCGGAATATCTAAAAATTCAATCTTTTCTGCTAAAAATAAGGCTACTGCTTGCTCGTTGGCGGCATTAAGTACCGCTGGCATCGAACCACCCGCCCTACCTGCGGCATAGGCTAACTGCATACAAGGATATTTATCGCGATCTGGTGCTTTGAAGGTTAAACTACCTGCTTTGACTAAATCTAGTTGTTGCCAATCTGTATAAATACGCTCTGGAAACGATAAAGCATAAAGTAATGGTAAGCGCATATCTGCCCAACCTAATTGTGCCAATACTGATGTGTCTTGTACCTCAATCAGCGAGTGAATAATGCTTTGGGGATGAATAACTATTTCTATATGGTCATAATCTAAACCAAAGAGAAAATGAGCTTCAATTACTTCTAACCCTTTGTTCATCAATGAAGCTGAGTCTATAGTAATCTTCTGTCCCATAGACCAGTTAGGATGTTTTAGAGCATCGGCAACTTTGACAGTCGCCAATTTTTCTACAGGCAAATCGCGAAAAGCGCCTCCTGATGCTGTGAGCAAAATTCGTCGCAATCCTTCCTGTGGTACAGCTTGAAGGCATTGAAATATTGCTGAATGTTCGGAATCGGCAGGTAATATTTTGACACCGTGTTTTTCTACTAAGGGCAAAACTACAGGCGCACCAGCAATTAACGTTTCTTTGTTGGCTAAAGCTATATCTTTTCCAGCTTCAATTGCAGCAATCGTAGGTAATAAGCCAGCACAACCGACTATACCTGTAACTACAGTTTTTGCCTCGCCATAACGGGCAACTTCAACTACTCCAGCTTCTCCTGCGAGCAAGATTGGTTTATAGTCGAGATCGGCGATCGCTTCTGTTAATTCTGGCAACTTAGTTTCATCGCAAATAGCGGCAATTTGCGGGCGAAATTGGCGAATTTGCGCCGCCAACATTTCTACATTCCGCCCCGCAGCCAAACCTACAAGCTGGAACTTGTCAGGGTATTGAGCCACAATATCTAATGTTTGTGTACCGATAGAGCCAGTAGAGCCTAAAAGAGTAATCGCTTTCACAATGTTTTAACAGTCAGCAGCAATTACTACTATAAAATTCTTCGGACTCTTTAGATAGAGCCAAATGCGATCGCATACCACAGAAAAATCGTAGCAATTGTTAACAGAGTTACCAATAGCTTTAACTTCTGTCAAGATTTGGTGAAATTTACCAATTACAGAGCTATGCTCAAAGGTAGCTGGCTTGATATTTATAAGTGTGAGATTTTCCCTACGCCCTGCGCCTGCTTGAAGCTAGTGAAATAAAGATCCCAAATAAATCAGGAGTTGTACTGTAATGACACAAGAAAACGCTGCTCGATTTTTTAAGTCTGTACAACAAGACCAAGGATTAAAGGCAAAGCTGAAAGCTACTGACGATCCACAAGCATTTTTGCAGATTGCTAACCAACGCGGTTATCAGTTTACTCTTGAAGAGTTAGATGCGGCGATCGCTAAATTGTCTCACGAAGAGGTAGCAGCGGTTATTAACCCAGGTATATCGCCTAGAAGACATTTAACGCCGAGGTAAAACAGTTAGTAATAATGACTTGGATAGAAAAAAGCGATCGCGCAATTTACGCGATCGCTTTTTGTATAAATTTATATAAAAATTAACTAATTTAGGCATTTTGCTTAAATTATTTTTGCATAGGAAAAATTAAACTACTTTTCCTAAACACTAAAGCGGGATTGTTTGCGGTATTTACGGATATTTAAGTTGGGGCTATGCTTGCTGTTGCCAAATATCCGTAGAATCTCAATGGTTATTACTTATTGTTAGGTTTATTACTTATAGATGTAATCTAAATCTTTCCAGAGGTGGCAAGTAGAAACACTGAACATTTTGACGTACGTTGCATAAATAACTTATAGCGATAAATAAAATTATGACTAAAAGACGCTAAAAGTAAGTTTTTTATTTGTTTGCTCCTCAAACAATTCAGCAGCCGTCATAATAAATCGCCGAACAAATCAGGGCAAATCTAAATTTATTGTTAGGGCAAGATAGCTCATGTTACGAACTAATTATTTATTTAACTCAATTCATCTATAAAGAGGTATTGTGGCAGTTTCTTCTTTTGATTCTCAACATCCATACAAATCGTCAAGTCCAGCCAAGAGCGAACAGGTTGTCAAGCCTCAAGCAATGCGCTTGCAGAGGACTTTAGGTGCGCTCGAAACTTATAGCTTTGGCTTAACAGGTCATGTTGGTTGGATTGGTACTGCACCTGTACTTCATGCCGCTCTTGGTCCTAAAGCTTTTTGGGTATGGCTACCAGGCGTAATAGTCTCTATGTTGTTAAACTTTCAGGTGCAACGCCTAGCTCAAACTTGGACAAATTTGGCAGGCGGAACGCCTAACTATGCAGCAAGGCTGTTAGGTAAAATCTCTAAATTAGGACCTTATGTAGCAATTGGGTATTTTGTCGGCTGGGCTGCGGCTCCTGTAGTATATGCGATCGTCCTCACAGACTTAATTAAGGTCAATTTACAGCCAATAGGTCTTCACCCACCAGAAATGCTGCTCAAAATTGGCTTTACAGCGATCGCTTTTATCGTCGGCTTAAGCGGTACTCGTGCGTTGGCTATTTTGCAAGTATTTTTTGTCTTACCTGGGATAGCATTGCTAATTGCTTTTTGCGTTCAAGGTTTAGGTTGGCTAGCTTTTTCGCCTGATAGTCCTGGTCTTATACCTAGCAATTTATCAACTCTACCCAGCTTTGGGGAGTGGGCAAAGTGGTTCTTTATTTCTACTTACTCTGTATATTCCTGCGAAACAGCGGCTTCCTTTGTTGCTGATAGCAAAAAACCTGCTCAAACGGCGAGATTTCTAGGAGTTGCTGCTTGGTTAATTCCAGTTGTATTTCTAGGTTGCTCTTGGGTAATGATGCAGTTAGCGGTTCCTGGGGGAACGGGTAATGACGGTAACTTATATGTAAACCTTGTTGCATCGGCTAAACCATTTTGGGGTGAATCGGCTTCGCTTTTGGTTACAGTTTTGATTACTACTTGCTGCCTAGTCAGTAGCTCTACTACTGTCGCTAATACTTCCCGCGTACTATACCAACTTGCCTTAGACGGACATCTCTCACCTGTATTTACAGTTGTTTCCAAACGGGGTGTATTAGGACCAGCCTTGCTATTTACCTTAATCCTTAGTTTAATTTGTCTGTTGATTGGCAATTTATCTGATGTAGTAACAGTTACAGGTGTCGGCTACTTAATCTCAATTATGGGATTTCATCTAGGATTGTGGATGTATCGCCATCGCTCAGAGGTAAGATGGGCTTGGCTGTCACTAGGGTTTTTCATTGTCGAAGCTGTGGTGCTAGTAGTAGGATGCTGGCTGTG
This sequence comes from Aliterella atlantica CENA595, assembly GCF_000952155.1. Lineage (GTDB taxonomy): Bacteria > Cyanobacteriota > Cyanobacteriia > Cyanobacteriales > Chroococcidiopsidaceae > Aliterella > Aliterella atlantica. Next base: position 89,570 of record NZ_JYON01000004.1, on the reverse strand, counting down.
GAGTCCCAAAGACTTAATTTTGGGACTATTATTTCCAGGTGTCATTTTGGCTATAGACGTAGCGATTCGGCGGATACCTTTTGCGCTCTTGCGTCCTAAATGGTGGATGAATCTTTACTACAAGCAATCTGAAAGTCATAACGAAGACGTTTTGGGCGTGCAAGTATTTGCTTTGCTAGGACTAATTAGCTGTTCTGTAATTGTCGGTTGGGTTGTGAGCGCCAAATTACATACAGTTGTCGCTCAAGCTAACAATGACTTGTTGGTTATTTTGATTGCAACTTTAGCATTTATCAGCGTGGCGATCGCTTGTTGGACAACATTGCCCCAAATTACAGCGATTGAAGAAGCGCGGGAAAAAGCTGAAAACTTGTTCTACAACGCTATAGACGCTACTTTAATTTTGGATACTCAAGGTAGAATTACCCAAACCAACTTAGCTGCGGAAAAATTATTCGAGATGAAAGCTCAAGATTTGACTGGCTACCGCTTGAATAAATTAGTTTCATTGCCAGGTACGCCGGATGCATGGTCAGAAAGAAGCCAACTCAAACTAATCCGCAAAGGCTTGCGTATATTGGAGTCTACAGTTTTGTCGCGTAATAATCAAGGCGTACAAGAATATGTAGTTACCTTACGCGATATTAGCGATCGCCAGCAGGTCGTTAGCTAGATTCATCCGCTCAAAATTAAAAGGAGTAGCAGTAATCAATTCTGTCTACTCCCGAAGTGGATAAAAATATTTCTCCTAAAACAAACAGCGCCCCACACAGGGGCGTTTTTTTACACCATTTCTGATGGTTCTTGTACTGTTTGCTGCATTTGCGGCTGGAACTGGAACAAAGAGTAGACGACGTTGCGGTAAATATTCGTCATCATATCTAGGAATAGTTCGTAACCTTCGCTCTTGTATTCAACTAGCGGATCTTTTTGTCCGTAACCGCGCAATCCGACTGACTCGCGCAATGCATCCATTTGTTGCAAGTGTTCGCGCCACAGAGTATCAATTTGCTGCAAGATAAAGAAACGTTCGGCTTGACGCATCAATCCAGGTTGCAGCATATCAACTTGAGCTTCTTTGATGTCGTAGGCAATCCTTACTTGCTCGTGCAAGAATGTTTTAATTTCGCTAACAGATAAATCCTCTAATTGATTTGGTTCTAAGTCTTCTAGCAAATAAACAAACTCTTTGACTTTACTTACCAAAGTAGCTACATCCCAATCTTCAGATGGTAAGTCTGGATTGATGTAGTAATCAACAATGTCATCCATTGTCTTTTCGGCATACTTGATTACTTGTTCCTTCAAGTCTTGCCCTTCCAAAACACGGCGGCGTTCGGCGTAGATAGCGCGACGCTGGTTGTTCATTACCTCGTCGTACTCAAACACCTGTTTGCGGATGTCGTAGTAGTACGTTTCTACCTTTTTCTGAGCGCCTTCCAAGCTGCGCGTCAGCATTCCCGATTCAATCGGCATATCTTCCTCAACGCGGAACATATCCATCAACTTACCAACGCGATCGCCACCAAAGATTCGCAGCAAGCTATCTTGTAAGCTGAGGAAAAACCGTGTCGAACCAGGGTCGCCTTGTCTTCCCGCCCGTCCGCGCAACTGGTTGTCAATCCGCCGCGATTCGTGACGTTCTGTACCAATGACGTGCAAGCCACCGAGTTGAATTACTTCTTGGTGTTCGGTATCGGTAAATTGTTCGTACTCGTGCTTGATGCGGTTGTAGGCATCGCGCAGTCTTTGAATGACCAAGTCTTCTGTAGGTGCTTTTTCAGCGGCTACTGCAACTAAGTCTTCTGCTTCTAGTTCTGGTAAACTCCGCTCTCCGTACCGCTGTACGGCAAATTCTACAGCTTGCTTGAGTATTTGTTCCGTTTCTTTGGATAGTTGAGTGGGGAAAATTTGCGGCGACGCTTTCCAAGTTTTCACTTTTTTGCCAGGGACAAAACCTTGTCCGCCAGTGCTACCGCCTGGTAAACCAGCAGCTTGTCCTATACTAAACACATCTTCATCTTCTGGTAAGACGATGCGGGGCATAAAGTATTCGCGCAACTTCAACCGCGCCATATACTCCGAATTACCACCTAAGATGATATCTGTACCTCTACCCGCCATGTTAGTTGCGATTGTCAGCGCTCCCTTGCGTCCGGCTTGAGCGATGATTTCTGATTCGCGTTCCACGTTTTCGGGTCTGGCGTTGAGGATATTGTAGGCAACTTCTCGCTGATTGAGTAGAGCGCTAAGGTATTCAGATTTTTCAACGCTAGTAGTTCCGACAAGCACCGGACGACCGAGTTCGTGCATTTGAGCGCATTCATCGGCGATCGCATTCCACTTGGCTTCTTCTGTTTTATATACCACATCCGACAAATCTTGACGGCTGCGGGGTCGATTGGTGGGGACGATTGTAACTTCTAGCTTGTAAATCTTTTCAAATTCTGCTTCTTCTGTCTTCGCCGTTCCAGTCATTCCGGCTAGTTTTTCATACAGCAAGAAGAGGTTTTGATAGGTAATTGTGGCTAAAGTTTGCGTCTCTGGTTGAATTTCTACTCTTTCTTTAGCTTCAATTGCTTGGTGCAAGCCATCACTCCAGCGCCTTCCTGGTAATACCCTACCAGTAAATTCATCGACAATTACTACTTCGTCGTTGCGGACAATGTAGTTTACATCTTTGATAAATAATTCTTTGGCTTTGAGGGCGTTAAATATGTAGTGCGCCCAAGGATCGTTAGGATCGAATAAGTCTGTAACTTCTAACAGTCTTTCTGCTTCGGCAAATCCTTCATCGGTAAGCAACACGTTACGCGCTTTTTCATCTACTTCGTAATGTTCTTCTTCGCCTTTAATTAAAGCTGCTGCTACTTCGGCTGCTTGCATATACTTCTCTGTCGGGCGTTCTACCTGACCGGAAATAATCAAGGGTGTCCGCGCTTCATCAACTAAAATTGAATCTACTTCGTCAATTACGCAGTAATGTAAGGGGCGTTGCACTACATCAACGATGGATGTAGCCATGTTATCGCGCAGGTAGTCAAAACCTACTTCGCTGTTGGTTACATAAGTAACATCGCAATCATAGTTTTTCTTTCTTTCCGCAGGTCCCATCCCTTGCTGGATTAGTCCGACACTTAATCCCAAAAAGCGATGGATTTGACCCATCCATTCTGCGTCGCGTCTTGCGAGATAATCGTTAACAGTTACAACGTGAACGCCTTTACCTGTGAGCGCATTGAGATAAGCTGGTAGAGTAGAAACTAATGTTTTGCCCTCACCAGTCTTCATTTCGGCAATTTGCCCTCTGTGCAGAATAGTTCCGCCCAATAATTGCACGTCAAAGTGTCGCAGTCCTAATACGCGCTTTCCAGCTTCTCTAACTACAGCAAATGCTTCTGGAAGCAAATCGTCTAAAGTTTCACCATTAGCAAGACGCTGTTTAAATTCAGCCGTTTTCGCAATTAGTTGGTCATCGGGTAAGACTTGTATCTCTTCTTCTAAGAGGTTAATTTCTTTAACCGCTGGTTGAAATTTTTTGAGCTTACGAGCGTTCGGGTCGCCCAGCAAGGTTTTTAGCATGGCAGTTTGAGGAAATATTTAGAATATATGTTTATAGTGTTGAGTTGTTTTGCTCGTGGCTAGATTGAAGCGTATTTTAGTTTTAACTGAATTTGGGCGAGTCCCAATACGAAACTGCTTTTATCGTATCATTTCATGCTGGCTAGGGCTGTAGAGGGATGCGATCGCGCTTTGGCGTATTTCTACACCTTTGTTGGGTGCGGGGATCGATGCAGGGATAGATATAGAAATATTGCGATTGATGTGTGGAGACGTAGCACTGCTACGTCTCTACGATGGGCAATACAATAGGCGATACCAATGAGGGGATTTTTTATTGCCATTCTGATGTCAGGCTGCGGAAATTAAAATCGGCGGCGTTAGGATGACAGCTAGCGCAACTACTTAATTCAAGCGGGCGAGGTAGTTTGACTTGGGGATGCAAAGCTTTAAAATACCGAGATTCTTGCAATCGATAAGGTATTTCTTCTTCCTTGGGTTGAGAACGAGAAAAAATTTGTAAGTATTGCCAAACTATCAAGCGTGAGGGGTCAACCAAAGGCTTGATATTCACGCCATAGTGTTGCGGATCTTGAAGGATTCTTTGCCAAGTTTGTGTAGGTAGAACCGCTGGAGGTACTGCAATATGACAAGTAGCGCAGTTTTCTAAATATAATTCTTGTCCTAATTGGTAGCGTTCGGGAACTACGTCAACCGTACCTATTTCTGCGCTTGGAGTTGTTTGGGCGTTAGTAATTGCAGCTAAACCCCAGCCCATAAATAAACTCCAGATAAGGATCAAGAATAGGAGGAAAAAGGGCGATCGCGTTTGTTTTTGAAAATGGCGTTTTAGCTTAACTCGGTTTGGCATACTCCACACTTACAGGCATTGCTGACTACATAGCATTTGTAGACTACCACTATGCAATAAGTATTCTACAGTTACGCAATAGAAACCGAGCGCAATAATTTTTCTACAACAGTCTTAGCTTTACTTCCCCCAGCAGGAATAAGGCGATGATTGAGGACGTGAGGAGCGAGGAATTTTACATCATCGGGGATAACACAATCTCGTTTTCAGTTTGGTACAGGCTTCAGTTTAATGTTGTTTCTTATACTCAGTATTGCTACTAAACTGCTTCTATAAGTCTCAAACGAGACTTAAAAAAAACAACTTATGCTGATGCTTTAACCTATTTTAGTTTTTTTGTTGTTTTCATAGTTTTACTGGGTACTATCTATCTAGGTTAAACATACATTGCAAAAAGTTTTAAGAGATGAAGTAATGGATCAAGTAGATAAAGATTATGAACTAACAATGCTGAAAACAGCAATTGATATGTACTTGGATAAAACAATTGATTTTACAGAGGAAGGTCTTCAGCTACTTGAATCAAATCGAGATCGTTTTGTATGGGATATAAATACAAACATTTATACTCAGAGTGGTTATAAAGTTGAGTTTTATATAACAAGAGATAGAGTTAGTTATTGGCTTGGAAACAAGAAATTTCAATTAGCACAGGTTCGCTGGGAGCAAAAAGAGCAAGCTCGTCAAATTGCTGAAGAAAAAGTTCGTCTGGCTGAAGAAAATGCTCGTCGAATAGCTGAAGAAAAAGTTCGCTGGGAAGAGCAAACTCGTAGAATTGCTGAAGAAAAGGCTCGTCTAGTTGAGGAGAATGCTCGTCGAGTTGCTGAAGAAAAAGCTCGTCTGACTAAAGAACTAGATGAGTTGGCAGATAGAAGAATAAATAAAAAAATAAATGGAAGTGAAAAAGAACGTGTAATAAAGTATTTAGGCAAGCACAAAGCTAGTATTTTCTTTGAACTTCAAAGAATAATTGTCGATCAGTTATGTGTAGAGGAAAATCTAGTACACTTAGACAGCAATATAGATATAGGGAGTAACTTATATGCTAACAATCGTAGGCTTAACAGCAGTAGCCGAAATGACCTAAATAACAATGCTTTTAACTTTTTTGGAATGAGTATAAGTAGCTGTAATAATTCAAACGATGACCATCTTGACTTCGTTGAACTAATGATGGCTATAGAAGAAGAATTTGATATAGAAATTCCTGACGAAGCAGCCGAGCAGCTTACAACGGTTCAACAAGCTGTAGATTATGTCCATAGCAAACTGTCAGCTTAAAATATTAATGTTGTTGAGAGGACAACTTAAAGCATCGTTATGGAATAGAAACCTGGCGCAATAATTTCTCCACGACAGTCTTAGCTTTGCGCCCTCCGGCGGGAATCATCCGATGGCTAAGGACGTGCGGCGCGAGGAATTTGACATCATCGGGAATAGCATAATCGCGATCACTCAAATAAGCCAAAGCCTGAGTTGCTCTTTGCAAAGCTACCGTACCGCGCGGACTTACACCTAAAGTAATTTCATCATCAGAACGTGTAGCGCGTACTAAGTCTAATATGTACTGTTGCAAAGAAGTCTCAACTTTAATAGCACTGCATAATTGCCTTAATTTTTGCACCTGCTCTAAAGTAATACACGGTTGCAAATCGCTGACGCTAATACCATCTTGCAACCGCTGTAACATTTGCAATTCTTCGGCGGCGCTGGGATAACCCAACGTCAAAGATAGAGTGAAACGATCCATCTGCGCCTCTGGAAGCGGAAATGTACCTTGATACTCAATTGGGTTTTGAGTTGCAATGACGAAAAATGGTGCAGGAACTTGGCGAGAAACACCATCAACTGTTACTTGCCCCTCTTCCATCACTTCTAGCAAGGCTGACTGAGTGCGTGGGGTAGCGCGGTTGATTTCGTCTGCTAATAGCACGTTGGCAAACACTGGACCTGGCAGGTACTCAAATTCGCCGCTTTTGGGGTTCCAAATATTTGTGCCAGTAATATCTGTAGGTAGTAAATCGGGAGTGCATTGCAAACGTTGAAATCGTCCGTCTATAGAACGCGCCAGAGACTTTGCAAGTAAAGTTTTGCCTACTCCTGGGACATCTTCTAACAATGCGTGTCCGCCACTGAGCAAAGCTACTAAAACTAGGCGGATTGCTTCTGTTTTGCCGACAATGGTGCGACTGAGATTGTCAGTTAGCCGATCTATTTGTTGTCTCATGCTTAGAGAGACTCCAATATAGATTTAGCAAATTCGCAATCAGCTTGAATTTGGGCTTTGAGTTCTTCTAACGAGGCAAATTTTTGTTCTGGGCGGATAAATTTTTCTAACTGCACTGCAATCGCTTTTCCGTATAAATCTCCAGACCAATCTAACAGATGTATTTCTACAGACTGGGACATTCCGCTAACTGTTGGGCGATTGCCTATATTCATGACACCCGCTACAGGGCTATTATCTACACCTACAACTCGCACAGCGTATACACCTTGGCGGGGGATAAAGTTTTCTGGCGGTAGTTGAAGATTGGCAGTAGGAAAACCGATGGTGCGCCCGATTTGCTTGCCTGTAACTACTGTACCTGCAAGCGTATAAGCACGTCCTAAGAGTAAATTAGCTCTTTGTACGTCACCTTGTTCCAATGCTTGACGAATTGCCGAACTGCTGATGCGATCGCCCTCGCAAGTATGCAGAGGTACTATAGTTACAGGAATATTGTAATTAGCTGCGATCGCTTGTAAATCTGTAGCTTTGCCGCTGCGCTGCTTGCCAAAGCAAAAATCTTGTCCTACGCTGATACTTTGCGCTTGTAATTGTTGGATCAATATCTGTTCGACAAATTCTTGGGGACTCAAACACGCAAGTTCGCGATCGAAAAGCAATAATACCAGTTGTTCTATGCCTAAGCGTTCTAACTGCTCTACTTTTTGATCTATAGGAGTAAGCAAACTCCGCCGCTTGCCTGTAAAAAATTCTTGGGGATGAGGACTAAATGTTACAACTGTACTGTGCAAATCTTGTGTTGCTTGACGCTTCTTTGCCAAGACAGGCGCAATTACCTGCTGATGCCCGCGATGTACGCCGTCAAAATTCCCCAGGGCAACAGCAGTTGGTGTTAAAGCTTTAGTAAGAGATGAAGTAACCCACACTCTTACATCTTGCCATAAATAAAGAAATGTAACGCCTTTTATGTGCCAGGAAAATCAAATTGCCAGTCTGGGATTTGTTTTAAGCCAGACGCATAAGTGAGGTTATATTGCAAGGGTGTAATCGTAATGTAATTATTGCGGATTGCTTCGACATCAGTAGGAATATCTGTAGGCAAATTCAGCCCTGGTTGGGGTTCGACTTCTTCTAGCAACTCGCCTGCTAGCCAATAGTAAGTTTTGCCGCGCGGATCTACACGCTTTTCAAATACATCAATATAACGGCGCACGCCTTGGCGAGTAATGACAACTCCAGCAATTTCAGTTGCAGATACAGCCGGAACGTTGACATTGAGTAACATTGGTTCTTTTAGAGGTGCGATCGCTAGTTTTTCAAGTAAGCTAACAGCAAAGTCAGCCGCGCTCTGAAAGTCTTGAGATGAAAAGCTAGTTAGGCTAATTGCGATACTAGGAATTCCCTCAATAGTGCCTTCCATTGCTGCCGATACAGTGCCAGAGTATAAAATATCCGTACCTAAATTAGCGCCTTGATTGATGCCAGAAACGACCAAATCGGGAGGACTATCTAGTAAAGCCCATAAGGCAAGCTTAACGCAGTCAGAAGGAGTGCCAGAACAAGCCCAAGCCTTAATATTGGGGTGAAAAACGGAAGTAACAACATCAGCGCGAATCGGTTGGTGTAAAGTCAAACCATGTCCAGTCGCCGATCGCTCTCTGTCAGGGCAAACTACAGTAACATCATGACCGGATGCTGCTAACGTATTAGCTAAAGTGCGAATACCAGGAGCAAAAATACCATCGTCGTTGCTAATCAATAATTTCATTTACAGTAAATATAGACAAAATCTTATACTTCAGATGACTACGATCGATCAGCCTAGCAATTTAGAGACGCAATTAGAAGCACTACGCCAAACAGCCAAAAGTGCGATCGCCACTGCCGAGACTTTAGAACGTTTAGAAGAACTTAGATTAGTTTACCTTGGTAAGAAAGGCGAACTATCGTTAATCTTGCGGGAAATGGGCAAGTTAAGTGCAGAGGAGCGTCCAGTTTTAGGAGCGATCGCCAATACAGTTAAAGAAGCCGTCCAAAATGAGTTAGATCGACGGCGTAGCGATTTGCAAGCTGCCCAAATTCAAGCGCAATTAGCAGCAGAAACGCTAGATGTAAGTATGCCAGCAGTTTACAGTCTTTTGGGTCGCGTACATCCATTAAATAATACGATTGACCGCGTGTTAGATATATTTGTTGGACTGGGTTACACGGTTGCAGATGGTCCTGAAATGGAAACGGACTATTACAACTTTGAGGCGTTAAATTTCTTGCCCGATCACCCAGCGCGGGATATGCAAGATACTTTGTATTTGCCAGATGGAAATTTACTGCGGACTCACACTTCCAACGTGCAAATCCACTATATGGAGGAAAACGATCCGCCGATTAGAATTGCCGTACCAGGAAAATGCTACAGGCGCGATACGGTAGATGCTAGTCATGCGGCGGTATTCCATCAAATTGAAATTTTGGCAATTGATGAAGGGCTAACTTTTACCGATTTAAAAGGGACTGTTAAGGAATTTTTGCAACAGATGTTTGGCGATGTGCCAATTCGGTTTCGGGCAAGTTATTTCCCTTTTACAGAACCGTCTGCTGAGGTAGATATGGAGTGGAACGGGCGCTGGCTAGAGGTAATGGGTTGCGGAATGGTTGACCCTAATGTACTGAAGGCTGTGGGCTACGATCCGGAGGTTTATACTGGGTTTGCGGCTGGTATGGGTGTGGAACGCTTGACGATGGTGTTGCACCAAATTGATGATATTCGCCGCTTTTATGCTAGCGATTTGCGGTTTTTGCAGCAGTTTTAAAAGAACCGCGTCAGCGAAGCGAAGCCGTAGAGGACGCAGAGAGATGAGAGGAGAGGGGATTCTCGATTTTACTGGCAGTTGTCGCAGTGTCCGCACTTGGATATTTCTGAGGCGAATCCGAAGGCGTTGAGTAAATATTGCCAACGGCATTGTTTGGTTGTTAGGTATTTGGTCATTTGTTGGGCGGCGGGAAAGTGGGCTGGTGGTTTGATTTTTATGGGTGGATGGATTTGATAGTGGAACGGATCTAGCCATTCTAGTTGGTTGGTGCTATGCAGTAAGGATAGAGCGATCGCTCCTTCTTTGTGTTGTCTTGCTATTGTGCTGACTTCGCCTTGCACTGGTAGCTTTTTGGCTAGTTGTTGGGCGCTGGAATAGTGCGATCGCATTTTTTCCTCGAAGAACTTCTGCCTTTGTTTGTCTTCTGGATCTAGCCATCCTGTAGGTTCGCTAATTAAGGTTATGGCGATGCTGTCTTTGCCGTCTCTTCCTGCTCGTCCTATTTCTTGCACGTATTCTGATAGTAATAATGGTGGGTGAAAATGCACTACCCAGCGCACGTGAGGCTGGTTTATGCCCATACCAAAGGCTGAGGTACAAATAACGAAGGGTATTTTGCTAGTTAGCCAGTGGTTTTCAATTTGTCTGCGTTCTTCTGGGCTTAAGCCTGCGTGATAGGCTGCTGTTGTATGACCTAAGTTAGTTAGCCATTCGGCTAAATTTTCGCTGTCTCGTCTAGTGCGAACGTATATTAAGCCTGTTTGTTCTGGTTTGGCTTGAATTACGTTTAATAGCTGTTGTTTGCGTCCTTTGGGTGTCCAAGCTATTTGGACTTTCAGGTGTAAGTTTTGTCTGTAGGGATTTTGTTTGAATATTGCTGGAGATTGTAGTTGTAAGACTTGGGTGATGGTTTTTTGGGCTTCGGTGTCGGCTGTTGCTGTGAAAGCGGCGATCGCTATTTTTGTCCCTTGTGGTTTATTTTTTAATAATGCTGGTCTTACTGCCCCTAATCGTCTATAAGCTGGTCTAAATGTGTCTCCCCACTGGACTAGGCAATGCGCTTCGTCGAGGATTATGCCGTTTATTTTTAATTGCGGATTGCATAGTTTTTCCCATACTTTTTGACTGAGTAATGTTTCTGGGGATAAGTAGAGTAATCTTAGTTGTTGCTTATCTAATAACTGTAAAGTTTGCCATTTTTGTTGGCTGGGTAATTCGCTGTGTAATAATGCTGCTGGTAATTGGCGATCGCGCAGTTCTTTCACCTGATTTTCCATTAATGCTACTAAGGGCGAAACTACTAACGTCAGTCCAGTTTGCATTAAGGCAGGAAGCTGAAAACAAATTGATTTCCCTCCACCTGTTGGCATTACCACCAAAGCATCTTGCTGAGATATTAGGCTACTGACAATTTCCCTTTGAGGCGCTCTAAAGTCATCATATCCCCAAATTTCTTTTAACTTAGTACGAATGTCTTTCAATAATGTTGTTTCAGAGTGATTCATAATATAAGCGGATTTTTTAGTAATATTAAAAGTATCTTGCTCCAAACACAAAAGGGGCAGATAGGAAACGAATGTTTAATACTTGATTAGTTTATTAGGAACGGATAATAAAACTAATCCCCTAGCTGTTCGCACCAGCCAGGGGAAAGAAAATTTTTCATTCTCCTTGGAGTTTAACGCATGAGCGAACAAGAGCAAAATAAGCGCATTAACCAACTTCGACGACAGCTAGCTAACGCTGCCGAGCGGATCAAAACACTTGAATTAGATATGGAGCCTGATGGTAGAATCAGTGAGGGATTTGCTGCAATGGAAAACCACATAGACAAGCAGTTTGAGATGGTTAATATGAGATTCGATCGCATTGATAGCCGATTTGACCGATTGGAACAGCAGTTCAATCGCTTACAAGCCAAGATGGAAGTAATTCTTGAAGCTATTACGGGTTTGGGTGATTTGCCAGAAGATGAGACGAATTAAAGTCTAGTTCCAAAGCGGTATTTTTAAAGGTTTTGATTGAATTTGCATATAGGCTATTGATTGTACTTAAGAAATTAAAATATTGTCATTTTAACTATGTTGACTAGAGCCAACATAATTTTGTAGCAATAGTATAGATAACCTTAAGTAAATAATGATTTACGAAATACATCACGAGCGCCGACATGAGATTTCACTTAGCACCGATAAATCTAAGTTAGATATAACAAAAATCTATAATTTCCTTAAAACTTCTTATTGGGCTGAAGATATATTGATACCTGTTATTGAAAAATCGATAAATAATTCTCTATGTTTTGGTGTTTACGACTTAAATGAACAAATTGGTTTTGCTAGAGTAATTTCTGATTATGCAACTTTCGCTTATTTTGCAGATATTTTTATTATAGAAGCTTACAGAGGAAAAGGTTTAGGAAAGTGGTTAATAAAATCAATTTTAGAACACCCAGAACTTCAAAATTTAAGAACTTTGTTACTATCGACAGCAGATGCTCATGAACTTTATCGTCAATTTGGGTTTAAGAATTTACCATTACCTGAGCGCATGATGGTTATTTCTAATGCTAGTAGCCAGTCCTAAAAAATACTCTTATTATATAAGCCGCTAAAGGAATAACAGATGAATATTACTCTTAAACCAGAACAGGAAGCGTTGATTCACGCTAAACTGCAAAGCCGTCAGTATCAAACTGTAGACGATGTAATTCAAGCAGCGTTGGATTTGTTAGAAGAACAAGATAAAGCAGATGAACAATGGGCAATTGAAACTCGTATAAAAGTTGATGAAGGAATTGCATCCCTTGAATGTGGAGAAGGAATTGATGGCGAAACCTTTATTGATTATCTACTTCATCGCAACTACAGCTAAGTTCCAGGCGAAACGCTTCATTAGAGGAAGCTGTTTCAAAATTAAATCTAACTTTTCTAAGCGTCGATACTGGGGTTGCAATCTTGCTTGTTCGATAATGATTTTCTTCCAATAGCGCTCTTTGTTTGGATCTACTTTTTCGATTAGATAAAATTGTAAGAAAATCCACAATGTTGCTAGCCAAAATGTGTCGTAAGTAGTTTTAGCAAACTGCGATTCTACAAAGTTAACTATATTAATATCTAACGGTGTTTCGTCTTCTGTTCTTACTGACGTTGCAATCCGCCGATATACATTAATAATTGGGTTGTGCTTCAAAGGGTCCCAAAAACAAGCTTTTCCGCCAGGCTTGAGAACGCGGTGCATTTCTTTAATCGCTGCATGAGGATTGGGTAAATGATGCAGCAAATTGGCAGCATAGACGATATCAAAGGTGTTGTCAGGACAATCAAGAGCGATCGCATTCATGGTTCTGCCCTCAATTTTAACTCCGTTAGCCTCTGCTAGTTGCATAGCTACTTCTACCATTCCTGGCGAGTAATCAGAAGCAACGCATAATGCGCCTCTTTTAGCAAAATAAACGCTATTTTCCCCAGCACCGCAACCTAAATCTAATAATTTCTTGCCACGTACATCGCCTAAATGGCGCAATATAAAGCGATTTTCGGGGGCTGTACACGCCTCAAAGTAATCTTTGACGTTGATACCATCTATATCGATTGTCGATGCCCATTGGTCGTGAAATTGCCTTTCTTTGGCAAATATCTCCTCACCCATAATATTCAGTCTTGCAGTTAAACGACTTTAGCAAAATAGGCGCACTTAATTTAAGTACGCCCATTTTTCAGTTATTTGATTTTAAACTTCTTGTGCCATTTGCGATCGCTTTTCCTGCTGCAAGGAACCATATAACCTGTTCAAAGCATTGACATAAGCTTGGGCGGAAGCAACGATAATGTCTGTATTTGCCGCATGACCGGAAAATACTCGTTCGTTGTGACGCAACCTAATTGTGACTTCGCCAATGGCATCAATTCCCGCTGTCACTGATTGGACGGAAAATTCAATCAATTGGTTGGGTACGTTAACTACGCGATTAATTGCCTTATATACCGCGTCTACAGGTCCAGTACCGATCGCTGCATCTGTCAATTCTTGACCGTCTGGTGTTCTGAGCGTTACTGTAGCTGTAGGTTGGGCGCGATCGCCGCAAGATACCTGAACGAGTTCCACCCGAAAGATTTCTGGACTAGACTGCATTTCGTCATTAGCGATCGCTTCTAAATCCCAGTCAGATATTTCTTTTTTCTTATCTGCCAATTCTTTGAACTTCAAAAAGGCTTTATTTAGTTCTCCTTCTGGCAAATCGAAGCCCAATTCTTTCAAACGCGTGCGGAAGGCGTTACGCCCAGAATGCTTACCCAATACGATCTGATTATCTGTTAATCCGATCGAGGCAGCATCCATAATTTCGTAGGTGAGGCGATTTTTCAATACGCCGTCTTGGTGAATCCCCGATTCGTGGGCGAAAGCATTTGCACCGACAATTGCTTTATTTGGCTGTACCAGCATTCCCGTCAAGTTGGAAACCAAGCGCGAAGTCTTATATATTTGGCGGGTGTCAATATTAGTTAGCGGTGCTTCTGATTCGGGTGCGCGTCCTAAATATGGATTGAAATATTGTCTGCGGACGTGCAAAGCCATAACTATTTCTTCTAGGGCGGTATTTCCAGCGCGTTCGCCAATTCCGTTAATCGCGCATTCTAGCTGTCTTGCGCCATTTTTTACTGCTTCTAGGAAGTTAGCAACACCCAAACCAATATCGTTATGTCCGTGAACGGAAATAATTGCTTTATCGATATTCGGGACGTTGGCTTTAATTCCCCTGATTAAATCGCCAAATTCGCTAGGCGTAGTGTAGCCAACTGTATCGGGAATATTAATTGTTGTTGCACCTGCGGCGATCGCTCTTTCTAATACTTGGTACAAATATTCTGGATCGGTGCGCGTAGCGTCCATTGTGGAAAACTCTACATCGTCCATAAAGGACTTAGCATAGGCTACCATTTCCTCAGCGATCGCTAGTACCTCGGCTCTAGTTTTCTTTAGTTGATACTCTAAGTGAATATCCGAGGTAGAAATAAAGGTGTGAATTCTGCCGTGTGCTGCTGGCTTCAAGGCTTCGGCTGAAGCTTTAATATCAGCTTTAATTGCCCTTGACAAAGAGCAAATTACTGGTCCATCTTCTGTTCCTACTGTTTCGGCAACTCTTTTGACTGCTTCAAAGTCTCCAGGACTTGCAAAAGCGAAACCTGCTTCAATTACATCTACTCCTAATCTTGCTAATTGCTTGGCAATCAACAACTTTTCATCCACATTTAAAGTTGCACCAGGACATTGTTCGCCGTCTCTCAATGTGGTGTCAAAAATAATTACTCGGTCTTGTTGGTTCTGCATTTTGCTAACTCCTGCTTTAGCTTAGTTTACTTTTAGGTTTTTTTATAAATCGGTCTTTTCTATCTGTCCGCGAATATCATTTAAATCTATATATCTATCAGTCACGTTCCGTAATTCTCTAGCAATCATCCCTTCTGTAGAAACTACTGTAATATGCGTGCTTTTCGATCTTAACAATTCTATCGCTCTTTCAAAATCGCCATCACCGCTAAATAATACTACTCGGTCGTACTGCTCTACTGTATTAAACATATCTATAACAATTTCTATATCTAAATTCGCTTTTTGCGAGTAGCGACCCGAAGTATCATCGTAATATTCTTTAAGTATTTTTGTTCTTACTGTATATCCTAGACTAATTAGCGCATCTCGAAAGCCTCTTTGATCTTGAGGATCTTTTAATCCGGTGTACCAAAAAGCATTAATTAATTCTGTGTCTGGTTTCTCTTTTCTTAAAAATTCTAATACTCTTCTTGGATCGAAAAACCACCCATTTTTTTGCTGGGCATAAAACATATTATTGCCGTCTACAAAAATAGACAGACGGTTCATTAAGCAAGACATAGAAAAACGCACCTAATAATTTAAGTAAAAGTTAAGTTAAGTAGTCAGTTATAGCAATTTAGAGCTAATGCCCTTGATAGAAAATAAAAATATATTCCGAGCGATTATTTAACTAAAATATATCTGTTTTTTGAATTAATTGACAATTTGATAATAGAAACATATTAATTTATAACTTTATGTTAAGGATAGACGCAGTAGATTCGGTCAGCTAGCTCAAATTTACTGGGAAATTGAGGTAGTTAACGTTTTAGGCAACGCTGCATAGCGCTCCCCTTATCCTGGTATAGACGTTAAGTGCAAGGAAATCAAGCAGTTGCTTATAAATTAACGTTTGGAGATAAGGGAAGCAGACGCGGGCATTGTATTGGCTATCTATTAAACGACAAAAATTAAGAGTACGAACACCAATCGCTCCAGCTACCAACATAAAGCTTACCTGTATTAATTCCGGCTAGTTGTAAAGATAATAAGTCAACGCAGGCTGTAACGCCCGAACCGCAGTAAACAATAATTTCTTCAGCACCTTTTAATTCTTGCCAGCGATCGCTTTGTGCAGACTGGGGGCGTAAATAACCGTCAGGAGTAGAAACATCTTGCCAGGGGTAGTTAACAGCGCCAAGAATATGCCCAGCAACCGGATCTATAGGTTCGCTGATACCGCGATAGCGATCGCTTTCTCTAGCGTCTACTAGCGCCACATTTGGCAAGTCTTTACGGGCTTTAACAATATCGATGTCTACTGCATAAGCTGGTTGTAATTGCCAATCAAACTTAGCTGGTTGCGACTGGGGAACTTCATCGCTAATAGGGTATCCTTGCACTTGCCAAGCTTTAAAGCCACCATCTAAAACAGCAACTCGTTTGTGTCCCATATAGCGCAATAGCCACCACAAACGCGCCGCAAAGGCAAAGCGCGAGTCATCGTAAGCTACAACTAGAGTTTGACTATCTACTCCCATTGCTGATAGCTTTGCTGCTAATTGATTAAAATCGGGTAAAGGATGTCTACCGCCATGTTTTTGCACTGGACTAGATAGATCCGAATTTAAATCTAGGTAGTGTGCGCCAGGAATGTGACTAAGTTGGTATTGTTGCTGTCCTAGTTGTGGATTTGCCAAGGAAAAACGACAATCAGCGATCGCAATTTTTTCCTCGCCAATATGTTCGTAAAGCCACGAAGCAGAAACTACAGGCAAATTATCCATAAAAAAATTATCTATATTGCAAATATTTTAGAGTCAATAGAGATCCCCCTGTAGTCCCCCTTATCCCCTATGAGCGATCGCTTTATCCCTCAACTTACAGCAGATGGCTCCGCTACGTTCTATTCTGATGAATTTGGCGAGACATTTCACAGTCATTTTGGTGCGCGTCAAGAAGCGGAACTTAAGTTCGTTGCACCAACAAAGCTAGATAAACAGGCTTTAGCGCCACAAGTTAGGTTATTAGATGTTTGTTACGGTCTGGGCTACAATACTGCTGCTGCTTTAGCCAAGATTTGGGCAATTAATCCTCACTGTCGTGTAGAAATAGTAGCTTTAGAAGCTAACGCAAATGTACCCCAAAGTGCGATCGCTCGCGATTTGCTTAGTGCTTGGGGCGAACCTACAAAGCAAATTCTTACTCAACTTGCAACTAAGCATCAAGTACAGACAGATCTTGCACAAGCAACTTTACTAATTGGCGATGCTAGAGCGACAATTAAGTTAATACAACCAGACTGGAAAGCAGAGGCAATTTTTCTCGATCCTTTTTCACCGCCTAACTGTCCGCAGTTGTGGACTGTAGAATTTATCCAACTTGTTGCTAACTGCTTATCTAGCAATGGTATTCTTGCGACTTATTCCTCGGCTGCGGCGGTACGAACGGCGCTAGTAGCAGCAGGATTGCATATTAGTTCGACAGTAGCATTAGGTAGGCGATCGCCTGGAACAATTGCCGCAAATTATCCACTACCTCAATTGTCTGTGCTAGAACAAGAACGCCTGCTAACTCGTGCGGCGATTCCGTATCGAGATCCTAGTTTAAATGACCTAGCTTCAGTAATTTTGCAGCGACGGCGAGATGAACAGCAAACTAGCCAACTTGAAACTACTAGCCATTGGCGAAAACGCATTCAATTTACTAAAACTTTAACTTTTCCTCAGATTGTCGACTATTAATAATAAAAATTTCCTGAAAGTATATTTTTACTGATAGTAGACTTAAAAAATTGATATACGTATCAGTGAAAAAACTTACGCCACAGCTATGTTAACTAAGTATCTATAAATATTACTGCTGCTATAATTTAGTAACTTCTCGGTTCTCCATATTTGCATTACGCAGATACAATCTTCATAAAGTAAGTATATAATTATACTTTGCATGATGTCTGATTGGATTTGCCAACCCACTTTTCTTCATATTTAGAAGTTAGTAGTTAACATTTATAAAAAATAAAGTCATGTTAAAACATATACATTATTTAAAAACTTACTAAAACGCAGAGTAGCTATTTACTAGGTTTATACTTGGTTTATAGGAAAAACTACAGTTAGAAATTGCGCTGAAAACAAATATATACTTCAGCAGGTTATTGAACTACTTTTGCACGCTTATGTCGTTTTAACTTTATTAATGAAGAAATGGTTTCTACCTATCAAACAAAAAAATTCTTAGCAAATGATATTGATTCATCTCCAGCTAAGATTCTTGTGGTTGACGATTATCCAGCTAACCGCATGACAGCAATGGCTCTATTGGCATTGGAAGGCTACGAAGTTTCAGAAGCGGAAAGTGGAGCTATTGCCCTAGAAAGGGTAATGAAAATTCAACCCGATCTAATTTTGCTTGATGTCATGATGCCAGAAATGGATGGGTTTGAAGTTTGCCAGCAATTAAAACAGGACGAACAAACTAGGTTAATACCCGTAATTTTTATTACAGCACTAAATGACAAACAATCGCGCATCCGAGGAATAGAAGCTGGTGGAGATGATTTTCTAACCAAACCATTCGATCGCCCAGAATTATCAGCGCGTGTCAAATCTTTAATCCGTCAAAAACGGCTCAATGAAGATTTAGATCATACCGAACAGGTATTGTTTTCTATGGCTAGGGCGGTTGAAAGTCGAGATCCCAATACAGGCGATCATTGCGAGCGATTAGTTAGTTGGGGAGAAGCTTTCGGCAAATTTTTGAATCTTAGCCGTACCCAAATGCGAAACTTGCAATGGGGTGGATACTTACACGATATTGGCAAAGTTGGTATTCCTGACTCCGTGTTGCTCAAAAAAGGCAAGTTCACCTCCGAAGAATGGGAGATTATGAAGCAACACGTATTAATCGGCGAGAAGATTTGCCAACCATTGCGGACAATGCGTGGAGTTATCCCGATTATCCGCCACCATCACGAACGCTGGGATGGTTCTGGCTACCCTTATGGCTTAGTAGGCGATGAAATTCCTTACTTAGCTCAGGTTTTTCAAATGATTGATATTTACGACGCGCTAACTAGCGAACGTCCTTACAAAAAAGCATTTACGCCTCAAGAAGCGATAGAAATACTAGAGCAAGAAAGAGATAAAGGTTGGCGCAACCCGCAACTACTGCAAGAATTTAAACAGTTTATTTACGAGCGAGAACGCTAGCAGATAGGTAAGGATAAGTAAAAAGGCTCAGAGAAAATATCTAGAAATTTTAAACTTTTCTTCTAGCTGTGCTGCCTTTAGCCTTTATCATCTATTCTGAGACCTGATAGCTAAACAAGTAGATATGGTAGCGGTAGCAATTTTAGCAGCGGGGCGCGGGACGAGAATGAAATCCCACTTGCCCAAGGTTTTGCATTCGTTGGCTGGGCGATCGCTAGTCGAACGAGTTTTAGAAAGTTTGAAATCGATTTCGCCAACAAGGCAGATGGTGATTGTAGGATATCAGGCGCAAGAAGTTAAATCTGCCCTCAAAGAAAAACCAATACCTCTAGAATTTGTCGAACAGACAGAACAACTAGGAACAGGTCATGCCATCCAGCAATTGATTCCTCATTTAGAAGGGTTTACAGGCGATTTACTGGTATTAAATGGTGATGTACCTCTGCTTAGACCTGAAACTCTCCAGCACTTGTTAGAGGTGCATCAAAAGCATCAAAACTCAGCAACGATTCTCACCGCTCACTTGCCCAACGCCCAAGGCTACGGGCGCGTATTTTGTAACGGGCAAAATATTATTAAAGAAATTGTCGAAGATCGAGACTGCACCGACGCGCAAAGACAAAATCGCCGCATCAATGCAGGAGTGTACTGTTTTCGGTGGTCGGAATTAATGAAAGTTTTGCCCCACCTGCAAGCAAATAACGACCAACAGGAATATTACTTAACTGATGCAGTCAATCAACTAGAACCAGTAATGGCAGTGGATGTAGAAGATTATCAAGAAATGCTCGGCATCAACGATCGCCAGCAACTAGCAGCAGCCTACGAAATTTTGCAAAAACGAGTGAAAGCAAAATGGATGAATGCTGGAGTCACGCTTGTCGATCCTCATAGCATCACCATTGACGATACAGTAGAAATCCAAAGCGATGTAATTATTGAGCCGCAAACTCACCTGCGTGGCAATACTACAATTAAAACAGGCTGCCGGATTGGACCTGGAAGTTTGATTGAAAACAGTCACATCGATGAAAATGTTACCGTACTGTACTCAGTCATCAACAACAGCATCATCCATGCAGAAACCCAAATAGGTCCTTACACGCATTTTCGCGGCGATGTAGAAATTGGTTCGGGCTGTCGCATCGGCAATTTTGTGGAAATGAAAAAGACAAAATTAGGCGATCGCACCAATGTCGCACATTTATCGTATTTAGGAGATGCCACACTAGGCGAAAAAGTCAACATCGGTGCAGGGACAATTACCGCTAACTACGACGGCATCAACAAGCATCCCACCAAAATAGGCGATCGTTCCAAAACAGGAGCAAACAGCGTCTTAGTAGCACCTTTGACCATAGGTTCAGATGTTTTCATCGCCGCAGGTTCAGCCGTTACCGAAAACGTCCCCGATGATTGTCTAGTTATCGGTCGCGCCCGTCAGGTAGTTAAACCAGGGTGGCAGTTGAAGAGAGTAGAGGAGCAGGGGTAGCAGGGGGAGCAGGGGTAGAGAATTTAATCATGTAGAGACGTTGCAGTGCAACGTCTCCAATCCGACAGAGGATATCAATTCAACCACCCAAACAACCCGTAATCGTCCCGTCAGCCGCCTCTAACGTATCCCCGATTTGTTCGCCATCGTGAAAAGCAGCCAGCAGTACCTCGCTAGTTTTGCCCCAAGAAATTGCCCCTGTAGCATCAAGAGCGATCGCACCTAAGTCTCGTTGATTTTTGTGGGCTTCGGCAAAAGTCCGCTTCATTGCTTCGTGCAGTGACATTCCATCGGTTACGCGCACGACGATCCTTGCTGCCAAACACTCGTCAATAATATCTTCGCCAATACCCGTACAGCTAACTGCGGCGTATTTGGTAGCATAATTTCCCGCAGGCATTGCTGAATCGCTAACGCGCCCAATTCTCTCAAATCCTTTGCCACCTGTAGAAGTACCAGTTGCCAAATTACCTTGGCTATCGAGGGCGACAACGCCAATTGTCCCGCGTCCGGCATTTTCTACCAATTCCGGTTCTGCTACTACTCCAGCCATCGTTTTGACAAAATTTTCTTGGCGTTCTTGCATCCACTCTTCTAAGCGTAATTCTGTCAGCGGATTGTATAGCGGTACTTGCAATTCTCGGAGTAGTTCTGCTGCGCCAATATCTGATAAAACTCGATCTGGCGATGACTGTAAGTGCTGGGCAAGCTCGATGGGATGCTGTACTCTCGATACATTGATGACACCGCTAAAGCTTTGGTTCGTACCATCCATTAAGGCTGCACTCATGCGAATTTGCCCGTCTGATTGCAGTACCGAACCCGTACCAGCATTGAAACGGGGATTGTCCTCCAATAACTGGCAACCTAATACCACTGCCTCACGAGCATTTGCGCCTGACTTTAGCAGCGCGTAAACTTCTTCTACCACTGCCGCAAGCGATCGCCTGACTGATTCTACTCCTCCCTTGCCTTTAAGAGAACTACCAGCCCCACCATGAATAATTAACTTAGGCTGCACTACTCTTACTCCATCTGTTGCTTGTATTTATTGGCGCTCTCTCTTACTGCTTTTGTGCTTTGCGGCGACGGCAGCGTTCCGAGCAATATTTCACATCATCCCAGCAATCTTCCCATTTTTTCCGCCATGTAAAGGGACGCTGACACACAGGACAAATTTTCGTCGGTAAATCTGATTTAGAGCGTGGCACGATCTTTTAATTAATACACATCCTCTAATTTTACAAAAGTTTATGTTGGAACAAGAATTAGCATTAGTAAAGATTGTAGTAGTAGAACCTGCGGGGGCGTTGAATGTAGGCGCGATCGCCAGGGTAATGAAAAATTTCGGTTTAAGCCAGTTAATTTTAGTCAATCCGCAATGCGATCGCACTTCCGAAGCAGCTAGGCACATGGCAGTTCATGCTGGAGATGTTCTGGCTAAGGCAAATGAAGTAGCAACGTTACCAGAGGCGCTGCAAGGGTGTACGCGGATTATTGCTACAACTGCCCGCGATCGCCAATGGGACTTGTTAGAGCCAGCGCGAACCGTCTTACCTTGGCTGATTGAAGCACCCAAGCAACAATCAGCCCTAGTTTTTGGTCCTGAAAGCCGAGGATTGAGCAATGAAGAACTAAACTATGCTCAACGCTTCGCCCGTATTCCTTCTAGCCCTAATTATGCGGCGTTAAATTTAGCGCAAGCAGTAGCAATATGCTGTTACGAACTCGCGCAAGCTGTAGATTTACCGCCAAGCGATCGCTCTAGCAAAACTAACAATTATGCAGCTTTTGAGGAATTAGAGGGGTATTACCAGCACTTAGAAGCTGTTTTGCTGAAAATTGGCTATTTGTACCCGCATACAGCAGCTAGCCGGATGGAAAAATTTCGCCACATATACAACCGCGCCTATCTAGACAAGCAAGAATTAGGAGCAATTAGAGGAATTTTGACGCAAATAGAATGGGCATTACGCGCAGCAGAAACAAGAGAATAAGCTATTTTAGGCATCGCGGCGATCGCATTGATAGTTAGCAATGCCAAAAGCTAAAATCTTGATTGCCAAAAAGTAATTTTAAGCGTAGGGTATTTGAGGAGTTAGGTGTCAAATAGCAGTGACCAGTGACCAGTAACCAGTGACCAGTTAGAAAGATTGGGACTTTAAAGAAACACCGTCAATAAATAAGAACCAAGAAGCTATAATTTCCTGCAGGCAGATTAAAGGCAAGGTTGGAGCATCAGTAATGAATGGCAAATCGCGATCGCGCTCTTCTATAGATTTACCGCCAAAAGTTGTATCTAGCAGGCAAAAAACAAGCTACGCCACGTCAACTAGCCGCCCTCCGCGTCAAGGTACAGTACCCAGAACGTCGCCAGCACCCAAACGGCGCACTAGCAAGCTAGCACGCAAAAAACCAAATAAACTAATTATTTATAGTTTGCGCTTGCTGATTTTGGGAGTAGGAATTGGGGCGATCGCTGGTACGTTGATATCAGTGCTAAATCCTGCTAGCCGCATCGCCGAAGAAAAGCCGTCATTACCCGCTCAACCAACCTCAGCCGCCACAAATACAGTACCACCTTCAGCTTTAAAACTCAATCAAGAAATTGCTCCCTTAAAAGCTGCCGTACAGCAGTTATCAACTAAGAATAACGGACTAACACCAGGCATTTTTTTTGTCGATCTCGATACCAACAATTACCTAGACTGGAATGGTTCTTTGACCTTTGCTGCTGCTAGTACGATCAAGTTTCCAGTTTTGGTTGCCTTTTTTCAAGATGTAGATGCGGGAAAAATTCGCTTAGATGAAAAGCTAACCCTGAAAAAAGAACTTATTGGCGGCGGTTCTGGAGATATGCAGTATCGACCTGTGGGGACAAAATTTACTGCTTTAACAACGGCAGCAAAGATGATTATCATCAGCGATAATACAGCGACAAATATGCTGATCGCGCGGATGGGTGGAATAGCTGCTCTAAACGATCGCTTCAAAAACTGGGGTTTAGGATCGACAATTATTCGCAATCAGTTACCAGATTTGCCAGGGACAAATATTACTAGCCCTAAAGATCTAGCACATTTAATGCAGTTAGTAGATAAGGGCGAATTGATGTCGCTAAGATCGCGCGATCGCTTGTTAGACATTATGCGCCAGACTAAGACAAGAACGCTGCTGCCGCGCGGTTTAGGAGAAGGATCGACGATCGCGCACAAAACCGGAGATATTGGCTCGATGGTTGGCGATGTAGGACTAATAGATATGCCTAACGGCAAGCGTTACGTTGGAGTAGCAATGGTCAAGCGCCCGCACAATGACAGCCGCGCTCAAGAATTGATCCGGCAAATTTCTCGCAGCGTCTACCAGCATTTCGATCGACCGCCTGCAGTCCAGGTAACGTCTTCCCCAGCACCCTTTGTAAATGAAGCGAGTTCTCAAAGTTCTACAAATAGGCAGACACGCCGATAAAATGCTGAAATGTAGTGCGATTGTCTGTAATAGTAAATATCGGATTGTAGGCACATTGAGCCTGGTATTTTAAAATCGCTAACATAGGACTGATGGATTTGGGACGGGCGATTGACTGACGTTTTCATTGGATTAGACCTTGGTACGGGAGGAGTAAGAGCGATCGCAGTCGATCTCCAAGGACAAGCGATCGCTCAAGCAACAAGCAGCTATCCTTTACTCACACCACAGCCTGGTTGGACGGAGCAAAACCCCGCTGATTGGCTCGAAGCTAGTCTAGAGGCTTTATTAGCACTAACACAAAAGTTAAATAGCCATAAAATAGTAGCTCTTGGTTTATCTGGACAAATGCATGGCATGGTTCCTTTAGATGCAGATGGTACAGTCATTAGACCAGCAATTTTGTGGAACGACCAGCGTACAGGTAAAGCAGTTGAGATAATTGAAAAAGCAATTTCGCGCCAGGAATTAATTGCACGTACTGGTAATCCAGCAATTACAGGCTTTCAACTGCCCAAAATAGTATGGTTAAGAAATGAAGAACCGCAGGCGTACACTCGGATGCAACAGGTTCTTTTACCCAAGGATTATCTTGGCTATATGTTGACTGGGGAGTTAGTAACAGAACCATCTGACGCATCTGGAATAGGCTGCTTGAACTTGGCGCAAAAGCAATGGGACGCAGATATACTTAAGGCAATTAATATTAGCCCAGTGCTATTCCCTGCCATTGTGGAGTCAACAGCGATCGCCGGAAAGCTAAAACCGACAATAGCCGAGCGCACAGGACTACCTGCGGGTTTACCTGTGATTGCAGGCGGCGGTGATAATGCAGCAGCAGCAATCGGTTTGGGCATTTCTAGTAGCAATTTAAACCTAGGCAGTCTGAGTATTGGTACATCGGGAGTTATTTTTGTGCCATGCGATCGCCCAATTCCCGATCCTGAAGGTAGAGTGCATCTATTTTGCCATGCAGATGGCGGCTATCATTTGCTTGGTGTAACTTTAGCTGCTGGCGGTGCGCTGCGTTGGTATCGAGATACATTTGCCCCGCAGACTACCTTTACTGATTTGATGGCTGTTGCAGAGCTTTCCCAGCCTGGTGCGCGTGGCGTGCTATTTTTACCTCATCTGGCTGGAGAACGCAGTCCACACCTCGATCCAGATACTCGCGGCGCTTGGGTAAACTTGTCATTAGCTCATACGCAGGCAGATGTAGTTCGGGCTGTACTAGAAGGCGTTGCTTTTAGCTTACGCGCAGCATTGGAAATAATTAAGCCAATTGCGCCCGTACATCAATTGTTAGCAACAGGTGGAGGAGCGCGATCTCACACTTGGTTGCAGATTTTGGCAGATGTTTTGCAAGCAGAACTAATTGCACCTCAAGCAGAAGAAGGAGCAGCTTATGGTGCTGCAATTTTAGCAATGGTAGGAGTTGGGGCGTATCCAAACTTAGAGGCTGCATTCAAGATTCTGCCCCAAGAAAGTAAAGTAGTACAGCCACAAGTAAATCCGTTATACGAAACAGCATTTGAGCGTTACAGTTTGCTGTACGAATCGCTTAAACCTGTCCGTTGATAGCACAATTAGGCATCCCCCTGTAGTCCTCCTTGTCCCCTTGTCTCCTCAAACGTAAAGACTCATCCAAATCTATTTTTCTAGTCAGGGTAAGCCAAACCAGTCCTAGGATCGCGGATATATAGCCCTAGCGTCAGACTACGCATCACCTCATCCCAAACAGGTATTAACTTCTCTGCTTGGTCTACCCAATAATCAAACGTAATCAAGCACTGAACGTTCGATCCTATACCGATACAAGTCCGCGAAAAAGCTTCGCGCGGTTCTGCTTGAGTATCGATAAATTTAATCTCCGTCCACATAATCCTTGCTGTTTGGCGCTTGACAGTATGAATTTCTCCCCTAGCAATAACATCGCGGCTATCGTCTGCTATTACTTTCTTCAATATCGGCTTGAGCGGAAACAGATCCCAGTCATCGCGGGGTGGTAGACGATTGAAAGACATTTCTAGGCAGCAATCATCATTAGGCGGTTTGCGATCGAGAAACTTAAACGAATTTTCTTGGGGTTCAAAAACCCAATTTTGGGGAACATTGAAGCGAACAGAACCACGATCTGCGACAAAAATTTTATAACCAGACGGAGATTCCCAGCGATGGTCTGGTTTTAGTTCCAGCGTTTCTTTAATCCACTCAAGATTGCTTTTCTTACGCTTTGCCATAGTATTTTTGCCAATCTGCGGGAAAGGGCGATCGCTCATTTAGCTAATGGTATCAAATCCCTATCGGGCTTCATTCACTATTTCTAAAATCTGCTGATAAAGTGCTGAAGAAACTCTAAACTCTAAAGTAGCAATAAGGGCATCCATTAGTGGCTTAACTGCAGCAACTAGATTTTTGCGTTTCGCCTCAACCAATATGCCTAGTAGCCCAGTAATTCTTAATCCTAAACGATTAGCTTCTGCTCTACCGCGTCGCTCATCAATCAATAGTAGATCGTCGGCATTCAGTTCTAAGGCAAGAGCGAGCGCCTCAGACTCTCCTGGATCTAAGCTTACCTGTTCTTGAAGACGTTCAACGACATTACGGTTCGTAATTTGTTTGACTGAAACCCAACAGGCAGCTTGAATTTCGAGAGTTCCTGGCACTGGAGGATCGATGTCTGCTAGTTCGCGATAGACTGCTTCAGGAATGATGACTTGTTTATAGAGTTGAGAGAGAAGGTGCAGATGTTGAATTGCTGCTAAGTTCGTAATTGCTGACGTGTCGCTAATAACAATCACAACCGTCCTAACTCCCGCAGATTCTTCAGGTCGAGTTCAAAGTCCTCGACATCATAACAGTAGAGAGGAATATTGCGCTGCTTGAGAAGTTGACGAAAGGCATTGGGGTGCAAATCCGCCAATTGGCTAGCGTACCTAAGTGTTAAACGACCCGTCTGAAACAGGTGTAGGGCAATCTCTTGACGAAACTCACTTGGGGAAAGCTGAGATGCTTGCAGGATCTCGTCTGATATTACAACACTCATTGCACTGATACCTCACTAATTATGCTTATTCCTCTGGCAGTTGCCTAAGTTCTGTGATGTTAGAGGAAAATTTCAGTTCACATTTTTGCTTGCTTTTCAAGCTGCGCTGTGTTGAAGCTTTCATATATCTTGGCACGTCTTTCTTCACAGGGGTATTACTTCAACAGCAGTTGAATTCCATGTTTCTCATTTGTGGAAAGACTTATTGAGCGCCTCGACTACATCCCTAAAACTCATTACTTCCAATGCACTACTATGTTCTAACTAATTTAACACACGCCTATCTTTCATAATTATGTAAAACTATGCTCAGTATCAACTTGTAAAGCGATCGCGCTGCCTGCTCTTGCGAGCGATATTTGCCATGCAGTTTGCGAAATAAGACAACAGGGTAAGCTAATATTCAGTATAAACTTGCTCTTCAATTTTCAATTAATATCTTTGCCACTTTTTGTAGCAGTGAGGATTGACTATTATCACCAATCTTCAAAACATTTTGAGTTATTGTACTAAAATGTAAAGCTGTAAGGGGATGCTCGACAAGTTTAGATGTCGCAATTGATTCTCCAGAATATGTACGCCCAATCAAATGGTAGACTCTAAATCCTCTTTTAATCGAACGAGCGAGCGCTTTTGCAGGCGGGACATAATACTGGATAAATGTTTCGTTCTGCAAATCCAAACAGATCGTATTTTGTATCCGCTTAATAGGTTTAAGCTCAGCGTTATAATATGACACTAAAGGTAATAGTCTACTACTATTTTCACCTTTAATTTCTCGGAAAATTTTTAGTGTTCCATTTTTCATCTCTTCCAGAATGCCATTTCGTCCAATTAAAATTGGTGTAAAAAAATCGCTTGTGTAACAACTAATGTATAACTGCTCTGATTCATCTACAAAATATTGTTGGTCGTCAATTAACTTCTCTGAGTTTTTTCTCTGCCTTAAAAATCGAAATCTTTTTATAATTTGTTGTATATCACGCATTACATTTTTGATATATATATAACCGTCTTTATAAAGAAATTCTATCGCAACTGCTTTAGCTTCCTTGTTTCTAGGACTACGAACATTTATAACAAAAAATGATTTTTTAGGAAATGATTGAGGAGTAATCGGTAAGCCAGAGCTTGAGTTTACAAGGCTTTGCTCGATCCAGTTCTTAATTCCCAGTTCAATCAAAATCTTTTGAAATTCAGGTGAAATATTTATCTTGTGTTTTTTACAGAATTTTTCCAATTGTTTACTATCTTCTTGTCCTCTTAGATAACAGGAAATAGAATCTTCTACATCTAAGAATTTTCCATCTGTACAAGCCTGCGTATCCAAGCGCAGAATATCTTTATCAATTTTGTTATCTGTATAACTTAGAACCGACAAAGCAGAGTTTACATCTCCTACAGCCTTAAATTCTGATATATTTATCCCCTGTGTGCTAAAAAACTCTCCTCTATCCAAGTAGTTAAATCTTTTCTTTAACTGTGAATAAAAATCTACTTTAAGTTTATTATTTATTTCTGTTGATGGATACCAGAGAGCGTCTTCTTTCTGATAAGCCATTGAACCCCCTTCTTCTTCCAAAAGTTTATTAAAAACTAAATAGTTTTTTTTCTTATCAAGTTTAACCTTTGACCAAGGAACAACTTCAGTAATTCTCCATCTAGGATCTTCCTCACCCTCAACTTCCACTTGTTCATATGTACTAACGGTTTTTCCAGAGTTATAAAAAGTGAGAAGATTTACCCCTTGATGTTTTAGAAAAACTTTCAGACATTGTTGGTCAGATTCAGTCAGGTCAACTCCAGTATTGTTAATAATCTCTAATGACTCTACAGACTCTATATTTTTGATAAAAGGGTTTTCTAAGTAGTGGTCAGCCTGAAAATGAAGGGGTTTAAAAGCAATATCACACTCACTTAAAAATTTCTCAAGTTTTGTCATGAGGTTTTGGTAATGATAAAGCTGAGTCTTTTTGAACTTGTCAAAATTTTCGTCATCTTTATCAAATCGCATAAAATAAATAGAATTTTGGCGACGAGCATCACGATCGCGTTCAAAGTAGTATTTCTTATTTTTATAGACTAACAACTCTCCTACATCGTCACCATCTAGTGTACTGTAGTGATCTTTTAGTAAGAATAGTCGGCTTTTTCGAGACAAGGTTAATGTTAGTACATTATGATGATTGTACCTGGTTAACAAATTCTGTCCCCACACTAAAAGAGCATCCTTCGATTTGCTAAGATTCATAGAATGAACTAAGAGTAATTCTTCAAAGCCATTTATTGTCTCAACAGATAAGCCTTGAGAAAGAATATAAAACTTAAAAACCAAATTTAAAATTCTTTCTCGACTACCGCTAAATAACTGTTTCCATCCTGAATGATTTTTATTAGGTGATAAAAAGAAAACATATGTTTTTCCATCAGCAGATGAAAGGAAATACTGAATATCTGAATACTTCAGTTTTTCTCCAGATATAGAAAGCCGTTCTTGGACCTGACTTTTAATGTATCTATGCCGTCTCTCATAAAAAGTAGGCTGTGAACCCTCATCCTCAGAATATTCATCTTCAGCCTGATATTGAAGAGAAAAATACTCAATTCCTTTACCTAGTTCAAAGAGATATTGGAAAAGTTTTTCAGCAACTTCTTCTGGGGTCTGTAATATCTGTAACTGGTTCGTTCGGGATATATCTGATAATTTGTTAATTATTTTATCTCTCATTTTATTTCTGTTTGTAAAATAAAAATTCTTTGATAATACTGGATTCAACTGGACAATTACGAGCGTCAAAATAAATTAAATTTCCAGAAAATAGTATTGGTGAATATTGATGACTTTTTTCTTTATTTGTATGCAAATTTAGAAGTAGCCCTCTCACAGCGCTGAATTCTGGATATTCTGTAATGATTGTATTCAGCTTGTTTTGTGTTTTTTCTAGAGTTTTATTAGACAGGCGATTTCCAGAAGCCATACTCCATGCCTTAACATCAATACAAAATAGTATATTGTCCTTGATGTAATACAAGTCAAAAAGCTCGTACAGCTTGTTATATTTTTTGAAGTTTAGCAATTGCTCAAAACCATAGATTGCTTTTATAGCGTTCCAGTCTTTGCCTTGAAAAATTACATCTTGAATCCAACGTTCTGTAAAATTTTCAGTTAACGATGGATACAACACATCGTTAAAAAAATACGGACGCGGAATATAAGTGTCAAAAATTTCTGGTTTTGGTATCAACTCGTTGTATAATCTGTAGATTAAATCAGTCGAACGACCTAATGTTTCGATCTCATTGCCTTCCAAGTCAAAGGCTTGAACATTTATTTTTAGATATTCAGGGTATAACCGCTTTTGATAAGAATAGATTTTTTCCCCATTGATGCTATCGCTAATAATCTGGAACTTTTTGCCGTCAGACTCCTCCGAAGCTATATATGGCGTAAATTCAGTTTGTTCCAAGTTGTGATAAAATAATGATTCAATAAAATCATCAGGAAATAGCCCTAAATTTTGTAACTTTTTTAGATACACGTCTGGCTCTTTAAAAAGAACTGGGTCGCGTAAAGCATCCCAGGCTTTTGTAATAGCAAAAGCCTTTTTACTTTCGTGAAAATGCTCGATATCATCTAACATTTTGTCTCTAAACTCTTGGAAAGCTAGAAAAGCATCAATCTCATCATAAACATGATCGTCATAATTATTTATCGCTCGTTTCTTTTCTTCCTCTTGAACGCTTAAGTAAACTTTGTGGTTATTAACAGAAAATTTACGAATTTCATTCGGCTCTTCCCGCTCCAAGTATCTGTAAAAATTCACTAAATTTTTTCGGGTTTCTTCATTTACAAAAATTTTTATCACTTGGTTTGGAAAATCACGTCTCTCAGCCCTGCCAACAGCTTGCAAAACTTCCTTGCCTAATAAAATTTGGTGTTGCTGGTCTCGAAACGCTCTAGCCTCCGGTTGGCTCAAGTATTTATTGAAATCTTTGATTTCAAGATTAGAGTCTCCCAAATTTACAATACTTTTCATTAATGCAAAATGATAAAGTGTGGTGGATTTATCAAAATCGTTTGACTTTTTAATGGACGGTTTCATTACTGTATAGTAACTATCCATTAACAAAACCAAAGAATCGAAATCTTTTTCCTCACCCTTTTGATTCTTTATAATGGGATTTAGCCCTTTTGAAGCTGACTGATAAGCAGATATAAAGAAAATTTTCTGCCCTTCCGCTTCAACAAGCTCATTCAAATAACTTTTCTGAGTTGTTTTGTCGTAGTAAAGATTATTGAATGATGCTTCATATAAAATAATTTTAATCCGAATATTACTCTGATATTTTTGATGGTTCAGTTCTACATAATATATATTTGGATGCTCTGATGATGGCTCAAGTTTAAAATTATCATGACGAATTTGTTTCCAATAATTAATTAATTTTTTAATCCAGTTTAGAGTTTGAGTAAAAGCAATTGTTTCTTGAATCGAGTCCTCTTCAAAAAGGTAAAACAAAAAACGAATAAAGTTTCTCAATTCTTGTATTTTGTAACTACTAAACCAAATAGATTCATTCTTTAAATAATCGATGAAACTTTTTAAAATTCGCTGCTCAAATCGTTCTATGACTTCTTGAGTTTTGTTAATTGGAAAAGATGATAAATTTTCATTAAAAAATCTTACTGTAATATGTCGTTTTGCTTCACGCTGATTTCTCATTTCTTCACAAAGCAACACTTCTTCTTCAACCATTGCTTTAAAAGAACTTCGACCAGATTCACTACGTAAATTGTCTTCTAAGTAGCGCATATCATAACTCGTGCTTAAATCACTAAAAATTCCCCCTGTTGCTGAGATAAGAAAAATTACATTACTATTCATACGTAGAATGGAATTTATTTTGTATTCAGGCGAAGTCAATATAGCAGTACTACCAATAGAAACTTCTCTAAGTGGGTGAGCGATAAGGTTATTCTTAGGATTTTGATAACGAGAAATTTCTTTAACATTTATGATAGATTTATAGCTGTCATATACATAGGGACGGTTTAAGTATTTGAGCAGTTGATTGTGCGATGTGCCTTCTTCACTTGCCTTTTGGACTTTAGCTATTTGTTTCGACCAAATATCTAAAGAACGAGATTGAGAATCTTCGGCATCTAGAACATTAGCTAGAAGATCTTTGATGATTTTGATTTGCGAGCGAACAGCTAGAATAGTATAAATTAAATCCGCTACAGAAGTATTATCTAAAACTTTTTCTTCCGTGATGTGGACGTGTCCGCCAGAAGGTGTGGTTAAAAACAATTTTTTCAGAGGTTCAAGGTTGTAGATGTATAGGTTGTTATATGAAAAAATGTTCATTAAATCATCGCTGATTTTATTGTAAAGCTTTTGGGGTATCAACAAACTTCTATTGTTCTGAAATTTTGAAAAAACTCTGGATAACATTTCAAAATTCAATATAGTGGGGTTCTCTTTGTCAGAATCATCAAAAATGTCAACAATTTCTTCTAACGAGTTTTCAAGCCCATTTCTAATCGCTATTAACTGCTTCAAAAAATTGATAGAATTTCCTTGCTCATAAATTAACTGTTGATATATGCGAGTATATTTTTGTAGTTCTGGTTCAATAACTTTGCCTTTTTCAAAATGTTCTTGAAATTCGTGAAAAGCTGCCTTGTTCTTGTCGACAAAATTTAGAAATTCTCTGTTTTCATTGCTTTGAGTTGAAAATAGAATAGAAAATTCTCTATTAATAGATGAAAGTGCATTATTGACTGCCAGTTTTTCAGGGGAGACGATATCAATCTTTTTATCCAGCATAATTTGATAGCCATCTTCCTGCTCATCAAAGGCAAGGATAAACTTTCTATAATCGTTTGTGTGCTGAATAACATATTTATCAAGATGGCTGCTTTTCTTTACCCATGTTTCACCATTATGGATAAAGTACGGAACATCTGTTTCAAATTTCTTATACGTGAGTGTCAAAATGCCAGATTTTTCTCGCAGGAGATGGAGAGGAAAAAATATTTCCATTAACTTTAAATATTCATTTGAACATTCTTCTTGCTCCAATTCACATTTAATGATAAATTCTAAAAAACTTTCAAGTAAATTATTTAATTCTCGTCTTGCTTTTGTCGTTACAGAGCTATTTAATTCCTCATCTCCAAAACCTACTAATTTTACATACTCAAGGCGGTTTATCACACCTTTTACTTGTTCGAGTTTTTGTTTGTTTTCCTGAACCTTTTCATGAGGATATTTTTTTGATATGCTCTGCCAAAAACTCTTGCTTCTCAAAATTGAAGGTATCCATTTTTTGTATAATTTAATATACTCATCCGTCGTTTTCATTTCTAATGAATTTAGTTTATAGACGGGAATATCTGTGTATTGGCTCACAACTGAAGTTGGAACAGATAAATGTTCTCTCAATGGGGCAACATATATCCCGATTATCTGAACATTTGGATACTTTTCAATCGTTTTATATACTGCTTGAAACCATAGGTGAGTTTTTCCTGACCCTGTACCATAATTGATGAGTTTGAGTTGGGGAAGGTTTTCCAGAAAACTATCTTCAATAGTTCTAAGGTAGGAATTAAGAATTTTGGAATGAAATGATTCTGGTTTTTGCATAAGGTTAGTAGCCTGGGAGAGCTTGATATATTCAGTTGAGTTACACTATAGCCAACTGAGCAGTCAGCAAGCTAATAACACTTAGCAGAGGACGATTAAAAAATTATGATGCTGAGTTCTAGGTTATCTGCCGCTGCTAATTTTAGAGACTAAATTTTAGCAAGAATCGCTTGGGCAGCAGCTTCATCAACGATTAATCCTGCAATAAGCTTGCCACGTAGAGCCGCTAAAATTGCTTCTGCCTTTTTCTCACCACCTGCTACACCGATAATTAGCCTCTGTGCGGGTTGTTCGAGCGGTACGCTGGCGACGCGGCTATTAGTTCCCTGTTGTAGCAGAACTCCTTGGCGATCATATGCCCAGCCTGCAATTTCCCCCACAGCCCCTAGCTCTACTAATTGCGATACTTCTTCGTCATTAATGAAGCCATTTTCATGTAATGGGGCATTCCAAGCAATATGACTAATGCCCACAAAAGTTACTTTCGCTTGCTCGGCAAGGGTTTTGACAACGATAAACGATCGCTGTGTTTGCAATAGTTCTCTTTCTTCAACGCTAGTTGCTACTACTGGAGTTGGTACTGGATATGCCTGCGAACCAACGCGATCGCTCAAATGCATCACGACTTCATGACGACCTGCCCGCCCGCAGTGAGACATATTACCAATAATAGAAACAATTTTGTGTTGCGGTTGCTCCATTGATGGAATCTGCTCTATCATCGAGCGCAATGTCCGCCCCGAAGAAAACGCTAATATACTAGGTGTTTTGGTGGCAAGATACGTTTCTAAGTAGCTCGCAGCACAAACGGCAATTCCATTAAATGTATCGCCACTTCCTGCGTCATTTGGCACGACCTCGCACAGAGATAAACCAAATTTATCGCGTAATCCCTCAGCCAAAGCAATGCATTCACTTAAGGGATGATCGAGACGAAATTTAATTAGCTTTTCACTGACTGCTAAAGCAATCAATCTTTGCGCTGCTTGCCTAGACACGTTAAGCTTTGCTGCAATTGCTTCTTGAGTATTTCCGGCTATGTAGTAGAGCCAAGCAGCATGAGCCGCTAAATCTAATTTGCGATCGCGTCGCTCTGCACCAGGTTCTTGCATTATCTCAATTTGAAGAGGTATATATCTGCCCAAAGGAAGATGATAATGTTGAGCATACGCCCAAAGCTATAGTTTCTGCCCATCTTTTGTAATTAATTAAAGTATAACTGTTTACTTCAAATTAGACGGGCAACAAGTAGATTATCAATTATCTACCTTGCCCCCTTGTCCCCAATCTACTGTCCGCCAGTAATCTCCAAATTAAACCCAGTAATGTAGCTTGCTTCATCACTCATGAGAAACGCTACACCGTTAGCAACTTCCTCCAAACTCCCTAAGCGACGCATTGGTACTGAATCGATCATTTGCTGCTCGACTTGCTTAGGATTGCTACTAAAATACTGCGATCCTACTGCTGCTTGTAATTCTGTCTGCCTAGTCCACATCATTCCAGGACCGATGAGTGCGGGAGATATCGCGTTTACTCGAATGCCATAGGGCGCAAGGTCTTTTGCTGCTGTTTGAGTCATGCCAATGACGGCAAACTTGGAAGCTGCGTAGGCAAGCATATTTGGCGGACCTACTACTCCTGCATAACTTGCTGTATTGGCGATCGCTCCTCCAGATTCGCGCATATGTTGTGCGGCAGCTTTAAGGACGTGGAAAACGCCCGCTACGTTGATATCAAGCACTTTTTGAAAGTCATCTTCTGGATACTCGTCAGTTGTAGTAAATAAACCTTGATAGCCTGCGTTGTTAAAGACGTAATCAATTCGCCCAAACTGTTCTATAGCACTAGCAAAAGCTTTATTAACATCATCAGAACTTGTAACATCGCAGCTAAAAGTAGCAACTGAAACTTTGTACTGTGCTAGTTCTTGCGCCACGTCTGCCATTTTAGCGGCATTTAAATCTAACAAAACAATGTTTGCGCGATCGCTAGCAAAACGATGAGCAGTTGCTCTGCCAATATCTCCTGCTCCACCTGTAATCAAAATAGTTTTGCCTTCAAAGCTGTAGCTTGCTTTTGCGCTCATTGCTTTCACCTCATGTTGAAGAATTATTGCAAATACTCATCGACTTCTCATTTTTGCCTTGAAGCTGAGTACGATCTCTATTATTGAGCTTTTGCCCAATTCTGGAGCATAAAATCAATTTCATTTATTTGTTTTTTAATTTTTTTAACATCAAAGGAGTTATGCGGTGCGTATTCTCCGCTTTGCGAAGGTTTTAGTTGCCTTCCTGGCTGGGTTGATGCTGGTGCAACTGCTGCACGCTTGTGCGCCAACATCTGCTACAGAAAAAACTAGACTGACGATCGCCACTGTCAACAATGGCGACATGGTTGTAATGCAGGATCTTTCGCGCCAGTTCGAGCAAGAAAACCCCAACATTGAACTTAGATGGGTTGTGCTAGAAGAAAACGTGCTGCGCCAACGCACGACTACAGATGTCGCTAGCCAAGGCGGTCAATTTGATGTTTTAACAATTGGTTCCTATGAAACACCGATTTGGGCGAGACGAGATTGGTTAGTGCCGCTCGATAACTTACCCGCCAGCTATGACGTAGGCGATTTGCTAAAACCAATCAGAGAAGGACTTTCTAATGATGGCAAGCTTTATGCACTGCCATTTTATGGAGAAAGTTCAATGCTGTATTACCGCAAAGATTTGTTTGCTAAAGCAGGAATCAGCGTCCCCGAACAGCCGACTTATCCTCAAATCCGAGAATGGGCAAGCAAAGTTCACGATCCGAGAAATGGTGTATATGGCGTTTGTCTGCGCGGAAAACCTGGCTGGGGCGAAAACATGGGCTTTATCTCTACGCTAGTCAACACCTCCGGCGGACGCTGGTTTGACATGGACTGGCAACCCCAAATAGATACGCCCCCCTGGAAAGAGGCGATAGGATTCTATGTCGATCTGCTGCAAAAGTACGGTCCACCAGGAGCTAGTTCCAATGGATTTAATGAGAATCTGGCGTTATTCTCAACAGGAAAATGCGGTATGTGGGTAGATGCAACCGTTGCCGCAGGTCTATTGTCCAATCCGAAAGAATCTCAAGTTGCTGACAAACTTGGCTTTGCCAGAGCGCCAATTGAAGAATATGCTAATGGTTCAAACTGGCTGTGGGCTTGGGCGCTAGCAATTCCCAAAACATCAAAATCACCCGCTGAGGCGCAAAAGTTTATTGCTTGGGCAACATCTAAGCAATACATTCAACTGGTTGCTGACAAAAATGGTTGGGTTGCTGTACCACCAGGTACGAGAACTTCTACCTATAACAATCCCAACTATCAAAAAGCTGCCCCGTTTGCTCAAATTGTGTTGAATTCGATTCAATCTGCTGATATTACCAATCCCTCAAAGGAGCCAACACCTTATAAAGGCGTTCAATATGTCGATATTCCAGAATTTCAGGCAATTGGTACGCAAGTTGGGCAAACCATCGCCGCTGCATTGACTAATAGCACAACAGTAGATCGGGCGTTGCAGCAGGCGCAGCAATCAACCGAACGCTTTATGAAACATACGGGTTATATCAAGTGAGTTTTTCATGTCTTCTTCATTAGCTGTAAAACCCCGCCAAACAACGCCACCACCCGCCCAAAGAACTAAAAAGCAGGGAACTACTTTACCTCTGGTTGCACCTGCTGTTATTGTCCTGCTGTTATGGATGATCGTACCTCTGGCAATGACCTTATGGTTTTCTTTTCAGCGGTACAACTTACTAAATCCAGATGCACGCAGCTTTATTGGGATTGAAAATTTTACCTTCATTCTCAGCGATCCTGCTTTATGGACATCAATCGGCATCACCTTGATTTTAGTTGCTGCTGTACTAGCAATTACGATCGCTCTAGGTACGTTACTTGCTGTATTGTTTGACCAAGACTTTTACGGGCGGGGAATTGCGCGGGTGCTGGCAATTTCGCCATTCTTTGTGATGCCTACAGTCAGCGCCCTAATTTGGAAAAATATGCTGATGCATCCCGCTAACGGGCTATTTGCCCAAATCACGCGGGGTTTGGGATTAGGAGCAATCGATTGGTTTGCAGATTTTCCCTTATTGGCAATTATCATCATTGTTTCCTGGGAATGGCTGCCTTTTGCCCTATTAATTTTGCTGACTGCGATCCAATCATTAGACCGCGATCAGCTAGAAGCAGCGAGGATGGATGGCGCAAATGGAATTGCTTTGTTTCGTTTTGTCGTGCTGCCGCATTTAAGTCGCGCTATTGCCGTAGTTGCAGCGATTGAAACTATTTTCTTTTTGACTATCTTCGCAGAAATTTTCGTGACTACAGGTGGCGGACCTGGACTTGCAACTACTAACCTGGCTTATTACATTTTCCTCAAAGCTTTGCTGGAATTTGATGTCGGCGGTGCTTCAGCAGGTGGTTTGATTGCCGTCGTTCTTGCCAACATCGTCGCGATCTTTGTCATGCGTAGCGTTGCTCGTAATTTGGATACTTAACTATGGCACAAAACACTTCTTCTCGCTGGTTGCTGACATTACTTGGTTGGCTGGTGGCGCTGATTTTATTTTTTCCGATTCTTTGGATGTTTATCACCAGTTTTAAGACGGAAGTGGCGGCGGTTGCAACTCCACCTCAATTGTTTTTCCAACCAACATTGGAAAACTATGCTGCCATTCAATCACGAGCGGATTATCTCAGTTATGCCTTTAACAGTGTAGTAGTTTCGGTTGGTTCAACTATCTTAGCGCTGCTATTTGCTGTACCTGCTGCTTATGCGATGTCGTTCTTTCCGACTAAGCGGACTAAGGGAACTTTGATTTGGATGCTGTCTACCAAAATGCTCCCACCTGTGGGCGTACTCGTTCCTATTTACATTCTCTGTCGCGATTGGAGATTGTTAGATACCCGCATCGGCTTGATTATCATTTATACCTTGGTGAATTTGCCGATTGTGGTCTGGATGATTTATAGCTTTTTTAAAGACGTTCCCAAAGATATTCTCGAAGCCGATCGCATGGATGGAGCAAATACGCGTCAAGAACTATTGCACGTCTTGCTACCACTAGCTTTACCGGGAATTGCTTCTACTGCATTGCTATCAATTATTTTGTCGTGGAACGAAGCGTTTTGGAGCTTGAACTTGACAACGGCTGATGCAGCCCCACTTACAGCGTTTATTGCCTCATTTTCTAGCCCGCAGGGATTATTTTGGGCAAAACTTTCTGCCGCATCTACTTTAGCGATCGCGCCTATCTTAATTTTTGGCTGGCTCAGTCAACGGCAATTGGTACGGGGGTTGACTTTTGGGGCGGTGAAGTAGGGACAAGGGGGACTACAGGGGGATCTGTTTTATTTACGACGCACTACTTTTTTACTAATTACCAATTACTAAGATTATGTCAACAGTCACTTTAAGAAACATCCATAAAAGTTATGCCGATACCGAGATAATTAAAGGCATCGATCTTGATATTGGCGATCGCGAATTTGTTGTGTTTGTAGGTCCTTCTGGTTGTGGTAAATCAACTTTACTACGAGCGATCGCAGGATTAGAGGACATCACCTCTGGCGATTTGCTAATAGATGGCGTGAAAGTTAATGATGTACCGCCAGATAAACGCGGCTTAGCAATGGTATTTCAAACATACGCCTTGTATCCGCACATGACGGTAGCCGAGAATATGGCGTTTAGCCTGCGTCTGGCGGGAGTTCCCAAAGCCCAGCGTTACGAACGAGCGCGTGAGGTTGCCCGTATTTTGCAACTAGAACCATTGTTAAATCGCAAACCAAAGGAGCTTTCTGGCGGACAACGCCAACGGGTAGCTATTGGGCGAGCTTTGGTACGCAAACCAAAAGTGTTTTTGTTTGACGAGCCTCTGTCCAACCTGGATGCTGCTTTGCGGGTGCAGATGCGGATTGAACTTGCAAGTTTACACGATAGCTTGCAAGCCACAATGATTTATGTGACACACGATCAAGTAGAAGCAATGACGCTGGCTAA
Source organism: Aliterella atlantica CENA595 (assembly GCF_000952155.1). Lineage (GTDB taxonomy): Bacteria > Cyanobacteriota > Cyanobacteriia > Cyanobacteriales > Chroococcidiopsidaceae > Aliterella > Aliterella atlantica. The sequence continues at coordinate 49,874 of NZ_JYON01000004.1, read as the reverse complement.
TAAAATTGTCGTGTTACAAGGCGGGATTATCGAACAAGTCGGCTCGCCCCTAGAACTGTATCACCATCCTCGCAATTTATTTGTAGCTGGGTTTATTGGTTCGCCAAAGATGAATTTTCTCTCCGCTACAGTCACAGCAGTTAATGACTCTGGAACAACAGTTGCACTTCCTGGCGAAGCAAGTGTAACTGTTCCCGTACAGCCGAGATTGTCGATGGGAGATTCAGCTACGTTGGGGATTCGTCCCGAACACTTAAGAGTCGATCGCCACAACGCTACGCTTAACGGTGAAGTGCTTGTTGTAGAAAGATTGGGCGGTGAAACCTATCTATACGTCAAAGTTGCCAACGGCGAAACTTTAGTTGTGCAAACAGACGGAGATAATTCTAGTCGGTTACGCGATTTAGTTCCGCTCCAGATTGACGGCGAACTTTGCCATTTATTTAACGCTCAAGGTGAAGCTATTTCCAAAGCCCACCGTCACCACCTAACTATAGACCAATCCTATGAACAGCAATATCAGCACAGAATCGGTAATTAAGCTAAATGAAGCTTCTCTAGCTCGTTTAGGCGATCGCGTCCAAGTCTTTACTTACGATCGCCACCAGATAGTTAATGGTATTGTGCATATTGGTGTGGGAGGCTTCCATCGAGCGCATCAAGCATTGTACCTCGACAACTATTTTCAGCAAACGCCCGATTTGCAATGGGGCATTTGCGGTGTAGGATTGCTAGAATTCGATCGCCGAATGCGCGATGCTTTGCATTCTCAAGATTGTTTATATACTTTGGTAGAAAGGTCAGAAGCAGGCGATCGCGCCCGTGTGATTGGCTCAATTACACGCTATTTATTTGCACCAGATAACACTCAAGCAGTAATTGACGCAATGGCAGATCCGCGCTGTCGCATTGTCACGCTCACGATTACGGAAGCAGGTTACTACTATATTGAAGGTAGCGGCGAATTTGACGCAAATCATCCAACAATTCAACACGATTTGCAGCATCCCAACCAGCCAATCGGAGTCTACGGCTTTTTGACAGCAGCCTTGGATAAGCGTCGAGAGCAGGGTTTAGCACCGTTTACCGTACTATCGTGCGACAACTTGCAAGGCAACGGTAATATTGCAGCTAAGATGTTGACTACCTTTGCTCGGCTGCAAAATCCCGATCTGGGAAATTGGATTAGCGATCGCGTTACCTTTCCTAACTGCATGGTCGATCGCATTACTCCAGCTACTACACCAGCAGATATCAAAATGGTGGCAGAACAATTTGGCATCGACGATGCTTTTCCAGTTGTAGCCGAACCATTTTTGCAATGGGTTGTGGAAGATCGTTTCTGTGCGGGTAGACCAGAATTGGAAGCTGTAGGCGTACAGATGACTGATGATGTTCATCCTTACGAGATGATGAAAATTCGCCTGCTCAACGCCAGCCACTTGCTGATTGGCTATCTCGGTACTTTAGCTGGCTACACTTACGTGCATGAAGTAATGGCAGATGCAGCAATTAGGCAAGCTGCCCTTCGCTTGATGGCAGAAGTTACACCCACACTCCAAAGCGTACCTGGGATCGATTTAGACGATTACAAACAAACTTTAATCGAACGATTTGCCAATCCCAAAATTCAAGATCGATTACCGCGTTTATGCCTTAATAGTGCTGCTAAAATACCAAAATTCATTCTCGGTTCCCTACGTGATGCATTGCGGCAGGAAGGAGCAATTGATTATATGAGTTTAGCGATCGCTGCGTGGTTCCGTTACCTCAAAGGACAAGACGATCTCGGCAATCCCATTGAAGTTGACGATCCAATGGCAGAAATCCTCACCCAACGCGCCCGTTCTGGTGGTTCCGATCCTAGAGGATTGCTGGGCATAACTGAGATTTTTGGCAACTTACCGCAGTCATGGCGTTTTGTGGAGACAGTTAGCGATCGTTTGCGTAGCTTAGACGAGTTCGGTGCTAAAGGAACTCTAGAACGACAATAGCATTAGGGTGCGTTGCAAGGCAACGCACCTTGTTACAAGGTAGATAGCACTAGCCAAAAACTGTTCGGCATTTTGAGCGATCGCATATGATTTAGGCATGGAGTTTGAGTGGGATAGACAAAAAGCAACTACGAATTTTAAGAAGCACGGTGTTAGCTTTGAAGAAGCTAGGACTGTATTCGATAATCCTTTGGCAGTTATCTTTGATGATGAAGCTCATTCCATAGATGAGCCAAGAGAAATCATCATTGGTCACTCTCAGCAAAATCGATTATTATTAATTGCCTTTACCGAACGATCTAGTAGTATCTATATCATTAGTGCCCGTTTAGCTACTGGCAAGGAGCGTGAGGATTATGAGCAAAACGCCCTCTGACAAAACACAGAATCCTGAAGACGAGCTTCTAGGTGAATATCGCTTTGATTACAAGCAGGCGAAACCCAATCGATTTGCTGTTCGCAGTGAGACACAAAAGTTAACAGTTGTAGTTTTGGATGAGGATGTGGCTAAGGTTTTTACAACGCCTGAATCGGTTAACAAAGTGCTAAGAGCATTGATTGAATCAATGCCACACTCAGTAAGTGGCGAGACAGCCTAACATAGCGCCGCAAAGGGCGGGACAGAGGCATTGACAGTATTACAAACTTCATCTGCAAAAATGAAGTCAAGAAACAAATAAAAGCAGTAGGGTGCGTTGTTCGCAACGCACCCTACCAACTATCCGCTCTAAGTTACAATCTTGCGCCAAACAATTGGGTAGTATTTCCCAGTGTACGTTGTGAAGTCAAAAGAGAAAGTATGTTGCTCAGAATTTCTCTGGCAAATTCCCATAATTTTTTGCTCTGAGCCTTTAGGCATGGCTTTTAACTTGACAATTTCACTACAAAAAGGACATCTGCCATAAGTTTCTGTTAAGAATATTTCTCCATTGCTATTGCTCTTTAAAGATATTCCAGCTTTCAACCAAGCATCTCTCTTATTTCTGAGTGCTAGACCTGAACACAAGGAGGTAGCACTCGAAAAAGCCAATAAGAGGAAGAAGATAGAAAAGTAACTACTTAAAACAACAGAGGTATAAATGAAGCCGATGATACCTGGTATAAGTCCAATTCGTCCCCAATTAATTAGACTTTTTGGAGTCAAAGAGGTATAGATCGAGCCAATAATACTTGGAAAAAGTCCAATTTGTTGCCATTGAATTAGACATTGAAATAGATTTCGTAAATTAGGAGGAAGTAGTTTTAGGGGTTTTGTTTCATATTGGATTGAGGGAATAAGGTTTTCTGTTAAATTTTGCTCTACCGCAGCAGCACCCATACTTGCTATTTCATCGATTGTGGCTTCAAATTTAGATGAGCTTCCTCGCCGAACATAAACAACTTCTTTTTTCAACTCTCCATAATCTTTTTTTAAAAACAATGGACGTTTCTGAATTGGTACGGTAATAATACCAAGCTGACAACCTTCAAACGGGTACGCTCTGTATGAGAATTCTATAGGTCGTTGAGTTTTGCTATTCACAAATTGTTGAAGGTTTGCATCCTCTAAGTGCTGTTGAACGCCAACAATAAGACTCCTACTGCCTTTGACTTCTTTAACTCCAATAAGTATATGAGCATCTACTCTTCGCCAAGCGTTGGCAATAGCTAATATATCTTTTAGAAGTTCACTTTTTTGTGCCTCACTAGCTTTAACAAAGGGATATTGATCTCGCTTAAAGTCTAATGATGAGCTTTCCTCTTCATTTAATAACTGTTCTAGTAAATTATCGTTCATGATTTATCTAGGGTAAGCTACTAGGTAAGAAACTTTATGTCTAAATTTAGACTATTTAAAACCCAAATGAAGCTCATAGATTGCCCTTTAGATTTTGAGCGCCTGAAAAATCGCCGCTGGTAGTTTCCTAAATTTAGCGATCGTGCCACAGATGCTATCGGATTAGAACAAACTACCCAGCCACAAGACCTATATATAGAAAAATATATAGAAAAAGAGGACCTGGCTGATATTTGGCACGCGCTTTCTACTGATGGCGTAACGAAGATACGCGATCGCGCCATCGTTACGCCGATGGTCATGGTTCTTGGTGCAAGAAACTATAGGGATGTTGATAACAAGTTTGACTCTTGCTGAAAAATTTGCAAGCGGTATTAGGGCAAATTCTACTTTAACCCAGAAGGCTAAAGTACAGGCTGAAAGATTTGCTCATTGGAATCGCAGCTATTTAGGTAAGACAGTTAGCGATCGCTAACTTAGTTTAGTTCGGCACTAAAAACTCTAGACAAAGAAAAATAACAGGCTTGTATCCTAATAGTTATGCATTAATAATTACTTGGTCGTGGCGCATGAGAAAAGTAATATCGCTTTTACTATTAGCAAGCGTTTCGTTTTTATTTTTAGGGACAACTCCAGCCTTAGCAGGCGAACACGATCGAGGAGCAAAAATTTTTAGCGCTCATTGTGCAGCGTGTCACATAGGCGGAGGTAACATTATCCTCGCCCACAAAACTTTAAATAAACAAACACTCCAAAAGTACAGTATGGACTCGGTAGACGCGATCGCTTATCAAATAAAATACGGTAAAAAGGCAATGCCAGCATTTAAAGGCAGATTGAACGATCGCCAAATTGAAGAGGTTTCTGCCTACGTATTAGAGCAAGCTGCACGCGGCTGGCAATTGTGGTAACTACAACTGCAAAATTAGTCGCGCTAGGTTGAAGTAAATTAATACCCCTAAAACATCCACAGCAGTAGTAATAAAAGGTGCAGACATCAAAGCGGGATCTAATCGTAGCAAGCGAAACAAAAACGGCAAAGCCGAGCCAGAGACAGAAGCTAGGATGGAAATTGCCACTAGACTAACTCCTACAGCGATCGCCACAGACCAACTACCTTGCAACCAATAAGCCCAGACTGTGGCAATACTACCTAACATTGTCCCGAGCATCGCCCCAGCGATCGCTTCTCTAAAAATCACCTGAAATTCTCCCAGCGCCCGAATTTCGTCAGTATTCATTCCCCTAATAACTACCGTTGAAGACTGCGCCCCGACATTTCCCCCCGTACCAGTTAATAAGGGAATAAAAGCAGCTAAAGAGACGACTTGACGTAAAATTCCTTCTTCTGACTTAATAATTGTGCCTGTAACTGTATTCGTGAACAGCAATACTAGCAGCCAAACAACACGCTTACGCGCCACTGTGAGTAAATCTGTCTGAAAATAATTGTCGCCACCAGACTGCACGCCACCACCCAAGGCGTAAATATCTTCGGTAGTTTCTTGTTGAATAATATCGATCACATCATCTACAGTGACAATACCAACTAAACGCTGTTCCCGATCTACTACAGGTACAGCCAAAAAGTCGTAGCGTTGAATTACTCTAGCAACTTCTTCTTGGTCGGTATCTGTGTAAACAAATACCGCATCCCGCGTCATAATTTCCCCGATTGTTTGCTGAGGTTGCGCTGTTACTAGATCCCGCAGCGATAAAGTACCTGTAAGGCGACGAGCATTATCTGTAACGTATAAGTAGTAAATTGTTTCTGTGACATTAGCAAGGCGGCGAATTCGCTCTAAAGATTGAGCAATGGTAAAGCCTTCTTTGAGCGAAATTAGTTCGGGTGTCATGATTCGCCCCGCCGTACCTGCTTCGTAGCCTAATAATTGAGCAGTAGCTTGGCGCTCTGTAGGGCTAAGTTGTTCTAATAGCCGATTAATGACTTTTGCTGGTAATTCATCAAACAATCTAGCGCGATCGTCTGGTGACATTTTATCGACTATATCTAAAACTTCTTGGCGCTTAAATTCTTCAATTAGTGCTTGCTGGATACTATAATCTAAATGCTCGTAAACCTCAATTGCTTCTCCTTTGGGTAGCAAGCGAAAAGCGATCGCTTGCATTGCTTCAGGTAAACCTTCAATCGCTTCGGCGATATCTGCTGGCTGTACGGGAACTAAAATAGCTTTAGCTCCCTGCAAGTCGTTTTGTTCTAATAACGCTTGCAATTGATTTCTAACCAACTCCCGTAATTCCCGACGCGACATATCTTGGAGGGTAGTAGTTGGTAAATTGTTAGTTTCTGTCAAAGCCTACCTTCCTCAAACCAATCGCTCAATGTTGCTGTTTTTAGTCTAGGGGATTGAGGTATTTTTTAGGTGAAATTATTTGAGCAGACGAGCTAATACTACTCCTAACTGTACGCTGAAAATTCCCAGTATGGCACTACCTAGCCAGTATATTAAAGCTGGTGTAAAACGTTGGGCGTGCAGCAGAGTAATAGTATCTAATCCATAGGTAGAAAATGTGGTATAAGAGCCTAAAAACCCTGTTGCTATTAATAATTTGATTTCGGGAGTAATTGTCAATATTCTTTCTGCTGCCAAAGTAAAAAAGAATCCCATGATAAAACAGCCTGTAATATTGATTACAAAAGTGCTGTAGGGAAAGGCAACCCCGAAACGCTGTAAGAACCATAGACTGATATAGTAGCGGCTTAAAGCCCCAGCGATCGCTCCCAAACTAACAGCTAGAAGATTGCGAATTGCTGGATCGTCGTGCATCAAAGTCAAGCCTTACTATTAGTAATTAAATCGCTATAACGTAGTTTATCATTTTAGACATCTTTCTAAAGTATTAAGTTTTACTATTAATTAGATAATTTGAGAAAATGTTATTTAAAATACGAAAATTTGTAGGTAAAAATTTTTAGATGTACGTAACCGACAAATCTGATTTTAGGTCGATACAATAAAAGTACGAGTTAAGTAATGCTGCTAGTAAGAATAATTTACATTGCAAATCCAGCATTAGTAAAAATATGGGAAACCAATTAAAAACAGTTGCTCTATTAGGTTTGTTAAGCGCCTTACTAATTACGATTAGTTACTGGATAATTGGCGGTAGCACTGGGGTAATTATTGGTATTGCGATCGCTGCATTTACAAACTTGATGTCTTGGTATCAATCAGACAAAATAGCTCTAGCCGCTTACCGCGCCCAACCGATTAGCCCAAGCGATGCACCAGAATTATATGCAATGGTACAAAAATTGTGCAATAGAGCCAATCTGCCGATGCCAGCAATATTTATTGTACCTAGCCAAGCAGCTAACGCTTTCGCCACAGGGCGCGATCCCGAACACGCTGCTGTCGCTGTGACTGAAGGTATTTTAAACTTGCTACCCCAAGATGAATTAGAAGGTGTTATCGCTCACGAACTTACTCACATAGCTAATAGAGACACCCTAACTCAAGCTGTAGCGGCGACAGTTGCGGGCGCAATTTCTTTCTTAGCCCAAATGGTGAGCTATAGTTTGTGGTTTCCATCATCTAGAGATGGCGATCGCGGCGCAAATCCTTTAGGGTTATTACTAACGGTATTCCTCGCGCCTATATCTGCTACCGTAATTCAACTAGCAATTTCTAGGACAAGGGAATTTGCCGCAGATGCCGGATCTGCAAGGTTGACGGGCAATCCTCGCGCTTTATCAAGAGCGCTAGAACGCCTAGAAACCATAGGGCGGCAATTACCAATGGCAGGAAACCCAGCTTTTGAACCATTATTGATTACAAACTCGTTTTCCGGTCAATTTTTGGGTAACTTATTTTCCAGCCATCCGCCCACCGAGGCGCGTGTCGCCCAATTGTTAAAACTAGAGCAAGAAGTAATAAACCAATCTGAACTTTCATTTGGTAGATAAGTTTCCAGCACAGTTTTTCTACAGGAGCCAAAATTATGACAACTGAACCTAACGACATCCAAATTGAAATTATCCCGCAAAGCAGCGCTATCAGCCAAGAAACAAGTGCATTGGTAGAAAGGGAAATGGCAGGAGAAAGCGAAGCTGTTAAAAGCGAAACCAAAGCCTTGATCGACGCCATCAAAAAACGCGCTCAATCAGAAGCCCAATCAGCCGGAACCCTTACCCGCGAAGCTTATCTGAACGCCGTCAAACGGGCGCGGGCGACAATTGAAGAAAATAAACTAATCGAACGCGATCGCATCGAACACTCTTTTGAGATGATCCAAAGCGAAGCTGAGAAAAATTGGCATTCAGTTGTCAAAGAAGTATCAGAACTCGGCGATCGTTTAACCGAAGCAGCCAAAGCCGCCTGGGAGGTATTAACCGCACCGCGCGATCGTAATCGATAAATAAAACCGCGTGTGGTTGTCGTTTTCGTCGTTATCGTTAGGTAGAGACGTTGCAGTGCAACGTCTCTACAAATATTGCGGGTAAAACAAAAATCAAAAATATCACGGGCAAATCGCCAATCCAAACATTACAGGCGAAACCACAATTGTCTATTAATCAAAATGACCAGAGATACTAGATAATAGGAGAATTTGCTCTCATCCTAGCAGCTTATTTTCAGCACCTATAAACCTACTATGCGAACTCACTATTGCGGCGAACTCCGAACAGCACATATTGGAGAAACTGTTACCCTTTGCGCCTGGGTAGATCGTCGCCGCGATCACGGGGGCGTAATATTTTTAGACTTGCGCGATCGCTCTGGAGTAGTCCAAATCGTCAGCGATCCGCAGCGTACCCCTACATCCTACGAGCCAGCAGAAGCACTGCGTAATGAATACGTCGTCAAAATTACTGGAAGAGTCACCAAGCGCCCAGAAGAGTCCCTAAACCCGCGCTTGCCGACTGGTGAAATAGAAATTTATGCCGACAAGATCGAACAATTAAATGCCGTTCGCAAACAACTACCATTTCAAGTCGCTACAGCCGAAACCGAGCCAGTGCGGGAAGAATTGCGGCTAAAGTACCGTTATTTGGACTTAAGACGCGATCGCATGAGTCGCAATATCCAAATGCGCCATCAAGTTATCAAAGCCATTCGTCGTTACTTAGAAGACGAGCAAAATTTCATCGAAGTAGAAACGCCAATATTGACTCGTTCTACTCCTGAAGGTGCAAGAGATTATTTAGTCCCTAGTCGCGTGCATCCTGGCGAATGGTTTGCTTTGCCACAATCACCGCAGTTATTTAAGCAACTATTGATGGTATCGGGGTTAGACCGTTACTATCAAATTGCCCGCTGCTTCCGCGATGAAGACTTACGCGCCGACAGACAGCCAGAATTTACGCAGCTAGACATGGAAATGAGTTTCATGTCGCAAGCTGAAATTATCAAACTCAATGAAGATTTAGTTAGTTATATCTTCAAAACTGTTAAAGGAATAGATTTACCTCGTCCATTTCCCCAGCTTACTTATGCTGAGGCAATGGAACGATATGGTAGCGACAAACCAGATACTCGTTACGGATTAGAACTTGTAAACGTATCGGATTTATTTAAAGAATCTGGGTTTAAAGTATTTTCAGGAGCGATCGCAAGTGGTGGCATAGTCAAAGTATTGCCGATTCCAGGCGGTAACGATGCTATTTCCAACGTCCGCATTAAACCAGGCGGAGACTTATTTAAAGAAGCAAGCGAAGCAGGCGCAAGAGGTTTAGCTTACATCCGCGTGCGCGAAGATGGCGAAATCGATACTATTGGCGCAATCAAAGACAATTTAAGCGAAAGCCAAAAGCAAGAACTACTCAGCCGCACAGGTGTAAAAACAGGTGACTTACTCTTATTTGCAGCCGATAAAGCCGATATTGTTAATAAAACCTTAGATCGACTGCGGCAAGCGATCGCCAACGAGTTAAATTTAATCGACCCAGACAAGATAAACTTGCTCTGGGTGACAGATTTCCCCATGTTTGAGTGGAATGCAGGCGAAAAGCGTTTAGAAGCCTTGCACCATCCCTTTACAGCACCTCATCCCGACGATTTGCACGATCTCAAGACAGCTAGAGCGCAAGCCTACGATATTATATTTAACGGCTTTGAAATTGGTGGCGGTAGTCTGCGGATCTATCAACGAGAAATTCAAGAACAAGTATTTGCAACTATTGGTTTATCGCCAGAAGAAGCGCAAAGCAAATTCGGCTTTTTGTTAGAAGCATTTGAATACGGTACTCCTCCTCACGGCGGAATTGCTTACGGCTTAGATAGGTTAGTAATGTTATTAGCTGGGGAAGAGTCAATTCGAGATGTAATTGCTTTTCCCAAGACGCAGCAAGCTAGTTGCTTGTTAACCGAAGCGCCGTCAAAAGTAGATGACAAGCAACTAAAAGAACTGCAAGTTACTTCTACTTATAATCCTAAAGCTTGATGGAGACAAGGAGGAATTTTAGTAATTCGTAATTCGTAATTCGTAATTCGTAATTACAAGGGGACAAAAAGGACAAAGAAGAATTTTCTCCCCTCTCTCCCTTGTCCTCCCCCTCTCCCTTGTCTTCCCCCTCTCCCTTGTCCCTTTGCTTTCCCCATGACTAGATACTTCACTCCTTTGCAACAATTCCTGCTCACTTGGCTGCTAATTCTGGTGACAGGTTGGGCGACACTTAGTACCTTAAAGTATGTGGGTGAGTTGTTGAGTATTTTAATTACAGCGGCGTTGACTGCTTTTTTGCTTAATTATGCTGTAGCGATTTTTAATCGCTTTTTGCCTCGGAGTTTGGCAGCATTACTTGTCTACTTACTTGCAGGTGTAGGAGTTGTTGTAATTGCTTTAACTGTAGTACCGCCTGTGTTTAATCAAGGGCGACAATTTGCGAGCAATTTACCAGCGCTTCTAGAAGGGGGACAACAACAGCTTACTGAGTTTCAGCAATGGAGTGTAGAAAGGAACTTACCTTTTGATGTGCGAATTTTGGCTTCGCAGTTGTTGGCGCGGGTGCAAACTCAAGCAGAAGCGATCGCTGGTACTGGTTTAGGCTTAGTCTTAGGTACTGTTAACTGGTTTTTGGACTTAATTTTGATCGTTGTGATCTCGTTTTATATGCTGCTTGACGGCGAAAGGCTGTGGTTGACATTAACGAGTGTGTTTTCTCCTAATATCCGCAATGACTTAACTGAAGCGCTGCGCCGCAACTTACAAAGGTTCGTTTCTGGGCAGTTGTTGTTAGGCTTATTTATGGCAACTACTCTGACGCTGGCTTTTTGGCTGATGAAAGTGCCATTTTTCCTACTATTTGCGGTTGTAATTGGCGTACTAGAAATAGTCCCTTTTATTGGTGCAACTTTAGGGATTGCGATTGTAACTGTTATTGTTGCTTTTATCGATTGGTGGCTGGCTTTGCAGGTTTTGGGAGTTGCGATCGCCATTCAACAGGTAAAAGATAATGTAGTAGCGCCGAGAATTATGGGCAACTTGACAGGTTTATCGCCTGTAATTATCTTTGTTTCTCTATTATTAGGCGCACAAATCGGCGGTATATTAGGTGTAATTCTGGCAATTCCCCTTACTGGCGTAGCGAAAAGTTTGGCGGAAATTGTTGAAGATCCGCTTTTACCGCCGCAAACGGGATCTTTCTTTAATAATCCATTCGAGCGCGATAGCGATTTAGCAGCACTTCCAGAAAGCGTTAGCGGTGATGGGCGCTCTTGTTCTGATAAATCGCAGCTAAATTTACAAGATTAGTTATTGTCGATGAGCAAGTACAAAGAACTATTACGGGTTATTCTTGCCATATCAATTATTATTGTTGGCATTACTCACTTTTCTAGCCCCGATACCTATGTAAAAATTGTACCGCCTCAACTTCCTTACCCTTGGGAGCTTGTATATATTAGCGGTGTTTTTGAAGTATTGGGCGGAATTGGGCTATTAGTGCCTAATGTAAGTCAGTTCTCAGCTTGGGGCTTAATTGCGCTATTTATTGCTGTTTTTCCCGCCAATATCAATATGGCTGTCAATCACATCCATCTAGACAATATCCCCGATTCACCTTGGTTTCAAGTAGTAAGATTGCCATTTCAAGCTGTGCTAATTGCTTGGGCTTGGTGGTACACAAAACCTTCAGATCCGCGCCAACAAGCAGCCATAATTAATCTAGAAGAGGCAGATTTGTAGGTAGTTTTTACGATAAGTTGAGTTAAAGCGATCGCTCCAACTATCAAGTTAGGTAATAAATTGAGTTTTTACTAATAATAAAACTCTGTATATTCCACATTGTCTTCGTTTTATTTGATACTTTAAATTGAGAATTAACGTATATTCGATGACAAGGCAATTTCTTTAACTTTATATTTATTTTCTTTACTTATCCTTGATTAAATTAGATATTTTAAGTGATTTACTATAAATATAAGCAAAGACAACTTGAAACAAAAAGGAAACCATAAATGACTACTCTAACTGTATTACTTTTTAGCGTTTTAGCTTTATCCTATATTTTCTCTGGTTTTGTTTGCTGGCTAATTTTTCTAAATCATTTTCAGCAAAATTCTACACTTCAAGGATGGCAAAGATATTTAGCAATGTTATCTAGTGTTTTGCTCGTAGGTTTTTGGCCCGCCTGGATAATCAATAAAGCTGCCAAACAGCCAGCCTAGTTTGAGCATAAATATTTTCGTATGCAAACTTTTTATTATTAACCAGAATTAGGATTTATACATAAACAACGCGTAGGGGGCGCAATGCATTGCGCCCCCTACGCGGGAAAAAACAAAATATTGTTATTCCAAATCCTAACCGCGTTCTATCCTCAAATTAGCTCCCAACACCAAGGTATTGAAAACCACATTGTTCTAAGGCTTGGCGATCGAGGAAATTACGACCATCAATCATCACAGGCGAATTCATCAAGCTAGCCATTTTACTGTAGTCAAGATCGCGAAACTGTTGCCAGTCAGTTACTAGAACCAATGCATCGCAGCGATCGGCTAATCGTTCGGCATCAGTTTCAACTATTACACCTGATAGCCCATCGCGCAAACCAGACTGAGAAACAATCGGATCGTACGCCTTTACCGTAGCGCCCAATCGGTTAAGCTGTTCGATCAAGTGCAGGGCTGGCGCATCGCGCATATCGTCGGTATCGGGCTTAAAAGTTAGTCCTAGCAAGCCTACAGTTTTACCCTTCAAGATTTTGAGTACCTGTTGCAACTTTTCAATCAAAATTAGTCTTTGACGTTGGTTGACACTAACTGCGGCTTTGAGCAAATGAGCTTCGTAACCATAATCGTTAGCTGTGTGAATTAAAGCTGAGACATCTTTGGGGAAACAAGAACCACCCCAGCCGATACCTGCTTGTAAGAACTTATTGCCGATACGGGAGTCTAAACCTATACCTTGAGCTACTTGAGTCACGTTTGCACCAACACGATCGCATATATTCGCTACTTCATTAATAAAACTAATTTTGGTAGCCAAAAATGCATTGGCTGCATATTTAATCATCTCTGCCGAACTCAAATCTGTCACTAATACAGGTACAGATGGTAAATCTCGATTTGCTGCAAACTGACGTTGAGTAATTGGCTCGTATAGTTCCTGCATAATAGCGATCGCTTGGGGACAGTTGCTACCCAACACAATCCGATCTGGGTTAAAGGTATCGTACACAGCCGAACCTTCACGCAAAAACTCTGGATTGCTGACGACATCAAATTCTGCTGCTTGCTCTAAAGTTGAGCGGCTACCAACAAGAGCGCCCACTAAAGTCTTTTGGCTTTCGTTAACTCCACTTTGGACGATCGCTCGCACCCAGTCGCCAGAACCAATCGGTACAGTTGATTTGTTGACAATTACTTTATATTCGCCTTGACTATCGTTGAGATGTTCGCCAATTCCACGCGCCACAGCTTCTACATAACGAGTATCGCTTTCACCTGTGGGCAAAGGAGGCGTACCAACAGCAATAAATAATACTGTCCCGTGAGCAACACCCGCGCCCAAATCGGTTGTAAATTCTAAAAGTCCAGCTTGGCTGGATGATTGCATAATTTCTGTAAGTCCTGGCTCAAAAATAGGCGATCGCCCAGATTGCAACATCTTGACTTTTTCTTCGTTGTTATCCACGCAGATAACATGATGCCCAATATGAGCTAAACAAGCGCCAGTAACTAAACCGACGTAACCAGTACCGATGACACAAACACGCATAGTTAATACTCCTTAAGTAGATGAGAGATAGGGATAAGGGGACAAGGGGGGCAAGGGGGACAAGGGAGAATTTAGTTTAATTTTTCCTTTCTTTACTGCTTCCCTACTTTTGACTTTTTCCTTTTTCTTTTCTTTACTGCTTCCCTACTTTTGACTTTTGACTTTTTCCTTTTTCCTTTCTATACTTCAGCCTTTAGTGGGCTAGGGATGCGAGCGCGAAAATCATTTACAGTTAGTTTTAAGCCTTCTGATAAGGGGACTTTTGGCTCCCAGTTGAGGAAAGTTTTTGCCCGCGTAATGTCAGGGCGACGGCGGCGGGGATCGTCTTGCGGTAATGGCTCAAATTTAAGCTTGGCTTGGGGGTCGATTAAATTTTGGACGGCGCTAGCCAATTCTAAAATTGTGTACTCGTCTTGATTGCCCAAGTTAACTGGACCAATATAATCGCCATCCATCAGGCGCATCAGTCCTTCTACTAAGTCAGAGACATAGCAAAAACTCCGCGTTTGCGAACCGTCGCCATATACAGTTAATGGAATGCCCTTTAAAGCTTGCACAACTAAATTACTGACTACTCGCCCGTCGTTTTCTAACATCCTCGGTCCGTAAGTATTAAAGATACGGGCGACGCGAATATCTACATCATTTTGACGGTGATAGTCAAAAGCTATAGTTTCGGCAATTCGCTTGCCTTCGTCATAACAGCTACGAATACCGATGGTGTTGACGTTGCCGCGATATTCTTCTACTTGAGGATGTACTTCTGGATCGCCGTACACTTCAGATGTGGAAGCGAGGAGAAATCGGGCTTTGACTCTTTTAGCCAAACCTAGCATATTCAGCGTACCGACAACATTTGTTTTTACTGTCTTAACTGGGTTGAACTGGTAATGAATGGGTGAAGCAGGACAAGCCAAGTGATAGATGCGATCGCATTCTAATCGGATTGGTTCGGTAATATCATGACGGATCAGTTCAAAATAAGGATGATTCATCCATTTGAGGATGTTGCGCTTATGTCCTGTATAGAAGTTATCTAAACAAATAACTTCATGTCCATCTGTCATTAAGCGATCTATTAGGTGGGAGCCAATAAAGCCCGCACCGCCTGTAACCAGTATTCTCATTTGTTTGATAAGTAGTTAATGTGTTTAAGAGTGACAAGTCAAAATCGCAGGTTTAAGTCTTCACGCCCAGTCCCAGAACTAAGAACTGGTCACTGGTCACTGCTTTAAAGCGCTGTCTGCTGCGCGAGCGATCGCATTCCACGCCAATTTCCGCTTCAGTTTGGCATCAAGGGGCAATGGACGCACAGGAGCGCGGTCTTTGCGGGGTTTTTGACTTTCTAGCCATGTATAGCGATCGCTCAAACCCCATGTCAACACTGCGATTACTGCTGGTTCTTCTAGGGCTACATTCAAGTAATCTTCGTAAGAACCAGCAACGATGCGATCGCGCGTGTCAATATTTTTAGGCAGTTTTTGGTCTGTAACGTCCATTTCGGTAATCATTATCTTCAGACCGAGACTAGCAACATCACGCATAAAAGTTTTTAGCTTTTTGGCATTGAAGCGGTCAGCATCCCCCCGTAAATGAGCCTGGATTCCCAAAGCGTGAATTGGAGTGCCGCGAGACTTGAGACGTTCTAGAAGCTTGAGTACAGCAGTTCTTCTGGCTTCTTGATCCTTGGTGTCGTACTCTAAGTGATGGTCGTTGTAGGCTAACATTGCTTGCGGATCTGCCTCGTGGGCGGCGCGAAAGGCAGTTTCAATGTAGTCTGGTCCCAAAAACTGCAACCAGGGCCATTGACGCAAACCGTCAGTGCGTCCATCATCAGGATGAACTGCTTCGTTGACTACATCCCAAGAATGAATCTTTCCAGCATAGCGTCCGACGACTGTGGCAATATGTTGTTGCAGCAGTTGTTCGGCATTTCGGCTGTCAACTTTAGTTGCAAACCATTTCGGTAAAGCTTCGTGCCACACTAGAGTGTGTCCGCGCATCAGCAGACCTTGAGAGCGAGCAAAGTTAACTAGCCAATCGCTAGCAGCAAAGCTAAAGCGATCGGGAGTAGGACGCAAAGCTTTCCACTTCAATTCGCTTTCTGGAACGAGGATGGCGCACTCAGCAGCGACACGGTTGGCAAAAGGTAGGTCTGAGGAAAGGGAACGGTGAGAAACTGCCGCTCCGTAGAGCAATCCTTTGGTTGCAAAGCGATCGCGCAGGGGACTATTACCAACTACGGCAAAATCTCTATTAGCATAATTAGCTGCTTGACTTGGTTTGTACAAGTTTTTGATTTTGCTTGCCAGGATGAAACCACCTAGACCTAAAATAAAGGTGCGCCGTTTAATTTTGCGTTTAGTCATAACTTGGCTGCCTGTTGAAAATCCCTTGTTTGAGGACGCGATACAAAAATAAGGGGTTGCCCAGGATATAGCGTTGCCACAAGCGGCGCGGCTCAAAATACAACCGCGCCAACCATTCTAGTCCGCGATCTGTCATCCAGCGAGGTCCTCGCGCTACCGTATCTGTATAGAAATCTAGACACGCTCCCATTGGCACAAATACGCCTGTTTCTACTTGCTCTAAGTTGTCTAAAATCCACCGTTCTTGGATGGGCATCCCAAAACCGACAAATAGGATTCCTGGCTTAAAGTTATTGATTTTTGCAATTACCGCATCGTTTTCGGCTCCAGACTTGTCAAAATAGCCGTGATGCCCTTGAATTTGCAGATTAGGGGCGATCGCTTTAAATTTGGCGATCGCTTTGTCTGTTATACCCGGTTTACCTGCTAGCAGAAATACAGATATATTTTGCCGCTCGCAAGCTAAAATCCAATCTTCAATAAAGTCTGCAAATGTCATGCGATGCTCGGATTTAAGCCCGTGACCAAATAAATTAGCTCCTAATAAAACACCAAAGCCATCGCAAAAAACTAGCTCGGATTTATTTAAAAAATCTCGATACCAAGGTTGTTCCCAAGCTAGATTCATCGCCTTGATATTTACGTTGCTAGCAATTATCTTTGCCTGACTTTTTGCTGCTGCTACTGTGTATTCTATTAATTGCCGCACATTTACTTTATGAAATCTAGTTTTTAGCAAAACTACTTCTTCAAACTTTTGCATTTCTATTACCTCAATTAGCTAAAGCGAAACAAAGATTTTTGACTTTTTCTTGCCATAAACTGCTGCAATTAGCAGCAAACAATTTGGGGTCTTCTCCATTTACAGCAATATCTTTATTTCCTAATTCATAAGTCAAACGTTCCAAAAAGTCTTGGGGAGAAGATAGTAAAGCACCAATCCCATACTTAATTGCCCCTGCATAAGCCTTTTTACCCAAATGGATATTTGTCATTCGCATATTTGTTCTAAAATTTAGTTTTTTGTTATCAAGCAGCATAATTAGTTGCTCTTTTACCAATTCATAAGGTAATGGTTGGAGATCCCACAAGTGCGAAATCAGCAAGTATTGTACGTACAATGTGTTAGTAGATTGTTCGCGGAGATTGCTACTACTTACACTGTTTGTATTCAAGCGAAATCCTACTGTTTCTTCAGGAATTAGTCTAATTTCATGCAACAAAGCCATGCGCCACCACAAGTCAATATCTTCAATATGCAAATCAAAGCGATATCCACCCACATCTTTTGCTTTTGCAACATTCAAGGCTGCGGTGGGGTGACAAATTGCTAATAAGTATCCTGCTTTTGTCAAGCTAGTAAGAACATCAGGCGATGCTTTCGTAGTTCTAAAAGTGCCAAAACTTTCGGCATTTTGATAATACTTAGCATAGGAATAAAACATTCCTGCATCTGGATATTTGTTTATAGACTCTGCAATTAGTTCAATTCTGTTAGGGTAAGCAATATCATCTGCATCTTGGCGTACTAGCCAAGGAGTTTCTACCTCAGCAAGCATTCTATTTAAGGTTGCAGTTAATCCCCTATTTGATTGAGTAATTATTTTAAATCTAGAATCTTGAATAGATTTTAAATAATCCAAACTATCATCGGTAGAACCATCATCAATTGCTAATACTTGAAAATCTGAGTAAGTTTGGCGCAGAAGACTATCAATAGTTTCTGGCAAAAATGGCATTGCATTATAAACAGGTAATCCAATCGTTACTAATGACACTATTTTTCCCTCTTACCAAAATGTAAAATTTATTATTTTGCTGCTCAATCTATGCACTTTTTATGCTTGAAGATTGCTTAGTTAGCAAAGCGCGAATAGAGCGGCGAGTTTCTTGGGGAATTAGCCACAAACCAAAATAAAGAAGAAAATCAATAAGTTGCGGTTTACCAAGTATCGCCTCTGATAACAACGGTAAAAATTCTTGCCATGCCCGTTCCTGCGCTGCTTGTGCGCCCACTTCTACCATGATGAAAGCCGAATAAGCGCGAGGCGTAACTAGATTTTTGTTCTCTTGAATCCATGCCAGTGAATTACGCCAGTTGCTCGTAGTGCTGACAGTGTTACGTTTTTCATCTACATACCAAATAGCCAAAGGTTCAGACACAAACTCAATTCCTATACCTGCTAAATTGCTCGCACGCAACAACCAGTCCCAATCTTGATGTCTGAGCAAATCGGTTCTAAACGGAACTTGTTGAAGTAGTTGCTTTTTTGTTAGCAGTACAGAAGTTTGAATTAATCCTTCTCCTTGAAACAGAGAATTACGCGCCAACAAGTATTCGCTAATTGGCTCTGACAACGATAAAAATCTCCTTGGGCGAATATAGTCACCTTTGGGCGAACGAGCCGTCAAACGACTAGCAACAATAGGCAACTCGTACTGAGAACCTTTGGCAACTTCAATCTGTCGCTCTAGCTTTTGGGGAAACCATTCATCATCGTCATCTAAAAAAGCAATCCATTCTCCTACCGCTGCAGACACGCCAGCATTTCGAGCCGCCGCTGCACCGCCTCTAACTGGTAGTTCGATGACTTTCAATCGCGAATCGTCTATTTCTTCTAGGACTTCACGAGTGCAAGCATCTGAACCATCAATGACAACTATGACTTCTATTTCTGTAAAAGTTTGTGCCAGCGCACTTTTAACGGCTCGTTCCACTATTAGCGGTCGATTGCGCGTAGGGATAACGGTACTAATAATTGGCTGCAAAATTACCTCCTATTTATTTTATGTCTGCAATAAATTTGTAGGCACAAATAGTCTGCTTTGCTAGTTCCTGCCAATCGAGAGCTTCGAGGGGAGCTTGCTCTGAACGTGGCGTGTGCAATGCCCACTGCATCGCATCTTCAATATGTGCTGTCGTCAGTTCTCCCGTGTAAGCGCGTACCCAATCTGCACCTACTTGGGCTTGAAGTTCGCTCAAAGTACCGCGCAGAGGCACTAAAATCGGGCGATCGAAAGAAAGGGCTAACAAGGCGCTACCAGAATTTAAAATTTCGCGGTACGGCAAAACTACCAAGTCAGCAGCGCGAAAGTAGAGTTGTGCTTTGCTTTGAGGGATAAAATTTAAGTAGGTTCGGACTCGATTATCTGTGCCAACTTCAGATGCGATCGCATCTGCTTGAGCCGGAAATTCGGGTAATCCAGCAATACAGAGCATTGCCTCTGGATCTGCAACCTGCTTAAAAGCTTTAATTAGCTGGGGTACGTTTTTGTAAGCTCTAATTCTGCCAAAGAACAGCACTACCTTTGCTGACTTAGGAATTTGTAGCTCTACACGAGCGGCTTCACGGCTGATGCCATCTTCATACTCACCGCGATAATGACCGTGAGGAATAACAAAACCGGGCAAATTTTTGAGTTGGGGAAAACGTTTTTGGGCTGCTTCCATCCCAGCTTGGCTAAGAGTAATATAGCCATCTAATCGCCAGATAAAAGCTCGCCAAAACCAAGCTTCTAATTGAGGATAAAACTGTTCGTGAGCCGCCAGATTGTGGACAGTCCAGACAGTTTTCGCACCCCGCGATCGCGCCCAATCTAGTTGCAGGAGTAAAGCTTGAATTTTGATTAATGCCTTGAGTAAGTTGCGATTGTTTAAAGGCAATTCGGGCCAATGTAGATGACAGATTTTGTAGTTGTTGGCGATCGCTTGTTTCAAGGAAAACTCATCTACACCAACTCCTAAGTCTTTCATGTATGAATACAGCAACCAGTTATAGGGATTTTCCTTACGGCTGCTAAAAGCAGGGCGAGCTAAAACTTGCATTACACTGTCCTTCTTTGCGTACGCGGTGTGATTTTTTTAATTGATTTCTTCTTGACTTTCTGCTGCAAAAACTTCTTTACATCTGCAACAACGTAGTCGTGACTTTTGTATGTAGAAAGGGATATTGATACGTAAAGTATCCAGAGAAAGTTGTGTCGTAACAGCGAACTTTCTGTCAGGTTTGCTAGCAATAAAAACGTCAAATATGCTAGCGGCAAAAGTCCTTCTGAATTAGAATTTTGACGCAACCAAGCGATCGACCGTAAATAGACTGCGATAAAACTAAAAGCAAAAATAGATAATCCTAATAAACCTAAATCGAGCCACAGGTCTAAAAACCCATTATGAGAATGGGGAGGTTCCCACCTGACAATATGCCAAACATCAATAGAGTTGCCATTTAAGCCCAGCCAAAAACCTCCATATCCATAGCCCAGCCAAGGACGTTCGCCAATTTTTTCTAGTACAGCGCTCCAAAGATCCGTCCGCCCAGTGAGGGTAAAGTCTCGTCCAAAAACTGCCAAAATACTTTCTGCAGTATCCACTAATAACATCGCAACACCTGCACCTATTAAAATTGCCGCGATGAAAAAGGGGACAGCTAGGGTGTAGTTCCAGCGCAAAGCTTTGTAAAAAGGCAGCAAAATTAAAATAGTCAGCAAGATAATTAAGGCTGATTTTGAAGTTGAGCCTAGAACTAGAATGATGGAAAGGATAAAACCACCCCACATCAACCAGCGATACTTGCCTTTACTATTAGCACTGATGAAAAAGGCGATCGCACTGAGAACCATAATCCGAGCCAAGATATTTTTGTGACCGTATATGCCCTGCCATGCGCCTGTGTGGGCTACTGTTTCCGCTGTGCTGATACTGCCCATTCCCATCACCCCATAGCTTGGTAGAGCGATCGCAAAAACTAGACTGAGCGTTGCACCAATCCCGAATACCCAAGTCAATAGATGTAACTGCTCTTTCAAGCTGTAGCGTGCGGCAAAATACACTCCGAACAAGGTAATTCGCACGAAATTGATACTGGTAGCGAGGGTAGTTGAGGGTACGTCAGACCATAATGTTGAAAATAGAGCGATCGCTACCAAAACCCATAAGAGTTTTTCCCTCAGCACAGTACGCCCAACTCGCTTGTAATCAGCCACAATCAGCAGCACTGTAACTGCCTGAATTCCTAACAGCAATACTTTACTAATAGGATCGTTCTGACTGCCGCTAGGCGCTGTCCCGCCATTAAGCAAGACTGTTATCGCTCCAGTGAAGAACAAAAGCGAGAACACTACAAATCCTTTTTCAATCAGCTTAAGTAGGTTCACAGCTTTAACACTTCTCCACTCTTGTGTTGCTTGCTTCCCAAGAAAAAGCTCTTTTGAGTTGGTTGCCAAGCCAATCTAAACTTCTAGGGCGCGATTGAGGCACAAATAGCCAATCAATAGCTGGCTTTGCCATCTGCAAAGGCAATAGTCCTACCCAAATAAACCAAGCCATCAATAAAAGCTGTTTTCGCCAAGTTAATTTTGAATATCGCCAAACTGCCCATACTCCCCGATAAGCTAAAACCAAAGGCGAATCAAAAGACACTGGATGATTTTCGGGATTGAGGCGTAAAGAAGCAATTCTAGTTTTCAAATGCAGATAGTCGCGATCGCTGAATTTGGGGATTTTGTAGCCCAACTCGCCGAATTTATCTGCTAGAAGTTCGTGCCGATATAAGTCATGCTGCACGAACTGGGAAAGTTTCTCAGTCTCAACATTTTGACTCAAAGCCCACAAATTATCGCCATGAATGCGGTAAGCTCCAAGGGTTTGCTCTATAGCAGCTACTTGCCCGTCAAAGGGAACTAAGGTAACTA
This sequence comes from Aliterella atlantica CENA595, assembly GCF_000952155.1. Classification (GTDB taxonomy): domain Bacteria; phylum Cyanobacteriota; class Cyanobacteriia; order Cyanobacteriales; family Chroococcidiopsidaceae; genus Aliterella; species Aliterella atlantica. The sequence continues at coordinate 27,861 of NZ_JYON01000004.1, read as the reverse complement.
AATAGCTATCAGCGGAAATCCGATACTTGGTTTCTGGAATGGGAAAGATTTTGTTTAACCCAGTTCTATGAAAACTGTTACCAGTAGTTACTGGGGTTTCATAACGTCCCTTTTCCAGCAAAATCGGCAATACTTCGCCATTGTCTAAGCGTCTTTCTCGTGGTGGATAAGTTCCCAGTATCTTCCCCCCGATGTCAACTATATCTAGGTAATATTGCACCTTAGCTATGCCTGGTTGCCAGACGGCGACTATGCGCTCGATGGTGTCAGCAAATAAATAATCATCAGCATCTAAAAAGCTGACAATTTCTCCCTGGCTGGCTGCAAATCCGGCATTAAAAGCTGAAGCTTGTCCGCCATTTTCTTTGAATACGGGGATAATTTTGTCTCCGTAACTGGCAATAATTTCCCGCGAATTATCGGTAGAACCGTCGTCTACAGCAATGACCTCAATATGGGCATAAGTTTGATTCAAAGCACTGTCAATTGCTTGACGCAAAAATCTGCCGTAGTTGTAGTTATTGACGATGATGCTCGCTAGCAAATTATCCTTACTGTATCTTTGGCGATTTGCTACCTCAATTTGTGTTGTCTGCTGCCAACCTACAAGTTTCTTGTCTGTGGGGGAAATAATCATGCTTTCTCCTCAGAAGTTTGCAATTGTTGTCGGTAAATAAATGCCACTGCGATCCACAAGCTAAGGACTAAAAAGCCATCGGAAGCCAAACTCGCCCATGCTGCACCCTGCCAGGAATAGGTGGGAATCAGCCACAAGTTAAGCGAGACATTGAAAATAGCGACGATCGCTTGCATGGCACTACGGATGCCCTGAAATCCCGCTCCTGTAAGCGTATCGGCTGCAAAATAATGTAGGGATTTGAGTAAAGGCAAAGGTGCTAACCAGCGCAAAGCAGCGATCGCATCTTGATATTCACTGCCTAAGATGTAAGGTACAACTGGAGCTAGGCAAAATAAAGCAATGCCTACACCTACGCCATAGAGTGCAGCAAGAGGTAACAGGCGTTTGGCAAAACTCATCGTTCCGGTAATGCCAGATGCGCCATGCTGAAAGAACTTAGTATAAGCAGCCGCTAAAAGCGATCGCACAGGTACAAAGGCAACATCTATCAAACGGTACGCAGATGCATATATACCTGTAGCTGAAAGCGTGGCAAGCCGCGCTAGCATTGTTTTATCGATATCGTTATATACAGTTTGAGCAGATAACCCAATTGAGAAGTAAAACCCTTCCGCAATCTCTGGCTTGATTCGCCATAGTGCCAACTTGGGATAACCAAGCGATCGATGCACCAAAAACACTGCAATTAGTGCCGAAACAGCGGTGCTAATTAAGTATAAAAAAGTCCATGTCTTAGCTTGGGGATGGGCAAACAAGCTCACCAAAGCCAACGCAGCAATGATTCTTGTCACCTGTGGCAAAATATTGAGTTGTGCCGTTTTACTCAGCCACAAAACAGCCTGAAAGGCTTGTCCGGCAACATCTAGAATTCTGGCAAAAATTAAGTCAGTCAAACAAACTAAAACTATCAATGCCAAAGGAATTGTTTTAGGTAAAGTGGCGGGGGCAATTAGTAGCACCAAAGCAAACAAGCCCAAACCAGAAACCACAATCATCCACAGCGCATTGCCCCAATACTCGGCAAACAAAGCTTTGTTTCTCGACACATTTTTAATCAAGAGATTTCCACTGCCGAGACTGGCAAAAGGAGCCAAGATAGAAATCAACGCTGTGACACCAACAAAAGCGCCATATTGTTCAGGTCCGAGGACTCTTGCAATAATTACAAAGTAGCCAGCTTGCAAAACCAAGCGCAAACCTTGAGCAAGCAGCATCCACAAAGTATTTTTTGCTAAAGAGTTTTGCTTTAAGTAAGTTAAAGGGAGTTTGAGTTTACTGAAATTCATCTCAAATTCCCTCTACACTGCGCTCTTTGTTAGATACTTTCAAGCTGGGAACATCTTCATCGCTATAGTATTCTTTGCCAAAGTAGAAGTAGCTATCTGATTCGTTTTCGACAATTACGCCATTGACTACCAAACCCAAGACATTTTGATCCGATCGCTCTAACGACTCTTGCGCTGCCCCTGCTGCCCTAGAATCAAGCACTCCAGGTCGCGCTACCAACAAAATGCCATCTGTCATTTTGCCCAAAGTGACAGCATCAGCAGCTACTAATAACGGCGGTGCATCGACGATGACAAAATCATAAGTTGCCGAAAAATCGTCAATCAACGTCGCCATGCGCTGAGAATTGAGTAAAGCGATCGGATTAGGAGGCATTACCCCAGCCGTAAGTACATCTAAGTTTTTGATTGCTGTGCGTACTGATGTCTTAAATTCAGATTGACCGACAATCACATCACTCAAACCAGTAATATTGTTCAGCTTCCAGATATGATGCTGAACTGGGCGGCGCATATCTGCATCAACCAACAACACCCGATACCCTAGTTGCGCCATCGCCGTAGCTAAGTTTGCCGAAACTGTTGATTTACCTTCTCTTGGCACAGAACTGGTAACGACAATAACGCGCAATGGTTTATCAGAACTAAGAAACTTCAAATTAGCTTGCAGCATCCGGTAGGCTTCGCTCAAAGGCGATCGCGGCATATCTCTAACTGGCAGTTCGGGAATTGTCGCTTCTGCATCTTTACCGCGCGAATTGGCTTTTTTGCCCAACATAGGAATAGTTCCTAAAAAGGTATAGCCAAAGAGTTCCTGCGCTTCTTTGAGGGTTTTAACTGATGTATCTCTAACTTCTAAAATGATGATAGTAGCGCCAGCAAGTAAAGCACTGACGATTACTCCTAACCCTAGAATCATCACTCGAAGCTTAATTGAAGCCTTATCAGGAACTAAAGCAGGCTCAACAATACTGGCATTACCAGTATTTTGATTTTCTGCAACCTTCAATTCTTGCAGCTTTTGCAACAGACTTTGATAGGTAGATTGAGAAGCTTGCAGTTGGCGTTCTAGTTCTCTTTGATTCTGTTCTAACTTAGGAAAAACGTTCGCTCTTTGTTTGTAAGTATCTTGGGTGCTAGATAGTAAAGCTAACTGCTTGGCTAAACCTAAGCGTTCTGCTTCTGATTGCACCAGTTCTTCGTTTAGTTTTTGTTTGCTTTCGCCAATTTGCAAATTTGCACCTTGCACTGGCGAGTTAGTATTTGCTACCCGCTTGTCTAATAAAGCTTTGAGCGCGGCTTGCCTCAATTTCAAATTAACTATGGTGGGATGATCCTCTTGCAAGCGAGTCCGTTCAGTTGCTAGCCGATCTTCTAACTGTTGAGATTCTTCTAGTAGCTTTTGGATTCCACCAGCCTGATTGAGAGAATTTGTCGCTACAGCTTGCGCTGAACTCATACCTACTTGCTGCTGCAAGGTTGCATATCGAGCATTTGCATTAGCTAGTGCAGCTTCAGTTGTATTGATTTGGCTTTCTAGTTCCTTAATAATCCCAACTGCCGATTTTACTTCTTCGTCTAAAGAGACAATTTGATTTTGTTCTTTAAATTGGCGTAGTGCTGCTTCTGCTTGCCGAACTCTAGCTTCAGTCTTGGGTAGCTGATTGGCAATAAATTTACTAGCTTCAACCGCAGCAGTCCGATTGCTGAGTACATTATTTTCTATATAAAGACTCATTAGTTTGTTGACAACAGCAGCAGCTTCCTGGGGGTCGTTACTTTTATAAGTAACTTCTAAGACATCGGTTGCAGCAAGCTGTTTGATATTTTGTTTCTTTAGAAAGCCTTCAGGTAGAAGAACCTCACCATCATTATCTTTAAGATTGAGTGCGGTGATAGTTTGTTGAGCAAGGGGAATAGAACTAAGTACCGCAGCTTCCGTTTTCAAGGGATTTGTTTGTTGCGCTAAAGTATCCAATTCTCCGATTTGCGAACCTAGTCCAGTTGCCGCAGAAGTTTCATTTACTCTCTTGAGTAAAAGCTTTCCTTCTGCTTGATAGGATGATTTTGGCATCATGGCAGCGACAACTGATAGCCCGACGACACAGCTAAATACACCCGCAGCGGGCAGCCAACGCCGTTTTAGAATCAACCACAATTTGTGAATGTCTGCATCTATGAATTCCATATTTGGGGATTGATTTAAATTTACAACAAGAATGTTCTGTGGCTGCGCCTCTACTTAGTAAGCACCTTTTTTACCAAAAATTACGTTGATAGTTTGCAGTAAAATTTTGAAGTCTAATTTCAGCGACCAGCTTTCTATATAAGAAACATCTAGCGCAATTACTTGTTCAAAGTCAGTAATATCGGAGCGACCAGATACTTGCCAAAGTCCTGTAATTCCAGGCATAACATTGTGGCGTACAAAATGATGTTCGGAAAACTTTTCTACATCTCTTAGCGGTAAAGGACGAGGACCAACTAGGCTCATTTCTCCCAAAACTACGTTGAATAGTTGTGGTAATTCATCCAAGCTGTAGCGACGTAAAAATGTACCCAAGGGAGTAATGCGCGGGTCGTTTTTAATCTTAAAAAGTACCCCATCTTTCATTTCGTTGTTAGCTTCTAAATCTTTTTGGATTTTGTCTGCGTTCACAACCATTGTGCGGAATTTCCAAACCTTAAACGGTTTGTTATGCAAGCCAATGCGAGTTTGTTTGTAAAAAATGGGACCTGGAGAATCTAATTTGATGGCTAGAGCAATAACTAAATATAGTGGCGCTGCTAAGAGAATAAAAGCACTAGCACACAAGAAGTCAATGCAGCGTTTGATAAAAAAGTCACTACCGACAATCAACGGTTGTTCAAATTGCAGTACGGGTAAGCTACCCAACATTTTTACTTCCAAATTTCGGGCGATCGCATCTAGTTCTACGGGTAAGATATGTAAGGTAATTCCTGCATTTCTCAATTTCCAGTAAAGGAGCATTTTGCCTTTAATTGACTGCCAAGAGCAAACAAAAACTTCATCTACATTGAGGTTGCAAATTCGCTCTAAAGTAGCTTCCAAAGTTTGTGAATCTGTTGTTATTGACTTGATATCTGTCCATCCAACTAAGTTATAACGACTATCTTGGGTGATTAACTTAGCAGCTTTTTCCCTGTCTTCTAGGCGACTGATAACAAAAGTGGAACTACGAACTGCACCTTTTTGGCGTAAATGCTGTATTGCTGTATCTACACCAAACCTAGCAATGCAAGTAAAAGATACGCTCAATAGCCAAGATAAACCAAAAGTTGACCAAGGTACTAAGTCACTAGGCTGATTAAATAGGGTGACTAATATTAGTAGCAAATAGAAGAAAGTTAATGCTTTAACAAGTTTGAAGTAATTACAACCCTGTTCCCCAGAATTATATAGTCCTGCGGCTGAAAGTACGGTAATTTGAGTTGCCAAAATTGGCAATAGAGAAGCTAAATCGTGCCGTACGTTTTCGGCAATATCTATTGCATTCCCAAAAATCTCAGCAATTTGCCATCCTGAAAGTAAAACAGTGCTATCTAAAAGTATTAGCGCAACTAATAGTTGCCAGTTTCCAGCGACTTTCCTATTAAGTTGTGTTAGCGCAGGTGCGCGTAAATCTAGCTGAGAATTAATTAATGGAGAGCTAGTAGAGGTCATAACGTGTCACTTTCAACCTAGTATGATAATTTGTTGTACGGGCGTACAAATTTATTGCTTTTAACTTTTTAAAAACAATAAGATAGCTGGGGAAATTAATAGCTGAACTTAGTCGATCGAATTGAAAGTGTTTGATTATGGCACTTCAAAATAACCAAGTAGAAGAAATCAACTAAGTTGGAATGATGTGTTATTTTACTTTAGACAAAAAGCTAACTGCTATTACAAATTAGGCAAATGTCGTCTGTAAATTGATAAGCTTAATTATTTAAGTAAATATGAAGTACCAGAGTTGGAGCTTCATGAAAAACTTAAATAGTTAAGATATGAGTTAAAGATAAAATAAAACTTAAAGGATCTCATGGGGAGTATTACTGAAATTTAACTTAATTAAACTTTATCGTTCTCTCAGCAACTCAGTAAATATACGGGTATAATCTATATCTCTATAGACAAAAAAATATAGCAATGAAGAAAGACTATCGAGTTAAATACCTCAACTGTACTTGTACGATGGTACTAACGCCCGCAACGAATACTACTGCGTCTTTAAACTTAGGTGGGGCTGTCTCTGTCTGAGGATTTTGCGAAAATCCGTAACCTTCCACTGGCATTCCCAAATCGTTACGATTGAGCGTGCCATCACTATTGCGATCGTGAATTACTGCAACAGCATAACTGCCAGCTTTAAGATTTTTAAAAGTAATAGTAGTAGGGTTAGCAATTTTCGTACATTGGCGTTGGACTACTTTTTGGCGATTGTTGGGAAATCCTTGGCTGCTAGCAAACAGACTAGCGCAAACTTGCCCCGACTGATTGGCAAAACCACCAACTTGCACTACTAATTTACTATTGAGATTGTTAACTACATTTGCCTGACTACAGGCAGCATTAGCGATCGCACCTACAATTGCCAGCAGACTTGCTCTAGTTCTTAATCCTTTAAGCATCAAACTATTTTAAATTCCCTCAGCAACTTTAGCACACCTGAAAATGAGTCAAACTACTACTACACCTAGTTTTGTTACTAGCTTGACAAATGCAGCAGCAGCCTTACAAAACAATAGTAGAAGTCGCCCAAAAGCAAAAGAAGTCGTCAAAGCTCTACTGCAAGCCGAAAAAGCCGCTAAACAGCAACGGATAATTTATCAAGTAGAATCGCTCATTGGTGACTGGAGGCTTGGTTTTACTGCTCCTCGCCAAGCTCATTTTCAAGGCGATATAGCTGTAGGTAGAGGTTTTTACATACCGCAAAAGATTGCTCCCGCCCAGATTTCTTTCCAAGCTGGGGATAATTTACACATTAGCAATCAAATCCAATTTGGTACGCTGCTATTCAAGCTTACGGGACCTGCGCGATATTTGGGCAAGAAAAATATTATGGCGTTTGACTTTACCTGGATGCAACTAAGCCTATTTAATCGTGTTGTATATAGTGGCAAATTTGGCAGCGATAGAGATTTCGAGAGCCAATCAGTTGCCAAACTACCCTTCTTTGCCTTCTTTCTGGCTACAGATAACTTTATCGCCGCACGCGGGCGCGGCGGCGGATTAGCGCTTTGGGTTAACGCTTCAAGTAACGCGCGTACTTAGCAGAAATAGCTTCTGCTGCTTGCTCTTGAGTTAATCCCAATACAGATACACTCCCAATTAAGGGCAAATATAGCTTCCCATCTGGTGGAATTAGGTACTCGCCGCTATATTCGGGTGCTTCAATGATGTAGATGCGGATGCGATCGCCTCCTGCCAAGTAGTAATCTGTTGGTAGCGGCTGAGATTGAAGTTTACTGGGCATCGGGCTATGTTTAACCTGAGCTTGAACGGGAAGTAAATAGCCCACTAATAAGGCAGTTATCAGCGTTAGAGTTAATTGTTTTGCTAGTTTAGCGTTCATTTTTCTCAAATTCAGCCGCATAATGCTTATTTTTCGCTCAAAGGACAAGTTACAGTATTTCTGCCTGCCCAACTTGTGAAAGTAGTATCATCTTTGTAATGTCTAGGAGTTTGCATCAGCAAGCGCCAAGCATCTTTAGCAGGCAATATATTTAGGCGTTCGGGATAATGAATTTTTAGAAGTTCTTGGACTAATGGATAATAGTCTGAGTTCATACCAGGAAAAATGTGATGCTCTGTATGATAAGAAAAATTCAGATGCAACTTATCGAATAGCTTGGGAACCTTAAGAGAAATACTATTAACCAAAGGATCGTTAATACTCGTCATCTGGCAAAGCATATGATTGGTATATATATAGAATATCAATCCAGCATAGCCAATGCCAATCGGTAGAAAGTAGCCCAGAGCAAGCTTCAGAGGTGAAAATTGCAAAAATGCCAAAATCGTTAAATGCAGCGAAAATATTACCAAAAGTTCGCCAGCGATCGCTATCCGCTTTTTATTGCTAATTGCAAAAGCTGCTGGAACGTAATCAACGAATTTATGATTAAATAACAATACAGAAGTCAAATTGCGAAAAGTATGTACTCCCCAAGCTGTCGCCATTCCTAACATTAATAATAAAGGATTAACTTCAGCAGAAGGTACAAATAAGTCTTGAATCCACTTGCCCCAAGTCTTCGGTTGAGTGTATAAATAATTGCGATCTGGATCTGCCAAAGAATTTGTTTTATTGTGATGTTCTTGATTGTGAACTGCTTTCCACAAAGTCGGGGGCATCCATAGCATTGTTAGCCCGATTAAACTAATAATGTGCATGAAGCGGGCGTTTCTAATTACACTTCCATGCATAACGTTGTGAGAGCTAAATAGTAAAACAATTACACTATTTCCCATCACTACCGCTAGCGGCAAATAAAGCAAGAGAAAGTATATAGGTAAACGATCTAGTTGCGATGCGATCGCCCACCCCAAAACTAATATTGCCAAATTAAGTAGTAATACTACTAACTTATCTGGATTAGGGGCAAAAGCTTCGGCAGGAAGGAGAGGACGTAATTTTTTTGCATACTCAGCTTGAGAAATCAGCACTTGCTGGGAAGATGGCATAAAGTTCGCAGTTTGTCATAATATTGATTGCACCAAGAAATAATTAGTCGCTGAAATATGGTATTTTGTGCTTTATCTAAAAATAAATAAAACCTAACCGCGATCGCTAGCAAATCTATTAATTCCTCATCAACAACTATAAATTAGTTCGTAACAAAAGCTCTCTACTATTTGATAGTTGCACGATTAACTTATTTATGAGGAATCCAAAATTGACGTGCATTTTATATTTATAGTTTTCGTTTTGCTCGGCATTTTTAAGTATAAAAGCTTGAATTAAAATGCTAGCTGCTGTAATTAAGATTAAAACGTAGTCGTAACGGGTACGATTTAGTTAGACTATTATAGAAACTGTAGGTAAGTAGCTGATGCTGCGAGCCAAATTAAATTTAATCAGTATGAACACTTTAATTATCGGCTTTGTTGCCAGTCTACTAGCTGGATTAGCTACTTTTGTAGGTGCATTACCAGTTTTACTGCCAATCAAACTAACTGGGCGAGTGCAGGGAATTATGCTGGGGTTTGGCGGTGGAGTCATGCTAGCGGCGACAGCATTTTCCTTAATTGTACCTGGAACTGATGCAGCGATTTCTCAAGGCAAAACCCAATCAGAAGCAGCCGCCATCATGGTAGGCGGTATTCTTTTGGGCGGACTATTTTTGCAACTAGCCCACCGTTTTATGCCCCACGAGCATTTTTTCAAAGGGCAAGAAAGCGTTAAAGGTGAGAACCTGAAGAGAATTTGGTTATTTATTGCTGCTATTACTATCCATAACTTTCCTGAAGGATTAGCTGTTGGGGTTAACTTTGGTGCTGGCGATATTTCTGCTGGTATTCCTGTCGCGTTAGGGATCGGCTTACAAAATATGCCAGAGGGCTTAGTAGTAGCGCTGTCTTTAGTAGGGCAGAACTACTCAAATAAGTATGCTTTATGGATTTCGCTGCTGACAGGTTTGGTAGAGCCTCTAGGCGGCTTAGTTGGTGCGGGGATTGTGGGTATTGCTCAATTTATATTGCCTTGGGCGATGGCATTTGCAGCAGGAGCAATGTTGTTTGTAATTAGCGATGAAATTATTCCAGAATCTCACCGCAACGGATTTGAGTCAGAAGGAACTATCGGCATTATGATGGGTTTTGTCATCATGATGTTTTTAGATATCTCGCTTTCATAAGTTTCCTGTCAAGAAAAGCTTGCTGTGCGATCGCCAGCCAATTTTTCAAATTATGCCCAAAAATTCAACGATTGTAGCTGAAACACCTCGTTTAATTCTCCGGCATTTAACTATAAATGACGCTGATGACTTGGCTGCAATCTACGCCGATCCTGTGGTAATGAAGTTTTACCCCAGCTTATGGACATATACAGAAACCAAGCAGCAGATAGAACGGACAATTGTTACCTACGAAAAAATTGGCTTTGGGCTTTGGGCAACTATTTACAAAGCTAATAACAAGTTTATTGGACGATGCGGGTTAGTACCTCAGTTAGTGGACGGGCAACAAGAAATTGAAATTGGCTATCTGCTTGCTAAAGAATACTGGAATAAAGGACTAGCAACCGAAGCAGCCTGTGCAAGTCGAGATTATGGTTTTGAGCAAGTAGGATGCGATCGCTTAATTTCCCTGATCGATCCAGGCAATATAGCTTCTCAAAAGGTAGCCCTGAAAACAAGTTTAACTTACGAAAAAAATACAACGATGTGGGAGAAGTTAATTCGCGTTTATACAATTCATAACTACAGATGACTGTAAAGTGTTACGGATTGAATTCTTAATCGCTAGCTAACTCTCACAGATATAGCAGTTTGAAAGCTCCCAATATGCTTGTAATTATCGTGGGGCAACTTCCTGAAAACTAGAGTTGCTGTCACCTAAACGGTACTCATCAGTATACAAGTAGCGAGGTGCAGGACCTTTGAAATTGGGATTGCCCTTGTATAGCCCCATTTTGAAGTACGGTCCTGCACCTTCATCATTCCAATAAGTCCGTCCTTGGTAATTGACTGGCTGAGAATAATTACCCCTGCCCGTTCTCATCCATAGTTTGAGAAACCCGTCTTTATTGCCTGTCCACTTAACGTGCATAACAAAATCAACCCATTTACCGCGAATATCTGATATTTTCGCCAACGTATAGGGATGGCATTGAATATCAATGTTGTCCCCTTTGTGCTGAAATTTAAAGACAATGTTACTGCCATCTCTGACGATATACGAGCCGTTTCCATTACAGGTAAATTTTCCGTTGCGCGGCGTGGGGTAGGTTGCCCATTGGGAGAACATATCGAATCCTTCAACAGTATCTTGCCAATCTGGGGGCAGATACATCGACCACCCATACCAGTAAGTCCCCCCGATTTGGGTTTTCCGCATTCTAAACTCCGATCTCTCTCCACAACGATCGATCCAATGTCTAAAAGCTTGTCTGCCCCCTCTAACTGGGTGGGCGGTGTTGTCGATAAAAGTGGCGACATTTTCTAGTTGGTTGCATCTACTCCCACCCTTTGCGCCCGAAACCTCTGTGGCGTTGGCTTCACTAATGCTTTCACTAACTGATTCAATTATCTTTGCCTCAGACATACCAGGAGCGAATGCCAAAGAAACTAATGCACTCAAAGTTAATGAACTTGCAACTCCAGTCGAGGACAATTTACCTTGCAGTCTCATAATTTAGTATTGATTGAAGATGAGCGAATTGAAATACTTTCTCAACATTGAGAACCACTTCGTTATCAATAGGAAAAATACATTGTTTTTCTGCATTAGTCTATCTTCTTAGAAAATCAAAGTCATTGAAGATATGAATATTCTCTATTTATTACTGATTAAAACTAATAAATCTCTAAGTTTATTAAATTATATAACTAAACTTTTTTTCTGAATATTCAATTAAAACTTTATTCACTTTATCAATTTTTATTTATATTAAACATTCAAGCAGACTTATGGTTTGCAGTATTTTCAGCTAATACAAAATATGAATCTTTTGAATTTATCGACAATTCTAATTATATAAATTAGCTCTAAGTGTTAAAGAATTTACGTTTGATTTAGACAAGAAATATCAATAGCGAAACTTATACTAAAATAGTAAGCCACCTAAAAAGCTATATTTTTAATCAGTTTTGAAAACTATATTACTTGTTTGTTAGATAAGCAATCATTTAAGAACTCTTGTAACTGATTGAAAATTAAATTACTTATGTAATAAGTAACAATATTTGGTTATATTTCCTTGTAATAATAAAATGCTTAGGCAAAGAATTTGCCAAACTAGAAATCAAACTGTTTGCAGCTTTATTAATTCGAGACTACAAGTAGGAATTATTGCCCGAACAAAATTTGCAGTGTGTTGTGATACCATTTTTGCGTCCTCGCGATGGTTTGCAGAGTAAGGTTTAGAAGAAGTGCAGGAAATGAGTAAGATTACACTTGGCATTAATTGCTAAAACCGCAGTTACTCAAAGGATGCATTGTCATGGTTGATGTTGGATTTACACATATAGCTTTACCTGTTGCAGATGTTGAGCAAAGTATTCGCTTTTACTGTAAATATGCAGGAATGCAAGTAATTCATCAGCGCGTTGATGCCAAAACAGGAGCATCTGTAGTGTGGCTTTGCGATCGCACTCGTCCATTTGCGATCGTTCTCATTCAAACAAGTTCGGTATCTCCAGTTCTATCTCCGTTTGCTCACTTGGGCGTTGGCTGCAAAAGTCGCGAAGATATGGATAGTCTCTGCAAACAAGCACGTCAAGAGAACGTACTTATCGAAGGTCCTAACGACTTCGGCTACCCTGTAGGTTACTGGGCTTTCTTGCGCGATCCAGATGGACATACTTTAGAACTTTCCTATGGGCAAGAAATCGGGCTTACAGTTGCTAACGCTACCTAAGTACTAGACAAACACAGCCAGCTTTTTGTCTACGTGTAAAATAGGCTTTTATCTTTAGTATCAACTCGTGCAAGGTTTTATCAATTTAGACAAGCAAGCTGGATTTACGTCACATGACTGTGTAGCACTGGTAAGGAAGAATTTGCGCCTCAAACGTGTAGGGCATGGCGGTACTTTAGATCCTACCGCTACAGGCGTTTTACCAATCGCATTAGGTAAGGCGACTAGGCTTTTACAATATCTGCAAACAAACAAGGCTTATCAAGCAACTATTCGTTTGGGTGTAGTGACGACAACAGACGATTTAGCAGGGGAAGTTATTGCATCTCAACCTGTCAACGGTGTAGAATTAACACAAGTTTCAGCCGCTCTTAAGCAATTTACAGGCAAAATAAAGCAAATTCCGCCTAAATACAGTGCAATTCAAGTAGAAGGAAAGCGCTTGTACGATTTAGCTAGGTCTGGTAAAGAAATTGAAGTGCCAACGCGGATAGTTGAAGTATTTAAAATTGAAATTTTAGACTGGCGCGGTGGCGATTATCCCGAAATAGATGTCGCAATTGCTTGTGGTGCGGGAACATATATACGAGCGATCGCTCGTGACTTAGGAATGATCTTACAAACTGGCGGCACGCTTGCAGCCCTCAGACGCACCCAAAGCAGCGGGTTTAATATTTCAGATAGTATCACCCTAGACCAATTAAAAGAGCAATTGCAACAAGGTAGCTTTAACCCTATTACCTCAGAAACCGCCTTGCAGCATCTCCCGTCAATTAGTTTACCTACAAACTTAGCGCAAAAATGGTGTCAGGGGCAGCAAATTGTTTGTCAAGATAAGGTTTTGACTAACTCACCTTTGCAAGTTTATCGAGAAGACGGTTGCTTTTTGGGTATAGGTCATCTAAACTCAGACACCGAGCGATTATTGATTCCCGATATGGTATTTGAGGCGCAATAACTACTCCCAAGTAGAAACAGATCGCAACACGTCAGGAATTTGCTCTTGCGATCGCGGAAATTCTAAAATAGTCTCGCTCAAACCCAAATACCTAGACTCGCTAAACGATAGCAGCATCCGCGATAGGGCAATCCAAACTTCAGATTCATATTCCCAATCGCGGTTGCGGTAAGCTTGCCCAGCAATTGAACGCAACGCCCAAAAATAACTGTTTCGTACCACAGAGCCACCTTTTTTAAACTCTGGTACATCTTCTTTATGAAGATAAAGAACCATATCTTCAATTTTGGCTCTCATATTTGCCTGCACGTCTCATTTATCTCTTTCTATGATGACGGTAATTGTAGGGTGCGTTTTCAAAACGCACCCTACAATGCGATAAGTTCACACTTACATCTGCGTTTATCTGCTGTTCTGGTGCTACAAGTCGGGAAACTCGCCCACAGCGCTGTCTCCCCAACGCACTGCCTCGTCCATCTGCGTTCCTAACTATCAGATGTTAAACAATCTCTCTAGAGACGCTAGGTTTAGCAATGCTTGGCTGCCTAAGATAACAATGCTAAGTCTTTGCGGACAAATATTTATGCAAGCTGCTAACTCTACACCACCTACCGATAATAGTAGGACGATCGCGATTGCAGGTATTAACGAACCAACAATATCTAACTACTTTGAAACCTTAAACGCAGGCGACTTTGAATCTACAGCCGCTTTATTTGCCCCTGATGGCGTAATGTACGCGCCTTTTGAATCGGGTATTGTGGGACATAATGCGATCGCAAGCTACTTGCAACAAGAAGCCAGAGGCTTAAAAGCCGAACCGCGTGAAGGAATTGCCGAAATCCAAGCAGATGTAACCAAAGTTCAAGTCAGCGGTAAAGTACAAATGCCCTTATTTGGCGTTAATGTATCTTGGCTATTTTTACTCAATCCCCAACAGCAAATTACCTCAGTTACCGTCAAACTATTAGCTTCTCCCCAAGAATTACTCAGTTTAAAACGTTAACATTAACAACTACCAGTCGCCAGCTAAAAAGCTACCAGTTAGTACAGTTAACACTAATTGGTCGCTATTTAACTGGTTACAGCAAACTTCTCCTATTCACTGGTCACTGGTTACTGGTCACTGGTCACTGTAAAACTAGCCTACCAAACCAGAACGCAACGCCCGCACAGCAGCTTGAGTACGGTCATCAGCACATAGCTTATTTAAGATATTGCGGACGTGAGTTTTGACTGTACCAACTGTAATGTATAGCTTCTCAGCAATTACAGCATTACTACAACCTTCAACAATTAGTTGCAACACCTCTAACTCGCGTTCTGTCAGGGGGTAAGCTGCAATCATTTGATCGTATTCCGCATCCGCAGCATTGATAGCTACAGTTTTACTGTTATCAACAGCAATATCCGTACCTTCTGGAGTTTGTTGGGCTTGCTGCAAGACAATTCGAGCGATCGCTGGATCTATCCAAGCATTACCGCCATGCGTGACGCGCAAAGCTTCTAGCAAGTTATCAAAGCTAATATCCTTCATGCAGTAGGAATCTGCGCCAGCAGCAAAAGCTGCTAAAACAGCTTCCTTATTGTCGCGCAATGTCAAAATCAACACCTTTGTTTCTGGACCTTCACCTGCATCCTGGCTAGCCTTTAACTGGCGCGTTAGCTCAATTCCATCTTTATCAGGCAAACCAATATCAACAATGGCAATATCTGGGTGTTCTGTTTCTAGCAACTTTAATCCATCATTAGCGTTGGCAGCTTCCCCCACTACTTCAATTTCTTGCCGCTGTTGCAGCGCTGTTCTGATCCCTACACGGGTGAGATCGTGGTCTTCGATTAATGCAACGCGAATCTTACTCATTGTCAACGTCCGCCGTTTACTGTGCTTAACTTTAAAATTGAGTTAACTAAAATGCTAGGGGCGATCCAGTCTCTTGAAAAGGTGTACAACGAAACTTGTGTCTATAGTTACTTTTAACTTTTAGATAACATGAAAAGTTAGCAGGGTATTGAACTTTTTAAGAGAATGTCACCTTACTAGAGTATCAAATTTAGGGTATTCATCTAGTAGTATAGCTAGCTGTTGCGAAAGATAAAATTTGTTTAAGTTTTGCACAAAAAATTATGAACGGCGATTTAGGGATAAGTGCATCAGAATTACTAAGTTGGGGATTGGCTCGCACCCTACACCCAGAAGATTGCGATCGCCTGCTAGCAGCCAGACAACAGGCTATAACTACAAGGCAACCCTATCAAGTCAGATATCGCTTGCTCTGGGCAGATGGTACTTACTACTGGATGCACGAACAAGCAACATTAAGTCAAGATAACCATTGGCAAGTCACTTGCACGCCACAATCTTACCAGCAGCTACAAGAACAACTAGCTCAAGTTCAGCAAAAACTAGATTTCCAAGTCCAACAATCGCCCCTAGGAGTAATTGAGTGGGATTTAAACTTTGAGGCTACAGAGTGGAACACAGCAGCCCAAGCAATTTTTGGCTACACCAAAAGCGAAGCTATCGGACATCATGCTGCGGGTTTAATAATCCCCAGAAGCGCTAAAGAAGAAGTAGAGCGAGTTTGGCGATCGCTTTTGCAGCAAACTGGCGGCACGCGCCATACTAACCAAAATATAACTAAAGATGGCAGAACAATTGTCTGTCAGTGGTACAATCAATCCCTGAGCGATAGCAAAGGTAATATAGTCGGCGTTGCTTCACTAGTTGAAGACATCACCACCCAAAAGCAGGCAGAAGACAAAATTTACGCTGCAAATGCCGAACTAGAACAAAGAGTACAAAAACGTACGGCACAATTAGAAGCAGCAGATTCCCTCAAAGATGAAATTCTTGAGCGCGAACAAGCAGCGCGACTTGAAGCTGAAGCCAACTTACATTCCTTAAATCGCACTCTTAAAGCCTTACGCGAAAGCGAAGAACGCTATCGCTCTTTAGTTGTCGCTACAGCCCAAATTGTGTGGACAACCAATGCTCAAGGGGAAGTTGAAGATATGCCCTACTGGCGGGCATATACAGGGCAAACACCAGCAGAAGTCAAAGGCTGGGGCTGGTTAGAGGCGATCCACCCTGAAGATCGCGATCGCACTACCCAAGCTTGGCAGGTTGCCCTAGAAACAAAATCTCTCTACGATACCGAATATCGCATCCGCGCCTCTGATGGTAGCTATCGTTACTTTGCAGTGCGGGGCGTTCCTGTTTTGGCAGAAAATAATCGCATCCGCGAGTGGGTAGGACTTTGCAGCGACATTCAAGAGCGCAAGTCAGCCGAAGCAGCACTTACGAACCGCGCTAACGAGTTAGCTTACCTTTCAGCCGTATTAGCGCAAACAAATACCGCCTTAGAAAAGCGCAATCAGGAACTAGATCAGTTTGCTTACGTCACTTCTCACGATCTAAAAGCGCCGCTAAGAGCGATCGCTAATCTCTCGCAATGGATTGAGGAAGACTTAAGTGAGGTGCTAACAGATGACACTCGCCATCAAATGAACTTGCTGCGCGGGCGCGTTCACCGCATGGAAGATTTAATTAATGGCTTGCTGCAATTTTCCCGTGTCGGACGTGTGGGTACGGAAAAATCCTTAGTATCTGTAGGGGATTTACTATCAGAAATTATCGATTCTTTCGTGCCACCTGCTTTTAAGCTTGATATTGCTCCTATGCCCACTATAACTACAGAAAAACTACCTTTAGAGCAAGTATTTAGCAATTTAATTAGTAATGCAGTCAAACATCACCCTCGCCAAGATGGCAATATCCAAATTTCTGTGCGCGAATACCAATCCTATTATGAATTTAGTGTAGCTGATGATGGTAGAGGTATAGATCCTGCATATCATGACAAGGTATTCGGAATTTTTCAAACTTTAGAAGCCCGCGATAAAAGCGAAAATACTGGGATTGGTTTAGCAATTGTCAAAAAAATCGTTGAAAATCAAGGCGGACAAATTAAATTGATTTCTCAAGAAGGGCAAGGCGCAATATTTAGTTTTACCTGGCTGAAACAAACATAAATTACATAAATTTAATAACTAAATTCATGTAATTTATTACTCTAATATCTCTTACTTCTTGAATATCTATAACCTGCCTATTGATTGAGGTATTGTATTTGATATTAATTAATAATTTAAGATAACCACCTCTAGCCATACCAGAAGAATGATTAACATCCTGCTTGTCGAAGATGACGAAGTGGATGTCATGAACGTCCAAAGGGCATTTAGGAAAAATAACATTAATAATCCACTTTATCACGCATCTAATGGCATAGAAGCCTTATCTATATTGAGAGGTAGAGATTCAGAGCTAAATATACCGCAAGTAAGACGCTTGATCTTGCTAGACCTGAATATGCCTAAAATGAATGGCATAGAATTTCTCAAAGAGTTGCGTGCAGATGAAGAGTTAAAGACAATTCCAGTGATTGTCTTAACTACCTCTAATGAAGATAAAGATAAGGTAGAAGCTTATAAATTTAACGTTGCCGGATATATCCTTAAACCCGTAACATTTAACAACTTTGTAGAAACAGTAGCAACTATGAATAAATACTGGACTTTGAGCGAAATGCCATAAAAATGTCAAAAAAGAGCCATAAACGATCGAAGGTAGCGATTTATTGGCTGACAGGAAAAATCAAATAAAAATATATATTAAATTTGAGAAAAAATTAGAAAAAGTATATCAAAAATAAAGCTTATATTTAAAGGCACAAGGCAGACCGATCGCCGCAGGTTATGGAAGAAAATGTCAAAATTTTGGTAGTTGATGATGATGAAGTAGATCGTATGCTGGTAAAGCGATCGCTTAAAGCTGCTGGCGTAAAAACGCAGTTAGAAGAAGCGACTAACTGCACCGAAGCGCTAGCGATCGTTCAACAACAATCTTTTGACTGCATATTTCTCGACTATCTCTTGCCTGATGGCGATGGACTAAGTTTAGTGCAGCAAATTCGTAGTTTAGGCATTGCCACGCCGCTAGTAGTGCTGACAGGGCAAGGAGACGAGCGCATCGCCGTTGAAGTAATGAAAGCAGGCGCGGCTGACTATATTGCCAAATCCCGACTATCACCCGAAAGCTTATACCAAACGCTGCGCCAAGCAGTCAGGCTATATCGCGCCGAACAAGCAGCAATCCTTGCTAACGAAAGGCTCAGACAAAGTGAAGAACGCTATCGCCTAGTATTAGAAGGCGCGAACGATGGCATTTGGGATTGGTATTGCAGTACAGACGAAGTTTACAGCAACGATCGCTTGTTGGAAATTATCGGCGCAACTAGAGAAAACTTTCAACTAACTGCCAGCAACTTAATGGCGCTGATGCACCCCGATGACTTACCAAAAATTCGTTTAGCAATCAAAAATCACTTGCAATATGGGGAAAAATGCGAAGCAGAATTTCGCATTAGGCATACAGATGGCGAATACCGCTATTGTGTAGCGCGTGGCAAAGCGCAGCGCGATCGCTATAATTGCCCAGTACGGATGTCAGGGATTATCAGCGACATCAGCGAACAAAAACAGCTAGAAGAAGCTCTAAGAGCCAGCCAATCGCGGTTTAGGCGGTTAGCAGAGGCAAATATCATCGGCATTATCGTTGCTGATGCTGAAGGCAAGCTGATTGAAGCTAATGATGCCTTTTTGGCAATGACAGGCTACAGCCGAGAAGATATTCATTTAGGTAGATTGCACTGGCAGGAAATAACTCCACCAGAATATGCCCAAAGCGATCGTCGGGCGGCGGAAGAATTGCTATCAAAGGGAGTCTTTGGCGCGTATGAAAAAGAATGTATTTGCTCTGATGGTAGTCGCATTCCTTTGTTACTCGGTGGAGCGCTGGTAGAAGGAACTGAAACCTTTGCGATCTGCTTTGCGATTGACTTACGCGATCGCAAACGTACTGACGCTCAAATCGGCGAACTCAACCGCGACTTAGAACGGCGCGTGAGCGAGATGCAGACGCTATTAGATGTAATTCCGATTGGAATTGCGATCGCTCAAGATCCCCAATGCCAACACATTCAAGTCAATCCTTCCCTAGCCAAATTGCTAGGTTTATCTGGCAATGCTAATGCCTCTAAAAGCGCTCCAGTTGGCGATCGCCCAGACTACGAAGTATATAAAGAAGGTAGAGAACTAGATGCTGTAGAATTGCCCATGCAGCAAGCTGCCGCTCAAGGAATTGAGGTCTTAAATAGTGAAATCGACTTATTAGTAGATACGACCCAAAAACTGAAGTTATTAGCCAACGCCGCCCCTTTATTTGACGAACAAGGCAAATCTAGAGGTAGTGTTGGTGTTTTTTGGGATATTACCGAACGCAAGCGGATTGAAGAACAAGAGCGATTTTTAGCTGAAGCTAGCGCCATCTTGGCGGCTTCCCTAGACTACCGTACTACCTTAACTAACCTAGCGTTTTCCATCGTCTCGCGCCAAGCTGATTGGTGTAGCATTCACGTCGTAGACGAAGAAGGAGCGCTGCGTTTGGTAGCTGTAGCTCATGCAAACCCATTACAAATGCAGTGGGCGCAACAATTGCAACAAACTTATCCTCTCGATCCTCAAGCTAAAATTGGCGCTCCTCAAGTCATTCGTACCGGACAAGCAGAATTATATTCAGAAATTACCGACTCTACATTGAGATCCCTTGCCACTTCTGAAGAATCTTGGCAAATTTTACAGCAATTAAAACTCAAGTCGATGATGTGCGTACCATTGAAAGCTCGCGGACGGGCTTTAGGTGCAATTACCTTTGTCACTAACGAATTGGGCAGAAGCTACAACTCTAACGACCTAAAATGGGCAGAAGATTTAGCCCGTCGGGCTGGGCTAGCTTTAGATAATGCTCGTCTGTATCAGCAAGCAACAGATATCGGCGAAAATCTCCGCCGCGCTATTATCATTTTGGGCGAACAACAGCAACAATTGCGCGTATTGCAGCGCATCACTAATTTGCTAAACCAGCGCTTGACTAATCTGCCTTCCTTGCTGCAAGTCATGGTAGGTTCGGTTTGCGATGGCATTTCGGAAGCTGAATTTGCCGCGATCGCAATGGTACAAAGCAACAGTAAAAGTCTAGAACTGACAGCTACTTCTGGCATCGACCAAGAGAATTTACAGTTTTTGCCCTACCAAGCAAGGTTAATTCATCAAGTATTTTTGACGGGCAAAGCTCAATTAGTCAAACAAAAACAACCCCAAATTGATGCCAATAACCCGCTAACTGCCCCAGCAGCTATCTACGCCGTAGCAATTGAATCAGCTACCGCTGGACGATTGGGAGTATTGCTAATTGGCAATTGGCAAGATCCTGAAGCTTTTGATGTCGAAGATCGCAATTTATTAGAGGCGGTAGGCGAACAAGCAGCGATCGCCATTAATAACGCTCGGCTAATTAATGCTTTAGAAGAAAGAGAAGAACGTCTAGGCATTCAAAATGAAATTCTTGCCAGCCAAAACCGCGAACTAGAAATCACACGATCGCAAATCGAGCGGCAAAACTTGCAATTAATCGAAGCAGCAAGGCTCAAGTCGCAGTTTCTAGCTACTATGTCTCACGAACTGCGTACGCCCATGAACGCTGTCATTGGCTTTGCTCAAGTATTGCTCAGACAGCGGACAGCAACGCTCAACCCGACTCAAGTTGATATGGTAGAGCGGATTTTAAATAATGGTAAAAATCTTTTAGCTTTAATTAATGATATTCTCGACTTGTCTAAAATTGAAGCAGGTCGCCTAAAACTAAGACTAGAAGAATTTGACTTGGTAAAGTTAATTTCAGCAACGCTCGCCGAACTGCGTCCCCTTGCCGAACAAAAGCAGCTACCATTGCGTTTTCAAGTTCAGCTAGCCGATCCAATGGTAGTAAATGACAGTACCAGAGTGCGGCAAATCTTAGTTAACCTGCTCTCGAATGCAATTAAATTTACAGATACAGGTACAGTAGACGTAACAATCGGACAAACACCAGATAGAGTCATAATTAGCGTTAAAGATACAGGGGTTGGCATTGCCGAATCTGAACTAGAGCATATTTTTGAAGAATTTCGTCAAGTCGATCAAACTACCACAAGACAGCATGGCGGTACGGGATTAGGACTTGCCATTACTAGATCGCTTGTCAATATGATGCAAGGAGCGATCGCTGTTGAAAGTCAGTTGGAACAAGGTTCTACATTTACAGTTAGTTTGCCCCGCCAAGTAGTTACAACCCAAAATTGAATTTGGTTAGCTTAGTTCATCCGCGCGATCGCTACAAATTATCTCTAGACCTCTTGTATAAAGACAAGGGGGACTACAGGGGGATAGGATTGCCAATCTATAGAACATTGCCTACTTTTGCCAGAAGTCTACTAATTTATATTGAGCAGGGAGAAATTGATTAAATGCCTAGACATGACATTATTGTGGTTGGTGCTTCCGCCGGAGGGGTAGAACTTCTTTGCCAACTCGTGAGCGATCTACCACAAGACATCCCCGCATCAATATGTATTGTGCTGCACGTTCCGGCTCAAAGTACAAGTGTCTTGCCTGGTATTTTAAATCGGGCGATCGCCAAAAAACATAAAACTGCAACTACTCGCCTCTGGGCTAGTCATCCTCAAGGTACAGAAGCGCTCGAACGCGGAAAAATATACGTTGCGCCACCAGATCGACATCTATTAATCAAAGATGGTTCTGTTCATGTTGCAATGGGACCCAAGGAAAACAGCCATCGCCCAGCAATTGATACTTTGTTTCGTTCTGCCGCCCGCGCATACGGACAAAGAGTTGTGGGTGTAGTCCTATCTGGCTTGCTTGATGACGGTACAGCAGGACTTGCTGCCATCAAGCAGCGAGGCGGCGTGGCTATTGCTCAAGATCCAGAGGAAGCGCTGTACTCTGGAATGCCGCAAAGTGCGATTGATAACGTTGATGTTGACCGTATTTTGCCTATTGCTGGCATTGTTGATTTCTTAAGCGAACTTGCTTATTTGCCTGTATCTGAACTTGCAGCACCAGTATCGCAGCAAATGCAAATCGAAACTGACATCATGGATATGGACATAGCAGCAATTGAAAATAACGATCGCCCTGGCAACCCATCAGGTTATGCTTGCCCAGAATGTCGAGGCGTTTTATGGGAAATCCGTGAGGGCAAAATAACTCGTTTTCGCTGTCGTACAGGTCATTCTTTCTCAATCAATAGTTTGCTTGCCGAACAATCTCAGGCTTTGGAAGTAGCTCTGTGGAGCGCTTTGCGGGCGCTAGAAGAAAAAGCTGCACTAACTCAACGCATGAGCGAACAAGCGATCGCCCGCAATCAAGCTTTGTCGGCAAAACGTTTTAGCGAACAAGCCCAAGAAGCATACAATGGAGCAGCCCTCGTCCGCGATTTACTTTTAAACCAAAATAACCAAAGTTTGTCAGTAAGAAACGGCGAACTGACAGGACAAAATTTAGAAAGTTCGCTGGGGAGCGATCGGCGAACGCTTGATAACGATATAAATGGTAAAAAGGGTTAGTCGATCGCGCATAGCAGGTAGAGCAAATATACTTAAATGCTCTACATTGAAGTTGAGGCATACTGCAGCGCCTCTACCCAAGCAGCAACATTGCTCCTTCTTCGATCTATGAGTGACACAGAGCAAAACCCAGAATTTGAAAAATTAATTGACTATATTAAAAGTCAGCGCGGTTTTGACTTTAGTGGTTACAAGCGCTCTACTTTGCTGCGCCGCATAAACAAGCGCTTGCAGTTTTTGGGGATGGAAAACTATGGCAAATACCTCAACTACTTAAAACTAGAACCACAGGAGTTGGTAGAGCTATTCGATACAGTTTTAATTAACGTTACTGGATTTTTCCGCGATAGTAGCACTTGGGAATACATCCAAAACCAGATAGTTCCCCACATTGTTGCTCGAAAGCAGCCACAAGAACCTATCCGCATCTGGAGTGCTGGATGTGCTAGCGGACAAGAAGCTTATACCCTGGCAATAGTATTTGCTGAAGTTTTGGGCGTAGAACAATTTTGCGATCGCGTCAAGATTTATGCTACTGATGTAGATATGGCAGCACTTAATCAAGCCCGCCTAGCTACCTACAATGCTAAAGAATTTGATGGCTTGCCTGCTGAAATATTAGAGAAGTATTTCTATAAAATAGATAACTTTTACAGGTTCCGCCCAAACTTACGCCGTTCGCTCATCTTTGGTCGTCATGACTTAATTCAAGATCCACCTATTTCTCACCTTGACTTGTTGACTTGCCGCAATACTTTGATGTACTTCAATAGCGAAACTCAAGCAAAAATAATTGCTCGGCTGCACTATGCCCTCAATACTGGCGGTTTTCTATGTATGGGCAAGGCAGAAATGTTACTCTGTCGCAGTAGTTCATTTGCGACGGTAGATTTAAAAAGAAGAATTTTCATTAAAACTCAACAAAACACCCGACGCGAACACTTATACTCAATGACTCAAAACGATAAAAATGAACAAACTAACTACTTAGTTAGTAATAGCCGTCTGCGGGATGCAGCTTTTGAAGCGAGTCCAGTAGTGCAGCTAGTAATAAATATCAAAGGTCAATTGGCATTAGCTAACGAAGCCGCCAGACAAATGTTTGCTTTAGGCACTAAAGATATCGGTCGTCCGCTGCAAGATTTGGAATTGTCTTATCGTCCTGTAGAATTGCGCTCTCTCATTGACCAAGTTTACGCTAGCCACCGCTCTACTACTATTGGCGGTGTTGCTTGGACAAATAGTACAGGCGAAATCGCTTATTTTGACGTACAGATTAATCCTCTCGTCAACTTTAGCGGCAAAATCCTAGGTGTAAGTGTCGTTTTTACAAATATTACTTCCTCCAAAAAGTTGCAAGATGACGTAGAGAAAGCTAATCAAGAGTTAGAAATGGCTTATGAAGAATTGCAATGTACTAACGAAGAATTAGAAACAACTAACGAAGAACTGCAATCTTCTAACGAAGAACTAGAAACGACTAATGAAGAATTGCAATCTACCAATGAAGAATTAGAAACAATGAATGAGGAATTGCAATCTTCTAACGAAGAGTTGCAAACTATGAACGAGGAACTGCGTCTGCGTAGCGACGACCTCAACCAAGCTAATGCTTTTCTAGAGTCAGTTTTGTCCTGCTTGCATAGTGGTGTCATAGTTATCAACCGAGATTTGCAAATTGAGATTTGGAACCACCAAGCAGAAAATCTCTGGGGTTTGCGCCATGAAGAAGTCCAAGGTCAGCATTTAATGAACTTAAATATTGGTCTACCTGTAGAACAGTTGCGCCAGCCGCTCCGCAGTTGTTTGACAGGAGAGGAAAAAAATATAGTAGTAAATGTAGTAGCTATCGACCGTCGTGGCAGAACAATTCAATGCAACATATCTTGCAATCCTTTATATAGTGCCACCAAAGAAATCAGAGGAGCGATATTATTTATGGAAGTAAATAGCAATGCCTCTTGAACCTATTTAGATTCTACTACTAACCTAAAGCTAGAGCTTTCAATTAGAAATTATAATTCCTAAAGTAGATTTAAATATCTCAAAAACTTGTATCTTTAAATAAAAGTCAAAATTTAAAATTCTCAATTTTATAGTTAGGTTCCATTGCTAAAAGCAGATACGAATAAGTATCATTTGATGCTGGTATTGGGGACTGACGCTATTTTTAATCAATGTATCTAAATATTTTAATTTAGAAGGTTGTTATATAAAGTGGACAAAGCAAGGAACGAGCAATTTGAACGAAAAATAGATATATTTGGGCAAAAGCTTGGTCTTGTTAAAAATATCTCCACCAAGCTAGAAAACCAACAAGCGGTACAGTCAGCCCAAAAACCAGAAAAAACGCTGGAAGTAATAGAAGAGTTGCAATGCGCTCTAGAAGAACTTTTTGTAGCTGAAGAAGAAATAAAAGCGCAAAACGAGGAATTAGCGATCGCGCATGACCAAATAGCAGCCGAACGACAGCGCTATCAAGAATTATTTGAATTTGCCCCTGATGGTTATTTAGTTACCGATCCATCTGGGATCGTCCGCGAACACAATCAAGCAGCAGCAAGCTTGCTCAATATGCCTAAATCTGCCCTAGTTGGTAAACCGCTAGCTAACTATATTGCGCTCAAAGATCGCCACGCTTTACGCTATCAGCTAAATCGCGTCCAAGAGTTAGAGCGATTGCCAGAATGGGAAATTAACATCTGTCCCCGTCAGTCTCAACCCTTTGCGGCGGCGATAACTATAGCCACTGTACGCGATCGCCAAGGTAAAGTCACCGATCTGCGGTGCATGATCCGCGATATAACCGCCCGCAAGCAAGCAGAAGAAAAGTTGCAAAAAATTCAAGTGCAGAATTTGCAACTACAAGAAAGTGCCAAGCTAAAGTCTCATTTTTTGGCAATCATGTCTCACGAACTACGCAGTCCGATGAATGCGATAATTGGATTTTCGCAAATACTGCTCCGCCAAGCCCCGCCTAATCTTGCTAGCAATCAAGCAAATATGGTGGAAAGAATTTTTAGTAATGGCAAGCACTTATTAAAGTTAATTGACGAAATTTTGGATTTTGCCAGAATTGAAGCTGGTCGGATGGAACTTAAGTTAGCTGAGTTTAACTTAGTCCAATTAGTCAAGGAAACTGTTGAGGAAAGCCGTTCTTTAGCCGAGCAGAAAAATTTAGTTCTTGAGGTGGAATTAAATTTAACTAATCCTAATATTGTCAACGACAGCGATCGCTTGCGCCAAGTATTAATCAATTTGATTTCCAATGCAATCAAGTTTACAGGCGAGGGCAAAGTAGCAGTTACAGTAGAGGAATTATGGTCAGATCGCCTAGCAATTGCTGTCAAAGATACAGGAATTGGCATTGCTGAAGCTGATATCGAGCATATTTTTGATGAATTTCGCCAAGCAAATCAAACAATTACCCGTCAGCATGGCGGTACTGGTTTAGGGCTAGCTATATGCGATCGCTTAGTGCGGTTAATGCAAGGGAAGATTGATGTAGAAAGTAAGCTGGGCGAGGGTTCAACTTTTACAATTGAGATTCCGCGCCGAGTTGAAGTAGGAAATAATAATTAATCTAGAATAAGGCGCGATCGCTTAAATCTCGCCATTGCTAGTAGCAATAAGCCAAAATTGAGAATAATTAGGATAATTGCAGCAAGAAGATAAATTGCTGTAGTATTGCCATTTTGGGCTAGTTTTACCAAATCTTCTTGGACTTGAGTAGGAAGCAAACTCAAGACAAATAAAGGCAACCAAGTTAAGGCAATAGAAGCAAAAACAAGTTGCTGCGCCGCTTGTTTAACTGTTGCGGCTCTTAAAGAGACAAGTACGCCAATACTCGCCGATAAAGTTGCTGTTAATAGTCCTAAAATCGCGCCGCCAATAGCAATCTTTGCCGGATAAAGTAACAGCCTACCATCGCCATCAACAACATTTACAGTAATCAAAGCTACCAGCAGCATAATAAACGTCAATACCCAGGCATAGCCTACCGCTGCCCCTACCTTACCAAACAAAATTGCTCGTGCCGACAAAGGGCTAGCAAGTAAAGTTTCCAAAGTATGCCTTTCTCTTTCTCCAGCAAAAGCATCGGCAATTATCGCCGTAACTGGGAGCATAGCTAGCCAACCCCACAACACTATCGACGCTGGAGATTCTACCCAAACCCGCCCAACTTGAGCAGGTAAAAGTACGCCAAATATCAGCACCGAAGGAATCAAACTCAGCAAAATTCCCCGCAAACTACCGCGCTGAAATAGTAATTCTCGCCATTCTTTCCAAATTACAGTCCAAATATCAGTCAGCATAATGCGATCGCTTTTTCTCCAAGTTATTAGATATTAGCGATCTAGTTCGTACTTTAACTTAGATCTTGCACCTTGCCTCATCAGCCTTGAAATCAATTTCAAGGCTGATAGTAGAAGTCCGTTAAAACGGACTAAAACACAGTTCAATCCCAGGAAAGTCGGATAAATCCGACTTAAGCTATGAGCCAAGGAATTTATTCTTTGGCGGGATGGTGCAAGATGTGAGTTAACCTATCAAGCTTCGCCATTTGCTAATCGCTGCATAGCTAGCGTAAACTCTTCTACTCCTACCATCTGCGACTGGTTTAAGGCTGATTGTGCTTGTTGCCCTAAAAGCCGATCTTCTAACTCCGCTAGTGTCATCAACTGCTGGTAAGCTTCAGCCGACATAACTACATGACTAGGATGCGATCGCTTGGTTATTGACACTCCCACCGTCAAGCTTGCGCTGTGACGGGGGATTCTTCCTTCAACGAGCGACTTTGCTCAAACACTGTTTCCAGATTTAAGTAGAGGGTCATCTCTCCAGAAGCGTTAATTTCGGTCTG
>NZ_JYON01000029.1 GCF_000952155.1 Aliterella atlantica CENA595 | reverse complement strand
CAATTGTCACTTGTAGAGGACGAGCCATCTTTTGATCTGAGCTTATTTGCTATTTTTGACTAGCTTAATGCATTAGGCTCACTCAACTTACTTTATTAAGCTACTTTTTACATTAAATTGGTATGAGCGATCGCAGTCCTCGACCTCTATCAGTTGGACGTGCGAATGTTTCCAATGCAGTTACCGCTTGGCCCTTCTCTATGACCGTTGCACCGAATGGTCGTGCTGCATTTGTAATTGAAACGAGCGAACCTGCTCCAGCAAACGCAACAAAGTTCGATCAACTGCCAGTGGGTAGACGATTGCGATCGCTCGATCTCACAAATCCAATGCGTCCTCAAGTCGCGAACACGGTTGAATTAGGGAATCGTCCAGAAGCGATCGATATCAATCCTCAAGGCGATTTGCTGCTTGTCTCAACCTCGCGTGAACCAGGAAGACAGATTCATCTCGTTC
This sequence comes from Aliterella atlantica CENA595, assembly GCF_000952155.1. Lineage (GTDB taxonomy): Bacteria > Cyanobacteriota > Cyanobacteriia > Cyanobacteriales > Chroococcidiopsidaceae > Aliterella > Aliterella atlantica. The sequence goes on along the minus strand of NZ_JYON01000029.1, from coordinate 64,096 downwards.
CAGTCAACGGTACAAAGCTGGGTCAACCTCAATCGTTTCAGATTCCTGTTCAAGCAGGAGATGGCGCGATTACTGGAGTTCGCTGGCATCCATCGGGGCGCTTTTTCGCAGTGGTACTGACGAATCAAAATGCGATCGCGTTTTATCGAGTCGATCGCGCGAACAATGGTCGCTATCAAATTCAGCCGTGGGGACAACCTGTTCAGGTAGGGCAATTTCCAGTGAGTGGATACTTTACCCCGAACGGTCAATTTTTCGTCACGAACAGCGTTCACTGGGGTCAGGATGTTGACGGTTTCTTTGTGGGTGCGCCGCCTGGAAGTCTCACTTCAATTCAATTTGTGGCTGATGGGAACAGTCCGCAGCATCGAGTCGTTTCGACAGTGCAAACAGGCATTAGTCCAGAAGGATTAGCAATGAGCCGAGACGGACGGTTAATCGCGACACCGAATATGATTCGCAGCTATGTTCCTTGGGACGATCGACGATTGACTCCCTATAGTTCGATTTCCTTAACATCGCTCGATCCGGCAACAGGTCAACTGCGGACAGCAGGGGAATATCGAATGGAAGGAGAAATCTTGCCGCAAGGCATTGTGTTTGACGCAGAGGGACAGAATTTAGCAGTGAGTAGCGCAATCGGTTTTGACTTAACAGAACGACGGGGCAAAGTCCATTTCTTTCGAGTGATTCAAGGCGAGACTCCGCGACTAGAACCAACGGGTTTCAAAGCAAGCGTTGTTCGGGGCGTTCATCAACTGATGTTGATTCCATAAATTTTCGCGCAAGTTAGGAGAACAAGGATGACTCAGTTCACGATCGAGAAACTATTGGCATTCGGACTAGCAATGATGCTCATACCATCTGAAGCGATCGCTCAAACGCTCGATCGAGCCGCACCGATGACCTTTCAGGGACGTTATCTCGTTTCGATTTCAGATGCAGATATGCTGGCATCCGCGTATGTAAATGGTCAACTCGGACCCAGAGAAGGACGAGATGCCTTGAGCGTGATTCCCCTGGGAGGGCGGCACGTTCGGGACTTGAGAGCTTACGAAACAGAGGCAAGTAACTCGGTTGCGGGTCCACCTGTTGCGGTTGCAGTTACGCCCGATGGTCGGTTTGCGATCGTTGTCGAAACCTTCAGACCACGACCCGATGGCGACTGGCAAAATCAGCGGTTTTCCGATCTGCGACACGGCGATCGCATTTTAGTATTTGACTTGAGCGATCCGACTCGCCCGCGACGGGTACAAGAAGTAACAGTTGCCGAACGTCCGGACTCAGTGAGCATCAGTCGGGATGGAGCCTCGGTTGCGATCGCATTCAATCCTCAAGGTGCAGGAACAAAGACACCGCTTGCAATCATCCCCTTTAGCAATGGACGACTAGGGCAACCTGTTTATCCAACTGTACCTCGCTTGCCTCAAGGACAGCGGCTAATTCATGCGGAATGGCATCCGAAAGAAGATGTGCTTGCATTGGTCAACGAAAATGCAGCAACGGTCGAGTTTGTTCGAGTTGGGCGGCAAAGAAATACGATCGAACTGCAACCCTGGGGCAATGTCGTGCAGATTGAGAAAGCGCCTTACATGGCTCGGTTTACTCCAGATGGTCGGCATTTGATCGTGAATAACCTCTTTTGGGGTCCCGATGTCGAGGGGCTATGGACGGAAGCTCCGCGCGGTAGTGTGAATAGCATCCGTTTATCAGCAGGAAAACAAGCCGATGGCTCACCCCGTCATGCACTGGTGTCAAGAGCGATGACTGGTGTAAGTCCAGAAGGAATTGCAATTAGTCCGAATGGTCGTTTTGTTGTAACCACTAATCTAGAGCGAAGCTATCTTCCCTACGACGATCGACGCATCACCTGGTTTTCGACCCTCAGTTTAATCACACTCGATCCACAAACCGGACAGCTAAACCATGTCGCTGAGTATCCCTATGATGGCATTTTGCCCGAAGCAGCTGCATTTGATGCTTCGAGTCAATATCTTGCAGTCGTGAACTATGACCATTTTGACGATCGCAAACAGGGCGGCTCGATTGACTTTTGGCGGATTGCAACCGATCCGCTCAATCCACATCCAAAGCTAGTTCAAACTCGTTACTCTGTTCCGGTGACGCGCGGCGCACACTCAATGGTGTTAGTTCCATAGGAGAAAACATCGATTTCATCAGAAGAAGCTACAGATTCCTGATTCGATTGCTGAGTAAGTCCGTTAACAATGTGTCCGTTAACAATGTGCAAGAACTGCTACATGATTTTGAGTCACTCCGCTGGCTTTTGTTACTTTCTGCATCCCAATTTCGTTTTTAATTACTAGGAAATATAAAATATGAATCGCAATCGCTTATTTCAGCGTCGCAATTTTTTGCTAGGGGCAGCGGCTTCTACAACAGCAGCGATCGCTGTGAACGCTGTAAGCAGGACAGAGCAGCCTGCAAATGCTCAGTCAGAACAGTTTCGCTGGCGGATGGTGTCGCGTTGGGATGAAACCTTTCCCGATCAACTTGCTGCCGGACAGCGACTCGCTAATCGCATTGCAGCGATGAGTCAAGGGCGTTTAACAATTGAGGTACTGCCACCGAATGCCGTTGTTCCTTTTCCTGAGACATTGAAAGTAGTTAGCGATGGCACTGTGGAAATGAGCCGCAGTCTGGCATACGATTGGCGCACTCAATCCCCAGTGTTAGAGTTTTTCTTTGTCGTTCCCTATGGATTCACTCAGAATGAGATGAGTGCATGGCTCTACTATTTTGGCGGACAGGAGTTGTGGGACGCTGCTTACGCTCCCTTTGGGGTAAGAGCCTTTCCAGCAGGTTCATTAGGAGCACAGTCTTTTGGATGGTTCCGCAATGAAATTAATAGCTTGGATGATTTACGGGGCGTTCGATTTCGGACAACGGGGGTCGCTGCCGATGTCTTATCTCAGTTGGGCGTTAAGCCAGTGACGATGAGAATCCCTGAAATTCGTCAAGCGATGCAGGCAAAAAAATTGGACGGGTTTGAGCTTGTCGGTCCCCTGGTCGATCTGCATTATGGTTTGCAGGAACTCGCCCGCTATTACTATTTTCCTTCGTATAATCAACCGTCTGGCTTGGTTGAGTTAGTAGTGAATCGAGCGCGGTATGAGGCGTTGCCGTCCGACCTTCAGCAAATTATTGCGATCGCTGCTCAAGCTGAACATGACCAGGGTTTAGCAGAAGCCAACGCTGGAAATGCAAGGGCACTTCAGAGATTGACCAACGATTACAAAATTCAGGTTCGACAGCTACCAGTGGATGTGATGAAAGCATTAGGCAGTGCATCAGGTGAAGTCATTGCAGAAATGCGATCGCGCGCAGATGACCTGATGAAACGCACGATCGATTCATTTCTCTTTACTCGTCAAATCTTAATGCCGTGGAGTCAGATGACCGAGCAAAGCTTTTTGACCGCAAGAAGCCTACCGTTTACTTACGCTCGTCGTTCTTAGCGCGATCGGGGTTATCTGTTAGCGACATTGCAATCTCTGGTGCAGGCGTTCGTTTGAGTAGATATCCCAGTGCGCCAACTTGGAGTGATTGCAAAATTTACTCGTTGTCTTCTAGCTCAATGCGATCGGCTAAGATTTTTTCATGCGTATCGTAATTCAATTTAGAAATTTTCTGTACTTGGTGGAGGTGGCAATCCTGGCTGGTTCAGAAAGAGGTTTTGAGAATTGTCATTTTGGTAAACACAGCGAATATCGGGTGAATTTTCTAACTCACCAATAAAGCCAAATGTGTTCATACTGTTTCGACAATCACGCACTTGGTCTGCTGTAATTAATCTACGTTGCTCTAAAATCTGCCAGTTTCCCATCCGTAAGACGCACCCAGGCTTGAGATTGGACTGCGATACAAAGACGTGAAAGGGATTCATGGTGACAAAGAAGCGGGCATCTATCACCATTGCACTTGCTCCATACTGGGCACAAATTTCTGGATTTGGGGCGCTGATATCGATGAATTCACGGGATGCGACATTGGCTGGGTGGAATGTGATGGTTGAGGTAATGGCAATTCCAGCACCGCTACCCAAAATGAAGATGGCTGCTAACAATGCCAGTTTTGCGAAATTGAATCGCCAAAATTTGCGTGTCAATAGTTTTGCTGAGGGCGCTATCCGTTTCATTGTCTTTCACGTCGCTTGTTGTGAGGATAGATGGAGCCGTATGTAATTTAAATAACGATTTTTTGAACAATTCCCAAAATGAAAAGTCAGTTACAACACGTTAAACATAGGTAAGACAAGCAGAATTGCACTTGTCATAAACGCCAAAATCACAACTGCACCAATTCCACCGATCGCGATCGCTAATCCATCTTTCTCAATCATGCCGAGACTGACGATCGCTATTGCGATCGCAGGCAGAATATTGCCAAAGGGAATAGGTAACGTAATGACGATCGCCAGCACCAACAAGAGCAACCCAATAAACCGTTCGATTATAGGTGTTGTGAGAAATCGCCATCGGGGTTTGAGAAGATGCTCTAGTTTTTCAAGATATCGGAGCGTTCGGCGGACAAGCCGCTCGAATTGAGTGCGCTTAAATGAGCGATTAGCAACCCAGGGCGGCAACCAAGGGCGACGCAATCCAATCGCTAACTGAGCAGAAACAAGCATTAAGGGGATGCCAATGATAGCAGAAACACCCGCAACGGGTAATGGTAAAACTTCGGGCAAGGCGCAAATCAAAAGCATTGGACCGAAAGCGCGATCGCCCATATGGTGCAGCAAATCTCTGAGCCGGATTTCATCACCTTCGTGCTGGTTGAGAAGATCGCACAGAATTTTTGAGGTTTGGAGTTGTTTGGCTGGAGTCATGCTCGTGAGTGAGACAGCAGAAATTAACGGGCAGGAGTAATCGATCGCTGTTGACGAGACTGCACCCATCGCAGAAGTAACTTTTCGCCTTCAATCCAGATGAAAACTAAGGCGCTAAACCCAAAGCAAATCGCCAGTTGTAAGGGTGATAGCCAATAAGTTCCAAAAAAGACTCGCAATGGTTCGACATAAACTAATGCCAACTGTAATAAAGTAGTTGCGATTACTGAAAGCAATACATAAGGATTTGAAAATAGATTCATCTCCATTGTAAGTTGAGTTTGAGAACGAACAGCTAGAGCATGACCCATTTGTGAAAGACATAGCGTTGTAAATACCATTGTTTTCCAAGCATCGGGATTAGTTCCAAATTGAGCGCGATATGGAAACACGATTAGCATCATGAATATTACTGTAATCGCTAAGACTAATCCAATACGTAAAATGTAATTCCCTAATCCGCGTGCAAAGATACTCTCTTGTGGATTAAACGGGGGGCGGTACATTACATCTGGTTCAGGAGGTTCTACCGCCAAAGCTAGCGCAGGTAAACCATCGGTGACTAAGTTCATCCACAAAATTTGGAGCGGCGTGAGCGGAACCGATGCACCTGTAAGCAAAATTGGCGTTGCGGCGATCGCGATCGCTTCACCGATGTTAGACCCCAAAATGTACTTGATAAAGCGACGAATGTTAGTGTAAACGACTCGACCTTCTTCCGTTGCAGCAACAATCGTGGCAAAATTATCATCGAGTAATACCATATCACTCGCTTCTTTGCTCACATCCGTTCCAGTGATGCCCATCGCAATTCCAATATCCGCTTGTTTGATTGCTGGAGCATCATTCACGCCATCTCCAGTCATGGCAACAAATTCACCATTTTTCTGAAGGGCTTGCACAATTTTGAGCTTGTGTTCAGGTGCAACGCGAGCATAGACGCTAATGTTTTTTACTAACGTTTCTAGATCGGGTTGAGAGACTTTCTCTATGTCTTGACCGCTCAATGCTGTCGTCTCGATCGAGGGAACAATACCAAGCTCCGCCGCGATCGCAACTGCGGTGAGTTGATGATCGCCGGTAATCATGATAGGACGAATTCCCGCCTGACGGCACATATCAACGGCTGGACGAACTTCAAGTCTAGGAGCATCTAGCATCCCCACCAGTCCTAACCAAACTAATTCTTGCTCGATGCGATCGTCACTGTCTTCAGGTGGCACAGAGGCAAGATCTCGAACGGCAAACCCCAGAACGCGAATGCCTCGCTGTGCTAGGTTCTCGTTTTGTTGCAGAATTTGGGTGCGTTGCTTGTCGGTTAGTGGTACAGTAGACTGTTCGATCTGCACTCGATTACAACGAGCGAGAACTATTTCTGGCGACCCTTTGGTAAACATTACATAGGAATTCAGCGATTTCATGCTATTGGCTGCCGCGTTCAGGAAAGAATGCCAGTCAGTCTTTAACCCAGAATCATTGATGCGACAAATCACACTCATGCGCTTGCGTTCCGAAGAGAAAGGAAACTCACTCACGCGAGGCAGATGTGGCTCTAATTGCGGTTTGTATAACTGAGCTTTGCCTGCCAAGGTCAACAATGCCCCTTCGGTTGGATCGCCCACAATCGTCCAATGATTTCCAGACTCACATTTAAGAACGGCATCATTGCAAACCGCGCCAGCTAACAAGAGGGTATAGAGTTCTGGATTGGCTTCGGGATCTTGGGGGTGTTCGCCAATGAGAAAGTTCCCCTCTGGCACATAGCCCTGTCCTGTTACTGTGTAAACGGTTTCAGCCGTACGCACTACTTGAGCGACCATTTTGTTTTGGGTGAGCGTCCCCGTTTTGTCAGAACAAATTGTCGTAACTGAACCCAAAGTTTCGACTGCAGGTAGCCTACGAATCAAAGCATTACGTCTCACCATTCGTTGTGTCCCCATCGCCAACGTCACTGTAATCACCGCTGGCAGTCCTTCTGGAACAACTGCTACTGCCATGCTCAAAGAAACCTGTAGCGGCTCTTGTAGTGGCGTGAAATCTCCTGCTAACAAACGGCTCCAGCCATCCGGCGCGTTTGTTACTGACAAAAGAACTACGATCGCGACCAAAATTAATGCCCCACTTACCAGTACGTTCCCTAACAAGCTCATGCGTCGTTGTAGCGGAGTGGGTTCATTTTCAACGCCTTGAAGCAGTGCAGCAACTCGACCGAGTTCAGTATTCATTCCGGTCGCCGTAACAACCATAACGCCGCGACCTTGAAGCACTTCTGTGCCTTGAAACATCAAATTGGCACGATCGCCCAAAGGTACATCTGCATCCAGAACCACAGTGGCATTTTTGCTAACGGGTTGCGCTTCTCCGGTGAGTGCTGCCTCCCGCACCCGCAAGTTGGCTCCTTCTAACAATCGTCCATCTGCTGGAACTTGTCCTCCTGCTTCGAGCAAGACAATATCGCCAGGTACGAGTTCCCGTCCTGGGATTTCCTGTACAGTACTTTGACGGCACACTCGCACCATTGGCACTGCCATTTGTTTGAGAGCAGCTAGTGCTTTCTCGGCGCGGCTTTCTTGCACGTATCCCAGCAATCCATTGATGCCGACAATGCTAAAAATTGCGATCGCGTCTTTCGCTTCTCCTAGCAAAGAAGAAACAATCGCAACAGCAATCAACATAATCAGCATAATGTTGGCGAACTGATCTAGCAAAATTCGCGCCACACTACGTCCTGCTTGTTCTTTGAGTTCATTCAATCCAAATTTGATGATGCGATCGTCAACTTGGGTACGATTCAATCCAGTTCGGCGATCGCTATCAAGCAAATCCAATACAATTTCTGCCTCTAGCGTGTGCCAATTGTTTGAGGTCTCAATCGCCGATTGAGAACGAGGATGCAAAGAGTTATTCATGATTTGACCGAGAGATTAATTCAGAAAAACAGCGCCATCTGGTTGGACTTCTAGGGCAATTCTGTCTTGGCTCAAATCTGTTGCTTCATTAAAGGTGATTTGTAACAGCCCAGGTGCGGTATTGACTTGAGGCTGGATGTTGAGTAACCCGCTATCTTGCCGTCTAAAGGTCACGCCAACCGGAGCAGGCAGATTTTTAAGTGTAAGGCTCGATCGGGCGGGTAGAATCCGCGATTCGGTATGCCCAAGTACCTCAAAAGAAATTGCAGCATTAGTTGGATTAGTCAGCAGCATTTTGATTTCCCCATCTACGGGTGCAACGATCGCGCTTGGCGGTTGAAGTTGTTCTGGCAGAGGAGGCACAATTGGGGAGGCAAGAGGTAGATTTAGCGCGTGTAATCCCCCACTAAAGGGAGCCTCGTTGAAAATTCTAGGTATAGCAGCATCATTGGCAGCAGCTTGAACAGTAGATGGATTGTGGGTGGTAGCATGGGCAGTCGGGGCGATACCTTCGGTAAGCTGCGCTAACGCAAAACTCAGCATCAAACTACCAAAGGCTGCTACCGATCGGTTCCAGTGTTTTTGAAACAATTGCATGGTAATGTCTCCTAGTATTTGTCAGAAAATGCGCTTTTGATTGTCCCTTCCTCTGTTCTGTGCTTGGAGAGAACAAAAAAGAGGCACGAGGAACAGTATGGTGAGAAGCGATTTTGAGTTAGTCGTACATTTCGTCGATTAGATAGGCGTAGTGTTGCTCGACTTTGGCACGACGGATTTTCAATGTTTGTGTTGTTAAGCCGTTATCCGGCGAGAATGGTTCAGGCACAAAGCGAAAGTCACTGACTGCATGGAGCGATCGCGGGTTAGAATACTGTTTCAATTGTGCCTTCATCAACTGGCGAACTTGAGGATAGTGGAGCAATTCGGTTTCTGGAACTGAGGACAATTTTTGCGTTGTTGCCCAAGCTGCAATCTCGTCCAAGTTCGGCAAGATTAACGCCGTCAATCGCTTGCGGTCTTGTCCAATCAACACAATTTGATTAATGTAGACACTTTGCTTGTAGCAATTCTCTAAAGGTTCTGGTTCTACGTTCTCGCCATTTGATAGTACGATCGTATCTTTTGCTCGTCCAGCGATCGCTAGATCGCCATCAGGTGTTAACCACCCCAAATCTCCAGTGTTGAACCAACCATCCGCGCAAAGCACTTGTGCTGTTGCTTCGGGGTTCTCATAATAGCCGATCGTGACTTGCGGTCCTCTTGCCATGACTAATCCTGTTTCCCCGCTCGGTAAAGGCAATCCAGTTTCAGGATGAACAATTTTTAGTTCTGTCCCTGGTAAAGCAGGACCAACTGTTCCCCGAACATTTCGATTGATTCTACGGGCAGCAAGCACTGGAGCCGTTTCAGTTAATCCATAACCGTTGAGAATCTCAATTCCCAGGATTTCATAGAAGTTATCGAGATAAGCGGGTAGCGTTGCTCCACCTGTAATCGCACATTTAAGCTGGGGCGCAATTGCTTGGCGAATTTTACGATATACCAGCGCATCTCCTAAGCGATGCAGTATTGATAGAATTCGATGTTGCCATTTTGAAATTTTTTTGTTTTTGAACTCATTTTCCACACGCTCGCTCGATTGATGTGTTGTAATTCGCCGTTGAGTGATGTAAAGTTCGCTAAGCCGGAGAAAGACTTTGACCAGCGATCGCGCCGTTCGGCTTTTGTTTTGAATTTGCTGCCCAATGGCATCATAAAACAGTTCCCAAATTCGAGGCACTGCGATAAAGTAATGTGGTCGTTCCGCTTGCAAATCTTGTTTGAGATGACGGCGATCGCTGTAAACAATCATGCACCCTCGCGATAGTAAAAAATATTCGCAAGCGCGTTCGTAACAGTGCCAAGTTGGAAGAATAGAAAGAACTCGTTCTCCAGAGTTAGGCTGCACGGCAACATCTAAATTCTCGATTTGATGCATGAGATTGCCGTGAGTTAGCATCACACCTTTGGGATTGCCAGTCGTGCCAGATGTGTACATAATTGTTGCCAGTTGCGATCTTTGTAATCCTCGCATCGTAGACTGACCGCGTCCTAGTGTTAATAAATCGTTGAATCCAAAGCAGCCTTTTTGTACCTCATCTGACAACAAAATTACTCGAAAAATCCCTAGCTCGCTCAGAATATACTGAAGTTGTTTCCACGTCTTTAAGTCCTGCAAGATCGCTACTGTGCTACCGCTATGACGCAGAATGTATTCTAGTTCTTGGAGCGGTGCGATCGCACTACGAGGCACATTCACTAAACTTGCAAACAGCGTACCCAAGTCTGCAATTAACCAGTGAGGGGAATTCTCGGCAATAATCGCCACCCGATCTCCAGGTGCAACCCCTAATGATTGCAAGCCTCCAGCAAAGTTGAGAGCTTGCTCGAATACTTGGGCATAGGTTAGTTCTACAATCGGTTGGCTGTGAGGATCTCGGAGCGCAACTCGATCGCCATAGTCTCTCGTTAAGTGTTGCCAAACTGTAAATAGGGTTGAATCGTACTCACTCTTTTGTGCAACAACTTTTTGTGTGAGTTCAACTTGCATACTCGTCTCCAACTTGATTTCAGAATCTAAATCCCAAGAAATAATTATTCCTAGATCGCTAAGGTAGTTTCGCCATTCATTTATAAATGCTTCATGCGTTGTTGTTTGCATTAGTTTGGTATCCATTCTCCTAAAAATGGGATGTTGCTGACATTCCATTTTTGCTCGGTTCTAACAATCTGATTAGTATTTGCATTCACATACACTTCCGTATCATTATCAAGTTCGATTTCCCATGCCAATGTGTTGCGATCGCGCTCTAAATTTGCCTCAATCGCGGTGGCTCCTGGATTAGCTGCCAGTACGGTTTCAACGGCTTGAACTAGGCTGATAGAAGGCGCAGTATTGTGAGGCGACGCTTGGGCTTCTTTAGGTTTGAACCATAATGCGCCACCCATGAGGAGAACTCCAGCCCCGATCGCACTGGCAATTTTTTGTTTAGCGTTCATAATTTCAACTCCTAAACTGTAGAGAGTGTTGTGTTTTTTGCCTATATCTCCAAGTTAGAAGCAAAGATTAAGAAAACCATGAGAAAACCGATTGGTAATTCGTAATTTTAGATTAAGGCTCAATCTACCCGACCGTGACGATATAGAGCGCGGCTTCCTGTTGTCCATCGAGATGTAGCTATTCATTTAGATAAAAGCTACCAACGCTCGTAAAGGTGATGACCAGGTAATTGAGATCGGGCTGTCTCATAGCGAATCGAGCCAACGCACCTATGCTGCATCATAAGTCTGAGCCAACAACAATTGCCAGTGAGTATTGCCTTCTAACTTTAAAACGTAATGATGATATTGCAATAAACTCATACGATGTCCAACGCTGATAAAGGCAATTTTCATTTCCTGAAGCTGTTGATATAGATGTTGTTCGTTATCTAAATCTAAAGCACTTGTAGCTTCATCTAAAATCGCATAGCGTGGTTGAGCCAACAACAATCGCGCGAAGGCAAGACGTTGCTGTTCGCCTAGAGAAAGCGTATTTGCCCAATCTAGCTCAACGTCAAAACCGCCAACCCGCTCAGGCAGTTCTGCCAGATTCACTTGCTCTAAAACGCGATTGAGTTGAGCTTCATCGCTCGAACAATCGCGATGGGGATACAATAGCTGATCTCGCAGCGAACCCAACACCATGTAAGGGCGTTGCGGCAAAAATAGCATTTCACCCAAGACTGGACGAGCTATGTGTCCAAGACCCGTATTCCATAACCCTGCGATCGCTCTGAGCAACGAACTCTTTCCACTACCGCTATGTCCCACGATTGCTAATCCTTCGCCGAGATTTAACTTCAAAGATAGATTATTCACTAATGTTCGTTGATAGTTTGGTGTCAGAAGCGTGACTCGATCGAGCGCCAGTTGTTCATCTTTGGTAGTTGTAATCGTCGTCGATTTCCTTTGTGCAAGTGCAGTTGGTTCTACCGCTTCCGCAAAACTGCCCAAACGGTTTACGCCAGCTGCAAATGCGGTCAATACCTCAAACTGGCTGATGACCAGCGATAAAGCCCGAAAAATCTGATCGAATGCGATCGCCGCTTGAGTAATTGCTCCAAAATCGGTTTGCCCTGCAAAATAAATTGGCGCAACCACCAAGTAAGGTAATGCCCGAACTAGAAAGTTATAGCTACTGGTAAAAAAGCCTAAGTTGCGTTCCCAGCGAATCAACAGATCGAAGTTTCGTAATGCATCCCCAAATCGCTTTCGCAACTGCGCTAATTCTGCAACTTCTCCTTGGTAGAATGCGATCGCTTCGGCATTGTCCCGCACGTGAACTAGACCATAGCGAAAATCTGCTTCCCGTTTCAGTTGGTTGAAGTTAATTCCAATCAATCTCCGTCCGAGCCAAGCTGTGATTACCGTACCCACAATCGCGTAGGCAATTAACGTCATGGATAGCGCTACTGAAATCGAGAGCAATACGCCTGTGAATGAAATTAAAGTAATGACCGAGGACAGAATGACCAACAGAAATGAAAGGCTTGTCCGAGAGAAAGCCCGAACATCATCGGCAATGCGTTGATCGGGATTATCAATTTTGGCATCTAAATTGATTTGATAGTAAGCACGATTGTATAAATACCGTTCTAAGAAACGATTTGTGAGCCACTCACGCCAATGCAGCCCTAACTTTTCTCGAACGAAATCGAACAGAACAACGATCGGAGTAGCAATGACTAAAAGTCCAGCATAAAGCGCAATCAGCCGCCAAAACGTACTGCTATCTCCGGTATTTGGAAATCTCGCTAGCGAAGTATCAATGTTTCTAAAAATAAAGCTAATCCCAACGTTAATTCCATTTACCAATACTGTGAGAACCACTAAATTCAGGAGCAACCTTCTGGCTTTCCACTTTTGCTCTGAGAACCAGTAAGGTTTTGCGAGTTTCCAGAATTTCTTCCATAGCTGACGGTCGAAGCGATTCAATGTGCCTGTTGTGTCACGCATTATTAGAATGACCAAAGAGTGATGCTCTCGACAATAGCAGTGAAAATTAAAAAAATGATGAGAAGAATAAAGTATATCTGTTACTAACTAGAGCATTAAATAGTAAATAGGTAGAGGCATACCCCTGATTAGAAAGCGAAATTAAGAAAATGATGAGAACGAGGGGCTACTATATGTCCGATCGAGATAAAGGCAACTTGACAGTAAAATTTGTTGTACCGGATTCGCTACTAGCCTCGATCGTGCCATTATGAAGCCGAACCATCTCTTGCGCGATCGCAAGTCCTAATCCCGCTCCACCTTGCGATCGTGCAGATTCCACCCGATAAAACCGCTCAAATAAGTAGGGTAAATGCTCTGGTGAAATGCCTGCTCCTGTATTGCTCACACAAACCTGAATTTTGGCAGTCTCAATGTTAGACCAGAGCCTCACCACTCCGCCTTCTTTTGTATATTTCACCGCATTATCTAGGAGATTGAGAAACAAACTTGTCAAATGGTCTGGATCGCCTTTCATCCATAATTCAGGCGCTAGATCGGCGATTAAGGTAATTTCTCTGGTGTCAGCCAAAGGCTCGACTTGCTCGACAATTATCTCTAGTAAGTCACTGAGATTCACAGATTGCAGTGCAAACGGCAACTGTCGTCGATCGATTTTTGCCAAAAGAAGCAAACCATTAGTAAGGCGAATCAAGCGATCGACTTCCTGTTCCAGTTTTTGCAGCGTGCGGTCGTACTCTTCTTGGCTGCGCGAACGACTCCGCGTGACCTCCAACCGTCCTTTCATTACGGTCAAGGGTGTCCGTAGTTCGTGGGCAGCATCGGCTGTAAAGCGTTGTTCTCGGTCGAGTGCTGCTTGTAAGCGATCGAGCATTCGATCGAACGTAATGGCTAACTTTCCAACCTCGTCGCTAGCTCCTTGGTAGTGAATGCGTTGACTCAAATCTGTTGCCGTAATTACCCGTGCTGTTTGCGTAATGTGTCGAACTGGAGATAGCGCCCGATTCGAGAGAAATAACCCACCGAGTACCGCGACCAGCAGAATCAACGGTAGATTGAGCAAAATTTCAGTTGGTAATTCTCGAGCAATGTCTTCTAGCGGCTCTAAAGATTGAGCGACTTGTAACCATCCAACGATGCGTCCTGCTCGAATCACTGGCTGACTAATCAATCGCCAATCAATGCCATCGGTTGCTAAGGTCATATAACCGCTTGTAGTCGGAACCCAGATCGGCACATCTTGATATCGACCGAATCCATCAACTACTTTACCTTCTGGCGTAATTAGACGAGCCGCTAACCCAAGCTGGCTCAGACGTAGTGCAGTCTGGCGTTGCCTAGGAGCCTGCTCAAACGCTAATACTGGTTGGCGATCGAGATAGACGAGTGATTGAGCCGAAGCAATCTGAAGCGCGGTGTCTGTCTTCACGAGCAATTTGCGTTCTAGTCGAAAGTACAAATACCCAGCAATGCTTCCGAGGATGAGTGCCAGCAGCAGCACATACCAGGAGGCAAGTTGAATGCGGACTGGAATTCGACTCCATCGCATGATTTACCCTTCCGCACTCAAGCGATAGCCAACGCCCCGTACTGTATGGAGCAGCGGCGGATTAAACTCGCGATCGATTTTGCGCCGCAGATAGCCGACGTAAACATCGACGACATTAGAATCGCCATAGAAATCAAAATTCCAAATATGTTCGGTAATCCGATCGCGGGTCAACACCTGGCGCGGATGGCGCATAAAATACTCCAGCAATGTAAATTCTCGCGGACTGAGATCGATTTGTTTTCCGTCCCGAAACACTTCGCGGTTTGCCACATCCATTTCTAGATTTGCAACCCGCAAAATCGTATCCCCTTGCAGCGGTGGACGACGCAACAAAGCCCGCAACCGCGCCAACAATTCTGTAAAAGCAAAAGGTTTGGCGAGATAGTCATCCGCCCCCGCATCCAATCCTTTAACTCGATCTTCGATGCGATCGCGGGCAGTTAGAAGCAGTACAGGCGATTTGATCCGTTCCGATCGCAGTTGGCGCAACAATTGCAAGCCATCCATTTCGGGCAGCATGATATCTAGCACAATAATGTCGTACTCGGCGGCTATTGCGTAATCCCATCCACTGCGTCCATCGGGTGCTACATCAACGGCGTATCCTGCTTCAGCTAATCCTTGTCGAACAAATTGAGCAATTCCAGGTTCATCTTCGACGAGTAAAACGCGCATCGATCGATCTCCTTGCAGCGATCGAGACTAGATTTTTAGCTATTGCGACGAGAAGTCATCCACCAACGCATATTGCCATGACAATAAATCGTCGCGAGTACCTTGATTCTAAACTTATTTTTTCAATTTTTCGCTTCCTACACCTCTATAAAAACGCAATCAGTAGTGTTCAATTGCTGGATAATGCGATCGCACGGCGATTGCGCTACGAATAAAGACAGTGTTTGGTGATAATCATGGCTGTTGAATACGATTTAGTAGTAATTGGCGGCGGTTCTGGCGGCTTGGTGGTTGCAGGTGTCGCCGCTGCCCTCAAAGCCAAAGTAGCGTTGATAGAAAAGCATCGTTTAGGCGGCGATTGCTTGTGGTATGGTTGCGTTCCTAGTAAATCTCTAATTTATGCCTCGCGCTTGGCTTACGAAGTCAAAAATGCAGGCAAATTGGGCATATATTGCAATGATACTCAGATTGATTTTGCTCAAGCGATCGCTCACGTCCAAAATGTCATAGCTAATATCGAACCCCACGACTCGCCAGAACGATTTGAGGGCTTGGGTTGTGAGGTAATTTTCGGCGACGGCGAATTTACAGACAAGCAAACATTTAAAGTTAATGGCAGAAGTCTTAAAGCGAGAGCTTTTGTAATTTCTACAGGTTCTAGACCAGCTATTCCACCGATTAGCGGACTTGAAGCAGCAGGATATATTACAAATGAGGAAGTTTTCTCAATAACTCAGCGCCCAGAAACGCTAGCTATTATTGGCGGCGGACCGATTGGTTGCGAATTGGGACAAGCCTTTTCTAGACTAGGTTCTCAGGTGACAATTGTTGCCGGAAGCGATCGCATTTTACCCAAAGAAGACTCGGAAGCAGCGCAAGTAGTAGCCCAGCAATTTACATCAGAAGGTATCCAAGTTCTCACTAAAACCCAAGTCGAACGAGTTGAAGTTATTGGCGGGAAAAAGGTTTTATGGGCAAAGGAACAAAAAATTGCTGAAGTAGACCAAATCTTAATTGCTGCGGGAAGACAACCTAATGTTGAATCCCTCAACCTACAAGCTGCTGGTGTCAAGGTGCAACCAAAGAGTGAGTCTGGTTATGGCAATAGTAAAGGTAAAAAAGGCATCCGCGTTAATGCCAAACTACAAACTACCAATCCTCGGATTTATGCCTGCGGCGATGTTATCGGTGGCTACCAATTTACTCATGTAGCCTCGTATGAAGCCAATATTGTGCTAAAAAATGCGCTATTTTTACCCGTTATCAAAGCAGACTATAAAGTAATTCCTTGGGCAACATTTACCGATCCTGAACTGGCGCGTGTTGGATTAACAGAACAAGAGGCAAAAGAGCGTTACGGCAAAGATATGCAAATCATAAAACAAGAATATGCCGATGTAGACCGCGCTCAAGCTGAAGCTGCAACTGCTGGATTTGCCAAAATTATTACTAGACGCAACGGGCAAATTCTTGGCGCTCATTTAGTCGGTGCAGCCGCAGGCGAATTGATTCACGAAATTGTCTTAGCAATGTCTCACAACCTAAAAATTTCGGCTTTGGGTGGTATTCACATCTACCCCACACTTGCAGAAGTAAATAGTAAAGCAGCCTTTGCCCTCACTCAGCAAAACTACGAAAAAAGCTACAGACTTCAAAAATTATTAGCAAAGGTATTCCAGTTACTAAGAGCCTTTGGCTAAGTTCTGTTAAGCTGGAGTCGCTACGGAAAAGGAGGGGTATCAAGCCGCAAAGCAGCAATTCGCGCATTACTAATTTTGTCCTTAATTACGAATTACGAATTACGAATTACGAATTATTTTATGCACTGGTTACTATCGGGACCGTTGAGTGTGGAAAAATTGACCGTAGAGATCGCAAATCTGCCACCATCATTGCAAGGTACGAAGCTAGT
Organism: Aliterella atlantica CENA595; assembly: GCF_000952155.1. Lineage (GTDB taxonomy): Bacteria > Cyanobacteriota > Cyanobacteriia > Cyanobacteriales > Chroococcidiopsidaceae > Aliterella > Aliterella atlantica. The sequence continues at coordinate 47,159 of NZ_JYON01000029.1, read as the reverse complement.
ACAACTGTCAGATTTGCACTATGACGGTTTGCGGCTATCAGAAGAAATGCTCGCACAAGCGATCGCTGTGACAAATGAAGCCGAACCCGATTTAATTGTTTTAACTGGCGATTATGTAACTGATGAGCCAGCGCCTATTCATCAATTGGTACTGCGCCTCAAGCACTTGCAAAGCCGCGCTGGTATCTATTGCGTCTTGGGAAACCACGATCTCTATTACAGCCAGTCTAGAAAAGAAATTACTGATGCTCTAACTAGCATTGGTATTGGCGTACTTTGGAACGAAATAGCTTATCCACTCGGACAAGAATTGCCTATAGTAGGACTTGCTGATTATTGGTCGCATGAGTTTAGTATTAAACCTGTGATGAGCTTGGATGCTAATATACCGCGCATCGTACTATCCCATAATCCCGATACTGCTCAACCTTTAAAAAAATGTCGAGTAGACTTGCAACTATCTGGTCATACTCATGGCGGTCAAATTATGCTGCCAGGGATCGGTCCGGCTGTAAACTTATACAAAAGGTTGCGTCGCCGCCTTTCTAAATCCGCACGGCGAACAATGCCTTTTATGCAGAAAGACTGTGCCAAAGTAGTCAGACATTGGGAATGGGCGCAAGGCTTTCATCAGGTAGGAAATAACCAGCTATACGTTAACAGGGGTTTGGGGACATATCTACCAGGACGTTTGTTCTGTCCGCCTGAAGTCACAATCATTACCTTAATTGAGCAAGTACCAATTAACTAACCCAATCGCTCCTACAAAATTCCTTATCTACACACGAACTGCTAACTGGTCACTGGTCACTGGTCACTGATAATTGACTAACCCGCCGCGCTACTAGGGTGAAGAATTAAGTAGCATTCGGCGGGTTATTCAACGATGGGATGGTTTTATTTAAATTCAAACTGGAGAAATTTAACTCAAATAAGGTGGGCTAAACTTGCAATTTTTAGTTCTCGTCCTCGTGCATCCATTCATTCTACGGAGACAGTAATCAAAGCAACAAACTTAAAAATACCTCCAATACTAGCTAACCCTGAAAAGGAAACCTGACAGTAACTTTGTAGACCTCCAATAAAAACCGAGATTTAGCAAACAAATCTTACATTATTGGATGCGACATTTAGTAATTGCAAGGCGATCGCGCAGGAGGCACAGGCGCTAATCAAAAGACGGTTTGTTTTTGTGCCTGCATTTAAACTAACATTCCGTATTCTGGCTAACAACTGGTAATTTACTAAAATTGATTAGCATTTATATGTCGCAATATTTCACAAAATCTGTTTACTAAGGCAAAAATCCCCTCCAAAATTAGGAGAGGATTCAAGGCGCAAATTATTTATTACTGAGCGGGCGCGTCGCTGGTAGAATTGCCAGCAGCAGGAGAAGGACTTGTGCTGGTGCTACCTTCACTCGAACTGTTCTCAGTTGAAGTAGTAGTTGGCGAATCAGAGGATGTGGAGCTAGAGCTACTTTCGCTGGAGCTAGCTGCTGGTGCTTGCGGTGCAGGACTTGGCACTGTAATATTGATATCTTGCTGAGGAGCAGGTGCAGGAGCTTGAGGCGCGGGAGCCGGAGCTTGTTGCACAGGTGCAGGAACTATTACATCTCTAGTCTTTTCAATAATTGTAGTTTGGGTTTTAGGTTGAGGAGATGGGCTAGGCTCTACTCTGTTCGGTACTGGAACTATTACAGGCGTAACTGGGTCAACATCAGTACGTTGGTTTAAATACCATACAGCACCAGCAGTTAGCGCTGCTAGGGAGGCTAACAGAATGCCTAGTAGTAAACCACGTCCTGCATTTTCATTGTCACGCGCTACTAAGTTATCTTCATCGTAGCGTTCTGATATTTGCCCGTTGACGTAACCATCGCGGTAAGCATTTCCGTTGACGTTGGTTTTAGTTACGTCAGTATGAGTATTGCCATTAGCATCTGTGTAAGATTCTTTACGTACTTGTTTACTGTAGTTTTGCGGATCGTTGAGGTTAGACATATTGATAGAATTTCCTTTCTAATTACAATTTCGTTAGCAGCTTTAAAAATACTTTTGTGTATTTCTTTGTCTTATTTGCTACTAGAAGCTTTATTTGTTATTAGAATAACTTTGGCGATCGCCCAATCGGCTCTATCTACAGATGGGATTAGTTCGTCTATCTTAGGGCTGATTATGGTCAAAAAGAAATGTAAAAATCTCCTGTTACCTTAAATACAAAAACCACCGCCTATTGCAAAAACAAGCGGTGGCGAAATAAGCAAAAATAACTGCACTAGCTAGTAGGGATTGTTGCTAAGTTATTTACTACTGCTTCAGGACCAACTACAGATATATAAGGAGTAGTCAAATAGCGACAAGCAGCTTCAACAGCATCAGCAGTAGTCACAGCCGCCACTTCTTGCTGAAACCTAGTATCAAAATCAACTCCCAAATCTAAAACTTCGTACCAACCATAAACTTGAGCGATTTGAGCATTAGTTTGTTTGCCTAAAGCATACTGCCCTAATAACTTGTTTTTGGCTGTTTGCAAAGCTGCTTCACTAAGCTTGGTGCTGCATAGTAAATCGACTTCTGTTTGCAGTCCTTCTATAGCGATCGCTGTATTTTCAGGAGCCGTACCCATATAAACTACAAAAGGGGCAGTATCTTTGCGCGTCGGATAAAATGCCGAAACATCGTAAGCCAAACCGCGTTTTTCTCGCAACTCTACAAACAACCGACTAGAAAGCCCATTGCCTAAATAAGTAGATAGTAGTTTGAGCGCTATATAATCTTGCTGGTGAACTGAAGGAGCCAAATAACCGAGCATGACAATCGACTGTTGGGTTTGTTTGGGCGTAACAGTCGGATAAGGTTGAGGACTTAATTCGGGCAATGTGAGGTTTGGCAAAGGGGTTTTCGGGGCTTGCCAATCGCCAAAAACCTGCTCTACCATAATATTCGCATCGCTTTGAGTTATCCTACCTGCAAAGCTAATGACTAGATTATCAGGGCGAAAATGTTTGTGGTGAAACTCTTGGATATCTTTTCTAGTTAATGCCGATACCGTTGCTTCTGTACCCAAAGCCGACATAGCATAAGGATGGTGGCGGTACATAGCATGGCGCAACCTGTCGAAAGCGATACTAAAAGGTTGCTCTTGCTGAGAACGAATGCCTTGCAACACCAAACGCCGCTCTAATTCTACCTCCATTTCTGGAAAAGTAGGCGACTTCAACAATTGTCCTGCTAATTCCAACATCGAAGGCATATCTGCCGTGACTGTTTTGAGGCTGAGGACAAAATAATCGGCAGCAGCATCGGTACTAAGACTTGCCCCTAATGATTCTACGCGATCGCCAATTTCAAAGGAGGAAAGTTGCTGCGTTCCTTTGGTAATTACACTAGAAAATAAATGCGCTAACCCCGCCTGCTGGGGAGACTCCCAACAACTACCTGCTCGGAGAAAAAGCCGAGCCGCAACAATATCCGCTGCTGGGTTTTCTGTTACTAATACGGTTATGCCGTTGTTTAAAACTGTGCGCTGGATAATTTGATTTTGTAGCTGAGTTGTCACGCCAGTATATTTCCTCTTCTATATATCTTTAATTTTGGGAGAATTAGAATTTACCTTGTTGCTTTAGCAAGGTCTTAATAACGTTACTGCATACTCGTGGGGCAATAAGTAACGCGCAGCCAACTTTTGTAGTTCTTCGGGCTGAAAAGATTGAATTTGCTGGGGGTATAGAAGTGCTAATTGGGCAGATGCGATCGTGCTGTAGTAACCGTAAAGTCCAGCAATTTGACTTGGTGTTTCAGTATAAAAATTATAGTCATTGCACATCAAACGCTTGCAGCGCTCCAGTTCTGCTAGACAAATTGGCTTAGTTTGCAGTTCTTCCAAGTGGGCGCGAATTAAAAACTCAACTCGCTCCAAGTTTTGCGGCTCTAACAAAGCGCTAATCGTAAACAGACTTGACTCTCTTTGCAACGAAAAGTCACTACTAATTGCTTGTACTAATTGCCTATCTTCTCTTAATTCTCTAACTAAGCGACTGGATCTGCCTCCACCTAAAATTACTGACAGCAAATCTAATCCGTAAGCACTACGGAAATTGTCTACACCTGGTCCTACCCATGCCATCATCAATCGCGCCTGCTCTAAATTTGGCAATTTTATTTCTTGGCGACGAATTCCTAACAGCACTGGGGGAAGCTCGGCAGTTTTTTTCGTGGGTAAATTTGCTGGTGCAGCGTGAGGACTATCGACATGAGGCAGAGATTGAATTTCCGTCATTTTCTCGGCAAAGGTGCGATCGATCAAATCCAAAGCCAGATCTGCTTCAATTCCCCCTACAACGGCTACTGTCATGTTTTCCGGTCGGTAATGCTGGCGGTGAAAACAACGCATTGCGTCTGGCGAGTGCTGCTGCAAGTTTTTTGCCGTACCGAGTACCGATCGCCCGTAAGGGTGAAGTTGATATACGCTTTCACTTAACGCTTGAAATCCAATCCAATCTGGATCGTCATAACAAGAGCGAATTTCCTCTAACACTACATCTCGTTCTCGCTCGAACTCGTCTTCAGGAATTGCCGCATTTAAGAGCAATTCTGCTAAATAAGGTAAAGTATCTTCTAAATAAGCCGTTGCTGTTGTCAAGAAATAATGGGCGTAGTCGTGACTTGTAGCTGCGTTCGTCATCCCGCCTTTATTTTCTATCTCGCGATCGAACTGTCCTGGTTGTATTGCTGCAGTGCCTTTAAAGATCATGTGTTCCAAAAAGTGAGCCATTCCAGATTCGTGTTCTGGCTCTTTCACTGCTCCTGCATTCAGCCAAACATCGGCTACAACTACCCCAGTCGTAGGTAAGTATTGGTGAATAACAGTTATACCACTATCTAATCTAAAAAAATTAGCTGGAAACACTAGGGCGATTTGCAGTTTGAATAAACTGTTTTAACTTAAACTTAATCTTAATATCCTAACGTTTCCTAGATCGCAAAATCGAATTAATCGCTACAGTATTTATTTAGGCAGAAAAGTCTCTACAGCAAATTGCTCGACATAGGGCGAACAAAATTTACTGATTTTATATAGAAGTTGACCGCAACGCCGTCTTACCTCAGTTTTGGACCTGGAAAAACCAGGTGGGTACTAGCGGGTCTGACGTAAAGTTTCCGAGTACAAGCTCGGTCTACTGCTGCCAAGACCTCTTAGTTCCCTTATTGGAAAAGACATAGATCAAAAACATTATTGGCAGTCACCAACGTCGCAGCGCAACTTCAACTATTATAACTGAAGCATCATCAAGCAACAGGGTAATTTATTTTGCCCGCCGCTGTTAATAGTAAGATCCTGGTCACTGGTCACTGGTCACTGGTCACTGGTCACTGATTTAAGCTCTACCTCGCAAAATTTGAGCCATTTCGTTTGGTTTGGGAGATGCTTCTAATGCTGTCTCTTCAGTAATCCGTCCTTCTTCATAGAGTCTGTAGATTGATTGGTTCATCGTACACATACCCTCAAAGTTACAGCGGGGGATAATTGACTCAATTTCTTCAACATCATTGCGAATGATATAGTCTTTAATTGCGTCAGTGTTGATCATAATTTCGTGAATCGCGGCACGTTTGCGGTCAGTGGTTCTCAGCAAACTTTGGGCAATCACTGCAACTAAAGATTCAGCTACTTGAATCCGCATCGGCGCTTGCTCGTCGGGGTTATACAAGTTAAGAATCCGCTCGATAGTTTTGACAGCGCTGTTGGTGTGCAAAGTCCCAAATACTAAGTGTCCGGTTTGAGCGGCTTTGAGGGCTGTATTCACGGTTTCGCGATCGCGCATTTCCCCAATAAGAATAATATCGGGGTCTTCCCGCAACGATGCTTTGAGGGCATTGTCAAATTTCAAAGTATGAATGCCTACTTCCCTTTGCTTGATCAGCGATTTTTGACTTTTATGCACGAATTCTACAGGATCTTCAATTGAGATGATGTTTTTGGGCATCTCTTTATTGATATAGTCAATCATCGCTGCCATTGTTGTTGACTTGCCCGAACCTGTCGGTCCTGTAACTAAAATTAAGCCTTTATGGTAGTGGCACAAATCTCGGAACACAGGTGGCAATCCTAATTGTTCCATAGTGAGAATTTTTAATGGAATCAACCGCAGTACCATCGCTGGACCGTTGAGCGAAACAAATATGTTGATCCGCACCCGCACTAAGCCTTCGTATTGAGTAGCGCCGTCGTATTCCAAATCGTGTCTAAATTGCTCGATTTGTTGTTCGCTCAAGATTTCGCCTAACCAGCCATAAAATGTTGCTTCGTCAGTTTCGGGGTACTGAGTGACAATGATGTGACCGCGTTCGCGGAAACGAGGTACTTCGCTTACTCCTAAGTGTAAGTCTGAAACTCCCTGCTCGTAAGCTTCTTGTACTAATTTTTCTAAAGTTGGTTGTACGTCTTTACCAAAAGTAGGTTTTGTCGCTTGGGGTGGTGTAGGGGGACGATGCGCCGAGGTCGGCGGTAGCGGTGGGGGAGATGCAGGACGATGCGCCGAGGTCGGCGGTAGCGGTGGGGGAGATGCAGGACGATTGACTGAGGTCGGCGGTAGCGGTGGGGGAGATGCAGGACGATTGACTGAGGTCGGCGGTAGCGGTGCGGAACTCAAGTCGCTTTGAGCAATATTAGTTGCTGGGCTATGTTGCAGTTGAGTATTACCAATAGTTGTATTATTAACAGCCTGACTTTGCCTTGGTGGTGGTGGTGGTGGTGGAACTTGACGTGCAGGTAAGGGTGGGATTGATGGGCGCTGTGATTCTGTCATATATTTACAACTTTTAAGTAGGTAATTTACGCAAGACAATCAAATAGAGGCTCTAAGGAAAAATTGCGATCGCTCAAAATTAGCTACCTTTAGACTATTTAATAGCCAAAAGCGAAACTAGCAACTTTAGCCTCAATTTGGTAAAAACTATATTGATGTGTTTGTCCTTTTGCTAGTCTTCCCAGGATGTTGACTTTCTTACCACTTTAAGTAAAAGTTTTCTTGGGCGGCTGGTATTGGGCAGTTTTGCCGTCACCCTATCTTGCGGAACTTGAATAAAAGCGATCGCACTAATCTTGTTAGAAACTACTTTTAAATATCTATCTTTATATAGATGACTTTGAGCAAAAACTTTTATTTATGCCTTCTCTTAATTTTTTGTAATTACTATTGATGCATAGACAAGATAGCTAAATTGGCATATCTATGGCTTATAAACTGCTAATACTAAGGTTTGCGATCGCTCCACAGTATATTTAGCTTGCATCTACAATTATGAGAATCAAAAGCTGTAGTTATAAGAAATGTTAAGTATTTAAGTGCAGACCTGTGCGTTTTTAACGCAAAATTAGTCGCAAGCCATTAAATAATCGGCGATTTGATATCTATAAGCCTTATAGAACAACACTTTTGCTCTCTACGTCTGAAGATAGAGAAGAATATTAGCAACGATAAATAACTCAATAAAAACTTAGTATTCATAAATACAAAATAGAGATTGTAAACTTTAATAACTAATCGATCATATTGCTAGTTACTGTCTATATACTAATTTTTAACGAAGCAGACTAGCTTGGATTTAGTCAACCGAATTTTTACTTAATTTAAAAAACTGTATTACCTGTGGAGGTAAATCATGGCTCTAGCTCAAAGCTCCAGTCTAGGAAAAACATATTTTCTATCTGTACTCAAAAGCTTTTTAATTTGGGCATTTACTTTGGCAGTATGCTTGCTAGTAGTAGGTTTTCCATTAGTTGTTTTGATGGCTACAGTAGGTTCTTTGCTGTCACTTGTGTTGCAATCAGTAATGCCAGTTAGTGCGGTTTTACTTGTAGCAGGTAGTTTGATTGGTTTCAATATATTGGCAGTAATAGCAGGTGCGGCTGTTTTAACTTTTAAGGGCATTCATCCCAAGGAAGTTGTCTGGTTGAACTGGCTACATGGCGAGGCAGATACTACACAAACTTCTGTTTATGCTGCTTGTCCTTTGACGTGCGACGTAAAATAACAAGCGGTGCAAAACTGAGGACATCTTAGCTACATAGATAAGATTTTCCATAGATAAGTGCATCTGCCCGGTTAAAGCCGGGTTTTTTCATGGCTAAAATTTATAAGACTGCTTATCTATGCCTTGCTGCATTAGCTACTGCTTATGAGCATTTTTTGTCATAATTAGGGGATTTTTCAGAATTATTAAGTAATTTTAGTGTTAGTAAATATTTACAAACAATATATTATATATAAAGAATCTCCACCGAATCTGACTTTTTCCCCTATAATCTATCAAATTACGCTCCTAACCAGACAATGATGAGCAAAATTCTCGATCGCATGCAAAAAGCGATGCTAGGTCAAATTTTAGTCCGCAAAGGGTTAATTTCTGAGGCGGAACTAGAAAGAGCTTTATTGGAACAGCTTAGTAGCGACAGAAAGTTAGGCGAAATCTTTCTAGATAGAAATATGATCTCGCAGACTGAACTAGAGCGAGTGTTAAGAGAACAAAATATGCTGCTCGGTCATCTGTTAGTTCAAGAAAAGTTTGTTTCTCCAGCCCAGCTAGAACAAATCTTAAGCGAGCAAAATCACCGCAATCAAAAGCTTGGTGAATTAATGGTAGAGAAGAATATAATTTCTCCAGCCCAGCTAGAACAATTGTTAGAGAAGCAATACTGGCAAAAAAATGGTTTTTGGTTGATTTCTTAACTTGGTTTGGTAGCCGGAAAGATTAGAATTGCAAAGTTCACAGCCGAGCGCCAACTATTCCTTTGCATTACAGAATAATTTCTAGCTCTAAGTTGTCTTTTGGTTTTAAGTTGGCAGTGTGGCGATCGCTAATATTGGTATCGCTAAGTTCCAAATTGTAAAAATCAATAACCTTGGTATCGAAATAAGGTCCAGCGTGCCAAGTTCCCCGCTCTAATTTGATAAAACAGTCGCCTAGAATGTGAAAAGCGGCAATTTCTGAGATTGAGGGATAGGGTGCAGCCGATGGAGGTGCAACCGCAATTAGCCAAGGTTTGCCTGCTAGCGAACCTAGACACTGCGTACATTGTAAATGGCGAGTCATTTGCGAAAATTTACGCTCTCGTCCCCTGCAGCGCATAATGTAGAAGCGAGGAGTACCCAGATTGAGAACTAGGGATGCATCTGCAAGATCGTATGGTTTGCGATCGCAAGCAGCATAAATTACCTGACCGTACTTTTGAAATTTGTCTGGAGTTATTTGTTGAGCCTTGATTTGCTTTAATAACTTAGCTGCAGGCATAAGTTACAGGGTAATTGCGCGGACAATATTGTATTTAATAGTAGATTAAACCTATTTATAACAATACTAGGTTCGTTTGGCGATCGCGTGTAATAGCTACAACTTTTTTTAGTGGTATAGATAACTACTAATAAAACTATATATGTTATCTTTGCTACTTATATTTATTAATTGTTGCAGCTAATTGCTAGAAAACTAAGTGTTTCAGCTAAATTTACAGCATAACTGTTGTAAATTTAGTGACTAATTACAATCATTTATAGATTGAGCTTGACTTTAACTAAGCAATATTTGTTTCTACTCCAAACTTAAAAAATTATGGATTTATGTATTTACACGCAACAGTTGAGAATGTACGTGATACCATACTTGACAATTAAATGTTTGGATTTTAACAGTACATGGCTTACAGGCAGAAAATTCACTGCAAAATCTCAGAGGCTTGCGCCAATGAGAGCATGGGTTAGCTAGTTTAAAACATATATAAAAATCTTAAAAAGGTTTTGATTCTTATTAATATTATTAATACCTGAATATGAAGGATATTACACCTATTTCTCAACTAGAGTTGGAACAGAGACGCTCGGTACTGCGCCGTACCAGAAGGATCGAACAAGCTCAGTCGATTTGGAGAACCTTGGCTGCAAGTTGCCTTTTAGGTGGACTTATCTGGGGAGTTAATCAACCAATTTGGGTAGTAAAGGAAGCCAAGCAAATTACTATTTTTGGCAACAAACTCCTGTCTACGCAGGCGATTCAATCTTATCTACCAGTTGCTTATCCCAAATCTTTGTTAGAAATTCAACCAGAAGAATTAGCCCGCGCTTTGGAATCCCAGCCGACAATTGCCGATGCTAGCATTACGCGCAAACTATTTCCGCCTAGGGTCACGCTGCAAGTGCAAGAAAGAGTACCCGTAGCAGTCGCCATCACCAAAACTCGCGCCCTGCCAACTACAGGTTTAATTGCTGAAGATGGTGTATGGATACCAATTCAAAGTTATGCCGCACCAAACAGTACCTCGTTTCAAATGCCAAAACTAAAAGTTTTAGGACAAGTAGAGCAATATCAACCTTATTGGCGCGAACTTTATCAAACAGTCAGCAAAGCGCAAGTAAAAATAACAGAGATTGATTGTCAAAATCCGCACAACTTAATTTTAAAAACTGAACTAGGAAATGTACATCTCGGTCCTTATAGTCCGCTACTGACAAAACAATTGCAAGTCCTGCAGAGAATGGGTTCCCTGCCAACCAAAGTTCCTCATAGTCAAATTAATTACATAGATTTAAGTAATCCTGATAATCCGTATATTCAAACAAAATTTCTTGAACCAAAAACCAAGCAAAATTAGGCGTAGGTAGTGTAACCTAGTGACTGTAAAGCAAATTGCAGCACCAATAATGTTAGAAAGTCATTTAAGTATCAGACTGCCAGAGCTAGAAATGAAGATACTAGAGCAATATTGTCATAAGTATCAAAGGACAAAAACAGATGTGGTCAGAGAGTTTATTCGCTCCCTCAATCAAAAGCTCTAAAACAGGACTAAAGACTTTTAACCCAAAATTAACTTACTTCTGTCAAAGTAAGCGATCGCAACTAAAAGGAGTAATTACAGATGTTGACACGAAATTTTGACAAATTACTGGTTGTAGCTAAAAATACTTGAAAAACCTTCTCAGCAGCCGGACAATTCTAAGCTACGAATACCTGGCGCGTATATAAGATGAATAATTTGCATCTGATACGCTGACAACAAGTCAAAATCTCAGCTAGAGGAACCAGAAGGCAAATTTATAGTAAACTTTTAGCCATATTACCCAAAGTTGTTTATAAAAATTCAAAAATTGCAATTATGTTTAATAATAAACAAGGGCTTGCCCATAAAAACACTCAATCATCAGGACAGTCTCGGTACGCGCTGGCAGTAAATTCTACCAATCCCTTTAGCAATTCTGGACTGCATTTCGGGCGCGATGCGGGTAATGGCGTACCGGGGGAAGATAACTTGTTAGATGAAATCGTACCCGGTCGAGTAGCTAATATTAAAGTAATTGGCGTTGGCGGCGGTGGCGGCAATGCAGTCAACCGCATGATTGCGAGTAATGTGGCTGGCATTGAATTTTGGACAATCAACACAGACGCTCAAGCATTGGTACAATCATCCCCCTGCAAACGCTTGCAAATCGGACAAAAGCTCACGCGCGGTTTGGGAGCAGGTGGCAATCCAGCAATTGGTCAAAAAGCAGCAGAAGAATCCCGCGATGAAATTGCGGCTGCCTTAGAAGGCTCTGACTTAGTATTTATCACCTCTGGCATGGGTGGTGGTACGGGTACGGGCGCAGCCCCAATAGTTGCAGAAATAGCCAAAGAAATGGGCGCTCTTACAGTTGGTGTCGTGACGCGTCCGTTTGTATTTGAAGGGCGACGACGCACAAGTCAAGCCGAGCAAGGAATTGAAGCATTAGAAAGCCGAGTAGATACGCTCATTGTCATTCCCAACGATAAATTGCTGTCGGTGATTTCCGAACAAACCCCAGTACAAGAAGCTTTTCGCTATGCCGATGACGTTTTGCGTCAGGGGGTGCAGGGAATTTCTGATATTATTACCATCCCTGGTTTAGTCAACGTTGACTTTGCTGATGTACGGGCGATTATGGCAGATGCGGGTTCGGCATTGATGGGAATTGGCATTGGTTCGGGCAAATCTCGTGCTAGGGAAGCTGCTAATGCAGCTATTTCATCGCCCTTACTAGAGTCTTCTATTGAAGGAGCCAGAGGCGTTGTTTTTAATATTACTGGCGGTAGCGATCTAACTTTACATGAGGTAAATGCTGCCGCAGAAACGATTTACGAAGTAGTCGATCCCAATGCCAATATCATTTTTGGCGCAGTGATTGACGATCGATTGCAAGGCGAAGTCAGAATTACAGTTATCGCAACAGGCTTTACAGGCGAAGTTCAAGCTGCCCCTCAAACGCTGACAAAAGTATCCCCGAAACCAGCGCCACCAAATTCCCCCGCAAATACATCGCAGCCAACAGCACCGCAAGCTGCTGAACCTAAAGAAAAGCCAGGACTAGATATACCTGATTTTTTGCAAAGAAGAAGACAACCGCGCCCTTAGAGGGAGTAAGGGCGCGTAGCAAAGCTCCTCTAACGTTGTACCCATTGGATAACTCGCGCCCCTAAGTTCGTCCCATCTAGGCGGTCTATTTCCCTAATGCCAGTAGGGCTAGTAACGTTGACTTCTGTTAAATAGCCGCCAATTACATCAATCCCAACAAAATACAAGCCGTCTCGCCGCAGAAGGGGGGCAACTTCTGCACAAATTTCTTGCTCCCTGTCGGTAATTGCTGTTGATGCTACTGTCCCGCCTGCTGCCATATTGTTGCGAAACTCATTGCCGGAAGATAAGCGATTGAGAGCGCCAATTGGTTCTCCATCGAGTAAAATAATGCGCTTGTCTCCCTCTTTGGCTGCGGGTAAAAACGTCTGCACCATTACCGGAACTCTGCCTTGGAGAGTGCTAAGTTCAACTATAGAGTTGAAGTTGCGATCGCTCGGTTCTAAATACAGTATTCCCTCTCCAGCTTTATTCCCTAAAGGCTTAAGTATTGCTGCGCCTTTGGACTCGACAAATTGGCGAATAATTTGTTTGTCTGGACTAACAATCGTTTCGGGGATCGAATTGGTAAATTGCAGGGCGTACATCTTTTCGTTAGCTGCCCTTAGCCCTTGGGGATTGTTAACTACTAAGGTTTTTGCCTTATCTATATAATCGAGGATGTAGGTGGCGTAGAGGTAAGTGACATCTACAGGCGGATCTGTCCGCATAAATACCGCATCCATAGATTCTAAAGGCGCATTGGTGCGATCGCCTAACTCGTACCAAGGAGATTTTGCTACCCAACGCCCTGCTACTAATTCTACTGGCTGCAATTGCACCCGTTCTAACTGCGCCCAAGCTTTGCCAGCGATAACACTAAGCAAGTTCGCTTGAGTCACCCAAACTTGATGACCAAGCGCTTGCGCTGCTTCCATTAGTGCCACGCTAGTATCGTGACCTGGATCGAGTTTGGCTATAGGATCGATGATAAAAGCAAGTTTTAGCACGCTGACTATTTTTTGTGAATAAAGTGCGACTATGTTCTATTTAACTTGCTTGCGGGGCAATCTTACAGGACATTATTTAGCTGCTAGTAGAGGATCGAGTTTGCCTTGCCAATCTAAATCGTGAATATCGTCGCAGCCGCCTATATGTTGGTCGTTGATAAATATTTGCGGTACAGAACGTCTGCCGTTGGCTCTTTGTGCCATTTGCGATCGCGCTGCTTCATCGCCATCAATACTATATTCTGTAAATTCTACGCCCTTACTTTTGAGTAATTGTTTCGCCCGAATGCAATACGGGCAGGTTCTCCACGTGTAAATTTCAATTTTGGCGCTCATGGCTGGTACTATAAGTAATAATTCTTAATTTTAGAATAGACTTCTGGCAAAAGTAGCGATCCCCCTGTATTCCCCCTTGTCTCCTTGTCCCCTTGTCCCTTGAATTATGGACTTATGCAAGAGGTCTAACAATCTAGCTTGTGCTGGTAGTATTTTCCTCGTTGTCTTCTGTATCCTCGTACAACTGTTGTAGCTGCTGTTGTTGCGTCCGCCGCGATGTGCGCCGATACTTTTTCGTTTCTAGCTTGGGTTCGTACTGACTTTTACCGCGCTTGGTTTTTAACTTGTGACTAGATTCGGGATCTGCTTGTTGGTTGAGAGCATCGGTGCGAGCGATCGCTTCTGCCAAAAAGTCTAAATAATGCTCGTAGCGCTCCCAATCGCCCCTGACAGCGCAGTTTGGCTCGTCTCGGTGCAGGCAATTACTAAATTGACAGCTAGCAACGGCTAATCGCTGTCTAGCTTCGGGAAAATAATTAACCAATTCTTCGGGGGTACAATCTAAATCTGGTTGATTAAACCCAGGAGTATCAGCTAGCAATCCCCCTGTGGGCAAATCAAATAATTCTACGTGGCGGGTAGTATGCCGCCCTCTGCCTAATTTGCCTGAAACTGCACTAACGCGCAAATTTACTGTAGGAATTAGTTGATTGATTAAGCTAGATTTACCGACTCCAGAAGGACCAGCAACAACTGTAATTTTATCTTGTAGTTGCTGGCTAACTGCTTCTATGGCAATATTAGCTTCAACGCTAATAAATATCGGCTCGTAGCCCCACTGTTGCAAGCGCGATCGCCATTCTTCCAATTGTTCGCTGCCAAGTAGGTCGCTTTTATTCAAGCACAAGCATACATCTAAGCTAGTAGATTCTGCTTTGATCAAAAAGCGGCTCAATTGATGGGGATCGAGGGTAGGTTCTTCTAGAGCAAAAACTAACAGAATTTGCTCGGCGTTGGCAATGGGGGGGCGATTTAGCTCTGTCTTTCTGGGCAAAACATTGGCGATCGCACCTCTCCCCCCTGCCCAATCTGGTTCTACTACTTCCACGCGATCGCCTACCATCACTTTCTGCCCAATTTTTTTGAGAAGGGCGCGGCGAGTACACAACAGCAAAGTTTCTGCTAACTTTACTTGGTAGTAATTTGCTTGGACTGCAACTACAGTACCTAACAGGCTGTGCTTATCTTCCTCCAACGCCATCATGCAGCAAGCGGGCGACGTACTAAAAGGGAAAAATAGCCAGATGCCTCCACAATTTGCTCGACGCTATAACCTGCCATTGTCAGGCTGTCGGGGACTTGCTCGATTGGTTCGCCTGGATCTAACCACACTTCTAACAATGCCCCTGGCTGCATTTGTTCCAGACGCAATTTAGTCCGCACAAAGTTGATCGGGCAGGGCGTACCGCGTAAGTCGAGATTGGCATCAGGAGCAGATAATGGATTGCTCATCGCTGAAATAAATTTCCTAAAAATCCGTCTCTACCACCTTTTCCAGTGCGATCGCCTCTAATTTTTGCTAACTTGTCTAGCAATTCTTTCTCTTCGCTAGTAAGTTTGGTGGGAATATCTACTAACACTGTAACTAAATGGTTGCCCCGACTAACTGGATTTCCCAAACGCGGTACGCCATGATTTTCCAAAGTTAGGACTATATTTGGCTGCGTTCCAGGCGCTATAGTTTGTTCTACAGGTCCATCTACTGTATTAATTTCAATTCTTGAGCCTAAAATTGCTTGCAGGTAGCTAATTTTAATCTCCGATAAGATGTCGATGCCATCGCGCTTAAACTCAGCATCTTCATTAACAAACAAATAGACATAAAGATCGCCTGGAGGACCGTTGCGCTGCCCTGCATCGCCCTCTGCGGAAATCCGCAAGCGCGTACCGTTATCTACTCCGGCTGGAATCGTAATTTTGAGCTTTTTCGTAACTTGATGTGCGCCTTTACCTTCGCAAGTTTCGCATTTTTCCTCAATCATCTGCCCCGTACCGTTACAAGTGGGACAAGCGGAAACTTGAGTAAAGCTACCAAAAGGCGTTCTGGTCACGCGGCGTACTTGCCCCGAACCCGTACAAGTCGAGCAAGTCCGAGGACGAGTACCAGGCTTTGCCCCAGAACCAGAGCAAACTTCGCACGTTTCTAGGTGGGAGATGCGAATTTCTTTTTCGCCCCCAAATACAGCTTCTCTAAAGTCTAATTTGAGGTCTAGGCGCAAGTCATCGCCGCGCACCGGACCATTGCGCCGCCGTTGACTTTGACCCCCCGCCACGCCGCCAGCAAAGTTGTTAAATAAGTTCTCGAAAATATCAGCAAAGCCGCCAATGTCGCCAAAGTCTTGAAAGCCAGCGCCAGCACCAGCCGCTACTCCAGCTTCGCCAAAGCGATCGTAGCGATCGCGCATTTCTGGCTCTGATAGCACTTCATAAGCGCGATTGATTTCTTTAAAGCGATCTTCGGCTCCAGCCTCTTTGTTCACGTCTGGGTGGTATTTTCGCGCTAGGCGGCGGTAAGAAGATTTGATTTCTTCTTTGTCTGCATTACGAGAAACACCTAATATTTCGTAGTAGTCGCGAGCCATAAAGCGCTGCTTTGTTTGGAGTTAAGGTTGACTATCGGCTGATGGATATTAGTTTTTAGCTAAATCAAAGCTTCTATTACTAAATGTATCCAAATAATTATATTTCTAACAAGCCTACATTATTCGATCGCCTCATAATCAACTGTAACTGTACTATCTTGATCGAAACTTAGATCGAAGTCATCGTTAGCAGGGGGTGTTGAAGTTTTAGCGCTCGTGGTAGTTTGGGGCAATGTCTGTTTGCTGGCGGTGACAGTTTCAATAAAGTCGTGCGCCCCAGAACTTGCTTTTTTGTAGACGCTAGTACCAATTGTCAGCAACAATTGCTGAAAACTATCTATCTTGTGCGTAACTGTGTCTAAGCTAGTGGCTGAATCGTTGAGCAGTGCTTTTAACTGCGCCATTTCTGTCTCGGCTTGAGTTTTCAAATCGTCACCGATCAAAGCGCCGTTATCTTTTACGGTTGATTCGTAGCTGTAGAATAAGTTTTCAGCTTGGTTTCTCAGTTCAATTAGTTCGATGCGTTTCCTGTCTTGGTCGGCGAACATTTCCGCTTCTTGACGCATCCGTTCGACTTCGCTAGCAGTTAAGCCGCCAGTGCTGGTAATCCGAATGCTTTGTTCTCGCCCCGTACCTTTATCTTGAGCTAAAACTTTTAAAATTCCATTGACATCGATTTCAAAACTGACTTCAATTTGCGGCATACCGCGCGGGGCGGGAGGAATTCCCGCCAAGACAAATCTGCCTAAGCTTTTATTATCTTTTGCCATCGCCCGTTCGCCTTGTAGGACGTGGATTTCTACAGAAATTTGTCCGTCTGTGGCGGTAGAAAATACTTGTGACTTGCTAGTAGGAATTGTGCGATTGCGCTCGATTACTTTGGTAAATACTTCGCCTAAAGTTTCAATACCCAATGATAGCGGCGTAACATCTAAGAGCAATACATCTTGAACTTCGCCGCCTAGCACTCCACCTTGAATTGCTGCGCCTAATGCTACAGCTTCATCTGGGTTGACAGAGCGATCGCTTGCTTTACCGCCAAAGAATTTTTGCAGGGCGTTTTGGACTGCAGGAATGCGGGTAGAACCACCGACTAAAATCACGCGATCGATGTCCGCTGGCTTTAATTCGCTGTCTTTGAGCGCCTGTACCATTGGTTCGATGGTTCTTTCGACTAAGTGAGCGACTAATTCTTCAAATTTGGAGCGGCTTAGTTCCATCTCCATATGCTTAGGTCCCGTTTCATCTGCAGTAATAAATGGCAGATTTATCGACGTTGTGCCGATGGTTGACAGTTCTATTTTTGCTTTCTCTGCGGCTTCTCTGAGGCGCTGGAGCGCCATCTTATCGTGCGACAGGTCAATTTTCTCTTCTTCTTGAAATTGCGACAGCAGCCACAGCACTATGCAGTTATCAAAGTCATCGCCGCCTAAATGGTTATTTCCTGAAGTCGCTTTGACTTCAAATACGCCATCTCCTAGTTGCAAAATCGATACATCAAAAGTACCGCCGCCTAAGTCAAATACCAAGATTTTTTGTTCTCGGTCGAGCTTATCCATGCCATAAGCAAGAGCAGCGGCGGTTGGCTCGTTGATGATTCGCAATACCTCTAATCCAGCAATTGTTCCAGCATCTTTGGTTGCTTGCCTTTGGGCATCGGTAAAGTAGGCAGGGACGGTAATTACAGCTTGGTCTACAGTTTCCCCCAAAAAGTTCTCCGCGTCCTGTTTGAGCTTGTGCAGGATCATTGCCGAAATTTCTTGAGGGGTGTAATTGCGTCCGCGAATTTGTACGTCTACAGTATCGTCACGACCTTTGACGCATTTATAGGGTACGCGCTGACGTTCTGATGCTGTATCTTCCCAGCGCCGCCCAATAAACCGCTTGATACTATAAATTGTATTTTCGGCGTTGGTGACGGCTTGCCGTTTTGCCAACTGCCCGATTAGGCGTTCGCTGCCTTTGCCAAATGCTACTACACTTGGTGTTGTGCGCCCGCCTTCTGAATTGGAAATTACTGTTGGTTGACCACCTTCTAAGATGGCAACACAACTATTTGTCGTGCCTAAGTCGATGCCGATGACTTTTCCCATACTTAGTGGTAGTTTTGCTTTGTTGTCAAAGGTCGTTTATGGAAATGTTTTTCACTTCTATTTAGCGCGAACTTTATAGTTCGTGCAAGCTAAACTTAACTTCCTTCAGTGGCAGTTGTCGAGTCTTCTTCAGAATTTGCTACAGGTTCAGGAGCAGAAGCCACTTTGACCATAGCATGGCGCAAAATGCGATCGCCCAAAAAGTAGCCTCTAACCAACTCTTCTAAAACTGTACCTTCAGGATATTCATCGCTAGGTTGGCGCATTACAGCTTCGTGGAGGCTGGGGTCAAATTCCTTGCCTTCCGGTCGCATGGGGGCTACACCCAAGCGCTTGAGGCAATCTACCAACTGCTTGTAGACGCTTTGATAGCTTTTGTGCATGGACATTTCTGCCTCAGTTTGCGGTTTTAGCTGCGACCTTGCCCGCTCGAAATTATCTACTACTGGCAGCAATTCGGTGATTGTATTGCCTTTGATTTGCTGCTCTAAATCTTCCTTTTCTTTTTGCGATCGCTTGCGGAAGTTATCAAAGTCCGCCACAATTCGCAGATATTGGTTTGTTCGCTCTTCAACTTGAGCTTTGAGCGCTGCTATTTGCGGCTCGTCGGATGATGTTTGGGCTTCGCCGTTAGTTGCAGCCGCATTTTCTGGGGTAGCAACATCGCTGGACATATCCACCCCTGCTTCTGGTGTGGGTGTTGCGGCGGTGTTGGCATCGAAATTAGAATCTGTTGTTGGCGTTGTCTCGTTCATTGTGGCTTGTGAGACCTCTAATGGATCGCTATAAAGTTGATTGTGCGGTTCGGTGATTTTTTCTTCGTCAACCATTATGCCTTAATCCTAGATGCTCAAAACTATGCACATAGAGGCAAAAATTAGTCCGTCTTTTTCTAGGATGCACCAATTACATCGGCAATAACAAAGTTAACAAATATTTTAGTTGCGATCGTTGACATTTTGCCCTGCATTAGTTGGATAGTAAAAGCAAATGGCTGGAGTTAGAGACTGCTAATTGCTTTTTTTGCTGGTTGCCATTGCTACTTTTTATGCGCGATCGCTTCCTCTCATAGCAACTCTGCCCTTAACTTTGGGCATACTTTATCCATAGCAACTTTAAATCGTAAATATTTTATGACTTATTCCTCCTCTCAGCGGCGAGCGCTGATTGTTAAAAATGACTTTTCACCGTTTGGCAATAAAGTAATTGAAGCTGGCTATGCCAATCGCGAACAAATGCAGCAGGCTATAGCTGAAAGCCGCAAGTCAGGTAAACCCCTGACAGAGCTATTGGAATCGGTGACTGGCAAGCAACTAACACCAGACTTGCTCAGGCAGTATAAAAATCAGCAGCTATTTGAACTAAAAATTCTCTACGGAGTCGAAAGTCTCGATCCCCAGGTCAACGAGACTAAAACCGCGCAAGTAGGCAATCTCATTAATACTTTAATTCCGGTCGATGCTTGTCGCCGCTTTCGTTTACTACCTTTAGCAAAAAATGATACTCAACCGCCCTCAGTGGTAGTGGCAATGGTTGAGCCGGATAACCTAGATGCTCAAGATACTTTAAATCGAATTTTACGCCCCAAAGGCTTTAGCTTACAAAGAATAGTAATTACCCAAGAAGACTTTCAGCAAATTTTATCCAAGTATTTAGACGAACAAGTAGAAAAGCAAAAGCAAGTAGACTTAGAAAAATCGGTTGATGTCAAATCAGAGCTAGAAAATCTGGACTTGCAAGACGCGCCGGATGATGTAGATGCCGATTTAGGCGCGGCTGTTCAAGATGCGGGCGCTGCACCTGTAATTGGGTTAGTAAACAAAATCCTGGTTAAAGCTCTCCAGGAAAAAGTATCAGATATACACATTGAGCCGCAAGAAGAATCTTTGCGGATCCGCTTTCGTAAAGATGGCGTGTTGAGACAAGCTTTTGAACCTTTGCCCAAGCAAATTGTCCCAGCAGTTACCGCCCGCTTTAAGATTATTTCGGACTTAGATATTGCCGAACGCCGGATGCCTCAAGATGGTCGTATCCGCCGGATGTTTGAAGGCAGAAAAGTAGACTTTCGGGTTAGCACTTTGCCTAGCCGCTACGGGGAAAAAGTGGTACTGCGGATTTTAGATAACTCGTCAACTCAACTAGGCTTAGATAAACTTATTAGCGATCCTGAGAGCCTGCAAATTGTCAGAGACATGGCTAGCCGTCCGTTTGGACTATTGCTAGTAACTGGACCTACTGGTTCTGGTAAATCGACGACTTTGTACTCAGTATTAGCAGAACGCAACGATCCAGGCGTAAATATTAGCACTGCTGAAGACCCGATTGAATACTCATTGCCAGGAATTACTCAAGTACAGGTAATTCGCGAAAAAGGCATGGACTTTGCTTCAATTTTGCGCTCCTTCTTGCGTCAAGATCCAGACGTGATTCTAGTGGGTGAGACGCGAGATAAAGAAACAGCCAAAACAGCGATTGAAGCCGCCTTAACCGGACACTTGGTACTGACTACATTACACACTAACGATGCCGCAGGTGCGATCGCTCGTTTGGACGAAATGGGTGTAGAACCTTTCATGGTGTCGGGAGCGTTGCTAGGTGTAGTTGCTCAACGTCTAATGCGGCGCGTTTGTTCGGGGTGTAAAATTGCCTACACGCCTACCTCCGCAGAATTAGCTAGATTTGGGTTAACAAGTTCTCAAGATGTAGCTATTACCTTGTATAAAGCTAATACTCTACAGCCAGAGCAAATCCAGCAAGCCCGCAGTGCCGGACAACTTTGCCAAAATTGTAGCGGTGTAGGTTACAAAGGACGATGTGGCGTTTACGAAGTGATGCGGATCACCGAGCGATTGCAGACCTTAATTACCGAGGGAGCGCCGACAGAACGGATCAAAGAAGTAGCAGTCGAAGAAGGCATGATCACTTTGCTTGCTTACAGCCTCAATTTAGTTCGCCAAGGCAATACAACATTAGAAGAAGTAGAACGAGTAACCTTTACTGATTCTGGCTTAGAAGCTGAACTAAAAGCAAAACGCAAGACCGCTTTAGAGTGCCGAGTTTGCAGCGCTCAATTGCAACAAGAATGGCTAGACTGTCCGTACTGTATGACCTCGCGTTTTCAAGAGTAACAAATAGCAAAAGACTACAAATACTATTAATCGGGAAATAAACAAATGGAATACATGATCGAAGACCTAATGGAACAAGTAGTTGAAAGTGGTGGTTCAGACCTCCACTTATCAGCAGGACTACCGCCATACATCCGCGTCAGTGGCAAACTTACGCCTACAGAACACGAGCCTTTAACACCAGAGCAGTGTCAAAGGTTAATATTCAGTATGCTCAATAACACCCAACGCAAGAACTTAGAGCAGAACTGGGAACTAGATTGCTCCTATGGTGTAAAAGGATTAGCGCGGTTCCGAGTCAATGTATATAAAGATCGCGGTACGTATGCTGCTTGTTTGCGGGCATTATCTTCTAAGATTCCCAACATGGAAGCTTTGAATTTACCGAATATCGTGCGGGAAATTTCTGAAAAGCCAAGAGGATTAGTTTTAGTCACCGGACCTACTGGTTCTGGTAAGTCAACAACGCTAGCGTCAATGATCAATAACATTAACATGACGCGATCGGAGCATATTCTTACAGTTGAAGACCCGATTGAATTTGTTTACGAACCCATCAAAAGCTTAATTCACCAGCGTCAAGTAGGCGAAGATACTAAAAGTTTTGCTAATGCGTTGCGTGCTGCCCTGCGCGAAGATCCAGATGTAATTCTAGTAGGCGAGATGCGCGACTTGGAAACAATTCAGCTAGCCATTTCCGCCGCAGAAACAGGACACTTAGTATTTGGCACGTTGCACACAAGTTCGGCATCGCAAACTGTTGACAGGATGGTAGACGTATTTCCGCCAGAACAGCAGCAGCAAGTCCGCGTTCAGTTGTCTAACTCCTTAGTAGCTGTATTCAGTCAAACTCTAGTATCCAAGAAAAAGCCTAAACCCAATGAATACGGGCGGGTAATGGCACAAGAAATCATGATTGTGACTCCTGCTATTTCTAACCTCATTCGCGAAGGTAAAACAGCACAGATTTACTCAGCAATTCAAACTGGGGGCAAAATCGGGATGCAAACTTTAGAAAAAGTTTTGTCCGATCTTTACAAGGCGGGGACAATTTCTTTTGAAGCGGCTATGTCCAAAACTTCTAAGACAGATGAATTGCAGCGGCTAATTGGTAACGTACCAACTGCTGGCGCACCAGGAGCAAAACCAGGCGTTCCTACTAGCACTGCTCGCTAAATAACTACTGTTAGGGATGAGGGAAATACTTTTATAGCAGTATGCTCCTTCATCCCAAATCTTTCAACTTTATACAATTCCCAATGATTTGGATGTGAGCTATGCCTACTTATGTTGCCCGCGTTCGAGATGCTAAAGGCAATGCCAGAAAAGAAAAAATTGTTGCAGATACTCCTTTTGCCGCCCGTTCTAACTTGAGAGAACGGGGTTTTGTCATTCAAGACTTAAAACAAGCTCAAGAATTTAAATTCAGTGGCGATCTTGACTTAGGTCAATTTCAAGCAGCTTTTACCAGTGTTTCTGTTAAAGATAAAGCTATTTTTTCCAGGCAATTTGCGGTTTTGACTAATGCTGGAGTTGCGATCGTCAGAAGTCTCGGATTGCTAGCCGAACAGTCTAGCAATCCCAAACTTAAAAAAGCTTTATTAGAAATTAGCGAAGACGTACAGCAAGGTGTGAACCTTTCAGAAGCAATGCGTAAGCATCCTGCCTGTTTTGATAACTTATACGTCAGCATGGTTCAGGCTGGAGAAGTTGGCGGCGTGTTAGATGAAGTAATGAACCGCTTGTCTAAGTTATTAGAAGATGTTGCTAGACTGCAAAATCAAGTAAAGTCAGCATTAGCTTACCCAGTAGCAGTAGGCTTTCTAGCCGTACTGATATTCCTCGGTATGACTATATTTTTGATTCCAATTTTTGCGGATATTTTCAAACAGTTAGGAGTCGAACTGCCAGCCTTGACGCAGTTCATGCTGACAATTAGTGAAATACTTAGAAGTTGGAGAATTTTCATTCCTATTCTTATATTTATTGTTGGCAGCTTCTTTTATAGGCAATACTACAGAACTCGTCTAGGCAGAGAAACTATAGATCGGATTTCTTTAAAAATGCCTTTATTTGGTGACTTGATTCAAAAATCATCGGTAGCTCGTTTTAGCAGAACTTTTGGTTCTCTAACTCGTTCGGGCGTACCAATTCTTACTGCTTTGGAGATTGTTCGAGATACCGCTGGAAATCAAGTGATTGCTAATGCTTTAGATGCGTCTAGGCAAGAAATTCAACAAGGTGGGATGATTAGCGTTGCGCTTAGAAAAGACGATGTTTTTCCACTGATGGCAATTCAAATGATTAGTATTGGCGAGGAAACGGGCGAATTAGACCAAATGTTGATGAAAGTTGCTGATTTCTATGAAGATGAAATAGAACAGGCAGTAAAAGCCCTTACTAGCGTCATCGAACCAGTGATGATTGTGGTTTTAGGGGGCATGGTGGGTACAATCCTGCTGTCAATGTACCTGCCGATGTTCAAAGTGTTTGAGAAGCTTGGGTAAATTAAAACTAGCTATATTAGAGGCTTTTGGTTACTTGGTTACAGCGATTAACTGAAAGCCTTTAAATTTGGAGAGTTAATTAAAAGTTAATTATTTCATGACTATTAAAAAATCTAATTACGAACACTTGCTAGCAGAATATAGCAATAACGATCGCGCGATCGCTCTGCTGAAGCAGCACCGCCCTTATCTAGAGATGATTCCCAGTCTGCGCCGCCCCCAAGAAAGTGTAATTACACTTCCTTTGCCTATTGTTAAATTACGCCAATCATCTACCCAAGAAGGTAGCACCCATAAAACAGCGGTAGCAACTATGCTACCTTGTGAAGTCGCAATTTTGATGTGCGATCCAGAATGGAAGATTAAGACAGGGGTAGAAATTTTTATCTTTATTCATCGCCCTGATGAGGATTTTTCCGATTTACTCAAGCGCTGGCGACAAATTCAAGTTTTCTTAGACAAAGACTATGAATGGTTAATGCCCCCTCGCTACAAGCATATATTTAGTGAAGGGGCTAATGATGCTATTTATCCTTTGTTTGTCATCTTTCCCGAAACGCCAGAAAGAATCAAACGCGGCTTGCAAGGCGCTAATTTACCCTTTGTTTGTCAACCTCCTACTGCTAGTGATGAAGAAATTGTAGAAGATTTGTCTAAAGATCCAGCGGTGTAGGAGATGGGAGCAGGGGAAGCACACTTTTCAACTTTAAAAGTAGATGTAGTTATGTGCGCTTTATCTGAGGTGCTTCTGAAATAAAATAAAGTTAATTAACAAAAATTAAATCATGTCTTATGAAGAGTGGCATAGTGCCAAGAGTGGATATAAAAGTGTATTAGAAAACATTCCACGATTGGGACATACTTATTTAGCTCATATGCCTTGGTTAATTGACCAGATTATTGAATCTAAGTATGCTTTAATATTTTTTCCAGGGAGGTCGCATATGAATCTTTTCATACAACCAACGTTTGAATTAGATATCGACGAGCATTATTGGATTGTAATTCATCCAAAAGCAAGCTGGTTCACATTGCACTATTGCTACTTAGATGGCGAGGATATATTTACATACGATGAGTATAAAGTTGTATTGAAAGAGGTGAAAAATCTTCTTTTAAAACTTATGGAGCGTCTTGAACAATGGAAATTAGAAAACCTACCTATTTAAAAGCAAATATTTATAGAAAAGATTTTTCCCTATCATGCAGGCTTTTACAAGTATATCGGCTTCACGTCAGCAGGCGGAGCAGGGGAAGCAGAGGAAGAAGGAATTTAATTGAACTAATTATCTCCTTGTTTCCCTTGTCTTCCTCATCCACTACTTAACAAACTGCGGCATAATCTCGGCGGCTGTAAATAAACCGTATATGCCTCGGCGATGTAATGATACTCCAGATTTAAGGTAGCCAAAAGCAGGTCCGCATACATTGGCTGCCATACTGGTTTCATCGCCTAACGTGAAGGTATGAGTGGAAATTTTGCCTTCAAATGTCCTGCCTGTTACCTGCACGTTGGTACTGAGGGGTTTTTTGGGGTTGCGGGTATCAACTACACCCCCAACTGTAACTCGATCGCGATCGCATATTCCCGCCAATTCCAACATCACATCGTCGGCGTGTTCCATATTCTCTAATGTCAGCACGCCGTTAGTTTTATCTAGCAGTGCTTCCACTTCTTCATCCGTCATTGCTCTAGCGCTTTCTGTACTATATCCAGGTAAGTGAGCAATATCTTCTCTAATAGTTGCTCGATACGCTTCCCAATTGGCAATGCCTACTCCAAATGTAATCTTAACTTGGTGAATTTCAGCGTAACTTTGAGCAGCTAAGGCGGCGGCGGCGGTTAATAATCCAGGCGTTGCGCCACAACCGCTAAGATATGTAATTCCTGCAGCCAGCAATTGTGCTTTTAACTCTAGTAATTGCTCAACTGCGCTAGTACGTTTAATCGCATCTACCAGTACGCCGCGCCAACCAGATTTAATAAATAACTGCGCGACAGAGGCAATAAATGTATTGGGTAAGTTAGGTAAAGCGAGAAAATAACCATCTACATCAGCAGATACTTCTATTAACTCTTGAATGCTTTGGTTACTAAGCGTTCCCCCAGCCTCTATATATCCAACCGAGCCTTGAGACTGGTACGCAGCCAAACACTTATCTAAATCTAAACCTGCTGATGTGTAAGCGTAGCCTTTGAGATCCGCTACAGCTACCAATTGCATCTCTTGCTTGGGCGCAATCAGTCTAGCTGCAGCTTGCCCTAATCCACCGAATCCAAGTACCCCAACGCGCGTAGGTGTGGAAGTAGTAGAACTTTTTGTGCGATCGCCATTCATTACCTGTTACTCAACCTGAACGAACTTTAATTACCGTTATTTCTACCGCAAAAATGCCCCCTGCGATGCTTAACGTTACTGAATTTCTCTTATTTGCCAGCTATTGGTGCAGATTGTTAAACTTCTACACATATCTTGACTGCTGCGAAGAGTTAAGGGAAACTGACAAATAACCGATGTGTTCCCTCACTTAGTTGTAACTTTTGTTAAGTTTTGACTTTATATAATTCGATAGATGCAACATAAATTGGCAACTGACACAGTGAGGAAAGCACCAGCAAGTCACGAATTGTAAAAATTTGTATCCATTTGGTTGTAAATATGTAGTTATAAGCTATATGGATGTCATCTGAAAATATGGAAACATTAGAGTTCATCATCTACCCAGATGGTAGGGTTCAAGAAAAGGTAACGGGAATTGTCGGGGCATCCTGCGCTGAAGTTACAGCCGCAATTGAGGCTCAATTAGGAACGGTACTCGCTCAAGAACAAACTGCCGAGTTTTTTGCCGCAAAACTTTATCAGACAAACGCAGCCACTACTCAAACTACTTTGAGCGATTGGTAAATTAAATTAAATATTTATTAGTTTTTATCTAGTTCAGCCTCCCTCAACAAACAAACATCATGTCACACTTTAGCCAAATCAAAACTCAAATCCGCAATCTTGAATCGTTAGAAGCTGCTCTTACTGACTTAGGTATTGAGTGGAAGTCAGGACCGCAAAGCGTACGCGGTTATCGGGGTCAAACACGCAATGCACAAATTGCGATCGAGCAAGAGAACGGTTACGACTTAGGATTTAGCTGGAACGGCAAAGAATACGAATTAGTAGCAGATTTGCAATACTGGCAGCAAGATTTGACTGTAGATGGATTTTTGCGGAAGGTAACGCAGCGTTACGCTTACCATACCGTGATAAATGAAACAGCTAAACAAGGGTTCCAAGTTTCCGAGCAACAACAAAATGCAGATGGTTCAATTCGCTTATTAGTACAGCGTTGGAGTGCATAATGTCTGAGTTTGCGTCGCCTGAATGCGATCGCTCGCAGCTAGAACCAGAACTAGGGGGAATTTTCCGAGATGCACCCGAAAGGACTGGCTTTGAGCCTGAATTGGGCGGTATAACCCGACAAAAGGGCGTGTATGTAGATGAAGTTACCTGTATAGGGTGCAAGCATTGCGCTCACGTAGCCCGTAATACATTTTACATCGAACCAGATTATGGGCGATCGCGAGTAATTCGTCAAGATGGAGATTCAGAAGAGATAATTCAAGAAGCGATCGATACGTGTCCCGTAGATTGCATTCACTGGTTAGATTATACTGAAGTCAAAAAGCGCGAAGAAGAACGGCAATTTCAAGTAATTCCGCTTGCTGGGTATCCAGTGGAAGAGGCTGTAGTTGCTGCTCACAGGCGGCGCAGAAAGCAGGAAAGGCAAGCTCGCAAAAAAGCAAAATATTAGTGGTAAAAAAGAGGTTGGCGATCGCAGCCTCTTTTTTTATTGTCGAACTTAGAGTAAGTTACTTGAGTGGATGGTTGTTAGTTAGCAATTTTTCTACATGAGCTTCGTCTACTCTAGCTGTAAGCTTTGTAGATTCGTGTAAGTCTCTTGTCGTCTTAGCTAAAGTCAAAGTTGAGCCAACGCTGAAAGCTAAACCCATACCCATAAAGCCTTTTACCCAATCGTTGACAGGTAAATTGACAATTCCTATTGTCGTCATACCTACAGAAGCAACAAAAGCTACCCATGTTTGAACAATCCAAGCAGTGCTATCTTTTTGGCGATGTAGATTATGCATATTGGATGTGATGTATTTTTGAATACACGTAAGGTTAGTAACTATATTATTTAGGCTTTATTTCTTCTCCTGTAAGATCGTTACAGTTTTTAAACTGGCGATTTATACGCGGCAGTTTGATGTATTTGCAGTTAGTTAAGCTTAATGGCTTTTTCTGAGACAAGATCGCGAATTTCAGCCTTTAAGTGATAATAGGCTGCATCTGTTAAAACTGGTTGAGTATCGTTAAGAGCGATCGCTTCTTTCATATCGATCCACGACTTACAGCCGCCATACTCTGAACTATAGGCAATAGTTTGCGGTGCTAGTTTGTAAGTGCGTAACAAGAGAATGTATATCGGTTGACGCGGTTTCCACTTGAGGCGATCGCTTATAAATTGCTCGTTCCAAATATGATAAGGTAGCAACGCCTTAACAGTATTTTCTTCGCTTACAGGGAAAATAGCGGTAATTTCCGCCCAACTAGATATAGTAACTGTCTTGGGATGCCATCCTGATGTAACTGGCGTTACTTGTTCGCTGTAGCCAGATTTTAGCAGCGCTGGTTGTTGATGCTCGTAGGTGGGGTAAAGTAAAACGCGATCGCTTTTGACTTGAAAACGCCCGCCTTGTTCGCTAATTCCGCCTTTACGCAGCAGCATAATTGTTTTACCTTGTTCTAGGGCTTCGACAGCTACAGCCCATTCTTTGAGTGCAGACGTAAGATTTAGTTGCATACTTTCTTCAGGGCTAAAGTTAATCCATCAGCGATCGGAACTAAGCTAATTGCGACTCTTTCATCTTGATACAATTTTTCATTGAAGGTGCGAATTGCTTGAGTATCTTCGTCAGGATCGTGAGGATTGGCAACTCTTCCCGACCACAATACATTATCAATAGCAATTAAGCCACCAGGACGAATTAGTTGCAACGATTTTTCGTAATATTGCTGGTAATTTGGTTTATCAGCATCTATGAAAGCAAAATCAAACGTTTCTGCTTGCCCAGAAGCTAATAACTGCTCTAAAGTCTGTAAAGCTGGCGCTAATTTCAAATCGATCTTATTAGCTACTCCCCCAGCTTGCCAATATCTTTGGGCGACGCGAGTATATTCCTCATTAACATCGCAAGCTATAACTTTACCATCAGGTGGGAGAGCAAGGGCAACGCATAACGCACTGTAACCAGTAAATACGCCAATATCTAGCGTCTTAGTAGCGCCCAGAAGTTGAACTAATAAAGCCATAAATTGCCCTTGTTCGGGGGCTATTTGCATTGTCTTGTGAATATGTAAGTTAGTTTCCTCGCGTAACTGCCTTAATACTTCTGCTTCACGCAAAGAAACAGATAATAGATAATCGTAAAGCTGGTTATCGATGCCAATAGTCTGTTTTGACATGGTTAACAATAAATGGGAGTCGTCCAGGCTTATACTAGCGCTGAATGCAGATAGTCGAGGAAAAGTATGGTGCGGCGGTTAGTTTTGATAGTGCTAGTAGGATTATTGACTGCTTGTAGCGGCGTAGGGGTAGAACCAAACAGGGAATTAGTGCAAAAAGCGATCGCTTTGCAAATGCAGCAAACTCAGCAACAATTACAGCAGCAAGTCCGTGATTTAGACATTAAACATATCAAAATTGCTCAAAAACAGCCTATTAGCATTCAAGACTTGCCTGGTTATCGAGTTCAAGGTACTTATGACTTAAAAATTAAACTGCCAAAACAGCAGTTGACTCAGCCAAAAAATCCTTTTGAAGTATATTTACAAAGGCAAAAAGAAGGTAAAACTTGGCGGTTAGCACTACCTCAATTTAGCCCTAATGGCGTTTCTAGTTGGTTTACCTACTTGATTCCGTGAGCTTGTAACCGTATCTTAAGGGCATGAATAAGCAAAAACAGCAAGTTAATATTATTTTAGGTACTCGCCCCGAAGCTATCAAACTCGCTCCGGTAATCCAGGTATTTCAAGCGAGTAATTTTGACGTGCAAGTAATTCTCACAGGTCAGCATCGAGAAATGGTCGAGCAAGTAATGCAACTATTTGACCTCAAAGCCGACCGAGATTTAGAAATTATGCAGCCAGGACAATCGCTGACTGATATTACCGAACGTAGTTTACGCGGATTAGAAGGCTTATTTCAGGAAAATAAACCAGATTTTGTTATCGTCCAAGGAGATACTACTACAGCTTTTGCTGCTACTTTAGCTGCTTTTTACCAGCAAATTCCTGTAGGTCATGTAGAAGCAGGATTGCGGACTAACGATCTATTCAATCCTTTTCCTGAAGAAGCCAATCGACGCTTGATTTCTCAGTTATGTCAGTTGCACTTTGCACCTACAACTCTAGCTGTAGAAAATTTGCAACGTTCTGGCGTAATTGGCGAAATTCACCACACAGGGAATACAGTTATTGATGCTTTACTAACAGTTGCTAAAAGTCAGCCAGCTTGTGATATTCCAGGTTTGGAATGGGATAAATACCGCGTCATACTTGCAACAGTTCATCGGCGGGAAAATTGGGGCGAACCGCTTGGCGATATTGCTCAAGGATTTTTGCAATTATTAGAGGCGTTCCCCGATACAGCTTTACTCTTACCCTTGCACCGCAATCCTACAGTCCGCGAACCTTTGCAGCAAATATTAGGTAATCATGGGCGCGTATTTTTGACTGAACCATTAGATTATGCCCAATTGGTAGGCGCGATCGCTAGCTCCCACCTCCTATTAACTGATTCTGGTGGCTTGCAAGAAGAAGCGCCAAGTTTAGGTAAACCTGTTTTGGTGCTGCGGGAAACAACAGAACGACCGGAAGCTGTTACAGCAGGTACAGCAAAGTTAGTTGGAACCGATCCCACCCAAATTTTTAGTGCTGGGAAGGAACTGTTAAGCGATGCGGTGGCTTATGAAAAAATGGCGACAGCTATTAATCCTTTTGGTGATGGTCGCGCCGCAGAGAGGATTTTGCAAATTGTGCAAACTTATTTAGAGAAATAAAACTTGTAATTTTGCCCAGCGTTCTGTTAATACTCCGCCTAACGCTTTTAATCCCCATTCTTCGCAGCGTCTATGACCTACTGCGACACAGCCGATTCCTGTTTCTAGTAAAGCTTCCTGGGCAGGTTGTCTGAGTTGCCCAGTAATATAGATATTTGCGCCGCGATCGCTAGCTTCGCGCACTAAGGCATCATTCATCGCCCCAACTACCGCAACTCGCAAGATTTCGGCACAATTGCCAGGATTTGCTTTGTCGTAACCGCCAAATACTTGATCGATGCGATCGCAGTAACTATCAAAATTATGCCTATCGATTGCGCCGATCATCCCAATCGCCCGTTCTTCTTTTTTGCCCAACACTTCTAAGCCTGACATCCCCAATACTGTTGCTAGTCGAGGATTGTAGCCCAACGTAAAACATTCATCAAATGCCAAATGATAAGCAATTACGCCTATATCTGCGGCTAATTTTTCGGGCTGGAGTTGCCAAGGTCGATGCAAAAATAAAGCATCTATACGTTCTCTTCTCGTCCACTTGGCTAAATCTGACCGAGGTTCTAAGACTAATCCCAACCGCGCGATCGCCCGATTTGATGGTACGTATATCCCATTTTGGTCGCCGTCATAACGATCTACAGCCAAAAATTTAGCTAAAAATTGAGCAATATCATCTAAATAGATCGACAATTAAAGCTCCTCATCTAAGTGTTCGGCAACAGATTGATAAAGACTGAGGACATGGCTATCTTGTAAGTTATAGAATACATTGCGCCCTTGTTTGCGATAGCTGACTAAACGCATTGCTCTTAAGGTTCGTAATTGATGCGATACAGCAGATTCACTCATTTCTACTGCTGCGGCTATGTCGCACACGCATAATTCTTGTACTGCTAATACTGATAAAATTCTTAGGCGATTAGCATCTCCCAATAAGCTAAAAAATTCTGCCATCCGTTGGGCTTTGTTGCTACTAAGAGTCTGTCTTTGCAGATGGAAGACATTATCAACGTCAACAGGATGCGGTGGATTGCAATTGAGAGGCGATCGCGCAATAGAATTGATTACCGTTCGAGCGCTTCTAGGATAAACTGACATTTTGATGGCTGTAGAATAATTACCGAAGCTAACCCAAGTATAGCAATAGGTTAGTTTTGCTCTACAAAGCAAACAGCACAACTGAAGTAACTTTCCAATTGTGCTTGCTTTCAAACTGGACATTGAAAATCGATTAGTTCAATAGTCGGGTAAAGATGCAGATAAGCTGGAATACTATGCTGGGAGTAAATAATTACTGATTAGCCGTGACTAATATTGATAATCTGCTGAATTTATTACAGTTCCCTTTTATGCAGCGGGCGATCGCTGGCGGGGTATTAATGGGGCTGTTAGGCGGCTTACTTGGTTGTTTTGTTACTTTACGTCAATTATCTTTTTTCAGCCATGCTGTAGGTCATGCAGCCTTGGTAGGCGTTGCTTTGGGCGTACTGCTACATCTCGATCCTACTTGGATGTTATTACCATTTACTTTAGTTTTTGGTGTGGTTGTACTTTACCTGATCGATCGCACAGATTTGGCTAGCGACAACGTGCTAAGTATCGTTTTATCTGGTGCTTTAGCGATCGGTGTTATCCTCACTAGCTTAATCAAAGGCTATCGCGGGAACTTGATGGCGGTGTTATTTGGCGATATCTTGGCGATCGACGCTACAGATTTAATTTTGACGCTAATAGTGCTTGTTGTTAGTGGTGTGTTTTTGCTATCAACTTTACGCCAGCAAATATTATTGACGCTTAATCCTGCTGTAGCCCAAGTTCAAGGTATTCCCGTTGGGCTATATCGTTATATATTTGTCGTGCTGCTGTCTTTGACTGTAGCAGTAGCAATTAAAGCTATAGGAGTATTGCTAGTAAATGCCTTTTTAGTAATTCCGGCTTCTAGTGCTAAACTCCTCAGCCATCACTTTATCCGTTTTCTATGGCTGTCAGTTGTTATAGGCGCTATTAGCAGTATTGCTGGCATGATTGTATCTGGACTTTTCAACTTTGCTTCTGGTCCTAGTATCGTTTTGGTGCAATTTGTGCTATTTCTGCTGATTTTTGGGTGGTCTAAGCTTCTAGTTAAATTCGCCTAAATTTTTCGCTTAGGTACTTGCCAATATCTTGCATATTTGCTAGCTTAATAAAGCACTCAAAATACAAGTGCAAACCGCCGGGATAGCTCAGTTGGTAGAGCAAAGGACTGAAAATCCTTGTGTCCGCAGTTCAAGCCTGCGTCCTGGCATTTTTAATAGAATTATTAATCGTCTAATTTCTCCTAATCGCACGCATTATAGGACGTGCAGAGATTTGTAAATGTACCGTAATATACCTGTACGCAGCCAAACCTCAAAACTCGTAAGGGCATAATAAAAGTATCAGCACTAGAGGTAAAGCAATGACTAATAAGACTCAAACTGATAGGACGCAATTAGTAATCTGGCTCTCTTGGACTCTGATTGTCATTATGAACGCAGTTACGATATGGGGATATGTTCATGGAAGAGGAGATTAAGCAGTTAAAGCAAGAGATAGAAGAATTAAAAGTTAAATTGATGAATGTAGATACTAAATTAGATGCGTATAAAGCAGCAATGAGACAAGGAACAAATCTTGCATTCATTTGGTTTAATCGCTAGCGCTACAATCACTATTTTGATATCTAATGTTTTAAAAAAATAGACTTATTTATATCATTACAGAAGCGATGTAAAATCATCGCTGCGGGAAAAGTCATAAATAATAGAGTTTAATGACATTAAAACTACTGCCTAGCCTGGTTTAGATAAAATACTTAAAGTAATAACTAAGCTAGTAATGGTAACAATTGTTGTTATTTTTAATCTGATAATTGCCCTAATTCTACTGTATGTAGCAGGGCGAGTATGGCTGCTGAGGCAAAAGCTCAAGCGCATAAATAATACTTTAATTGCCTTAGAACGCAGCACTCAAGCAGCTTTAGCAGGGACACCCAATGCTATTTACCAAGGGCAAATGGGCATTTATCAACTCAAAGAAAGAAACGAGCCATTACAGTTGCAAATTCAACGCATGAAACAGGTTTTAAGCCTGCTAGCTATCGGACAACAAGTATGGCAGCGATTTTTATTTGCAGGTAATCCCCTTAACTCTCGCCTTGCGCCGCCAGCAAAATTATTCAGAAAACGGTGAACATAAGCTGTAGTGTAGAGTATCCTACTAACTAAATGCTGATGGGCGATCGCCCGTCAATTGAGAAAAATCAGCCTAAAATGGGTAGTTAAGGAGAGGTCGCCAAATGTCTAACAACCGTTCTGGATCTTTTATTGGCGGTGTGTTGCTAGGTGCGGCTGTCGGCACCCTGACTGGGTTGTTGATGGCTCCGCGTACTGGTAGGGAAACCCGTCAGTTTATCAAAAAATCTGCTAATGCTTTACCGGAGCTAGCAGAAGATTTGTCAACGAGCGTGCAAATTCAAGCCGATAGACTATCAGAATCAGCCCTGCGTAATTGGGATGATACCTTAGATCGACTGCGAGAAGCGATCGCCGCAGGCGTTGAAGCAAGCCAGAAGGAAAGCCAAGTAATTAATCGTAGCGAAGCTCCAGCAGAGCCAAACCCACCTATTCTAGACCGTTTGTAGATAGTAAAAATACCCGTGATTGAACCTCTGTTTTGGCTTGGATTGTCGATTTTATTAGTTGCTGTCAGCCTCACAGCAGTTTTGGTGACGGCAATCCCTGCCTTGCAGGAATTAGCACGAGCAGCGCGAAGTGCAGAAAAGCTTTTTGATACTTTGAGGCGAGACTTACCGCCAACTTTAGAAGCAATTCGCCTAACAGGACTAGAAATTAGCGAACTAACTGATGATGTCAGCGATGGGGTAAAAAGCGCCAGTCAAGTTGCCAAACAAGTAGATCGCAGCATAGATGGAGCAAAAAAGCAAGCCCAAAAGGTAGAAATTGGAACTCGCAGCGTGTTTGCAGGCGTAACAGCAGCTTGGAAAACATTTAACCGTACATCTAATCGGCGCACAGAAAGGCTTACACCTAGTCAAAGAGAATTGATATCGAGTAGTGAGTACGAAATAGCACCACTTACAGATGAAGATGAGGAAACAGCGTTAGAGCCTTACCAAGGCTATAGTCTCGACCGAGAATTATCCTCAAAGGTCAAATTAGGTGAAGAAGAGGAGTAGTTGCTAGATAAACTGCGATCGCTAAACATTCGCAAAGGAAAATCGCTCTTATGCTGCTAGAAGACAAGCAACCGTTTACGCTCAAAAAGCACAACTATAACGGCGTTTTTGCGCTCATTATTATTAATTTAGTAGTATTTATTGCCGACCATGTTCTGCGGATCGGCTTGATTCAGTATTTGTACCTCAATCTTGCTTCGCCTTCTTGGTATCAATTTTTCACGGCGATGTTTTGTCATGCCAATTGGGCGCACATATCAGGAAATTTATTTTTCCTGTATATATTTGGCAAATTAGTCGAAGAAGAAGAGGGCGTTATCGGCGTTGTCGGCTCTTATTTAATCTGTGGCTTAGGTGCAAGTATCATGAGTTGGCTGTTCCACGCTGGAGGAGCTAGCTATTCTTTGGGTGCTTCTGGCGCAGTCTTTGGGCTATTTGTGGTCAGCGTTTTGATTAAGCTGAGTTGGCAGTGGCGCAGAATCTTAGAAGTTTTAATTCTCGGTCAATTTGTTGTCGAACGCTTATTGTTTGAATTTCGGCAAACAGGCGTTCAAGATGGGGTAGATCGTGTAGCGCATATAGGCGGCGCGTTGGTTGGAGTGGCGCTGATTATTGTACTGATGCGACTTGAACCAGAAAAAAGACTGCGTTAAATGGGCGATCGCTTTATTTCTATTGCATCTCACACTTACGAGTTTTGCTAATCTTACCTAAATTAGAGTAAAGTAAACAAATGTAAAGAAGTATGAGTTTTAGCTTACATTCAAAGCTAAGAGCTACTTAATTTAGAAATTCTTATATAAATGCCCATGCAGCGTTTTTCTTGGCGACGAATTTTCGGCTATTTTTGTGCATTATGTGTAGCTTGCTCAGTATGGGGAGTAGTTACTCCTACAGCCTTGGCTTATAACAATCCCGATTTACTTCCAGATACACCAACACCAATCATTGACTTAGCAAAATCCTTGACTAGCGTTCAAGAAGAAAAGCTAGCTCAAGATTTAGAGCAATTTCAAGCCGAAACAGGCTGGAAACTGCGAGTTTTGACCCAATACGATCGCACTCCAGGTACAGCCGTCAAAGAATTTTGGGGTTTAGACGATAAAAGCGTGCTATTGGTAGCTGACTCTAGAGGCGGAAATATACTTAACTTCAGCGTTGGCGATGCAGTTTACAACTTGCTACCGCGTACCTTTTGGATCGAATTGCAAACCCGCTTTGGCAACTTATATTTTGTGCGGGAAGAAGGCGAAGATCAAGCTATCATCCAGGCATTAGAATCAGTTGAAACTTGTTTGCGTCAAGGCGGTTGCCGAGTTGTACCAGGATTACCCCGCGAACAATGGATTTTGACTTTGATTACTTCAGTCGTTGGCGGCGTAATTTGTGGATTTGCAGCCCAACCGCGCAAGCCAGGACAAATATTTGCATGGCAGTGGGCGTTAATATTCTCGCCTTTGTGGGGAATATTATTTATTGCCTTTGGTATTGCCCCAGTAATTACGCGCACTTCAGAATGGCTGCCTTTGGTTCGTAACGTTTCAGGTTTTCTAATTGGTGCTTTGGTTGCTTACCTATCGCCAATTTTTAGTCGCCCCTCTGCTTCTGAATATTAAAGTTGCGTTAGCAGTTTTTGCAAAGATAGCAGGCTGCAGGCTAAGTAAAGGGTAGGATAAAGGCTGAAGGATCGAGTCAATAATTTTCTCGATCCTTTACAATCTCCCTCACACCTCACATAGCTCAAATGGAATGGCAGACTACAGATGCCCAAAACTTGGCAATCATTGACCGAGAAATTGGCGACAATCAGTTTTCACCAGCACAATATGAAATCGTTCGACGGGTAATATATGCGACGGGAGACTTAGAGTATAAAACTTTAATTAGATTTAGCGATCGCGCGTTGCAAGCTGGGGCAGCAGCGCTAGCGGCTCGCAGTACCATTGTTGTAGATTTACCAATGGTGCAAGTTGGGATTCAACCCAGCATAGAGAATACTTTTGCCAATCCCGTGTATTGCAGTATCAACGCTTTAGACGGAATGGGAATAGGCAAACCAAGTGTAAGTTTGGGAATTGAAATCTTAGCTAGGCGTTATCCAGAAGCAATATTTGTTATCAGTCAAGGACAAGCAGCCTTAACAGCACTATTAGAATTAATTGAATCAGAAGAAGTTAGACCTGCACTGGTAATTGGTGCGCCAGCAGGATTTGTTGATGTCGATGTTGCCAAGCAACGCTTAAATGATGCTTCAGTACCGCATATTCGCATTGACGGGCGTAAAGGCAGTGCTATAGTCGCAACCGCAATTGTTGATGGATTAGTAGACTTAGCTTGGCAGGCTTACGGACAAGATGCAAGTGTAGGGGGTTGAACTTATAGTCAGAGTAATTAATATAAAAGCTAGCGCCTGACGCAAAAGCATGAGGGATGAAGTATAAATATTGTCCTTTAGCTTTTGCGCGCTTGCACGAGGGCAAACCTAGAGTAGAGAAGCACTCAATATGGTACTGACAACCCCCCCGCAAACAAAGCTTTTAAGTGCAGAAGAACTGCAGAAAATGAACGCCTACTGGCGGGCAGCAAACTACTTATCTGTAGGACAAATTTATTTGTTGGCTAATCCCCTGCTAAGAGAGCCTCTAACCCTAGAACATATCAAGCCAAGGCTATTAGGTCATTGGGGGACAACACCAGGGCTGAACTTCATCTACGTTCACCTCAACCGCATTATCAAAGCTCAAAATTTAGATGCAATTTATATTGCAGGTCCAGGTCACGGCGGTCCTGGTTTAGTTGCTAATGTTTATTTAGAAGGAACATATAGCGAAGTTTATCCGCATATTTCTCAAGATGAAGAGGGGTTAGGCAATCTATTCAAGCAATTTTCTTTCCCTGGCGGTATTCCCAGCCACGTCGCACCCGAAACTCCTGGATCTATTCACGAAGGGGGAGAACTCGGATACGCGCTTTCTCATGCTTACGGTGCTGCCTTTGACAATCCTAACTTGCTCGTTGCTTGCGTTATTGGTGATGGAGAAGCAGAAACAGGACCTTTAGCAGCTAGCTGGCATAGTAACAAGTTTCTTAATCCAGCGCATGACGGCGCAGTTTTGCCGATATTGCATCTCAATGGTTATAAAATTGCCAATCCGACAGTATTAGCGCGAATGAGCGATCGCGAACTTGAAAGCTTATTTGTTGGCTACGGCTACAAGCCTTATTTTGTCGAGGGATCGGAACCGGAAACTATGCACCAAATGATGGCAGCAACCCTCGATGCGGCGATCGCCGATATTAAAGCAATTCAGCACGATGTCCGTAGCAATGGGTTTAAAACGCGTCCTCAGTATCCGATGATTGTATTGCGATCGCCCAAAGGCTGGACAGGTCCCAAGGAAGTCGATGGCAAGAAGACAGAAGGTTACTGGCGATCGCACCAAGTTCCATTTGCAGAAATGGCAAGCAAGCCAGAACACGTTAAGTTGCTAGAACAGTGGATGAAGAGTTACAAGCCGGAAGAACTCTTCGACCAAAATGGTAAATTCAGACAAGAATTAGCAGAACTCGCACCAGTTGGCGATCGGCGCATGGGCGCAAATCCCCACGCTAAC
Organism: Aliterella atlantica CENA595; assembly: GCF_000952155.1. Classification (GTDB taxonomy): domain Bacteria; phylum Cyanobacteriota; class Cyanobacteriia; order Cyanobacteriales; family Chroococcidiopsidaceae; genus Aliterella; species Aliterella atlantica. The sequence continues at coordinate 8,160 of NZ_JYON01000029.1, read as the reverse complement.
GGCGGCTTGCTGCTGAAGGGGCTAAAGTTACCTGACTTTCAAGATTATGCTGTGGATGTAGATAAACCTGGCAAAGTCATCGCTGAAGCTACCCGCGTGATGGGTGTATTGTTGCGCGACGTAATGAAATTGAACACCGCAACGCGCAATTTCCGGCTGATGGGACCGGACGAAACAGCTTCTAATCGCTTGAGTGCTGTATTTGAGGCAAGCGATCGCACTTGGGCAGCCCAAACCCTCCCAGAAGACGACCATCTTTCCCCAGATGGGCGGGTAATGGAAATACTCAGCGAACATACTTGCCAAGGCTGGTTAGAAGGCTATTTACTTACAGGTAGACACGGTTTATTTTCCTGCTACGAAGCTTTTATCCACATCGTAGATTCGATGTTCAACCAACACGCTAAATGGTTGAAAACTACTCGTGATATTTCCTGGCGCAGACCAATTGCATCCCTCAACTATTTACTCACTTCCCACGTTTGGCGGCAAGATCATAACGGTTTCTCGCATCAAGATCCTGGTTTTATCGATCACGTTCTCAACAAAAAGCCGGAAGTAATTCGAGTTTATTTACCACCAGATGCTAATACGCTGCTATCTGTCACCAACCATTGTTTGCGTAGCCGCAATTATGTAAACGTAATTATTGCTGGCAAACAACCCGCCCTGCAATACTTAGACATGGATGCGGCAATTAAGCATTGTACTAAAGGTATTGGTATTTGGGGATGGGCAAGCAACGACCAAGGTGTAGAACCAGATGTAGTTATGGCTTGTGCGGGTGATATTCCTACCTTAGAGACTTTAGCTGCTGTTGACATCTTGCGCCAAAACTTTCCCGACCTCAAAATTCGGCTAGTAAACGTTGTTGATTTGATGAAACTTTTGCCAGAAACAGAACATCCTCACGGGTTGAGCGATAAAGACTTTGACTCGATTTTTACAACTGATAAGCCAATTATCTTTGCTTTTCATGGCTACCCTTGGTTAATACATCGCCTTACCTACCGCAGAACAAACCATGACAACCTCCACGTTAGAGGCTACAAAGAAGAAGGGACAACTACTACACCCTTTGACATGGTAGTGATGAATGAGTTAGATCGCTTTAGTTTGGCAGATGATGCGATCGACAGAGTACCAAAACTGAGAAATACAGCCGCGCACGTCAAACAGATGTTGCACGACAAGCTAATCGAACACAAAAACTACGTCCGCAATCATGGCGAAGATATGCCAGAGATTTTAGATTGGCAGTGGTTGTACTATAGCGGTTCTGAGGCAGATAAAACTCAGTCAATACCGAATGTAACGCCTACTGATGCTAGTTCTCCTTCACAAGAAGGGGGAGAAGGGGCTGCAAAATCAACTTCTTAGGATAGGTGAATGTGAGGGCGCAATGCTGCGCCCTAGCAAGGTTTTCGATAGATTTCTGGCATATATGGGGCGGTTAGAAACCGCGTCTACACAGATGAAGTCCGGATGGTGCGCGGACTAGGAAAATTTTTAAATATGAGGCAAACAATAGAAAATGCAAAACAAGCTATAGCGCAAAAAAAATACCTTTGGGCTTATCCAATTGCACTCAAACTACAAAAATATCACTATGGTTTGGCAATCCAATGGGCAGTAGAATGTATCAAAATATATTCATCTGAGTTTGAATCAGACAAACCCTCTAAGCTTAATAAATATATTGAGCAAGCTTTAGATTCGCAGAATGATTTAACTCCTTTACAGTGTAGTGAAATTGGTCGAGAAATATGGTATTTGCCAGAAAGGGAAGACGTACAAACGGCAATAGCTCGATTGTGGTGGTCTATTGCAGCTTTTAAAAGTGGAGATAAGCATATTGGAATAATGGAAGCTATCTCGCCTGTCGAATTATTACCTGATATATCCGATCGCCATCTATTAGATCGATACCTAGAAGCTGCTGTAAAAATTTACGAAGAATACGAATCGCAAAACTGAAACTTCCCTTCGCTAACTCTTGCTAAGACAAAAGCGATTGCAAACCGATAGAATAACGTCTAGTGAAAACTAGACAAGCAACGAACTACTTTAATGATTTTGTTGGAAAGCTTAAATTGCTATTTAGATAAATTAGCTTTTATTCCCATGTAGAGCCCGCTCAACATATATAACAAAATTAGTCCTTTTGCTATTGCCACGAAACCTGTTGAAAATACACCTGGATCGCTTGTACCAGTTCTAAAATAATCAAATTGTCCTAAAAAACTTAGAAAAAGAGCGCCTGATACAAATCCCCAAGCTGCAATCAAATAGGCGATCGCATTATTCTTATTCGTCTTTACTAAATAAGCAGCTATTAAAAGAACAGCACCAAGAATATAGTCATCAAACCAATTAAAAAATCTAGTTAAATCAAATATTTGATTCGATCTTCTTACAGTTTCGGCAAGTGGCAGAAATATTCCCATAATCACTGCCATTCTCATAGATATCTTTAAGGGCTTGTTTCCCATTTTTGAAGCTCCTACTTTATCTATAACTGTTAATTTCTGAATGTAATGAAGTGCAGCTTTCTGGCTAGTTAATAATCTGGGTAACGCCGAGAGGACGATCGCGATTTTTTTCTCGGTGGGCGGCGATCGCTATCATCTCTATCTCTACCCAACCGACGACTAACATCAATAAACATATCTCTTTGCAAATACGGATAGTCGCTCACCCACAGATTTTTAGTCGGAAGATAAACGTCCGTTACTTTGACAATATCGCTCAAATCTGGCTGGTTGGAAAGCACTACCATCTCTGCTATTTGATTGGGAGCGATCGCTTTATGTTCTTTCCGCAAAGGTACTTGTATCTCTGTTACAAAACCTGATTCGTCGCCTAGTTCTAAATTCAATCTGCGTTCGCGGTTTTCGACAATTACTAAATCGCCTTGATTATTAACTGTTTCTTCTGTACTAATAAGTTCTTCAGTTAAATATATATCTAATACTCGACCGCGAAAAAAGCCGCTGTAAGGATAGCGGCGGTATTCCTGATTGCGTAAACTTGCTGATAAAACAGGCGACCAAAACCAGTAAAGCCCGCCAATTAATCCTAACCCAAATAGCAAAGTGCCAAATCCTTCTCCCAACACCACCCTAAGTAGCAAAACGGCGAGTACAGCTACGACAGAAATCAGCAGCCGCTTCAAAAAATCGGCAGATTTTCCCCAATAATATTTGTATTGAGGAGCGCTGGCGATGCGCGGTATAACTTGTTCAAATTTTTGGCGCGTGAGAGGGACTAGCATATAGGCTGAAAAGAAAGAGAAGATAAAAGCTGCATACCTACATTATCTTCTCTAGCCCATAAACTAGGGATTTGAGTTGTAAGACTTTGCGAATAGCGAGTAACACCCCTGGCATATAGCAAGCGCGATCGCTGGTATCGTGTCTTAAAGTGTAAACTTGTCCTGCTGCGCCAAAAATCACTTCTTGGTGAGCAATTAATCCTGGTAAGCGGATGCTATGAATTCTAATTCCTTCTTGGGCTAAACCACCTCTTGCCCCTGGTAATTTTTCGGTTTCTTCTACCAAAGCAGGGTTAAACGCTTTGCCCATTTCTGCTAGCATTTCGGCAGTTTGAATTGCTGTACCGCTTGGTGCATCTGCTTTTTGGTTGTGGTGCAACTCGATAATTTCTACATGATCGAAATGTTGAGAAGCTGCGATCGCCGCTTGTTGCAGTAAAACCATTCCAATTGAGAAGTTAGGAATAATTAAGCAACCCGTACTTGCTTTATCGGCAAATTCAGCCAAATCTTGAATTTGTTCGGGACTCAAACCAGTCGTTCCTACTACCGGACGCACGCCGTAAGCGATCGCCGACCGAATATTATTGTAAATAGAACTAGGATGAGTAAAGTCAACCATCACCGCCTGCTGTCTCTCTTGGGATGCAAGAGCTAGCATTGGTTCAAATTGGTCGGTAATGGGAACTTCCAGCGCCTCTATACCTGCTAATTCGCCTGCGTCTTTATCCATGTGTTCGGGGCTTTTATCGATCGCGCCGAGTAGAGTCATATCCTCGGCTTGCGCTACTGCTTTAACTACTTCACGACCCATTTTGCCAGCAGCACCGTTTACTAGCACTGGGATAGGAGCTTGTGCCATGTTCTATTTATCTCTTTGCTTTTATTTGTAAATGCATTTTAGATCGACATGGGCGATCGCGCTTGGTAAGTTAATAACCAGGCGGTTGTTGCCAACTACCAACTACTTTATCGATTTGCGATGCGATCGCTAACAATTCCATCTCGCGCCATCGCTTACCGATAATTTGCAGCCCAATAGGTAAACCATTTTGAGTTTGCCCAACTGGAATTACCACAGCCGGATGACCGCTAAGATTAAACGGTATTGTATAAGCGCCATTAGCGATGCTATGAGGATAAGACTTGCCCTCAATATCAATAGCACTCCAAGCAGGACGATGGGTAAATGCAGGCGTTGCAGCTATAGGTGTAAGCCATACATCCCAAGGTTCTAGGGCTGCATCAATTTGCGCAATAAAGCGATCGCTTTGTAAGTGTCTCAAAATATCCTCTCAAGCTAGGACGCAAAATTTCTGGTAAAAAGCGGCTAAAATTACCTATTTTTCGCAGTTGTTTGTCACCTTGCGTTGCCGTACGCCAGATTAGTGTAAGGCTGCGTCGTATATTATAAATATCCTTGGGTTGGGCGTAGTTGTTAATGTATGCTGCCATTCGCCCGTATATATTCCACGCAGTTGATAGAGCGAAATCTTTAGGTAGCCAACGTTCAATACAAGCACCCGTATCAGCTATTTTTTGGGCGATCGCAACTATTAAAGCGCGAATTTCAGCATCAACAGGTACTTCTCTCCATTCATCAATCCAAGCAATTTTGCAATTCTGCAAAGGTTTACCAGAAGGCGGATCGAGTGAAACTGGCGGCACATCAGGGCGGCGCAAATCGGCTCCAGCAATTAAGGAAAAACAAAGTCGGATGTCTGCAATACTTCGCGCCAAACAGCCCACAGTCATCATTTGCCGCAGACAATACGGCATTCCTGGTACTTCAGGAATCATCCCCATAGTTGAAATCCGGCGATCTGTTAACTTCAACCCATACACGCCGCAAAAGTGAGCGGGTTGGCGCACTGAACCCCCGATATCGTTACCTAAATCCAATGGTGAAAGCCCTGCTGCAACAGCAGCCGCGCTACCTCCAGAACTACCGCCAGCAGTATATTCAAGATTCCAAGGATTATTTACTCGTGGGAATAGAGAATTTGTACTTTGATAATCTCCTGCAAGTTCCGCCATGTTAGTTTTGCCCACAATAACGGCTCCGGCTGCTCGCAATCTAGCAACGGCGGTAGCATCTTGCTCTGGTACGTAATCTTTCAGAGGAATATAGCCTGCTGTAGTGCGGATTCCTGCGGTGGCAAAAATGTCTTTAATAGTGATGGGAACGCCGTGCAAAACACCCCAGTTTTCTCCTCTAGCTAAGGCTTCGTCCGCTAGTTTTGCTCTTTTACGGGCATTATCTTCATCCAACGTGCAAACAGCATTTAGTTTCGAGTTATGTTTGTAAATTTGGACTAAATAAGCATCGAGAACTTCAACAGCAGAGACTTCGCGATCGCGTATCATTCGCGCCAACTGATGGGCAGGGGCAAATGTCAAGCTATTCATAGGCTACAACCAGCTTGTTCTTGATAAAGTTAATTATACCTACTTTTAGTTAATTGTATTAACTAAATATTATATGGGTCGTCCAGTCAAAGAAAAATCGTTGTCAAGGCAAGATGTAATTAACGCTGCGATTTCTTGCTTAGACAAAGAGGGAGAAGCAGCTTTAGGCGTGAATCGCGTGGCTAGAGAATTGGGCATCAAGCCGCCTGCAATCTACAAGCATCTTGATGGCAATGCAGCCTTAAAACGGGCAGTTGCGCTTACTATTTGGCAGCAATATATCCAATGGTGTCACGAGCAAACCAAGGGCTTAGAAGATCCCCATGCTTTATTGCAAGCAGGCGGACAAGCAACGCGCAACTTCGCAAAATCCCATCCAGAACGCTATCGCACTATGACTCAGTTCCAACTTAATCTCAAAGATGTAGAGACAGCACCGTTGATTCAAGAAGTTTTCAGCTTTCTCAAAAGGGTATTGCAACCTTACAATCTCAGCGAATCAAAGTTAATTGATGCTATGCGTACAGTTAACGCCGCAATTACTGGATTTATTGCGCTCGAACAAACTGGATTGATGACTCTAGAGCGATCTGCTGATGCTAGCTATCAGATTATGCTCGACGCGCTAGTAGTTGCAATTCAATATATTCAACAAGTTGAGACGCAATCGTAACATAATAAATATACGGTTAATAAATGCTTGGCAACTAATAAATTTTAATTTCTCAGCGATTAAATAAACACTTATGAAACTCGTCTCGAAGTCACTGCTTGTAGCCTTGAACTTGACGATTATATCAACTGCAAACGCAGTTGTTGTTGCTCACCCCCAAGCGATCGCAAGTTCGCAAGTTAATACTGTTCAAACTGTACAAACAAAATCTGACGATAAAAAGCAAGAAGATACTACAGCCAAAAAGCTGCAAGATAGACTAGCAGAACTCAGTCGCGATCGCCAACTAATAGAAGCAGATAGGTTATATTTAGGCGGACAATTTGCAGCGGCGGAAAAAATATATCGTCAGGTTAAAACACCTTTTGCTCAAAGCGTAGAGACTCAACAACGTCCCGTCCCAATTGTAGATCCAGCACAGCTATCGCCAGCAGGTAAAGTTTACTGGCGCGAAGCAGAAGCAGGGATAGCGCAAAACTTAAAAACAAGAACGTTAGTCCCCTTGAGACTATTAGTAGAACAATATCCTGAATTTGTCCCTGGTCATCTGCGCCTAGCAGAAGTATTAAAAAAATACGACAAACCTAAAGAGTCGTTAAAAGTCTTAGAACAAGCAACCGCAATATATCCAGCGCAACCAGATTTAGTTAAAGCCAAAATTTCCGCCTTAGCTGAGGCAAAAGAATGGATGGAAGCTTCGCTTACAGCTAGGCAATTTGCCCTGCTAAATTACAACCAAAGTTCAACTAGCGCTGAATTTACCCAACTTGCAGACGAAAATCTCAAACGTTACAAATCGCATTTGCGTTCGGAGTTACGCGGAAATGCGATCGCCAACGTCTTAACTGGGGCTTTAGGTTATGCTCTTACTGGTAGCTTATTCGGTCCTGTTTCAGCAGTACAAACAACAGCCATGTTATTGCAAGGCGAATCAAATGTAGGCGAATCTGTAGCCAAACAAGCCCGCGAACAGTTGCCATTGGTTAAAGATCCAGAAGTTGTCACCTATGTCAATGAAATTGGTCAAAAACTCGCTCAAGTAGCTGGTAGAAGCGATTTTAAATACGAGTTTTACGTAATATTAGACGATGACCTCAATGCCTTTGCGCTGCCAGGGGGTAAAGTATTTATTAATGCAGGAGCGATCGCTAAAACTAACTCCGAAGCAGAACTAGCTGGGTTACTCGCTCACGAATTATCTCATGCTGTACTTTCGCATGGATTTCAATTAGTAGCAGAAGGCAATCTTAACGCCAATATTACTCAATACATTCCCTACGGTGGCGTACTTGCTAACCTATTTACCCTCAGCTACAGTCGGGATATGGAAAGCCAGGCAGATACGTTAGGAACGCGGTTGCTAGCTTCTACAGGCTATGCTGCTGATGGTTTGCGTAACTTGATGGTCATACTGGAAAAACAAGAAAAAGATGCTCCGCCTAGTTGGTTGTCTTCGCACCCAGATACAGGCGATCGCGTAGACTATTTAGAAAAGCTGATCGTGCAAAACAACTACAATCGCTACGCCTTTGAAGGTGTAGAACGCCACTCGCAAATTAAAGAAAGAGTCAAGAAGCTTTTAGTTGAGCAAAAACAGCAAGAAGACAAAAAGCGTCATCCTAGATAAGTGAGATCGTCGATCTTCTAAGGTGTGTTTTGTCAAAGAGCAACACACCCTACTGGCGCGGCAAGGCTAAAATAGTGCAATAGCAGAGGAGGAAAATAGGAGTAAACTGATGGGGAAAGGTCGTAGGGATAAAGTGCTGCTGAAGACAGAACAAAGGCAAAAACTAGAAGCGATTAG
>NZ_JYON01000028.1 GCF_000952155.1 Aliterella atlantica CENA595 | reverse complement strand
AATAACTTCCATTCCAAGTCGCTTAACCCCTCAAACCTACCTGCCATTTTCCTTCTTCTTTGTTCTGTCTATTTCTCCTTTACGTTGATTCTAGCTCAGATTTTTATATTAGTGGGATAGGCTCATAAACTTGAAGTCGATTAGGAGAACTGCTGGTAATATCAATTTCAATTACCAAATCGGGTCCTGGATCGACGCTAAAATCCAATCGCTTTTTACCTCGCACTAAGGCGATATTGCGAATATAAAAACATTCATCTGGTTCTGCACCACTTAGTTCAGGTCTTTGGAAGGTCGTTGAGCCTAATGGATAAACTTGGATACCTAATTCTTCAGCTAAAGTTTCTACAAAGCGTCCCATCACCTTTTTATTCAATTCATGTTCTGGAGAGGGAGCCATGATTTCTAGAGTACCGCGATTATAAGTAAGGCGAAGACGGCGCTCGCTTAATTCTGACCGCAGTGCTTGGTAGGTCTGCCAACTTATCCCCGAAAGGTGAATTATTTCCGCAGGTGGTGTAAACAATCTTGCAGTCATAGTTCAACCAAAACCCGATATCTTATGTTATCAGAAGGCTACGGCTGTAGTTTGGTAATCTACTACATATCAAATTCGTAGTAATCATCCCAGATTAAAAAGTGGTAGAAACCATCGGGGTCGAGATTCATCTAGATCTCTTCACTACTTGGAATGAAATATAAATTCAGTAGCAGGGCTGGAGCAAACCCGCGTGCCATGCGGACGCACTCTTCTATTCCTACTGGATCAAATGTGCGATCTTCACCTTTAAGGAAGCGCTCGCTCTCTACTTCTAGCGCTTGCAAAGAAGTATGGAATTTACTTAGTTTCGTTTAGGAAATATCGCAACGTTGGCGATTACTCCCTATCTCTAACACCTGCAACTTACAATCGCCCATAAGGCGTATGCAGCAAAATCGCCGCCTTACGTTTGGCTGCCTCACTTCGCCTATCGTACCGTGCAGTAGTCACGGAGCTAGCGTGATTGCAGGCTTTATGAACTTCGAATTAATGTATACTCTTTCCCATGTAGAGGCATGAAAGCCTGATAAATGCGTACTGAGGGTTGGTGGAATCCCCTGGATTAAGCAGGGCTTATCAATGTACTGCATCCCTGCCCCACGATCAAATCAGCGTTTGAGCCAATTTTGATGATTTTTGCTTATAACAGCTGCCGCCTTGCCACATTAAGCTGTAGTATCTAGTTTTTGATGCTAGGTGATGGCAGAAAAATCTGCCTACTAGCGCTGCAAATGCAGAATAAGTCTTATGGCAATACGGAAGCTGCAAGAATGACCGATCTCAATAACTAAAAGATTTTCTTGTGTCAAAGCGTGACATCATTGTCATTGGAGCTTCAACTGCATGGGTATAAAAACGTCGAACTATGTAGAATAGAACATTTTAGTGACGACTTTAGCTAATTCCAGAGGAAGTGAAATCTGTACAAAGTATAGTTATAAACAAATACTTACTTAGTTAAAGTGTTGCCAGGAGTAATAATTTTCTTGCTGCCAAGCTTTACGCTTTTTGAAGTTCGATAATGCAGATATTTCTAGTTATTTTAGGACTGGCGCTTCTTAGTTTTACGCTCATCGATCTGCTGTTAACCACGTTGACGTTAGATGGAGGTGGTCCACTCGTTAATAAAGTTTCCAGTTGGATATGGAGAACAATGCTACGTCACTACCGTTGTGCTTCCTCTCACCAGCTGATATCACTTACAGGTTTAGGCATTCTTCTCAGCACTACTGTCCTCTGGATCGGTTTAGTTTGGGTTGGTTGGACATTGATCTTTAGCGCCAACGAGCAAGCGGTAGTCGACGCTAATAGTGGCAAGCCAGCAGATATGTTGGCTAGAATCTACTTTACCGGATATACCTTGTTCACACTGGGATTGGGGGATTATAAACCTCAAGGTGCAGTCTGGCAGGCGGCAACCGCGATCGCTGCTGGCAGTGGATTTTTCTTAGTCTCCTTGATCATTACGTATTTAGTTCCAGTGATATCGGCGGCAACCCAGAAGCGCCAGTTAGCAGGCTATATCTCCAGCTTAGGAAAAACACCCACTGACATCATTTTGACAGCCTGGAACGGTAAGAACTTTGGTTTATTGGAGCAGCATTTGCTGTCGCTGACACCGATGATCTTGTTGAACGGACAACGGCATCTAACTTATCCCGTACTTCATTATTTTCATAGCGCCAGTCGTTACACAGCAGCAACCTTAAGTATTGCTGTTTTGGATGAGACTCTGACACTCTTGAAGTATGGTGTCAAGCCGACTAATCAAATCGATGCAGTGACTCTATACGCAGTTCGACAAGCGATGTTAGTGTTTTTGGACACGCTTATTTCTGATTTCATTGAGCCAGATACATTCGCACCACCCATGCCAACGCTCGACCGTCTTCGCGCTAGTGGCGTTCCCACAGTTAGCGATGAGGAGTTCGATTATGCGCTCGCTAACCTTTCCAAACGGCGGCGTTTGCTTCTGGCTTTAGTTAAAAGTCACGGCTGGAATTGGGATGATGTTTACTCTGCTAGAACAGCCAGTTTTTCTAGTTCCTCAGAATATCCAAAGCGGACATAATCTAGCTATGTATGAATAAAGTTGCTTACTGGAGCATTAATAATTCACTCTGCTGTTTTGAGTCCGCTTTGCGTATAGCTTTGTCAAGGGTACAGATGTGAAACCGTGAACGAGTATTGAGGCACAAATTACCAGACTAGCCACCAGCCATCTCGGCATCGAGCCGAGATGTTTGTAATTTCCAGTAAGATAGTCTAAAAACGCTCATTCTATCCAGCTTCGAAATTTTGCTACATCACACCCAAAGAATCCTTTATCTCCAACGAGAAATCAAGCCTTTTGAACTTTGAAGTGCAGGTTTTTGGTCGGCTCTCGGCTCAATGCCCGTTAGGTCTTCTATCTCATTCAACATGATTCGTAGAGCAGTAGGCATTGAACAATTTGCTTATTTTCGCTGCTATCATCTTACACTTTTTCATGTCTATCTTACTTAATTGATATTTCAACCATGCCACCATTATTAGGTGTTGATAACGACATGATACTTAATCTCTATTTCCTAACTTTTTACTAACTGGGAGTGTTCCTAGCTAATGCTATTCTTCATCCTCCCCGATCGCCTGAAGATAAGCCTTAGCCGCCGCTTGCTTTAGCGCTCCTTGGGTATAGCGGCAGTAGACTTTATCGCTTTTGATACCCATTAGCTCCTTACCGTATAGCGGGTCTACCCCTTTGCGAGTAATGCTCGTACCAAATTCGTGCCTAAAGCGGTGCGGTCTGATGTCATCGACTTGGGAGATCGCACCCAATTTCTTCACCATCCGATACAGCCCTTTGTAACCTAATCGCTCCCCTTTATGTTTCGGGTCTTGACACAAAAACATTGGACCTTCAGGGATTAGTATAAATGCTCCTCCTTCTTGCTGCCGCCAATCAAAATAAGCTTCTAAGTGTTGCCTTGCTTGTTTGCTCAGAGGAATTTCACTGACGTTCTGCCCCTTCGAGCGGTGAATTGTTAGCCTTTTGCCATTCCAGCTATTTACATTCAGCACTGATAATTCCGAAGCTCTTAGTCCATGACTAAGTAATGCGACAATTGCGCGATCGCGTATCCTGGTTGCGCCATCAGTAGAAAGCGCGTGCCAAATATCAGCCAGGTCTTCTTTATCGATATGTAAGTCTTGCGGTTGGGTAGTTCTCTCTAACCCAATTGCGTCAGTAGGCAACGGTTGACCTGCTGGATAACCATTACTGCGACGCAACCACTGATAAAATGCTCGTAGCGTATTCAGTGCGTGGTTAATAGAAGCTGGCTTAAGTTCCTGTTGCTTTAATTCCCGCCGATATTTGCCGATATCGCTGGGCGTTACATCTAGCCAGGATTTGTTGCACCAGGTGCTAAATTTTTGTAGTTGTCGCTTGTAAGAACGCTGCGTATTATCGGCTTTGCCCGTCTGCCGTAGGAACTCTTCGATTTGCCAGTGGCGAAGGTCTGGTAGTTTTGGGAGCGATCGCTCCGAATCGCTAGGTTGCTGCTGTCCACCATCAAGGGCAACAATATTAATAGGTAGAATTAGCTTTTGAGATGTTTCTACTTGAGTCATAAGGTTAACAACTTTATACGTTCCAAGAACTTTGATCGAGTGGTAAATCAGTCCTGGGGTCAAGCACAGAAATATGACGGTTTGGTGCGTCATTCCAATACCATAGAACAATATTGACCCCGCTCTTATCTTGCACCGAGGGAACTCTTATGCCTGCATAGTTTTCCGCGATTAATCTTTCTGCTAATTCCCAAGTAGGTGGGCGTTGTTTCTCTATTAACCATATTTGTTTCCAAGCACAGGCAAGGATTACCGTATTAACACCACAAATTGCTTGCACTTCGGGACTTGCCAAGTCAACAACGCCGCTTACATCTACATCGTAAGCGCATAGAGTGCCTGGACGAATACCCAAATCTTGCTCGTACTCACTAATCGCAGTGACGTAATCCTCCGAAATATATAGTGCCTCCCTACCAGGTGTATTGAATCTTCCCCCATGTAAAGCAGCACCAGCACCGCTCAATGGTCGATACGCCCATTTAGGAGCTAGCATTCGCCAACAGCGACGTTTAATTCTAACTGTAGGTACGCTCAAGCATACACTCCATCATTCAACATCGCCAGATGTTCAAGCACTGCATCTGTGTGTCCTGCGGCTACCAGTTCCTCTGCCGTCTTGTTATCAAACCCACTTAAAGGCTGGTGGCGGAACCAAATAATTGCTCGTTGTTGATCTCCTACTAATTCTGTGGCGATCGCCACGATCCGAGCCACTTCTCCTAGTTTCTGCTGCACTTCTGGAGATTCTGGATTGCGAGTTAAGGTATTGCGATGCAACTGCGTTAGCCTAGACAGATGAGAAATTGATATATGAAGTATGTCGCTGAGACGGTAGGGAGAGATTGCCCCCTTCTGCGGGTCCATTACCTGTGTTAAAAATGGCGATAGCATATTATGTGCATATTATGAGCAGGCTATATACATTATATGCTTACCGACAGCACTTATGGATTTGGCTTTACTGCAATACGAACAGCATTGGCTGTGCTTCATCAGTTGAGCAAGCATAGCTGCATAGAGCGCGCGACGCGATCGCTTTGTACCAATCCCCTATTAAGAGAAACAATTTTGATAGGTAGAATGGGCTGATTTGAAGTTTCGTGCATAGTTTAGGTAGAGATAAGTTCCCTTATTGATATCAGATTATTCTCAGACTATTATCTCACAAAATCGGTGATAAGCTAGTTACAGTTGTTTGGAACTGACGCTATGAGCTTACAACTGTCTATCCCCGATTCCATTTTGTCTGCTATCCGCCTGCCCGAACCTCGCATCGAGCAAGCTCTATTGCACGAACTGGCGATTGCTCTCTATGCTCAAGAGTTACTTTCCTTTGGCAAAGCTCGCGAACTAGCACAGATGGATAAGTACGAGTTTGGACAATTATTAGGGCAGCGTTCAATATCGCGGCATTACAGCTTGGAAGAATTATCGGATGACTTAGACTATGCCAGTGGTGAGTAATACTTCGCCCATTCTTAACTTAGCTATCATTGGGCAGCTTGAACTGCTGCATCAGCAATTTGGGCAAGTGCAAATACCACTAGGAGTTTTGTCAGAACTAAAGGTACAGGAAGATAGACCAGGCTCAAACGAAATTCAAGCAGCGTTAAATGTCGGTTGGATTGAAGTTAAACAAGTCTCTTCACAACTGTCAGTGCAGTTATTACAGCAGGTGTTGGACCGAGGCGAATCAGAGGCAATTACTCTAGCAACTGAGCTTCAAGCAGAGCGGATACTACTGGACGAGCGCGATGGGCGTAAAGTTGCTAAATCGCTTGGGTTAAAAGTAACTGGAGTTCTAGGAGTTTTACTTCGAGCCGAAAAAGAAGGTGAATTGTCTTCCTTACCAGATGCAATTGATGCCCTGGTCAAGACTGCTTGCTTTCGGATTTCACCAGAGCTATTAGCCAAAATTTTAGCAACTTAGCAATATTGTTTCAATAATTAAAGGCAGTTTAGACGATTGCCCTGCCCTTACAACAAATTAAGTTATGGGAAGAACCACGAACGAAAAGTGCTGGGCTTGTAGCTTGTTGACTGCAACCGAAGCAAGAAAGCTTCATGGCGAAGATGGTGACTCTTGTTGGCAGGATGATATTTGTCACTCTCGTCGCTCCTACTACCGCAAAGGTAGAGGACGATCGCATAAGCGTAAATCGGCACTTGATGAAGTTACAGTACCCTTGCCAGATTTTCCTTATGTTGTCTTGCATACCTACCTAGATAAGCCTCGGCAACCAAACGATGAAGTTGTCATCCATGCTATTTGTGCGGAATTGTGGATTGGCAGCATTCCTAAAGCTATGACACAACCTCAGCATACTTTTGGTTTGCCACCGCGCCTTGTTAGAGAATATGCCCTGCAACTACTTAACGCGCTCTACTTAGAATACGGTAACGGGCGGCGCTCTGGCTTTGAACGCTTTGCCAGCGAGATGCAACACTCCGTTGCCCAGTGTCCGGTGCGTCCTTGCTCCTATCATGCCGCGCATCTAAATCCCTATCAGCATCAAAAGTAATGAATTATCAGCAACTCGAACTTCCTTTGTGGTCGCACTTGCAGTCGTGCCGCCTCGCTCCTGAATTAGTCGATTTAGTCGCAGTAATAGATCGAGCCGAGGTGGAAATTTCTTCTTTACCGCCAGCAGTACAAATGCAAGCGGCTGGTGAGGCAATTTTACAGCTAGCTCAACTTTATTCTTTGCGATCGCACTTACTAATCGACAACTGGGAGAACGCCTACCGCGATCCCCAAGTCAGAAACGATTTTTTTGCCGATATCGTGCGGCAGTCGATGGCAGTTGACTTAAGCGACTTGATGGAGCCTGCCTTACCTCGCAAACGCAGAGTCTCAACACTTCCCAAAGCACGCGATTCTGTAGCAGGTGTAGTCGATAAGTCTGCTGTATTAGCAATGGTAGAACAGTTGGAGGCAAACGCTTTTAGCAGTGATTCTTCTTTATCTGATGAGGAACTCAAAAGCCGAGCTTTAGAAGTTGCTTATGATGAAGATATTTCTGCTTGGTGTGATGCGATCGCTCAAGCTATGCAGCAACATCAGGGCAAGAAAATCTCTCTATGGCAATTACATCAGGTACTAAATATATCCTTGGTTAAGGTTTGGTTGGGGTTGTTGCATTCACAGGCGCAGTATCAGTGGGAGACTACGGGTGAATTTTATCGGGAGGCGCAGGATATTTGGCTCGGCGGTTGATGGAGATACACTTGGATACAGTTAGATACAGTTGCTTGGATACAGTTAGATATACTTAAGCATTTAGTTTAATCTAGTTCACCTGTCATTTACTAAAGTTTGAGATTTTTAGCAGGGCTGCAAACCTTATGTTGCAATAGCTTTGTCGCTCTGATTTTTATGATACAGTTCGATATGAACCCCGAAGCCAAACCAAACCATTTTCTACAAACGGGTATGAAGGCGATCGGTGTGTACTCTAGCTAACAAACCCGTTGCACCCCGACCGAATAGGGAACTCGATGGGGTGGAGAGGGCGATCAATAACCGCTGACCTTGACCGTTAAATTGTTAGGTAATAGATTGAGGTCGCACTCGATAGCACTTAAAACTAATCAATCTTAAGGAGTTTTGGCTGAGAGATGTGAACCTTATTTAAGTTCTACGGACTCACGCAGGACGGGCTTGTTGTATCAAACAAAGCAATCTGTCAAATAAAAGTGAGTAACTTGTATGGCTCAAACTCGTTTACCTTTAGGTCCATCTTCTATTGAGGAGCACATCATTACGACTTACGGTGCGCTGCGGCAGGGAATTGGTTACTTGGCGATCGCGCTGCCAGTCATTCTGGCAGTTTGGGGAATCATCAAGTATGGACTGCCGCTTCAGGATTCAATCAGTGCTTATTACCATGCCTTTGTGCCGACAGCGCAACCTCCAAGACTGCTTGAGATTGCGGGCAACGGGGTAATGCGGAACTGGTTTGTTGGCATTCTCTGGGCGATCGGCGTTTTTCTGGTACTCTACCGAGGATATGGAAGGCGCGAGAACGTAGCCCTCAATGTTGCTGGCGTGCTGCTGATCGTCGTCGCTATGTTCCCGATGGACTGGACCTGTGGCGCAACCTGCCCGAAAATCTCAGTTCATGGAGTTGCCGCAATTCTGTTCTTCCTGGCGATCGGCTATGTTTGCATTTTTCGGTCTGGAGATACACTACCCCTGATCGAAGACGCGAATACAAAAGCATTTTACCAATGGTGGTATCGCATTATTGGACTGGTGATGTGGGTGTTTCCGCTAGTGGTTGCCCTGTTGGAGTTTTTTCATCTCCGTCCCTTCGGGACTTACACAGTGTTTCTCGTTGAGGTTGCGGGTATCTGGACATTTGCGGTCTATTGGTTGCTCAAGAGCCGTGAAATCGATCGCAGTAAGGCAGATGTTACTGCTGTCAAAGGAGAACTGGAACGAACTCCCCCCAAGCTTGGCTTTATTCGGTACTGGCTCGACACCACGCCCGCCGTTAAGGAAAAGTGAGCATCCTTTAGCTGTATTTGCTTTTTAGAACTTGATCGGAAGTGGTTTAATCGTGGCAGTCAGTTGAAGGGATAGTTATGCTGAATTCTTCTGTTCACTTAGGCAAACAGGGAGCTTAAACAAGCAAATTTCTATTTAAAAATCCAATTTTGGGGCTTTAGGTGAAAATATCTCTGCCTGTATAGCTAAATCAGGCTCTTAGACATGAAGATTTAATCTAGTTAATTGTTAGCTGGCTCCACACACAAATCTTGTCCTCCTTGGTCTGCTGATATCGCTGCTGCCATGCATTAGCAATAGGTTAGGTAGCTAACTAGATAACTGTAATCAAGGATTTAAGGCGAAGTCTATGTGTCGTGCTACCCGCAAACTTAGCTTGATAGAATTTTTAGGACTCAAGAAAGCAACGAACGCTATGAGCTTACTGGTAGCCAAATTGTCCCTAAAATTTCACCCAATGTAAAGATCGAAATAGACCCTCGATCCGAAACCATACGCGATCCAATCAAGATAAAATCCTCGCATAGCAATAGTTTCAGACACACTTCACACATCAATTTAATTTTATAAATTCGCTCTATGCCTGATGTACTAATCACTTGGCATTATTAGATTGATTTGGTTTGAGATCCAGAACCATTTTGGTCGTAGATACAGTTTAAATGTATTTTGTGATTTGTTCGCTAAAAGAGGGCGATCGCATAATGCTAACCAAAACCAGTGACAAATGCAGGCAGTGCAGCAAACTTTCGGTAGAGAGTGCAATTGCTCGTCATGGCGAATCGGGAGATAACTGCTGGGTAGGTGAACGCTGTCACAAACGACGCACTTATTACAGGAAGCGCAAATTATACAACCGCAATCGCCGCCTCAAGTATCAAGGACTGAAAGAATCTGCTGCCCAATTAACTGATATCCCCACCGTCCCTGCTGTCGTCGTCTATTTCTACCGCCAACGCAAGGATGAGCCACTGCACGCGCTGTCTATTGAACTATAGATTGGGCAGCAGAAGAAGTCAGTGCGCGAACCAGTGCATACTCTGGGTTGGACTGGGATGCAGGTTAAGGAATACATTACTGGTGCGATCGCCCAGTTTAATCAGCAATATGCAGTAATTATTAGCGGTATTGCGGCAACGGTCGAACTAAACCCCAGGTTGTGTCCCCTCGACCCCTGCCCCTTGAAGATTAAGCAGGACGAGAACTAATGGTTACTGCCTTTAAGCAACTTGAACTAGATTTATGGGGCGACCTGCGATCCGCACTTGATGAACCACAAGCTGCCAATTTTCACGAGCTTTGGCAAGAGCTAGAGCGCGCTCTAGCTCCTTTAGAGAAAAACCAACAATTGCAAGTGGCAGCAGATGCAATCTCGCAAATTATTGAAGTCTACGTAAAACGAGCCAACGGTATTCTAGATGGATTAGAACTTACTGATAATATTAACGGACCCGTTTTAGATGACGATTTCCTTTCTGGTCTGATGCGCCAATCAATGTCGCTCGACTTGTCAGATTTGATGGAAGACTTGTTTGACGATGCACAAATTGATGTTAATCCTGGATCGGTAGTTACGCTTGTAGATAAAAAAGATGCTCAGGCAATCGCCCGTCAAGCTAGAAGGTTAGCGAAACAGGATTTGTTAGAGTTGGCAGGCAAAGAGAATATTTCGCTGTGGCAGAGTGCGATCGCTCACTGGATGCAGCAGCACCAGGGGGCAAAGGTTTCCCTTTGGCAGTTGCAGCAGACATTGGGTATGCCCCTGGTAGAAGTATGGCTAGGGCTGCTGCATTCTCCTATGCCTTATCAGTGGGATGGTCAGGGGGAATTTTATCGAGAAGCGTGGGATGTTTGGATTAGTGATTGCTAGAGATACACTTAGCTTCAGTTGTAAAGATATAGTTTAAAGTTCTTCTAAATAATTTACCCCTGCTCTAACGCCGTGTCATATAGCAGGGGTAATCAAGACCCTATCTAGATTGGTTATTTTGGCTATCCATCATTCCTGGCATATTGTGCATCATCCCTGGCATTTTATTTGTCATTCCAGGCATACCCTGCATCATGGATTGACAGCAGGGGCATCCCATTTGCTTTGTTTGTGGTGTAGTCGGTCTATTTGGCGCTGTTCTTTGACTAAGTAGCTTTTGGACTAGTTCTGCCCTAGCTGAAGTGCTGGAACCTTGATTGGGCATTGTTTTCTCATTATGAGTATTAGCCAAAGTTGGGCTAGCTGCTAGGACTACTAATGTTAAGCCAGCTATAGAACCGCTCAATAATGTTTTTGCTCTTGTAGTTATGTTCATTTTCTCTTTGCACTCTTGTATAAATTCGTTAGTTCTTAAGAAACTAGTAGTATGCTAAACCCTCAAGTTAGCTAGAGAGTCAAGTAGGTACGCACAATATTTATCCAGATAATTCTGTAAAACTCTAAAGTTTATAACAAGCTTTAGAGTTTAGGCTATAGTCAGGGGAAATATATTGCAAATAATTTATGCTGAAAAAGGCTGGCTCAGTATCATCTCAGAACAAGTTACTCAAGATTGGAGAACTGGCAGAGCAAGCAGATGTAGCGGTAGGAACTGTCCGCTACTACGAAACCTTAAGGTTGCTAGAACCTGCTCATAGAAGTGAAAATGGTTATCGATACTATGCTCCTGATACCATCAAACGTTTAAAATTCATTAAAAAAGCCCAATCCCTTCAGTTTTCTTTGTCAGAAATACAACAAGTATTAGGTATTCGCGAACAGGGTAGCGCTGCCTGTCCAATCGTTCGAGACTTGCTAAATCAGAAAATTACTTTGCTTGAAAAGCAAATTGATCAGATGAAGACACTTAAGGCTGAACTAGAAGCATACCAGGAACGCTGGGCAGAACACCCTCTTGACGATCCTGATAGCCAGGAACTTTGCAGTTTGATTGAACAAGTTGCTGACAAACATTGAACGTAGGTCGTCTCTATCCGAACTTGAAAGCCGTTTCTCCCAAGCAAATTTCATCCTGATTTCATTTTTGGGTGCAAGAGTAAGTAATAAGCCACGTTGTCTAGACGCTGTGAAAAACACACTATTTTTAGTTCTAGGTAGATCCAAATATATGCGACCTATTTCTTTTAAAACTAGCTTTTTATCATTGACGCTTGTAGCCACATCCTTAATGGGTGGTATTCTTACGGGTTGTTCTAGTACCGAACAGAGCCAGAATCAAGTTCCAAGTACCAATGTTACTGACGCTAGCTCCACGCGGGACGGGACGGATAGCATAGAGCATAGTAATGGTATGACTCATGACATGGCAATGGATTTAGGTGCGGCAGATGCAAATTACGACTTGCGCTTCATTGATGCTATGAAGTTACACCATCAAGGGGCTGTGGAGATGGCAAAAGAAGCCGCACAGAAATCGGAGCGTCAGGAAATCAAACAGCTAGTAAATACCATCATTAAAGATCAAAATCAAGAAATCAATCAGATGAACCAATGGCGACAAGCTTGGTATCCCCAAGCGAAAGCTCAACCAATGGCTCATAATTCTCAAATGGGAAAGACGGTGAAGATGTCCTCTGACCAAATGAAAGGCATGATGATGGATACGGATTTAGGAGCGGCTGATGCCCAGTTTGACCTACGCTTCATTGATGCTATGACTGCCCACCATGAGGGCGCTATCACAATGGCTCAAGATGCTTTAAGTAAATCCAAGCGTCCCGAAATTAAGCAACTAGCTCAAAACATCATTAAGGCACAAGAAGCAGAACTTACACAAATGAATCAGTGGCGACAAACTTGGTATCCCAAAGCAACTAGCTCAAAACATCATTAAGGCACAAGAAGCAGAACTTATCAAATGAATCAGTAGCGACAAACTCGGTATCCAAAGTAGAGGAAGTAATCTCTATACCTAAGCTAGACTCTGGACGATTTCATCCTAATTTCATTTTTGGCTGACAAACTGGATAATACGTGCTGATTGGGCAATCTTCTAACCTTGCTTCTTAAAAGTAGCTGCTGAGTGCGAGATATTAACGCCTGAGCAGAATGTATCCCTCAAGTCGTTATTTTACTACCTCAGTAGTCAAGGAAATCTCTAATGAGTCAAAAGTCCGGTTCTTCTCAACTTCCTGTAGCGCTCGTCAAGGTTTCTGGGACGCTTCTAAGCGTTATTCTATTAGCTACTCCCTTTTCAGTTTTAGCTCATGGTGGGCATGGGAATGAATTTCAAGGAGGAAGCAGCGCAACGAATACTCCAGGCTCTATTCAAGTCGATGCCCAGACAGCTAAACGTTTAGGAATTAAAGTAGAACCTGTTAATAGACAGCGTTTGGCTACAGGAATCAATACAACTGGACAGATTGAAACCTTGCCTAACAAACAAGCGGAAGTGACTGCACCAATTCCAGGCATAGTAACTGAACTTTTAGTAGAGCCTGGTACTTATGTCAAAGCAAACCAACCCGTAGCTGTCTTAGCCGCGCCTGAATTAGTGGAGCTTGGCGTTGCCTCCCAGGAAAAAAAAGCTGAGGGACAAGCAGACTTACAGCAAGCTCAAGTCGATTTGAGACTAGCCCAACAGAATTATCAGCGATATATACAAATAGCCACGGCTGAGATAGCCGAGGCACAAAGTCAGCTAGCTTTTGCACAAGAAAGGTACGACAAAGACAGGATATTAGCTACTGAAGGTGCGCTACCGCGCCGCCAAGCTTTAGAATCCCAAACTCAGTTAGCGCAAGCTAAAGCAGAATTTACTGCAGCTAACAGCCGCCGAGAAGTTATAGAAGCTCAAGCTCAGGTCAAACGCGCTCAATCAGCAGTTGAAGTAGCCAGGTCGCGTATCCGTCTTAGTGACACTGCTTACCAAACTCGGCTTGCTCAACTGGGAAATCGTGCCAATGCTAAGGGACTAGTGACAGTGACTTCTCCCATCTCTGGGAGGATTGCCGATCGCGAAGTTACTCTCGGTCAATCGTTTCAGGATGCGGGAGGTAAGTTAATGACTATCGTCAATGATAGTCAGGTTTTAGCTACAGCGGATATTTATGAGAAAGATTTAAACCTTGTCAAAATAGGTCAAAGAGTAAACGTAAAAATTGCCAGCTTGCCTAATCAGACTTATAGCGGAATAATTACGGTGGTTGGTTCAGTAGTGGAAGGAGAAACACGGGTAGTTCCCGTAAAAGCTGAACTAAATAACTCTAATGGACGATTAAAGCCAGGGATGTTTGCTCAATTAGAAGTCTTGACAAACCAAACATCAAAAGACATTTTGGTAATTCCCAGTTCAGCTATAGTTAAGGCAAATGGTAAGCAACTTGTATATATTCAGAATGGCAATGGCTATCAGACAACTGAAATAACTTTGGGTCAAACCTCTGGTGATTTAGTTGAGGTGAAAAGTGGACTATTTGAAGGGGATTCAATCGTTACTCAACGCGCGCCTCAACTTTATGCTCAATCTTTGCGAGGTGGTAGTGAGCATCAAGAAGCTGAGACAGAAGCAAAGGAAGCACCCCCACCAGCAACAGCGAACAGTTATTCTCGCCCTTGGTGGTTGCTTGGAGCCATAGGAGGAACAACGCTTGGCACTACCGCTTTCATAGCAGGTACTTTTTGGGCTAATCGTCGCAGCAAATCTAAAGCAATACCCGCATCTATAGGATCTGTATATCCAGTAGAAGACTCTCCCCATAGTCTTACCAAAACAAGCGAGCGTATTTCCATACCAGAATCGCATCTAGGCGCAAATTCTAGGGACAAAGTATCTTCAGTAGATGATAATCATCAGGTCAGAAGTCAAGAGGCACAAGTCAGAAATCAAAAGTAGAAATATCAATTACCTATATTCAAAACTTATAAATGCTTAGTGCCATCATCAAATGGTCAATTGCCAAACGCTGGTTGGTTGTTCTCGGTGCAATTATCCTCACATTTTGGATATTTCGGACAATTATCCAGATGCCCTTAGATGTTTTTCCTACTTTTGCACCCCCTCAAGTTGAAATTCAAACAGAAGCACCTGGGCTTGCTCCAGAAGAATTAGAATCTTTAGTTACTTTACCAATTGAGAGTGCAATTAATGGGACTCCAGGAGTGACAACAGTACGCTCTTCAAGTGCAGCGGGAATCTCTGTTGTCAAAGTTGTGTTTAACTGGGGAACTGATATTTATCAGGCTCGGCAGTTGATAACCGAGCGATTGCAACAAGCTGGGAGTAAACTTCCTCAAGGGGTAGAAACACCGCAAATTTCTCCTATTAGTTCCCCTATTGGTACTGTTCTGCAATATGCTTTCACGTCTAATACAACTTCCCTAATGGAAGTGAGGCGGATTGTTGATTGGCAAGTAACTAACCGCCTTCTAGCTGTACCTGGAGTAAGCCAGGTAGTGGCGTATGGGGGAGACATTCGTCAATATCAAGTATTAGTAGATCCAGCAAAGTTACAAGCTTTTGATGTTTCCTTAGAAAATGTTGTAGAAGCTACTTCTGCTGCCAATGTCAACGCTCCTGGGGGTTACTTAATTACCCCTGACCGAGAAAAATTAGTCCGAGGGATTGGGCGAGTTGAATCTATTGAAGACCTTAAACAATCAGTAATTATCGCCCGCAACGGGACACCTGTAAAAATCACAAATGTTGCTGATGTGCAAATCGGCGCAGGTGTTAAACGCGGTGATGGCAGCTTCAACGGTCAAAAGGCAATTATTCTCATGATCAATAAACAGCCTCTTGCCGATACTCCAACTGTTACTCGTGCGATTGAATCCGCAATGGCAGAAGTTAAGTCAGGCTTACCCAAGGATATTAAAGTCACATCTACTTTCCGTCAAGAAAATTATATTGACTCTTCCATTGAGAATGTCAGGGGGGCTTTAGTCGAGGGCGGTATTATTGTGGCGATCATTTTGATCCCCTTCTTAATGAATTGGCGGAATCTTGCGGTTTGTCTAACTGCTCTTCCTTTGTCCTTGCTTTTGGGAGTCCTAGCGCTAAATTGGCTAGGGCAAGGTTTAAATACGATGACATTGGGCGGGTTAGCCGTAGCAATTGGCTCGGCTGTAGATGATGCGATTGTAGATGCTGAAAATGTTTATCGTTGTCTGCGAGAAAATAAATATTCTCTCCATCCTCGTCCAGTGTTAGAGGTTGTCTTTGAAGGTTGCCAAGAAGTCCGTGATTCAGTATTTGGAGCCACAATCATTACAGTAGTTGTCTTCTCCCCAGTGTTTGCTTTGGCTGGTGTAGAAGGCAGCATTTTTATTCCAATGGGCATTGGCTATCTAGTTGCAGTATTAGCTTCTAGTGTTACAGCTTTGACCGTAACCCCAGCATTGTGTGCAATCTTGCTACCTCACGGTCGCTTACCAGAGACAGAACCTTGGGTAGCAAGATTTTTTAAGCGGCTTTATGCTCCTCTGATTAGGTTTTCCCTACGCCAGTCGGGAATTATTATTGCGATCGCTGCTGCTAGTTTAGTAGCAGCAGGTCTAATTGTTCCCTCTTTGGGTCGTGTCTTCTTACCAGAGTTCCAGGAGCAAACTTTAGTAAATACACTGTTGCTATATCCAGGCGTTTCTTTGGAAGCTACTAATGGTGCTGGGGAAACTATCCAAGCAGCGCTCAAAGATGACCCTAGATTTCCTTACGTACAACTACGTTCAGGACGCACGCCAGGTGATGCTGATGCCGCAGGAGTTAACTTAGGGCATTTGGATATTGAGTTGAGTGCCGCCGGAATGGAAAATCGCGAGGAGACTCTTGAAAAACTGCGACAGGAATTTGCCAGGCTACCAGGGGTAGCACCTAATATTGGTGGTTTTATCTCTCACCGAATGGATGAGGTGTTGTCTGGAGTGAGAAGCGCGATCGCCGTCAAAATTTTTGGTCCCGACCTAGAGGAACTCCGTACTCTTGGTAGCCAGGTGAATGAGGTGATGAAAACTGTTGCAGGAATTGTAGACCTGCAACTCGAACCTCAAGTTCCGATCGAACAGATCCAAATCAAGTTCGACCGTAACATGGCTAGTCGATATGGTTTGACCGTCGGGCAACTTTCCCAAATCATCGAAAGCGCGCTCAACGGGCGAGTAGTGTCC
Source organism: Aliterella atlantica CENA595 (assembly GCF_000952155.1). Lineage (GTDB taxonomy): Bacteria > Cyanobacteriota > Cyanobacteriia > Cyanobacteriales > Chroococcidiopsidaceae > Aliterella > Aliterella atlantica. The sequence continues at coordinate 48,014 of NZ_JYON01000028.1, read as the reverse complement.
CAAATTTTAGAGAAACAGCAAACTTTTGACCTTGTTGTCTGGTTGAAACCTGATGCTCGTCAAAACTTGGATATTATTCGGAATTTGCTAGTTGATACTCCTGATGGAAATAAAATTCCTTTAGCTCAAGTTGCCACAATTGATAATGGTACAGGTCCTAACACTATCAACCGCGAGAATGTTTCTCGCTTAATTGTTGTTGCAGCTAACGCTCAAGGGCGAGATTTACGCTCCACCGTCAATGAAATTAGAGAAAAAGTTAGGCAACAGGTACATCCACCCGCTGGTTACTATATCCAGTATGCAGGTCAATTTGAAGCAGAAGAACGAGCTACACAGAATATTCTCATCTCCAGCGCCATAGCCTTTGTAGTCATTACGGTGATTATGTATCTTTCTGTCAAATCTATCTCCTCCACTGCCATGATTATGATTAATTTGCCTTTAGCTTTGGTAGGGGGAGTATTTTCAGTTGCTCTAACTGGAGGGATTATTTCTATTGCTTCTCTTGTTGGCTTTGTCACTCTCTTTGGGATCGCTACTCGCAATGGATTACTACTAGTGGACAATTACAATGCCAAGTTTGCGGAAGGTATGCCATTTAAAGAAGTGATAATTTCTGGGTCAATGGAACGGCTCAATGCCATCTTAATGACAGCTTTTACTTCTGCTTTAGGTTTAGCACCTTTAGTAGTGGAGGGTGGACCAGGAAAGGAAATCTTGCAACCCCTCTCTATAGTCGTATTAGGCGGGTTATTTACTTCTACAGCTTTAACACTGCTAGTGTTGCCTGCTTTGTACGCAAAGTTTGGCAAAATTTTGCTGCCAAAAAAGAAAGTTTCCGAAACTGGGTTAGCTGTAGCAGATTTGAATTTAAACCATAAAGGCGTGGAGTACACCGATGAAAAAGCAAGGAGTTAAAAACATGAAATTATCGAAGGTTAGCTTAATTGTTTTAGGCAGCTTGGGACTGATTGGATTAGGAGCTTGCAGTAATATTAACCAAGCTACTAATCCTAGTAACAGCCCAAGTGTTGTCCAATCAACTCAGCCATCTACCCAACAGAGTAGTGAGACTGATGTAGCATCGGATACTGCAAAAGTACCTCAAGCAGGTGGTCAAGTTGTAGAATCAGGTCCATATCATTTAGAGTTAGTGACTGAGGTAGAAGCTGAAGGGACACACTTAGATTTGTATTTGCAAAAAGGTGATACTCATGAAGCAATCCCTAATGCAAAAGTGACGGCTCAAGTTCAGTTACCCGATGGGACTCAAAAGACGCTTCCTCTCTCCTATGACGCTGAAGGAAAGCACTATACGGCTTTACTTCCTGGCAAAGTAGCAGGTCAGCATCAGGTGAAAATTAGTTCAGATGTCGGCGGGGACAAAGCAGACGGTCGTTTTAGTTTTAATCAGTGAAACTTCAAAAGCGCTTGTGAAGTATTTAACGCTAGAGGTAAATTCTCAGCTAAATTACTCAATAAGAGTTAATTCGCCTTCACCCAAAAATCAGCCGTGACAATTTCACCATTGCGGTTGAACTGTCCCCAAAGTTTGTATAACCCTGGGTTGGGAAAGCTAGTCACAAACTGAACCTTTCCTGGAGTTGTATCTTTGATTGCGTGAGCATGGATATAATCGGCTGAGGTGAGTGAGGCGGATTGACGCAGAATTACTAAGTGTCCCTGTTCACCCATATAAGGCTGTAAATCAGTGACAGGCTGATTATTAGAGCCTTTAAGATTGAAGGGTTACAGCAACTTCTTCACCCGCTTTCACTGTTTCAGTAGGTAGCTCTAAATTGACCTTAGTGTTGGTAAATGTTTGACTACGCTTGAAGTTTACGACTAGGGAAGATGCGCTGTCCCCTGGAACTTGGGTTTTGAGTGTCGAGACTTGAGTGGGTTGTCCAGTGGGTTTGTAGTCGCTAAAACGTGTATACTCTCCAGATCTGGGCAATTGCGCTTTGACAGTAAAACGCCTGTTACCTTCATAACGTGGATGTAGATGACCGAAAAACCGCAGGTCATCACTGACTACGATGAGATGCATCAGTTGTTCGTGGGAAACATCAAACTTGTTGATAGGTTTCCCTGTTGCATCTTGAACATTAATTTCTAATAGGACAGGAGCATTAACTGCGACCGTTTCTGGAACCGTAAGTTTTGCTTGAATCGCTGCATTTGTTTTTGTGTCACTTGCATCATGCATCGAATGTCCCGCGTGATTTCCTGCTTGCGTTGAATGCTTATAGTTGTGCTTTTGAACTGAAATTGCCGTTGACGGTTCTTGAGCATTAGGTGATGTCGAGCAACTTTGTGTAAATAACGTCAGTTCGGGATAAGAAAAGGCGGGGGCAAGTAAGCTGAAATTAAGTCAAAGTATTCAGCACCCCCGTCCTATGTCTAGTTTAGAAGAATTGTTTTGTCAGGTTGATGACTTTTGTAAGTATTTTGAGCCGCAATGGCATATGCAGCTAATGGGTCATGGTTTACAAACTCGTAGACGAGCAAGAGGCTTGTGTCTCAGCGAGATCATAACAATTCTGATTGGTTTTCATCAGCATCACTATCGCAATTTCAAGCACTATTACATCAACTATGTCAGCGTTCACTGGCAGAGGGAATTTCCTAGATTGCCCAGCTACCAACGGTTTGTGGAATGGATGCCTTCGACATTAATTCCATTATGTGTTTACCTGACTGATTGTTTTAGTAAATGCACAGGCATTAGTTTTATCGATGCTACCAGTCTTAGGGTTTGCCACAATCGTCGGATTAATCAACATCGAGTATTCAATAACTTGGCTGCTCGTGGCAAAACCTCCGTCGATTGGTTCTTTGGTTTTAAATTACATCTAGTAGTTAATGAGCTTGGTGAACTACTAAACGTTCAAATCACTCCAGGTAATATCGATGAGCGCAAGCCAGTGCCTGGCTTATTGCGCTCTCTATTTGGTAAAGTCTTTGCCGATCGGGGTTATGTTTCTCGCTCCTTAGCTCAAAAGTTATTGCAAAATTTTGGCATTGAGTTTTTTGCCCAGCCTCGCCGCAATATGAAAAATCGTTTAATGCGTTTTCATGACAAGCTTTTAAGTCCAGGACTTACGCAAGGGTAGTAAAAAGAGGTTGGTGTAGGCTTAAACTAGGACAATGAGCTTTAGTAAATTAAACTACTGTCAATACTTGTTGAGCAGCCCTATCAACTACACGATTACTAACTTATCAGAGCATCTACAGGGGATTAGTCACGACCGCATCAATCGCTATCTCAGAGGGGAGAAACTAACCCCGAGATTGCTGTGGGATAATGTCAAATACTCGCTCGTTAGCTCGGATACTGGGTATCTATTGTTTGATGATACTGTACTAGACAAACGCTATTCTACCTCCATCGAATTGACACGTCGCTACATATAGTGGCACAGAACATCGGGTAATTAGAGGAATTGGGCTAATTAGCTGCGTGTATGTCAATGGTGAAACTGGACAATTCTGGGTAGTTGACTACCGATTATACGACCCAGATGGGGACGGCAATAGCAAATTAGACCATGTAGCACAAATGCTAGAAGGAGCAGTCTATAGCAAGCAGCTAGCTTTTACCCATGTCTTGATGGATAGCTGGTATGCCACTCAGAAGTTGATGGCACAAATCGATAGGCTAGGTAAAGTTTACTATTGTCCTCTGAAGGTAAACCGACGAGTGGATGATAGTGGCGGAGTACAGCCTTACCAGCAAGTCGGACAATTGAATTGGAGCCAACAGGATTTAGACCAAGGCAAGCTCATCAAAGTTCGTGGCTTTCCTGCTCATAAAAAAGCGAAACTCTTTCGGGTGACGGTTTCCACCAACCGCACGGAATTTGTGGTCACTAACGATTTTACTCAAGATAACACGGAGGCTACACAACAGGTGTGTGGCGTGCGATGGAAGATTGAGGAGTTTCACCGAGAACTTAAGCAGTTGACTGGAGTTGAGGCTTGCCAATGCCGCAAAGCCCGAATCCAGCGCAATCATATCGCCTGTGCCTTGCTAGTCTGGACAAGACTCAAAACCATTGCTTATCAGAGTGCAAGAACCATTTATCAAATCAAGCATGGTCTGCTATCTGATTACTTGATACAGCAGTTGAAACATCCTTCGGTTTCCATGCTTCTTGCGTAAGTCCTGAAGTCGTAAACGCTCCATTATCGAAACTATCATTGACCAACTCAAAAATATTTCCCAAATTGAGCATTCCCGCCATCGCAGCCCTGTCAATTTTGCAATTAATGTCTTATGTGGTTTGATTGCTTATTGTCATCAGCCTAAGAAGCCCTCTTTTATTTAGAATCAGCTTCACCTGTATTTGCTTAACCCGAACTGACGTTAAATAATAAAGTTGCAGTAGCAGCGATCACAGTCATCAATATCTTCATGAAACTTACCTCCTAAAGTGCAAACTCTTGCTTCAATTGGAAAACCCAAGCTTTAATTCGCTCATTGCTCAATTGGGATTGATTGTCTTGATCTAAAGCCAGACCCACAAACTTTCCATCACGGACAGCTTTAGAATCAGTAAACTCGTAACCATCTGTAGACCAATAACCAACTGTTTCGCCGCCGAGTTCGGAAATTTTTTCTTCCAGAATACCCATTGCATCTTGGAAAGTATCAGGATAACCAACCTGATCTCCTTCTCCGAAGTAAGCAACTTTCTTCCCACTAAAATCAATGCTATCTAGCTGCTCGTAGAAATCTTCCCAGTCACGTTGTAGCTCACCAACATTCCAAGTTGGACAACCGATAATAATGTATTCGTAGCCTTCAAAATCACTTAATTCAGCTTTTGAAATATCAGTTAGACTTACAACACAGTCTCCGCCAAATTCTTTATGAATTATTTCAGATGCTGTTTGCGTGTAACCTGTTTGAGTACCGTAAAACAAAGCAATCTTAGTCATATTTCTCCTTATTTATTATTCAAATTGAATAAAGAACTTGAGACTATTAACACTTAGCTATCAGCAGTTACTGTCTTAACTGACATTGAGATCGCTGAAGAAATTAAGTGATAAGATAGCTAACAGCAGCCAGCGCTATCTTAATTACTGCTGCCGGAGCTTTAGTTTCTACATTAATTACTTGAGTTTTGGTATCAGCTTTAACCTTTGCCTCAGCGTCAATAGTCTTTACTACTTTCATGACGACCTTTACGCAATATTAACAAGCTAGTTTGAGGTAGTAATTTTGAGTGTTGCTATAACTGATAGTGACCTCTTTGTAAGTAGTTGAACGGCGGTTTTCAACTTATCAATAACTGACTCCACCGCATCTAAAACTACTTTAAATTGTCTAGTCAAATGGAGAGTCAAGGGGGTAATCAAGAAATTTTTGGAGCGGCACTGCTTTAATTACCATTGTCACGGCAAGGGCAGTTTTTATGCTCGTTCAATTATTGGGCAAATCGTATTTTCAGGAATCTCTGGAACAGTTTCCCAACCCGAAAGCAATCCTTCTAACTCTAGTTTTAGGATCTGTAGCTGTTCAATTTGTTGCGCGATCGTTACAATCTTATCTTTAAGCTTTACTTCAAGACGATCGCAAGGTAGCTCACCTTGGTCATGGATATCCAAAAACTCTTTAATTTCTAGTAAGCTTAATCCCAAAGTTTGAGCGCGCTTGATGAAATTTAAGCGAGCAAAAACATCCAAGTCAAATAATCTAAATCCCCCTTCTGTTCTACTTAATGCCTTGAGTAAACCCAATTCCTCATAGTAGCGAATTGTCTTAATCGGTACACCACTTTCCTTCGCGACTAAACCAATTTGTTTTGGTGCTTCTTTAACTAACATATCCAACTCCTACAAAAATAAACCTCTGAGTAGCTTCATCTATCCTAAAATCTCTAGTTAACTGTAGAGTCAAGAGATTCAAGAACATTTGTAACCTAGTACCAAGTAGCATTCATACAAGTAACCTTCTCTTCCCTGCACCCTTATTGAAAACGCCACAATTGAACCTACTTGGTATAAATTTTTTAGCTAAAAAATTTATACCAAGGGTCAAATATGACAAAAGCAGTTAAATTACTCAGTTCAGGCTGATGTTTGAGACAAGAGCTTTTCTGGGCTAGAAGCATTAGAATTTCGCACTTCTACCATCCCGCGAAACATATTCATCCCACAGGCAAATTCATAGCTTCCTGGTTGTGTAGGAGTAAACTCAATTGTTGTGACTTGATTGAGCGGCAAGCTCTGTGCAATATGGAAATCAGGTAATCTCACTTCCTCTAGACAACTACTAGGGTCGCGCCGGAGGAAGTTAAGCCGTACTGGTTGTCCTACTTGCACAACAATGCGGCTTGGCTCGTAACCACCGTCAACAGTTATAGCAACTTCTGAAATTCCCTGACGGGCTTCCACCTGTTGAGATTTGGGCTTGCTCAACAGGAACCACCAGAGTTCCAAACCAATCAGTCCTAATCCACCCAGCGTCACAGCCGCTTTGTTTTTCAATGGTTGTTCGATGCGACGAAATTGTGTGTTCGGCGTGCTTGGTTCGCCAGGCATTTCAGCGGCTAGCGCTCCTGATATTGCACCGAGCAAAAATCCTAATCCTGCTAACGTACCAAAAAAGGTGGCTTTTTTGAACATTTTGTAGCTCCTTTTATTTAAAATTGCTGAAACTAAAAGTTAAACAGTAGCTTTGGGCTGGAAAGAACGCAGTCGTAGAGAATTTGTTACTACTGAGACTGAACTAAATGCCATTGCTGCTCCAGCAATGATGGGGCTAAGGAGCCAACCAAAGAAGGGAAACAAGATACCCGCAGCAATCGGAATCCCAGCAACGTTATAGATAAACGCAAAGAAGAGATTTTGACGAATGTTTCGGATTGTGGCGCGAGACAGTTGGATAGCAGTGACAATTCCTTGCAAGTCGCCAGAAATGAGAGTGATGTCACTAGCGGCGATCGCTATATCTGTTCCTGTACCAATAGCAATTCCTACATCTGCCTGCGCTAAGGCAGGAGCATCGTTGATCCCGTCTCCTACCATTGCCACAACCTTTTCCTCTGCTTGAAGTTGCTCTACAGTAGCCGCTTTTTGGTCTGGACGCACTTCTGCCAATACTCGCTTGATTCCCACCTCACGAGCAATTATTTCCGCAGTTCGCTGATTATCTCCAGTTAACATAACTACTTCCAAACCCAGTTTTTGCAGTGTTTGAACTACACGAGCAGAGGATGGTTTAAGAGCATCAGAAATTGCCATGATTCCTTGCACCTTTCCATCAACAGCAATCCAAATCACAGTTTTGCCTAGATACTCCAACCTATCCCAGCGCGATTTTAAAGCTTGGGTATCAATTCCTAGTTCGCTCATCCAGCGCCTAGTACCAACCTGTACAAGTTTATTTGACACATTTCCTTGTACCCCACTCCCTGCGATCGCCTGAAAATTTTGTACTACCGTCAAATCGACGGCTTGAGATTGAGCATACTGTACCACTGCTTCAGCTATTGGATGCTCTGAATTTCGTTCTATTGATGCTGCTAGCTGCAACAATTTGAGTTCGTTATTGTTAGCAGTCCCCTCAACAGTTATAAAATCAGTTACTGTAGGTTTTCCTTGCGTTAATGTCCCAGTTTTGTCTAAAACAATTGTTTGCAATTTGTGCGCTAGTTCCAAGCTGTCTGCACCTTTAATTAAGATGCCGTTTTCTGCACCTTTTCCTGTCCCAACCATAATTGATGTTGGAGTCGCTAAACCCAATGCACAGGGACAAGCAATAATTAATACGCCTACAGTTGTAATTATTGCTAGGGTGACATTACCCATGAAGTTATACCAGATGATAAAGGTAGCGATCGCTATGGCAATTACAGCAGGCACAAACCAGCCTGTAACCTGGTCAGATAATCTTTGAATTGGTGCTTTAGAACCCTGCGCCTGTTGCACCAGTTTTACTATTTGGGCAAGAAACGTATCCTTACCTACCCGTGTCGTTCTAAATTTGAAGCTGCCAGTTTTGTTAATCGTAGCTCCAATTACTTCATCACCAGGTTGCTTTTTGACAGCTACACTTTCCCCTGTCACCATCGCCTCATCTACTGTCGATGAGCCTTCAATCACTTCACCATCAGTGGGAATTTTCTCACCAGGACGTACTAGAATAACATCGCCAATCTGAACTTCGGCGATTGGGACTTCCATCTCTTTACCATTGCGGATAATTCGGGCAGTTCTTGCTTGCAAGCCCATCAGTTTACGAATAGCCTCAGAAGTCTGTCCTTTAGCACGGTTTTCAAATAACTTCCCCAATAGAATCAGCGTAATTACAACTGCTGCCACCTCATAGTAAACACTGGGAGATAACCCTTGGGCAATCAGAAACCTGGGGAATACTGTGACAAATAGTGAATAGAAATAAGCTGCACTGGTTCCCAACGCTATTAGGGTATCCATCGTAGCAGCATGACGCTTCAAGGCTTTCCAACTGTTTATGTAGAAAGACTTGCCACACCAGAACTGAACTGGTGCAGTCAATACTGCTTGCAGCCAAAAATTATGCAGCCACATTGGAATCAAGGGAATATGCAACCCCGTCATTGCTGGTAGTGAACCAATCACCAGAATTGTACTAATGATTCCACCAATCCAAACCTTGCGTGTCAGTTGCCGCGATTCTGCTATTCGTGCTTTACGTTCAGCATCATCATCTCCAGTGAGTATGTCTTGTTCCTGCACTGGTTGACCGGAGTATCCAGCAGCATCTATGGCATCCTGAATTGCTTCCAAGTCAGTTTTTTCAGAGTCATATGTGACACTAGCAAGTTCTGCTCCAAAATTTACGCTGCATTCACTCACACCTGGAACAGATTGAATTGCGTCTTCAATACTATTTGCACAGGAGGCACAACTCATGCCTCGCAATTTAAGCGTTGCATTATTTTTATTCATCGCTCACCTCACTTACTTATTTTGACTACATCTCACTTACTGGGCGACAGTATATCCAGCTAGGGAGATCGCCTCTTTCACCGCAGCTTCAGATTGCTGTGTTTCAATGTTGACAAGTTTTGTTTTTGAGTCAGCTTCGACTTTTGCCGTTGGATCGATAACTGTAATAGCGTTAGTGATGGTTGTTACACAAGCAGAACAAGCCATATTAGAGACTTTGAGTTGAAGTGTCATAGATTTAGAAGTAAAGAAAAATATTTAAGTTTAAGACCTAGCTTTATCTTGCATTCTCCAGTGAGATGGAGAGTCAAGGGGGCAGTTTAAATCTCTATCTTTGGGAGTAGGTGTAAGATTAATATCTTTACTTCGACTAACGCTCAAATGCTAACGCGACGTAGCAATATCGCATTGATTGAGACAACTACTGTAGAAACAGTCATAAGTATGGCTCCAACGGCTGGAGTCAGCAGAATCCCTAAAGGGTAAGCCACTCCAGCCGCTAATGGAATTTCAATTACGTTATAGCCTGTTGCCCAGAACAAGTTTTGAATCATTTTGTTGTAGGTAGCTTTGGCAAGTTTGAGTGCATAGGTCGCATCTAACGGATCGCTTTTAACTAATACTAAGTCCGCCGACTCAATTGCCACATTCGTCCCAGATCCGATCGCCAGCCCCAAATCCGCCTCAAATAGAGCAGGAGCATCATTGATACCATCACCCACAAAAGCAGTAGGTTTCTCAGCTTTTAACCGTCGGATCAGCGCAGCTTTATCTTGGGGAAGCACACGAGCATAGTAGCGATCAATATTTAATTCTGTTGCCACTGTCTTCGCGACGGCTTCAGCATCTCCCGTGATCATCACCGTTTGAATTCCCATCTCGTGCAAGCGTTGAATTGCCTCCCGTGCGCGTTCTCGTACTCGATCTGCTAACCCGAATACCGCCAGCACTTGCCCTTTGTTCATCAAAGCTAACTTTCTTCTGTCACTCTAGGCAGAAGAAAATAAGAATTCCCTCGATAAGTCAGTTAACAATCTAAGACAATCAAACTGATTCATGATAGAGATTAGGCGAGGAAAACCGAGAGATAATTGTGGAATGGGAAATACCTTTAACCAGCGCTTAATCAAATTAAAGCAAACAAAAGGTTGTAGGATTAGACGAAGATTATTAAGGGGGTTTTTCCAGCCAAGGTTCTCATCCCAGCTTTCATGGGATTGGAACTTACGAGGAATTGTCAGCAAAGATTGATTGAAACTATCCCAGTGAAGACTAACCATGAGATAGGCACTCATAACAAGTTCCTCGCAGAAAAACCCAACCACCATAAAAATAAATAATGGTTGAGAGAATAGGCGTAACCCAGTTCACCCCCAGAAACTGAACGGCTTGATAACTAAACCAATCCTGAAACATTGGTGAAAAATAGAGGACTGGTAACGTTAGTAGGAGGCAAATGAAGAAGCGCCGTTTAAATATCTCTGGGCTATGTCCAGCGTGTTTATCATGACTAGCGTGTTTATTATGACTACCTTGTCTACCTTGTGGGTCAGGATCGGGCAGATTTCTTTCAAGTTGCTTTTCGTGTCCGTAGTGTCCAACGTATCCCGAATCGAGTTGGTCCTGTTCATCATTACGGTGATTGTGGTTCATAAATGAATTCTCCTTAATATGTGTAAAATTGCGATCATTGCAGCTATGCTATATCCCCCTACCAATAAAGCAAAGTGAACAGTGTATAACCTGCCCACTTTGCTTTAAGCTGCTTAATCCAGAATTGCAATGCTACACACTCTTTCTTTACAAGAGTTGAATCACTACCTGTTAGATTAAATAGACGTGTTTTGACTAGAAGTAGTCATCGCCTGAAGCAACTGTTGCATTTGGGTAATTTCTGCACTTTGACTCTTGATAATGTTTTGAGCTAGATTGCGAATTTCACGATGTTGAGCGCTGTTAACAACCATGCCAGCCATCATCGTTGCCATTTGATGATGACGAGTCATTTGACGGAGAAATTCTCGATCAAAATTCTGGGCATTTTCTAGCGTTTCCATCATTTCCCTATCCATCATCTCCATCTGCATCATGGACTGAGCCATCCCGTTCTGCATTCCCATGTTCATGCCATTACTAGGAACTTCAGTGCCATACCACTGTTTGTACCAAGTTTGCATTTGCTCGATTTCGCGGGTTTGTTCTTCGATGATGGATTGAGCCAGCTTTTTGACTTCAGGACTTGTAGCTCGGTTTAAAGCCATTTGTGCCATTTTATTAGCACTTTGATGATGTGGAATCATCATTTCAATAAACGGCTTATCAACTTCAACCCTCATCTCCATCCCACGCTCCATAGGCATTGTATTTGCTGGTCGGGGAGACTGCACCTGTGCGTGGTCTTCAGCTTTGGCGCTGTCGGTGAGGGAGAAGATCGTGATAGTGCTGCCTGCCAGTAGAGCGACAATGCTGTAAATTGCAAATTTTCTGTTCATTATTTGAGTCATTGATATTTAAGGAAACAAACGGTTTAAGCAGAGTAAACGTCAAATCGGAGTAGAAATCTTGTCATTGCTACTCTCCAAATCCCGATAGCTTTGAATCTACGTTAAACTATCCAGTTAGCTGAAAAGTCAAGAGGTCATTTGACTAAATAACCACAATTTTGTAGTGATGACTTCGAGTAGTTCAATAACTGGCTATCAGATGATCCCCCGAAGGCATAAGAACCCTCGGCTTTACGGCTATTGCTAACAATAAACTAGGCAGCCATTGCTACCATCTGGCGACAAGACTCAGCGCAGCGTCGGCAGGATGCAGCACAGCGCTTGCAATGGTCGTGGTCGTGCTTTTCGCATTCAGCGGCACAGCGTTCGCAGGCTTTGGCACAGACGCTGCACAACTGAGCGTGTAGGTCTGAGTTACGGGACATGAAACGAGCGCAAAGGTCGCAAGTGTCAGCGCAATCTCGGCACAGTTTGATACATTGAGCCATCATTTGTACCATGTCGCTACTTAAGCAAGCAGTGGCACAGTTTTCGCATTCCTGTAGACATTCAAAACAAGCTTGAATACAAGTTTTGAGTAAAGATTGATGGGACTGAGATGCTGTCATTATTTAACTCCCTCCAATGTAATAAATTCAAGTGAAGGCAATGGTCTTACTTCTTCGGTTTCACCTTAATTAAATTGTGATTACACTTACGTCTATCAAATGGAGAGTTAGTTATTTCTTCCTAGAGGAACACATTGATTTCACCTAAATTTCATCTTTGTATGCTCGGATGTGACAGCTATTACTAAATCTACAAAACTTACAATAATTTTATTTTTAGAAAAAGACTAAGTATATAAAACAATAAATTCTGCTGTTGAAGATGAAGTAAATAATTTCTTGAACAAACAAGTAACCTAGTTTTAAACAAACAGTTTTAAATCAAGATAAATTAACGCATAGGTTTAAAGTCAGTAGTTAGAGTTTCATTTTGATTTCATTTAAGAGTGCAAAACTAAATAATAAGGAGAAAATCCTGTTAATTATTCAAGGACTGCCGCAATGAAAAAGCTAATTAGCCCTGTTACTTTTACCTTAGCAATTCCTGCTGGGATAGCCTCGCTCTACTTATCTTTAGTGCCTGCCTTTGCAGGAGGAATACTGCGGGATGCTAATGCTCCTCATATTGTTCATAGCAACGCACATCCGAACGGTACTAGAGTACCCATTACTACGCATCACTTTGAATTGCACGTCCAAGGCAAGGAGCTATCACAACTCTCCATTGACATCCCAGAAGGTGTTGAAGTTAGCGATCGCATCGTAGTTACTGACCAAACTGGTAAGAAAATCGACTCTAATGTCTCTATCAAAGATGAAAGAGCTACAATAGTATTCTCTCAGCCTATACCTCTAGAAACAACACTATCAATTTCAATGAAGGGTGTTAAAACTTCGTTTCTCTCACGAGGACGTACTTTGCTTTATCCTGTATATGGCACAAGCGTGGGAATGACTGAAGATGTACGCATTGGCATGGCTCAAATTCAGACTTACTAACTGATTAGAAAACAGATCCTAGTCTTCTTGTTTGATTCAAGGATTAGGATCTGCGAACGTAGAGGAAAAATAGACTGCTATGAGAGTTCTTTTAGTTGAGGATGAGCCAGATTTAGGGACTGCTATTAAACGAACTTTAAACCAGGAAAAGTATGTAGTTGATTTGGTTCTAGATGGCACTACAGCTTGGAACTATTTAGATAGCAATTGGACGCAATATACACTTGCTATTTTCGATTGGCTGTTACCAGGGGTATCAGGGTTAGAACTGTGTAAGCGGTTGCGACTGCGAAATAATCCTTTACCAGTTTTGATGTTGACTGCTAGGGACCGCATGGAGGACAAAGTTGCTGGTTTAGACGCAGGGGCTGATGACTATCTTGTAAAGCCTTTTGGGATGGAAGAACTGTTAGCACGGTTACGCGCTCTGCAACGGCGATCTCCCCAAATCCAGCCCCCACACTTACAAATTGGCGATCTTACTCTAGATTATGCTACTCATAGTGTTTATTTTCAAAATATATTAGGTAATAAACAGATTGTGTCTGTGACTACTAAGGAATTTCAGTTACTAGAGTATTTCATGAAGCATCCAAATCAGATTGTTACCCGCGACCAAATTCAAAATCAAATTTGGGAAGTGAATGCAGAAGCTACCAGCAATGTAGTAGCTGCTCAGGTCCGCCTGCTACGCCGCAAGCTTGCTCAAATAGGTTGTGATGACTTGATTGAAACTTTGCATGGCATAGGATATCGTCTTAATCTAAGTTATGAACGAAAATAGACTGTTTTCTCGGACCCGCTGGCGACTAGCTACATCTTATGCGCTCGTGATGGGCTTGATCCTAAGCTTCAGCGGGCTGGGAATTTATGAGGCTATTGTCCATGCTCACTGGCAAACTCTGGACCGAGAGTTAGAATTTGTTGCTGGAACGCTGCATGACAGTATAGAAAATACACTGAAGCAACCTGGACGCTTAGAACCTGCAACTCAAGAACTCCTACCAGAGCAAATGGAGCAACGCCACGTTTTAGGGGCAATTCATCGTGGTGACTACTATATTAGGTTTTTAGACCTTTCCGAGCGGAAGATTGCTTTAGCTGGTTTACAACCTGAAGGATTGCCTCTTACGTCCACAAAAAATACTTGGCAAAGTCCCTGTGACGAACAAGGAAATTGTTATCACCAAATTTCTCTATCGCTACATACCCAAAATAATACCCCCTGGGGATATATGCAGATGGGGCGGTCTCTTAGAGATATCAATGAATATCTTACTAACGTAAAATTAATTTTGCTTTTGGGTTTACCCATCGCTATGATTCTAGTTGGCATTTCCAGTTGGTGGCTAGCTGGTTTTGCAATGCAACCAATTTACCAATCCTATAAACAGATACAACAATTTACAGCCGATGCTGCTCATGAGTTGCGGACACCTCTAGCTGCTACACGGGCAACAGTTGAATCAGCACTACGGACACCGCATACATTTAACCTAGAGGCACAGGATATTCTCAAAACTATAGAGCGTCAAAACCAGAGACTTACTGGGCTTGTTGCTGATTTACTGTTATTAGCTCATATGGAACGACGGCGATCGCCCCTACGAAGCCAGCTTTGCTGCCTCAATGACATTATTAGCGATTTGATAGAGGAATTAGCCGCTTTGGCGATCGCCGCAGAGATAACGCTGTCTTCTGAGATCCGAGTGTACAAACCATTGTATGTTGTAGGTGATGAAGAACAATTGTATCGTCTAGTTTATAACTTAGTTATTAATGCCATCCACTACACATTGGCAGGTGGTAAAGTAACCGCGATCTTGGATTGCAGCGACCATCATGCTCTTATAAAAATTCAAGATACAGGTGTTGGTATTGCCGCTAAGGAGCAAAAGCGGATTTTTACTCGATTCTACCGTGTTGATAGCGATCGCTCTAGAACGTCAGGAGGGGCTGGATTAGGTTTAGCAATAGCCCAAGCTATAGTGCAGGCACATCACGGCAGTTTGCAGGTACATAGCGAGTTGGGTAAAGGTAGCACTTTTACAATCCGCTTGCCTTTAGCAGTTACTTCTCCCAAAAGTAAAAACCTCAATTATTGACTGCTCAACGTCCTTCATCGAATTAAAATTTCATCTTGATTTCATAAAATTCTGTCAATCTGTTTTTAGTAACAAAAAAGCAATACTGTTACTGTTCAATTGCCCTTGATGCTTATTTTGCCCCAAATCTCAATATGATAAATACCGAATTATTCGTAAACTATCATTGCAAACTATATTGCTAACAGTTAGTTATCAATTTATCTAATCAACCTATTTTTTAGCCTAGCAATAGTTAGCTTATATAACGAGTAGTAGGTATCCATATTTTGAAATTTTTCCATTACTTAGTAACTGTAGGTACAGAGGTAGTAATTGCCTTTAATACAATTAGTTCGGTTGCATCCCAAACTCTGCCACCTTTTGAGTATGCTGCAAATAAGCCGATTGTAATATCTAAAAGTTCTGATTTTGCTCAATCTACTGCTCCTAGCTCAACGCCTTCGGCAGGTCCCAAGCCACTTAATTCAGAAGATATCCCTAGCCGGAGAACTCCAGCACCTAACAGGCTTAACCCAAATCCAAATCCCTTGCAGTTCCCTACCTTACCCGAAGAAGTACGAATTGAGGTAACTGATGCTATTAGCTTAGGGCAAGCATTAGAACTAGCGCGGCGTAACAATCGCCAATTGCAAGTAGCACTGCTAACTTTAGAACGCAGTCAAGCAAATTTGCGTGAAGCCCAAGCGGCTGAGTATCCCACCCTAAGCGTTCAAGCAGGGCTAAATAGTCGAGGTAGCGACCTATTGAGTGATTCTGGCAATAATACAAATAGCAATGCAGACAACAGTCAGATATCTGAGTTACTCAATCAACTTAACGGTCAAGGGGGTGGTAGTTCTACCGCTTTAAGTGGGACTGTAGAACTTAGTTATAATCTCTATACTGCAGGCGCAAGAACAGCCCGAATCAGGGGTGCAGAAGAACAGCTACGCTTTGACCAGCTAGATTACGAACGCATATCAGAGCAATTGCGATTGGATGTCTCTAACGATTATTACAACCTGCAAGACGCAGACGAACAGGTAAGAATCAATCGGGCGGCTGTAACTAATGCTGAAGCGAGTTTACGCGATGCTCAAGCTTTAGAACAAGCAGGGGTAGGGACTCGGTTTGCTGTCTTGCAATTTCAAGTCCAGCTAGCCAATGCCAATCAAAATTTAACTAATTCTTTAAGCCAGCAGCAAATTGCTCGCCGCCAATTAGCCAATCGCCTCAGTATTGCTCAGTCAGCGAACGTTATTGCCGCAGATGCAGTAGAAATAGCAGGGTTATGGAACTTGTCAGTAGAGGAAAGTATTATTCAAGCTTTTCAAAACCGCGCCGAACTCCAGCAGCAACTAGCACAGCGAAATATTGCCGAGCAAAACCGCCGCATTGCGCTAGCAGATAATAGACCAACAGTTGCTTTAACTACTAATTACAACATCAGCGATACTTTTAACGATGAGCAGAGTTTTGGTGACGATTATTCGTTAGGTGCTAACGTGCGCTGGAATTTATATGATGGGGGAGCCGCAAGAGCCAGAGCCAGAGCAGAGGAAGCCAATATTGCGATCGCGGAAACTAATTTTGCCGATACCCGCAATCAAGTCAGATTTGAGGTAGAACAAGCTTACTCAAATTTGCAATCAAATTTAGCTAATATTCAAACTGCTTCTGTAGCTTTAGAACAAGCTAGGGAAGCTTTGCGTTTGGCAAGGCTACGCTTCCAAGCTGGTGTCGGTACTCAAACTGATGTCATTAGCGCTGAAAACGATCTTACCGAAGCTGAAGGCAACCGAGTCAGCGCCATCTTAGACTACAACCGAGCCTTAGCTAATTTGCAACGAGCGATTAGTAGAAGGTTTTAAACTAAGTGCTAAATATCTTAATTACTCTAAACGAGCATTGTTAGAACCTTAGATTCGGATATTTCACCTTAATTTCATTTTATTCGTTCAGAATGATTAGAATCAAGACAATTCAATACTTATGTACAACCAAACTTCTCTAAAAAAATCCACACAAATAATTTGTAGTTCTACCTTAACTTTAGCGATCGCTTTGTCAAGTTCTATTGCTTATGGAAAAGCCAAAATCCCAGATGCAAAAACTCCACATATTTTTGGATTTGTGCAATCTCCTCCCACACGAGCAAAAAATGTTAAGCATTCCTTTTATTTACAAATTCCTCAAGATAGTAGTTCCCTCTCTCAAATAACTATTAATTTCCCTTATGGTTTAACAGCAAGCAGAAATATTAATGTATCTGATGACTCCAATCGTAAAATTGATACTAATGTTTTGATTGAAGGGCGAAAAGTTACATTAATGTTTCCTCAGCCTGCTGCGCCTGGAAGTACGCTTAAGGTTGACATGAAATATATATCTATTTCAGCCTTCCCTCGTCCTTGGCTATATTCAGTTCAGGCTAAGTTCGTTGGTTTTAACAAGGATATACCAATTGGCTTATTTCAAATTAGAGCTTATCGCTAACAAATCTATTAGAAGATGTTAAGTACAGTCGCCCTAGACAAACTTAGGGTTGATTGTCCAACTAAGGAGCATATGTATAAAAAATGCACCAATAATAACTCCTATTCTTAGGATACTTGAGTTGGAAGTTCTGTGGCACACATCTGTAATTCTTGATAGTAGCGCCACCATTCAATAATGCCTATGTTATCTCTTCGCTATGTTAATAAATAGTTGATTTATCTATGCTTAAGCCGCCTCCACGCAAGCTCCCTTTCATAGATCGCCGCGATCGCCAATTCCTCTACCTCTACGAAGTCGATGCCTTAGTCGCCGCCACTCGCCAAACCCGCGCCCCCATCCGCAACCAAGCTATAGCGCTCCTTCTATTCTGCCAAGCGCTGCAACCCTCGGAAATCTGCTGGCTGCGCTGGTGCGACCTCAACAGAACCACTAATACTCTGCTTGTAGTTCGCAATCGTTCTAAATCTCTTCGCATCCAGCCGCAAATCGTAGTCAACCAGCAGCCTTTGTGTCCTGCTGAAGTTGAGCTTTTGCAGGAATTAGCCGAGCATTGTAAAACTGATTGGATTCTAGAAAGTGAAAGACAACAACGACTAAGCGATCGCTCTTTGCACCATATAATTTACCAAGCTGGCAAGCAGGCTAAGTTGCCAATCCCAACTCACCCTTATATGCTGCGCCGCACTGGGCTATATTACCGCGCTGCTCTACTGCTGAAATCTACCGATTTATCTCTGCACGAATGCTGCATCCTGTGGAACTATTACGCTACATCATCTCCTTCTGCCCAACTTGAGTATGAGGCGATTGAGCGCAAGAAAGAGGAAGCCTTTTTGCAAGCTTTTGAGCAAATCAAAGCTTTTGCTGGTATTAGTGCTGGTGAAAATGCGATTGATTATCTGTTAGGTGCATACTTGTTGTTTCCCAGGCTGCAAGCAATCCCAGAAGGCTACTGGCTGACCCCTCCCGACTGGGGTCTGAGAACTTTGCCGAAAACATCTGGGCGTTCCTACAACCTATGCTAGCAAAGCGATCGCGCTTGCTACCTGCTCTGGATTAACATCAAGGTAACGTTGCAGAGCAGTCAGCGATTGATGCCCCGATATCTGCTGAATTACGCGAATTGGCACGTTGGCATTACTCATATTTGTCAGTGCTGTACGGCGAAAAGAATGAGTCGATGCGCCCCTAATTCTGACTCGCTTGCAGGCAGATTTGAGAATTAGGTCTGCACTTGCCCTTGTCAATATCTTATCCCCATTGCGTCCTGGAAATAATAGACCAGGCGGCGGACTGTAAATTTCTAAATATCTATTTAGCTTCGGGTGCATGGGCAAGGTACGAGTAGCGACTTTACCTTTTGTCGTTGATTTTCGTAACGTCACCGTACCACTTGCTAAGTCATAGGTAGTCAATGCCAAGGCTTCGCTGATGCGACAGGCGCAGTAGTAAGCGATCGCAAACAATAGTTTGTCTCTAGGGGTAACTAATCCGCGCTCAAATAGACGGTTGAGTTCGGCAGAAGTAAGAATTTTAGCGCGTCCGTTGCCCCCAATTTTCATAGTTATTTTTATATTTGTTACCTACTGCTTATTATCATCCATGACTTGACGTTTTGTAAATTTCGTCAAGTCCGGCAAAAAGCTGCAATCGCTGCACTGGCAATCATTTAGACTACCTTTTGTCAATTGGTTGCAACAAGGATTCGACGAATTATCGATAGCTATTGTCAATTGGCTAGGGCAGTCATTAATGACGTGCAACTTAGAAATTGCGTCAATTAATTCCCAACGCGATACAGGTGGAAAAGTCTTCAATCCTTTATTATTGGTTCTCATTCCATTGCTCCAGAAAGCTGAGTTTTCTCTTCAGTTAGTTTTATAGCTCAATTACCTCAAATCTTCTAGGACATCGAAATACATCACTTTTCAAAGTTTGCTAGGCATTTTCCCCTTACCCCACCAAAATACGGCTCAAGTTTATCTAGCTCAAACAAACGTGCTTCCCTTTCAGGAAATATTCTCTAGTAGTACAGTTGCACTCTCTAACACCTACCCATAAAATAGCAACGGTGTTAGAAGTGAACGGCTATGAATAAAGGTGAATTAGTTGAGGCGATCGCCCAGAAAGCCAATGTCAGCAAGAAAGAAACCGATGCGATCTTAACTGCCATGTTAGAGGAAATTATGGCAGCAGTTGCAGGTGGCAACAAGGTAACGTTTGTTGGGTTTGGTACTTTTGAGCCACGCGATCGCTCTTCACGTGAAGGACGTAACCCCAAAACAGGTGAAAAAATGACAATTGCTGCTACTCGCGTTCCTGCTTTTTCTGCGGGTAAGGTTTTTAAGGATAAGGTTGCTCCAAATACATAAGGGTTAATTTAGGCATGGTATGAGCGGTATTAGCAAGATCGTTCACGTCGATCTTGATGCATTTTATGCCTCGGTTGAACAACGGGACAATTCTTGCTACCGAGATAAACCACTCGTAGTCGGCGGATTACCTCAAGAGCGCGGCGTGGTAGTTGCTGCTAGTTACCAGGCAAGGAAATTTGGTATTCATTCTGCCATGCCCTCCTACCAAGCCCTACAAAAATATCCCAATCTCATCTTTGTCCCACCCCGCTTTGAGGTTTACCGCAGCATTAGTAAGCAAATTCACGCCATCTTCAAGCGCTACACCGACTTGGTAGAACCTGTTGCTTTAGATGAGGCTTACCTTGATGTCACCCAAAATAAGCTAGGGTTGCCTTACGCTACAACCATTGCCAAACAAATCAAAGCCGAAATTCTAGCCGAAACAGGGTTAACTGCAAGTGCAGGAGTTTCCCAAAACAAGTTTCTAGCAAAAATGGCATCGGGCATGAATAAGCCCAACGGACTAACTGCGATCCTCCCAGAACAAGCCCCAGCTTTTGTTGCTGCCCTACCAATTGAGAAATTTCATGGCATTGGACAAGTTACTGCTAGCAAGATGCACAACTTGGGTATTCATACTGGATTTGACCTCAAGCGATACAGCGAAGACGATCTAGTACGGTATTTCGGCAAGGTAGGGCGATTTTACTACTTGATCGCTAGGGGTGAGGATAATCGAATAGTTGAACCTAACCGCAAGCGCAAATCAATCGGCGCAGAAACTTCATTCACCAAAGACTTGAACGACCTTCAAGCAATTCTGCTGGAGTTAGAAACTATCGCCCAAACCGTTCAGCATCGCTTAGAAAGCTACCAAGCTTTGGGACGCACAATTACGTTGAAAGTCAAATTTGCCGACTATCAGCAAATCACACGCAGCAGAACTGTAACTGATGCTATTGGCGAAGCGAAGGCAATTAGCCAAGTAGCTAAGGAATTGTTAGCAACTATTTCTCTCCAGGGGCGCAGCGTTCGACTGTCAGGAATCTCTCTATCCAACCTCGACTATCCTCAAAAACCACGACCAATTCAACTATGCTTGTTTGAGTCAGGAGTTTAGGCTTGAGCGTCTAGTCAACCCAAAACAATGGGAGCAACCCTGATTTTGCTGTACTACCACAAAGCAGTAGGCGAGATTTGCAAGGTACTCTCCCTGCTCTTTCCAGTCAGTTGATTACTGCTGATTGTGGAAAATTTTGAGGCTAGCTACTCCCACTACACTAGTTAGAAAAATTCCCCCCAAGAAGGAGAGTAGATAAAGAACTGGTCCAAAGCCCATATCGGCAGTCAATAACCAACAAAATAAACAATTTAAGACGAACAGAATGAGGATTGAGCCTAAAAACTTCATTGATTTTCCACTTTCCTTTGGGTTGCTAGCCGAGGTCTTCGTTGTCGCCAAATTGCTTCTTACTATTGCAAAGTCGAAATTGGATACCAGAATCTCACGATACTCAAGCCAGAGCGCTGCTAGTTCCGATCTTCATATTTTACTGCTTCGCGGCTAGCAGCAATTCCATCTCCAGGAAGTTACTCTCCTCCAATCGCGATTACTACTAAGGTTTATAGCTATGCCCCCAATGAAACCTACAAACCCCTCAAGGGATGAGTATCCAATGCTTATATCAACGGCTGTTCGGAAGATCAATTTGATAGATGGCGTTAAGTAAACTTAAACCAACGAATTATTGCCAGGAACTAGATAAAAAAGCAATTGAGGAAGCGCGTAACTTTAATGAACAAAGGCGGGCTTCTAAGCCTTTTTGGAGAAAACTTCAGCTTAAGCTCAAGGGGTGAATCCCCAAGCTAAAGCGATTTTTACTCTACCATCCATGCCGCCTCAAAAAAGTCGCGTTCGCATAACATCGCATAGCGGTAAATCGAATGTACTTGGGTAGTAGCACTTGCATACCGTTCTGCCAAAGCTTCTAATTGTTGAGCTAACTTCTCAAACTCCGGAGAATTGTATGTATAAATCCAGTTGCTATACTCGTGGTCTGGAACTCCAGTAGCAGCGAGTTGTTGCCCCAAAAAAGCATAAAGCCGCATACACGGTAACATCGCAACTGTTGTTATACCTACATCACTACTCCATGCAGTAGCCAGCAAAAAATCGGTATAACGCCTTGTTGCTGCTTGGGGTTGAATAGTACGCAAGTCAACTGACCAAGTAGCAGCAAAATCTTCGTGCAGACGCAGTTCTGCTAGCACCCCAGTCGCTAGGTCATGAAAAATCCCAAATCCTTCCCAATCGGGTGACTTAGCTGCACTTGCGCTATATGCACGCGCAAATGCCTCTAGAAAGAAGGCATCTTGTCCTACATAATAGGCAAATTTTTTCCGCTCCAGTGTACCCTTTGCAATACCTTGGACAAAAGGATGTTCTAAGCAAGCTTGTACCAAATCAAGATTTGCTTGCCATAATTGGCTAGATATAGTCAAAGTTTTTCTGCCTGGATAAGTTTAAGGATCTGTTGGGATTCGGATTCATTTCTGTTTACCCTATACTAACTAGCAGCGCTAGTAATAGGTGCTGCCCCTTCTTTCGGTTCTTTAGGCTTTTTCTCGAAGGTCTGAACGTTCGGCTCCTTAAGGACAAAACCCTTTTCTGTCTTCTCCCCCATTTGCCCTGCGATCGCGGCTACCCACATCGGATAATTTTCTTGGGCTTGCTCTAGCTTCTTAAACACCTTGGGCTTGAGAGTAACAGATACTATTTGCTCCCCTATGTCAATATCAAACTGCTTCCAACCATTTTCTACTGTCTGCACGTTTGCTGGAAACTCATTAATTTTTATGGTTAATTCAAGCTTTCCTGGTGTGGGCATTGCATATCTCCTATGGTGTAATGCTCTTTCCCTATTGCATTGCTAGTAATGGGTCTGTCATGTCTAAAAGCCAAGGTATTTTTTAGTTTGGCTTTAGTATAGCTGCTGATTATAACTAGAATTTTGCCTCTCTTGCTAGATGTTTAATCTCCGCTCAAGCTTTAAATTGTTTCAGGTGAACTCAGGGGTCAACTCCTGACTATCACTGTATCGGTAGTTGTATCTATGAATACTTTAGAAAGCATTATTATTGGTCTGACTTTAAGTGCTGCCTGTGGCTTCCGCATTTTTGTCCCGCCGTTGGTTATCAGCATCGCGGTAATCTTTGGACATCTACCAATTACGTCGGGTTTTGAATGGGTTGGCACTTACCCCGCACTGTGGGCATTTGCGATCGCTACTGTTGTAGAAATTGGTGCTTATTACGTTCCTGTATTAGATAATTTACTGGACACGCTTGCTACACCAACAGCACTGGCTGTTGGCACTTTTGTTGCTGCTGCTGTATTTCCAGACAGCGATCCTTTGTTGCAATGGACGATGGCAGCAATTGCTGGTGGGGGTACTGCCGGAATACTCCAAGCTGTAACCGGAATTACTCGTTTATCTTCCACAGCTTTGACTATTGGGCTGGGGAATGCTTTTATTGCTACAGGTGAATCTATTGGTGCAATTACCTTATCAATATTAGCTTTGGTAGCGCCTGCGATCGCAATTGGTTTGGTTGCAATTTTGCTAATAGCTAGCTTGAACAAGTTTGTCCAAACCAAAGCTACTAGCAAAAATTAATGACTACTAATATTGAACTAATTTAAGCCAAATTGACAAATTTAATGTTATTGGTGGTAAGTCTTGTTAGCAATGCTAATAACTAATCACTTATTTTCCCAGGACAATGTGTATGGACGCTATTCAAATGTTTGCTTTAGAAACCTTCTTGGAACGCAATTACTTTATTACTGATGAAGAAGGCACAATTGCTAGCATTGGATGTGCATCTTTTTCCACCTACCTTACTAACTCTGATGAAGAAAGCTACTGTTTCTCCTTATATCTAGGCGATCTCATTGGTTATGAATTCTCCCTAATAGATGAGGATTATGTTTGGGAGGAAGAAGGTTTAGAAGCAAGGCTTACTAAGGTAAATTCCCTCAAGCAACTTTTCCAAGATTTTGCTGAACTCACTGGAGACATGACTTTTGAGGAAATAGAAGACACCCCAGAGGAATCAGAATGATTGATAGTTAGCAGGCGAACTAAAGTTAGTAGGAATTAACAATTCACCATCTTGCTGAAGGATAACCATTATTAGCAAGCGACATTAATCGCAATCGCTCTTGCAGATGGGTGTATCGCTCTTGGTCTTTGACTTGCCTGATCGCTAGACTAATTGCTTTGGTTGTCCCCACAACAATTGCTAGCTTTTTCGCACGAGTCAGCCCTGTGTAAATCAAATTATGCGACAGCATCATATAATGCTGCATAAATACAGGCATAATTACCACTGGGTACTCAGAACCCTGGGCTTTGTGAATTTTATGTTATACATAATGTCTCCAACAATTACACAGCTACATTTTGATTGTTGTGTATATATTCCACAACATAACATCCTAAATTCTCACAATTCGATGGTCTTTGATGGAGGTTAAAAGTACCACCCCAACCGACAAACTCAAGCAGTCTAAAGACCAAGCTCACCAGATGTGGACAACCTTTGCAACTCAGGTAACTTAGATTGAGTGAGATATTCTGGTAAAGAGCCTCGTTGAGTGATTAATATCGTTTAGGGAATACGCTGCCAGTATTTTTTACAATCCATTTACAACTTTACTCAAGTGGTTACTTTTTAATTCTTTGCTCTTGAGATGAACCAGACACGGGATACTTAGATAAACCTAACTGAAAGAAAATGTACACTGTCAACCCTGAAAGGAGAGCAAGCACGATAACAATAACTCCTACAACTTTACCTATAGATTTGGATTCATCAACTTTGGAGGTTTTGCTTGAAGATTTCTGGTTCTGTCGGTTTTGAAGATCCGCCTCTTTAGTCATACCTTGGTCAAAGTTGATAGAGTTGGCAACCGTACCACTAGCTCTGAAATCATCTGCCATTAATGCTGAACCAATTGGTTTGAAATCTCCGCCGACATTTCCTACTGTAAGACTGCGACTTTGAGCCGTGTAATTTCCTTGAACATAATTACCTTCAATTTTTTCGTTATAATTTAGGTTGCTTATGTTGACAGGTTCAATTGAAACAAAAATGTTATCACCTTTTAGAATATATTTAGTGCTATTATCCTTCTCTTGTTTGCTGGCATGATTTTCCAAAAAATTTACTATTTCATTAAAATTAAGTTTTAGATAATCAAACACTTGAGAATTTGGTTTTCTTTGTCTCAGTTTTTCAGAGCTAATTCTCTTAACTAATTTTTCAATAGTTGAGAATAGTTTACGGAAGTATTCTGGCGATACTTCTTTAATCTGTAATACTAATTTTTCTGACAAGTTTGCTGGAGAAATCAGAATAAGGCAGGGAAGATTGCTTAATTCTACGTTCAATTGTCTAGCGATATCATATGCTTCAGACTTATCATAGGGTTTACTTTTAAACCAGCTTGCATTCAAACCGGATTCAGCCATTTTTCTCCAACTGTGATTTGCCTGTCTCCACTTAGGGGAGGGATTCTCCAAAAGATAGATAGTACACCAATCTCCTGTTAGCTTGTCTAAAGCATCAAAATGTTCTCTCACATAGAGGGATAATTTGTCATCTTCATCCGTATACAATAAAATTCCAGGTATAAAACCTTCTTCAGATGATAATAGTGATTTTTTGAGCGATTCATTAAACGATTCTTGATTTTTCCAAAAGAGTAGATTTTCAAAAAACTCTTTTCTATTTCGGACTGGAGCTACAGCACCATAATATATCTCGATATTTGCTTCACTAATATCTGCTTCATTGAAGCTTGCCCCTTGTTTTTTAAACTCCTCAAGCGAGGACGATGGAATTCTTGTTTGACGGAAACTTGTGCCACTGAAACTAGCACCGCTACAGGTTATTGAGCCAAATCCTTCGACTTCGCTAAGATCTGCCTCGTTGAAGTCTGCCCAGTCGAAATTTGCTCCTGCGAGATTTGCTTTCCTGAAATTTGCTCCACTAAGATCCGTCCAACTAAAATCGGCTTTGTTAAGAATAGAGCGACTGAAATTAACTCTGCTAAGATTTCCGTTTTTGAAGTTTGCTTCGCTAAGGTCGGCTTCGCTAAGGTCGGCTTCGCTAAGATCTCGTCCTTCTGCACCATTATTAATAATGTCCCAAACTAAGTACCATTTTTCGTCAATAATTGCTTCCTGAATTTGGGTACAGTGTAATTTCGCATATCTAAGGTTTGCTTCACTAAGGTTGGCTCCACTAAGGTCTGCCCCTCTAAGAATTGCCTCACAAAGGTTAGCTTCTCTGAGATTTGTCATTCTCAGGTTTGCCATATTTAAGTCAGTTTTGATCAGGTTAGCCTTGACTAGATTAGACTTGGCAAGATTAGCTCTATTAAACTTTGTTCCGGTGAGATTGACATTCTTCAAATCAGCCTCACAAAGATTCGCTCCTTCAAGGTTAGCCATACTCAGGTCAAGTCCTTGAAGATCTCGTCCTTCTACCCCATTATTAACAATGTCCCAAACTAAATACCATTTCTCATCAATGGTTGCTTCTTGAATCTGGGTTCCTCGTAAATTTGCATATTCGAGGTTAGCTTCACTAAGATTAGCCCCACTGAGGTTTGCTCCATTAAGATTTGTTGCATTAAGGTTTGCCTTACACAGATTTGCGCCAACAAAATTGTTACCCCTTAAAGTTAGTCCGCTCAAATCCGCTCCACTGAGATTCGATAAACTAAAGTTAGCCTTATTAAGGTTTGTCGATGCATAGAATTTTACTCTAATAAGATTTGCTCTACTGAGATTTGCTCCACTAAGGGATGTTTGAGGGAGTTTCTTATCTTCCAGGTTAGCTTCAATAAGGCTTGCTCTACTAAGGTCTGCTTCCTGAAGCAATGCAGTACTAAGGTTTGCTTTACAGAGGTTCGCACCACTTAAGTTTGCTTGGAACAGTGAGGTTCCGCTGAAGTCTGCTTCACTAAGATCTACTCCACTGAGGTCTACCCTAGAGAGCTTTAATCCTCTTAGATCCGCTCCCTTAAGTTCGGGAATACTTTGAGGATTTTGCTGTCTCCATTTATTCCAAACTCTGAAGCCTTGTCGCAGTAGAGTAATATGCTGTTCGCTTGCCATTTGCTTTACCTTAAGAAAACTGAACCTAAAGAGTACACGAGCTTTTTTCAGTTAGGGTGACAGCCTAAGCAAAATAGTGTTTACAACCCCAAAAACTTGGTTATTAAAGGCAACGATTCACTACATACGTCTGCCAGTTTAGCAACATCAGGTAAGCCAGCAACTGTTCCTTTCAATATTTTTACCGATGTTCTCGCCATCTTTTTCATAGCGCCATCGTTAGGATTCTTCCCTGCTTCAGCTAGGGTTTTCACCTGCTCCAAAGCTTCAGTTCTATCCTCATCATTTAGATCTGAGGAGGTGGAGATTGCCTCACTTAGTTGAGACAAGATTTCTTTAATACCTGGTTTTTTAGGATCGGGTGAGGAAGGTAGCTGGTTTATGGACTCAGCAACAGTACCATTAATCTCAACGTTATCTGACATTACCGCTGAACCGATTGGTTTAAAGTCCCCCCCTACATTGCCAACTGTGAAGCTGCGACTTTGATCGGTATTTTCATTCATAGTTCAATCACTTGATATAAATTTGGACTAAATAGAACATAATCAAGCTTGGGATAGTGAAACGTTTTGGTACATTTTGGGCAAGGCAGATACTCAATAACTCAATTAAACTGGATCTTCCCACAAGCGCTCATAAATACACAAACTTAATCCTAAACCCCCAACTCTTAAGCTCATAATGCTGTCACCACTGACATCCCAAGCCACCTAATTGATTTATTAGACTGACTTCGCCTGTCTAAACCCCTAATCTGAGTGATTAGACAGATCCTTTCTGCTTAACATCCAGAAATTTCGTAGGTTAATACCTCCAAATGGGTAATTAAACTGCAACTTGTCTGTATATTACCCCAGTGTCAAGGGCAAAGTACCGTATTTTTTCGGACGGCTTACTGAGGGGTTTTAATATCTCATCCTAACTCCTCTAATATCAAGGCTCACCAAATCGCCCGCACCGCCTCCGACCATGCGTTTTAATATCTCATCTTAACTCCTCTAATATCAAGAATTGCTTCTCATATTTAGCTTTAGACTGACACTAAAACATAGAAGAACTGTAAAGAGGAGATTATTTAAGCCATTTCTCGCAGCTTCTCTAATGGTTAGTCAGAAGCCATTTGTTCAAAACAAACCCATTGGTTTTCTAGCGTTAGAACGTGTTGAACTCCATCAAATTGAGTCGCAGCAAGAACCAGTTGTAGTGATTGAGCTAACGGATACCACTCTTTGAAGGCATCTAGTTCTATCTTCTGCTCATAACCCTTATTAGGAATCCAGGTATTCCTGATGGCTTCTACTAGAAAGCCGGAAGTGTTACGCACCTTAGTAGCAGCTAGAGCTTCCTTAAGTGCGTCAATTGCCTTTAGCACTATTTCCCCTGGAGCCGCTTTAATTAACTACCTATGCGGCAACGATTCAAACCCTTAAGCATAGACTGTACACCGACCTGATTAAAGGCAACTTACATCCCACCCACTTAGGGTTAGAGGTAGATCGCTTCTTAGCCGATGCTTTGCCTGACTTGCTCCAGAGCAATTTCATTGCCGAGATGGAAACCAAACTCGATGCGATCGCCAACGGAGAGCAAGACTGGCAACAGTATTTGACTCGGTGGAATCGAGATTACTTTGCCCCAGCTTTAGCCAAAGCAAAGCAAGTAATTCCTCGCTACCTTAGTAATCAGCCTGTACCTCAACGCAGAGAAGCAGAGCGCCAATTCTCCCCCAATCAACCGCCAAAACAGCAACAACAGGGACAGCCTAACTTTTCGCGTACTCGCTGCCCCCAGTCCCAAAATTATTTAGCGAAGATCCCAAGCTCGAAGCTCAAGAAAAAGTATTTTCTCAAGTGTGTTAGTGGTTGTAGCGATACCGTCATGTTTTGGTCAGAGCGCAACAAAACATGGCAGCTACCTCAGAAGGGGCAAACCAATAGCCAGTCTGTTACCCCTATCAATGCTCAAATCACCCAGTATTCATGCCCCATTTGCCAAAAACCTTTAGAGGAGTATCATTACCAAAAAGAAGGAAGCGCCAAAAGTTTGCTGCGTTGCTCCGACTTCAGTGCTAGAAGTAATAACAACCATAAGGAAGCTGTTTATTTTCATACTGCTAAAGGTTGGTGGAGTCCTAAGTTTGAGGAATTATCTGAGGATGCAGCAAAAGGGTAATCAAAAGCCCACAAGCTCCCTTGCTTTTGTTGTCAAGCAACCAGCCCTGTCTCTCGAATCGTAATATTCAGCCGACCTTGTTTTATTGCTAAAGCTTGCGGTGCTGTGCCTGGATAAATCTTCACTACTCCGTGATATGCCTCTGAGGTACTGCGACCACAGATTTGGTCTTAGGGGGATAGGAGCGGTAGTTGAGTGGGGGTCAATCCCCCCGAAACTACCAGTCCGGTATTTCTAGCTAGAATGCGGCATTTAGAATTAACAAATCTTCCTAGGCGCAACCAGTTAGCATCACTTAAAGATAGATTTTTTCCCGTGTATCCAGAACAATATCCAATTAGTTTTTTAACTTTTCCATTTGACTTGGTTGAATACTCGATTAAATCACCTTTCCTGGCTTCAAACGGAGTAGTTGACCCACCATAACGTCCCCTAATCCCTTCCGGCGAGGGGATGGCATTGTGTAAACGACGGCGCGTAATTCTAGGTTTAGAAATGACTTTGAATACGGATGGCGTGTTTTGCACTTCCCCAATCCAGTGATGACCATGCTCATTCCTAGTATGAAAGGGCTTGTATTGGACGAAATGACCACAAGCGATTGCCACTGCGTCCACCGCATGAGTCTCTGGGACTTGCAAAGCTTTGTTGGATTTGTTTTTGACAAGCTTTAAATGCTCGCGAATCTGCGATGTGCCGTTCCCGTCTTTTTGCCAACCTTCCATCGTGACGACTGGGGCTATTTTAGAAAGTTGTTCGAGTGTCCAAGCTTGTCCTATCATCACAGGAGAAAAGCCCTTACCCGACTTTGCGCCTTTACGCCCTGATGTCATATCAACATCGGCTCTAACTTTTTCTACCCTGATTGCTGTAATTGGGTAAATGCGAGACAACTCGGAAATTACTCGAATTTCTAGTTGTCGATTTGAACGAATTGATGGCGGTAATTTGGCTTTCTTGCGATTAGAAAATCTTTTTTGACGATGATTTCTCAGTTTAAAAACAAGCTTTCGGTCAATTCGTCTTCCTCTGCGCCCACGCCTGAGCATGGAGCGGTAGGACATTTTCTCTTTTATGCCAGCAATAGCTGTACCTTGTTTGGGGATAAATCCCATTAAGACTAGGTGTGACATAAACAGCGTGTATTTGGCTGACACGACAGCGATACCAGAATATCGCTTACCAGGGTCACAAGAGGCAACAATGTCCTGGGTTTGAGTGCCGGATGGCTCAATTAATAACTGGACGCACCAGATACCCAGGTCATTCCAGAATGGTTTAGCTTTATCCTGTTTTATCCAACGCCTAGCGCGAGATGCAGTTGTTGGCATTAATGCCTCACCTGACGGCAAAATCACAGGTACTCTGAGATTTTCTTTCTTCATTGGTATAACCCTTGAAAGATAAGTTTTAGTCACTTCCCTCATTCAGCAGCGCGTATCTTGGCTTGACCCAACCCCCTGAGATTCCAGGGGCTACAGATAATCCGAGCTAGTGAAGCACTCAGAAGTGTTAAGACGCTACTGAACTTAATGAGGTATTGAACATTTCACCTGGGGTTATCTCCCAGAATCCGTGTCTATACCCGAAGGGTTATGCACGGTAGTTCAAGATACGCCATGCGATGCCAAACACGAACAGATCCCCGCTTCTTAATTCGATATCTTGATAGGGAGCGCCTTTGTTTTGGTTATTCCCAAATCGAAACAAATCGAAATAATCGGACTTCCTATATTACGCACTAATGCTGATTCGCTGCGGTCTTGATGTATTCCCAGTTTTGCATTTGAGTCATACCAATTGACGATCGCTACGTCTGGCTCAAATTGTTTGTACTTTGGCAGTGTGATTTGCAAAGCCCGATGTGCTAAATCGGCTAATTGTGGAGGAAAGGCTTTACAAGGCAAGCGATCGCTATCATCGCGCGTTTTCGAGTACCTGTAAGGATACCAATGCCAACCAAGGCAAAGTACGCGGACGCTTAGGGATTTTCCGTCAGGCATTTTGGGCGTGTAAAGACCCGCAGGTGGTTTTGCCCATTCTCGACACTGGTCTAATAATTGCTGCTGCCGCTCTAAATTCAACCAGTCAGGAACGTGGATAGCACCAGGGGCAAGCTGTTGTTTGGCTCTAGGGAATAACGATGTTTGATGCATTTTTATCGTAGAGGATATATCAACTGTCGCAGATAGTTAACTGGAACTTTTTGCACCACCCCAACTGCGCGGGGAAACTCACCAGGCGGCGGGTTATATAAAGTCCCGCACAACAAATCTATTAGTGGATGTCCAAAATTTTTGTTGTCTATGTCTAAACTGTGATGCCAACGATGCAACTGCGGATCGCTAATTAGCCACCGTAATCCTGGTAATCTACAGCGAATGTTGGCATGGACAAATATTGACTGGACAAGGTTAAAGGTGGTGTAAAATCCGAATGTTTCTGCTGTAAACCCCAGTATATACAATGGTGTCCCGATCGCTAACCTAGCAGCAACCATGTCTACAGGGTGAAACCGAACGCTTGCCAAAGCGTCTAGGTGTTCGCTACTGTGATGGATGGCATGAAACTTCCACAAGCGGGGTATTTTGTGGAACAATCGATGTACTAGATAGAAACTAACTTCGGCAACAATTACTGCTTCTACAAACTGCAAATATCCAGGTTGACGAGCGATCGCACTTTGAAAACTTGGGTTGATTGTCCATCCCAACAAAATGTACAGGGGAATTGCACCAATAATAACCCCTACGTTGACTATAGTTTGATTGAATGCCCAGTGGCAGACATCCGTAAACCAGCCTGGGCGAAACAGCTTCTGGCGGCGAACGGGGGATTTTCGCTCCAGCCACGTAAAGGCGATCGCTATTACTATTATTCCAATTATGACTTGCACAATGCGACTCTTAATCTTTTTTCTCAGATTTGCAAATATTTTTTCATATATGCTGTTTTGGCTTCCGACCAATATTTAATTTTTGTTTTATTCTGACCCCAAGGAAAGTTTTTTAGGTATTTTATGAGTGACAAAAAATCAATTACAGCAGTCATTAATACTTTTATTACTTCTATATTAAACCACAGAATCGGTCTTAAAAGCTTAATTGATATTTCTTCGATTATTGTTTTTGGCTCTTGACGATCGTCTTCAACACTTAGCTTATCAAGCTCTATCTTTCTTAACTCTAGATCTTTGCTAAAAAAAGCATCATTAGCAATACGAACTACCGTACCTCTAGTCAGTCCAATTAATATCAGTGTTGCTAGTCTAGTTTTATTTTCATTAGGGATATAAATATTCTCTAAAAAAGACTGAGTCCAAGTGCTTATTAATAAACTAATAGCTAGAGCATCTAACGAAGCTACGATTTCCGAGAGAAAGAGCGTACTTTTTAATTGTTGAATTTCTTTTTCAAGAATTTGAACTGGCTTATTCATATTCCCTCTGAGTTAAAAACGCTATAAAAATACGCTTGTACTATTTAGATATTGATTGGCGATCGCCAATCAAAAACTACAACCATCACAGCCGTCGCAGCCATCAAAAGGATCGACATCGCATCCACCCGCGTCGCAGCCATCGCCGTCGAAAGGATTGATATCGATCCCACAGCCATCGGTTGTTATTTCACCTGGCGATGAGGTATCCCCAAGCTCGACGGCTCCCAAATCGCCATTTGATGTCTCAAGAGAAGGGTAGGAGGCGATGTCCAGCAAAACCGACAAAGTATCGACGACAAAATCCCCCCAATAAACATCCCAGATTGCGGGATTGCTTGTAAAATTCCAAAAATCTTGCTCGGCTGTATAAACAGGAATAACAGTTTTTTGTTCCGCTTGAGGCGAGTAAATTGTCTGACCATCCATCTCGAAGTAGAGAGCCTTGAACTCTTTCTTTTGAGCGACTAAGAAGAAACCCTCCAATTGGGCTGTCAAAAGCCCAACAATTTCGTCCACTGAGTTTTCCAGATATTCTCCAGACACACTGCCCACGAAGCGGAGCAAGTAATAATTGTTAATCTCACCAACTTCTACTTTATCGATCTTAAAAAGAAGAGTGTATTGGTCAACCTGCAATACCTCTCGGTTAAACTGGGCAATTTTGAGCTTTAGGTCTTCTCTAGACAGGAATTCTCGCTCGCGCGGATAGGAAAGAATCAGTTTGAAGGAATGGTTATACTCGTAGACCACTCCTGCCTTGTTGCTGCCAGATACTTCTTCAAACTTAGTCTTATCAAAACCCGATCTTGTTACATCATCAGTAGAGTTAGTTTGACTACTTGCCAACCGAGAACCCAATGAAGCGATACGCTTAGGAACTGGATCGAACCCCCTGTTGGGACGACGACAACGAGAAATTCGCTCTCTTGTAAGACGAACGCCTTCCCATACACCCCACTCTTGGACAGCATCGATAGCATATTGGGAACAGGAGGGAGAAAATCGACACTTGGGTGGCGTAACTTTACTCACCGTGTGCTGATAAATCCCGATCGCACCGATAGCGAAAGTTGATAAGGAGCGATGGTCGCAGAGCGAACCGCCTTCGGCATCGCGAAACGCTTGAATTTCAGAAACCATATTTTTAACAGGGGTTTGCAGGTGCGTCTTTCCAGTTAATCTGACGTACTTGTAGCTGCTAATAGGCGATCAATTTTATCTGATAGCTGCACGTAATCAATTTCTCGTTCAGCATCACCAAACAAAGCCTCCAATTCAGGGTCCTCGTCAAACCAACCGTTGGCACTTAGATCGAGGGATTCATCAAGCATGATGCATATCAATTTTGCTGCTTCTTCTGCATCCTGTGACTGCTCGATTAATTTTTGAACTTTTCCTCTTAGCATTACAAATGTCCTTACTTTTGCTAGATATTTAGCAGGTCGAATAAACTATTTGCCAAATCAAATAGAGAAATTTATCGCTACAAGCGATCGCTGCTTGACCTGAGCGTTCTTCGCCGCCAGCCTCAAATGCAGCATCGAAAGCTGCGGTTAGAGCAGTATATTGGTCAGTTACGGCTTCTCCAAACGAGCGCAAACTTTCCTGTTGTTTTGAAGGCATCATCGAGAAGGCAGCTATACAAGCGCACATTGCAGATTTAATTTTTAAAGGGGCTTTCACCTCTTTTATCTTGGTTCTATCATTTGAATATACGCCAGCAGCGTTTCTTGCTGCTTCTGCCGCCAATTCCCAATGCGATTCGGAAATGTCCTCGCCATTCTGGAACTTTTCAAATAGGCTTGATACTTTTTCAATTTCTTTCGATGCTTCAGGATAATAATGTACGACTCCATAGGTTGGATCTGTCAGAAACCAACTTGCTATCTCAGCCCAAATCAATGTAGCTTTAACTCCTCTACCTGTAGCTTTGGTGCGTTGGAACTGCTTGGCAAAAGATTCTCGATCGCAGTTAGGCAAGTAAGAACATATTGTGTCAGCGATTGCCCAAATCAGATCGTTATCATAAATTGCTAATGTTTGGTTGTTCATGACTTTTAAGATGGTCAGTCTCGAATTAATTAACTACAGATATATTTGAGGACAAATAGAGATCGCGCATTTCTACTACGCTAATTCCAACTTGCATATCAGCGACGATCTATGCAACAAAAATTTGGGTGTCCAATCTTGAATGAAGAACGATGGCATCAGAATCAGATATATCTATTGATTCCCTATTCTTTTTTCTAAAGTGCAGACTCCACTGTCCACTTGCAACATCTTGAGAAATTCCGACAATAGAGCGCTTGTGAATACTGCGAGGATCAAAGTTTGCCATTCGTTTTTCTGGGGTAATAAAATTGTTTTTATCTGAAGTAAGGAAAATCTACCAATGACGCTGGATACGGAGTATTGAGCATTTTTAAATGCTCTACGTAAACATTGTCACTTTGTGCAGGAATAGGAACAGCCCTGGCATAACCAGCAGCAGTTGCTTCACTTTCAAGCGTATGACCAATAATCAATATACTCTTCTTAAAAAAGTCATCGTATTGCAGGTAGTAAGGTAATTCAACAGCTTTAGCCCATCCTGCTTCTGCTGCTGGCTCATTGGGTGATACAAAATTGACTATTAACATGGGTACGTCTGCTGATTCTAATGACTGATGCGCTTGTGCTATTTCTTCATACGTAAGCAGTTCCCATGAGTAGTGCAGTTCATAAGGAATATCGTTGGCTCTAGCAAAACCTGCTCGGTCTTCAACTACAAAAAATATGTTGTGTTTTGGGCGATCGCAACTTCGCCTTCTATATCCATGCATTGTCCAGTATTCTACTGTGCCTTCCTTCACGCTTTCTAACTCGGCAAATTCGTCCAATCCTTCAGCAAGCGCTATTTCTACTAAGGATCTACGTTTAGGAAAAAGCTGTAACCGTAAGTTAGCAATTTTCAAATGCAAGTCCATGTCTGATGTCCTTCTTGTAAGTTACCAATTACACCTGTGCCAACACGCGCTCGTTTCGTGCAAACTTACTTCCGTTCAGCACAATTTCTACAGGGGAAAATATAGATAGACAGTTGACGATTCTTAATAGTTCAGAAATTTCGTTCGCGGTAATAGGAAAAGAGATTTTTGTCCCACGCTCGATATTACTAGAGCGCATTTGCACATCTTTGTTAACTGGGAAGTTTTCAGGTGCAAGAGTTATAGATAGTTTCTTTGACTCGATGATCGCTCCTCGGCTAAACAAGTTATAGAGGCTTATTTCCCTAGCAAATCCTAGACAATATGTGTCTTTGCTGGCACGTTTACTGTTTACCAAGCTTGATGCATTACTAGCAAAAACATCCTCTCCATCATCAGCGATTGCTAGCCAAGTCTTACCTTCAATCGTAGGTGTGGCGATCGCAACTTGGCTTGCTTTAGCACACTGGCTGTCTTGGATTAGCGCAAACAAAATGTCTGGCAAACTCGCCCTGCAGCGTGAAATACGCTGTTGCACTTTTGACGCTAGTTGGAGCCGAAAAGTTTTCTTTCGCATATTCTTTCCCCCATTTATTGACTGCGATGCACTTGTTTAATTCTCGGCGGCTCCAATATCACGAGCAGAACCTTTAGGCGCTGGATTACTATAGATATCTTGTGAGGGGCTTGCCCAGGACAAATCTACACCACTTGCCGCATTAATCGCCGCACTACCAGAACGCAATCGGAAATCACTATTTGCAGGATTGACCAACAATGGGTCTAATTTCTGCGACGTTGAATCGGGACTATTAGCTCCGCCAATGTAAATCAGTTGCGGTCCATCGTAGGAATCTGCTTGCCAATAGATATTATGTGACTCGCCAAACTTGGAGTCCGACTCAACTAAATATCTGTCTGGATTTGAGCTTGCAACCATAATATTGTTACGCGCTTGCAAAATATCTGCGCTACATCCCTCAATACATAGGATACCGCCGTTGAGCCAGTAGCCTGTATTGTGATAAAACTCCGTACCTGGGTTAGCCCCCCAGCCACTTTTGTATCCTCGCACCATCAAGAACTCCCCGCCGCGTTTCTGCAATTGGGTGAGAGTAGACGAGTTAATGTAAGGTGATTGAAAACCAAAGGCGCTATATACGTTGTAAGCATACTTATTGTTTTCCGCTCTATCGTCGCTAGTACCGCCAAGTTCGGTAAAAGTAGACTCGCGCAGACTTGTATTGTGGTGGATGTAATTGTTGCTGCCCTTGTAGACTTCCACGCTTGCACCGTCAACGCCGTAATCTTCAGAACAGCCGACATTACCCTCAAAGTAGTTGTAGGCTACTTCATTGCGATCGCCATTAAGCAATATGCCCCATGCACCCGAATCGTCGTCCTTCTTTTGCGAAGTGAGATTATCCATAACGTTGTTAAACGTCAGTTTGTTGTGTAGCGCCTTATTGGAGTACGAACCTTCGCCAAAGCGGATGCCAGCCGTTAAGCCACTAGCTTCGCTATAACGCACGATGTTATGCGAACTACCGCTTCTGGTGTCGAAGCCAGTACGCCATCCCACAGGTTGACCTTTGCATTTTGAGGCATTTGCGGATGTTCCTGGTTTATTTGCCCTTACCTTAAGGTACTCGAAAATTTGATATTGTCCAGTGATTTTGACGACTTCATTACTATCACCTCCATCAAGCGCAGGCATGGAAAGACTAGAACTACCGTATGCACCGATAGCAATTGGGGCGCTGCTGCTACCAGTCCATCTTGCATTTAGAGGTCCCGAAAAAGTACAACCGCGTTTAAGCAGCAGACTATCGCCTGGGTTTAGAGTCAAGGTATTGTCCCAACGGTTGACGGGAGTCAGAGTTTTCCAGGCAGTGCTTGGAGTTGTGGCATCATTTGTATCGCTGCCATTGTTGCAGTCTACATAATAGGTTTTGCCCTGTGCTGCCCCTTCTAGTACAACTTGAGCGATCGCTATTTCACCATCACTTTGATTGATAAGCCTTATGTATCTTGCATTTTGGCTTTTGAAGGCATATTTCTCTAAGTCTTGAGTACCCTGGCTGTTCTGGTTGGCGATAACTTTTGTCCACTTAATCCCATCAGTCGATACGGCTACATCAAAAGTATATGCCTCACCTTTGAGCCATTTAATCTTTACAGCATTTACTGAAGCTACCCCACCTGTGTTGAGTTCTAGATACTGCCCTTTACCATCAGCGCTCCACCCAGTATCGTCACTGTTATCGATTGCATTAGTTGCCTCACTACCAGCACTTGATGAAGTTGCATCGGCGATGAATGTATTGGGCAAACTTTGCGCCAACCCTGGATCTAACGCACCTATACTGGCACAGGTAGCTGCGATTGCTATAGTTACAGAACCCTTAATTGTCAAAAGATTGCTCCTCTCACTAAACGTACCTATCTAACCACACAACCAACTCTTTCGCTCGCTGCAAATGTTCTAGTGTTGGCGGCACGAACATCTCCAGCATTCCTGTTTTCTGCATTGCATCAAAACTCACGGGCGTATAGGCAAGGGCTTTATTTCTCACTGCCTCCCAGTAGCAAACAGACATCGGTCGCGTTTTTGGCTGCTGGCTGTTAAGAAAATACAGCATGACTTCAAAGGCAGCGACATACACCTTGGCTTCCAAGGCATCGCACAACAAAGCATGAGTTGGTTCTTTGTCGTCCGAACCCAAATCGCAACCACTTAACTGATGCGCGATCGCCTGGTGCTGAATGTACGGCTGCCAGACGGTGTATAGAGGGAAAGAAGTGCAACTATTACTATCACTCCAGGTGGGCTTACCGTACCAGTAGTAGAGCGCTACAAAACGATGTTCCTTATTGGCTCCTGCCAATTCCAGTAGCATCGGCGGCAAGGGTACATCCAGTAATCTAAAAGTCTGAGGTATTCTCACCATCAGCGCGGGGCAACCTCCTCAAAACTAGAGCCTGCATCCCCCATACGGTATTCATCGGTGTATAGTTGACGCGGCGCAGGACCTTTGAAATTTGGATCTCCTTTGTACAGTCCCATCTTGAAGTTTGGTCCTTCTCCTTCATCGTTCCAATAAGTGCGCCCTTTGTAATCTACGTCCTGAGAATATTCATCGCCACCTGTCCTCGTCCAGAGTTTGAGGAAGCCGTCTTTATTTCCAGTCCATTTGACGTGCATAACAAAATCAACCCATTTGCCCCGAATGTCAGAAATCTTCGCTAAGTTATAGCGATCGCATTGGATATCTTCGCTGTCTCCTTTGTGTTGAAACTTAAATACTACGTTGTTGCCGTTCCTCGTGATATACGAACCATTTGCACCACAGGTAAAGTTGCCGTTTCGCTTAGTGGGGTATGTCGCCCATTGAGTGAGAATATCGAATCCTGGATCTGAAGAACCCCAGTCCGTAGGAATATACATCGACCACCCGTACCAGTATGTTTCACCGATTTTGGTTTTCTTCATCCGAAATTCCGAGCGTTCCCCGCAACGGTTAACTGTATGCCGAAAAGCCTTTTGCCCAGAGCGGACTGGGTGGATGCTGTTGCCCTCGAATGTAGAAACGTTTTCTAGGCGGTTGCAACTACTTCCGCCTTTTGAGCGCTCGGCTTCTGTGGCATTGGCTTCGTTTGTATTTTCGGTCACTGATTCGACGATCTTTGCTTGCAAGGGTTGTTGTGCGACTAGCGTAATACCTGAAACAACCGCTATTGCAGTGAAAGTTCCAACTAAGGAAGACTTGTTTTGAAGTTTCATGATAGTTTAAGAATGTGTTTTTTTGAATCGGCTTCCAAATTGGGAAGCCCGTTTTTCTTCGCTCTATGACTCTACTTGCCAGCTAGCTCTATCACTTGAGCGCGATCGCTCACGTCGATATCGAGTTGCTTAGGATAAGTTTGCGATGACTTCATGCTGGACGAATCATTGGGAACGTAGATCGTTGCTTTGGATATCTCGGTGTTGAGAGTCAGCGTTACCTTTTGGGTGGGTACGTCGAGCCACTTTTTGGTATCTACGTTGTAGCCAGACTTTTCTAGCCACAAAACTAAATAGAACGTACCATCCTGCTTTTGCAGCAGGGTATGATGCACGTCTTCTGTATCGCCACTTAGTACGTAGTCCAAAGACCCAGGACTAAAACTAGCACCGGGGTCTTTGAGCAGGTTGAACAAGTTTTTAAGTGCTTTGTAGGCAGGCTTTTCCGATCCGTCATTGCGTAGTAATCCAAAGTTCATATATAAAGAGCCAGGATTGTTGTACGTATTGATAAACTCGTAGATGTATGTCCGAGGTATGCCGTAATTAAACTGTTCCAATACCAGGCGCGGAGTGTACTTGGCAGCAATGTCTTCCGGTACACCTTTATGCCCGTTACCCGTAGAAGTGACCTGGTGATAGCCTGTCTCAGTTGTGACTATTGGATCTGATAAGCTAGCTTTTTT
This sequence comes from Aliterella atlantica CENA595, assembly GCF_000952155.1. Classification (GTDB taxonomy): domain Bacteria; phylum Cyanobacteriota; class Cyanobacteriia; order Cyanobacteriales; family Chroococcidiopsidaceae; genus Aliterella; species Aliterella atlantica. The sequence goes on along the minus strand of NZ_JYON01000028.1, from coordinate 7,829 downwards.
GGTAGAGCGCACGTTCCAATCGAGGCTACCGTAACCATCGCTGCCCCAACCGCTATTTCCAGGGTTGCGCCCAGACATATAGTTGTTCATTGCGCCGTAGTCTTGGTATTCGCTCATGTCGCCTAAAGCTGCATAAGCGCCAGCCTCTACCAGCGATGGACCGTACACCTTCACGCCGCTTGTCGCGCCATCGCCTTTGATGCCTTGCCATAGTTGTCTTTGAAAGTTACGCAGGTCGCTTGCCCAATTGCCGTTGCCGCTTAGATTGTATTCGTTGGTTGCTTGTACTGCTTCGATGACATCTGTGCCAATTTCTTTGACCAAATCTACCGCCGCATCTACTTTGATGTCGCGTGGGTCGCATACTAAGGTGGCGCGGATACCGCCTAGTTCTTTGAGTTCCCTTAATCTATCCATATAGCCGTTCAGGTTGTAAACGCAGCCATCGCGGATATGGCGAACGCCTAGTTCTACTAGCTTGGGCTTAATCAAGTCGTTGTACCTTTTGTAGTAGACAGATTCGTTGTAATACAGATGCGTATTTACGCCTACTGAATCAACAAAATCATCTGCGCGTCGTGCCTTTTCTTCTGCGGCTTGCACTGATGAACTAAATAGTCCAAGCACTAAAATACTCGCTACTAATTTTGCCCAAAAACTCATTTTTTTACAGGCACTAGAAAGTATTAGCAGCTTAGAAAGTTTCTGCTATTTTTTGCTGGAAAGCATGAAGTTGATAAGCTTCTTTAAGGACAAACTACTTTTTTAATTTCGCCTTCAAACTTTAACTAAATTAAACGGCTATCTCAGATTGCAGACAAACATTAAAGACTAGCTGCAATAAGCTCTTGAGCGTTATTTTTCCGCTCCTTTAGTTTAGTTTTCCTAGTCCCAAAATTAAGAATTGAGTACGACCGCGCGGCGCGATCGCACTCTTATTTAACCAGGGCTTTCTATTTGAAGAAGAATGAACGAAACTCAAAAGTAACTCTAGAAAATACTTTTTTCTAGTTGGTAAGAACTATATCACTTAGTTTTTAGCAAAGCAACGTTTTTTACACTTTTAGCTGAGAAATATTTTTAAATTTTAAGACTCAATGCCGTAATATTTTTCTAACCATTGCAACACACCTTCTTCAACGTCTGTTAAATAAACTTGTCTCCCCAAAGATTCAAGCACAGTATAAGCACAACGATCTAGCATTTCTTCGCGCGATCGCAACCGTCTAATCCGCTTCAAAGTTTCGGGCAACTGGCGACGAGCATCAGGAGAATCAAGCGGCTGAAGATTATCTGGTTTCACACTCAAAGTTGTATCGTGAACGTCAACGGCTATTGTATAGTCTCGTAGCTCTTTTGCGATCGCCCAGCAGCCGTTGTACTTGCGCTCAATCCCTTCTAGCCTGGTTAGGGTAAATACATCGCCAATGGAGCAATAGTCAGAAGCGAGGGCGAGTGGTTTTTCTTTAAGGCGCTGCACAATGTCTTTGACAATACGACCGCTAGGGACTTTATTTCCTGCCTCTTGTACGGCTTGCTGCCATATCTGTCTCTGTTCTTCTGGTTCTAAGTTAGCAAGGGGTCTGACTTGGCGTTCTGTTGTTGGCAAAATTTGTGAACCATTGGTTCGCATTTCTAAATTTTCTACAACTCCTGCGGCAGCTATAAGATAGTAAGCTGGTCTAGGAGTCATCCCAAATCGCTCTTGGCTGTAAGCTTCAAACGTCTTATGAGTCGAACGGTATAACCGTCTATCTCTAAGTTCCCGCAGCGCCGACCCCGCCTCATAAAAGGCACGTTCTACCTTCAACTCCAACCGATGACGCTCTTTTTCCTCATCCTCGGTTAACTCCTCAATTTCTTGATAGCTAGCTAAGGTTTCAACTGTCACTATAGATTTTGGCGACACTCCTAACTCTTCGGGTGATTCTTCAATCATATTGATTTCCGGTGTAATTACAGGCGTTGCATTATGAGAAGTCGCTATTTCTGCTTGGTCATCACCCTTACTCAATACAGGGCTTTCAACCTTTGTCCAATACTCGCGGGGAAACACATTCTCATTCGTTGACTCCACCCATCCTCGCGCCAGCACTCTTGCGACAGTAAACGTCTTGCCGCTATCTTCATGGCTATTGCCGATAACTATGCGCTCGCCTACTGCAACAATCTGGGCAAGGGCTTCAGCATCCGGTTGCAACAGGTTTGGTTGTTCGGGAATTTCTATTTTGTTATCCCAGCTTACCCATACTTCTGCCAGTCCCCCAGGCGTAATCACTATTTGAGTTACTTTGCCCAAAACCCTTGAATCTGCCCGATGTACTGGCATTCCAATTTCAAATTGCGACAAAGATTCTAAATTCTGTCGCTTGCGGATTAACAAAGCTAGTTCTTTATCCAGTTGCTTGTGTTCCTTGACCTTGCTTCTTTGCCCACGCAAGTTATCCAAACTGGTATGCAGTTGTTGTTCCCGCGCTTTGAGCGAGGATATTTCTTCTGTGACGCTAATCATGATTTTCCGCGCTTGTTGCGTTAATTTTTCAAGGAAATGCCGCAAATTGCTTCACTGCTAAAAACCGGAATATTTCTACCACTCTTAGCTTCCGAGAACACCCAAAGCTCTTTATTGCTACCTAAACCTTCTACCGAAACATAAGACAAATTCTCAATCCGGTCTATTCGAGCATCTTCTATCGAACAACCTTCACCGCTAATTTGGGAAATAGTGAACGTTAGACGCTTAAATACCCAGTTGAGCATTTTAATTGGTATCCAGGTGAGTTCCTTGATGCTTTGTGGTTGTTGGCAAAGAAATTCAATTAATGCTGAAGCAACTTTTTTCCTTTGAGCTTTATTAAACTGGCTCATTGCTGCAATTAGTTTTTGGCTGTCTTTTTGTAGCGATTCGCTAATTTCCATCCAAGTTGTGGATTGAAGTAAAAGTATTGCTAAGTTAGGTGTTGGTGCTATTGGTGGACGATTGGTGGTATCATCAATCGGGTCAATAGTAGGAGTGGCAATACTTTGAACTTCAAAATTGGTGAATTGGTGATTTTCCTGCTCTGGCAAAGTTTGGTGAGTTGGTCGAGCTTCTTTGTTATGTGTTTCTAAGCCTGTTGAATCAATTGCATTTGTCGGTGTGACTACATCACCAATTTCACCAACTTTAGGTTGTATTAATGCTGTAGAAAGGCTTTGAGTAATTGGTGCTTCCACCAACTTTGCACCAATTGTTGGTGGTTGTTGACTATGGGGAATGTACCTCATGTCACTCCCTTCCCCTTCAATCCGCCCATGTCCCGCTGCTGCTAGTGCAACAAAAAGCACTGTGCGAATTTTCCCTGTTGACCAACCTTTAAGCGCGTTAATTCGGGTTTTGAGAAACGAAGCATTTAGTCCCTGCTTGGATTTGGCAAAGTATTTCTCTGCCTGAGTTTGGACTTTAAAAAATATGCCCTCAAGTTTTCTTGATGGCGCATTGTTGCCATGAATTAGTTTTTGCTGCCATAGGTAGAAAGAAGATATTTCTATCGCGCAGCGCATTGTCTCACCAGAAATTGTCGGTTCGGGTAACTTGCCAGCCAAGACTGCGTTAACTATGTGCAGCCACAGAGCAATTCTCGCCGCATAAGCTTCGATTTTTGCATACACAATCGAGAAGCCAAAATATTTTTCTTCTCTCTCATCGTCGGCTAAAGTATGATTCCAAGCTTGAAATAGCACTTTAGCTTCCTGCGTTAATAAATAGTCTTGCTGTGGTAGTCCTTCTAATTGCTCGTACAGCCACTCTAGAGTCTCGGTAAAGTTGCTATTGTTTTTTGGTGTAAGTAAATCCAGGTATCGAGGTGGGGCATCGATAATTGAGCAGTACAAGAATCTAGCACTGTAGCCACTAGAAATAAAATTCACGTCGTCGCCCATTAACCGCGCTAACGTATCCCACTGGTAAGTACCTGTTTTGCTAAAAGCCGTACGGCTGAGGAACAACCTGGCATCATGGCGGTCGTAGTTGCAAGCAGCGCCGTTAAAGAAACTTAGCTCTAGTTGCAAGTCGTCTCCCTTTCCACCGCCTTTGTATTGGTTCAAGCGTTGGTAATCCGCGACCAGTTCATCTATGTATTCCAGTAACCCGCGTGGGTTTTCTTGATGGATGCGGATTTTTGTCGAGGTGGTTACATTACTCAAAAGTCGCCGCATCCGCACGGGCGGTTTTTCGTCGGATTTTTTATCTTGCTCGTAATCGGCGAGGTTTGTGTCGTAAATTTCTTTAGCCTCTCCCTCCATTTTTTCTAGAGGGTAAATTACTTCTTTTTGCGGCGGCGTTTTCGCTTGCCCAGAGTGGGCAACGTTTGCCGTCCAAAATATACAGTCTTGGGTGTAGCCAGACACCGGATCGATAATGATTCTGGAGCTTGTACCAATTCTGGAGGCGCAAGCAGGTAAGAGCGTGTTAAATAGGTACTCCGGCGCTGTAGGCATCGCGGCAGCTTTAGCTATTAGTGGTTCGGCAAGCAGAGGATTGAGATATTGGCTAATATCTAAGCGCTTGCGGCAGTTTTTAATTATCGGCGTGAATGATTCGATGGCAGCAACTACTTCGGTTGCTTGCTCTCCTTCATTGCCTATGATTCGGGCGAGATTTTTAATTTCATTGCAGGATTTTTTCACCTCGGCTAAGTCCATCAACGCCGCCGTTTGTGCTGATTCGGTTTCGTAGCTATCGAGAATACTTTTTATGCGATCGCATAAGGACACCCCGCTACTAGAACTTAGCTTATTGTTACTACTAGGACTAAAACCTTTATAGCCCGTGTCGTTTTTAACATGATTTTTCCAATACCAGGCGCGGAGGCAGGTTTCTACGCCTTCTGGAGTGCAACTAGGTGCGGGATTGCTCTTAGCAGCACTTGCCCAAATTGATTCAATTTCTTTTGTGGGCAAGGCAGGGGAGCAACGAGCGCCGTAATTTTCTAGTAATAGTTGAGGATTGCCATCAAAACTTTGTCCGATGGTTTGTAAGTAAGAGGCTGTACCGATTAAGTCACGAGCTAGTTTTGCGCCGCCAAAATTACGCCCTCCCTGAGCGCTGCCCGATTGGAGTAGATTGCGCGATTCTTTAGCCAAACAAACTTCCAGGGGTATAGCTTGGGGTATGGGTAAAGAGATATTTTCGTAGCGCTCTCCACTTGTCGTTGGCATACTTGAGGGCGTTGTGCGTTCAATAGAAGGTTTCGCTAGAGATAGGAGGCGCTTTTTCAGTTGCTCGTAAGAATATTTCTGCCCTGATTCTTGGACTATTTCTGTTCGTCTTGGTTCTCGCCCAGGTTTTACGTGCCAGCCTCCAGCAAGGCGAAATACTCTTGAGGGATTTTTGTTACTGGGGTCTGCTCCCATCACCTCAATTAATAGGCGTTGCAATTCCCGCCATTGCTCTACATTTATTGGCGTGTCAAATACCCAATAAGGTTGAGCGGACTTGTCGCCGCTATACACCGTAAACGTTGGCTCAAAAAAGCTTAATGTCTCCCAGTGCAACAATTGGTCAGAAATTGGGCGATCGTCCCACTCGCAAAATATCGCCGCGCACTGCTTGATGTCTTTATCTTCGTGTCCGCCGCTAGCACCGTTAACTACTACATAAGTTCCGCGTTCGCCCTTCTGGTAAGAGGCGATCTCTCTCCAGTCCAGAAAGTTTAATTTTCGTCCTTTGTCATTGTCTTTTTTAGGATTGTCTGAGTGATAGAAAAAGCGTAAGAATACTTGATTTGAGGTGTAACCCAGGTAGGCTAGTTGTTTTTGAGCTAATTCGCGGTCTGTTTGGGGAAATGGGTAGTTCATTTTGGTTCTCACTATTTATGTTGAACCAAGACAACCCCTAAAAATAAATTTGCAGCTAGTGCTAGATTTTGTTAGACTTACGATGGATTATGGGTCGTGACAGTCTAATCTAGGTTTATTTCTAGGTAGGGATTGTCTCGGCTTTTTTATTGGGTAATTTCAGCTAAATTCACCAGGCGCAAAGTTTTTCGCGCTCGACTCAAAGCCAAGCGGCAAGCACTAGCTATATTAGTAATGCTCTCCCATGCATCGCCATTACCTGCGCGGCTGATACGGGCGTATAGTCGAAATTCGTAAGGGTCTAGCCCGCAATTGTCTATGTTTCGCCCTACAAACAGGCAAAACTGATTCTCTTCCTTAGCGGCAGCGGTCATAGAACAGCCTCCCCACCAATTTTGCCCTTCGCTGTAGTGGCTGTAATTACTACGCTTACTATGTTTTGGATTAGGACGCTGAGATAATTGGCAAATTTCTCAAAAAGATACTTGCCAAATTGCACGCTAAAGTTGCACAATGTTATTATCAACATTGATGTTCTGACCTCCAGATGAACGGTAGTGGTCGGAGCCTTCGGTGGCGGAAGATAATAGTCTGTTCGCGCAGACTTTCCCCACAACCGAGGTTTTATTTAATTGAACACATTATACGGGATTTAGTAGATAAAGCTAAACCCATTAGAAGAATTTTGTGAATTTGCATTGCATATACATAGGTAGTCAGTTTTTACGCCAAGGTAAAGCTGTATCTAGCGCTCATTAAAGCTTGCCCTTTTTGGAAGAATACTTATTGAAAAGTACGTTAGAAACGCAAAATGCCAAAAGCATTACGTTTTGATCTTCTTGAGTAAAGTTTTTAGCTCAGGAATCCCACTTGTGTCCGGCTTAACTCTATTTTACAGATTTTCCTCCGCATGATTGGAAAATTACCTATTAATTGATTAAATTGAATACACTCACTTCTTAGAGAAAATTTACTCCTTAATTTTCACATTTTATTACCATAATAGCCTAAAGTCGCCTTAGAGATGCAGAGATAAAAAAATACATTTAACTCTAAGAGCCAAGCAGTTGCAAACAGATACTCTACTCGATGAGTTTACAAGCTGCATCACACCAAGAATCTAAAATTTAGCGCGATCGCTTTTCTAGCTAAATAATAATTTTAACTCTCTCGACGTGTTGGCAAACTTGAGCAGATAGCGCTCGTTCGCGATAACTACTCGCCCCTTGGTTTATCATTCTCCTGCAGCCATTTATCTATTAGCTCTTTAATCACATCATTCATGTCTCTTCCCTGTAAAGCGCAAGCGGCTTTTAGTCTCGCTCTAGTTTTTTGCGGTACTCGCGCTCTAACAAAAACTGGTTTTTCTTCATCCATAGCTCAAGCTTCAACAAAAGATTTTTTAATTGTCTCACTGCTACAAGCTTTTGAGATCGCTATTGCTATTTTGTTTTTTGTGCTATTGTGCTATTGCGTTACTGTGCTATTGTTTAATAAAGCTTGACTTTGAGTTAATCGATTATGGGGAGATCGCTGTATTCATTGGCAAAGTCTTCTCCTTTCAAAAAGGATAGTCAAATTTTGATGAAGCTAGGGAGAAAGTATGGTTGTTACCTAGAGAAGTTAAGCTGTAAAAGCAGAATGGCTTTAAGAGCGGTACTTACTAGATATATATACGAAAAAAGTTTCATCATTAGCTACTTAATCGTTGATGCAATTGCTGATACGTTGCCTGTGATAGACTTTGGTGATAAGGCTGCTGCTATTTCGCAAGAAATGCAAGGGCTATCAGATTTTAGTATAGAGTCCTTAGTTCAAATCCTTACACTCCAGCAAATAAAAGATTTTGATGCCCAATAAAGTATTCTTAGAGCCTGTTTCTAAACAATTATGAATGGTTCGGTTTCAGCTTCGCCAAGCGACGCAACATGGTGTGAATCATTGCGCCATAAATCATTGCCTCACTCATTTCCACTAGCAGCTCATAGTCC
>NZ_JYON01000027.1 GCF_000952155.1 Aliterella atlantica CENA595 | reverse complement strand
GCATCCGTCAGGTCGCTCGGATAAGACTTAAGCATCTTCTCAATCCGCAAGAACTACATTTCTATCCTCGTACCAGCATTCAGCAACAAACCTTCAACTCAATATTTATTTAGAAACAAGCTCTAACAAAGCATAAGCTAGCCAAAGCGTGCTTATAGATAATAAAGGAATTCTATAAACTAGCTCAACAATATTCATAACTATTCTAGTGAATGTTGCTGTTAGTTAGGGAGGAAAGCAAGCTGAAAAATCCTGCAAATCACTTTCCCTAACTAATTCTAGGTTAAACTATTTTTTACCATTTTTAGCAGTATAGGCGACTCGATAAATTACCCCATTCGTATCATCAGTAAATAGCAAAGAACCATCAGGTGCGATCGCAATTCCTACAGGTCTACCAAATTGAGTTTGCTGTTTTTGATTGAGAAAGCCAGTAATAAAGTCTTCAAAAGCTACTGGTTTGCCATTTTGGTAGCGTACGCGCACAACTTTGTAACCTACAGGCGGATTGCGGTTCCACGAGCCGCGCATCGTTACAAACGCATCGTTGCGATACTGGGCGGGAAATTGCGATGCCGTGTAAAACACCATCGCTAAAGGGGCGCTATGTGCCGTGTAAGTCAATGTTGGTGCTTGGGTTTTCTGACAAAACTGTTTTTTAGTTGCACCTTGGGGATCTGCTGATAAATATACATCTTCGCGGCGATCGCCCCAACAAAAGGGCCACCCATAATGTTGTCCTTGGCGAAGCTGATTGAGTTCCTCTGGTGGGATTGTATTGCCGCGCCAATCAGTGCCATGATCCATACCCCAAAACTCTTTTGTCTGCGGATGCCAGCCGAAGGGAATTGTATTTCGCAGTCCTTGGGCAAAAATCGTCCGCTTGCTGCCATCTGGCTGCGCCCGTAGCATAGTTGCGTGTTCTTTGTTAGATTCATCGCAAGCATTGCAAGAACTACCTACAGAAATGTACATCATCCCATCAGGACCAAAAGCAATAGTCCGGTTTGGGTGTTGTCCACCATCAGGCAAATCGTTAATTAACTGCTGCGGTTTAGTTATAGTGCCGTTTTGTCCTAGATTGGCAACGTATAATTCTTTGTCTGTGACAAAGTAAAGGCGATTTTGATTAATAGTAATTCCATTAACGTATTCATGCCCTGATGCTACAGTCTGCTTCAAGTCGGCGCGTCCGTCTTTGTTTGTATCTCTAAGTGCCAAGATATCGCCTTCTTCTCGACGGGTAAGGTAGACAGTCCCATCGGGTGCAACTGCTAAGTTACGCGCGTTGCCTAAGTCTTTGGCAAATACATTGACTTGAAACCCAGCAGGCATTTTTAGCTGTTTGATTAGCGATTCATTGAATTTGACGCTACCAGGCGTTGATAGATATCCTTCTACTTTTTCTGTCCTTGGTTGCTGTGGCTGTTGAGAACTAGCAGGCAAGATTGTTGCAAGTATTGCAGCACAACCAATCAAAATTCGCCCTGTGTTGATACTTAGTTTCATTGCATCTTTACTTGTTGATTTCAGCCCAGTTTAGGCACAGCAAAACTCACGTTTAACTGGCTGTTATGCTGTAGATTTTTTGTAATTGTTTTAGAGTTGCGATCGTAGTTTCTCTAACCCAAAACAATTAGTCCTAAATACATAAGATTGACACTACGAAATTAGTTAGATAAAATACATCTTCCTAATGGTATAGCCAAATTTACCTTTAATAAATTGAGTAATAACATTTCAAGTATTAATACTTATATTTGGTTAAAAATTAAGATTTCATCTAGTTACGAAAGAATAACAAATTAGTATTTATTTAGCAAATTATTCCTGTAGATAGATTTTCTTTCAATCGACAAACAGAGGTGAAGGTTGTACGTTATTTAAGTTATCAGAGAGTGAAACTTTTTTCTCTAGCTAAGTTGGAGGTTAGAAATGGCTCAAAATACGGATAAAGATACTCATAAACTAGAAGACCAAAGCAATAGCTTATCCCCAGACAGTACGCCAGGCAAACCTTCGTATCGCCCCCCAACAGGAAAACCAGCGATGGATTGGGAGCAACCAGACTACGACGAGCTAGACTTGTGCATGGAAGTTACTACTTATATCCAAAATTGGCAATAGCTAACTAAGTATCATCTGCATTGTTCCTATGCTCCTAAAAATTCTCGGTGCTGCGGCTGGCGGCGGATTGCCACAATGGAACTGTGGCTGTATCAACTGCCAAGCTGTGCGCCAAAATCGTGCAGGTATATCTTGGCTAAACCAATCATCAATCGCAGTTCAAGCTCCTGAAGGTGATTGGTTTTTAGTTAACGCATCTCCAGACATCCGGCAGCAATTAGAGCTACTTAGGGACGCGCAGCCGCTTTCTATCCGCGCAAATCCGATCGCAGGGGTAATTTTGACTGATGCAGAGATCGATCATACTACTGGCTTAATTATCCTGCGCGAATCTGCCCAACCGTTGCATATTTACGGTACAGAGATAGTCAAAAAAGCCTTAACAGACGGGTTTCCATTACTAAAAACGCTAGAATCTTACTGTGGTGTTGCATGGTCAAATCTAAATGTTGGTGCGACTGTACCTTTAACAGCAAATCTAGATATAGAAGTATTTGCCCTAGCAGCCAAAGCCCCAAAGTATATGCGATCGCAAAATATAGCAGGAGATTGGGTAATTGGATTGACGATTTGCGATCGCACAACTGGTAAGGTTGTCACTTATGCGCCAGGTTTAGCTAAATTGAGCGATCGCTTACTCGCACGTTTTGAGGCTAGCGATTGTATTCTAGTCGATGGGACATTTTGGCAAAACGACGATTTATTAAAATTAGGCATATCAACTCGTACAGCAAGGGATATGGGACATTTGCCTTTAGCTAGCGAAGATGGCAGCTTGCACCATCTATCTCAACTCAAGCATCCGCGCAAAATACTCGTCCACATCAACAACACTAACCCGATTCATCTTGCTAATTCTCAAGAACGAAAAATAGTAGAAGAAGCAGGAATTGAAGTAGGCTGCGACGGTTTGACAATTCAACTGTAATGGAGCAAAAGTAAAGCTGTGGGGGAATTAATCGAGCAAAAACCTTGGAGCGAGGCAGAATTAGAAGATAGATTGCGATCGCAGCACCAAGCATATCATCATCTTCATCCCTTTCACGCGCGGATGAATAACGGCGAACTAACACCAACAGAAATCAGGCGTTGGGTAGCCAACAGATTCTACTACCAAAAAAATATTCCCCTCAAAGATGCGGCGATACTATCCAATTGTCCAGATTTAGCAGTCAGGCGAGAGTGGATAGGACGCATTATCGATCACGATGGGCGCAGTGCAAACGAGGGAGGAATTGAAGCTTGGTTGCAATTAGGGCAAGCTGTAGGATTATCCCAAGAAGAGTTATTAGACGAGCGCTATGTATTACCAGGGGTACGTTTTGCTGTAGATGCTTACGTCAACTTTTGTCGCACTAAACCTTGGATTGAATCAGTTGCCGCCTCTTTAACAGAGTTATTTGGACCTGATGCCATTAAAGTCCGCTTAGTAGCATTAGAAAAATATTATCAGTGGATCGACCAGGCAGGTTTTGAATACTTTAGAAATCGCCTCAAACAAGCGCCGCGAGATGCCCGTTATGCCTTAGATTTAGTCTTGCAGCACTGTAAGACGCGGGAAACTCAAGAACGTGCAGTAGCAGCTTTAGCCTTTAAGTGCGATCTCCTTTGGAGTCAGTTAGAAGCAATTGATAGAGGCGATAATCGTTTGGGAGACAAGGAGACAAGGAGATAAGGGGGTATTATGCGTTTAGTTCGTGGCGTGCGTTTGCAGTGGGATGAGATGCGCCAACAGCACTTACTACTTTTACCTGAAGGCGCATTATTGCTCAACTCTACAGCCGCCGCAGTATTAAAACTATGTGATGGCAAATACACTCAAGCAGAGATTGTTAGCCAGCTAGCAGAAAGCTACCGAGGCGAGAATCTAGATAGTGATGTAGAACGTTTACTGCTGCGTTTGCGCGATCGCGGTTTAATAGTTGCAGATGCAGAAAATATTGGTCGCGATCGCCCACAATCGACAATAGCGCCTTCGCTTCCAAATGCCACAGATATACCTTTTACACTAATTGCCGAACTAACTTACCGCTGTCCCTTGCGCTGTCCTTATTGTTCCAATCCTGTCAACTACAACAATACTCAAGAACTACCTACAGAAGATTGGTTGCGAGTAATCAACCAAGCTCGATCTATTGGTGTTTGGCAGTTGGGTTTTTCTGGTGGCGAACCATTATTAAGGCAAGATTTAGAGGTATTGGTAGCAACAGCCGCCGATATTGGACTTTACACGACATTGGTTACTGCGGGGACTTTATTTACTCCCAAACGTGCGACTATACTTCGAGATGCTGGACTCGATCACGTACAGATTAGCATCCAAGATAGCAACGCTACCCAGTCAGACTACATTGCGGGAACGCGATCGTTTGCCAAAAAGTTAGATGCAGCAAGGTTAGTTAAAGATTTAGGTTTACCGCTAACGCTCAACTTTGTATTGCATCGGCAGAACATAGATCGTATTGAGGAAATGTTGGAATTATGCCAAAACTTGCAAGCAGATCGAGTTGAACTTGCAAACACTCAATATTATGGCTGGGCGTATCAAAATCGTGCAGCCCTACTACCAACCCAACAACAGCTAGAACGTGCAGCGCCAATAGTTAAAGCGGCTCAAGAGCGGCGAATTTGCCCTATGGGTATTTTGTACGTAATTCCAGATTATTATGAAGATTATCCCAAAGCTTGTATGGGTGGTTGGGGTCGTCGTGCTTTGGTAGTTGCTCCCAACGGTGATGTATTGCCTTGTCAAGCTGCAAGTTCAATTGCTGGGATGGAATTTGATAACGTTTGCGATCGCTCTTTAAGTGAAATTTGGCTGGAATCGCCTGCCTTCAATCGCTTCCGAGGTACAGACTGGATGAGCGAACCTTGCCGTAGTTGCGATCGCCGCGAACTCGATTTTGGTGGCTGTCGCTGTCAAGCTTTAGCTTTGACTAATAACGCTGCTGCTGGCGATCCTGTTTGTCATTTATCGCCTCACCATCACCTAGTTGTTGCAGCTAGAGAACAGATATCAGAGCAACCTTTAATTTACCGTTCAATGCAGATGCAAACAGATTAATCTATGTTTTTGAGCTTTAGGTTTGCCCGATCCAAAGTTAAATTTGTCGATCTATACCTCGCAATCTTGCTACTTAATTGACTTTGACTTTGAACGGTAGAGACACGGTATTGTTGTCATGCAGTTATCTTGCCGTTGTCCCACGACTATTTACCCCAGCAAACTTTTAATCTTTCTCTCGCTTGGGACTGGGTATTCAGATAATTTTTTAATTTGTTGCATCCCCGTGCTAATAGCCCATCTAATTCATCAAGCCGCCAAATCAGCACCTTGTTCTGCTCAGGAGAATTACCTTGAATATGCGCGAGAATATATTGACCATCTGGGCTAAAACTTACTGGCGATACAAACGTAGATGAATATTTATATTGTGCAAGCTGTCTACCCGTCACATCCCAAACGCGATAAATTTTATCATCTGAAGCTGTAATAATTCGTCGACCATCTGGGCTAAAAACAGCAAATACAACCATACTTTGATGTGGTATTTCAACTAATTGTTTACCAGAAGTATCCCAAATAATCGCCCTATTATCTAAGGAAGCAGCAATAATTAGTTTCCCATCTGGACTAAAGCTAGGACTATAGATATCTTGATTGGCTTTAAATTCTGATAATTTTTGACCAGCAGTATCCCAAATGCTTGCTATCGAACCATCAGCCGTCACAATACGTTCTTCATCAGGGCTGAAGCTAGCACCGTAAAAACTATTTGCACTTCCTGTAAACTCTATTATTTTTTTTCCCGAAATATTCCACAAGCTTGAATAGGTTTTGCCGTCATAATCAAACCTAGCCATAACATATTTACTATTAGGGCTCCAAGTTACACCTCTAGCTGTAAATGTAGTTATTAACTCACCCGACTCTGACCAGATTCTAGTTTTACTATTACTATCACCGTGGGTTGTAGTTAGAATATATTTACCATCCGGACTAAAAGCAGCATACTCTACTCCCTCTTCATGCCCAGAAAGTAATAATATCTGTTTTCCTGATGTATCCCAAACACGAGCAGTTTTATCATTTGAGGCGGTGACAATTAGTTTTCCATCTGGACTAAAACTAGCGCTAGCAACGACATCTGAATGTCCTTGAAATCTTACTAACTGCTTACCCAAACTATCCCAAACTAATACAGATTTCCGAGTAGGAGTAACAATATATTTACCGTCAGAACTCCAACTTGCTCCTGTAATATCGTCTTTTGAATTGATAGTTACTGTTGTTACTGGAATGTTTTCGGATAAATCCCAGATCCGAACAATTTTATCTTGTCCAAAGGTAACGATATATTTACCATCAGGACTCCATTGAGGATTACTTTGATTACCTGTCAGTTCTGCCAGCAAATCACTTGATAAATCATCTACTTTTATGGCTTCATTTCTTAGATCCCACACTTTTATAGTATTATCAGTTGTAAAAAGTCGCTTACCATCAGGACTAAATTCTGCATCACCACTCAATACTTTTTGATTTTTAATTTCTCTAATCCGCCTACCTGATAAATCCCAAACATAAGTTTTATCAGGGGTCGTGACGAAAACACGCTGACTATCGGGACTAAAACCAGCATCCACAATTGCCCATTTATTATCTACTTTAAATCGTGCGATTTGTTTACCTGAAACATCCCAAATATAGGAGTCATCAGAGTTAGTCAAAATATATTTTCCATCTGGACTCCAATAAGCACTGTTAACAGCCATTGAATGTCCTGCAAATGTTCGCAATAGTTTACCCGATGTATCCCAAATACGGGCTGTTTTGTCGTTAGAAGCAGTAAGAATATATTTACTATCTGGGCTAAATCTGGCAGTATTAACTTGCTCTTGAATTTGGAGTAATAAATTCCCAGACAAATCCCAGATCCGAGCGGTTTTTTCATTAGAGGAACTAACTACAGTCTTTCCATCTAAAACTTTTTCGATCGGTGGCATTACACTTGTTGTAATTACACGTTTTCCATCATTGCTAAAACTGGCGCTATCTATATAGTCTTGATGTTTAATTGTCGCCAATTGTTGACCAGAAAAGTTCCATATCCGAACTGTTTTATCTGCTGAAGCCGTTATAATATGCTTTCCATCTAGACTAAAACTAGCAATAAAAACTACAGCTTGATGTCCTTTCAGTTCTGCTATTAGCTTACCTGACAAGTCCCATATCCGAGCAGTCTTATCATTAGAAGCGGTAATAATATACTTTCCATCCTGGCTCCAGTTTACAGTTGTAATATCATCTTGATGAGCAACAAACTGTTGAACTTCACGGATATTATCAACTATTGTTTGCAAAGATAGAATTGGGCTAGTTGCAGGATATTTTTCTAGAGAACGTCCATCTTTCACAAGTTTTTTTAACTTTTGTCCTGCATCCATCGCTGTAACTAAAGATTCAATTTGCTTTGTTTCAAACTGTTGAAGCGCTGTCACTCCTGCTTGTTCTAATCTTGTACCTTCTTGAGCTTCTTGTAATTGATTAGTTGCAGACATAAAAGCGATCGCTGCTCCAATAAGAGAACAAATCAGAACACCACCACCAATACGAATTTGTCGTTTAGCTTGATATTGGGCTATGCTTAAAGTATCGTTAGCTTGTGCTAATATGCGACTTTCTTCTTCTCGAAGAGATAATGCCGTAGCTATTTCTTGTTTTTCCAATTCCTGGCTAGCAGTTAAAAACTGGTAATCTTGTTCGGTTAAGTTTTTATTGGCTGCCCAATTCTTAGCTTCCTCTAATGCTAATCCTTGTAGCAATCTAGAATTATCTTGACCGTTGGAAGCTAGCCAAGCTAATAATGCTTCTGAATATGGTCTTAAATTAGCAAGTGCTTTTTCTACCCAATTTAAATCAAAAACAGTGGCATAAATGCGGTTATAAACCCTCAAATATCCCTGCTGTTCTATGACTAACCCAGATAGTCGTAGTTCTATTTGTTCTGGACTGTCTGAAGCAGGTATTTGCCCTAATTGTAGAATTTTTTGATATAAACCAAGCAACGCACCTGTATTATGCTTGCTCATCAAAATTCTATCTTTGATTGTTTTTAAATGGGGTGGTTCGTCAAGGGATTCCCAGTTTTCAATTATTTGCTGTCTAACAATCTTCTCTACCCATTCGGCTACTGTAATTTCTCCCTTTGCTTCTAGCGAACCGCGAGGGATAAAGTTTTGAGAAGTTATTAACAAATCGCATAACTTTTGGGTAAGTAAGGGTTGTCCTCCAGTCCATGCTAAAACTTCTTTCAAAACAGCTTGCGGATTTTCCATTTTCTCTCTTAACCCTTCTGCTAGAGAGAGAGTTTCTTTGATTTGAAAACCATTAAGTTGAATAGCACGACCGATATTAAATGGTGTTCTGATTTTATCGGCAATTAAATCGCTAGGTGTTGCTACTCCGAGAAGAGCAAAAGTAATCCTCCTAAAGTCACTATTATAATTGCGCTTTTCATAACAACTTCTAATCCAAGCAAAGAAATCATCGCACCCAAAACTAAAGCTTAAAATACTATCAATCTCATCAATAAAAATGACTATTTGATCTTGAATTGTTTTCAATAGTATTTCTTCGACAAATGTATCCAAACGTTGTAAGGGGGATAATTCGCTGTTTTCCTTCCACCATATTCTAATAAATTCGCTGGGGTTAGCTATGCCAAAATTTGTAACCAATGTGTAAACAATACCTGCATACCACTGTTCTGAATTTATATTTTTACTACCGCGTCCAGATATGTCAATTGTAGTACAAGCGATTCCTTCAGCTTGTAAGCGTTTAATTGTGCGAACTTGCAAGCTAGTTTTACCCATTTGTCGGGAATTAAAAATATAACAAAAGTTCCTAGCTTTGAGTTCGTTGTACAGGTGAGCATCTGCCTCTCTAACAACGTAGCTAGGAGCATCTTCTGTCAAACTTCCACCAACTTTATAGGAAAAATTGTTGCTCACTATCTGATATAAAGATAATTGTTTTATAGAATGTATAAAAGCATAGCGTCGCACAGCACATTATGTGGTAGTGCGATCGCACACTACAGCTATATTTAATTTTGATGCATTAAGTCGTCAAATTGCTTTCTGTTCGTATTCAATAACAACGTTAATTGTTTTTTCTGTTCGTCAATTAACTTTACTACTGGATGATTTGAGGTAAATCTTTCGAGCAGTTCCGAGCGCTCTTTTTCCAAGTCTGCTATTTTTTCATACGCAGCATTCGATATCATACTTTCTACTGTTCCTTTATACGATTGCGGTTGGGAGTTAGCTAGTTGTTTGTACAAATCCTGAAGTTGAACGTCAAATTTCCCTATTACTGGGTCTTGAGGCTCCAATCTTGCTAAACTTAAAGCTCTCTCAACTTCCATTTTTGCGATCGCGTCTAAAGTCCGACGAGTTGTCAATTGTGGGGCTGGTAAGGATACACCCAATTGTGATAATTCAGTTCTGACTGTATCTAACATCTCTTGATATCTGGCATCCATCATCCCAGTGCCAAAAACCCCATTTAAACTTTGCTGCAAAATATTTTCTGCTTGTTTATAGTCTGAAATAGCCCTTTTTTTATTTCCTAAATCTCGGTAAAGATTACCTCTTAATAAATACTCGCCAACATAGGTATAGGGACTATCGATACTAATTGATTGAGTCAAATCTGAAATTGCCTTTTGTTTTTCGCCTAATTTTTCATAAGCTCTAGCCCTATTAGAATATGCAGCACTACTAAAACCAAATTTACCTGTATTCTGCCTAATGACTTCGGTATAGTCTGCGACTGCGGCTTTGTAATTTCCAATAGCAGCGTAAGCATTTGCACGATGATAATAGGGTTCTTCAGCTTTAGGGTTAAGCCGAATTGCCTGCGTGAAAGAAGAAACCGCAGCCAGTGAGTCTTTTTGGCAGTCCTCTTGAAAGTGTCCCATGCCCAAGTAGTCATTTACTGTATTAAGACTTTGTGGCTTTTGAGTTTGACACTCAGTAGGAGGCTTCTCATCTAGTATTTGTGCAACTAATGGGAGCGAAAAACCTAGCAGTAAAATAGATGATGTATAAGCTAATAAGGAAGAGCTAGAGAATGCAAGCCTCATGATTATATAATCCATAAAGATTTTCAGTTAGAGTAGAACTATTGTTCGTAGGTTGCACCTTGAACCTTATTCCTACTAATCCTATTTAATCTTGACTAAACTTGAGTTCGCGTAGGGGTATATCGAGTACGTATCGACTTTGTAGTGAGATCGAATATTTTAGAACTTCGCCCAAAAAAGAAACTTAGCAGTTGTAGGATCGGAAATGCCACGTTCAGTTAGAGTACGTTCTGAACTTATATCAGAGGTAAAGTCAGCGCTACTGCGTAATGGCTATGTTCGTCAAACCGATTTAGCTGAGTATTTGCAGATATCTCAATCGACTATCAGCAGTTTTCTTAATGGTAGACCTGTCGATTACCTCAACTTTTTAGAAATTTGTCGTGCTTTAGGATTAGAATGGCAAAAACTTGCAGATTTGAAATTGGAAAGTGAGAAAGATGAGTTACCATCATCTATTACACGCACCATCTTAGAAAATAATAAAGAAACCCAAGAAACATCTTCATCGCACTTTTGTTTAGAGCATCCATCTGGACAAGTACCGTTAGATTCGGCATTCTACATTAAGCGTTCTCCAATCGAAGAACGATGTTACGAACAAATTCATAAACCTGGTGCTTTAATCAGAATTAAAGCCCCCAGACAAATGGGTAAAACTTCTCTTTTGGCAAGAATTATCGAGCAAGCAAATTATCAAGGTGATTCTACCACCGTATTAGATTTCCAACTTGCAGCACAGGATATTTTCAGGAATTTAGATAAGTTCTTACGCTGGTTTTGTGCAAGTGTTAGTTTATCTTTAAATATCCCGAATAAACTTAATGATTATTGGGATTTAGCAGAAATTGTGGGCAGCAGCATGGCGTGTAAAGCCTATTTTGAGGAATATTTACTACCAACAATTAATAAGCCTCTAACCCTTGGTTTAGACGAAGTTGATAAAGTTTTTGAATATCCAGAAATTTATCGAGATTTTTTTGGACTGTTACGCGCTTTACACGAAGAAGGTAAACGTCGGGAGATTTGGAAAAAACTGAGATTGGTAATCGTACATTCTACAGAAATTTACGTGCCTCTTGATATTAATCAATCGCCGTTTAATGTAGGTTTATCTGTAGAATTGACCGAATTTAATAGTAAACAAACTTTAGATTTAGCCCAAAGGCATCAACTCGATTGGTCTAAAACCGACGTTGAAAAATTAATGGCATTAGTAGGCGGACATCCATTTTTAGTGCGTCTTACTCTTTATCATATAGCTAATATGGACGTTACTTTAACCCAGATTCTACAAAATGCTACGAGTTCATCGAGTATCTACGCAGACCATTTACGCCATCAAAGTATAATTCTTAAGCAACAACCGGAATTATTAGAGGCGATGAGAAATGTAGTTCACAATAATTTTGCCAAATTATCGACAGTAGATAAATTTAAGTTACACAGTATTGGTTTAGTAAAATTGTATGGAGATGATATAGAGGCAAGATGTAATCTATATCATGAGTATCTGCAAATTTATTTGTGAAAAAATCAATATTTTGCTGTTGGTAGCGATCGCACAACTGCATTTAAAGCTGGTTCAGATGTGCCGTACTGAGGGTGAGTTGCGATCGCGCTAATACGTTCTCCTGGTTTTAAATTACTTAAAGTAACTCCAAATCTACCTTTAGCGTCAGCAGTGACAGTTGCGAGCGATCGCTTTAAATCGCCGTAATCTTGGTTATTACCATCAGTAAGATAAATATCTATTTGCGAACCTGGATCGGCTACACCATCAATATTGACTTTGCTGTTAAGAATATAAAACTCTCTAGCTAGAAACTGCGGCGCGTTAATCGCTGCGTTACCTGTTTCCTTGCGTCGATTACGGGAATTGCGCGGTGGGTTGACTCCATCACCTTGTTGATAATCTTGAACGCTGACATTTTGTTGCGTGACAAGATCGATACTTAATCCTGTAAGGGCGTTAAAGCGATTGGCTTGGATAATGTTGCCCTTGCTTTCTGGGTAAGCTGCAACTACTACTCCTGCTCCGTTTTGGTTGCCAATTTGATTGCCAGTAACTTGATGATTGTCACCCATTAAGTAGATTGCGGCGCGATTAAATCTTTCACCGTTAAATTTGATATCGTTATTACGAATTTGCAAAGAGCCTTTAGGTTTGAAAAGAAATACAGCGCTACCAGCATTACCCTCAATCAAATTAGAAATTATTTCTGTATTTTGAATATTACCTTCCATGCGAATAGCATCAGGCATTCCTGCTAACCCATTGCGTTCGATGACATTGCCAGAAATGCGGAGATTAGTTGCTTGCTTGCCTGTAATAATGCCGCTACCATCATGATTGGTAATTAGATTATTGCGAATTGTCGTACCTACGGAATTAAATACAGATACGCCAAAAGCAGAACGCGGAAAGTCGTAAACAATCCCAATTACAGTAACTTTTTTAGTTGAATTGTCAACGCGGTAGGGAAAATTTCCTAACCAATTATTTTCAATAACCACACCTTGAGGCGGTTGATTTTGAGCTAAAGGTAGAGCAGGCTGTAAATATTGCTGGTGGCTAGTTTCGTTCGCTGTTAGCCAATCGGCAATGAAGATATCCGCAGGTGGAGTTGATGCAGTTGCACCAAATTTAGCACTAAAGCCATAGAGACTTATACCCCGAACCGTGATATTGTCTGCAACTACAGTTAGTCCGCGAAATATCTCTACATTTTCTGCTGGTGTAATTGCTATTACAGGTAAAGGAAGTTCTTTAACGAATGTGCGATTTAGCCTACCTGACTTGGTTGCGTAGCCTGGTTGAGTTTTGCCATCGACAATTACACCTGGACTAACTAAAGGCGGCAAAATACTATTTAAACGAATAGTAGTTTGCTTGGGCGGTAAATTGAAGTTAATCCGCGATGGGACGTTGGGATTGAGAGATTTTACCTGAGCTTTTTCTGCTGCACTTAAGCGATTTAGAGATAAAGTACCATTTACTAGCTCAATCGCTTCGCGCAGAGTTAGAAATGTGTCAGGAGTAATTGCACCATCAAGATCGCTATTTACTGTTACTTGTAAATGCAACTGTTTTGGTAATTCTTGGGCTGCAATGGGAATTGACGGTAATGAAAATAAGCCGACAAGCGCTAACAAATATAGCTGTTCTGATAAAAAGGCGATTTTCATAATATTTTGCGGTTTATTCATTGCGCTTCACCTCTTAACAGCAGGGGGAGAGATTCCGTTTTACTGACTCCGTTAAGCTTTTCGGTTAGATTTGTTAGTCGATTGGACGTAGTATCTGCTGGTACTGGCACAACAGGGGAAGAAGCAACAGAATCTAAGCTATTGCGCTTTAGTAATTGCTCAACTCTAGATGCTAATTGCTCGATGCGTAAATCTAAAAATACTTCTTCTCCAGAAAATTGCATCTCGTCAATAGATGCTACCGATTGATTTTGCCAAGGAGCGATCGCCAGAACTGCTTCACCTAACTTTTTAGCAACTGGCTTGACTTGAGATTCTTGTTGCTGAGGTGGAGTAACTTTTTGCAAGCCAAAACCATCAAATAGTTCGTTGAGCTTGACAGTCAAGCCGACATAAGGACCGCCCACTGAGCGCGAACCGCTAAAATCTTCATCATTAGCTTTGCCAAATCCATAGCCAGCCGACAAGCGCAAATTAGGAGTGAGATAATAACCTGCTTCAACGACAAAGCCTGTTTCGCTATAACCGCCTTGAGTAATAAACCGAGCTTCGCCTACTAAATCGACTTTATAACCAACGCGATAAGTAGTCCGCAATTGCGCGAGGTTGATTGTACTCGTACCAACTAAATCGTTTGCTAGGTAAGAAGTGCTATTACGAAAAGCATATTTGCCATAAAATTCCCATTGCCAATTTGGTGCATAAATCGCTTCTACAGCAAAGGTATGATCTTCAGAACCCGTACCACTGCCTAGCAAAAGAGTGTCAGGAATGGTAGCTGGATTTTTGCGATATTCGTAACGCAATAAAGCATTAAATTTATCGTTGTCGGGGTCGCGGTAAGCTAAACCTAGTTTGGCATTGATTGTATCGCCAAGTCCACTGAGGGTTTGATTTGCAGAATTAGCTTGCTGATAGCGGGCTAATGCTGTTAAAGCGGGGGAAATTTTCCCTGTAGCTGCAGCCGAGATAACTGTATTTGAGCCACCAGAAGAACTGCGATGCTCGTATCTAGCACTAGCTTGAAAATCGGGATTGTCTGTGTATTCTAGTCCAACGCTATAGCTATCGCCGGAACCAAAGCCTAGAGAAGAAGAACTTTGTCCGACTGCAAAAGGTTGAGCAAATTGAGTTCCAGCGCCAGTGCGTCCGAAGAAATCGCCAAATACGTGTTCGTAAGCAAAGGTTGCTCGCAATCCAGGAGAAATTACCCAACGATGATTTAAACCGATCGCACCTTGGGTAGTAATTTCATTTGCACCACCTAAAATTGAGTAGCGTCCGGTTAATGTGGTATTAGGTCCAAACTTGTGTTCGCCTGTAACGTCTAAGCTGGTGATAGAGTTACCGCTATACTGACCGCGCGTGTAGAATTGTTGTGCTAGCCGCACGTTAATACCAGGAGATACTTCCCAATTGAGTCCAAATAAGGTGCGATCGTTGTAGACAGCATCAACCTCAGAAGAGAGAGTTAGTTCGTTTTGGGCAAGGAAAGTTAAGTTATTAGTTATGGGTAAATTGAGGCGCGATCGCAATTGATCGGATGTGCTATTGAGGTTGCTTGTAGCAATGCGATCTTCTCTCTGGCGATGAATCCAGTCTACTGATAGATCGGCTTTGCCAATGCGTTGCTGTACTCCGGCGGTAATTGTAGTTAAAGAGTTATCAACTTTGCTACCAGGAATTGCCTCAGTACGTGGCGTAAATAGATCTTCAAAAGTAGTAATTGGTTGAGGTGCAATTCCACGATTATCTTCATGGTCGTACTGTACTCTGACATCGGTAGTAGGCGAAACTTTGCCTCTAACTTCTGCTCCATAACGAGTTTGTCCAGGAACAAAGCTAATTGTGGCATTATTAGCAAAGCCTGTTTCGGCAGAACGATAGTAAGCGCGACCTTGAATTCCTCTAGCAATTTCGCCTTCAGCTTCTATTCTGTAAGCGGAACCTGTAACAGTTCCCATCACATCAGAATCATTTTTGGAGTGGGCGTATTCAGCAATTAGTTGAGACTTAGGACTTATAGAAATTAGGGCATCAGCACCATAAAGTTCAAAGTCGCGCAGCCCTTCATCTTCTTTGATGTAAGTTGCACCAATCCAGCTTTCGCTCTGTTCTTGGCGGGAAATGTAATATTGCAAGCGTCCGCCATAAATAGAATTATTGCTGTTTTGGCTTTCGTATTGATAGTTGACAACCACGCGGCGCACCAAAACTTGCCCGAATCCATCTACATCTGTGCGTAACAGCGGCTTGCGGAATAATAAAGTACCGCGATCGTAGTCGATATCGTAATCAGTACCTCTAGATAGTTGTTGACGATTTAATACTGTACCAGGACGATTGAGTTCTTCAATTTCAATGAAGACATTCTCGCTACCTGGTACTAATAAGCGCCGAGATAGGAAATAATAACCACTCGTACCGTCAGGAGCGATCGCATCGCGCTGAAAACCTTGGACGTTGTTGCCGTAAAAACCTGTAACTTGCAAATTACCAAAGTTGTAGTTTGCTTTTAAGCCGTGCAGTTGGCGAGTAATAGCGGTAAATTGTTGCGATCTGCGGGCAAATTCATCAGTATCGTAGTCGCCCCACATCCCATAATCGATCCCAGCATTTTGTACTGGGGAGTTGCGCTCAAAGCGCAGATATAAGCTATCTTGCGAAGGTGTAGTTGCTTCAACTGTAGAGCTATCGCCGTAGACAGGATAGTTTTGTTCGCAAGACTGAGTATCGCGGAATAGACGATTAACTCCGTCGCAATCTTCGTTGAGAGCGCGATCGCTATTATAAGCACCTGTAAATAACCATTCGCCAACTCTACCTGTCGCAAAAACTGCCGATTTAAAATCTAGTTGAGCGCTGTTGTCGCCATCAGGTGGAAGAAAATCCCGAAAACTGCTGTAATAATTGGAGCCTCTACCACCGAAACGCAGATCGATGACACCTGTAACAATAGAAGGACGCAGATTTGTTTCAAACTGAACTTGGGTAAATGCTTCTAAATCCGAGCTTTTAGCCAGAATTCGCACAATTTGAGCGTTGGTAGTCGAGCGCAATTGAGCCGTAAATTGCCCTTGTCGTGCTTTTACCTGAAAGCCATCGCGATCGATATCTGCATCCGCCCCTACAAATTCTCCCGCCGTTGCTACTAATGTAATAACGGCATCTCGGTTAGAGCGGTTGCCTTTTTGGTCTACTAATTGACCTTCAATTGTAACTGTAGAACGTCCATCAGCAGGAACTCTGGTTTCTACAGTTTTGACAGTAAGTTGTGTGGGAACGCCACGTACTTGCACTTTGACTGAAGTAGCTTCTCCGACAACGCCCTTGGCTGTGACTTTGGCTGTGATGGTGTTTTCTCCTTGTCCGAGCGATACACCATACCATGTCTGCGTTACTACGTTTGTTTTAGAGTCTGTTTCGGTGCGTCCAATTAGGCTTGGATCTACTTTTACTCCTTCTACTCGCAGTTCTACTTGGCTGCCTGCGGCATATTGTAAAGTTACTGTAGTAGCAGGAGTATCTAATACAGTATTAGCTGTAGGAGTAAGAATTCTTACTTCTGTTGGCGCTAATGGTTTAACGTCTTCAGTATTTTCAGCCTCGTTAAGTGTTGTTGCTGGTGTTTCCGCAACTGGTGCAACTGGCGTAGGTGTTGCTGGTGTTTCTGCAACTGGCGCAGGTGTTGCTACTGGAGTAACTGGTGTTTGTGTAGTTGCTGCAGCTTGAGAAATCCGCAATGCTTGGCTCAATCTGGCAGTGCTTGATGCTGGCTGTAAATTGTCTGTACCAGCAGACAATGTTGGTGCTTGCACAACTTCAGCGTTGGCATTGCTAGCAAGCATGACTAAGCTGAGAGTTTCAACGGTGGTGGCTAATAGTAAAAAGGCGATCGCGGAGCGTATTTGCGTTTTCATTTTGGTTTCACCTCCCCGAAGGCGGGGGTGACAGCGAAATTCATTCGTACCAAACCACCAGGTTCTAAATGCACTAAGCGAGATTGGCTGTTGCGTTCGATAAAACGGCGATTGGGAGCAAGGGTGTAGCCAGGAAGGCTACTGAGGTCTAAAACTCCGGTACGATAACCGGAAATCACATTAGCAACGGAGAATAGTCCATTGGGATCGGTGGTGATGCGATTGCCGTCGTCCATGAAAATCACCGCATTAGGGACTCCAGGTTCGCCGGATTGTTGTTCGCCATCAAAGTTTTTATCGACAAATACTCGACCGATAATCGTGCCGCAGTCTGACAAAATGCCTGGTGTGAGGCGCAGGCGGTGAGTAGCCGGACCGTCTCTGACTATCTGGCTGTTGTCTTGGCGCTGGGCTTGGGCGATCGCGCTATTCAAACCTCTGCCTCTGACTGCATCTGGTGTAATTACGGCAGCATAAGCAATATTTAATACCGAGTTTAAATTTGTAGAGCTTCCAGGTAGAGTAACTCCATCGGCGCGGAATGTAACGGTCGAACCGTTGTGACTGGCGTTGATAGTAACTGGGTTGCCACCTAATTCGCCGCGAACCGATTTGGCAAGCAAATCAAATCCTAAAGGTAAAGTATCAACTGCTACTACATTGTTGATAGCACTGCTGGCTAAGTTTCTAATTGCCAAGCGGTAGATTACAGTGTCGCCAGGTTCGGCAGCAGCGCGATCGCCTGTTTTGACAATTTGCAGTTCTTGAGCCTGACAAATGGCTGTATCTAAGTCCAAAGCAGCTAGAACTAGCCCTACCCTCTCAGCATCGTCAACAGCGATCGTGCCGTTAACAGAAGTGCGGTTGTCGGTAGTATTAATTGGTCTGCTATCTAAAGAAGTAGCTGTATAAGCAATAAGATTGCCGTTGCGCTGACCGATAACGAGACGGACGCGGCGCTGATTATAAGTAGAATTTGCTGGGGGATTAATTAATAAAATGTAAGCTCTACCTGCATCCAACTGACCCTTTTCGGGGTCGAAGAGAAAACTATAAGTTCCTTGGTTGCCGCTGGTAAGAAAATAAGGATTGCTATTTTGAGTGTTGGGTGTAATTCCGGCAGGAATACTGTTATCTAGGTTGTTAGGTAGCTCAGTGACCGTAAGTTCTAGCGGTCGTCTAACTTCAGTTCCTGTAGGATCGCTAGGATCGATTTCGTAGATACCAACACTAAACCCCGTGTAGTCCGGTAAAGTCTCGCCCGCACAGCCTGTAACTTGTCCTAGCGGGTCTACTAAAGGAGAAACTTGGCTAGAGACTAATTCACTAAAGCCTTGAGTAGTTCTGCCAGTAGCGGGGTTAGTGTAGGAATAACTGACTTGGTTTACAATCGGGGCTGGAGGACGACCGCTAACTGGGTTTGCTTCTTGAGCAAGAACAGGTGTTGATTGCCAAACGCCGCCGACTAAAAGGGCTGTCGTTAGTAGCCCAAACCATTTAGTTGTATTAGTAGTGGAGGGTTTCATTGGCTTAATGCAGATAAAGATTGCAGTAAAAAATTCCTGTTTGAAGCTCGATTGCCAAGATAGCGATCGCAGTTGAGGAGGTGCTATTTAGCACCTCCTCAGACTTTTAACTAGCGCACGCGCACTTGGTAAGCTGCTGCTGCTGCTGCTTTGGGGTTAATAGCTTGGACAAATTTCCAACGAACGTGAGTATAGGCTTCGGCGGGTGCTGGTTGAGTGACAACTTTGCCGTCGGTAAGTTTGACTTTGACTGTGGGTTTGGCGACGAATGTTTTACCGTTGTCGATGCTGTAGGTAACGGTAGCGGTGTTATTAACAGTGTTAACAGAATTAAGAACGTAAACTGTCTGTTTGGGGATAGGTTGAGTAACAACTAAGTTTTTGACTGCGCGATCGCCATTGTTTTGACCTGTAACGGTATAGCGAATCACATCTCCTGGGTTGACTGTCACTTTGCCTTGCAAGGGTTGCCAGCTAACTTGTTGCTTGCCGCCCTCGGCTTGTTGCACGACTTTTTTGGCAGCAGTGAGGTTGAGTTGAACTTGGCGCTTGGCTTGAGGGTTTTGGGCAATTGCTGTTTGCGGCAGTAAGTTGGCAATAGCGGGCAATTGAGTTGAGACGGGACCAGATGCGAGCAGGGCTACTGCTCCTAAACCGATAAGGAAGGAACGTTTCATATTAAAAACCTCTTAAAAGTGGAAAAGCTTTAATGGATGAATGCGATCGCTTTGGAGGAAGGGGGACATCCCCTAGTAAAGATGTCCCAGGGAAAGCGTTTTAGTTGACTGTGCGACGGAAGGTAAAGGTGCGTGCTGCAACACCAGGTTCAATTGGTACAGATACCGTATTGACGTAGCGAGTAACGTCGGTTGCAGGTGTAGTACCTGTTTGATCGGTAGCGCTAACAGTGCCAGCAGTACCACTGAAGTAGGTAATAGTAGCGCCAGTACCGGAATCTACAGCAGAACCAACAACGTTGCTAGTATCGATACCCGTAGGTGTCGAGTAATCTTGACCCCAGTTGTTACCGTTGGGTGCGGCGGGTAAGACTGCTGTGTTGGTTACACCACTTTCTGTAATCGTGACGTTGCTGGCACGTAAGGTAACGTTGCTGCTACCAGATACCGCAGTTGAGATATTGCTATAGCTGATGCGGTACTCAATAATGTTGCCAGGTGCAGGTGTCTTAGCTGTCTGATCGAAGGTACCTTGATTACCAATCACAGCAGGTCCAGTTCCTTGCAGAATGCGCGATTCTTTGACCAGTCTCAAGAAGCCTGTATAAACGCGAGCGATTGTCGTGTTGGAAGATTCACCAGTATCGAGAACGCCGTTACCGTTGAGGTCTGTGAAGGCAAGAATTGGTGCTTGATAGCCATTGAGGTATCCAGCAGGGAGGTCTGTAGACAGCGCTGTACCACCAGGCAAATCAACTGTTGTGGTGTAATTTACCGATGTACCAACACTAATACTAGGAATTTGGATTGCTGTTCCTGATGTAAATACAAAGGAATCGGCAATATTATCAGCATTTGTGTCTCGATAGGTGTATACTGCCGAGCTACCGTTATAGGTGATAGTAACAGTACTGTTAAGGGGTAAAGTACCTGTTGCCGTACCATCATCGGGACGTAGCAAGACATTAGTTAGTGTTGTTGTGGGGGCGCTGAGAGTGTTGGTAAAGACTTCAGGGGCTGGATCTATCAATGCACCAGGAACCGTACCTGCGGGAATGTCTGTAGACTGGTTAGTGAAGTCGTCGTTGTTGTTGGTAGGACCAACTGCTGCTGGCGCTCCATTGGGACCGTTAAGCACTGTGCCTGTAGGCGCGAGGATTAAGATGTTGTCTTCACCACCTACGCCTGTACCTGTGTTAGTACCAGTGGGGTCGTTTTCATCAGTGGTTGGGTTAGCAACACCAGAACCGATAATAGGTTCGGGAATACCATCAGGAGATTGGGGATTATCTACACCTGTGTTTGGTCCGCGCGTACCGTTGTCGTTAAAGTTGCTAGGAGATTGGTCGCCTGATTCGTCATAGACAATCGTTGTACCACCGCCGACAGTTTCACCAAATAATTGTGCAAGGTTGGCAATTGTACCGCCGTTAGCAGCATTCAATCCATTGGTGGTAACTTGGAACGAGAAGCCTGTAACGGTTGTGCCTCTTGTGACTGGACCATTTGAGACAAAACCAACGCGAGTAATACCAGATGCAGGTCTAGTTGCTGTCCAAGCAGCAGCATTAGCATTAGTGGTGAGAGGAGTTACAGTATAGACTACTGTCCAGGCACCACCAGTAGGTGCTACAGGAGCAACGTTAGTAGATAATAAAGCTGTACCTGCGGGAATTGCATCGGAAACTAAGATGCGGTTGGCACTTATACCATCAACACTTACTGGCGTGCCTTCTAAGTCTGCTGGCACTAAACCAGCACTTGCACCTGTGGGAGCAGCACTTTCTACCCGCAAGCTCAAGTTATAAGTTTGCAGGTCGTCGTTGAATACGCCCGCAGTACCAGCATCGGAATAAGCACCTTGGGTTTTGAGAACGGTAGCGAAGGCTTGGGGTTGAGCGCCCACAAGGATTTGTTGGGTAGCACTAGCTTCGCGTTCGCCGTTGGTGGGAGCAGCGGTGTTAGGAGCAGCTTCACCTGCGATATCAGATGTACGAACGTCTCCATTTGTTACAGTGCTAGCAGTATATGGTTGGTTTTGGGTAGCAGCACTGTTGTCATTAGGTGCGGTGTCGCCTAAGCGGACTACGATGGGCGCACCAGAAGTAGCTGTAGCATCTACTACTACGGGTATGTGGACTCGAATCGAACCGCCAGGAGCGATCGCAGTGGTGGTGGCGGTAGTTAGATTTGCAGCAGGAGTTTCGTAAGTGCCGTTACCGTCAGCATCAATGTCATAGGTAATTGCGCCTGTTTGTGTAGCAGGTCCTGTAACTACAGGAGCCGGAATAAGTATATTTGTAGGATCGTTACCAACGTTGGTAATCGTATAGTCATAGGTCAGCCTATCGCCTGGGAGAACGGAACTGCCAGGTGTGGAATCGGTAACGCCTGATGCTACAGCCGTAATACCTGCAACTTCTGCTACGGTAATTTGAACGGTGTTGGAAGTGGCATCAATTACTTCTGTAGGATTATTGGGATCGTTATATGTTGCTGTGGCGGTGTTGCTAATACCTGTTCCGGCGGAGGTTCCAGCAGCAATTATTGGGGCTGCTAGTTGAAATGTTCCACCAACTAATAGGGCTGCTGCTATAAGTTTGTGGTAAACGGGATTTGTTAGAGTCTTTTTCATCGATCGCACCAGCTTGAGATGGTCTAAAGTAAAGGGTTTAGGGTAATTTGCAATGCAACTCTAGAAATTTTGCACAAGGCAATCTAGGACAACTGGAGAGTTATCTTGCCAGTGTCAAGGATTACTTTGCATATGAGTTGGTGGGAGAGAAAGCTAACAGCCCAACTATTGCAACAGATTGAATTTAAATAGCTACATTCGCTACAAAATCATCTTGCCCTGTTTGCTAAGAAAATGTGTCGAGGAAAATACCTGACTTTTCTACGTAGGCTAGGTTTAGGATCGGGGAAACTACTGATGTTTTTCTGTCTAAAGGTAGAGTGCAAGCAAAATTTTTATTACTAACTGTACTTGCAGATAATCTCAGTCGCTAGTTGCTGTCAGTATATTAATGGATGTAAAGCTAATCAATATATACTTTTATGTCAGTTGCTCCTTGGCGATCGCATATTGAACGCGCTTTAGAAAATCACCGTGAAATTACTTACGCCCGTTACTTTCAACTAGCAACAATTACACGAGAAAATCGTCCGGCTAATCGGACTGTAGTGTTTCGAGGCTTTGATGCAGAACGCGATCGCCTCAAAGTAGTAACCGATCTGCGTAGTGAGAAGGTGTGTCAGATTGCTCGTCAACCTTGGGCAGAGGCTTGTTGGTACTTTCCCCGAACTTGGGAACAATTTCGCATCACTGGGTTGTTGAGTTTGATACAAGCTGATAATGCAGACATGGGTTTGCAGCAAGCTCGTCAAGCTAGTTGGCAAGAACTTAGCGATGCTGCACGCAAGCAATTTGCCTGGTCGCCCGAACCTGGTAAACCTAAAACTGAGGAGGCGATCGCGCCACCGCAGCCAAGTCCAACTGAGCCATTACCTAATTTCTGCTTGTTGTTGTTGGAGCCTGTGCAAGTAGACTATTTACTGTTGCGTGGCGAACCGCAGCAGCGCTGGTTGTATTGTCGCGGGGATAATAATGATTGGTCTGTGCAAGAGATTAATCCTTGAGGTGCGCTAAAAATTGGGCAAATGGAATTCGCGCCAGCGCACACAAGACTTGCAATTAGGAAGTTAATAAGCGATCGCTTATTATTGAGCAGAATAACAATGTAGGCGGTCTTTGGTTGTATTTAGTTGCTATGTGCAGAGAAATCTAGAATGTGTTGGGCTGTTGCTTGAGGTTGTTCTAGATGGGGAACGTGACCGCTGTTTTCGATCCAGATGAGTTTGCTGCGAGCGATCGCCCGCTCGAATTTCTCTGCGTCAGCTATGCCTAAAATCTTGTCTGAATCTCCCCATAAGATCAGTGTTGGCTGCTGAATTTGAGCAAGTTTGGTTTGAAAGGAACTGTAGCCGCCACTTTTGGTAAAGGCGATTAACGATTGGCTCCAACCTGGCATATTTAAATGTAGGGCTGCACATAGCCCAGCGTCTTGTGAAGCGAGACTTTTGTCTTTGTATGCAGTTCGGCTAATGCTGGCGCGGACTTTGGGATTACGCAAAAATTGCGTAGCTAGGTAGTCTAAGGGAGGAAACATAAATTTGCCCATTGCTGAACCTGCACTAAAGCCAGCACTATCAATTAATACGAGCTTTTGAACGGCTTGGGGATGAGTAAGAGCAAAATCTATTGCTGCTGCACCTCCCATTGATGCACCTACTAAAATTACAGGTTGAGCAATGAGGATTTTCCAGAAGTAATATAGGTGTGTTGCGATCGCACTGGGGCTAAGTTTGATTTCGGCAATTCTATCGGTGAAGCCAAAACCTAGCAAATCTACCGCCCATGTTTGGGTTTGATTTGCAAGTATGGGTAGCAAGCGGCGAAATTCTAGCACTGAACTATCAAAACCGTGTAGTAATAATATTGGTGGAGTTCCCGATCCTTGTTGCACGTATGCAGTTGCGATCGCACTATTACTAAGCGGTGTAGCGATTTCCTGCCGTTGAATGCTTTGAGCTAAAGATATAGATTGAGATTCAGTTAATTGGGCAATTAGTTGGGGTAAAAAGCTTAATTCCACAGTTTAAATAACAGTACAACTCAAGACATCAAAATCAACCACAAAGGTAGTTGGTAGTTCAAATGGCTACGCATTCTTGTACCTCAATAGTAAGCATAACTATTATGCACAGTAAAGCTAGGAGGCATTCATCTTAAAGCTGTCGTTTAAGTAACATCACAACAAAGCCAGTGTCTCTATGACTCAAACACTCACTTTTGCCCAGCACTTCAAGACCAGTACCTTTAACAAAGTTCTGTAATGTTTGTTGAGTAAACTTCCGAGAGCGATAAAGGCGAATCTTCTCTTGCAAACTTAATGTCGCTCTATCTCCATAGGCAAACGTAATTTGGAGTTCTTCGCCACTGTTATTCTCAAAGAAACAATCAATCTGAAGAATTTGCCCATATATCCAAGGCTGCAAGTCTACGTTGACTACATAGCATTTATCATCGCGCACGTTGGGGTTAACAGACAGGTCGGAATTTTGCAATAAAGCGCTAAATGCAAACTGCTGAAAAGCAAAATTTTTATACTCCTCTTTAACATACTGCTTTGTCATCTGAAGCTGATGCTCCTCTAATACGGAAGCAGTGACTACTTGAGCCTCGAAAAGTAACAGATCGTCTGGTGTCATTACCTGGACAATATTGTTGAGGACTTTTTCTGGTTCCTCGACGTTAGCTATGGTATTACCAATAAATCCATACACTATTGGTCGCCCTTGTCCGAGGTTTTTGGCAATGCGAGCGATTTCTTCGATCCCATCGTCGGTTTCAATATCTCGTTGGATAGCAATGCGGCGGTGAAGCGGTAAGCCGCGAATTCTGCCAATAGCCACCCTCAACATATCGAGGCTCATATCTACAGGTATATACAAAAAATCCTCATGAGGGCGATCGCCGCTTCTGGTGAAAAAATCTGCAATAATACTGCTATCCTTGCTCCCCTCACCCACTCCCAGGCTAATAAAGTTGTACCGTTCTTTATCAACAAGGTGAGCAAGCTCTTTAGCCTTGGAGGGAAAACTGCGGATATTTTCGAGCATATGATACGCAGGATCGTTGCATACTTGAGTCCACATCCGAGTTGGACTTACACCCCAGTATGAGTATCTAGACTGTACTCGCCTGTGTCCTTCATTTTTTAGGTCGTTAACTAATGTACTCAAATTACGCAATTGATCTTCACCTACATAGGTCAACAACCAGTTATCTTTATTGATTCCAGATATATTTTGCAGTAGTTTTTCTAATTCACCAAAGTCATGCCGTTCCTCTAAAGTTATCTGTGACACTGAGCTTTTATCTGCTTCTAGCAACTCTGAGATTTTCTGTACGAGACTTGGGATACCTGTTTGCTCTTTCCACTCGTACTGCACAATGTCTTGAAGATAGCTATGCAGGTTGTGGTTAAGTGGTAACTCCATTACAGAATCTATGTGAACAAGCAAAATTGCTAACTTACTATCGGAGCGAGAATTCCTTAACTTTTGAGCATACTTTATTTCCTCTAAAATTATTTCACTGACAGATGCAGACTGGTGAGACAACAGCATCACCAAGCAGTCACACTGCCTTAATTCTGCGCCAAAAAGCTCTAGATAAGTTGCCTGTGTGCGCTTAGACTCCTCAATTACAGACACTTCCCGTACAGCAACATTCAAAGCTGCGATTATCTGCTCAACAGTATTGAAATTCTCTTTTTGGCTGCGATCGCTAATCAATACTTTAGCGTTAATTATTTGCAAAGACTGTTGATTCTTGGGCTGCTGTTGCATCTCTGCATAGCGCTCCACTATTGTCCGGTAATTTTGCTTAGTAACTTTTTCATCAGCGATCGCTTCAAAGAGTGCTTCTTGAAGAATACTCCATAATTGAGCAGCCATATTGCTGATGTGTCCAATATCGTATTTTGTCTCTTCTGCTATCTGCTCGTACTTTGTTCTATTAACTTCCCAACAATAATTAAATATATTCCACTGCAAAGTATCTATTCTACTACGCGTCTTTGCTTTTTCCAGCGCTTGTTCTACAATTCGACGACCTTCACTCGCTTCCATTGTTGAATAGTTGCATCTATATGTATTGCTTACTTTAAAGCAACGCCTAACTCCTGTCAAATTATTTTGCTTGTTAATAATTAAATCTAATTTTTCTACATAACAATCTGCTAATTTATGAATGTTTTACTCACACCTATCTAACTTTAGACACAAAAATATGTGAGTAAATATGAGAATTTCTGAATTTTTATTATTTAATATATTTCAAACTAAACATTCCAATTTTCAATCTCTCAAACAAGCGTGAGTTTATCTGATACCAATTTTTAAATAGTAGTGTCATGCTTTTATTAAAAGTTCAAAAGTAAATCTAGTTTTGTAGCGAAAAGTAAGATATTGAATTTCTAGAAAGGGTAGATAAAACAAGCAAGTGAAGCATGGGCAGAGGGTTTAGAACTAAACTTTGAAACTTTCGGTTTGGAGTTGTAGCTCTACTAAGTTCGCAACGAATAAATGTATCTATTTGCCATCAGATAAAATTCAGTAGAGGGAATCTCTTATGATACAGACAATATCATCGTCAATTGGAAAGAAATCAACAAACTCCTGCTTGAATTGGCACGTAGCTAAATGGCTGGGATGCGGAGTATTCGCTGTAGCTGTTGCTAGCGCTCCTAATATAGCGTTAGCCATAAATATAGAAGATTTACCTAATCCCAAACAAGTTCAAGGTAGTTGGGTTGCAGATACGGCAAATATCCTTAGTCCAGAGACAGAAGAAAAAATAGATCGCTCACTGTCGAAATTAGCAGCGACAAATGGTAGTGAAGTAGCAGTAGTTACAGTGCAAGAAACCGCTCCATCCGCAACACCCAAACAGTTTGCTACAGATCTATTTAACTATTGGGGTATTGGTAAGAAAGGTGAAGATAACGGCGTTCTCTTGCTAATTTCAACCAAAGACCACAGAGTAGAGATTGAAACAGGTTATGGCGTAGAGGATGTACTACCTGATGCTCTTGCGGGCAATATTATAAGAGAGAAAATAACTCCCCAGTTTAAACAAGGGAATTTTGACAAGGGTACATTAGCTGGAACTCAAGCTTTGGTTGCTGTTCTAGAGCAGAAAGTTAGTAGTGTTAACTCCATAAGCTCAAGCCAACCAGAACAAAGCGATCGCAAAAAAGAGCAAGAAGTCAAGAAATTTAACTACTTGAACTTGAGCCAAATAGAGCAAAGCGATCGCCAAAACTGGCAAATATTGTATTGGCTCCTAGGCATAGGTAGCATAACTGGCGTGGTAGCAATCTACTTCAAAATTAGAGCTACTCAAAAGGCTGATGAAATTATTGTTAACCCTTGTTCGACTTGCCATCAAGCAATGACAAAAGTTGATGCGACTGTACTTAAGCCAATGTTGAGTAAACCGCAGCAAATAGCACAAAAACTAGGCAGCGTTGATTTTGAAGCGTGGCATTGTACTAATTGTCAGCCACAACCAAGTAACTTGAAGGATGTCAACTTATCTAGAAAAGTCTGCTATCACAGCGATTTTAGATGCTGTCATAGTTGCGACGAACTGACTGTAGAGAGAACATCAAAAGTATTACAGCCAGCAACACTAGAATCTGAGGGTAAAAAGCTTGTAATTGATGCTTGTCATTGTTGCTCCTATCAGGAACAGACAGAGAAAACCATAAATCGGCTATCGCCCCCTCCAACGCCAGCTTCTCGTAATATTTGGAGCGATAGCGGTAGTAGCAATCGAACTAGCAGTAGTAGCAGTAGTAGCAATTGGATAAGTAGTAGCGGTGGTGGTAGTAGTAGTAGTGGCGGTAGTAGTAGTGGCAGTAGTGGTGGCGGATATAGCGGCGGTAGTGACTGGAGTAGCGGTAGTAGTGGCGGATATAGTGGTGGTGGCGATTGGGGTGGTGGTAGCAGTGGCGGCGGCGGTGCTGGAGGCAGTTGGTAAAGGAAAAAACTAATGAGCGACCTTGAACCTAAAATTCCCCAAGAACTTACAAAAGAAGTTTTTGCCCTTGCTGCTCGCTTGTACTCCCAGGCAAACCAAAAGTATTCGCTTTTAGAACTAGAACAAGCAGGATTAGAAGCTCAAATTCCGCCAGAGTTCGTTCAACAGGCAGTACGAGAGCTTCATGCAAGCAAGATTCGCTCTCAAAAACGACAGTTAAAAATTAAAGTAGTCTCGTTAGGATTAGGGATTGCATTTTGTTTATGGAGTGTTGCAACTTACAATACTCTCAACGATGCCGACCAAAAAGTGGATGCTGCATGGGCGCAAGTTGAAAACCAACTTCAACGCCGCTCCGATTTAATTCCCAAACTAATTACTCTTGCCCAGACTTATGCTCAAGACGATCGCAACCTTATCGAACAACTAACTAACTCCAAGCAAAGTTATCTGCAAGCAAATACTCAAGCTCAAAAGATTGCAGCCAACGCTCAAAGCGATCGCGCTATTGCTCAGTTTCAAGAGTATTTAGCAAAACATCCGCAGCTTCACTTGGCACAAGCAACGACTAATTTAGAGTATGAGTTAACTGGTACAGAGAACCGAATTTCTGTAGAGCGAATGCGTTATAACCAAGCAGTACAAGCATACAACCATCAAGTCAAATCTTTTCCCACTTTCTTGCTAGCACCAGTGTTTGGCTTTTATGCTCGTCCATTTTTTATGCTCAAACTTCCAAGGCTCGATGAATTCGATCTTTAACAGAAAATTGGCAGCTTGACCAAACAAACCGAATTCAACTTTAACTATACCCGCCAGCTACTAGCTAGCGGGTTTTATTAGATAACAAAAATCTCTACCGATTAGTTCTTTGGCTTCAAACTGCATTTGGTAGGGAATGACTAGAAAAAATTGCGATCGCATCGTTTTGACATAAGGTAATACCGATAACTGCACGCCTACCCCAAGATTGTTGCAATTTTATAGACTATAAAAATGCTCCTTCCTTTTTAGGAAAGAGCGCCTTTACTTAATAATTGTACTGTCTAATTGATTGCTTGCAAGACGAGTTTTATCGCTATTTAACAGCTTTTTCTAAAGCTTTTTGAGGAGCTTTAACTACGTCTTCTGCTGCTTCTTTTAGTTGCTCCCCAGCTAGTTTTGTACCTGGATCGATTGGTTCGTCAAGATTAAGTTTTTCTTTGACAGCCTCAAATATATTTTTGTCGTTTGCTTCTGCTGCTCTACTTCTTACTTGTTTGCCTTCATCAGCTAATAGTTTTGCTGATTTCTCAGCATTTTCTTTGATTCTTTCAGCTTTGATTTCTGCATTATTCTTAACGCCATTAGCATTGTATTCAGTAGCTTCTGGTGTTACTGGTTCTGCTTGTGCTTGCAGTTGATTACCATGAATGTCAACTGTGCTGAAGAAAATTGCTGCAACTACCATAAAAATAGTAAATATTTGCCGCAAGTTAATACTTTGTAACCAGTTAATTACTCGTTTCATGAAGATACTTCCTTATTTCGCTTTTGACATTATCAGTTATTAGTTTTGAGTTTTTACTGCTAGTTTGCATCAGTCTAACGATATAATTTGTTGACGATGGCTTGAGTTTGTCGTTTAATTTAGAAACAAACCACATTCACGTAGTGTAGCGCAGCGTCTAGTTCGTGAGAGAAAATAATAAGTTTAGAGGGTATTTGAGATTGCTACATAGCTATTAATGTTCAAATAAATCTTTAAATTGTAATAAATCTAATGACACTACAGTTGGTAAGCATTTAAAACATTGTTCGGCAAGTTCTAATCGTTCTTCGCGTTTGAGCATTGCTATCAATTTTTGTCTTGCAGGGATTAAGTAACGCACGTCATTGGCAGCATATTTTAGTTGTTTATCTGATAAATTAGCGGCGTTTCCCCAATCAGAACTTTGAGCGCTTTTGTCTAGTTCTACTTTTTCCAATTCTTGGATTAAATCCTTAAGCCCATGTCGATTTGTGTACGTTCTAGCTAGTTTGCTAGCAATTTTTGTGCAGAATATTGGTGTTACTTGAATGTCTAAATTTTGACGTAGAGTTGCAATATCAAATCTAGCAAAGTGAAATATTTTTACTACGTTAGTTGCTTCTAGTAACTGTTTTAGGTTGGGGGCTTCAGTTTGATTTTTGGCAATGCGAATGACGGTGACTTTACCTTGCTCGTTGCATAATTGTACCAGACACAAGCGATCGCGTATGGGCAATAATCCCATAGTTTCGGTATCTACAGCAATAGATTGGGCAGTAGCATACTCAGATAGTACGTTATCAGGTAGATCGCGATCGCATACTTGAAAGTCTGGCAGTTCCATATTTTTAAGGGCGGTTGATAAATATCTGAGTAAAGTAGTATTCGTTTTTGGCGTTTTTGGCAACACCAATACCAGTTAAGTTGTATTGACCTTCAATGTTGACGCGATGACCTTGGCTTTTTATCCACCCTTCTACAGCTTGCTTGGCTGGGTTGGAGTAACCTTGATTGTAGGCAACATTTTCCGCAGCAGCGCGATAACGTATCTGGCGGCGAATAGCCGAGATGCGCGTATCAAATCCTTGGTGGCTAAATGGAACTTTACCATTTGCCATTGCTTGAGAGTGAATTTTGGCTTGTTGGCTAATTCGCGCATCAAGTTGTAAAGGTGGTAATTTGCGCGACTGGCGATATTGATTGATTTGTTGGTGAATAGATTGCTCTAAGCTAGATGGAGGTACAGCAGCTATAGTTTCTGGGGTGGGCATGATATCTGCATTTAAAGGAATATCGCAGCTTGTTAACCCGCTAGCAGTAGCGAGTATGGCTAGCAATATTCCTACTGGTAACTTTGGCATTAGCTATTTTCGAGAAATTTAGCAACAGTTTGTACGTCTTTGTCGCCGCGTCCAGAACAGTTGATGACGATTTTGGGACTACCTGTAAGTTGCGGGCAAAGAGTTTCTAGATAGGCGATCGCATGAGATGTTTCTAGAGCAGGTATAATTCCTTCTAGTTGGGCGAGTTTTTGGAAGGCTGCTACTGCTTCGCTATCAGTTACGCTGTAATACTCCGCGCGTCCAATGTCTTTGAGGTACGAGTGTTCGGGACCAACACCAGGATAGTCTAAACCCGCACTAATTGAGTGGGCTTCAATTACTTGTCCGTCTTCGTCTTGCAATAAATAACTCATTGCCCCGTGTAATACGCCAACTCTACCTTTTGTTAAAGTTGCGGCGTGTTTTTCTGTATTTACACCTTCGCCTGCGGCTTCTACGCCGATGAGTCTTACTGACGGTTCGCTGACAAATTCGTAAAATAGTCCCATTGCATTAGAACCACCACCAACGCAAGCAAGGAGAATGTCAGGCAATCCGCCCCATTTTTCCATAGCTTGGGCGCGGGTTTCTTGTCCAATTACAGCGTGAAAGTCGCGGACGATGGTGGGATAGGGGTGAGGTCCTGCGACAGAACCAAGAATGTAGTGAGTTGTTTCTACATTTGTTACCCAGTCGCGGATTGCTTCTGAAGTGGCATCTTTGAGGGTTCCCGTACCTGCTGAGACTGGGCGTACTTCTGCGCCCATTAATCGCATCCGAAATACATTTAAGCTTTGGCGTTCCATATCTTGAACGCCCATGTAAATTACGCAGTCGAAGCCAAATCTGGCGCAGACTGTAGCTGTGGCGACTCCGTGTTGTCCTGCGCCTGTTTCGGCAATGATGCGCTGTTTGCCCATGCGCTTTGCCAGTAATACTTGGGCTAGGGCATTATTAATTTTGTGTGCGCCTGTATGATTTAGATCCTCGCGTTTGAGGTAAATTTGCGGGCTGCTATTTGCTGTCGCGTAGTGTTCGCTCAGGCGTTCGGCGAAGTATAAGGGTGTGGCGCGTCCTACATAGTCGCGCAATAGTCCTTGCAATTCTTGTTGAAAGGTGGGATCGTGGCGATATTGCTGGTATGCTGCTTCTAGCTCGCTAAGAGCAGGCATAAGAGTTTCTGGTACGTACTTACCCCCAAATTGCCCAAATCGTCCTAGTTGGTCTAGAGTTGGTGCAGAATATGAGGTTGCTGCTGGTTGGGAATCGGGGGATACAGGCGTAAATGTCACGAGACTCTGTGTAGGTAACGGGATAGCCTTAATTATAAATGTTTCGTGAGGTAGTATTTCAGCAAGGGCGATCGCAAATCTGTGGGAAAATGCGATCGCTTGCCTTAACTCCTTGGAAGCTGACTCATAAATTCTTCTAGCGTCTGGCAAGTCCAAGCTTGGCGGTTTAACTGTTGTAATATTTCCGGCGTTAGTAATGCTAATTGCTCTGTAAGATTTTCGGGTACAGAACCAAATCGGTTTTGTAAAGCATCGCTGATAGAAGTCCTCAAGCCTTGTTCTAGTCCTTGTTGTAAGCCTTCTCGCAAAATCCTTTGATATACAACTGACTCTTGCATCACGTCCTCTTTAAATAATTGTTTAATTAAGTTGTCATCAAACCTCAAACCTGCCAAAATCTCCGTACAAGCTGTAATTTGCCCTTTTTGTGCTGTTGTCTCAATATTAGCCACTTGCTCGGCAACTCTACTAAGTAGCCCATTAGGTTCTGAAGTTCGGCACAAACTGGCTAATGGTAAAAGGGCTGTATCCTGCAATAATGTTTCTGGATCTTGCTCCCACATCCTTACAACTCTATAAGAATGTCGCGTCTGCTCTACTTCAAAAAAGTTCGGCACAACTACTGATGTTTCTTTGAGTAAGATGATTACTTGGGTTACAGGTAAGTTGTAGCGCCGATATAGCCTTACCCAATAATCTAGCATTCGCAAGGGTAAGGGTGGTTGACTAGCTGCTTTTACTTGAAACTCTAGGTGTAGTATTCGTTCTTGAGTACCAAGAAGCGTTAAAGAATCTGCTTTAATTGGCTCAAGACTTAGTTCTGTTTTGAGAACTTCTATGTTTGCGGGTGTTTATCCTAGCAGCCATCTAGCAAAACGGTCTGGATATTCTTCTGATAGATATTTACAGATATTGTCAAAGCTCATTTATATTATGCTGCGATCGCTAAATAATTTCGTACATCTTAAACTACATTTAGCACCTCACAAAAGGAAGAATTTTCCGCAATATCTTTATGAATATTATCTGCAATAGGTAAGATTAAAGTCTTTGTAATAAGATTAAAGTCTTTGTAAGTTGATTGCACTATAAGAAATAGTAATTACGAGCATAGACTATGACTGATAAGTTTAAAAAAGGCGACAAAGTAGAGTGGGAAACTTCGAGAGGTACAACGGAAGGAACGATAAAAGAAAAGCTTACTTCACCTACGGATATTAAAGGTCATCACGTCGCGGCTTCTAAGGAACACCCAGAGTATTTAGTAGTAAGCGATAAAACTGGCAAGGAAGCAGCGCATAAACCAGAGTCGCTAAAGAAAGTTAAGGAATAAAAATATGACTAAAGATACTAAATCTATAGTTGATGAATTTCACCAAGCAGTCAATATGACTCTTAAAGAAATAGAATCTTGGTTGGAAACTGAAGAATCTAAAGAAGTAGGGCAAAAGGACGGCGAATCAGAATCAATTGGTCATAAGTCTGGACAAAAAATTATTGAAATATTGAAGAAAAAGGAAGATAAATATGACGATGATGATTTAGCACACATGAAAAAAGTTATTAGCTACGTGCATCGTCATAGCGCTCAAAAACCTTCTAAAGATATCGAACATTCTCGCTGGTTGTACTCGTTGAAAAATTGGGGACATGACCCCCTAAAATAGTTTTTCTCTTTATTGCTTAGTAGCAGCAAGTTTGTCTAAAAAACTATTTCTTGGCAATAACTGTTGACTCATTTGTTGGTTGATTTGTTCAGCAGCAGATATACCAGATTGCATTGCGCCTGCTACTAAATTGCCTCCACACCAATCGCCGCAGCAAACTAAAGGCTGGGGTGTGTTTGCCTTTAAACAAGTATTTATCAAAGGTGAAGTAGGAAAGGCATAACGCCATCGATGTACTTGCGTCCATTCTGGTGTTTTTAACCCAGCAAGGAGATATTCAGCAGCGCGAGTTAACAATTTTTGTCCTATAGGTTGTAAATCTGTAGATTCTAAGTAATTTTGGGCAAACTGGGCAGAACTGTGTAGGACAAAAACAGGCGATCACTTTTCTGCCCTTTTGCTACTATCTAAACCAATCCACGCTAAATTATCATCATTAACGACTGTAACAGCTTGCCAGTCAAAATTAGATTGCATAGAAGGATAACCTGCAATAACGCTGATGCAGGGGGCAAATTCTACAGAACGCAGATTAGCTAAAAATTCATGGGAGACTGCTATAGGTTCTAACAGTGTTAATGCTTGGGGTGCGGGAATAGCTACAACTACCGCTTTGGCTGTTATCTGCGTAGTGGCGTTAGTAGATTCGAGTTGCAAGCACCAATTTTCTGCAACTGTAGATATTCCTACTACGCGTTGATTTAGCTGGATTTCTAAGCCAGTAGCGAGAAAACGAGCGATCGCACTCATCCCTTTTGCGGCAGTATAAATAGGCGATCGTCTCCTAACTTTCAATTGTTGTAAGCTGGCATCAAATTCGTGAGTTGTATCAGTCCAAATTTGCAAGATATCTTGCTGCGCCAACAACTCTACAAAACGTTGCAGTAGTTCGTCTTTGGGATTTAAGTAACACGTCCCACGATCGGCACAAGTTTCATGCAATCGGCGCGTAGCTACTCTTCCACCAAGTCCGCGTGACTTTTCTACTACTAGCACTTTATAGCCTGCTTGATGTAACTGCTGGGCGCAGACTAAACCAGACATTCCAGCACCTATAATGACAATATCAACCATGATTTTTTAACTCAAATATTAATTAGCTATAACTAAACCGCCAACTAAAAGCAAAGAGTAGAATAATGAACAGCAAGCGCGATGGGGTTTGGAGGGCATAAAATTGAACGAGATGAGAGCAGCTTTAGAATTAGCTACGGAAGATGAGTTGCAGCAATTAACAGAACTATTATTCTGTCGTAGGTTCAATCCCCTCGATTACGTACACACGCCCGCACCTATAGATATTCAATGCCGAGATCGAGAAGCTTGGTTAGATGCTATAGAACAGCGATTTCGTTATTTAGCAGCCGATGGGGTGACTGTATTGCGCGGACGTACCGAACAAGTTACCTATCGCAGTGCAATTATTCAAGTGTGTCGCCATCTAAAAATTCCTTACTCGCACAAAATTAGCACAACAGATTTAGAAGCAGAAGTATTTTTAAATTTATTAGGTAAAGCTTGGAACCAATTGCCAGAGACAGATCGCAACCAAATAACAGTCAGAGTGCAGAAGTCTCTAGCTAAGTGCGATCTTTCCGAACCACTACCTTTAGCCGTACAGCGCGATCCTGTAGCTTTATTGGTCAAAGGCGGTAGCGCTTTAGCGGTGAGTTCAATTATTCAACCTATGCTACTACAGCAAATTGCGCGTCAATTTGCCTGGCATTTTGCTACTTATCAAGTTGCTAAAGAAGCAGCAATTCAAGGCGGAACAGCGGTCGCAATGCAGTTTCAAAGCCAAGTTGCCTTGCAAGCAGCAAAGCAGGGAATGGCAATGAGTGCAGCCCGTTATGGTGCTGTTAGGGGAATTTTTGCTTGTGTAGGTCCTGTGATGTGGACTTGGTTTTTTGCTGACTTAGGTTGGCGGGCAATATCTACCAACTACGGTCGGATTATTCCAACTATTTTTGCTTTAGCCCAAATTCGCCTCACTCGTACGGAGGCTTGTTGGGAGACAGCGTAATTACTAATTCGTAATTCGTAATTCGTAATTCGTAATTAAAAAGGGTACAAGCCCTTACTAAATTGAAAATTTAGCGATCTTCAATTAGTGGTGGGTTCAAGTCCCCACTGATTGTAATTATGAATGCACGCATTATGTTGAAACTACTAGCAAACACGCAAATTGCTTGGAAATATGCTCAAATTGGGCTGTTAATGCTGCCATTAATCCCTTCTTTGGGAGGAATAGCTATTTTCTTGGCATTGGCTAGTACGTGGTGGCAGCAGTATTTTGTTATTATTCATCGTTCTTTAAATCAGGCGATCGCACTTTTGGCTGTAATGCTGTCAATTACAGTAGTTTTTGCTGCTAATCGCTTAGATGCTTTCTTAGGCTTATTTAACTTTTTGCCGTTTTTGGTTGCTTTTGCGGCTTTTAGTACGCTAATCCAAACTCCAGCGCAACTTAGACGCATTAGTTGGCTTTTGCTAATTAGTTCTATTCCAGTTGTAGTTCTAGGTTTTGGACAGCTATTTTTAGGCTGGGTTAGCCCCCAACAATGGATAGAAATATTAGGTTGGGCGATCGCACCTGGTGGTAATCCGCCTGGGAGGATGGCTTCAATCTTCATGTACGCCAATACTTTAGCTGGCTACTTGGTAATTGTTTTTATCCTGGGTTTGGGTTTGTGGTTGGAGGCGTATCGCAAGGGAAAGAGGAAGTCTTTAGTCTTTTTGAGCATAGTAATATTAGGCAATTTGGCTGCTTTAATTTTGACTAATTCTCGCAATGCTTGGGCGCTCGCTTTAGTTGCTTGTTTTGCATACGCAATTTATCAACGTTGGCGTTGGGTAATCGCGCTGGTAGTTGCGATCGCCAGCAGTATATTATGGGCAGCTTTTGGTGCTAATCCGCTGCGCGATTTACTC
Organism: Aliterella atlantica CENA595; assembly: GCF_000952155.1. Taxonomy (GTDB): domain Bacteria; phylum Cyanobacteriota; class Cyanobacteriia; order Cyanobacteriales; family Chroococcidiopsidaceae; genus Aliterella; species Aliterella atlantica. The sequence goes on along the minus strand of NZ_JYON01000027.1, from coordinate 31,031 downwards.
CGTAATATAGTACCCGCTTTCTTTTGGGCAAGGCTGACAGACCAATTGTACCCAGATCGTCCGGTTGCATTGCTCAGAACTACTCAATGGCGCTTTGCTTGGCATTTGGCAACCCAGCGTCCTTGGACTGGTTGGGGATTGCGAAGTTTTAGCACCTTGTACGAAGCAAAAATGCACTTATGGCTGGGACATCCTCATAATCTATTTCTCATGCTAGCGGCTGAAGTAGGCATACCTGCAACGTTATTTTTTTGCAGTATAGTTGGCTGGATAGTTGGGAGTGCGATCGCATTATTAATAACGTGGCAGTATTCTAGCGCTGACAAGCTGATATTTTTCAGCTACTTGCTTGCCTTTTGCGCTTGTACGCTTTTCAATACGGTTGATGTAACTTTGTTCGATCTGCGGTTAAATACTTTGGGGTGGATACTTTTAGCGGCGATTTGTGGTGTAGTGTATCGCGCCACCTCTAAGCCTTCTGTTGAGTTTCTATCCAAGTAAGTAACATATTTGTCAAACTCGACCACTTAGTTTTAGGTGTAAAGTCACTATCGTAAAAGCCAATCACGGGCGAGGTTTCTTGCTGTTGTTCGCTACCAATTACCGATAGAATGCGATCGTCGAAGTAAGAAATCGGAAACCAGCGCGGATCGATATCATCGCTTGACTTGGTAAAAGCTTGATATAACCTCATTGCCTCTTGTAACGGTAAAAAGGAATAGTTGCCATCAAAGGGAAAATTGACATAATTATCAAAAGAAGTCCAATCTTTGGCAGCGTCATCTAGACCGATAGGCAAACAGCCATTACCTCTTTGATAAAGGTCGCATAGTTCTACAGGTAACTCAAATGGATAATCTTGGGTAATTGCTTTTATCTGTTCGAGATTAAGCCTAGGCGGATAGCTATTTGATAAGATTGCTTGTAAATCGGGACTAATTTTTTGGCGATAATCTCTTACTTGGGAGATTTGTATATCCTTGTAACCATTGCAAAGCAGCCATTCGTACACTTTTGTATCCAAGGTTGTTGTTGGCTGCAACCTTGCATAGTAGACTGCAATGCGATCGATTACTTGCATTATTGATGACATTTTCAATCCAACAACACTGTCCAGTTAGTTCAAAGTTAATTAAATTGCTCTAGTTAAGTTTCGTTTTGGAAACCTACTAGAGCAAACAAATGTGCCAAACTACTTAATATTCTGGAACAGAAGGATCTACTTCCCGACTCCAAGCAGTTATCCCGCCCTTGACGTTCGTGCCTTCAATGCCTGCATCTTTGAGTATGCCTAACGCTTTTGCCGAACGTCCGCCCATTTTGCAGTGAGCAATTAATTTGTGTCCGTTGGCTAACTGTTTCACCTTCTCAATACCTTGCCCGCTTTCGATATCGGGTAAAGGTACTAAAACTGAACCTGGAATTTGGGCAATTTCGTATTCGTTGGGATTGCGAACGTCAAGCAGCACAAAATCATCCACGCCGCTATCGATTAACGCTTTCAACTCTTGAACGGTCATTTCTTGTAGTTCCATCTGCCGTTTTGCCTCCTCTGCCTTAGCTTGTGGAATTCCGCAGAATTCTTCGTAGTCTATCAATTTTTCAATTACCGGACGGACTGGATTGGGTCTTAGCCTTAGTTCGCGAAACTTCATATCTAAGGCGTTGTACAGCAGCAAGCGCCCGCTTAAAGTATTACCTTGACCCAAAATAATCTTAACAACTTCTGTCGCCTGAATAGTGCCAATAATGCCGCATAAAACGCCTAATACGCCACCTTCGGCGCACGATGGAACCATCCCTGGCGGTGGTGGTTCGGGGTATAAGTCGCGGTAATTGGGACCACCTTGGTAGTTGAATACTGTTGCTTGTCCCTCAAAGCGGAAAATTGAACCGTAGACGTTGGGTTTGTTGAGTAAAACGCAAGCGTCATTGACTAAGTAGCGCGTGGGGAAATTGTCTGTCCCGTCTACAATTACGTCGTAGGATTTTACTAATTCAAGGGCATTCTCCGAACTAAGGCGCGTCTCGTGCAAATCTACTTGACAGTTAGGATTTATTTCTAAAACGCGGTTTTTGGCTGATTCAATCTTCGGCTTACCTACCCAGGAAGTAGCGTGAATGATTTGCCTGTGCAAGTTAGAACTATCGACAATATCAAAATCTACAATGCCAATGCGTCCAACGCCAGCAGCGGCTAGATATAACAGCAAGGGAGAACCCAAGCCGCCTGTACCGATGCAAAGCACGCTAGCAGCTTTTAAGCGTTTTTGCCCTTCTAGCCCGACTTCTGGCAAAATGATGTGGCGCGAGTAGCGTTCGTATTCTTCTTTGGTTAGCTGGATTTCGTCCAGATTTGGATTGAGCATAGCAATGTTTATAAAGAGGAGCGAATTAAGATCGTATCGAAAAATTTGATGTTTTGGATTTTTATGTTTTATCTTCTAGCACGATAAGTTTTTCTGGTTGAAATTGGTGCTGTTCGTCTAAACTCCAGTTATTTAAATCGTTAGCTTTGCCTTGTTGTACGGAAACAATGATATAAGAATACTGCTGCCAAGCATACAAGCGATCGCATTCTGACGGAATTGCTGGATGATTGGGGTGCGAGTGATATATGCCGATTATCTGTAAATTGCGATCGCGCGTTTCTTTTTGCACTGCTAGCATTGTCTCTGGGGCGATCGTATAATGGCTGCGTTTTGTACCTGCTTGCTCTAAGAATAACTCTGCAGCTTCAGCACTCCAAACGTTTTTGGTTGCTTTGACTTCAACTACAGTTTTGCGATTTTGACTTAATTTGCCAATCAATAAGCCGCAGCACTCTTCTGGGTAAGTGCTTTCGCCATGAGCGCGAATTGCCTGTATCTGGGCGCGAGAAAGTTCAAGCATCACACTAAATAATCAACCATCGTCCTTCAATATTAGTAATTTTTTGCGCTGCGACAAACAGCGAATATAATGAAAACGGTTCCGGCAAGTTAGGAGCGAATAGCCATCAGGTGCTACTACCACTATGTGAGAAAGTGCTTCAGGAGCGTCCCATCTGAAAGTTCGTCCTCCAGATCGACTTGACTGCGGAACCTCATAATTTTTGGCTGTTATTGATGGTTAAAGGCAATGCAACGCGAGGTAATTATCAAAGATACACACCGAGGCTTGCGTTACCAAGACGGCGTGCTTGTCAAAGTCTTAGGTGCTGGGCGTTATTTAATTCCTCAACATTTTGATTTTGGCTTTTTGCGCCGCCCCAAAGTTGAAATTGTTTTGGTAGACGTGCGCGAACGCGATTTAACAATTAAAGGGCAAGAAATTTTAACTGCTGACAAAGTTGCCATCCGCGTCAGTATTATAGTGCAGTTTCGCGTCGTCGATCCTCGTGCCGCTTTGCATGAAGTTGAGGAATATGAAAGCCGCTTATATAGTGACGTACAACTAGCTGCTAGGCGATCGCTTGCTTCTATGCCTTTAGAAGAAATTTTGACCAATCGCAATCAACTTAGCGAAGATATTCTTTGCGACGTGCAGGAAGTTGCTAGCCGTTATGGTGTAGCTATTTTACGTGCTGATGTCAAAGATTTGATTTTTCCTGGTAATCTCCAAGAAATTATGAATCGGGTGTTGGCGGCGGAACGCATGAGCCAAGCACAGCTAGTTGAAGCTCGTACCAAAGCAGAAGTCCAAAGGATCGATGCTCAAGCTAAAATAGAGTCGCAACGCTTGGATGCAGAAAACCAAGCTAGAGCAAGACAATTAGCTGCCCAAAGCGAGGCACAAGTACAGCAAATTAAAACTGAAGCTGATATTCTAGCTTTGAAAGAACGCGAACAAGCGGCTCAAGCTTATACTACTTACCCAGCCTTACTACGCCTGCAAGAGTTAGAGGCGCTTAAAGAAGTTGCCAAAACAGCTAATGCCCGCATATATGTCAGTTTAGATAACTTTGCCGCGATTGCTAAAGATGACGATTAACTTTTTTAGTGCAATGTGGTTACGCCTAGATACAATTCTCCTACTTTGGGATCGTTGAGTAGATCGTTGCCTTTGCCAGTAAAGCGATCGCGTCCTGTATCTAGTACGTAGCCTCGATGCGCCATTGCTAAGGCTTTGCGGGCATTTTGTTCTACTAATACTATTGCCGTACCGCTTTGATTGATCTGTTGAATTTGCTCGAATACGCTATTTACAAGTACAGGTGATAGGGCGGCGCTAGGTTCGTCTAACAGCAATAAACTTGGTTCTAACATCAATGCTTTGCCCATTGCTAGCATTTGACGTTCTCCGCCTGATAGTGTCCCTGCTCTTTGCTGTCTTCTTTGCGCTAATACTGGAAAGGCATCGTATATTTTACCTTTTAATCCACTTACAGAGTCTTTGCGGATAAAAGCACCCATTTCTAGGTTTTCTTCGACGCTGAGGGAAGGAAAAACATTGGCAATTTGCGGTACGTAGCACATTCCTTTTTTAACTATTTGATTTGACTTGAGCCTAGCAATGTTTTCGTTTTTAAAGGTAATTTTGCCTTTATGGGGGTTCAATAAACCAAAGATTGTTTTTGCTAGCGTCGATTTACCTGCGCCATTGGGACCGATGACTGCCACTAATTCGCCTGGAAAGATGTGAAAATTTATACCTTGAAGGATGTCTAGGTCTTTGATATAACCCGCCCAGACATCCTCTACTGCTAATAAAGGCGCAGAATTGTTAATATTGAGCATTTAACTTAGGCGATGGAAAACTGTATGTTGCTCTAATTTTCGATCGCGATCGACGATTAATCAAGTTGCTACGGAGTTTGCTGCAAATCTGGTCGTTCTTCGGGGACAATTGCTCCCTCTATCGGACATACTTGGATGCAAATACCACAGTCTATACACGTAGAATAATCGATCCAGAACCAAGTTGTCCCTTTGACGTTTTTCCCTGGTCCTTCATGAATGCAAGCTACTGGACAGGCATCTACGCAATCAGAATAACCTTCGCAAATGTTAGTAACAATTGTATGTGGCATAATGGTTCCCTTGTTAATTTTGCAACGCCAATATTAAGGTTTTACCTAAATTTTGACAGCAATAAATTCCCTTGTTTATCTCTCTACAGAATATTTTATCACGCTAGTAAAAATAAGAGGTTGACCGCTTACAGCTTATTGAGAATTATTTTAGTCAGTATAATTATACCGCATCTATACTACTATTTTTCTTCGGCTACAATTGCGCCTACAACAGGACAAATTTTTAAGCAAATACCACAATCTATACAATCAATAGAGTCGATCCAATATTGATTTTTACCATTTATATTTACTTCTGTATCTATCTTGATGCAAGCAACTGGGCAAATGTCCACGCAACCATTGCAAAGCGATAGACAGTTGTCAGTTACGATCTTGTACGCCACTTTTTTCTTCTCCTCAAACTTTTACATTATACTTATTTCTACTATTAATAGTATTAACCTAGTCAGCTAATGTTGCTATTTACACAACCTTTTTTCTTTATTAATTTACTTCTTTTGACTGCACCTAAGTAAAGCAATAAACATATTAACTTTATGTGTGTTAATGCATACTAAATACTGAGAGAAATCTGGGAAAATATTTCTATAAAATAATAAATACTATACTTCAGGTATAAAAAAATATCTGACGTTTAAAGTATTATCGGCTGTCAAGCGACTTGTTTGAGCCAATAACAAGACTTGAAAGCAAGTTAAACTAAAAAATATATTAATCGATCTTTGTATAAATAGCAACCTAGTAATGAACCACGAATACTTTATGGATGTGGCGTTGGCAGAAGCGAAAAAAGGAGATGCTCCTTATGGGGCAGTAATTGTTAAAAATAGTCAAATATTAGCAAAAGGTTGCAATACTGTAAAACGAGATTGCGATCCTTCTGCCCATGCGGAGATGAACGTAATTCGGAAGATGACAAATGAAATTAAATCGCCTTCTTTAGAGGGTTATACCTTGTATGCAACGGCGGAACCTTGCCCAATGTGCGCCACAGCTTGTATCTGGGCGGGAATAGACGAAATTATTATTGGTGCTTCAATTCAAGATTTAATCGATTGCAATCAAGCGCAAATTAACTTAGCTTGCGAGGAAATAATTGCCAAAGGGACTAAAGATATTAAGGTAACAAAGGGAGTATTGCGCCAAGAATCTTTAGCACTGTTTGCCCGATCTTAGGAGTCGTGAGACAAAAAAGAATTAGCCAAAATTGCGGCTTGAGTGCGATCGCGCAAATTCAACTGCTGTAAGATATTGGTAACATGATTTTTGACTGTACCCTCAGAAATGTATAAAGTCTGAGCAATTTCGCGGTTGCTGTCACCTTTAGCAATTAAGCGTAAAACTTCTTGTTCTCGCGGTGTCAACTCATCCCACGATGGCGGCGGTGGCGTTGGCGTAGTATTCGTAGCAGCAAGAATCTTATCTACTAAACCAGGTCCTAATTGAGTGTAACCTTTAGCAATAGCTCTAATCGCCGCAGCTAACTCATCTGAAGGCGTATCTTTGAGCAAATAACCCATTGCGCCATATTTTAAGGCAGCAGCTACGTACTCGTCATCGTTAAAAGTTGTCAGCACTAAAATTTTAGTTCTAGCAAAACGAGCATTAATTGCTTGCGTTGCAGCTACTCCATCCATAATTGGCATCCGAATATCCATCAAAACTACATCCGGTTGCAAAGTATCTACTAACTCAATTGCCGTTTGTCCATTGTCAGCTTCTCCGACTATTTGCAAATCTGGTTCTAATTCCAGCAAAACTTTCAAGCCTTGGCGGATAATACTTTGATCGTCTACCAACAACACGCGAATCATAGATGTAATATTGGTAAGGGAATTTTTACAGTAACTAGGCAACCAGATTGAGGGTAGCTATCAATATTAAATGTACCTCCTAGGGCTGTAGTGCGATCGCGCATACTATGCAAGCCAAAACCTGTAGTATTTTGGTTCAAGTTAAAGCCTCTACCATTATCTTGAATAGCTAAATATAGCTCATTTGTCTTTGCTGTTAATTCGATTTTTACTTCTGTAGCAGATCCATACTTAGAAACATTTGTCAATGACTCTTGTAAAATGCGGTAAACAGCGGTATTGATTTCATTGGGAAGAGGGCGGGATAAATTAATCGTGCAGATGGGTAAGACACCAGTAGCGCCTTGAAACTGGGTAGTCAAAGTAGCGATCGCATCTGGCAAAGATTGACCGAGCAGCGCATCAGAACGCATAGTAGATACAGATTGACGCACTTCGCGCAAAGCTTGAGAGGCAAGTTGCTTGGCTTGGATAATAAAAGATTGTGCCAAGTCTTGCTGAGATTGCCCTAGCTTGAGGGCTGTTTCTAGTTGTAAATTGAGGGCAGTTAAAGAATGTCCCAAAGAGTCATGAATTTCGCGGGCGATGCGGTTGCGTTCTTGAAGAGTGGCTTGATCTTCAATGCGTAAGGCATATTGGCGCAGTTGGAGCAAAGCTACATCGCGTTGTTCTCTACTTTGGCGTTCGGCGATCGCTGCATTCATTAATAGCAGCACAAATACCAAGCTTAAACCAAATAATAATCCATAGCCTACTAAAACAAACCGCAAACGTTCGGCAATGGCTGGAGAAGCGCTAAAGCGATTAAATCGTAAAATCAGCGACAGGAGAAATAAGCCAAAACAGAGAGTTGTAACGACTAAACGTCCAGGAAATTTAAACAGCAAGCAACTACGAATCACTAAAATCAGGTAGAGAAAGGGAAAAATCCTCATTGTCCTACTTCTAGCAAGCGCTGTGAGGAAAATGAGAAAAAATTGGAGCGCGATGTAGAGAACTTTGTATTTTTGGTTGCCAACGGGCAATTTTAAGCCCATAACCCCGAAAGCAGTAATACTAAAGATTGTTAGGAGAGGGAAACTGGGTACGCGCTGATAAGGGGCTGGTAAAGCTTCAGCGATCGCTGCTAGAAATAGAATGATCCATTCTAGATACAGTAGAAATCGAAATGGATGGCTGGAAAATTGAATGGAACTCACGCAAGTTATTTTAGCTATTTGCCATTTACTTCAAAGATATAGGCGATCGCACTGCCAGAACTGGTAATTTTGCGATCGTGACGAAAGTAACAAGCAATTTAGTGACTTTTTGCTCATGTAAAACAAATAGCAAGTTTTTAGGATAGATATAACCTACACAATCTATGAAAAAATGCAACTCAAACTAATCCCTTTATTAGCAGGCGCAATAGCTCTTAGCGCGGCTACTAGCTTACCCCTAACAGCACAAATCCAACCTAGCCAGCAGCAGCTAGCACCAGTTAGAGACTCTAAATATAAGGGAATTCAATTAACTGAGCAACAAAAAGCTCAAATGCAATCAATTCGCGAACAGACTGGCTCGCAAATTCAAGCTATTTTGACTCCTGAACAACGCCAACAGTTTCAAGCGGCTATGGGTAGTGGTCAAAAACGCCGTTCCGCTTTTGCAGACATGAATTTATCCGAACAGCAGAAAACGCAAATTCGGGAAATTATGCAATCGGCTAAGACGCAAGCTGAAGCCGTCTTAACTCCCGCACAAAGACAGCAATTGCAAACTATTAGAGAACAGAAACGGCAGCAACGCCAAAATAGATCGTAGTTTTCTTGCTTTAGTTCATCATCTGAGTAGACAAGGGAGACAAGGGAGACAAGGGAGAAAGATAACCTATCGTTGCGCTAAGTTAGTTTAACTCGAATATTTAGCCGGAGGCGATCGCCTCCGGCTTGTTTGCTTCAGGGGGTTTTAGTTTCTAGAACTGGTTGTCTGATAGGGGTCGCGGTAGACTTTGGTAGTGTCGTGTTTAGCAAGCCTTCCTGCAAGACCGAGAAGACCTAATAAACCAATCCATCCCCAGTCAAAAGTGCGTTCTGTGGCAGCAGGGCTAACTTGTTGATAAGTAGTAGTAGGAGCAGTAGTTGTAGCTGGGCTGGGAGATGTAATAGTTGTCTCAGTAGTTGTAGTCGTTTCCGAAGTAGTACCTGTAGTTGTACTAGGCGTTGTGCCTGTAGTGCCTGTAGTACCCGTACCTGTTGTGCCTGTAGTACCTGTGCCTGTCGTAGTGCTAGGCGTTGTGCCTGTAGTGCCTGTAGTACCTGTGCCTGTCGTAGTGCTAGGCGTTGTGCCTGTAGTGCCTGTAGTATCCGTACCTGTGCCTGTTGTAGTGCTAGGCGTTGTGCCTGTCGTTCCTGTAGTATCCGTACCTGTGCCTGTTGTAGTGCTAGGCGTTGTGCCTGTAGTGCCTGTAGTGCCTGTAGTACCTGTGCCTGTTGTAGTGCTAGGCGTTGTGCCTGTAGTGCCTGTAGTGCCTGTAGTACCTGTGCCTGTTGTAGTGCTAGGCGTTGTGCCTGTCGTTCCTGTAGTACCTGTGCCTGTTGTAGTGCTAGGCGTTGTGCCTGTCGCTCCTGTAGTGCCTGTAGTACCTGTGCCTGTTGTAGTGCTAGGCGTTGTGCCTGTCGTTCCTGTAGTACCCGTACCTGTGCCTGTTGTAGTGCTAGGCGTTGTGCCTGTCGTTCCTGTAGTACCCGTACCTGTCGTGCCTGAAGTCCCTGCACCTGAACTTGTACCACTTGTACCCGAACTTGTGCCACTTGTGCCTGTACCAGTTTGAGCAACAGCAGATAAACCTAACGTAAAGCTAGCAAAACAGAGCGCCACAGCAGCAGTCCAAACGGTTCTAGATAGATTAGAGGGCTTCATAAGTTAATTTTCCGTTTATGTTTAACACTCAAAAAAGATATTTTCAAGCTTGTAACTAAATAGGAATAAGGAGGATAAGCGCCTTTATTTAGTTATGGAGTTTACTATATTCCCCAACCTTTAACCTGCCCGAAGGGCTATAAGCTAGTTACACTAAGTAAATTTAAATGACATTGACAAAAGAGTTATCAGTCTTACGTCAGATATCAGAGATATAGTTTGATAATGATATAAAGATGATTAAGCGATCGCCTGATAATCATCAGCCAACAACTAAGCTCCCTTACCCCAAGCTGTACGGGCGCGATGCATTGCGCCTCTACTCAAAACTACTGATTTATCTCCCCCTCCCCCGTATTCTTAGATGAGAGTAAATCAGCTAAGATAACTAGGCACAAAGCAAACAAGGTAAATTAGGGAAACTCCGGTGCAAATCCGAGGCTGTGCCGCAACTGTAAACGAGACTGTGGGAGTAATCATACTCTATATACAGCGATCGCTAGCCAGAATGCCTAAATTGCCAGTAGCTTACCTATTTCCTGCGTCGCACAGGAAAGGAACTTAATTTTAAATGACTGCTATAAATACAACTCATCCAAACAAAGTAGAATTACGCGAGGAATTATTGCAATTGCCGCCATTACCGCTACGCCGTCCGCTGTTAACAATCGGTCATGGCACTAGAGATGAAGCCGGACGACAGGGCTTTTTAGATTTTACCGCTGCTTATCAAGCTTTAGATACATCAAGACCTGTACTGCCTTGTTTTTTGGAACTGACAGAACCAACTATTCAACAAGGAGTAGACCGCTGTGTAGATGAAGGCTACACTGAACTTTCGGTATTGCCAATTTTGTTATTTGCGGCTCGACATAATAAATTTGATGTCACCAACGAGTTAGATAAAGCTAGAGCTAGACATCCGCAAGTAAAGTTTCACTATGGGCGGCATTTTGGGATTACTTCAGGCATTGTAGACTTATGGCGATCGCGTTTAGCTGCATTAGATGCAGGGCAAAGTTGTGTCTCTGATACTGTTTTATTATTTGTCGGTCGAGGTTCTAGCGACCCTGATGCTAATGGCGATCTTTACAAATTGGCGCGGATTTTGTGGGAGGGTAGCGGTTACTCTACAGTAGAAATTTGCTTTATCGGCATTACGCATCCTCGTTTGGAAGAAGGTTTCCGCCGCGCTAGATTATATCAGCCCAAAAGAATTATTGTTTTACCCTACTTTTTATTTACTGGGGTATTAGTCAAAAAGATTTTTGACATCACAGCCGCACAACAACAGCAGTATCCAGAGATTGAAATGACCTGTTTGCCAGAAATGGGTATGCATTCTCAGTTATTTTCTGTCTTAAGAGAACGGGAACTTGAAACCCAACTCGGTCAAGTACAGATGAATTGCGAGATGTGCAAATTCCGTCTAGCTGCTGTAGGAGATGTCAGCCACACACACCATCACGACCATCACCACCATCACCATCACTCGCATCCAGCAGTAGATCCTTACGCAGATATCGACCAGTATCACCAAAAAATCTGGCAAGCCCCATAAAAAGCAGAAGATAAGGGGGACTACAGGGGGATCAAATCTCCCTTATCTTCCCAGCGCTTTAGCGTCGTCTGCGGCTGCTACCAAAACCGCTAGAACGGCGAGAACCGGATGAACGTCCGCTACCAAAACTACTCGATGACGGTTGTCTTACTCGGCTAGAATTTCTACCAGAGGAGCGCAAATTGCTAGAACCGTAACCAGAACCAGTAGACCGACTACCTGTATTTAGTCGCGGTGAAGTGCGTACTGTGGAAGATGATGGCGTTCTGATGCGTCCTGTAGCGCGGAAATTGGTTCTATTTCTTACTGCCAAAGGTGGCGCATTGTAACGGCTGCGATAACTACTTACAGCGCGATCGTAGGTATTACCATAACCGCCGTAACCTCTTAATACGCCGATTCCAGGTTGATAAACTGGCGGTACGTAATATTGGGGTCTAAATAATAAGCTACCGATCGCTTGCCCTGCTAAAGCTCCTGCAAAGGGCGACCAGAAGCCAGTTTCGCGGCGGACTACAACCGTTTCTTGTTGCCCAGTTTGTGGGTTGACTTGATTTTCAGTTACAGCGTGGTTGTATTCAATCTTGAAGTCTTCAGTTAAATACAGTGAAGGCTGTCCGTTTTCTACCTTAAGATAGCTTTTTTGACCGTTTTTGATTTCTTCATCAGTCAGCCTTGCCATCTGCAAGTTAGTAGTGCGGAAGGTGGGAGGTTGACCTGCTGGAGTGTTGAGTAAAAATAGCTCGTACTCCCCATCAACATCGTTGTAAGTAACTTGCTGTACGGGATATTGCCCGTCGCTGATGCGAGTAGGAGCCGCCGATTGTGGTTGATTGGAGGTATTGCTCACTTGGCGGGTAGCTTCGTTTCCACCGCCACAACCAACAGTTGTCCATGCCAAAGTTAGGCAGAGAAACACAGTTGTAAATTTACGCCAAAAAACTGTCATGACTATTTCTATATTTACCTTCTACTATTGAGCGTAACAATATCTGGCTCTAATTGACCTATGTAGAAAGTTTGACACTCGTTGCTGCTATTTTCAAAGCACTGCTACTTTGGTTTGGCGATCGCTGTTTTAGCTACTTGTGAGCCAACTATATAAAGCTTTTTGCTGGGAACTAATTTCGGCTAGCGAGGTGTAATAGTATTTTTCCCACCCTATTGCTGGTAAACCAGCAAACAGCATTAAGTTGAGCGGATAGCTTTCGCTATCAGTACAACGCCGGAAATCGTCTCTAAATAAGAAAATTGCTTTATTGCAGGCGATCGCTATTCCCAATTCAACCATTACTCCCTCATCAGGTGGCGTGCCATTAACAATTGCAAATATGCCATCGCAATTTTTGACATCATTTACGTCTGCTTGAGCTACCAGGTAAGCCCAGCCAGCTTGAGAAATATCGATTTGATTGTTGCGTGCAAACGGCTCCCATACTTCTGCACCTAAACTTTCTAAAACCTCGATAATCGGCAATAATAAAGTCTTTTGCTGCTGCGAAAAACCATAGGGATTAGCTAAGTAAATTTTTTTGCGATTCACAGGCAAATAGAGCGATCGTTAACTTAGCTAGGATTGTATTGTTATCTAACCTCAATGTAAAACTATTATGACAGCCCCAAATAAGGAATTTGAAATTGTCAAAACTGACGCAGAATGGCACGAAGACTTGACCCCCGATCAATTTCGCGTACTCCGCCAGCATGGTACTGAACGCGCTCATACTAGCCCGTTAGATAAGCAATATACTGATGGCGAATATGTATGTGCTGGGTGTAACTCACCGCTATTTTCCTCGACAACTAAGTTTAACAGCGGTACGGGTTGGCCCAGCTTCTATGCCCCAATTGAAGGTAGTGTTGACACTACTGTAGATAATTCTCTGTTCATGAGCAGAACTGAAGTGCATTGCAGTCGGTGCGGCGGGCATTTAGGTCATGTATTTAATGATGGTCCTAAACCTACTGGCAAGCGCTACTGTATGAATGGTGTTGCGCTTAAATTTGTCGCCCAGTAGATGCAAAAAAGCTAATTTAGGGTCACTGGCTGCTGATTAGTTAATTGTGCTGTAACGCGACCAATAATTCTTGCCTGGGGATAACCCAAAGCTTGAAGTTCGCTAATGCAAGCTGTAGCTTGGGTACTAGGAATCGCTGCTAGCAAGCCTCCAGCAGTCTGCGGATCGAAAAGGATCGGATAGCTTGCTTGATTGCTTGCTGGCTCTAAATTAGCAATATAACGAGAAAATTTGCTATTCTCTGGCTGTAAGGAACTATATATTCCTTGTTGCATTGTTTCTATAGCTCCTGCTAATACAGGTATAGCTTCAATAAATAACTCGACATTAACATCTGAAGCTTTGACCATTTCTATTAAATGTCCCAATAGTCCAAATCCAGTTATATCTGTGCAAGCTGTAGCTCCATATTGCATCAAACAACTAGCCGCAGCTTGATTGGAAAGCAGCATCGACTCAATAGCACTGTCAATCCAACAATTTTTAGCCAAAAAACGCATATCGGCAGCAAATAGCGTTCCCGTACCTAGTGGTTTGGTTAATATTAATAATTGCTCTGGTTGCATACCTGCTTTCTTGAGCAGTTGGTTGGGATTTGCTAATCCATTGCAAGATAAGCCAAAACCTAATTCTGAGCCTTCAGTTGTGTGTCCGCCGATTAGGGATATTTGCGCCTGATTTAGTACCTTAAGAGCGCCGGATAGTAGTTGATATAGGGTTTCCTCAGCTTTTGATTCTACTGCATAGGGGATAGATGCGATCGCAAGTACGCTGTGCGGAGTTGCTCCCATTGCAAAAATATCGCTCAAGCAATGATTGGCGCTAATTTGTCCAAAAGTAAATGGATCGTTGACTAACGCGCGAAAATAATCAATTGTCTGTACCATCAGTTTACCTGACGGTATTTGCACTACTGCGGCATCATCTGGTGCATCTAAGCCGATGACAATATCTGAGTTATTTTCAATTTTTTCTAAGCGTTGCAATACGCGCTCTAATACTGTACTGCCTACTTTAGAACCGCAGCCAGCGCAGCGCATTAGGGAATCAGTGACCAGTGACCAGTGACCAGTGACCAGATGAGGAGATGGGGATGTAGGCGATTGTTGCATTTGCGGGAGTTGGCTGAAGCGCTGCATGAATTGACGGTCGATTTTGTCTTTCCAGTACCAAAGTAAGGCGGATGCGCCTAAGCCTAGATTTCCCCAGGCAGCGATCGCTTTTCGATCTCCCGTACCAATTAAACTTAAGTATTGTTTTTGCGGTTTATATGGCTGCAATTTTTGCTCTAATAATGTCCGCCGCAAGTTGTTAAATAATGGTTTTCCTTGTCTGACGGCAAATACTCCAGCTTTTGGACGTGGATGGTTAACCATTGTGGCTATATCGCCAGCCGCAAAAATATCGGGATGCGAAATAGATTGTAAGTTGTCGTTTACTTGAATAAAGCCTTGGGAATCTGTAGTTATTCCGCTAGTTTGAATCCAACTTGGCGCTGAAGCTTGAGTTACCCAAAAAATGCGATCGCATTCTACTTTAAGTCCAGATGTGCAACTAATTTTGTTTGCTTGCACTTCGCTAACTGTTTCTTGTAGATGTAGTTTAATTCCTCGCTGTGTCAATATTTCTTGAAAGCGGCGGCGCACCCATTTGCCATAATGCGGCATTATTTCCGCTTCGCGGTGAAATAAATGTATTTCTAGATTGTTTACTTGCTTTTGCTGCAAATTACTCTGCATTGCTAGCGCTAACTCCACGCCGCCAGCACCGCCGCCGACAATTCCCAAACTAATAGATTTTTGGGGATTTTCGACTATTTGCTGCCACTGAGTTAGTAACTTTGCTACTGGTTTGGCTGCGATCGCATATTCTGCTGCACCTGGTACGCTAACACTAGCTGGAGTGCTGCCAATATCTATAGATAATAGGTCAAATGCTACAGGCGGACGATTGGCGCACAATACTTTTTTGTTGACCAAATCTAACCCAATAACAGAATCTACACACAATTGCGCTTGAGCAAATTGGGCAAGACTACGCAGATTTATATGGCATTCTTGGTGAGTATATAATCCAGCTATATGACCAGGCAACATCCCCGAATAAGGCGTATCTGAAGCCTCTGTAATCAGCGTTAGGCGGACTCCAGCTAGGGGCTGCATACCCCACATTCTTAGCACAATGGCATGGCTGTGACCGCCACCAATTAGCACTAAATCTTTGATAATTGGTTCGCTTGCTTGCTGCATGGAAGTTAGAAAGGTGATTTTAGGCTGCCTTCTCTAACTCTATCTTGCCGCTTAGTTGGGTGGCTTAAGAAATTGATGTTGGTAAGTGTTTCCACATCTGTCTGCGACTTGTAAATTTGGTTAGCACCTCAACAACTTCAGGCACAGGATTTGACCAAATCTCGTTATACACAAATTCGCCCAGCGCAGGATTAGGAGGAAAGGCAAGGCGTTCTGTTTGTAAATCGAACTGTGCATCGATTTCTCCTGTATTACCGCGCGGATCTACCCGTATCCACCGCTTGAGACTTAAAAGGTAGATACCATTTAACCCATGTAGAATCTTGCTGTCATCAGAAACACATACTTGGTAACAAAAGCCCGCAGGAATACCAACAGCACGTAGCATTGCTGCTAATAAATGACTTTTGGCAAAGCAGATTCCCGTTCCTACTTCTAGCACTTCACTAGCCGAACAGGTAACTGCATCTGCATCAATGTCTTTGGAGTGAGGAATATTATCTCTTACCCATTCAAATAGATATTGGGCTTTTGTTATATCATCTTGCAGATTTGCAGTCAATTCCTTGGCTTTATTTGCGACTATTGAGGTATTCCAGTCGATAATTGGAGTAACTGCAAGGTAATCATCGAGATTGTTAGAGATAGGTTTCATGTTTTCTACTTCAATAGCGACGCTCGAGCCAAATGCGTATTTGTTCTTCTGAAACTCGCTCAATCGCTTGTTTAATAACTGGATCGTAAGCACTCCACCAGATTTTGCCCTGACGATCGCATATATGCCAAACTCGTAGTTGAGATGATGCGGTAAGATGCTGGCGTAAAAAATTCCCAAATCTTTTTAACTGCGATCGCCAATTTAGGTTCCAGGAGCGATTTTTAGTTATTAGTTCTAGGCGCTGGTATTCCCGCCAATCTATTTCAGGTTTCATGTTCAATAGGAAGATGCGATCGCATTCCATAGCTTGCAATTGACTAAAATCACTTTATTTCCTCCATGTAGGAAGTAACAAACTACAGATTTAATCTCTTCCATCAGTCAATTTGATAGATGAAAACTTCTCATTTTGGCGACAATACAGGCAATGTTTGTGTAAATGCCATGAATTTCGACCGCCACAGCCAGTTAAAGCTATCTCAGTTGCAAGTATTGATTGCTGTTGCCGATTGGGGTAGTTTTAGCGAAGCAGCTTTGCAACTGCGAATGTCGCAGTCAGCCGTCAGTTATGCAATCGCTACTTTAGAGGAAGATTTAGGAGTGCTACTACTATCTAGAGGACGTTATGGCGCTCATTTGACTCCTGTAGGCGAACAAATTGTCGATCGCGCCCGCCAGATTGGGTACTTATTAGCTGATATTGCCAAACAAGCAAATTTGGCAAAAGGCTTGCATGGCGGGCAAGTGCGTATATCTGCCTTTCGTAGCGCGGCAACTCATATTTTACCAGGGGCGATCGCTCAATTTTGCTACCGTTACCCAGAAGTTGCTGTGAGTATTGCTGAATATGACGATCGCCTAGATGTAGAAAATGACTTACGTAAAGGACGCGCCGATCTGGGAATCACTTATTTGCCTACTAGCAATGAGTTTGAAACTGGGGATCTAATGCGAGATGAGTTTATCATCTTGTTTCCGCCTAGTTTTGCATCTACCAGTACCAAAATCAGTTGGCAAGATTTAACTGCCTATCCGTTAATTATGGCTCCTGATGGCGATGGCTGCGATGCTATGGTTTACGCTCATTGCTTGAAGCATGGAATCAATCTACAAGCAACTTATCACGTCCGCTCAGATGCCACAATCGTTAATATGGTTGCCCAAGGGATAGGCGCAGCTATTAGCCCGCGATTAGCCGCTGAACCCATACCTGTCGGGGTACAGGTTTTTAGCTTGCCAGTTCCCTTATTTAGAACTATTAGTACAGCGGTGATAAAAGATGCACTTCTAACTCCCGCTGTTTTTGTTTTGTTGGATTTGCTCAATAATAGTGTAACTGTAGAGTAATTTCTACCAGAAAATACTATATTGGCAAGCGATTGATATCTTTGTTGCAGCCAATAACTACCATTGCTGTACCTCTTTCTAGATATTTCCTGGGATCGGGGTTAATTTCAAACTTGCCATCGCGACTTACAGCTAATAAGTTTAATCCGTATTGGTTGCGAAGTTGCAGATCGGCGATTGTTTTGCCATGAAATTGATCGGGAACAATTAGTTCGACGATACTGTGGTCGGGATCTAGGTCGAATCGATCTAAAATATTTGGTTTAGTGAGCGATCGCGCTAAAGAACATCCTGCTTCGTATTCGGGAAATACTACATGATCTGCTCCTACTTTTTTGAGCAATTTGCCATGAATTTCTGATGAGGCTTTGGCGACTACGTGCGGTACGCCTGCTTCTTTGACGTTTAGGGTTGTAATGATACTTTCTTGAATGTAGTTACCAATAGCAATAATTACTGTGTCAAACTCAAAAATGCCTGCTTCTTTTAAGGCTGCGGGTTGAGTAGAGTCTATTTGCACTGCATGAGCTACGATTTGATCTGTTAATACCTGGGAAACAGCTTTTTCACTAACATCTGTGCCTAACACTTCATAGCCTAGATTATGCAATGTCGAGCAGACAGACCTACCAAAACGTCCTAACCCAATGACAGCAAACTGATGATTGTCTTTGCGTAGACTGCGTAAAAAACCTAAAGACGATAAATTCACGCTGTTTTTAACCTTTGTTTGATTAACTATTAACTATACTACGATTGCATTTACCCAATCTACTAGAGTATTTTTTATCCTACAATCATGTTTTCTTCAGGATAGCGAATTGCACTTGGCTTTGGATCTCCGAGTAAAGCTCCCATCAGTAGTAAAATCCCTACCCTACCTATATACATGGTTATAATTAAAATTACTTTTGCTGTTGCTGATACGGTAGCTGTAATTCCTGTAGATAGACCAACTGTGGCAAATGCTGAAACAACCTCAAATAAAATTTGAATAAAGTTTACTTCTGAGTCTGTTATAGAAATTAAAATTGTCGATAAAAGCACTGTAGCAATAGAACCTACTAATACCCCAACTGCTTTTAATATCAGTGATATAGGTACTGTTCTTTCATAAAGTAATACTTCTTCTTTTCCTTGTAAAATTGCTTTGGTACAACTGGTTAACACTCTAAATGTAGTTGTTTTTAGTCCGCCTCCCGTACCACCTGGACTTGCTCCAATAAACATCAAAGCGATTGTCAAAAACAATCCAGCCGTAGTCATTTTCCCAATATCAATAGTATTAAATCCAGCAGTTCTAGGAGTTACAGATTGAAACCAAGCTGACATTATTTTATTCCCTAAACTTAATGTTCCAAAAGTTTCTGGATTTTTCACTTCTATAAAAAAGAAGGCAACAGTGCCAAAAATTAATAATACCAAAGTAGTAGTAGTAGCAACCTTAAAATTAAGAGAAAATACCATCTTTTCTGGTTTTTTCTGCAAGCGATCGCGCAACCACACGTACATTTCTAAAATCACTCCATAGCCGATACCTCCAAATATAATCAACCCAGTGACCGATAGATTTAATAAAACCGATGTTTGATAGCCAATAAAGTTGTCTCTAAACAAGCTAAACCCAGCATTGTTCCAAGAATTAATACTGTGAAAAATTGCTAACCATAATGCTTTGTCTAAATTATAATCGCTAGTAAATACAGGTAAAAGCAAGAAAACACCGCTAATTTCAAAAATCAAAGTAACAGCAATAATTGAACGAATTAATTGAGCGCTATCGTGCATTCCTGTTCGGTCTAAAGCTTGTTGAATTGCAACTTTATCGCGCAAGCCAAATCTAGCACCCAAAAGTAGTAAAAGAAACGTAGTTGCTGTCATATATCCTAGTCCGCCAATTTGCACTAGAGTAGCGACAAAAAACTGTCCCCAAAAAGAGAAATAAGTACCAGGATCGACAACTGACAAACCAGTAACGCAAACGGCGGAAGTTGAAGTAAATAGCGCCACAATTAGATTACTCCAAGTTCCCTCAGCGGAGGAAAAAGGCATCATTAATAAAATGGTTCCGACGGCGATTACCGCCAAAAATCCGAGGCAAATTGTCCGAGGAACAGTCATAAAAAGTCAAAAGTTAAGAAAATTTTGGTAGATTTAGGGGTTATGTCATTGTTGGGCGATCGCGTTAAGTAATCGCTCTCGTCAAGTAATAGCATCTTCTGATACGCTAAATTCGTCTGCATCAATGCTTTATCCATGACTTCGACACTGCAAGAGCAAATCAAACAATTCTACGATGCTTCCTCTAGTTTGTGGGAACAAATTTGGGGCGAACATATGCATCACGGTTATTACGGCGTAGATGGGAAGGAAAAAAAAGAGCGCAGACAGGCGCAAATCGACTTGATTGAGGAGTTGCTTAAATGGTCGAACGTGCAGCAAGCTAAAAATATTTTAGATGTCGGCTGTGGGATTGGTGGTAGTTCTTTGTATTTGGCGCAAAAGTTTAATGCTAGGGTGACAGGTATTACTCTTAGCCCCGTACAAGCGTCTAGAGCAACCGCTAGGGCAGCGGAAGCTAATTTGAGTGCAAAAGCTAATTTTCAGGTCGCTGATGCCCAAAATATGCCCTTTGCTGATGATTCTTTTGACTTGGTGTGGTCGCTCGAAAGTGGCGAACATATGCCTGATAAAACTAAGTTTATGCAAGAGTGCTATCGGGTGCTAAAGCCTGGTGGTACTTTAATTATGGTTACTTGGTGTCATCGCCCTACTGATAATCAGCCTTTGACGGCGGCGGAAAGGAAGCATTTAGAGGATATTTATCGGGTTTATTGTTTGCCTTATGTAATTTCTTTACCTGAGTATGTGGCGATCGCGCACAGCTTATCATTGAAAAATATTCGTAGTGCTGATTGGTCTTGTGCTGTTGCGCCTTTTTGGAATGTGGTAATTGATTCAGCGTTTAATTGGGATGCTATTTTGGGTTTAATTCGTTCTGGTTGGGGAACGATTCAAGCGGCGCTGTCTTTGGGTTTGATGCGTCGCGGTTATGAGTCTGGGTTAATTCGTTTTGGGTTGTTGTGTGGAAGTAAATAAGGAAACAAACCGCCTGCGCGATAGTGCAAGACAGCCTTTAGACGCAGAGGGCGACAAGCAAGAGGTACGAGGTAGTTGGCTTTATGCTTTCTGGAAGTTTTCTCGCCCTCATACGATTATTGGTACGAGTTTGAGTGTTTTGGGGATTTTTGCGATCGCTTTGTCTCAAAATGAAGTTTCTATTGGTGGTGGGTTATTAGCTGCTTTGGGAGCTTGGTTTGCTTGTATTTGTGGCAATGTCTATATTGTGGGCTTGAATCAGTTGGAGGATGTGGCTATTGATGAAATTAACAAGCCTCATTTGCCTTTAGCTAGTGGGGAGTTTTCTGTTGCTACTGGTAGGCTGATTGTAGCGGTTACGGGTGTATTAGCGCTGGTGTCGGCTGGACTGCAATCGCCTTATTTATTGGCGATGGTGGCTATTAGTCTAGCTATTGGTACGGCTTATTCTTTGCCGCCTATACGGTTGAAGAGGTTTCCTTTTTGGGCGGCTTTGTGTATTTTTACTGTGCGCGGAGCGGTTGTCAATTTAGGGCTATTTGCACATTTTAGCGGTGGTTTAAATATTCCGGCTGCTGTGTGGGCTTTGACTGCGTTTATTATTGTGTTTACGATCGCGATCGCTATTTTTAAGGATATTCCCGATTTGGAGGGCGATCGTCAATTCCAAATTACTACTTTTACAATTGCTTTAGGTCAAGAGCGGGTTTTTAATCTGGCTCGTTGGATATTAACTATATGCTATTTGGGTATGGCTATTAGTATTGTTTGGCTACCTGCTGTTAATCCAATATTTTTAGTTAGCACTCATTTGGGATTGCTGGCTCTAATGTGGTGGCGCAGTTTTGGGGTAGATTTGCAGGATAAAAGTGCGATCGCATCTTTCTACCAATTTATCTGGAAGCTATTTTTCCTAGAATATCTACTTTTTCCTGCTGCTTGTCTTTTGGGTTGATACAAGTAAAACATTTTAGGAACCAATACTAGCTGTCACATCTACAAGCGGCTGGTATTCTGGTTTAGAGAAGGGGCGCAGTTCGTCGCTCCATTGGGCTGTTATATTGCATAGTAGGCGAAATTGTAGCGGTGCTGGCGAATGATTAACTTTCTCTACACGCACGTCTACAGCATCGGAGTTTACAGATATAAGTTCAAGAACTTCGTTATTCAAATAGCGCGGACAGTATCCTACTATATGATGGTCATTTGTATTAAGAGTTAAGGCTTGAAAGTCATATAGATTTTGAAATTCATGAGCTAGCCATAACTTATCTTCTGGCTTTAAGCTATTAATTTTCTCAATAGAACATTTTGGTAGGTATCGCAAGCCGTGAGAGAAAAAGTGAATATAATATCTTCCCTCTTCATCTGGTTCTGGTAAAGGAAAAACAGTAAATGTATCTGTCACGCGCTGTCCGCCACTACGAGCTAAAATGGCAAGTGGATCGTCTTGGTGCTGAGGAATATTTAGCCATTGCAAGAAATCTGGGTAATCAGGGCGAGAACGAGGCATTAACCTGTTAGCAAATATTGGAAATAAATGGGTTGATGTATATACTCGATCTAAGTAGGGAAAAGATAATAAAGGCTGAAAGCTATTTTTCGCTCCCGCTTGCAACATTCCTTGCGTATAGACGAATTTATACATTTCTCCATCAAAATTTAAACGCCCAATCGGATACCAGTAGCGACTTTTGCCATCTTGCCAAGCTAAGAATAGTGTCTTCAAGATAGTTTTTTCCTCAACTTGAGTAGCCGACATTAGGAAGGAGTGCGGTGCAAAAACTGGTTCATGCCCTGACAAATCATATCAAGTTAAATGAATTCTTTCTGGGGAACGATAAATGTTAGAAACGTCTGGGCAAACTTCTTTGATTGCGGCGGCTGTAGTTTTAGTCGGGTTGATAACGCTGGGCTTTTTTGTGCGCGAAGGGATAGTTACATCTTCTCTATACAACCAAGCTGTAAAGCTTTATCAGGAGAAAGACTATCAAAGCGCTGAAGCAACTTTGCAAAATGTGCTTTCTCGGCATCCTAGTAATGATATCGCTCGTTTGCTGTTGGGTGAATCGTTGATGCAGCTTGGTAAACTAGATGATGCGACTTCTCAATTCAATCACCTTATTAGTCGTTCCCCTAAAAATGCTGATGCTCATCTGCGTTTGGGTACGGCTTTGATGAAACAAGAAAAGTTAGAAGGTGCGATCGCAGCTTTTACCACAGCTAAAGACTTATTCTTAAAGCAGAAGAACCCGCAAAAAGCCGAGCAAATTGAGCAACTACTACAGCAATTAAACAACAATCGAGTTTAGCTATGGGTAAAGTCTACCTCGTAGGTGCAGGACCGGGATATGTTAATTATCTAACTGTTAAGGCGCATCAGTTGCTAAATCAAGCTGAAGTCTTGATTTACGATGCTTTGGTAGATTCTAGTTTGTTGCAATTAGTCAAGTCGGAATGTCTCAAACTCGATGTTGGTAAACGCGGTGGTAAAGTTAGCACGCCTCAAACAGAAATTAATCGCTTATTAGTAGAACATTGTCAGCAAGATAAGCTAGTAGTTAGGCTAAAAAGTGGCGATCCGTTTATTTTTGGTCGTTGTACGGCGGAAATAGAGGCATTACGCTCGGCTGGTTGTGCCTTTGAAGTCGTACCAGGAATTTCATCTGCTTTGGCTGCTCCTCTACTCGCAGGTATTCCACTAACAGATCCAGTTTTAAGTCGCTGTTTTGCCGTCTTTACAGCACACGAACCAGATGAATTAGATTGGGAAGCTTTAGCGCAAATTGAGACGCTGGTAGTCTTGATGGGAGGGCAACATTTAGCGGAAATTGTGCATCAATTGGCAAGACACGGAAAGTCGCTACATACGCCTATTGCGATTATCCGCTGGGCAAGTTCTCCACAGCAACAAGTATGGGTAGCAGATTTAGAAAATATTGTTGCCAAAACAAGGGAAATTTCCTTGTCTCCTGTAGTAATTGTTGTTGGCGAAGTAGTAAGGTTACGTAACTATTTACAACCTCCCTCTATGCCACTTACAGGTAAAACTATTTTAGTCACGCGATCGCTTGGACAATCTAGCCAATTTAGCAATTTATTACAGCAACAGGGCGCAACTGTGATTGAAATGCCAGCTTTAGAAATTGTCCCTCCTTCTAGCTGGGATGAGTTAGATCGGGCGATCGCTCATCTATTAGAATTTGATTGGCTCATTCTCACTTCTACTAATGGTGTAGACTACTTTTTTGAGCGCTTGGCAGCCCAAAATAGAGATGCTCGTGCTTTAGCTGGAGTCAAAATTGCTGTAGTCGGCGAAAAAACTGCTCAATGTCTAAATAAATACGGTTTGCAGCCAGACTTTATTCCCCCAGATTTTGTTGCTGATGCCTTAGTAGAACACTTGCAAGCACAGCTAAAAGGTAAAAAAGTTTTGTTTCCAAGAGTTGAAAGTGGCGGCAGAGAAGTTTTAGTCAAAGAATTAACTGCTATTGGTGCAGAAGTAGTAGAAGTAGCAGCATATCAATCTCAATGTCCTAGTGCGATCGCCCCAGCCGCTTTAGAGGCGCTCCAAAGCGGCATTATAGACATTATTACCTTTGCTAGCTCAAAAACTGTCAAATGCTTCTATCAACTGTTAAAAACGCATGGAGAAGCCGATTTAGCAAGAGTTTGTATTGCTTCTATTGGTCCGCAGACTTCAAAAACTTGCCTAGAACTGTTAGGACGAGTAGATGTAGAAGCAACAGAATATACGTTAGAAGGATTAACGCAAGCAATTGTGCAATGGGCAAATGACAACTAAGCGGCGCATCATTGGCTTAACTGGGGGTATTAGTACAGGCAAAACTACTGTAGCTAATTACCTAGCATCTGCTTACAAATTACCTATTTTGGATGCAGACATTTACGCTAGAGAAGCGGTTGCAGTCGGCACAAAAGCAATAAACGCGATCGCTAGTCGTTACGGCAAACAAATATTACTTGCAGATGGGAGCTTAAATCGCCAGCAGTTAGGAGCAATTGTATTTAATAATGACACCGAAAGACAGTGGTTAGAAGAGCAAATACATCCTCAAGTGCGCCATCGCTTCATCCAAGAAATGAAGCAGTTATCAACCAGTCCAATAGTATTAGTCATACCCTTGCTATTTGAAGCACAGATGACTGACTTAGTAACAGAAATTTGGGTAGTATATTGCTCAAAACAGCAGCAACTAGCAAGATTAATGGAACGCGACGGCTTAACTACGGAAGCAGCCGAAGCAAGAATTAATAGTCAAATGTCCATAGAGGAAAAATGCGATCGCTCAGACATAATTTTAGACAACTCTTCTACCTTAAAAGCCTTACTCCAACAAGTAGACGCAGCTATTAAAACTCAAAACTCTCAATTGTTTTAGAGTCTGTATCCAAAGAAGAGTAAAGAAATTCAAAATACAAAACTCATGCCTTCGGGTAGCGGCTAGCATTTGTCACGCTGCTATACACTCAAAACGGAGTTCACACAGGCAAGGAAGTACATTCTGGTTATATGCTTACTGTTCATCATCTCAAAGTCTCTCAATCCGAGCGGATAATTTGGTTGCTAGAAGAACTCGAATTGCCGTACGAACTGCGCGTGTATCAACGCGATCCAGTTACACAGTTCGCACCGATTGAATTACGCTCTATTCATCCTATCGGTAGTGCGCCAGTATTGGGCGATGGCAAAATCGTGCTAGCTGAGTCTGGGGCAATAGTTGAGTACATAATAGCTCGTTATGGAAACGGGCGGCTCGCTGCTTCCGTCACCTCATCGCAGTATCCCGACTATTTGTACTGGTTGCACTACGCCAATAGCAGTTTAATGATGCAGATCGGCGTTTACTGGATTGCCCAGATGGCTGTAGGAGCAGGTAATACACCACTACTTTCTAGCTTGCGCGAACGACTCGATCGCCACTTGCAGATGGTCGAAGATCGTTTATCACAAGTAAACTACTTCGCTGGCGGTGAGTTTACTGCTGCCGATATCATGATGCATTTTCCCTTCGGGACGATGAAGGCATTTTATAATGTCGGTCTTGACAACCGTCCAAATATCAGGGCGTGGCTGGCAAGAATTAGCGATCGCCCAGGCTATCAGCGGGCAATCAAGGCAGCAGGACACGATAGAGATCCAGCCCTAGACTGGGGTGTAACGCGCAGCGTATTTTAGCCTAGCAAACCCTGGCATAGTTGTTGTGGTAATTGTGCGAGCGTCCTTTGAAATGGTGCAAAATCGTTCAAGCCGTGAGATAGAATTAGGCTGCCTTGAATGGCGATAATTGCATCTTCTCCTCTTTGTTTTGCTAGTGTTTCATTTAATCCTGCGGCGATTAGCACCTCGGCGATCGCCTCAATCCACGAATGCAGTAGCGATCGCAGTGTCGGCTGAAAGACATCGCGTGTCGAACCCATTAATAAGATCGCCAATAAACAAGGTTGTTGCCCCCCTGCATACAGTTCGCTAATGCTATCACTCATGCTCTGAAACCTTGCTAATGCATCTCCTTGGTAGCGCAGAGGTTGGAGAATATGTTGCTCTAACCACTGTGCCAGGTAATCTAAAACTGTTGTTACCATCTCCTCTTTACCACCAGGAAAGTAATGGTAGAGGCTAGCTTTGCCTAGCCCTGTGGCTTGCGAAATTTTAGCTAAGGTTGCGCCATCGTAGCCGTACTGCCGAAACAGTTGCAGCAAGCAGGGGATATAAGTGTCTTTAGGCACAAATGGTAATTTTTAAATTGTTGATTGACATTGTACCGTTCGTTCGGTACAGTAACAAATATTGAGGAAACCTAATTTTAGCGACACGATGGGCTATTAGAGAAGCGATCGCGCTCTAGGAGGGCGTATGCCAAGCAGATTTGGAGAAATCGCCTTTACACCAGAAGTAAAAGCAGTCCAGGAAAAACGAGGATCGCGGCAGACTTACGAGCGCTATGTCAATAATAGTGCTGCCAACGATACCATCACGCCAAAAATAGCAGAATTTATAGCTCGCCTAGAAGGGTTTTATTTGGGAACAATTAGTTCCAATGGCTACCCGTATATTCAGTTTCGCGGCGGAGCGCCTGGTTTTCTAAAGATATTAGATGAAAAGACGCTTGGCTTTGCAGACTTTTCGGGGAATTTGCAATATATTACCGTTGGCAACCTGTCCGCTAACAACAAAGCATTTTTGTTTCTCATGGATTATCGTCATCGCCAACGTATCAAAATTTGGGGTAAAGCTGAATGTATTGAAGGGGATAGGGAATTAATCGCCCGACTCCAAGTTCCTGATTATCCTGCCCAAATTGAACGGGCAATTCTCTTCCATGTAGAAGCAACCAGCGAGAACTGTCCCCAACATATTCCCATTCGTTACTCGCAAAGGGAAGTTGAAGCAGCGATCGCTCCCCTCAAAGCTCGGATTGCAGAGTTGGAAAGCCAATTGAGCGATCGCTAACAACCTAATTAATGAATAGTAAACCTCCCTTACCTCCATTCACGCTAGAAACAGCTAAAGCAAAAGTTCAAGCTGCCGAAGATGCTTGGAACAGTCGCGAGCCAGAAAAAGTTGCTTTGGCATATACCGAAGATTCTCAGTGGCGCAATCGGGCTGAATTTATCAGCGGACGAGAACAGATTGTAGCTTTCTTGAAACGAAAGTGGGCAAAAGAACTCGACTACCGTTTGCGAAAAGAATTGTGGAGTTTTACCGAAAATCGAATTTCTGTGCGCTTCGAGTATGAATGGCACGATGATTCTGGCTACTGGTATCGTGCTTATGGCAACGAACAGTGGGAATTTGCAGAAAATGGGTTGATGCAAAGACGCGAAGCTAGCATCAACGATGTGCCAATTCAAGAGTCGGAAAGGAAGTTCCGTTGGCAGCGCCCAAGGGCAAACAATAGCTCGTTGGTTTGATAATTCTATTGCTGGTATAAACGTGCCAAACTTGGTAATGCTTCCCCGTAAGTCGGATGAATGTGAACAGACTGCTCTAATAACTGCCATGTTGCCTCGGCTGCAATTAAATCTAGAAAAACATGGACTATTTCGCCTGCTTCATAGCCGACTAAAGTTGCACCCAAGATTTTATTGGTATCGTTATCTATTACCATGCGATAAAAGCCTAAATCGTGTCCCCACTCGATCGCTCTGGCAATTTGCGACATTTGTAAAGTGACACTGCGGGCATTAATTCCTTTTTGCTGTGCTTGTTCTAGCGTCATACCTACTCGTCCGACTTGAGGCTCTGTGTAGACAGCGTAACCGAGGACGCGATCGCTGCGAGTTCTATTTTCCCCTGCCAAAATTGCTTTTAAGCGGCGGTAGTCTTCCCAAGAAACATGAGTAAAAGCAGGTTGCCTAGCTGCATCGCCAATTGCGTAGATACCATCGCCAGTAGTCGCAAAGCGATCGCTAATTTTGATATAACCGCGATCGTCTAGCTCAACTCCTGTCGCTGCGGCATTTAAAGCTTGAGTATTAGGCTTGCGTCCTGTAGCTACAAGCAAGGCTTCTGCTTGCAGTTCTTCTCCACTATTGAGCGTAGCTGTAAATATGCCATTTTGATAAGCAACTTGCTTTGCTTCTGCATGAAAATGCAGTTTGATGCCGTCTTGTTCTAAAGCTTGTGCTAAAGTGGCGCTAACTTCTGGTTCTTCAGCATCGAGCAGGCGATCGCCTCTAACAATTATCTGAGTTTGACTGCCCAAACGAGCAAGTCCCTGTCCTAACTCCAAGCTAATATAACCACCACCAATTACTACTAGACGCGGTGGTAATTCCTTGAGGTCGAAGAAATTGCGGTTGGTTAGATATGGAGTCCCCGCCAAACCAGGTATATCGGGAACTAAGGCAGATGTACCTGTATTGATAACGATTATTGGTGCTTGAACGACAAAATTCCCACCAGCTACAGTTTTTTCGCCAACAAAAGATGCCTCAGCAAATACTATTTTGACTCCAGCATCCTCTAAACGTTTGTGAATGCCTTGATTAAAGCTGCCTTTGATGCCGCGCACTCGTTGCATCACAGCCGGAAAATCGACGTTTACTTGGGCGTGGATACCTAGCTTATCTGCGTGTCTTGCCCTACCTGCGGCGTGAGCAGCCGCTAGGAAAGCCTTAGAAGGCGTACAGCCATAATTGATACAACTACCTCCCAAAACGTCGCGCTCAAAAATCACAGCACGGCGACCTTCCTGAGCAAAATCGCTTGCTAATGGAATACCACCCTGTCCGCTGCCAATGACAATCAAATCTGCGGTTTCCATAGCTTATACTCCTAAGCTTATTGAGCCAACTAGATTTAGGCATAGCAGAAGAAAGTTTGAGGAAAATTCTCATCCTCAAACTTTCCTTGATAAATAGTATAGGCACAGAATCAGTAAATCGGATGTGCGGACAATCCCGAATTTGGTAGCTAGAACTACTTGCTCTCGGCGGGTTCTTATTGCTCGTCCTACCAATTCCTCATTGGTGTGCGGTCCATACATATCAGCAGTATCGAGAAAATTTATGCCCAGATCGATTGCCTGATGAATAGTAGCGATCGCTTCATTTTCATCATTGCGAGTACCATAAAAATCTGACATTCCCATGCAGCCTAAGCCCATTGCAGAGACGATAAGCCCGCTTTTACCTAATTGCCGAGTCTTCATAATGAAACCTCAATTTGATAGTTTAGGGAGCCGATGATGCATTGGCAACTAAGTCTGTTGTCTGCTTTGGAGCAGTAGTAGTCATTAAAAAGTCTCCTTATCTATTTCAGGTTAAATACCGCCAAGGCTGGAACTCAACTATACGTATTTCACAAAAAATAAATCCCTAGTAGTCTTTCGTTGTAGCTACTTTTGCAGTTTGCTTTCATCTTCCCTATGGTTAATGTGGAAGTTCGACGCTGTGATTGAGAATACTTCGCTGTCTGTATAGCTTGTGTTACCAAAAGTCTATGAACAAAGAAAATCAGTTATACAGCTACTTAATAATTTTGGTTGTGACGCAAAAATCAGCGAATCTTAGCAAGATTTTGCGACCGCTATCTCAGGCAAAAAGCAAAACGCCGCTCGATTACTCAAAAGAGCATCGACGCTGCAAAGCTTGCTTGAGCAAGACTTGATACTCCTCATCTTCAATGCAATAAGCGCCAAATCTTTCCAAATGGGGGTTCATCATTTGGGCATCAAAAAAGATAAAAGAACGCGATCGCAATCTTTCTACTAACTTCACCATTGCTACTTTTGAGCCTTCAGGAATTCGGTAGAACATCGATTCGCCAATAAACATTCCCCCAATGGCAATTCCCAAAATTCCCCCAGCTAATTCGTCGCCCAACCATGTCTCAAAACTGTACGCCCAGCCCGCTTGGTATAGCGCTAGGTATATTTCTTGTAACTCCTCTGATAGCCAAGTTTTCTCGCGATTTGCACAGCCAGCAACCACAGCTTTAAAGTTGCGGTTGATAGCAACAGTAAAACGCCCAGCGTTGAGCGCTCGGCGCAATGACTTGGGGTAGCGAAAGCGATCGTCTAGAGGAATTAACGTGCGATCGCGGCTAGCATACCAACCCAATCCATTTACTTCATCAGCCATCAGAAAGTAACCCTGAGCATACCCCTGAATGATGGCAAAAACATCATATTCCATCAATTAGCTAGCGTTTATTTTCCGACTGATTTATAGACTACCGCAAAGTAACAATAATTACCGCAAACTCAATTGTTTCCTTACCAGACGGTTATGTATGAGGAGTTAACCGTAGCTACAGACTTTAAATCAAAACTACCAAACAAATCCCCTAAAAAAGCTATCCGCTCTTACAAAGGCTAGATAACCTAACGTAAGAGCGGTGTAGTGGGTCTTCAGATTGAAACCAGACTGCCGGAAGGAACTCCAAGCAAGCCTAAGCTTTTTAGAGAACAGCCCCGGCGCACAGCCGGCTCATTCCAACCTGATGACCCATGCATTTACTACTTTCTATCATGGGCATCACCTCCTTGTTGCCTAGACGGTCTTATTCTCAAGAGGACAGAGTGTTTAGCTCTGGGTGTTTTTCACCTTCATTTAAGATAACACAGGATTTTGGAATTTTGGGTGCAAATAGAAAAACCTCTACCAAAGAGGTAGAGGAAATTTTTTAAACTCGGTTGAGCAAAACTTAGTTGTTATTCGCCTGCTAAGAAGATCGGATTACAAAGCGTTACCGCGAGGTAATACTTCTTCAGGGAATTTAAATTGTTCGTGAGGCTGGTCTTGAGGAGCCATCCAAGCGCGGATCCCCTCATTGAGCAACACGTTTTTGGTGTAGAAAGTTTCAAACTCTGGGTCTTCAGCCGCTCTTAACTCTTGGC
>NZ_JYON01000050.1 GCF_000952155.1 Aliterella atlantica CENA595 | reverse complement strand
GGGAAGCAGGGGGAGCAGGGGAAGCAGGGGGAGGTAGGAGGGGGTAGGGAGAGATAATTAATTTCTGGGCTTGTTGTTGATAGTCTGCTACAGTCAAAGTCTCTGCAGGTTCGCAGATATCAATTAGATAATGAGGTACTTCCTGCCGTTCCTGCAACGAAGGTTTAGCCGTACCAATGTCAAACTCGCGGTACACTTGACGCGAATCAGCACTAATAATCATCGTCTCTAGCCTTTTCGCTAAAGCTAAAGCCAAACTAGACTTTCCTGTAGCCGTCGCGCCACAAATTGTAATTAACCTAGAACTGCAATAATTAGCTGGGTACATCCCTTAAATAAAATGCTCCTTAGACCATGCTAGAGTCGTCATCAAGCCTTTTGTGCTACAATTTATGAGTGATTTATTATTTTATAGGTCGCTAGGCGACTTCAACCTTATTTTTGGAGAACCCATTTCATGACGAGCAGCTACAGCGCCGATCAGATTCAAGTTCTGGAAGGTCTGGAACCCGTCCGCAAGCGACCAGGTATGTATATCGGTACAACTGGACCAAGGGGACTCCATCATTTAGTTTACGAGGTAGTAGACAACTCGATCGATGAAGCTTTGGCAGGGCATTGCACGCATATCGAGATTGACTTAAACGCTGATGGTTCTGTAACAGTCACAGATGACGGTCGCGGTATTCCGACCGATACTCATCCACAAACTGGGAAATCAGCACTAGAAACTGTAATGACAGTTTTACACGCCGGGGGGAAATTTGGCGGCGGCGGTTACAAAGTTTCTGGAGGTCTGCACGGAGTAGGGATTTCTGTTGTCAATGCCTTATCTGAGTTTGTAGAAGTTACGGTATGGCGAGAAAAGCGCGTTTTTCTGCAAAGATTCGAGCGCGGTATTCCTGTCGGCGAACTTCAGTCAAAACCACACAAAGAGCCTCGCACTGGAACTTCAGTGACATTTAAGCCAGATGCAGAAATTTTTACTGTAGGTACGGAGTTTGACTATATAACCCTAGCTGGACGTTTGCGCGAGTTGGCGTATCTAAATGCTGGAGTAAAAATTACTTTTACTGACAACCGCTTAGATGTACTTAAAGCTAGCGAACCAAAGGTAGAAACATACGAGTATAAAGGCGGGATCAAAGAATATGTCGCGTACATGAACCGCGACAAGCAACCGTTGCATGAAGAAATTATTTTCGTGCAAGGCGAACGCAACGACGTACAGGTAGAAGTAGCGTTGCAGTGGTGTACGGATGCTTATACAGATAATTTGCTCGGTTTTGCGAACAATATTCGTACAGTAGACGGCGGTACGCACCTAGAAGGACTGAAGGCGGTACTGACACGGACTATGAATGCGATCGCCCGCAAGCGCAATAAAATTAAAGAAAATGAACCAAACCTCAGCGGCGAACACGTTAGAGAAGGTTTAACAGCAGTTATATCTGTCAAAGTTCCCGATCCAGAATTTGAAGGACAAACCAAGACAAAGTTAGGCAATACCGAAGTAAGGGGAATAGTTGATTCTTTAGTAGGAGAAGTATTAACCGAGTATCTAGAATTTCGTCCGCCTGTCGCCGATCAAATTTTAGATAAAGCAATTCAAGCCTTCAAAGCCGCAGAAGCCGCCCGTCACGCACGCGAATTAGTTAGGCGTAAATCAGTATTAGAATCGTCACCCTTACCAGGAAAACTAGCCGATTGTAGTTCTAGAGATCCTAGCGAGTCAGAGATATATATCGTTGAAGGAGATTCCGCAGGTGGATGTTGGCATGGTGACACACTTGTTGCTTTAGCTGATGGACGAAATCTCAGCTTTAAAGAGATTGTAGCTGAACAAGAAATGGGCAAAGAGCATTTCTGCTACACGATTCGTCACGATGGGAACATTGGCATAGAGCGCATTATTCACCCCCGAATAACTAAGACTGATGCAGAAGTCATCAAAGTAACTCTAGATAACGGCGAAACTCTTATCTGTACTCCAGACCATCCCTTTATGCTGCGAGATGGTACTTATAAAGCAGCCGCATCTTTAACCCCAGATGATTCCTTAATGCCTCTATATAGAAAAATATCCAACAAAAGTGAGCCAAAAATCACTATTGATGGCTATGAGATGGTATGGAATCCTCGTTCAGATTCTTGGCTGTTTACTCACTTGGTTGCTGATTGGTACAATCGCTGGCAAGGTGTTTATGCAAAATCAGCAGGCGAACACTGCCATCATCTAGATTTTAATAAGCTCAACAATAATCCCACAAATCTGCGAAGAATCCCTGCTGATGAGCATTTAAAAATACATCAGGCTCATTTGGAGAAAACTTTGCATCGTCCTGATGTTATAGACAAATGCCGTAAAGTTCATCAGGGTGAAACATTCCGCACCAAAATGAGCGAACGTATGCGACAACCAAAAACGCGGCAAATACTCTCATCAAATGCTAAAGCTCAGTGGGAGAATGAAGCGTATAAGGCTTATATGGCTGCTAAGTGGAATGAGTTTTATAGTAGCAACGATGCTTACCGTGCTGCCAATCACGAACAACTAAACTTAGCACAACAGGAATATTGGAGTAATGAGGCAAACTGTATAGCTCAAGCTCAAAGAGTGCGCGATTACTTTGAAAATAATCCTCAAGCGCGAGCAGCCCATTCAGATCTTGCTAAACAACAATGGCAAGATGAAGCCTTGATAGAGTGGCGACGTAACAAGACCCAAGAGCAATGGACAGACGAATTTAGAGCCAAGCGTCAAGCAGCCTTAAACAAGATATACTACAGTAAAACAATTGCGGCTCTCAAACAGATTGAGATTGAACAAGGAAATCTCGATTTAGACGCTTACCGTGCTTATCGGCTTGAAACTAAAGATAAGTCGCTATTACGGTTTGAAACTTTTTGCGATCGCTATTTCCAAGGCAAGCAAGAACTAGCCCATGAAGCAGTTTCCAACTACAATCACCGGATTGTATCGATTGAACGTTTAGAAGAACGCATTGACGTTTACGACATTGAAGTTCCTCATACTCATAACTTTGCTTTAGCAAGTGGGATTTTTGTCCATAACAGCGCCAAGCAAGGACGCGATCGCAGATTCCAAGCAATTCTGCCTTTGCGCGGTAAAATCCTCAATATCGAAAAAACTGATGATGCCAAAATCTACAAAAACACTGAAATCCAAGCGCTAATTACAGCACTAGGTTTAGGTGTCAAAGGCGAAGAGTTTGATGCCTCTCAACTACGCTATCACCGCATAGTAATTATGACTGACGCTGACGTAGATGGCGCGCACATCAGAACCCTTTTGCTGACGTTCTTCTACCGCTATCAGCGTAGTTTGATCGAACAAGGATATATCTATATTGCTTGTCCTCCACTGTATAAAATCGAGCGCGGGCGCAATCATTATTATTGCTATAGCGATCGCGAACTTACTAACCTAGTCCAACATGAGTTTCCTGCGAATGCTAATTACACAATCCAGCGCTTTAAAGGGTTGGGTGAAATGATGCCGACGCAACTGTGGGATACTACGATGAACCCAGAAACGCGCACTCTCAAACAAGTCGAAATTGAGGATGCTGCTGAAGCCGATCGCATCTTTACTGTATTGATGGGCGATCGCGTTGCTCCTAGACGCGAATTCATCGAAACCTACGGTCCTCGTCTCAATCTCGCTGAACTCGATATCTAGTTAAAAGCTAGGTAATTTCTCGCAACGCCAGCCTAAAAGATAAATGCAATTAGGCTGGCTTTAAAATAATTAACAAAATTCTTAAGCAAAACGTTCTAATGTAACGATTTAGTGGCTTTTATTTTTTGCTTAATCGATCCCTACCAGTCGTTAACATTAAAACTTGGAAATTTTTAACATGAGTAGCAATTTAGCAACAAAACTTCGTGAAGGGACTAAGAAAGCCCATAGCGCAGCAGAAAACATGGGTTTTGTCAAGTGCTTTCTAAAAGGAGTTGTAGAAAAGAACTCCTACCGCAAGTTAGTTGGTAACTTCTATTTCGTCTATTCAGCAATGGAAGAAGAAATGGAACGCCACAAAAATCATCCCATAATATCTAAAATCTATTACCCACAGCTAAACCGCCAGCGTACTTTAGAGCAAGATTTGAGCTTTTACTACGGTGCAAATTGGAAAGAGCAAATTGTGCTATCGCCTGCTGGGGAAGCTTACGTTAAGCGGATTCGGGAAGTATCTAATTCATCTCCTGAGCTATTAATTGCTCACTCCTACACTCGTTATATTGGCGACTTGTCAGGCGGACAGATTCTCAAAAATATTGCTCAAAGAGCGATGAATCTTTCTGAGGGCGAAGGTACAGCTTTCTACGAGTTCAAAGATATCCCTGATGAGAAGCAGTTCAAAGCTACTTATCGCCAAGCATTAGACGAGATGCCTATAGATGATGCTACAGGCGATCGCATTGTCGATGAAGCGAATGCCGCGTTTGGCATGAACATGAAGCTATTCCAAGAAATGGAAGGTAGCTTGATTAAAGCAATTGGACAAATGTTGTTCAATACTCTTACTCGCCGTCGCACTCGCGGCAGCACAGAACTCGCTACAGCCGAGTAATAATACCTAGATTAATTAGTAGGGGTGGGTTTGATAGTTTTTCAAGGGTAGCAATGCCTGGAAAAATTACCAAATCTGCCCCTAAGTTGTCTCAAAATAAGATCGTCAGTTAAATAAATTTGGACTAAATGGCTGCAAAACTTCCTGTAACTGTAATTACTGGCTTCTTGGGTAGCGGTAAAACTACCTTAATTCGTCACTTGCTGCAAAACAATCAAGGCAAACGCATTGCTGTATTAGTTAATGAATTTGGCGAACTGGGAATCGATGGCGAACTGCTGAAGTCTTGCCAAGTTTGCCCTGATGACGCTGATAGCGAAGCTAATATTGTGGAATTAACTAACGGCTGTCTGTGCTGTACGGTACAAGAAGAATTTTTGCCGACGATGCTGGAATTGCTCAAGCGGCGAGATAAGCTAGATTGCATTTTAATTGAGACTTCAGGGCTGGCTTTGCCTAAGCCATTAGTAAAAGCATTCCGTTGGCATGAAATTCGCAATGCAGCGACGGTTGATGCTGTCATTACAGTAGTTGATTGCGAGGCAGTGGCAAAAGGTACGTTTGCTAGCGATCCGGAAGCTGTAGACAGCCAAAGACAAGCAGATGATAATTTAGAGCATGAAACGCCGTTACAGGAATTGTTTGAGGATCAGTTAGCTTGTGCCGATTTAGTAGTCTTAAATAAAACAGATTTGGTTGATGCAGCAACTCAACAAGAAGTCGTTAATGTAATTCAACAAGAACTACCTAGAGTAGTGAAGATTGTAACAAGCGATCGCTCAAAATTAGATCCTCATATCTTACTAGGCTTTCAAGCGGCTGTGGAAGACAATTTAGAGGCACGTCCTAGCCATCACGACAGCGAAGAAGACCACGATCACGACGATGAGATTAATTCAGTCAATGTTGTTTTAGACCGCGCTTTTGAGCCGCACAAGCTGCAAGACCAATTGCAAAAACTTACTCAAGAGCAAGATATTTATCGGATCAAGGGCTTTGTTGCCGTACCAAATAAGCCTATGCGTCTAGTTATGCAAGGTGTGGGACAAAGATTCGAGCAATTTTACGATCGCCCTTGGCAGCCAGAAGAAGCGCAACAGACGCGATTAGTATTTATTGGTAGGGAGCTTAAAGGTGCAGAAATCCAGTCGCAACTAGCAGCTATGCCTAGTTAATTTTTAGCAACTGGTTGAGCGTAAATCCCTAAATGATTGGCAACTGGACGTTGGCGCGTTGGTAGGCGTGTGTGAATGGGTGCGTTGAGCAAAGTTGGTTTCCCATTTTGAGAAATTGCTAATGTTGACGAACCTCCACCGTCCAAATTTAGGGCTGTATATGCACCTAGCTCAATCAAAATATCAGTGAATTCTGCTAAGTTAACACCTTCACTATAAAAAGCCTGACGACCATCAACAACAACTAGCAATAACTTATCAGCTTGCTCGTTGATGGCGACTGCTGTAGAGGGCATCAATTTTGCTTCACTAATATCTATATCCAATGGTACGCGATCGCCATTCTCCAACAAAAACCGATTGCCTGCCACACCTTGAGCAGTTCCTAGCGCGCATTTTTCATGACGAATTTCTGCCTTGTTATCAGCAAAAATGCATAATACTGGCCAAATTTTTTCAGCAGGCGAGTAGATATTGCCATTAGAAATTGATTGACCTAATATATTTGCGCCTTCTCCTGAGCGGGGGCTATAATCCCAAGGCGATTTTTCATAAAAGGGGTGAAAGAAGCTAGCATTAACTGCTAGTTGCAGCCCGTGTTTAGCTAAAAAAGCTGACGTAATTTGAGCTTTGACTTCTAACCCCTCAGCAGTGCGCTCTTCGGGCGTAACCAAAAACTTCAATCCTGGCGCTGTTAGGTCAACAGTAACAACATGAAGCATCAGCGAACGGGGTTGAGAACGCGCCTCGCGCCGATAGTTAATACCCTGAAATAATTGTTGTTCTATATCGCTGCGCGGCGGACGGCTGAGGCACAAGCTAACGTACATCAGCAAGGGTACGACCAATACACTAATCAGCGTAACTTTTAGCGATCGCTTGAGATTGATTTTGGCAAGATAAGTCATTTAACTAATTTAAAACACTGGCGATCGCTTGCTTACTTTTGGGCAACTGTACACGGGGCTAATATAGTTGTCGCGTTAGGAGGCATGAGCGCGACTACATGAGGTACAGGGCGAGGTGTATAACCTACTAACGAATCTCCCTTATAAACTAAAGAAGTGCTAGCACCAGAATCGAGCATCACTGCATCGCGCAATCCAGCTAAACCAAGCGCAGCACCTAAAGATATTGAATCTACTGGTTCGTTAGATACGCCTATAGTCGGTTTTCCTACTCTGTCAATTCCCCAAAAAGCACGATGGCGTAAGGCATCAAAACCGTACAAATTGGCAAAGTTTTGGGTTAATTGGGGTTGATTGTCTTTAACTAGCCAAGCTGCAGCAACAAAAGCATCGGTAACGTTGGGCATTTCTGCCTGAATTCCGGCTAATGTATTGTGCTTGAAAGGATCGAAGCTAATAAATTTTACTGCTTGGGGACTTATCAACACCAAAGGTCGCCCAGCAAGTTTGGGAATTTCTCCTTTATTACCTGGAATAAATTGGTTGTTGATTTGGCTCAATACAGGTCCAATCATCACATTAGAGTTTAGATATCTCAGCGAGAAAAAGCCGCCATCAACTGCTGCTACTGCTTGCGTTCCAGCAATAATTTCTGCTACTTGAGAGCGGCTTTTGGCATGAATAGTCACTGGTTTACCACCTGAAATTAGAGTCAGTGGTATATCCTCAAGAGTCGTTTTAGTTACTTCAACATCGGCAGAAAAGTCAAAGATACCACCCCAACTAGGTAGTTTTGCTCCTCCCCAGGCTTGAGCTATAGGACTTACATCAGGTTGAGTTAATGCCTGTGCTAGCCGCGATTGTCCGAACCGCGATATTGCTAGCATACTATCTGACTGTCCGGCATAGCGCTCGTCTGTATCGCTCATGGTTAAAGCAGCTTGATAACCTGCCTCTTGTACTGCCTTTGCTACTCGTTGGTCGTACTTGCCTTCAGGATATGTAAAGTAGCGGATAGGGATGCCTAATTGCGCTTCTAAAATCTTTTTTGATTTTGTTAGTTCTAGTTGCAGTCGTGCGTCAGACAACTCTCTTAAATCGCGGGGATGAGTAATGCTATGAGATGCGATTGTAATTAAAGGGTCGGCTGCCATTTCTTTTAGTTGTTGCCAATTAACGTGGCTTCTGCCTGTATTTTTGCCCATATTATGGGTATAAACAGAAAAAACTGCTGGATAGCCGTACTTTTTCAGCAGTGGGTAGACGTACTCGTAATGACCGCCATAGCCATCATCAAAAGTCAACATAATTGGCTTCTCTGGTAGCGGTAAACCTGTGCGTAAATGCGTTACTAATTGGTCAAAACTGATAGGTGTTAAACCTTTTTCTTTGATTAAACGTAAGTGTTGCGCGAAGTCTTGATATGTAACGTCAAAAAATACTTCTTTTACAGCTAAGACATCATGATACATAAATACGGGTACTCTTGCCAATTTTGCCCGTTCGTTAATATTGGGCGAAACGCTAGGATTAAAATAAGCTGCCATTTGCGGACCTAAGCTTTGGCTAATTGTTGCTACGACTGTCTTAGGTTCATTCAGCCAACTTGCTACTTGAAATAAATCGCTGACAACATTGCTTAGTTCAACGTCAAAATTAAGAGGATTTTGGCAAGAATTTTCTGTGCTAGGAGTTGCCTGCACAGTAGACGTTACTAATAAAGGCGAATATAAAACAATAGGTATAAAAATTTTAAATACGCGAGATGCCAAACAAGAAAATAGTAATTTTTTATACTCTTGATGCGGTTGTCTCATAAGTTTTTCAATAAATATGGTTCCCCAGTAAAATGAGAGCCATATCTTTTAGTAACACCTACACCCTAATAGCAATCTTTTAAGGCAGCAATCACAATTTCTTGAAAACACGCCAAGGTGAATTTAAGTTAACTTAGCTTACTATTACTAAACTTAATTTGCCAAGCAACCTAGTATTGATTTTTACTGCCCCAGTTCAATTCTAGCTTGCTCTACTAATTCGACAGTAATAACTTCCACCCCTGCAACACGGGCTAAATGTTCGATTCGCGCAGTGGCTTGAGAGCGCACGAAAAAAGGAATTTTTTTGAGCTTGGCTTTAGCTTGTGGTGTCCATTGCAAGTCGTCTGCTAGATGAGAATCGCTCATAGTGCTACCACTCATAAACACTTAAAAGAATGCAAACAGCAATCAGCGCAGGTGACTTTGTAGGATGCCATCAATCTTAGCTGCTATGCTTTCTCTGTATAGATTCGATTGTGTCACATAAAAGCGATCGCAACATTCAACTAACTAATTCTATTAACTTATATTCGGGAAGGTTTGCCGTCTTCTGCCCAAAAAAAACTCCTGCTTTTACACAGGAGCTTTTTAGTTGTTTAATTAGATAGCTAAATTCAGTAAAGCTATTTAGTCAATCGGACCCATAGACATTACTGGTTCGCTTTCGCGGTTAATGCCTTTTTCAAAACCAGCAACCGCCGCTCTTGCTCTACCTGCGTGCCACAAGTGACCTACTAGGAAGAAGAAAAACATGACAAAGTGGAAGCAAGCCAACCACGAACGAGGAGATACAAAGTTGAACGAGTTAATCTCTGTTGCTACACCACCTACAGAGTTCAAAGAACCCAAAGGAGCGTGTGTCATGTATTCAGCAGCACGGCGAGCTTGCCAAGGCTGAATATCGTTCTTGATTTTGTCTAGGTCAAGACCGTTAGGACCGCGTAATGGCTCAAGCCAAGGAGCGCGAACGTCCCAGAAACGCATTGTTTCACCACCAAAGATGATTTCCCCAGTAGGAGAGCGCATCAAGTATTTACCCAAGCCAGTAGGACCTTGCGCCGAACCAACGTTTGCACCCAAGCGCTGGTCGCGAATTAAAAAGGTCAAAGCCTGAGCTTGAGATGCTTCGGGACCTGTAGGACCGTAAAATTCGCTGGGATATACAGTATTGTTAAACCAGACGTAGCAAGTAGCAATAAAAGCCATCAGCGACAAAGCGCCTAAGCTGTATGAAAGGTATGCTTCACCAGACCAAATGAAAGCACGACGCGCCCAAGCAAAAGGCTTAGTCAAAACGTGGAAAATACCGCCAGTAATCAGTAGTAAAGCAACCCAAATATGACCGCCAACTACATCTTCTAGGTTATCTACGCTAACAATAGAACCTTCGCCACCGAAGGGAGACCTCAGTACGTAACCAAAGATTACTGCTGGGTTGAGCGTAGGATTAGAAATTACCCTAACATCTCCACCACCAGGCGCCCAAGTATCGTACAATCCGCCGAAGAACATGGCTTTGAGAACTAAGAGCAATGCACCGCAACCTAAAATAATTAGGTGAAAGCCGATGATGCTGGTCATTTTGTTCTTGTCTTTCCAGTCATAACCAAAGAAAGCAGAATATTCCTCTAAGGTTTCAGGACCGCGAACGGCATGATAAATACCGCCAAAACCAAGAACAGCCGAAGAAATTAAATGCAGTACGCCAACTACGAAGTAAGGGAAGGTGTCAATTACTTCACCACCTGCGCCTACACCCCAGCCTTGAGCGGCTAAGTGAGGTAGCAAGATTAAGCCCTGTTCGTACATGGGCTTTTCTGGGATAAAGTGAGCGACTTCAAATAAAGTCATTGCTCCTGCCCAGAATACAATCAAACCAGAATGGGCAACGTGAGCGCCTAGCAGTTTGCCAGACAAGTTGATTAAACGGGCGTTACCAGACCACCAGGCAAAACCTGTGGATTCTAGGTCGCGACCGCCACCCATGACTAAATCTCTGTTTAAAGACGCATTATAAGGCGTTTCCACGTGGTAGAACCTCCTCTGGGAATTTAAATTGTTCGTGAGGCTGGTCTTGAGGAGCCATCCAAGCGCGGATCCCCTCATTGAGCAACACGTTTTTGGTGTAGAAAGTTTCAAACTCTGGGTCTTCAGCCGCTCTTAACTCTTGGC
>NZ_JYON01000059.1 GCF_000952155.1 Aliterella atlantica CENA595 | reverse complement strand
AGTCGCGGCATATTTGATACCGTAGACGACTGGCTAAAGCGCGACAGATTCGTATTCGTAGGCTGGAGCGGCATATTGCTATTTCCCTGCGCATACCTAGCCTTGGGCGGATGGCTCACAGGGACAACATTCGTCACAAGTTGGTATACACACGGGATAGCATCATCGTACTTAGAAGGAGCAAACTTCCTGACAGTAGCAGTATCGACACCAGCAGACACAATGGGACACTCATTGCTGTTCTTGTGGGGACCAGAAGCAGGCTGGAACTTCACGCGTTGGTGTCAACTAGGAGGATTGTGGGCATTTGTCGCCTTACACGGAGCATTTGCCTTAATCGGCTTTATGCTGCGGCAGTTTGAAATCGCGCGGTTAGTAGGGATAAGACCGTACAATGCCTTGGCATTTAGCGCCCCAATCGCCGTCTTTGTCAGCGTATTTTTGATGTACCCCCTGGGACAATCATCGTGGTTCTTCGCTCCCTCGTTTGGGGTAGCAGCAATCTTCCGTTTCTTATTATTCTTCCAAGGGTTCCACAACTGGACGCTCAACCCCTTCCACATGATGGGAGTAGCAGGGGTACTAGGCGGTGCATTATTGTGTGCGATTCACGGTGCGACCGTGGAAAACACCTTGTTTGAAGACTCCGAGCAATCCAACACCTTCCGCGCCTTCAACCCCACCCAATCGGAAGAAACCTACTCGATGGTGACCGCCAACCGTTTCTGGTCGCAAATTTTTGGGATTGCCTTTTCCAACAAGCGTTGGTTGCACTTCTTCATGCTATTTGTCCCGGTCACAGGTTTGTGGATGAGTGCTGTGGGCGTAGTTGGTTTAGCTTTGAACCTACGTGCTTACGACTTCACCAGCCAAGAGTTAAGAGCGGCTGAAGACCCAGAGTTTGAAACTTTCTACACCAAAAACGTGTTGCTCAATGAGGGGATCCGCGCTTGGATGGCTCCTCAAGACCAGCCTCACGAACAATTTAAATTCCC
>NZ_JYON01000058.1 GCF_000952155.1 Aliterella atlantica CENA595 | reverse complement strand
GGTTTTCAAAATCCTGCCCCATCAGAATCATCCCGCCCCGGGGTCCGCGCAGGGTTTTGTGCGTGGTGGTGCTCACGATGTGGCAGTGCTGCATGGGGTCGTTGAGCAGGCCCTTGGCAATCAGCCCGGCGGGGTGCGAAATGTCGGCGAGGAGAATGGCCCCGATTTGGTCCGCAATCTGCCGGAGGCGGGCGTAATCCCAGTCGCGGCTGTAGGCCGAGGCCCCGCAGATGAGCAGGCGCGGGCGCTCGCGGAGGGCGGTTTCTTCGACTTTGTCCCAATCAATCAGCCCGGTTTCTTGTTCGACGCCGTAGAAAAAGGGCTGGAAGTATTTCCCCGAAAAATTGACCGGCGAGCCGTGGCTCAGGTGCCCGCCGTGGCTGAGGTTGAAGCCCAGAATCTTGTCGCCAGGGTTCAAAAACGACAGGAACACCGCCGCATTGGCCTGCGCGCCGGAGTGGGGCTGCACGTTGGCCCACACCGCCCCGAAGAGTTCCTTCGCCCGCTCGATGGCGAGGGTTTCCACTTCGTCCACCACCTCGCAGCCGCCGTAGTAGCGCTTGCCGGGCAGCCCCTCGGCGTACTTGTTGGTCAGGCTGGTGCCCATCGCTTCCATGACTTGCTTCGTGACGAAGTTTTCGGAGGCGATGAGTTCGATGCCGTGTTCCTGGCGGTCGGTTTCTTTCTCGATGAGGCTGAAAACGTGGGTATCGCGTTGAATCCGCGAGGCGATTTCGGTGGACATGGGAAGGACGTTGGTGTTGAACGAGTTCGGCGGCAAAGGTACGGCGGGCGTCGGTTAGGCGAAAGTTTTTGCCACCGGGCGGCGTTACTTTTGTGGAGTAAGAATTTTTTGGCGCTGAAACTGTTGTCTGGGATGTCTGAACCGCGATTGGCCTGGATTTTAGGATTTTCTGGATTGAAAAATTCAAATGCAGGAATCAGCCATCCAGAAAATCCTAAAATCCAGGCCAATCGCGGTTCAGACAAGCCCCACATTC
>NZ_JYON01000026.1 GCF_000952155.1 Aliterella atlantica CENA595 | reverse complement strand
ACA
This sequence comes from Aliterella atlantica CENA595, assembly GCF_000952155.1. GTDB lineage: Bacteria > Cyanobacteriota > Cyanobacteriia > Cyanobacteriales > Chroococcidiopsidaceae > Aliterella > Aliterella atlantica. The sequence continues at coordinate 73,361 of NZ_JYON01000026.1, read as the reverse complement.
ATTGCGACGGAGATTGTCTGACATTCTCAAAGACTTAACTCCAGAATTGATTGCTTCGCTTACAGGTTGGGAGTTTATTACTGATGCTGTATTAAGTTTATCTTCACATTAAATTGGTATTAGATACCATACTTGTCGTCCAAGGCTGAGGCAGTTGAAAAAAGTTAGGTTTAAAGCAAACATCGTGCATCTCTTGATGAAAGACTTCCAAGGTAGATGCGGATATTGGCGGCACAATTCTACCCCAATCTGCAGGCACGATCCGTCCTGCCTCTGCTTCTCGCTGCCAGTGCCGCATGAACTGTGTAGACGCAGTATGATGGTCGACGATTGTCACCCCACAGATTGTAAACGAATGCAAAACGGCGTGATTCAACTCAATCAACGCTCGGTCTTGCCATAGCGATAGTTTTGATTGCGTATTTAACCCCAAGCGTTGAGCGATCGCGGGCAATAGGTTGTAGCGCTTCACATCCCCAAAATTGCGGGAACCAATTTCAGCGCTCATATACCAACCGCTAAAGGGAGCGCAGGAATAGGAGATCCCACCAATTTCTAAGCGCCAGTCGGAAACAGCAGGAAGCGCGTGCCATTTCAGTCCCAGGTTAGCAAACCAGTCATGCTCAGGATGGACGATCGGAACTTCCAGCACTACGGCTTTTGGCAGTTCAAACCACTGAGGTTTTTGTTTGGGCATCTGTATAATCAACGGCAGAATGTCAAATTGGGTTCCTTGTCCTTGCCAGCCTAAGCGTTGACAAATTTCCGTCAGTTCGATTTGAGCGGGATCGCCGACGATCGCTCCATCGGGCTGAAGATACCCAGCATAACGAATTAACTGGGGATTCCAAATACGTATTCCAGGCTGCCTGGGTAAGTCGGGAGCAAAGATACTAATGGTTGGCGCAATATTCCCGCCGTTGGTTGCAAGTTGAATATGCTCCACGAGCGCAGCAAAAATTTCCTCGGCGGTGGTGAGATGCCGTAAATCTCTGACACGCAAAGATTCCAAGAAGATACGACCAATACAGCGCGTACTATTGCGCCAAGCGACTTTTGCCCCATAAGCCAACTCCTGCTCGGTCTGCCAGTAAATGCGCGACTTCCGATAGTCGCAAGTAATCTCTGCAAGTCGCTCTTGTAAGTATGATTCTGGTAGCGACTGTTCTTGACAAAACAACTGGAGATATTCGTTCGCCTCTAATAACAGCATCGGTAGCGATTCTGCATCTTCCATCTGGGCGCGGATTTGCTCGTTGCTAAGTTCCATAAGTATTTAAGACTTGTTGGTTAAAGCGGCAACTTTTTCAAAAGGTTTTGAGCTAACAACACTTGCAGGTTCTTGTAAGAAAAACACGCATAAGCTAGCACAAACCAAAGCTGTCACGCCCATACTGTAAAACAGGGTTTGAGCATTGCTGAGGCTGTAAATTAGCAAGTAAATTACGCCGCCGACATTGCCGTAAGCTCCGACGCTGCCTGCAATTTGCCCAGTTACGGCTCTGCGAATTAACGGCACGATGCCAAACGTTGCCCCTGCGCCAGATTGAACAAAATAAGCGCAAAGCATCGTTACAGCGATCGCAACTGTGAGAGGGGAGCGATCGTCAAGTTTGCCCATCAGCAAGTAGCTAATCCCGATGCCGATCGTCAGTCCCGTCATCGTCCATTTTCGACTTCCAGAGCGATCGCTTATCAATCCCCCACTCGGACGAGAGACTAGGTTCAGAACCGGATAAGCTGCGGCAACGACACTAGCAACTACAGCATTGAGTCCAAAGGTTTGTTCAAACCAACTTGGCAAGACCGACAACACTGCAATCTGAGAGCCGAAGTTTGTGAAATAAGTGAAGTCGAGTAGAGCGATTTGGCGCAACTGGTAGCGCTCTTTGGGGGGATAGTGCTGACTTTTTTGCAGAAATGCTGGACTGAAGGGATTGAGCGAACCAACAACCTCTCGGTTGACTTGCCAAGATTTATAGAACTGAACTACTGCCAGCAAGCCTAGAAAGCCCCAAATCAAAGCTACTTGAACTGCATTCAAGAAATGAATGTTGTTTTGAGCTAGCGGATACGTCAACAGCCCCAGCGAGACGAGCAAGCCTAAATCTAACAGTGACGATGCCCAAAAGCTGCGATCGCTCGTGACCTCCAATCCACCATGTCGCTGCGGACGTTGGTAAACTTCACCAGGAGGTGTGTCTTGAGTGCAGCGATAGTAAATAATACCATACACAGTTGTAACGACACCGACGAGCGCGATCGCCATCCGCCAGTTCAATGTTCCGCCTGTAACATAGGCACTGACTACAGCTAAAATTGGCAGACAACCCTGGGCTGCTGCTGCGCCAAAGTTCCCCCAACCACCGTAGATACCTTGTGCTAGACCCATTTCTTGGGCAGGAAACCACTCCGCAACCATGCGAACGCCGACTACAAATCCAGCCCCCAAGATGCTATTAGTCAGACTACTCCAGACCAGTTGATTAAAATCTTGAGCTGTCGCGGTCAGCAAGCAAGGTACAAGGGCAAAGGCTAGCAATATTGAAAACGTTAATCGAGGTCCGTAGCGATCGAGAACCATGCCAACAATAATGCGGGCGGGAATTGTTAATGCCAAATTACAAATCGCTAGGACTTTCAGTTGCGGCGCGGTGAGATCGAGTTCGCGCCCAATTGTTGTTGCAAATGGAGCAAAGCTAAACCAAACTACAAATGAGAGAAAAAAAGCAAACCATGTGAGATGGAGAATACGGTAGCGATCGCGAAACGAAAATAATGTACGCATCATAGGTTGCTCTTTGGTTGGCGGACAAAGATAGATAAAGAGGAGCAAAGTGTGGTAATTTATGTTGACTTAGCGAGATAGCATTGCTCTAAGATGGCTGATGGTTGTGCTAGGAAGTTGAAAGCGATCGCAAAGCTGGAGATTTACAGCAAGAAGTGGTGCAATCCCAGGCGTTAGGAACCTAGTAGCGTAAAACGGCTAGCTACCCCAAAAACTCAAAATATGATATTTAGCTTGTTGGCGATCGGGCAAAATTAGCTGCGCTCTTCGATACGCTTGTTTCGTCCAAAGCCTCAATAGTAGTCAATACTGAAATTGCCCAAGGTTTTGCTGATAGTTCTTCTGCCAACTATGAGTTGAAATTTTACGATCGCAATAGCCGCTTACAGACAGTGTTGCTGGCTGATTTCTGGCGCACAGTCAAATGATTGTATCTCTAAGTTGTAAACTATATCTTGATAGTGCAATACCAACGGAAAAATGAATTTATTTGGAGATAGATGGTACTCATATAAAACACCTCGATAGCGAAATCTCATAGCTTTTCCTCTTCGTTAATAAAAGGTAAAAAAGACTGCATTTCTCTAAGAGTCATATAAATTTCGGCTTGCTAACAGCCAAAATTACTGTTTACACTTATATCAATAAAAAGAGTAAGAGCAGTTCGGTAATTCTTCGGGCGAATGGTATGAAGTCGATCCTAACAGCTAGCTTTTTTAGAGCGATCGCCAGATTTAGATGTTTAGCAGAGCTTTGTGGTAATGTCGCGATAATTAAAAATTTCTGCACTTAATATTTACCATTAATTAGAAGCTGTTTGGGAAATTGTAGGTCTAGATTTTTTTTGTTTTGGAAGTAGAGCGCAAACACTGAAGCAACCACAAACATGATTTTTCTCGTAGCTGTTCTAGCTTTTTATGTCGCCTGGAATCTTGGCGCTAATGATGTTGCAAATTCGATGGGAACTTCAGTAGGTTCTAAGGCTATCACCCTGCGTCAAGCGTTGGTTATTGCTGGCGTGTTGGAATTTACAGGGGCGGTGTTGTTTGGACATGAAGTATCGGAAACTTTAGCAACAGAAATAGTCAATCCGGCTTTATTTGCTGATGCGCCGCAAGTATTGTTGGTAGGGATGGTGTCAGTATTAATTGCTTGTGGAGTGTGGCTGCAAATTGCCACAAGTCGCGGCTTACCTGTAGCATCTTCTCATGCTGTGGTGGGTGCGATCGCAGGGTTTAGTGCTTGTGCTGTGGGGGTAAATGCGATCGCTTGGTCGTCTATTGGTTTGATTACTCTTGGCTGGATAGTTACACCGCTGTTGAGTGCTTCGGTTGCGGCTATATTTTATAGTGCTATTAAGCGCTGGATTTTAGACAGATCAAATCAGTTAGAACAACTAGATGAGTGGATTCCTTGGTTGAGCGTAGCTTTAGTTAGTATATTTGGCGTAATTGTTTTACCACCGATTATTAACACGCCATTTATTGCTAATTTGCCTTTGCCCAGTCAAGATGTACCTTTAGTAATAGGTGCGATCGCAGCTTGTGGGATTACTTTCAATTCTTGGCGACAACTAGGTAACGTAAATCCTCACGCTCCTGCCCCAATTGAGCGGATTTTTGCAAAATTTCAGCTATTAAGTGCTTGTTTCGTAGCCTTTGCTCACGGTTCTAACGATGTAGGTAATGCGATCGCTCCTTTAGCTGTAATTGCCTATATTAATGCTACTGGTGGCGTTCCCCTCAATGGGCTAAATATCCCCTTATGGATTTTGGTATTAGGTGGGGCGGGAATCGTAGCAGGTTTAGCGGTGTGGGGCAAAAAAGTGATTGCAACTATTGGCGAAAGTATTATTACTTTGCAACCTAGTGGCGGTTTTTGTGCGGAACTTGCTACTGCAACGACAATTTTATTAGCTTCAAGGCTAGGTTTACCAGTCTCTACATCCCATGCTTTAGTTGGCGGTGTGGTGGGAATAGGCTTAGTGCAGAATCGCAAATCAATTCAATTTAACACTCTTCAAGGTATTGCTTTAGCTTGGGTAGTGACTATTCCTATCAGTGCAGGGTTAGGAGCAATCTTATTTAGCGTGGCGCATTTGTTTTTTTAGTAATCCTAAAATTGAGGAATTTACCAGCGTATATTTACGGAGATATTTTAGCGGTAGTCAGCAGTGGCATTCTATTTCTCAGTGATATTGCGCTGTATAGCAGATGGCAATCGACATAAACTTTTTTAAAAGAAATTATTTTGTAGACGTGCAGAGCGACATCATCGACCTAGACAATTGCTGGTTCGCGGTGAAGGCGATTACCTGTACAGAGAAATTTAATAGCATCTGCACTTTTTTAATAACTTAGATTTGAGCAATGGTAAGCACTGTAGTTGATTATCGAGTGATAATAATGGAGCCGTATTCCTTCCAGGAAGTGACTCAAGCGATAGAAGCATTAATGCAGTACCAATCTGTGGTCATGAACTTAAGTAAGATGGAGCCGGAACAAGCACAACGGGCAGTAGATTTTGTTACAGGTGCTACATACGCTTTGGCAGGCAATCAAGAGCAACTTGGTGAAGGCATATTTATATTCATGCCTGGGAATACATATTTAGAAGTTCAATAGTCTGAAAATACCCAAAAAATGAGTAGACAATCTTTTCTGATGTTCGATTTCGGCAAAGATAAGTTACCCAGTTTATCTACTTACTTCAGAACTACCGTTTTTTTGAATATGTATCTTTTGAATTAGCTGAGGCGATCGCTTAAATAATACTCAAGTAAGTTTGCATCAATCAGTAGAATCGCTGAAACTGAAAGTTAAAGTTATTGGGCAAGTCTTATGCGTTGGGAGTTTGGGAGAAGAAGCGATAATGTTGAAGACAGGCGAGGCAGAAATGTCGCAGGTCCCGTTGCTGGCGGTGGCATTGGCGTAATAGTATTAGCTTTAATTGCTAGCTTCTTGGGTATAGATCCATCTGTAGTTTTACAACCAGATACTACAGTAAGCGATCGCCCTACATCTGATGCTCCCCGCACTACTTCCCCACAAGAGGATAAGCAGGCTGATTTTGTTTCTGTAGTGCTTGCTGATACAGAAGATACCTGGAATGACCTATTTAGGCAAATGGGCAAAACTTATGTAGAACCCAAGTTGGTACTATTTTCCGACGTGGTTGACTCTGGCTGCGGCTATGCTAAATCTGCTACTGGACCATTTTATTGTCCAGCCGACCAGAAAATGTATATCGATTTGAGTTTCTACGACGACTTACAAAACCGCTTCCAAGCACCAGGAGATTTTGCCCAAGCTTATGTAATTGCTCATGAAGTTGGGCATCACGTCCAAAATTTGCTTGGTATCTCAGATCGTGTACGTGCATTGCAAAGCCGAGTTAGTGAAGTAGAAGCAAATCAACTTTCGGTAAGGTTAGAACTGCAAGCAGATTGTTTTGCCGGAATTTGGGCAAATAACGCTCAAAGGACGCGGCAAATTTTGGAACAAGGTGATATTGAAGAAGCACTTAATGCAGCAAGTAGTATTGGAGACGATCGCCTGCAAAGCCAATCTAGAGGCTATGTAGTCCCAGAATCCTTTACACACGGCACATCAGCCCAAAGAGTCCGTTGGTTCAAGCAAGGTATCCAAACAGGCGATCCCGCGCAATGCAACACCTTTAAAACAGCACGTTTATAAGATTGCAAAGCATTATACCCTCACCAGTGCAACCAGCATGAACTTCATCTGCGTTCATCCGCACGGCAGGTGCTTCAAGTCGGCAGAGCCGACGACAGTCGCCTCAAGTCGGGAAACCCGCCCACAGCGCTGTCTCCCCAGCGCACTGCCTCGTCCATCTGCGTTCGCTTTCACACCCCACACGCTACTTCTAACAAGAAATATGCGATCGCTTATCCAACGACTCGATTGCTGGTACGCCGTCTGGTTTAATCCAGGCTATTTGTCCAATTCTCCGACTACGAGCATAATCGCGGATTTCTGCTTTGTCTCTCCCGCCTAAATCCATTTCCACTTGCACTAAATGCGTTGAACTGCGTAGCTTTTGGGCGTATGCAAAGGCGGCGGCGTAAGCTTGGCTTGTCTCTGGAACAACTAACCAATTACTCGCTGGGGCAAATTTAGGCAATTGATGATTTGCTAAAAGAACTTGCTGCAACTCTTCTATATTCAGTGCAAAGCCAATTCCTGGCGAAGTTTCGCCTTGGGGATGATACAGTCCTAATAAGCGATCGTACCGTCCTCCCTGCCCTAATATCCGAGTTTGCGATTCGTTATCGCTGACAACTTCAAACACAATCCCCGTGTAGTAGTCAATTGTCTGAATTAAGCTCAAATCTAATACTAAAGGAAATTGCCCATTAGATAAGGGAAAACACTCATCTAGCAAAGAAATTAACGATTTGAGATAATGGACTGACTCTAACTGAGATTTATCTAAATCTAAACTAACAACTCGTTGCAATACATCGGCAGGATTTCCGCGCAAGTCGAGTAATAATAGCGCCCGCTGACGCAATTCGTCGCTTAGAGGTAAATTCTCTAAAGTAACTCGATCTAAAGATGCGATCGCACCTCTAACTTTATTCTGCCACTGGGGAGGAAATGCCGAAAGTAGCGATCGGGCAATTCCGGCTTCGCCTAATATCAACTTCCATCCATTTAACAATCCCAGTTCCTTCAAACACTCAGCTAGCAGCAATAATATTTCTGCATCTGCTAAACCACCACCACCGCCTAGCAATTCTACACCTGCTTGATAAAATTCTTGCTGGCGGTTGTAGGAGCTACTTTTGGTGCGGCGAAATACGTTGGCGTTGTAATAGAGGCGTTGAGGATAAGTAACTCCAGCCATGCGCGTCACCGCCGCCCTAGCAATTGAGGCTGTAAGTTCGGGGCGCAAGCCTAATTCTTCCTCATCTGCGCCTTGGAGTTGAATGACTGTAGAGCGATCTATTGCTCCACCTGCCATTAACATATCCAATCGCTCTAGAGTTGAAGTGATAATCTGGTGATAGCCATAGCGATGAAAGACTTGCTGCAATCGCTCTTCAATCCAGCGTTTTTGAGCAACATCTAGGGGGAGTAGATCCCTTGCGCCTGCGGGTGGTTGATATACCATTATTTTTTCTTCCCACCAAACAAACCACCAAACAAACCCCCTTTTGGTTTGTCTTCTTGTTTACCAGGATCGCTCGATCCTGTAGTCTTTCCTGGTGCTTGCGGTGCAACTTCATCTAATACTTGCTTGCTTCTTAGTGCCATTGGCTCGTTGGGATCTAGTTGCAATGCCTTATTGACATGGACTCTAGCCATTGTTAGTTGATTTTGTTTGAGATAGACTATGCCCATTAAGCTATGACATACAACATTATTCGGCTCTAATTTTAAGGCATCTTGTAACTCAATTCGTGCTTGAGGGAAATTGTTTTTTTCCATCAATTTCTGAGCGCGACGCAAATATTGATCGACGAGCGATTCTTGTTGCGGTTGTTCTGGTTCTTGAGGCGGCGTTTTCTGGGCTGTCTGTACTTCTGGTGCTGCGGTAGCAACCATTTGGGGTGAGGGAAAGGCTTTATCAGCTTTCCGCATCAAATAAACTAAATTTAGTTCGCTAATTTGGGCAATAGTTTCAGATATCTGCTCGATATCTTCATATTGCGTTTGCGCGAGTTTTTGTAGGGTAGTTCTATAAATATGGTCGATGTTATTAGTTTTATTTAGTTCTTGAGATGCAGGGTAATTTAGCTGAATTTTGTTCTGTTCTTGTCCTGCCCGTTTAGCAATATCTTTTATTAGTAACATATACTCAGAGCGGCTGCGTTCTGAGGTGAATTTTTCGTAAGCTGGATTGACAAGTTTAGAAAGTAATTCGTTGGCTTGTTGTTTTTCGGCAGCGTTTTTAGTAGCATTGCTATCAGGATGAAGGCGACGGGCAATTTTTAAGTAGCGCTGGCGGATTTCCTTGAAATCAGCATTAATAGGAACGCCGAGAATTGCATGGCGGTCTGTAAAATCAAATTTGAATAGTCCGATATTATTTGGTAAAGACATAAGGCTTTGTCTCACTTGCCTTTGATTAGAGATTTTTTAGTAATATTTAGCTTAGTTAAAGGGCGCGATCGCCCATTAGCTAGGTTAACTGATATAAATTAAATATTCCCGCTATTTAGAGATTATAATTGCCCTGCGTCGCTAAAGAAGGTATTTGCCCAAGTTCTTGACTTAAAACGTGGTGAATTTTGCCATTGGTAGCTAAAATTCTGCCCGATTCAATAATTAAAGGGCTACCATCGTAAGCTGTAACTTTGCCACCAGCTTCTAGTAGTAGAATGACACCAGCAGCAATATCCCAAGGGGAAATTCCTCTTTCCCAGTAACCATCCAATCGTCCGCAAGCGACATGAGCTAAGTCTAAAGCAGCCGAACCACTGCGACGCACGCCTTGGGTAAGGTGGGTAAGGTGACAAAATTCGGCATAATTGTTGTCAGCAGTTTCGCGGCGATCGTAAGCAAAGCCTGTAACTAATAGACTATCTTGCAATTGGGCTGTTTGGGAAACTTGGATCGGGCGGCGGTTTTTGGTTGCGCCTAAACCTGTAGCAGCGCGGAATAATTCGTGGTGAAAAGGATCGAAAATAACGCCAACTTCTGGTACGCCAGCAATTAATAGCCCGATAGATACAGCAAAAAATGGGTATTGGTGGGCGTAATTAGTCGTACCATCTAGCGGATCTATTACCCACAGATATTCGCTGCTTTGGTTGCCCAATTTGCCTGATTCTTCAGCAAGAATTGCCTGGTCTGGCAAGTGACGTTGTAAGATTTCTAATATTACCGCTTCAGATGCTTTATCGGCGATTGTGACTAAATCTCCTGGGCGACCTTTTTGAGCAGTTTCATCTTCTACCTTACCTAAATAGCTTTGCAAGACTTCACCAGCAGCTAGCGCCGCTTCTGTAGCAATTTCTAAGTAAGTTTGCAGTTGCGAAGCTGAAGGAGAATTCATAATTTAGCGATATTGAGAGCGAAATTCGGCTGGAGTCAGGCGCATAGGCTGAGAGGGGTTCCAAATTCCCCGTTCCATGAGTCTAGCCCATTCTTGAGCGAGAATTAGCCGTTGGGCGTATTTACCTTGCGGCGAGGCTAGCACGTAGCCTTGGTTTACTATTTCTTCGTTGATGAGAAGGCGATCGCACCAAATATAAGCCAAACGCCGCCCAAATTCATCTGGTTGCGCCTCTAATTCTATAACTGCACGTTTACCAATAAGCATCGCTTCTAAGCCAGCTTTGGCTGCTTTTCCCCAAGGCTGCTGGCGTAAATCGGGAGCATCGATACCAATTAGGCGTACTTTCATTATTTGGCGATTTGTAGCTGCAACTTCTAAAGTTTGTCCGCTGATTACCTTTTGCACTTCTACTGTCATTCCTTGGGGTGCAATGTTAGGCTGACAGCTTGCTAGAAATATAACTAGGGTTAAATAAATAAGAAAAGGTTTCATTAGTATGGGGAGGTTGGAAACCGCATCTACACGCCTGCGCGGATTAAGAGCATTTTTAAATAAATTATGTTTAGGTATTTAGGTCTTTTGCGGTACATATTTGGCAATAATAAGCGATCGCTCCTAGCTATACTCTCAGCAAAAGTGCTGCTAAAGAGACTTTTAGACTACTAGGTTTGATACCTTCTTGAGCAATTAGGTTAAGTTTGTCTGTATCTTGGACTAATTGGCTAACGAAGCTTGCATCGTCTAATTGGGCTTTATTGCCGTCTGTATAATCGCGTAGAAGCTTCTGTACTTGTTTATTTTCACGCCATGCGTTTAGTTTCTTGAATGTAGTTTTAACTACTGTTCTTTCTATACCTGCTGGGAAAGAATCGAGCTTGCTGACGCGCTGGTTGATTTTATAAATGCGATCGCTTGTAATTGTAATATTCTCTAGCGTTTCTGGTTGTTCTACTTGGGTTACTCGTTGTTGTTTGAGCATAACTAGCTCGTTATAAAGGTTTTGCGCCTTTGCTAATAGATGGGTGGTGGAAAATACATCGCCAGAAACAGGTGTTTTGAATGCAGTAGCGATCGCTATCCCATAACCATCTTTTTCGCCAGTGCGATCGTTCCAATATATCGTTTGTCTGCGATCGGGTATTGGTTCGCCATTTGGTCCAAAATAGTCTAGTGTCAGCGCTACTAAGCCGTTTGGTTCGTCTATTTCTCCTGTGTAGCGACCTAAACTAATTGGTAAGGCTTGATAATCTTCGCCTAGTTGCTCTACTAACTTGCCTAATTCTTCGCTGTGTAATATTTCATTATGGGTGTATAGATCGCGGCTAGTTTCCTGCTTTTGATAAGTTTCTTCTTGTAAATTCCCCTGTTCCATCCGCCTCACTTTTGCTAGGCTGCCGAGAAAATCTATATATCCTGGTAGAACTTCGTCATCAAAGAGGGTGTCGCCGTAAATTGAGGCTTTTAGCGTTTCTGCACTAGAAATACTGGGGATTGCGCCATTATTGCTTTCTAATTCTCCTACGAGTTTTTTGTGCAAATTAGTTAAACGGCTGGCTTGGCGCAACAGTTGGCTTTCACTATTGGCATAGTAGATATAAATATTTTCTACTTTGTGCTGTTTGGGGCGATCTATTCTGCCGATGCGCTGTTCTAAAACCATCGGATTCCAAGGCAAATCGATGTTAATTAGGTAGTCTGCATCTTGGAGATTTTGCCCTACAGATAGGGTTTCTGAGCCGATGAGAACGGTTAGTTCTTCTGTTGGTTTGGGGCGTTCATCTTCAGTTTTGCAGGTAGCAGCGGGAGCAAATAACCGAAATATTTGCTGGCGTTTTAAGTTAGTTTGAGAGCGATCGCCTTTTAAAGCATTAATCGGACTAATTTTGACAGGCGATCCGTGTTGGTAGTAGGTTTTAGTTGCACCAATTACCATACCAATTCCTTGAGATGCGATGGTCGCTTCGCGAACCGCCGAAGGCATCGCGCTGTTGCGAGTCATATAACGGTAGTAGTCTATTACTGTGTCGCTAAAGGTAGAAATTAGCAATACTTTATGACCTTGGCTAACTAATTCTTGGACTTTGCGCGTAACTTGCTCTCTTTTATGGTCGATCGCAAATTCACCTGTCAACAGATTTTGAATTTGTTCTAGCTGAAGCAAGTCGCCTTCACAAGCGTTCAGCATTTGTGTATAAATAGCTTGAGCGTCGTCTGGGTGCGCTTGTAAGGCATCTGTAGCAAGTTCAATAGAGCGACGTAGCTTACTGCGATTTTCCTGTTCTGCTTCTGTTTCTGCTTCATCTTCTTCTTCCTCGTCTTCATCCCAAGCTTCAGCATCGTTAAAGTCAAAAAATTCAGTTTGGAGCTTCTTTTCTGACTCAAAGCCGTAATGTAGTAGTAAAAATTCTTTTAAGCCATCAGCAGTTGGAGCAACATTATTTAAGCGGTGTTGCATTTGGCGGATGCGATCGCCAAAATTGTAAATTGTCCGCCGCAATGCATACATACTTGATTCTGCTCGTTGCAAGAAAAAGCGGCGTTGATTTTGTAGTAAACTTCGTTGTTCTACGCTACCGCGCAAATAGCGGATGGGATCGGCAAAGGGAATAAATAAACTGGTTTCAAAAGATGTGAATATTTGGTCTAAGGCTTGTTCTGTACTATTTTCAAATTGTACTGGCAACCATTCTGCTATCCGTTTGGCATACATATTTAAGTCTGGTGTAGCATCGCGCAGCATTTGGCGGGTGCGTTGCAAAAATAGTTCGCGGTACGTGCGGCGAAATAGTTCGGTGTTGTCGGTGAAGTTCTCAACACCAATGTCTCGGTTTTGAAACCAATGTTGCATTTCTGCTGGAAAGCCTAGTTCTTTGAAGCCTTCTAAGCGGCTGATGAAAGGGGAAAGGATGTTGTAGATATCTTTGCGGCTGTTATTCCAGGGTGTGGCGGTAAGGAGGAGAAAATGGCGCTGTTTGCCAGAGATGCGATCGCGCTCTTGCATTTCGACGCAAGTTTTATGAATGCGGTTATTATAATTGCGGATGCCTTCGTGGGCTTCGTCTATAATTACTAAGTCGGGACCGCCGTAGCGATAGAGGTTTTCGCGAAAGTTGCTACCTTTACGGCTCATCAAGTTTTTGTTGTAGATTTCGCAATTTTCGTTGAGCTTAAATCCCAGTTCTGCTAGTTCTCTTTCCCAGTTGGAATACAGCTTTTTGGCGGCAATAATGGCAATTTTAGCTTGCGGGTTTTGTTCGCGGTACAATCTAGCAACGGCAGCAGCTAATCGCGTTTTACCCAAACCTACAGCATCAGCACAGACGACTACGCCAAAGTCTTGCATGACTCTTAGGCAGTGTTGCGCTCCTGATTTTTGATGTTCAAAGAGGGTATCTTTGTTAACCAGTCGATCTAGTAAATCGCTGCGTTCGAGGCGAAATTGATGGGATTTTTGTTCTGCTAGCCAGTAAAGAAAGTCTTGAGGAGTGCCGTATTTTCCAGATAAAAGTAGTTCTACTGCTTGCTTGAAGCCTTCTATTTCGCTAAAGTCTGGAATTTCTAAAGATTGGCTGACTGTGGCGGGCTTCTTTGGTGAGGTGTTGTAAACGCCTGTTGTAGTTTTAACTTTAAAGTCTGTAAGGGTAATTGGTGGGTGATCGGGAGCGATCGCAATTTCACCAGTTAGGCGATCGCTTTGTCTCTCCTGAATCTCTACTTTAACTAATTCATTTACTTCAATTTCGCTTACTGTATCTAAGTTTTGACCCGTAATTTCAACTTTTGTAGTTTCTCCTGGGGTAAATTCATCGGGAGTAATGGAGTCTATAACTGGTTGCTTTAGTTTGGCGCGGCGATCGCGTTCTGCTAATACTTGTTGTAAAAACTCCTGTGATAGGTCGAAGGTAATATCTTCCCTGTGCCACTCGGTATCAAATTGAGCGATGCTAGTAAATATGGCTTCGGAATCTAGTTCGTCCCAAGAGTAGAGAAAGGTAACGCTTTCGGCGTTTTTGCTATGAGCGGCGCGAGTAAAGTTATCCGATCCTTCGTGGAAAATATGGTTATCTAAAGCGTCACTGAAGATGCCAGTTTTTTTATGATAAATGGCTCGTCCCGATTCCATTTTCACCAGTTTGATTTGCAATAATCCCAGGCGAATTAACTCCGCTAAAATTTCTGTGCTGGTAAAGGCGCTATTTTCTAAGCCATTGAGAAATTCAGCTAAAGTGCGACAGGCAAATTTGTGGCGATAGTCGGGGTCGGTTAATTTTTCTAATTCTGCGGCATCTGCGCGTTTGGTGAAGCCTTGCCAATCCATTAATAGGCGAATTTGACCTTCATTTTGGGCGATCGCTTTTAGGGGTTCTTCGTACAGTTTCAGCACGCCACTATCAAAGTATGCTGTAGAACGGCGATAGATTTGGGTGCGTTCTAGAGCGTTGCTGATAAAGGTGTTGTAATTATCTAGTTCGTCGGGGAGGTTGAATCTGCGGCGGCGATTTTTGAGTTCTAAGAAGCTTCCTGCAAGTAAAGCTTTTTCTTTGCTAACACTTTCTTGGTGGAGGAATTGTTCAATTGTAGTCAGGTTGCTGGTTCGCAGCAGCGTGAGGCTAGGTAAATTTCCTTGTTGGTGAGGTGTGTAGGTAAAAACTTTGGCGCTTTTGGGGTCAATTCGCAGCAATCTATCTGTGGCTTGTTTGTCGCCGATACCGAGAAATGTGACGATGTTGTGCAGCAGGTTGTCAGCGTCGCGGTGTTTGAATATTAGCCAGTATTGATTGTCAATACCTTTGATTGGGCTACCTTGCAGCAAGTAGTAGGGGCGCTGCTTGCGGATTAAGTCGGAGATAACGGTATCTAGCATAATTATTGCTGCAAAATCTCGATAATTTGGGATATGGCTTTCTGCGTCACAAATGTTGCCACGCTTCATCTTCTTCTGGAGTCAACCAGTCTTCTTGTAGAGAAGCTTCACTTAATAAAGCTGTTTCTAAGTTCTCTTGAGGAGGAAATTGAGGTGAGGGCAACTTACCTATTTGTTTTTTGCAAAGCTGTTTATGTTTAACATAATTAAGGAAATATATTATTTTTTGAAGTAAAATTCTGAGCATATTTTTAAATTATTTACTTCATACTTATAGGAGAAATATGATATTTATAATTACTTGTTTTATCCACTAAAAATGATTGCTCTTAATCCCAAGTTTAGAAAAAAGCAAGAGTTGCGATCGCTTCAGCAATAGATTCAGTATTTTGTCAACCGTCGTCTTGATTTTGGCGTTGTTGGATATCTGTCCAAATATCTTCTAAGCTCATCTTGTCTAGCCATTGCTGACGTTCTTTTGTGTAGTCGCCATTACCAAGATCGAACTGTTTTATAAACCGAATAGCATCAACGTATCCAAGAGCATCAACTAGGGCTTTAAAGCCTCTACGAGTTAATTCAATTGGGGGAATCATTGTTTTCTCCTTTTGGTAGAGCATTATTAGAGCCAGGATTCTAGGGTTAATGTTCCTCCTTGTTGAATCCGCTCAAAGTCGCTGTCACCTGAAACAACCGTGAGATTATGCTGTAAAGCAACGGCAGCAATCCAAAGATCGTTTTCGTCAAATCCTAAATCAGTGATTTTCGTTTTCCGGCGTTTGCTTTTTTCTTTGGGTGCAAACTGATTGAATAGCGCTGCTTTCAGTTGTGCGTAAATATCAGCAGTTTCTCCATTGATGTCGTAAGTATATATGCCTTCCAAGAAGCGGTGAGCTAAGGCTAAGTTACGCTCTTTTTGTTGAGAACGTTCTGCCATATAGATCAGTTCCCCTTTCACGATTACGCAGGTAGCGATCGCAGTATTTTCAGCTTCAGCAAGACGACGCAGGATGCTAGTATTGCCTAGAATTGCGCCGCTACAGTGGTTAGTATCTAGTAAATACATTACTCATCATCAAAGGGATTGCATTCGTAGTGGAATTTGGCTTTACCACGAGTGGCATATACCATTTCAAGACATTCTTCAAAGTCATCTCCTTCCCAAGTACCAATAGTTTTTAGATGCTCTAGAAGACTTCGCCCTGTAGATTGAGCAGGTTTGTAGGCTTCTGTTGCAATTTGGTCATCTGATGCTGCGGTGTTGGCTTCTGGTTGTGTTGGAGTTTGCTTAGTTTTGAGGAAGCGCAAGAAATCAAGAGTTTCTTCTAGAAGGGGATCGTCAGTAGAATCTATTTCTTGAAGCAGCAGTTCTTTAATAGTCATAGCAGGTAGCTCCTTTACTAGATGGGAAAGCTGGGAATTGCTTTATCAATATTTTCCATTATCTCAATAGTTTCTTTAAGAGCTACAACAATACGCTGATAGTGAATCATTATCTTCTCCTGGAAAGCGGTTTTTTGCTTGTGAACGAGTTAGATACTTAGGAATTTATAATAGAGTTACATTTCTGAGATAGAGTGTGCATGAATACTCAACTTGTAGATTCGATTGTTCAAATAGTCGCTAATCTCTCGCCAGCAGAACGAGAATTAGTTAAACAAAAATTATCTGCATTGGATAGCAATAACAGGGCTGAAAATACAGGTAGCCTTACTTTGGATGAGCGGAAAGCTTTTCTGCAAAAGCCTTTGGCAGAGCGGCGGGCTATTTTGGCTATGCAAGCAGAGGAAATGGCAACACACTATCAAGACTCGAATGATTGGAGAGAATTGATGGCTGGAGACATCATTGATGACTAACTTGCGATCGCAAGCTAGTGGGGTAAAACATTAAATTCTTCCTTTGCGTATTGAATAAGCAGAGCTTTAAAGACATCAAAAGCTAAACCACCACCTTTTTCTTTTGCTACTTTTAACACTCTTTTCCATACGTTATCGTTTCTACTAGCATCAAGAAAGTCATGACCTTCCCATGTTAGACACTTAGGTAAATAGCGGGTAGTAGAATTGAGTGTACTAATCGGCTTGTCGTAGATTTCTATTAATCCACCTTTCCAAGCAATACCTACGTTGTAATTAATTTCCTCTAGTTTATAGCCTTCAATATTTAATTGAACTGGAATATCATGTGTTGGACTCTCTTCTAACTGCATTAAAATTTTACGAATTAACTCCATGTCTCTTTTCATATTTCCAACCTAGTAATATTTATTGAATAGGAAATCCTGGAATTGCTGCATCAATTTTTTCCATTATTTCAATAGTTTCTTGGAGAGAAACAACAATCTTCTGGTAATGCAAAATATCTTCATCGCTGAGGGTACGTCCTTTGCGATCTTTGAGCCACTTTTGGCAGACTTGATAACCGCCGACGTGGAAGTTCCAGACGTTTTCGGGTACTCCTGTAAATTTGTCTCCTTTTTTATTAATTACTACTTCTCCCTGGCTAAACTTTGGATGTCCAGCATCAACTAGGCGATCGCCTCTACCTTCAACAAATTGGGTAATTAGGTTGTCTAATTTGGGAGATTTCATTAAGTGCAGTGCTACTAATTCTTCTCCGTATGTTGCTAACTGGCGGAAAAGGCGATCGCAACTTGTAAGAGGAACGCGCGGAAAGTCTATTTTGAGAAATTCAGCATAGCGGGTGCGATAGGTAGGTGAGTGAAATATGGCGTAGATGTAATAAAAAATTGCTTCTGGGGTAGGAATATAACCAAGCTTGTCTTTAATCGCATTGAGGAAATCTTCAGAGAAATTGGGGCGGCGTTGTTCTGCTGTTGTAGATTGGTGAAGATTATCTGTGTCAGGATAAAGATAGAGAGGAAATATAAATGCTCCTCCTCTTCTAAATAGATTAAGATCGCTCAAGCTATCCCCTACAAACATCACATCCCAAATAGGAGAACCTGATGCGGCTCCTGTTCTGCTAATAAGTAAACTTAAATTATTACGTTCGTGTATAAAATTCTTTGCAATTGGTAAACGGTGGTCTCCTCTCTCAATCATAAGAGGTTCGTAGAAGATGTAACGATAATCGAATGGGCGGTAATAGTAGCTGTAAACTCGACTTTTAATGTCGCTTCCTAATCTATTCTTTATTTTTGAGAAAGACCAACTCTCATTATCTTTTACTCCTTCTTGGTATGCTTCATCCAGTGTGCCATTAACTACTATTGACATACGTTGAGTTAAACTCTCTACTGTAAAGTCTGTTAGTAAATAATCTTTTCTAGTTGCAATACCCCATCCATTAGTAGACATTGCTTCTGTTATTTTTAAACCATCTTGGTATTCAGCCAGTAGATCATTATTTTGTGGAACAAACAGATAGAACGGCGACTGCGGCTGCAAAGTAGTCCACTGAGTTGTATTTATGTCGTTTTCTTTGAGCCAGTTATATTTGCACTCTTGGACACCCCAAAGGTTTGCATGATGAACAGTTGCATTTTCTTTTTTTCCATTAGGATGCTTAACAAATATGTTGATTGATACTCCTTGTTGAATATCGAAGACATTTTCATCCTTTGAACCATCAGGACAACGCTCTTTCTTTTTGCTATTACCGTGCAAATCCAGAACATAAATATCATCAAAAGTTTCCATCAAACTTTGACGCATCCCACGAAACGTAGGATTATCTAAATAACCGTGATTAGTGACAAACGCCAAGATACCGTAGCCTGTTTGTTCAATCCTCCACTGAGAAAAGCGGATAAATTTTACATAGTCGTCATTCAGCCATTTAGGATTCTTCTCACCAAGCGGTTTACCATCTACTTCAAAGTAACTACTCGTTTCTTGACTTGTAATTGTATCTTTGCCCTTGAGAAGATTACTAATCCAAGTTCCGTTATTAGCAGAGTGACCAGAATAAGGCGGATTTCCTAGCAAAACCATTACTGGCGCTTCTTGCTTGATTATATTGGCTGCATCTGCCTCATCTCTAATCCAATTGTCAAAACCATCAGCAGGGGGAATTTGAAAAGCCTCTTGCAAAGCGTTGGTCAAATAAACTCGTAATCTTTCATCCGTATCAAATTTGTAGCCTAATTCAGCTAGTTGCAAGCCCAATTTCATGTGAGCTACAGCGTAGGGAGCCATCAGCAATTCAAACCCAGACAATCGAGGTAGTAAGTGCTGAGACACATAATCTGACCAAGTTAATTGTTGGCTAGGCTTAAACGATTTATGAATATGGTCAATTACACTGTGTAAGAAAGTACCAGTGCCAATTGCTACATCGGTTATGAGAACCTTGTGAGTTTCCTTTGTATTTTTACCATCTTTAGTTTTTACCTGAACTTTAGTAGCATCAACAAGTCCATCTTCTAGCCCAAAATCAGCTTTAAGAATACTGTCAACCGATCGCACAATGTACGAAACTATCGGCTCTGGAGTGTAGTAAACTCCCCGAAGTTCTCGCATCTCTGGTTTGTATGCTTTTAAGAAGTCCTCATAGAAGCGAATTACAATATCTTCCTGATTCATCTTCTGCCGAAAGTCTGACAAAATCGCATCCATCTTAGTCTTGCGGAGAATAATAAATATATCTGCGATCGCCTCTATCAACTCCTTGCCCAATTCTTGGGACTTTTGCTCTGATATCTCGCGAAACAGCTTGCGAAGGAATGGATTAGTCTCTGGTAGCTGCTTCCAAGCATCCTGACGATTGAAATCAGTTTCTTTTGCTTTGCCTTCTCTTTCATCTTTTACATGATTAAATACTCTAGCGGTAAATAGTCCATAAGCGATTGTTTGAGCATAAATATCGGCAAAACTATAATCTTTCTCGTTATGTGGAGTCGCTTGTAAATTTGGTAATAAATCTCGCTGAAAATTCTTTAGCAGCTTATGCAGATATCCATCTTTCTTTTCAGCGTCATAAACAGTAGGAATAGCTTTCTCAATCTTCCGTGCCACCTCAGCAAGACTTCTCGCCAATTCTTTAGCAGTCTTAATCGGATCGTAGAAAACACCCTCCACCAAAGGAACCGAACACAAGGCTCTTGTCGCAATGGGTAGCACTCCTTGCTCCAAGCGCCTCAACCGCGCCAATAGTTCTGGCTCATTCCAATCAAATGTTTGGATTTGGCGCGATCGCAAACCTCCTTCATTTGGCAATACCAACGGTACTCGCCCAGCACCTTCTTTGGCTGGTAGCAGCAAATACATTACAGGCTGATCTTCCGAAACTCTGCTCGTGTAATGCTTATAAATTTCTGGTTGCGGCTCCCCAGCAGTCAAAAAACTTCTAATTTCCCCGTCTGTGGCATCATTTAGTTCAGAATAAAAGCCAACTGCGATCGGGCAAGTGTCCCTAGCTTCCGCTTCATCCTCACCAGGATGCAGATAATAGAACCTAGAACCGCCAGGATCTTTTTGTTGAACGGGATATTTTAAAATTTTGCGTAATTCTTCAACGCGCTCCTCATTTGTGCCAGTCATCAAAGCACGCGAAAGCTGCTTGGTGAAAGTCATAAACCACCAATTCCCTATATTTTTTGAGTTAAAAATTATTGTCAGTAGGCTATATACCTACCTTTTGCTTAGAGCTAATCAGCTAAATACTTAGCCAACAAATCTTTCTTACCCATCTGCTCTAGTAGCTGCTCGATCTTCTGTATAGCCAAAGGAGAAGGCTTCGATCTGCCTCGCTCCCAGCGGTTCATGGTAGAACACGTAACGCCCAGTTGACTAGCAAATTGTTCTTGTGTCAGCCCAGTCTCCAAACGAATTTCACGAATAAGTGCGCCAATTCGCGGCTGGCTTATTAATAAAAGCTTGTTGACTAACATCTGACATGAACTCCAGAGCTTGCTGTGTGATGCAGCATATGATGTGCTATGTGCTATATCGTATGCACTCTTTTCTCGAAAAAGCGCGGGGCAAATACCTAAATTGCAACCCTATTTGATACTTGTAAAAATATAAAATCTTTTGAGAATCAATTGTTTTAATAATACCTATGGCAGATGACGTTTCCCTTGTACTGCAAAGACATCAGCGTTTTCACTGACTTATTTGAAAGCAAGCGAATGACGTGAAACTACTAACAAGTAAATCCACGCAGACATCCATTATTTAGGACACGCGATCGCTGTTTTATTTGTTACGCGTACCACTCTACGTATTCACCAAATAGCCAAAATTAGCTATACGAGTTTCTAATTCTAAATAGAAATAGCAAACCACACGCGCGATCGCTCAACCAGGAAAATCTACTAATGATTCTGCGCCAGCAGACTTCGACTGTATAGATGCAAATTCTACTTGCTCCACAACTTCCGCCAAATATACAGGCAACGGAACAAACTCAAACAAGCGATCGCTACCTAAAGCGAGTACCAAATTCCTAATTGCCTCAGCTAATTCCTTATAAATTGCGATCCAAGCGCTAGTTAACCGCAAATCGAGCTTTTTACCCAAAATCTTCAGATATTTCTTAATTTCTGCTGTATTACTGCACCCAGAACGTCGCAACACCCAACTTTTTGCATCTTTGAGCCGAATCCTCTGTTTATCGCTGTAACGGGCGCGACGTTGAGGAGTACGAACGCGATCGCTTTGAGGCACAGATAACAAAACTTGAGCATTTAAATTGTCAGAAACTCGATCTGGGGCGATCGCCAAACCGCTATTCGCGCTAAAATCCATACATAAGCTCCGTATACATTAGCTTCGTGTACATTAAGTTGAGCTTTGCCGGAAGAAGTGAAGTTGGTTGCTTGTTCTTCCGGCTTTAACTATAATAAAATTATAACACAGCATGACGTTTACCTACAATGTCAAATCCTAATCCGAAATATAAATTAAAACAGATATACGATAAACCAGTAGCAGAATACCCAGTAGCGGTAAAGCTGCCAGTAGATTTGGATGCCTACGTGCGATCGCTACCTAACAAATCAGAGTGGCTCAGAGAAGCAGTAGCCGAAAAATACCAAAGAGAAGTTGGTAAGAACTAAACAAAACTTAAAAATTAATCCATAAGCAAAGGCGCAACCCAATGCGCCTTATTCTCTTGCGTGGTAGTGCGTCAAAAAGATGTGGGATTAGTAGAGTAGAGAAGCCTATGTCATTGGAAACTCATCTATGCAATGTCCTCTGTGCGGTCACCCCAAAGACCATAAACACGGCAAGATGCCCAACGGTCATCAACGTTATCTCTGCCCAGCTTGTCATCAAACGTTCTCAGAGAGCTTTGACAGCTTGTACTATCGCCGTTATGTCAGCCCAGAGCAAATCAAATTCGCGCCCGTGCTGCAAGCCCATAGCGAAGGCAGTAGCTTGCGCGGGATTAGCCGCATCACCGAACTTGCTTACAACACAGTTGTGAGTAATGTTCGAGCCGCCAGAGCGAAAGCACAACTTGTTCATAATGCAGAAGTACAAGCCGTGCAAACTGAAGAAGTGAGTAGGGATAAGATGTGGTGGCAACAATTGGGAAGAATAATTCTCCCCAATTTTGCCTTGTCATTTGTTTCAAAAAACAGAAACAGTGTTGTGACCAAGAACTAGAAGTGGGGGATCGTTGGATTGGGTTGAGCCTCGCTAATTCCAGTGGCTTAATTCTTGCCGCACGAGTGGGCGCAACGTTTCGGGAAGAAGCTTCTTCCCGAAAGCTTGCTTGCAAACACACTGATGCTTTGATTGAGCAATTAGTAAACAACACTGAAGGAAAAACTGACTGTAAGCAGTTCAACAGTGACGACTGGGGTGGCTATGAGCGTGTCCTCCCTCCCGAAATCAAACATCACATCGGTAAAGATAAAACCCAGCAATGTTCGTGCGTACCAACGGCATTTGGATGAGTTGGATGGGCAGATTACTTGCATTCGCTTTGCCCCAAATGCCCCTGCACAAAATTCTGTTGAAGATGTTTGGCTACACGCAAAGAGGTTCTTCCGAGAGTTCTATCATCTGTGTAAATCTTTGCTGTCAAGCGATTATTTGAGCTAGTAACTCATCAGCAAATTTTTAATTTCCCAAAAATATTCATGTATGGTTTATTTTCATAGATGATTCAGGATTGCTATAGTTGCAAGCATCCGGAAATGCCTTTAAAGTGGCATCTATCTTTACCACCTGAGTAGGAGTTGGTTGAATCTGACAAACTATTGTCAACACTTGCTGCATAAGTTGTATTATCTCACTATAATGACTTGCTGCGGCAAGCGTTTATTTATTGGTCGCAATTCCTGAGCGAAATCATAATTGATTTGTCGGACATGATATTAAGTATAAAAGCGGACGATTATAGTTAGAGTAGAGGTAGAGACTTAGTTAAGTATAGAAACGGTCAGAGATAGTTAGCGAAACTTAGGTTGATAAGCTAAGGCAGTTGCAAGTAAAGATACAGCGGCAATAGAAGTAAAACTGAAGGCGAAGAAGGTTTCAAATACCGACATAGTTTTTGCTCTCTTTAGTTTAGGTAATCCGCAAGCCTAAGTAGGCTTGCGGGGTAGATGAATCAGGAGGAGAAATCTTTTCTAACTGTGTTGATTCTAATCATTTACCTATGAAGAGATCGCCAGTGAAATTACTGTTTTTATCTATGAAGTTAATGGGGATATCAGCATTTTCTTGGTCGTTGAATTTGTACTACGCAGCAAGATTTTAGCTAGAAGTGCTTGTAAGTTCGGCGTTGCGGGTTAAATAGCCATCTTCCATATCGACAATGCGATCGGCAATATCTAAAATCCGGTTGTCGTGAGTTACTAGCAAAATCGTCGATCCTTGCTCTTTGGCGAGGCGTTGCATGATTTCTACAACATCGCGTCCCGATTTTTTGTCTAAAGCTGCTGTCGGTTCGTCAGCTAAAACTAATTTGGGATGGTTTACCAAAGCACGCGCGATCGCAATGCGTTGTTTTTGTCCGCCAGAAAGGTTATCAGGGTAGTAGTTGATGCGCTCTTTTAAGCCTACTGCTTCCAACATAGCTGCCGATTTTGCTTCGGCTTCTTTCTTCGATACCCCATCTTTGAGTTCGATAGACATTTGCACGTTTTGTCTGGCGGTGAGAAACCCCAGTAAATTGTGTGCTTGGAAAATATAACCAATTTGACGGCGCATTTGAATGAGTTTTTGTTCGCTAGCGCCGTTTAACTCTTGACCTAGCAGCCTCATACTTCCTTCTTGCACAGAACGCAAACAACCAATCAAACTGAGCAAAGTTGTCTTACCCGAACCTGATGGTCCGGTCATGATTACGATTTCCCCAGCATCAATATTCAAGTTGATGTCAAATAAAACCTGTTTGCGGAGATTTCCTTTGCCATAGTAATGATTGATATTTTCAATCGCAATTACTGGTTCTACTTGAGACATTGGCAACTCCTGAGATTAGAAAATGTCAGCAGGATCGGCAGAACGGAGTTTGCGTACGGCGATCGCTCCTGAAATGAAGCACATCAGTATAGTTAATATTATGACTGTTATTGCTCTTCTTGCCGTCATAGCGATCGGTAATAATGTCGCGTTCCTTGCCATCGTGTACTGAACCATCGCAAAGCCAAATCCAGGCATAAAGCCCAAAATTGCTAAAATCAAAGCTTCTTGAAAAACTACCAATAGCAAATAGGTTTGAGTATAACCCATTGCTTTTAAAGTTGCATATTCTGGCATATGGTCGGAAACTTCACTGTAAAGAATTTGGTAAACAATCACAGTTCCGACAATAAAACCCATGATTGTACCGAGCGTAAAGATAAAGCCAATTGCCGTACTACTTGCCCAATAATCTTTCTCAAAATCGACAAATTCTTGTTTTGTTAATACTTTAATATCTTTAGGCAAAAAGTTTTGAATTTGAGCTTTAGCTACTTCTACATCCGTACCAGGTTTTAAATTAATTACACCAATATCAATCAAGCCAAACTTTCTCTTGTCAGCAAATATGCGTAAAAAGTTTTGATCGCTAGTAATTATATTTCCATCTGCTCCAAAAGATGCGCCTAACTCGAATATTCCTCCTACTTTAACTTTCCTGCCATCTACTTCTGTATTGACAAATTTACCTTGCTCAATGTCAGCAGCAATTGGTCCAAACTCTGCTCTTGAACCTTTATCAAAAATTACAACATCAGGTAATTTAATTACGTCTAACTTCTCTGCAACTCCTGGCAATGCAAACAATTTATCTTCTGGATTAATACCAATAACTTGAATATTGCGAAGCTTGCGAGTTTGGGGGTTTTTCCACCCAGTAAAGTCTAAATATATAGGATGGACAGATGATACAGATTTTACTGCTAATGCTTGGTACAAGCGTCTTTGCGAAAACGATTGCATTGACAATAAAGCATCTGACTGGGGATTGATTAATACAATATCTCCCTCTAAACTTTTATGCAAAAGCACATTGGCATCAAACAAGGCTTCGCGAAAACCAAGTTGCATAAACATGAGAATATCAGCAAAAGCAATTCCAGCTAGCGCAATTACTAGGCGCGTTCTTTCCCTAGTTAGTTGCAGCCATGCTAGAGGGATTTTTTTAAACATTATTTTTGCTTGAGTTAAATAGTAATTGCCACAATGACTTTGGCATAAGTTAAGCCAGAAACCTTGCGGCTAGCTTGAGAATTTAGTCTAATTTTGACTTCCACAACTCTAGCATCTACATCAGCGGCGGGGTCGCTATCAATAACATTTTGTTTGCCGATTTGTCTGCCAACTTCGACTACAGTTCCCCTCAGTTCGCCTGCAAAAGCATTGTTATCGCTAGTAATAGTTGCTCTTTGTCCGAGACGAATTTTACTAATATCTTCTTCTAATACTTCGGCAATTACTAACATTTGGTCAGTTTTACCTAGTTCCGCAATACCATTAGTGCTAACAGTTTCGCCTGATTGGGTATGAACTTTCATAACTTCACCCGACTCTGGCGCTGTGACGTAAGTTAAAGCTAAATCGGCTTGCGCTTGCTTGACTCCTGCGATCGCATTATTTACTTCTGCTTGCGCTACTTGGACATCTTGGGGGCGAATTTCGGCAATTTTATTCAAAGTAGCCTTAGCTTCATTAATTTGCTGCCCTAAAGTTGCTACTGTGCGATCTTTGATTGCTCTTGCTTCAATTAGCTGCTGTTGTAGGGTTGATACTCTTTCTGTGCGCGTAGCTTCGCTTTCGTTGAGTTGTTCTGTTGTCGTTACCGCACTTAGTCGCCTGCGTTCCAATTCTTGGGCTGAAATCGCCCCACTTTTATATAAGTCTTGGTAGCGCTGCAAGTCGATTAAAGCGTTGCGCTGTTCGGCTTCAGTCCGCGCAACTGTGGCTTTTAAAGTATCAGTTTGTCCTTGCAACTCGGCTTGAATGCGGGCAATAGTAGCATCAGCTGCCTTAACTTCGCCACTTAGTTGTGCTTGCAAACGAGCGATCGCTGCTTTTTGGGCTTCGATTTCCCCAGTTTGCGCTCCAGCTTTGACTTTAGCTAAATTGGCGCGGGCAATTTCTACTTGTTGTTTGGCTTGTTCTAAAGCCGCCGCCGAGCGATCGCGATTATCGAGAATGGCGAGGATTTGTCCAGCTTGAACTAATTGCCCTTCCCTGACCATCATCTTATCAACTCGCGCCCCCATACCCTGAGTTGAACTAGGGGCAGAAATATTAATTACTTCTCCTTGCGGTTCTAGTCTTCCCAAGGCTGTCACAGCATCAGCAACGGGTGTAGGGCTAGTAACAGGTTCGGGTGTAGTAGTTGGCGATTGTTGCAATCGGTTGAAAGCAAAAGCTCCTAATGCGATCGCTGCGGCGATAGCTAAACCTATTTTCCAGCGATTTTTCGGTTTTAACTCTGATTCTACTTTTCGGATTGGCTGCTCGATCGTTTTTGACATGGCGATCGCTTCTTTCTCAATTAAAAACTTTACACCCTAAACTTCAAAGTACAACCTATGCTAAGTATCTGCAAGCGAAATAACTTATTACCGATAAATAGTGCATATTTATTCGCAGCAAGAGCATCTTGAAGGGTTTTAAATTAAAGATAGGACAAGCGATCGCTAACTAAGCAACTCTGGCACTCCCCAAATTTTAATTGCTCTATCAATGCTGTAACTAGCAACAAATTCCCGATGGGCGCTGTATGCCCCTGCAATACTTGTAGCTGGCTATTGGTCGCCAAATCCCAAATAATTATCTTGTATGGTTGGCTCCTTTCCTCAAAAATTCGCAACCGTAAGCCTCAATATGGCGGATCGAATCTAGACGCTTCATGCAAGGTAAAGAAAAACAGACTCTTTAATCGCATCTTGTCCTTGGATCTGTTCTTCAGCAAGTAGGCGATTTGCCTCTAAAACTAGCCCAATAGCTTCCTCTAGATTTATTCTAGCTTCTTCAATAGAATTTCCTTGCGTGTTAACTCCAGGCAATTCTTCGACAAAGCCAATATAGCCTTCTGGAACTTTCTGAAACACCTTTGTTAATGCAATTTGCACGAGTTTACCTTGTAAATCTTTAAAGCAATTGTATCAAAGATACTATTGGTACAATTTTATGCTTGTTCGGCTCTTTTTTCGCCGCTTTGGGGCGTGGATGCGATCGCACATCTTGGAAAGAAGCAAGAGGAATGACAACAGCGCAGGTGGAATTCGCCACCAGAGAACTAAAAATTGAGCTATTTAAAACCGCTACTTGGGGAGGAAAATTAGCGTCCTACCTCCTCACCCACAAGTCAAAACTAGATCAAGGCTCGCACGCATTCCGGTTTCTTGCTTCGTTGCTTGTCGCTACCTTACTAGAGGCGGCAAGCTTTGTACGCAATAACGTACTAGAATTGGGTAAAACAGAAGCAAAAAACTAATGGACGTACTTTCAGCCACAAAAGCAAGGGCAAACCTGTTTCGCCTGATTGACGAAACTGCTGATGCTCATAAGCAAGTTTTAATTACTGGGCAGCGAAACAATGCTGTATTAGTCTCTCAGGAAGATTGGAATGCTATTCAAGAAACACTGTATTTAATCTCTATCCCAGGAATGGCAGAGTCAATTATTGAGGGTGGTCAAACGACCGTAGAAGAATGTATTAATTTGGAGGAATTGAAACTTGGCTTGGCAGATAATACTGACGAAGCAAGCAGCTAAAGATGCCCAAAACTTAGTTAAAGCTGGACTTTGGACTAATGCCGAAAGATTGCTAGAAGTATTAGCAATAAATCCATTTCAAAACCCACCGCCCTACGAGAAATTAGTTGGTAATCTAGCTGGGTACTATTCGCGCCGCATTAATATTCAGCATCGTCTGGTTTATCAAGTTTTGAAAGATATTAATACGGTTAAAGTAGTCAGAATGTGGAGCCACTATGAACTATAGCTTGGTTGATGACTCAAAAATCCCATCAATTTTTCAAGTGACCCAAGTTGGAAATTAACTATCGCTCGTTGAACTTATCTGCCAAAAAAAGCTTTTAGGATTGATAGATAGCTTATCTACTACCACCCATCGCTAACATTCTGGCAAGTCAAACAACACCGTAGTCATATAATGTTCCGCCCACTCGTTACCGAATGCTTTTTCCAAAACTCGGCGGGTTTTGTCGTTTTGCTGCTGTTTGGTGCAGTAGTAACGTTGCGCCTCAATAATTTCTGTTTTTTCTTCTGCTGACACGGGTGAAGATGCGATCGCTTGTTTGCAGTGTATTTCCAAAAATGCTTCTACCCTGTGCAAAAATATTGCTTCTTCTGTAGGCGAACTTGGACGCACGAAGATACAAAATTCAGAAAAAATATCTCCCCAAGGTGGTAATTCTCGCACCGCACTAAAATCGTGCTGTTGTAAAGCTTGTAGTTGACTGCTGTATGCGCTAGTAGTAACCCGTTCGGCATTTAGCGGCGATAAATCGGCGATCGCAGCGCTAATTTGTCCTTTTCCGCCCACTAAGTCGCAGCCAAACATCGGTAAGGCATATTCGGGGCGGGGAAACATGACGCAGTGCAAAATGTCTAGCATTGTGCCTACTTTTGCCAGTTCCAGGTGCATTTTGCGAAACTGGGGTGTTTGGTAGCAGCGATTTTCAATAGTGAGTTTCTCACCTTCTAATCTGCCTTCTACATAGCCTAATTCTGCTGGCATGGGGTAAGGGGATAATTCCAGATATTTGTGCCAACTCCCCTCAATTGCGTCAGCTAGCTGGCAAATTAGGGGGTGTTGTTGCGATCGCAGTGATGGGGTAGAAGTTGGCGACATGAGTTGATTAAACCAAGTAGAAATATCTACAAGTTTAGAAGTTTGAGCAGTTACTTTTATTAATACGCACTCAAAATCTACGCTACCAGGATTTTATCTGTCGCGTAATGATATATTTTTCCGTTTCTGCCTAGATTGAGGCAAACGCGAAGTAAAGATATTCAACATTGATTGCCAATTAACTTCGATTATCTGTAACATAAAATACAGAAATCACAAGATGTTTGTGTAGTAGCGATCGCGCTAGTAAAGGAGCGGCAAGAATGCAAGTAAAGTATTACCAACCAAACTTTTGTATCTTACCTGTAGGGCAAAGGTTAGATTGGTCGCATCAGCCTAATAATTTAGAGTTTGAGGCAAATACTTGGGTACAATTGCACAAATTACCCAACGATTACAGTCACGATGAAGCATTGCTACTATGCGAACTTACAGCCGATGAATGGGTAGCTTGGATTCCAGGGTATGGAGAAACAGTTTTAAACGTGCGTGACTTCTTTGCTTAGGTTGCTTGCCAAAAATCGGTAACGCTGTAGCCTAGCTGTTCTAGCATTTGCCGCAGTAAAGGCAAGCTTAAACCAATTACATTTGTATGGCAGCCAGCAATTTTCTCTACAAATAGGCTGCCATAGCCTTCCAAAGCGAAACTACCAGCACATTTAAGCGGTTCGCCAGTAGCTACGTAAGTAGCGATCGCTTTGTCAGTTATCGGGGCAAAAAATACTTGGGTAACTTGACAGCGAATTACAGAAAGATTTTGACTTAAATCGATTAAAGCATGACCTGTATAGAGTTCGCCGACATTACCGCGCATTTTACGCCAACGAGCGATCGCTTGAGCAGAATCCTTAGGTTTGCCGTGAATCTCGCCATCTACCAGCAAAACAGAGTCGCAACCCATAATTAAACCAGAATCAAACTGCTGGGCGACGACTTGGGCTTTAGATTCAGCTAGAGTTTGGACAAGTTGCGCTGGATCGTTATTTTGCACTTGCGACTCATCAAAATCGCTGACTTTCACTACTGGATCGATACCAGCATTTTGCAACAAACGACGACGGGCAGGGGAAGCAGAGGCAAGAACAAAAGTAGGAACATTCATCTTAGCTATTAGCGGAGGTGCTATTAGCTATATAGCTTAATCTTTCACAAGCTCCGATCGCGCGGCTCATTTACCAAAACTGTTGAGATTATAGTCTTATATTTAGTTAAAATTCATGTCGTAGAAAGCAACCTACATTTTCATCTGCGTTTATCTGCGTGCATCTGCGTTCCATTACTCATTGTAGATTCTGCTCAGAAGTCCAATAATTCTCATACAGATTGGTAATTACTAATGAATGCGATCGCCACCCAAATAAAACCCCTGATCGGTACAGCAGAAATATGCGAGTGGGAAAACCTAGACGAACGCTGGCAAAAACAGATAAAAGCAGCAACTTCTGCGGAAACTGTTCCTAGCTGCATCGTCTATCCTCATACTCCCGCCGAACTAGCAGAGGTAATAACTTGCGCGTACCGC
The DNA here is from genome assembly GCF_000952155.1 of Aliterella atlantica CENA595. Classification (GTDB taxonomy): domain Bacteria; phylum Cyanobacteriota; class Cyanobacteriia; order Cyanobacteriales; family Chroococcidiopsidaceae; genus Aliterella; species Aliterella atlantica. The sequence continues at coordinate 42,917 of NZ_JYON01000026.1, read as the reverse complement.
AACAAATGGCAAATGTTAGTCTGCGGTAATGGCAGCAAATTAAGCTGGGGGGGAATAGTTGCCAACGCCCAAATCGTAATTAGTACCCAACGGATGCAGCAATTAATCGAACACGCTGTAGGCGATTTGACTGTAACTGTAGAAGCAGGGATGCAATTCGCTTATTTGCAAGCACAATTAGCCAAATCCGGTCAATTTATGGCTTTAGATCCTGATTTCCCTCAATCTGCAACAATGGGAGGAATAGTTGCAACAGCTTCGACTGGTTCTTTGCGGCAAAGATATGGTAGCGTCCGCGATCAACTATTAGGAATTAATTTTGTCCGCGCCGATGGACAAGTTGCTTCGGCTGGGGGAAGAGTAGTGAAAAATGTTGCAGGTTATGACTTGATGAAACTGTTTACGGGGTCTTACGGCACTCTAGGCGCAATTTCCTCAGTCACCTTTAGAGTGTATCCCTTACCAGAAACATCAGCTACTACGGCGCTTACAGGTACAGCAGAAGAAGTCGCCAAAGCTTGCACCACCCTACGCGCTTCGGCTTTAACTCCTACCAATAGCGACATATTATCAACAGGCTTAGTAGCAAGTTTGGGTATAGGTAAGGGATTGGGGTTAATTACTCGCTTTAGAAGCCTCAAAGAAAGCGTACTAGAGCAATCAACCAGGCTATTAGAAGTCGGACAGCAGTTAGGTTTACAAGGCAAAATCTACTCAGGAGATGAGGAAGCAGAACTAGGGCAGAAATTACAAATGCAAATGCAATCTTCGTCGCCCCCAATTACTTGTAAAATCGGCGTATTACCAGCCCAAGCTGTAGCAACACTTTTAGAGCTAGATAGGATTGCTTCGCACAAAGTAATAGCTTGGATACATAACGGTAGCGGCTTAGGATCGTTGCAATTGGGAGCAGATGCAACCATAGAAATAATTGAGCAAATGCGATCGCTTTGTCAATCCTACAAAGGTTTCCTGACAGTTTTAACAGCACCACAAGCAATCAAGCAGAAGATAGATATATGGGGCTACAGCGGCAATGCTATAGACTTGATGCAACGCATTAAACAACAATTTGACTCAGAAAACCTATTAAGTCCTAACCGTTTTTTGTAGTTTTGAGTTAAAGATTGCCAAGAGGACTAATTTATTCTCTCTTGCTCTCCTGCTGCAAATAGCTAGCATAGTTGAAGATAAATCTTTTTAAATCATGCAAACTTCAGAAAGTTCTATAACAAATTCTGCGCTTACAGAAGAAGCAGCGTTAAATAACTTAAAAGGCTTTGACGAACATCACCCCCCCGATCCTAAGCTAATTGATGCTTGCGTTCATTGTGGATTTTGTCTTTCTACTTGTCCTAGCTATCGAGTATTGGGAAAAGAAATGGATTCACCTAGAGGGCGAATCTATTTAATGGATGCTATTAATGAAGGTCAAGCACCGCTCAACACTGCTACAGCACAACATTTTGATAGCTGCTTGGGATGTCTTGCTTGCGTAACTACTTGTCCCTCTGGCGTTCAGTATGACAAGCTAATTGCTGCTACTCGCCCGCAAGTCGAACGTAATTACCCGCGTACTTTACCAGATAAGCTATATCGACAACTAATTTTCTCTCTGTTCCCCTATCCCAATCGAGTGCGGGTGTTACTGACTGGGTTATTTGCATATCAAAAATTAGGCTTGCAGAAAATAGTTCGTTCTACGGGGTTACTCAAGTTAGTTTCACCTCGTTTAGCAGCAATGGAATCAGTATTGCCGCAAATATCCCTCAGTTCCTTTAGAGATGACATCCCCGCGACAATTCCCGCAGTAGGTGAAAAGCGTTATCGAGTAGGGATGATTTTGGGTTGCGTGCAACGATTATTTTTCTCTGATGTGAATACAGCAACAGTGCGCGTACTGACAGCAAATGGCTGCGAAGTAGTCGTTCCCAAAGTTCAAGGTTGTTGCGCTGCTTTGCCTCACCACCAAGGGCAAGAAGAACAAGCCAAAACCCTAGCTAAACAGATGATTGATGCTTTTTCCGGTACAGATGTAGATGCTGTAATTATCAACGCTGCTGGCTGCGGTCATACTTTAAAAGAATACGGACATCTGTTGCAAGACGACCCTGAATATAAGGAAAAAGCCCAAGAATTTGCGGCAAAAGTTAAAGACGTGCAAGAGTTTTTGGCTACTGCTGGGTTAACCGCCAAACTATCACCGTTGAGCGATCGCCCGTTAACTTTAGTCTATCAAGATGCTTGTCACCTATTACACGGGCAAAAAATTAGCGTCCAACCGCGCCAAGTATTGCGCCAAATTCCAGGAGTGCAGTTAAAAGAACCAATTGATGCCGCTTTATGTTGTGGCAGTGCTGGCGTATATAATATGCTGCAACCAGAAGTAGCTGATGAATTAGGTGCGGCAAAAGTTGATAATTTGCTTAATACTGGGGCAGATTTGATTGCTTCAGCAAATCCAGGTTGTAGTTTGCAAATCGGCAAGCATTTGAATTTACAAAATAAGAAAGTTCCTATCAAGCATCCCATTGAGTTGTTAGATTATTCAATTCGCGGTATCAAAATCGAGCAATAAGGTGATAAATATGCTGATTCAAGAGAAGAAACGCAACTGGAAGCCGATTATCAAGCAATTTGAGGCTGTGGTGGGCAAAAACGGTGTCGTGCATCACGGCGAAGAGTTGTTGACTTATGAATGCGACGGTTTGAGTAGCTATCGCCAACGCCCAGGAGTAGTAGTATTACCGCGAACTACAGAGCAAGTAGCAGCAGTAGTGAAGATATGCGATCGCAATTCTATCCCGTTTATTGCGCGTGGTGCGGGTACTGGTTTATCTGGGGGCGCATTACCATCAGAAGATTGCGTTTTGATTGTCACAGCCTTAATGCGGCAAATTCTCAGCATAGACTTAGAAAATCAGCAAGTTGTCGTTCAGCCAGGAGTAATTAACAACTGGGTAACGCAAACAGTTAGCGGTGCTGGTTTTTATTATGCTCCCGATCCTTCTAGCCAAATTATTTGCTCCATCGGTGGTAATGTAGCCGAAAACTCTGGCGGCGTACATTGCCTCAAGTATGGCGTTACTACTAACCACGTATTAGGATTAAAACTCGTGCTTCCTAATGGCGAGATTGTAGAGGTAGGCGGACAAATCCCTGAAATGCCTGGATACGATCTTACAGGCATATTTGTAGGTTCAGAAGGGACGCTAGGGATTGCCACAGAAGTTACCTTAAAAATCCTCAAAACTGCCGAATCCATCTGCGTTCTGCTTGCCGATTTTACCAATGTTGAGGCAGCAGGAGCAGCAGTTTCCGACATTATCAGCGCAGGAATTATCCCCGCCGGGATGGAAATGATGGACAACCTCAGCATCAATGCTGTAGAGGATGTAGTTGCCACAGGTTGTTATCCCAGAGATGCCGAAGCTATTTTATTGGTAGAAGTAGACGGATTAGAAGTAGAAGTAGCTGCATATAAGAAGCGAATTGCTGCTATTTGCAAACAGAATGGTGCTAGAAATATTACTACAGCTAACGACCCAGAAACGCGCCTGACTCTCTGGAAAGGACGTAAAGCAGCTTTCGCCGCCGCAGGTAGAATGAGTCCTGATTACTACGTCCAAGATGGAGTAATTCCGCGCACTCAATTACCTTATGTGTTGCAGGAAATTGAGAACCTCAGTCAGAAATACGGTTATCAAGTTGCCAACGTCTTCCATGCAGGCGACGGCAATCTTCACCCACTAATTTTATACGATAATTCCGTACCAGGAGCATTAGAGCAAGTAGAACACTTAGGCGGAGAAATCCTTAAACTGTGCGTAAAAGTGGGTGGTAGCATTTCAGGCGAACACGGTATTGGTGCAGACAAAAAGTGTTTTATGCCAGATATGTTTACCGACACCGATTTAGAAACTATGCAGTTGGTACGCGCAGCTTTTAACCCCAAAGGATTAGCCAATCCCGATAAAATCTTCCCCACACCCCGCACTTGTGGAGAAGCAGCAAGGGCTATAAGTAACAAGCAGTTTGAAAGTGTAGAACGGTTTTAACTAGCTGAGGAGTTTTAAATATAGATTATTTAACCCGCCAAACTGCGGGTTTTGTCTATGTATGTAAGTCAGCCCCTATAGCCGACGTAGTTTGTCAGAGGTGTAAATGCGGTTATCAAACAAAGCTGTGGTTGTAGTCGGAGGCAGTTCAGGAATTGGGTTGGCTGTTGCAAAGCAAGCGCATTCTGAAGGAGCAAACGTCGTCATTTTGGGACGTTCGTCAACCAAACTGGAGCAAGCGAAAAGTTTAATTGGAGAGAACGTCAAGGCGATCGCTACAGATGTAATGGATGAGTTAGCAATTAAGCAAGCATTTGTTGAGATTGGAACTTTTGACCATTTATTTATCTCCGCTCAAGACGCTTCTACTGCTCCACTGTTAGAAATTACAATGGAGCAGCTTCGTCCAACATTGGACAGCAAAATCTGGGGAGCGTTCCATGTCGTAAAACATAGCGTTTCTCAAATTCGCCCTAATGGTTCGATTGTTTTTATTTCAGGGTTAGCGGGTCGTCGTGGTTATTCTGGTTTGGCTGTTGCTGGAGCCGCTAATGCGGGAATTGAAGCTGTTGCTCGGAACTTAGCAGTAGAGTTAGCTCCAATCAGAGTAAATACAGTTTGTGCAGGTGTGATTGATACTGATATGCTCGATCGGGTGTTTGGCGATCGGCGTGGAGAGGTTGTTAAAGCAATTGCTGACAAGCTACCTGTAAAGCGAATTGGGAAACCAGAAGAAATTGCTGATGCGGTTTTATTTCTTATGGGTAACGGTTTTATGACAGGAGCAACCCTACTCGTAGACGGTGGAGATGCGTTAGTTTAATCTGCACAAGTAAACGGCTTATAACAATTACATATTCATAGGGTGTATCGATTTTGCCGACTGCCGAACAAGCTATCAGATGTGTAATCCTTTGCCAATCCTTGACTAACACGTTTACTCCTATTTTCGTTGTCCGCCTTGATGAACGAACAGGCAACGTGTTCCTCCTAGCTGGCGATAACATAGAAATAGAAATTTACCGCAACGGTTTCTGGAGGTTCTTGCGATGAAGTCTGATTTTAATGTTATGACCAAGGCAGAACTAAGGGCTTATGTCATTGCTCACCCTAGCGATCGCACTGCGTTTCATGCCTTTGTTGACCGTTTCACGGCTGAAGCACCTCCAGAGACTTTTGATATTCCAAAATCGAATGCTGAGGTTGAAGAAGTCGAAATGCTAATCCGACAGAAACTAGAGCAACTTAAAACAAGTTAGACTTTTTAGAGTTGTTGTGTTTGTGGCAGTTTAACAATATTAAATATAGCGGACGGACTAAGCTGCTAATGTTGCAGTTGAGGCTTCCTAGCATTGGTAAGGTGCATTGTAAGTCAACACACTACATAACTCTGTGTCAACGAGCAGAAATTAGCGTTTTTTATTACCAAATCTTTGCCATTTTCAGCGCAAACATTGGCATCTCAGGTTCGCAACTGACAGATTCGGGACGGTCTAAAATCTCTGGTTCTCGATCGCGACGATAGACATAAACTTGACAATTCTTCCTATCGATTAACAACCCCAACCGCACCCCATTAGCAATATACTCCTCCATCTTTTCCTTCAGACTCGCCAACGTATCGCTGCTAGAACGCAATTCCACTACAAAATCGGGAGCGATCGGTGCAAAGGATGCTTGTTGTTCTGGCGACAAAGCACTCCAGCGATCGCCCAATATCCATGCTGCATCTGGGGAGCGAGTTGCACCATTGGGTAAGGTAAAGCCCGAACTAGAATCAAATGCCTCTCCAGTCCCGTCCGCTTCAGACCAAATAAAAAGCTGTCCAGAAATTCTGCTATTGCGATTTCCAGTATCAGCAAATGCTGGAGGCATAACGATAATTTCTCCATTGGCATTACGCTCAATCCGCAAGTCTGGATTCGTACGACAAAAATCATAGAACTGCCGATCGCTCAACTTCGACATTGTGGTGAGCGCAGAAAGATCGATTGGCAATGGCATCTGTTCGGATTTGACCAACAGGTTAGTCATTGGCGACCTAACTCCATCCTGAAAAGTCTTTCCTTATTATAGTCAATAGCTTGTAGAGCAAGTTTTGGCAAGCAGCGCGATCGCGCTTTAGCAGGCGATCGGCTGCCAAAAATCGCTAAATTACAAAGTTTACCAACTTTCCAGGCACAACGATCGCTTTTTTAATCTCTTTACCTTCTATATGACGTTGAGCAACTTCTGATTCGCGGGCATACTTTTCCAGAGCTTGCTTGTCTGCTTGGGCGGGAACTTGGATTGTGCCTCTGGTTTTACCCATAATCTGAATTACCAAGGTGATTTCATCAGCAACTAAAGCATCAGGTTCGTATTTGAGCCAAGTTTGTTGATGCACTGAGTCAGAATTACCGTCTAAATGCCACAATTCCTCGGCAATATGCGGCGCAAAAGGTGCAAGTAGTTGAATTAGCGCCCTAATTCCTTCTGCATAAACAGGCGAAGCTTTACACTTAGCATCAGCAAGCGCATTACTTAGTTTCATCAATTCGGAAACGGCTGTATTGAATTGATATTCGCCTTCCAAGTCTTCAGTAATTTCCTTAATCGCAGTATGAATTGCCCGACGTAGTTCTTTTTCCGGCTGGCTGAGATTATTTGTTTGGGTAAATGATGCGCCTTTAGTACCAAACTCAGTTACTAAACGCCAAACGCGGTTGAGAAAGCGAAATTGCCCTTCAACGTCTGCTTGTTCCCATTCCAAGTCTTTTTCTGGCGGCGCTTTAAAGAGAATAAACATCCGCGCTGTATCTACACCGTAGTTCTCAATTACATCTTCAGGTGCTACGCCGTTGTATTTCGACTTAGACATTTTCTCAAAGAAAACTTCTAACGCCTCACCTGTTTCTGGATCTTTTGGTTCTGCCGCATTTACCTGCGCTGGAGAGATATATTTACCAGTAACAGGGTTTTTGTAAGTAGCTCCTTGAACCATTCCTTGAGTTAGCAGGCGTTGGAAAGGTTCGTCAAAATTGAGCAGATGGCGATCGCGCAATACTTTAGTAAAAAACCGCGAATACAATAAATGTAAGATCGCGTGTTCTATTCCACCTACATATTGGTCTACAGCCATCCAGTCATTAGTCTGACTAGAATCAAAAACCTCTGTTTCATTCCTCGCATCAGGAAAGCGCAAGAAATACCACGAAGAATCGATAAAAGTATCCATCGTATCGGTTTCGCGTCTAGCTGGCGTGCCACAACTAGGACATGGTACGTTTACCCAACTATCTAACTGTGCCAACGGAGAACCACCGCGCCCAGTAAATGCTACATCTTCAGGCAATTTAACAGGTAAATCTTTTTCTGGTACAGCTACGCTGCCGCAACTAGGACAGTGAATAATTGGAATTGGTGCGCCCCAGTAACGCTGTCTGGAAATCAACCAATCTCTAAGTCGGTATTGGATGCGGGCTTTACCATAGCCTTGTTGTTCGGCATATTGGACGATCGCTTGTTTTGCCTGCAATGAATCCATACCATTAAATGAATCAGAATTAATCAAAATTCCTGGTTCTGTATATGCCGCCTGTAGAGACGTTGCATGCAACGTCTCTACATCGTTGGGCGATACAATTACAACCTGAATTGGTAGATTTTTTTGTTTAGCAAACTGAAAATCACGCGTATCGTGGGCAGGAACGCCCATCACTGCCCCCGTACCGTATTCATACAATACATAGTCAGCAATCCAAATTGGTATTTCTTCCCCAGTAAACGGGTTAATTGCCTTACCACCTGTAGGAATCCCGCGCTTGGGTTTATCTTCCGCCGTACGTTCCAACTCGCTTTGGTTGGCAACTTCTTGAATAAATGCTTCTACTGCTTCTTTTTGCTCTGGTGTAGTAACGCTAGGAGTTAATGGGTGTTCTGGCGCTAAAACTACATAGGTAACGCCGTACACAGTATCGGGGCGAGTTGTAAACACGCCAATTTTCTCATCTAGCCCCACAATTGGAAACTCTAAGTAAGCACCGACAGATTTACCGATCCAATTTGCTTGCATCAGCTTAACGCGATCGGGCCATCCCGTCAGCTTATCTAAATCGCTTAATAGTTGTTCGGCATAGTCAGTAATTTTCAAAAACCACTGCCGCAATAGTTTACGCTCCACTATAGCGCCACTACGCCACGATCGCCCTTCGCTATCTACTTGCTCGTTAGCTAGTACAGTTTGGTCTATTGGGTCCCAATTTACCGCAGCTTCTTTTTGATAGGCAAGTCCAGCTTGAAAAAATTGCAAAAATAGCCACTGCGTCCACTTATAATAATCGGGCGAACAAGTAGCAATTTCTTTTTCCCAGTCTATTGATAAACCCAAGCGCTGTAATTGACTCCGCATTTGGGCAATATTTTGATAAGTCCACTTAGCAGGCGCTATTCCTCGCTCAATTGCCGCATTTTCGGCAGGTAAGCCAAACGCATCCCACCCCATCGGGTGCAATACCCGATAGCCTTGCATCCGCTTGAGTCTAGCAATTACATCAGTAATTACATAGTTGCGGACGTGACCCATGTGCAGGCTGCCCGATGGATAGGGGAACATAGATAGAGCGTAGAATTTCGGCTTACTCTTGTCTTCTGAAGTACGGTCTAAGCCTTGTTCTGCCCAACTTTTTTGCCACTTTTCCTCGATTGCTGCGGGGGTATAACGGGACTCCACAAAAAACTCCTAATCCATTTAGCAATAACACTTGTGCGATCGCTATTGTGACACACTCTGTTGATGGCTTGAATTTGTGCGATCGCATAGGTCTTTAGATTCTGCTATAACGTTTTTCATGTCTTTTTACTGTTTGTAGTTATCTTGGTTGATGAATATACTTAATTTTCGAGGTTTTATTAGAGATGTTGTTTACGCACCAGTTTTGATTCCTAATTTAACAACTTACGATTTCAATAACTTTAATATCAATCAGTCAAAACCATTCGGCATAATTAGCTTAGATTCCCTGCAAAACAATCTTGCTTTTTCTCAATGGAAATCTCCCAAACGCACAAGAACATATCCTTTTGCTAGAATTTATAATACTTATCATTTGAACTCTAAAAAAGTTACAATCATTCCCATAATCAAAGATGAAGGGGCGGACGGCGATAACGATAGGCTAAATTTTATTACAATGTCTTGGATGAATTTACTAAATGTATATATTATCCTTGCTTGGTACGAACGCGCCGATAGAGTAACAGACAGCAATATAAACAAAATTAAAAATCAAAAGTTTAGCAACGAGTATATCAACCAAAAATTATTAGAAATTAGTCACTATCAGCTAACGGCTTTACATTGGAACACTACTCATTTTGAGAAAGATTTTGAGACAGTATATTTAAACGCTGTTAACAGCTACAAAAATATATCGTCTACCCAGAATGTAAAACTACATCCATATTCAAAACATATTGAGGTACTTAATAGTTTTAAAAGAGATGGTAAGTTTAGCATTCAAAGTTTTAAGGAATCAACTTTAGATAGATCGCTAGCTGCTGCACGTAGAGAGTCAACCACTAAACATAAGCTAGAATATTTATCTGATGGCTACAAAGGAGTATTCTCCATATCTAATTACTTAGGAGGAATGTATCATTTAACATCTGACGAAGTTTATCAACAAGGCACAATATTTATTATTCAAGAATCAAAGAACTCTAGTTCAAGGCAAATGCCTTCCGAAGATGATATTAAAGATGGATTATTTAAATTAATACTTTTTAGTAACTTAGAATATTTATATTTGGACGATAATCCAGTAGAGTTTACTACCCGCTTAAAACTTACCGGAAAAGTAAATGGTTCTCTTCATTTTCCTAATGAAACTACTGCAATAGAAGAATTTTGTCATATTAATAGCTTTAAAAAGAATCAAATAAAAATAGTCCAGTCTTTAAATTTAGAGACAAAGCAAAATTCTAAGCTAAACGTTCTCATAACTTCTAATGTCTAAACATATTAAAAGTCCTTTGAGATATCCAGGAGGAAAATCAAAGGTTATAAATTATTTATTGCCATATATTCCTACAAATATATCTGAGTTTAGAGAGCCATTTGTAGGTGGAGGTTCAGTTTTCCTTGCTGTTAAAAGTGTTTTCCAGAATAGAATAAATAAATATTGGATTAACGATCTAAACAGTGACTTATACTGCTTTTGGAAATATGTTAGAGACGATCTAGATAGTTTAGTAAGTCATGTAACTATTCTCAAAGAAAGTTACCAAAATGGCAAAAAGCTATATAACTATCTAAATCAGAGCGATCGCATATTTTCTGAATTTGATAGAGCAGTTCGCTTTTTTATTATGAATCGGATTACTTTTTCAGGAATTATGGATTCAGGAGGTTATTCTCAGCAAGCTTTTGAAAAAAGATTTACTGAATCATCTATTGAGAGATTAAAAAATTTATCTGCTTATTTAGATACAGTTTGTATTACTTGTAGCGATTACGATAAACTCTTGCACCAAGATGGAGAAGATGTGTTTTTATTTCTCGATCCGCCTTATTACCAACCAACAAAATCCAAGCTGTACGGGGTGAAAGGAAATTTACATACAAGTTTTGACCATGAGAGATTTGCTGCTAATGTAAGGAAATGCCAGCACAGATGGTTACTTACTTATGATGATTGCCAGGAAGTTAGAAAGTTATTTGATTTTGCGGAAATAGCAGAGTTGGAAGTTCAATATGGCATGAATAATTACAAACAAAAAACTGCAGCAAAAGGTAAAGAATTATTAATTTCTAACTACTCTCTGAAACAATTAAACCAGCAAGTAAAACAACTAAGTATAGATTTAGTAAGTAGGTCTGAAGCAGAAAATATTTTTGTTGAGGATTCTTTGTGTTAAAAGTCTTTGTTTATGGCACGCTGAAACCAGGAGAGATCAATTATCAACGTTACTGCGACCAGGTAGCAGAGGTGCAAGAAGCGATCGCCTATGGTAAGTTATTTGCGCTACCTTTTGGCTATCCGGCAGCAATTTTCCCAGAAAATTACTTGGTACGCGGTTATGTACTTTCATTTTTAGATTCTACAGTTTTAACCGCGCTTGATGAATTGGAAGATTATCATCCCGATAGATTAGCTAGCCAAAATGATTACCAGCGGCATCGAGTTGAAGTTTATCACTCAAATCTCGAACCGCTGGCAAAGGTTTGGACTTATTCAATGAGCCGACAAAAAATTGCGGCTTATGGTGGCGTGTTTATTAAAAATGGTTGGTGGGACTTTAAATTAGACTATATTTTTTAGTTATTCTGCTGGTGTAGCTTTGCTGGCTGTGCTGGTGCGCTTTTGTGAGCGGGTGCAAGCACAGTGTCAGGAATCTCAACTACAGGCGTATTCAAAGCAACGTACAATGGTTCGCTAGCTGCTGAATTGTTGACATTTGCCATTTGCCAGACTTGACGACCTGGAACTACACTTGATAGTGCTGCTACAACCATAGCGGCGATCGCTGCACCTCCCCACGCTACTGAGCGGTGTCTGCGACGCTTGTCTATCTTGCCAAACACCTGCCCAATTGTTTGCTCTACTGGTTGGGCTGACGGTACGGGTAGCGACTGAAAATTGCTGCGTAAATTCAATAGCCTAGAATATAGCCGCTGAGTCTCAACATCTTTGTCGAGCCATTCTTCTACTTGTCGCCTTTCAGTGGCAGTAACTTCACCGTCTAGGTAGGCACTTAGTAACTCGAAGCGATCGCGCTTCTGTGTGTTCATAATACTTATTAATTGATGGGTATGACCAGGGTTCGGCGCTGACAAGTTATTTGGCAGTTGAGTGTTTTCGTGTTTGCGATCCTCAAATTCAAAAGTCATTTTAACACTACTGCCAAGAGATACAAGGGGTACAATTACGGACAATTTGTGCCAAATTACTAACCATCTAAGTAGTTTTGTAGTTGAGATTGCAGTCTAGCTCTAGCTCTGGCGATGCGCGATTTTACAGTTCCTAGAGAGACTTTAGTAATTTCGGCAATGTCCTCGTAAGGCATCCCTTCAATTTCTCTTAGGACTATAGTAGTGCGAAACACTTCTGGCAAATCGGCGATCGCCTCTTGTAATTGTTCATAAAATTCACGGGTCGTCAACTCCTCCTCTGGAGAGGGATTGTCACCAGCAATTTCCCAATCCATTTCACCATCTTCCATCGAACGCGGCGCGTCTAATGATAAGGGACTAGCAACGCGCTTGCGCTTGCGTAATTCATCGTAAAACAAGTTTGTCGCAATTCGACTCAGCCACCCGCGGAACTTGACAGGTTCTTGCAGGCGCTTGATGTTGCGATAAACGCGAATCCACACTTCTTGCGCTAAATCCGAACGATCTTGCCAATCAGGTGCTAGGTGATACAAAACTCGATCGACATGAGATTGATAGCGTCGCAACAATTCGGCAAAGGCGGTGCGGTCTGGACGCAGCCCTGCTTGACAACGCAAAATTAAATCGTAATTAGACAATTTATCTACTTGCACTGGCGCTTGAGGAACCTTTGCCTCAGCAGTTGACCAGGATATAGGAATTACTTGACTCATACACGCCAATGACTTGAAAACGTCCCTGGTTAATAGACATCGCTATCGGGGGGAAGTTCCCGCGCTTGGCGGTAATTTGCCATTTAGTATGTTTGACTAGATTCCGTGTGATGGCGACTTATATTGCTGCCAATCAGGGCGACTTGCTAGCCATTTTCCTATTAGGGACGAATGTTCGGCTATATGAGTTATAGCGGTGGTATTCGTACTGTTTGGCAGTTTAGCTCCCAAAAACAGGTTTAGGCACAACGTAATGATGAAGGCTAATAATAGTTTTTCAAGCATCGTTCCTCCTCCCACACCTACAAATTGTTTTTGTAGTGTCGCAGATCGGGATTTAAAGTTTGAGCCGATCGCTCTTTAGATCGCCAACTGCAACAATTCTCCTCTTTCATTTAGTTTGCCCACTTTTTGCTAAATATGCAGGCGATCGCTAATAAAGCTTTGTTAAGAAGTCGGAGGCGCGATATTTGAACTTAAACTTATATTTCAACCTGCATCTAGGAGTTTCTGCCTACGTCTGATTCTTGCTCGAAATTAGGCGCGTAAACTTGCAGCAATGTACTGACTTGTTTTAACACCTCATTACCAGTATTTTTGCCCAAAGCTTGCCGTTCTGGAAAAAAGTCAGGACGATCTAAGTTTCGAGAAATTGCTTCGTTGACTTGTTGGGCAATTAAGTCTTGCAGTTCTTCTCTGGCGCGTTGCCGTTGGTAATTACCACCTTCCTCGGTGGTAGCATACAAAGGTGGCAGGCGATTGAGAGCATAAGCGGCAATATCGCCTACATCTAAGTGCTGTTCGCTAGTAACTTCTATTTCTGCGACTCTAGCTAAAGCTTCTGTAAGTACCAACTCTTCCATGACGTTGATAAACTGTTTGCGCTGTACTGCCACCACTTCACCAGTTAACAGCGAACCCATTAATTTATCTAACGCCATATATTCAGCGACAGAAAGCTCCGAGGCAGCATCACAGATAGAGCCTACCTCGGCTTCCATTGCTGGTGTAAGATAGCCTGTTTGAAGGGCTTGTTCAACTATTTTTTCAATACCCATAACGCCTCTAACTCTACTGCACTTTGTTGGTGACAGGATTACTCACTAATTTTGCCCTACTCTTATCGGAAAATTGCAAAATCTCCCTAATTAAATTTTCGCTCGCGCCAAGGTACGGGATCTACTGCTTCGCCTTGAACGTACAATCCCCAATGTAAATGCGGTCCTGTAACTGCTCCTGTTCCTCCTACTGCGCCTATAACTTGACCTGCTTTCACAAAATCGCCTTCTTTGACATTGATGCGGCTGAGGTGCAGGTAGGTAGTAATTACGCCTTGTCCGTGATCGATACCGATAATATTGCCGTGAACTCGAAACCCTTGCGATACTCTACCTACTAGAGCGATGCGTCCGTCAGCAGGAGCCATAACTGGCGAACCAACTGCGCCTGCATAATCTACGCCGCGATGGTAGTAGTCTTGGGCAAATTTGCCATTGTAGTAGCGGCGCACGCCATAAATTGTCGTGATTCTCCCTTTATTGGGTTTGAGGAAAGTACCGTTCCAGTATTTTTGCGGTGTTTTTAAGTTCTTGAGGGCGGCGACACGGCTAAGTTCGAGTTGCGTTGCTTTAAGTCCCGATTTACCTGGTGGTAAAGTAATGCGTTGGACGGGAAATTTGCGATCGCCTACATATACAGCTATTTTGCTAGCTTCATCACCAGACTTGACCTGCAAAACTCTGTTTCCTGGTTTTTCTAGCGGCGTTGTGGGTAAAAGGGCGCGAAACTTGTTAGGGGCGATCGCAAATGTAGGATAAGTCTTTTGATTGACTGTGATTGACGGAGCGCGATTGTTTGCAGGATTATCTGGAGTGACTACGACTGATAAAGTATCCCCTAGTTTGGGCTTAGAGGGTATAACTTGGACTTCTAAGGCTTTGACTGACGCAGCAAAGCCTATAGGTAGGGCGATCGCTATTACCATTACTAGACTATTCTTAATTTTGGTTGCGCCAGTTTGTTTATCGATAAACATTGATTGCAGTACCTTTTGACTTGGCAAATGCTAAAGCAAGCGGAATTAACCATCAGCTTGAAACAAGCAAATTTTATTATTGAACAAGACTAGCTTAATTGGTTGCGATTTTGAGCAGTAGGGTCTTCCGGTTCCAAAAAAACTTTTGTATTCTAGATTAGGTAACAAAAAAAACTATAAACATTTGTCCTACGGGATTATACGTAGATATGCAGCAGTTTTCGACCTTTAGCACAGTATTAATTTTACTCGCAGGAATGCTGACAATTGTTGGAACTGGTTGCAGTAGCAATAATCCCGCAGATAGTCAAAGTAATATCGATAACACGCCATTAGTAGCCCTGAAAAATCATCCAACTACACCAAAAGCAAGCGTACAGCCGCAAAAAATAGAGCCAAATCAATTTGATGTAGCGTTAGACAAAGCTTATGGCGCTTTAACTATCAGCCAATCGGCACAATCGCCGGAAGACTGGAATTTGGTAATAAGTCAGTGGAACGAAGCGATCGCTTTAATGAAATCTATCCCTGCTAATAGCCCCGATAAAGCACTGGCGCAAAAGAAGCTAATTCAATACCAGCAAAACCTCAAATATGCCAAACAACAGGCAAACCGCCCCTTGCAAACGCGTCCAGAAATAGCTGCAATTCCTCAAATTCCGCCTACAACTCCCAGCGTTGCGGTTGCAGTACCGCCCAATCAAAAGGTATTTCAAGCGTTAATCAAAAGTCGTACTGGGGGAACGCCCGTAGTTGATGTAAATTTTAACGGTGTAAGGCAATTTGACATGATTGTAGACACAGGCGCTAGCGGGACTGTAATTACGCAGCAAATGGCATCTGCATTAGGAGTAGTACCAGTAGGCAAAGCGAAGGCAAACACAGCTAGCGATCGCAATGTAGAATTTGAGATTGGCTACATCGATTCAATTGAAGTAGGCGGCGCAGTAATCAAGCACGTACCTGTTGCGATCGCTCCTTCAGCAGATTTAGATATAGGACTACTAGGACAAGATTTTTTCAGCAATTACGATGTCACAATCAAGCGCGACATAGTTGAGTTTCGATCCCCCTAGTCCCCCTTGTCCCGCTTCTAATGCGCTAATTATGAATTACGAATTATTAAAGTTTCTATTTCAAAAACTCTACCAACTGCTCTAGCTTTGCCCATGCTGCACCCGATTGGAGAATATCTTTGGCGATGCTGATGCCTTGGGTGTAATCTCCTGGATTTGTAAGCGTACCTACTTGCAGGGCTAAGGCAGCGTTTAAGGCTACTACGTCTTGCTGTGCGGCTGTTCCTTTACCTTGGAGTACCGCTTGGAGGATTTGGGCGTTTTCGGCGATGTCGCCGCCGCGTAAAGCCTCTGTGGGGGCAGTAGTTAAACCCAATTGTTGGGGATCGATTGTCGTTACTTCTACCTTGCCGTTTGTTAGTACCGCAATATCTGTAAGATCGGCAAGTCCTGCTTCGTCTAGCTTTTCTCTACCGTGAAGGGCGATCGCATTTTGCGTCCCTAATTGCTGTAAGGCTTGAGCCATAGTTTCTAGCAATGTTGAGCTAGGAACGCCGATTACTTGCCCTGTCGGGCGTAAGGGATTTACTAATGGTCCTAGCAAGTTAAATACTGTACGTACTTTCAAGGTGCGCCGCAAGGGTGCAACAACTTTAAGGGCGGGATGCCACCCAGGGGCAAATAGAAATGTAATACCTACTTCTTGCAACGAGGCTTTAACTTGCTCCGAATTAGCATTTAAGTTAACTCCTAGTGCTTCTAATACATCAGCCGAACCTACACGACTAGAAGCAGATCGGTTGCCATGTTTAGCTACTTTTATGCCCGCAGCAGCAGCTACAAAAGCAACTGCTGTAGAAATATTAAATGTTGCAGCGCCATCGCCACCTGTGCCACAAGTATCTATCAAAGGAGTTGAGGCTAAAGATATAGGAGCCGAAGCTAGAGATAGAGATTGTAAGACTTGCGCCATACCTGCTAGTTCTGCACTGGTTACGCCTTTAGCTTGGATTGCGACTAATATTGCTCCTGATAAAGCTGGGTTTATTTGCTCGTTTAGCCATGCTTGCATCAGTTGGACTGCTTGTTGGCTAGATAGCGATCGCCCATCTAATAATTGTTGCAGTAAATCGCTAGCCCAATGCGGCGATATCTCGGTGATAGTTTGTTCTACAGGTACGGAGGGATTAATCATGAGTTTTATTTGGCATGGCGATCGCGCTATCAAATTATACTTTTGCAGGGAAGGTTTTTAACTACTCAACTTGCTTAATTAAATATTGATGCGCTCTGCTTGATAGTCGATCCGAGAACGACCAACGGGCATCAAAACTTTTTTACCGAAAATCCAGGAGCCTAAGTCAACGACAAAATACCGAAAATTACCTTCTTCATCTACTAAAGCATCACTGATTTTGCCAATTTTCTCATCTCCTTTATTTAGATAGACACTCATGCCCTTAATGTCTCTTCCAGCAAAGTTGTCACGTAGTTTGGAGCGAATTCTTCAAGTTTTACAAGAGCCATCAGATTTTTCTCTTAATTCTTTTGGCAATTCATTTTTACCTAGCTCTAACTTAAAGAGACTAATTAATCTCATTTATTCTACTAAAGAAAGAGTTAAGTTGTATTAAATATAACGCTCCAACTTTAGGCTTTCTTTATTGTTTTCGTACTAAAGAGAGAGTTAGTGTTGTATTGAACATGAAAGTTTTTGCTGTTCTATAAAAAAGTTTTTTTAACTCTTCATAGCCCAGGCGTACTATCCTTATAGGGACGGGGAGTTACAATTTTCCACTTAAATTTCTTACTCCTCGTCCCACGACTTCATCTGCTGAATTCAGCAGAACTAATTGTCAGCCGAGAGGCGACTACATCCCTGGAATACCACCGCCCAAACGACCAATCAAATCTTGCAGGTTAATGCCAAACTTCTGTAGTAACTGCTGATGCTGTGGGTTGTCTGTATCCACCTGCTGGGGTAGCTGCTGTTCAGCTTGGTCAGCTTGACCTCGATCGCCTGACTGAAGCTTTGACTTAAGCATATTCACGATCTGCTGCTTGTCGATCTGCATTATTTTTCTCCTGAATTATTGCCTTTGTTTGATGATAAAAAAAGAAAGTGGAGATTTTGTGGAGAAATTATTAGATAATATAAAAAAGCTTAATAACCTTCCTGAAATTAGAATTTTGAACCAATAGATACAGCTAGCAGTAACATAATAATTATTTTAAACATAGAGTTTTAAAATAATTAAATGCAACAAGTAACTGCCTATGAAAATTCTATTAGTAGAAGACGATCGGGGTACGGCTGAAATGTTGAAAAATACTCTCGTTGAGCAACATTACTTAGTCGATTTGGCGATAGATGGTCAGGCTGGGCTGGAAATGGCAAAGGCGTTTACTTACGATCTAATTTTGATGGATGTCATGTTGCCCAAGCTGAATCGACTGAATGTATGCAGGCAGCTACGCGATCGCCAAGACCGCACTCCGGTTCTGTTTTTGACAGCCTTGGACAGCAATACTATCAAAATCATGGGGTTAGAAGCTGGATCTAACGATTTTATTGTCGAGCCTTTCGATCCCCGTGAGTTATTAGCTCGGATTCGGGCTTCGATCCGTCGAGGTAGTTCGGCTCCTTCCTCCGTAGTTGAGGTGGGAAAGATCGGGATTGACTCTAGTAGCTGTAGGGTAACTTGCGAGGGGCAATTTTTACACTTGACTGCTAAGGAATATGCTCTACTAGATTTGTTTTTACGTAACGCTCATCAGATATTTAGCCAACAAGCCCTGCTCGATCGTCTCTGGTCATTTGCAGAAATCCCTTCAGAAAATACTGTCAGAACGCATATTAAAGCCTTACGACGAAAACTCAAACAAGCTGGGGCAGACGGATTGATTGAGACGGTTTACGGGTTGGGGTATCGGCTCAAATTGGCGGAAGATGAAGTCAAGAGTAACTTGGAAAAACCCTGCGTTACTATTGGAGCTAAAAACCATTATCCTCAGAGCTACCGAACCACCCTATAACGTTCTAAATCCCAGTAGAGATGTAAAGTTATGCAAGCTAAACTTCAAGAGCAACTTGCCCCTGCTGATGGAGAGATGATTTTAGAACGTTTACCTGAGCGAATTCGTACTACCCTGATTGCGCGTGCTGCGGAAATCGAATATCCAATCGAAGCAGTTGTTGAGATGGCGATCGCTAGTTTTCTGGATACAGAGGCATTGGGTTTTGCAGATTGTCAGCCAGGGCGCGGACAGTAAAGGGGACACAGAGCAAGTAGATAAAAGTGCGATCGCACTTTTATGCAAGTACAATAATTACACAATCAATGCGATCGCATTCCTACTCAAGTAGGTCAGTTTTACATAAAATGTTAATGTTCTAATATGAAGCATATACCTTCAATAATTGTTGGCTTTTCACTCTTGTTTTTGACTCCAAATGCCTATGCTTGCAGTTGCGCGAGTAGCGATCGCTCATTCGTTCAGTTAGCTAAGCGATCGCAATTAGCAATTAGGGGAAAAGTTATTGAGTACCATTGGTCTAAAGATGACAAAGAGCGAAAGAGAACGCCAGTGGCAATGACGGTTGAAGTCAAAGAGGTATATAAAGGCGCAACAAAATTGGGCAAGGTTATTGTGTGGGGAGATAATGGCATACAATGCCGACCCTACGTGACCCAGTTTCCCATTGGAACAGAATGGGTTTTGGCGCTCTCCAAGGATTTTTGGACGAAGAAAGCAGAGGTAGCAATTTCATCATGTGGAGAGTATTGGTTGCAGGTAAAGGGTAGTAATGTTGTAGGAAAAATGACAGATGGGAGTTTCCAGGCTAAACCGAAAGTTATTAGCTTACCCAATCTCCGTAAGCTTATAAAAGCCGCAACCTGACAAATATTTGCAGCAGATTGTTTTAACACAATGCTTTAATTAAGACTCTATTTATTATTCAATAAAGAACCATCTCTTTGAGCATTGGTTAAAATTGTAAAAAATTTCAATATTTACTGCTGTCGAAATATGACTGAACTGCTTCAACAAGCGATCGCCGAAATCCAAAAACTCTCGCCCTTGGATTGGTTCGCATGATGAGTATGATGAATTGCTAAAACGGATGCAGTTTAATAACTCCAACCATCACCGTAAGCGTTAGGCTTACCTAAAATTTTGAGTTGCAATTTTTCTAAGTAAGTTAAACCACTACAAATCTGACTTGGCGTTCCCCTAAGTTCAATGTCAAACTTTCCCCAGTCGCGATCTGGTAGCAGCACCGCTTCAGTAATATTGACGATTAATGCATATTCAGAGGTCAAACGTGAAATTATAGGTTCTTGCTGATAGCGCTGAGGTATGTATATTCGCAACCGAATTTGAGTAACGTTGCTTTTGTTAAAAACAGATGATAGCCCTAGTTTAGATTCCACTGCATGACGATTATTTTGCACTGTCATGAAAACCACCTGTTGTTATGCTTTGTTGTCTAACTCACGAATAAAAATTAGGCTTTGGTAGTTGTTCGTTGAGTACCCAATTGCCAATGTCTTGTACTTTATAATCTATTGGATCGTGCAAGGTGAAGGTACGCAAGTTGCGCCAGTAACGGTCGAAACCATATTTACCAGTTGTAGCGCGTGCGCCCATAACTTCAAATATCCGGTTGGTAATTTCCAAGCCAACTTTTGTTGCTGCAACTTTTGCCGTTGCGATCGCAATTGCACATTCTCCTCGTTGCTCTTCACTTAGCGCCCATTCTTGCTCCCAAGCTGCTTGTAATAATTCTCCAGCAACATCTGTCAAACAAGTTGCAGCTTGCAAATCTACCCACATATTGCCGTAGTGTTGAAGAATATAAGGGTCAACTGTTGCGCTTTCTACGCCTGAAGTGAGCCAAGGCTTTGTATTAGTGCGAGTATATTGTTTAGCTGCGGCTAACGCTCCTTGAGCAATTCCTAAGTAGATGTTGGCAAGATTTAGCTGTGTTAGACAGGCGCGGATAGTATTAAAAGGTGTTGATGGGCGATCGCGTTCTCTTAAAATCTCATCTGCATACACTGCTACATTATCAAATACAATACTACCGCTATCAGTTTGGCGCTGTCCCATATTGTCCCAATCATCCTGAATTTGGATGCCTTGTCTTGGGGTAGGAATTGCTATTACTATCAACTCATTAGTTTCTACGTTAGTAGCAGTAATTGGTAAAATATCTGAATCTTTTGAACCAGAGCAAAAACTTTTCACTCCATTAAGCCGAAAATTATTACCATCAAGAGTTAAAGTAGTTCGGCGATCTAAAGGGTTTAAAGCATTGCACCAAAACCAGTTATTTTGTACAGTTTCTCGATAATATCGCTCTTTTTGAGCTATAGAGCCGAAGATGTGCGGAATAACTACACCCAAATGATGGTAGGAAAAAACATGAGCAATAGAACTATCAACTTTAGCGAGTTCGCGGCTAATTTTAAAAGTAGTAATCCAATTTTCTCCTATACCACCATACTCTTTAGGTATGATGAGTTTTAACAAACCAGTGTGGCGGAGGCGATCGCGTTCTTGTTTGGGCGTACCACCTTGAGCATCTCGTTCTACAGCAGTAGTAGCAAATTCTTCAGCTAAAGCAGATGCTAAAGCAATATAATCAAGGGACGTTTTAGATTCTAATAGCTGCATTTCGATCCTCAACTGGCTTATCTTCCGAAAGGTCTAGGGCATTTAGGAGTTGTTCTTTCCAACGTTGAAAATTGAGATCGGTACGCTTGCGAGGACGAGGAAGATCGATTGTATGTTCTTGATAAATATGTCCTGGATTACCGCGCATGACGATAATGCGATCGCTCAACACAACTGCTTCTTCAATATCATGAGTAACTAATAACATTGTCGGGCGATCGTATGCCCAAATTTGTAACAGATGCTCTTGTAACTTAATGCGCGTAACGGCATCTAAGGCGCTAAAAGGCTCATCTAAGAGCAAAATAGCAGGATTTGTAACCAAAGCACGAGCGATCGCAACGCGCTGCGCCATTCCTCCAGATAACTGACGTGGTAATGCTCTTGCAAATTGAGCTAACCCAACTCGCTCTAACGTTGTAGCCGAAAGCCTAGTTTTTTCTGTTGGCGATAGATGTTCTAATCCAAATTCAACGTTCTGTTTTACAGTTAGCCAAGGCATCAAACGAGGTTCTTGAAAGATAATGCCTGCAGCCGAATGAGGAGAATTAATAGTTTTGTTGGCAATAGCTACGCGCCCTGTTGTTGGTACATCTAACCCTGCAACCAGCCGCAATAAGCTACTTTTACCGCGACCGCTAGTTCCTACTAGGCTAACAATTTCCCCAGTATCGATCTGTATGTTCGCATCTTCTAGGGCAATAAATCCATTTTTAAATTGCTTGGTGACATTCTCAATTTGCAGCATAATTTCCTTACAATGAGCCATAAGCATCTTGCCAATGGAGAAGACGTTTACCTAGAGATGCGATCGCAGTATCGGTAAGCTTGCCCAAAATTGCAAATAGTAAAATGCTAGCAATTACAATCTCAGGGCGACCTGTAGTTTGTCCATCTACTAATAAAAATCCCAATCCCGCACTTGCGCCCATAATTTCCGCCGCCACCACAAACATCCATCCCAAACCTAATCCACTACGCAATCCCACAATATAAGCAGGCATTGTTGCAGGTAAAAAAACACGCCGAATTAGTTGCATTGAATTGAGGCGATACACTTTGCCTACTTCAACCAACTTGCGATCTACTCCTTGCAAACCGCTCATCAGATTTAAATAAACTGGGAAGAACACGCCTACAGCAATTAAGGCAACTTTGGAAGTTTCGTAAATACCCATCCACAGAATAAATAATGGAACCCAAGCAAGAGATGGAATGCTCCGCAGCGATTGCAGTAAAGGATCTAATAGCTCGTATAGCAAACGCGAATACCCAGTTAGAGCGCCTAAAACTGTAGCAATACCTGTACCGATCGCAAAACCCAAAGCAACGCGGTAAAGAGTAATACTAATATGATTGAATAACTCTCCAGAAACGAGCAATTCCCAAATAGTGCTAATTACAGCCGTAGGAGCAGGTAGGAGATTAGAAGGGAGAAAGCCAATTTGAGAGAGTATTTCCCAAATAATTAATAGCAAAAATGGGATAATTAGCCCTTTTAGCCAATTTAACTTGAATTTAAGAGTCAGCGATCGCCTAGCTTTTACGGGCAAACTTCTTTGTCTGTTTGAGGAGGTTTTAGTTGTTGGTAAAAGTCTGCTCATATTACTTGCTAGCAATTTTGCTAATAAACTGCGGATCGACTAATTCCCCAACTACTTGAGCAACATCAATAGATTCCTTAATTACGCCGCTTTTTTTCAACACATCTCCAGCCGCGTTAATTACCTGCTTTTGCACCTCGCCAATTGTGGAGCTAGATAAATCTGTTCGTTCCAGTTGTTTTGCTGCAACTGCATCAGTTAGTTTTGCTTCTTTGACTAATACTTGCTTTAGTTCTTCTGGATGTTGCAAAGACCATTGCCGTCCTTTTTCATAGATACTCAAAACTCTTTCTACATAGTTGGGGTAATCTTTAGCAAAATCTGCTCGGACGTTTAAGACTCCATAGCTATTAAAGTTTGGTTCGCGGAAGAACAAACGCGAACCTTTTTCTACTTCGGTTTTAGCCATGTGCGGATCTAATCCAGCCCAAGCATCTACATCGCCTTTTTCTAAAGCTACTCTGCCATCAGGATGTTGCAGTTGAATCAATTCAACATCTTTTGGACTCAGACCAAATTTGTCTAATGCTCTTAACAGAAAGATATGGGGATCGGTTCCTCGCGTTACAGCAATTCGTTTACCTTTTAAGTCTGCTACTTTTTGAATGCTCGATTTAGCACCCGTTACTAAAGCCGTCCATTCTGGTTTGGAGTAGACGTAGACAGATTTAATTGGATTGCCATTTGCTTTACCAATCAAAGCCGCCGCCCCAGCAGTAGAACCAAAATCAATACTACGGCTGTTAAGTAGTTCTAGGGCTTTATTACTGCCCAAACTTTGCACCCACTCAACTTTTATTTTGTCTTTGGCTAGATTTTGTTCCAACCAGCCTTTTTCTTTGAGAACTAAACTTACTGGGTTATAGTAAGCGTAATCTAGGCGGATTGTATCTGGAGTTGCGGCTTTTGTAGTATTAGTGCAACTAGAAAATGCGATCGCAACTACGCAACTAACAATTGCCAACCATAAACTGAATCTTTTTCTTCTCATCTTGCTCGCCTAAATTTCGTAATGCCAGTATGGATCTCGATCTTGCATCACCACAAATTGCCGCTCTTGACGCTGAATAACGCCTAGTCTTTTAAACTCATTCAGCAGCCGCGTAACTGTAACGCGAGTTAAGCCAATTATGTCAGCAATGTCTTGATGGGTTAAACGCAAGTCAATCCGTTTTCCTTGTTCGACTTCTTGACCAAATCTTTTTGCCAACCAACCAAACAAGCGCAGCAGGCTAGATTCAGCTTGCTTGTAGTGCAAAATTTCAATAAATTCTTCAGAGCGTTGCATATGTAAAAGCATCGCTTGGGTAACTTCAGACCAGTTTTGCTCTGGAATTAAAGTTGCTTCTACTGGTGTGAGACATTCAATTTGATAAGGGTTGGCTTGCGATAAAACTCTGCCAACAATATCCCCCTCGCCCCACAGCCCCAACGTGACAGCGGTTCCATCTTCTAGTACAGTTAGAGTCCGAACTACTCCAGTCTTTATCAGCCATAAAGCATCGCGTCTTAAAGGTAGATAAGAGCGACGTGTAAAATTAGTAATTGGAGCAAAAGCGCGATCGCGAGCCAGTAACGAGATATTCATAATTTTTCAAGTAAAAGGGCTGATAATGCTGAACAATCCCGCTTTATATCCCTGCCCCATCTAGGAAATTCTCAATTAACAGGTTGTCTTTAGCTTGAGTATGGGTATTCATTGCAGGAACTAAACCCCTGCGCTCTTTAAGACGGTTAACTTCTGCTTCTAAAACTTGTATTTTGTCAAACAAGGCGCGAATTACTTCTGCTTCTGGATCTGGCAAATTGTCATTACATCGATAGTCAATCAACTTCCCTTGATGGCGGACAATTCGCCCTGGAATACCTACAACTGTGCAATCAGCAGGAATATTTCTTAGCACTACAGAACCAGCACCAAGACGAACGTTATCGCCAATCTCAATATTGCCTAAAACTTTGGCTCCTGCGCCTACAACTACATTTTGTCCTACTGTAGGGTGACGTTTGCCGTATTCTTTGCCCGTACCGCCCAGTGTCACCCCTTGATAGATGGTGGCGTAGTCTCCCACAATCGCAGTTTCGCCGATGACTACCCCCATACCATGATCGATGAATGCACCCTTACCAATTTTTGCTCCAGGGTGAATTTCAATTCCAGTTACAAAGCGAACCAAGTAGGAAATCCCGCGCGGAATAAAAGGTACTTTGCGGTTATAAAGCCAGTGCGCTATTCGATGCCAGAAAAGTGCTTGCAAGCCAGGGTAGCAAAATAATACTTCCAACCAACTGCGGGCGGCAGGATCGCGCTCAAAAATAATCTGAAAATCAGCACTCAAATTGTTTAGCAAGGTTAGCCTAGACCTTTAATTCGTGCGGTTTACAGGGAAAAGCAAATAAACACCACTAATCCGGTAGGAATACCGTAATTAATTATGATTAATGAGTATTGCACAGCCTGAGTGTAACTACAAGTAATTAAAGTACATAAATCCGATTGATTAACCGTAGTATAGAGGTATAGCAATTTCTAATTGCAGTTGGGATTGCTTTGTGTCTGCGTATATTGGGGCATCCAACCGCCTACTGTGGTGAAGTAGCGTACAGCTTTGATATGCAGCGAAGCTGTAAGACAAAACCAATGCTCAGTACCAGACGGGATATTAATATATTCTTCTGCTTGTACTATCAGTTCTACTTGGCTGCCATCAGAACGTACAAACCCAAAAATACCCTCTCCAGCTAGAACATAAAGAGCTTCGTCATCTACCTGAGTATGAGAGCGATCGAGATGAGAGATTAAGGCATACAGATACGTAGCTCCTGGATGTAGCACCATCAAATCGCGCCATTGATATCCATAACGTTTAACTTGCTCGAAGTGGTTGCTAACTCCTTGTAGCACTTGCTCTTTTTGAGCAGGACTAAGAATATATTGCGCTAACAATCCAGGAAGATCGAGATTTTTGCCAACCGGACAGCGTTCGAGCCTAATATTCAATGGCGCAAGTTCGCGAGTAATGTCACTAAGTTGCGTGTAAGTCTTTCCATCTTCAATTCGCAGGATAGCCATAGGTGATTTTTGGATAGTTGAGCGCTAATAGGATTTAAGACTGGTAAGGAGTTAAAAAATAAACCTATATTCTACTAAAATCCTAAATTCCGATAGGATAAGTGTAGATTAAAATTGATTCTACCTGATAGCAATATGCCAAATTGCAGAATTTTGAGATTTTTGTATCTGAGGTACAAGTTTTGTTTGACTTATAAGAGTAAAATACGGTAAGTCTATCGATGAACCGGAGATTATAGAAGCCTCCTATTTAGTAGTCGATCGCAAGACATAATTACACAGAGAATTTATGACTGGCATTTCAATTGAGAATATTTCCCGAAAATTTGGTTCATTTCAGGCAGTTGACAAAATTAGTTTAGAAATCGAAAGTGGTTCTCTGATTGCATTGCTAGGACCTTCTGGATCGGGTAAATCTACGTTACTGCGACTGATAGCTGGGTTAGAAACACCAGACAGCGGTAGGATTGCGATCGCAGGTAGGGATGTAACGCATAGAAGCGTGCGCTCGCGCGGCATTGGTTTTGTGTTTCAGCACTACGCGCTATTCAAACACATGACTATTCGCCAGAATATTGCTTTTGGACTTGAGTTGCAAAAAGCTCCCAAAGCAAAAGTTAGAACTAAAGTTGAAGCGCTTTTAGAGTTAGTGCAGTTGCAGGGATTAGGCGATCGCTACCCGTCACAGTTATCTGGCGGACAACGCCAACGAGTAGCTTTAGCGAGAACCTTAGCTGTAGAACCGCAAGTATTGCTGTTAGACGAACCATTTGGGGCGCTAGATGCCAAAGTGCGTAAAGAACTAAGGGCTTCGCTACGACACTTGCACCAACAAGTCAACGTGACGACAATTTTTGTTACCCACGACCAAGAAGAAGCAATGGAACTTGCCGATCGCATTGTGGTAATTAACAAAGGCAAGGTAGAACAAGTAGGTACGCCAGCCGAGATTTATGACAATCCAGCCACGCCATTTGTGATGAGTTTTGTTGGACCTGTAAATGTCCTGCCTAGTACCTCTGGAATTTTTCAGCGCCAAAGTTTTAAACCTTCAAGTTCTCAAGTCTTTCTGCGTCCCCATGACGTATTAATTCAAACCAAACCAGAAGAAGCATCTGCCCCAGCTAAAATCAATCGCAT
The DNA here is from genome assembly GCF_000952155.1 of Aliterella atlantica CENA595. Lineage (GTDB taxonomy): Bacteria > Cyanobacteriota > Cyanobacteriia > Cyanobacteriales > Chroococcidiopsidaceae > Aliterella > Aliterella atlantica. The sequence continues at coordinate 15,723 of NZ_JYON01000026.1, read as the reverse complement.
CGTGCATTTAGGTTGGGAAGTTGAAGTTGAATTAAGCCTCAAAGACGGTCAAGAAGTAACAGCATATATTACTAGGGAAGACCTCGATCGCTTGCAACTGCAACCAACGCAGAAAGTGTATATCAAACCTCGAAAAGCTAAGGCTTTTGCTAGTGTTGCTTGATTTGGAATTGACACTGCAAGCCAGCTTATTATTAGGTTGCGGAGGCTTCTTTGTTGGCTGCTTGGCAGGTCTGTCAGGAATTGGCGGCGGTTTGTTCCTCGTACCGATGATGATAGGTGTCGGTTTATCACCTATTCAAGCTGTTGGTACGAGTAACTTTGCCAAATTGATGATTTCCACCTCTGGAAGTTGGCAACGTTGGCGTACAGGTAACTTAGATTTGCAAAAGGTGGCGGTTTTAGGATTGCCTGCATTACTAAGCGCCCAAATAGGAGCTTATTTAGCCGATAAGCTGCCTATATATTTACTTTTAAGTGCTTTTGCGCTGCTTATTTCGCTCAATGTCTATTTCATCAGTTGGCGACGCAAAATAGAGCAGCGCGAACTAACTGTAGCATCAGCGCAACCGTCAATTTTGGGGCGATCGCTTGCTGGTAGTGCTGCTGGGTTATTAGCAGGTTTATTTGGAGTTGGTGGCGGAATTGTTTTGATTCCCCTGCAAATACTGATGCTAGGAGAAACAGTTGAATCAGCTATTAGCACAAGCTTAGGAGTTGTTTTTCTCTCCTCAATGTCAGCCTGTATTAGTCATGGTCTTAGTGGTAACGTGCTGTTTTTGGAAGGTTCTCTATTAGGCATTACTGGAGCATTTGGGACTGTGTTAGGTACTCGTTGGTTGCAACTTATTCAGGTACAAACAAACTTGCTGGGTTCAAAGAGGCAGTAAAAACAAAGTAGATAACTCCACTTCCCAATAAAATAACTGCAATGCTAAATAAAATTACCCAGCGATCGCCTGGTTCGTAAACATCCTCATCTATAGCATGACGGATGGCGAAGTAGTGCCAAGTCGAGAGTAGCACTGTAATTAATCCTACGCCAGAGAAGATTAAGCCCAACTTCCAGCCTACACCTGGATGATTTATTCTAGGTGCTTGAAAGTGGCGCAAGCGCACAATTACAACTCCAAAACCCATCAGTGCGATCGCTGTTCGCATCCATGCTAAGTAGGTGCGTTCGTTGGCGAGATGATCCCGCACCCGCGACGAGTTTTCCCGCGCTTTTGTTTGTGTACTGCTCACTCTATACGGATGATTTTTGCAAGAACTTCAATTAAAATACTATATTCCGATAGATAAACTGTAGTTTTAATATCCTTGGAGAATAGATTGGGCAAACTTAGCTTAGTTTCTTATTTAGCTCCAAATATGTTTTGGTTTTACTCGGCGGTGGGAGCATACTTAAGCCGCGCGTTGGCAATAGAAGTAGAAACCGTACAGGGTTTAGATAATCCTTTAAAAGATCCGTTATTAGGAGAAGATTGGCTAGATATTGCTTTTATTTGCGGTTTACCATTCATTCGCCATTATCAAGTTGCACCCAACCAGCTAAAGGCGATAGTTGCACCAGTAATGCAAGCCCAACGCTACCAAAATTGTCCGGTTTACTTCTCTGATGTTATTGTTGCAAGTAATAGTAGCTTCAAGACATTCGATGACTTAGCAGGAAAAACTTGGTGCTACAACGATCCAGGCTCAAATAGCGGCTACAATTTATTGCTGCATCGACTAATTTCAACAGGGAAAAATAGTAATTTTTTGGGTAAGGCGATCCAGTCAGGTTCTCACCAACGTTCTATGCAATTGGTTGCTGAGGGAGAAGTTGATTATGCGGCAATTGATAGCACTGTATTGGAGCAAGAATTACGCAACTTTCCCCTACTAGCACATAGTTTACAGATAATTGAGTCAATTGGACCTTGCCCGATGCCACCTATAGTTGCAGCACAGCATTTAGGAGCAACATTAATTGAGTCAGTGCAACTTGCGCTTTTAAATCCCGATGTACAATTGCGAAGTTTTATGGACAAAGCGCAGATGCAGAGATATGTTGCTGTTGAATCGGAAGACTATCAAGCGATCGCCGATATCTACGATAGCAGTAGACTTTTTGACGTTGCGGAATGATGCCATGAATTATTGAGGAATCGGGATATCCCAGAATTTGAGATAATGAAGCAATAAGTAGGTGGCTACAATAAAATGTAAGATAACAGAGTTAGATTCTGTTTAGGGTCAATTTGCCTAATGCCTGCGCCAATCGGGATAGTTTTAACAGAATAAGACCGCACATTATTAGAATTGTGGGTAGTTAACAGTGTATCTCAGCGGACAAAAAATCGCGCCCGTATATTGTGACTGAATGCGTAAGGATGGACAGTGCCAGCAATTGCAGGTATTTTTGAGTGTCATACAGTAAGAGCGACGATTAGACGCTGGCAAGCAGAGGGGTTAGGCGGCTTGTGGCAAGCCCCAGGGCGGGGCGCAAAGGCTAAATGGGCAGAGGCAGATCTGCAATATCTGGAAAAGTGTCTAGAGCTTGATGGGCGCACCTATAATACTCACCAACTAGCCATAAAGTTATCTCAATAGATTTTGGAGACAACTTTGGTAGAATTGAGGTAGCATTTTTGGGATAGGTCTTGGTAAGAATTCTTGACCTATCTTTTTCTACAAGCTGGCTTGAATTGATTGTAGTAGACTTAGAGCTACTTTCCAAACTTTGCCAACAAGTTAAAATATTGCCTACATAGTCAAGGTAACTTAGAAATAAACTAGCTTAATTGAGAGCGCATAACCTCACAGGAGAATAAATATGTTTGGTTTAGGATGGCTGGAGGTAGGTGTAATTGCCTTGGTCGGAATATTGATTTTTGGTCCGAAGAAAATTCCTGAAATTGGTAGCTCTTTGGGTAAAACTCTACGCGGCTTTAAGGAAGAACTCAAAGGTGAAGGTGAAGACGCAGATAACTCCGAGCAAGATAAAAACTAAGCTTTCAAAGGTTGAGCCTGGGAGTTAAACCCCAGGCTAATAGCTGCTGCTATCCAACTGTATTGACTACAGAAGAGTTGAGAACGCTTTGAGTTTCAGCAACTCCATTTGATATTTCTTGTTGTCCTTCACTAGCGATCGCCCGACGCGCTTCTATAAGACTAATAGCGCGGCTGACACTTTCTGGTAATATAACCACTAAGCCGCCGTCAGGAGCTTCATCTAATGCTTTATTAATCGCTGCTTCTTCACTCAAGATGACTTCATAATTGCAGTCTGGCTTTACCTGATTAATGCCTTTAGAGATTAGTTCTGCCGCCGATCCCCGCTCTCTTCCGCGCGTATCGTCATCTTCTTTGATCGTAATGCGATCGAAGATTTGCGCCGATAACTTACCTAAGGTGATAAAATCCTCATCGCGGCGATCGCCAGGTCCGCCAATTACACCGATGCGATCGCCCGTCCAATTGCGGATAAACCCGCCCAAAGCCTCGTAACTGTGCGGATTGTGGGCGTAATCTATCAAGGCGTGATACCTGCCTAAGTCAATCAAATTCATCCTTCCTGGTGTTTGACTAACTGAAGCGCGGAAGCTATTTAACCCTGCCCTAATTTGCTCGATAGTTACTCCTTGGGCAAAAGCAGCGACACTTGCAGCTAAAGCGTTGGCAATCATAAACGGTGCTTTGCCATCCATTGTTATCGGTACGTTGACAGCTTGCTCGATCCGCAGCGTCCAATCGCCTTTCAAAATCGACAAGTAGCCATTTTCGTACACCGCAGCCAAACCGCCTTGCTGGATGTGCTTTTGCACTAGCGGATTGTCTAGTTGCATAGAAAAGTAAGCAATTTGGGAATTGACGCGCGATCGCATTTCGGCAACTAATTCATCGTCAGCATTTAGCACCGCATAACCTTTAGGCAATACTGCTTCAGCAACTACACTTTTGAGATGTGCCATTTGGGCGATCGTGTCAATATCTCCCAATCCCAAATGATCGGCAGCAACGTTTAAAACTACACCTACATCTGCCGCATCAAAAGCCAATCCTGAACGCAGAATACCGCCACGCGCCGATTCTAATACTGCTACTTCTACAGTTGGATCTTGCAATATCAATTGAGCGCTTTGAGGACCTGTATTATCTCCTGGTTCTACCAGATAATTGCCAATATAAGTACCGTCAGTAGTTGTATAACCTACTGTGCGCCCTGTTTGCTTCATAATGTGCGCCAGTAAGCGCGTTGTTGTTGTTTTGCCATTAGTCCCCGTGACTGCCAAAATTGGCACGCGGCTGGGTTTTTCGGGCGGAAATAGCATATCTAATACTGCCCCAGCGACGTTGCGAGGAATGCCTCTACTGGGGCAAACGTGCATTCTAAAGCCTGGTGCAGCATTTACTTCGACGATTACGCCATCTACTTCCCGCAAGGGGCGGCTGATGTCTGGAGTCACAATATCGATCCCAGCAATATCTAAACCGATGATTTTTGCGACTCGTTGCGCTAACCAAACATTTTCAGGATGAATATCGTCTGTACGATCTACAGCAATTCCACCTGTACTAAGGTTTGCTGTTGCTCTTAGATAGCAGATTTCGCCTTTGGGTAATACAGAATCAAGCGTATAACCTTGCCTTTCTAACAAAGCTACGCTGGTGCGATCTACTTCAATCCGCGTTAATACGTTATCATGTCCTACACCGCGATGGGGATCTTGATTGACAATTTCAATTAATCTATCGATAGTATTTTCACCATCGCCGACTACGTGGGCGGGAACTCGTTCGGCTACTGCTACTACTTTACTATCTACTACTAATACCCGATGATCGCGCCCGACATAATAGCGTTCGACAATTACAGACCTAGATACTTCTCTGGCTGCATCATAAGCGGCTCCTGCTTCTTCCCAAGAGCGAATATCAATTGTAATTCCTCTACCATGATTGCCATCTAAGGGTTTAATTACAATCGGATAGCCGCCGACATCTTCAATTGCTTGGGCTAAATCGTCAAAGTAGCTAATTACCGTTCCTCTGGGTACAGGTACTCCCGCATTAGCTAAGATCCGCTTTGTACCTTCTTTGTCGCAAGCAAGTTCTACACCTAATATACCCGTGCGATCGCTCATTGTTGCCTGCAATCGCTTCTGGTGAACGCCGTACCCTACTTGAATCAAAAACCGCGTACCCAAAGACATCCAAGGAATGCCTTTAGCTTCAGCTTCTTTGACTATCGATTCTGTACTCGGACCTAGCGATGCATCCCGATGCAACTCTGCCAAATCTTGTAAATCTTGCTGTAATTCTTGCTTGGAATAACTTCCTTGCGCCACAATACTCTGACACAAACGTACTGCTGCCCTAGCTGCATAGCGCCCTGCTTGTTCGTCTAGATACTCAATTACTACCTGATAAACTCCTGGTGTTGATGTCTCGCGGGTACGACCAAAGCCGACTTGCATTCCCGCCAATTCTTGCAGTTCTAAGGCTACGTGTTCGATTATATGCCCCATCATCGTGCCTTCGCGGACGCGGCTAAAAAAGCCACCGCGACAGCCTGGCGAACAAAAATGTTCTTCTAAACTTGGCAAAGCCTCAACCAATCCCTCATAAAAGCCAGGAATTTCATTAGAGGGTTTTTCGGCAAGTTCTTCCAAATCGAGCCGCATGACGATGAGTTTGTGGCGTCGAATGCTCCAGTAGTTGGGACCGCGTAGTGTTTGAATTTTTTGTATTCTCATGTCAATATGCGTTTATTTATTCGCCACCAATTTCCTAGTTTCTACCTGTGCTTGACTAATAAACTGTTACTAACGAACAGTTTGCAGGTAACATTTATACCTTTAGTTGTCAATCGACTACTTAAATAAACTTAATTATCAGTTGCAGGTATTATCGCTCAATTTCCGAGCATTAGCTAGGAAGTTGATGTACTGGGGCTAAAACATTCCTTTGATGGAGGTGATAGCGATCGCCATGACTCAAAATATGCAAGCGTAAATTGTGCAAGCTAATCGGATCGTTAGCGCCAATATCTGATTGATTGGTATAACAAGCGTCTCCCGGATCGACAATTGTCACCGTACCTTTGCCCATCACTTGCAGCCAGCCATCGCCTTCTACCATTGCACAGGTATCTTCATCAATGCCAATCCCCAATCTATCGGGATGAGCAGCGATCGCGCTAATTAATCTTGCCATGCGGTTGCGGTTTTGAAAGTGCTGGTCTACGATCACTTTGGGTAAAATTCCTAAGCCTGTAGCCATATCTACGAGCGATCGATTGGGAGATTCGCCACTACCGCCACCAGCAATCATGTGATGTCCCATTACTGCTGCTCCCGCGCTCGTACCTGCCAAAGTCAACTGCCCTTTTTGTACCCTTTGACGAATAATCTCCATCACAGAAGTATCAGCTAATACCCCGCACAGCCGCAGTTGATCCCCACCTGTCAAAAACACGCCCGTACAATTTTCCAGACAAGCCCGAATCGCTGGATCTTCGCACTGTTCGCGCTCTCTAATATCCAACGTCTCAATTTTCTGCGCCCCCATCTCCCCAAAAATGCTCGTGTATCTTGCGCCAATGATCCCAGGTTCGCGGGAAGCAGAGGGAATAATCGCAATATGAGCATCTACAGCCCCAGAGCGAGAAAAAAAAGTGTGCAGAATTTCTCGTCCGTGAACTTTATCTTCCGCTCCACCAATAACCATTACAGCAGTTTTCGTTGCTTGGGGTATCCTCATTTCCAGTGATTGAGCTTCTAGTTGCAGCATTGTGTTCCTTCTCCCATTAGCCTCAGCAAAATTTAACGCTCCACAATCTTCAAATTGGGTTAATCTACTTGTCTTGTTAGGGCAATTTCTTAAGTTGACTCATTTGTAAGCTATACGCATTAAAAAAACTGTTCAAAAAAGCAAATTTGCTGAGGCTTGCGCGATATCACTTAAATTCCTTAACCTTGGAGCGTAAATATTTAGCAAGTTGTCACAATATTTAATCATAATTTAATCAATTAAAAAAACTTTTGGGAAGAGGAGGAATATGGTAGAGACTTAAAGCCTATGTTCTCTCATTTCCTAAATAAGCAGTGCGATTCGATATTGTTACCTTGTTTCCCGACTTTTTTTCCTCTACCCTGAGTTCAGGGTTGCTAGGTAAGGCATTAGAAAAACAGATAGCCCAAGTGCATTTAGTCAACCCGCGCGACTTTACCACTGATAAGCACCATAAAGTAGATGATGAGCCTTACGGTGGTGGTGTGGGAATGCTCCTCAAACCAGAGCCAATTTTTGCTGCTGTAGAGTCATTACCTGCTTTACCTCGGCGAGAAGTTATTTTGATGACTCCTCAAGGGGAAACGCTCAATCAACCATTATTAAAGGAATTTAGCACCAACTACGACCAGTTAGTAATTATTTGCGGTCATTATGAAGGCGTAGACGAACGAGTATTGCATTTAGTCACTCGTGAAGTGTCGTTAGGCGATTTTGTGTTAACGGCTGGGGAAATACCTGCTCTAGCGCTAATTAATGGTGTAGTGCGGTTGTTACCAGGAACGGTTGGTAAAGTTGAGTCTTTAAAAGCTGAGAGTTTTGAGACGGGGTTATTAGATTATCCTCAATATACTCGCCCTGCTGATTTTCGCGGCTGGAAAGTGCCAGAAGTATTGCTGTCAGGGAATCATGGAGCGATCGCCCAGTGGCGCTACGAGCAACAGTTGCAAAGAACGCGCGATCGCCGCCCCGACTTGCTGGAAAATAGAGATGACCGCATAGAAAGCTAGTTATGTTTAATATTCGCATTGGTAATGGCTACGACATCCATCAACTAAGCGTCAATCGCCGTTTAATCTTAGGCGGGGTAGAAATTCCTCACGAACTAGGATTGTTAGGACATAGCGATGCTGATGTTCTTACTCATGCCATTATGGATGCAATGCTAGGCGCTTTATCATTAGGAGATATTGGCTTGTATTTTCCGCCTAGCGATCCGCAATGGGCGGGAGCAGATAGTTTAGTATTACTTAGTAAGGTAAATCAACTAATAAGCGATCGCGGTTGGCTTCTTGGCAATATAGATTCAGTAGTAGTAGCAGAACGTCCGAAGTTAAAGCCGCATATTTCTGCAATGCGCGATCGTCTAGCTAATGTACTACAAATACCTGCCGATTGTATTGGGATCAAAGCTACTACAAATGAAAAATTAGGACCAGTTGGGCGTGAAGAAGGAATCGCCGCTCATGCTGTAGCTTTATTAGTAGCTAAGTAAATACCTATGAATAATCCATTACGTCGGCTTAAATATCTACCTTGGCGATCGCTAGCTATTATTGCTGCAATGACTTTTGCGATCGTTACAGCTATAGAATTGTTGCTACTACTGACTTTGGCTTTTTTAGACACAAACGTACAATCTACAATTGTTCAGTTAGTACGTTCAATATTAGTATCGGGTGCGATCGGCGTAGGTATTGGCGCTTTAGCTGTATTTCTATTAGAAAGAATAGATAAAAGAGTCTCTATCAATGCATCTGTACTTTGGTCTTTACTTGTATGTTTGTTAGTTGCCTTGATAATCAGAGATTTTATTCCTATTCCAGCATTATTAGTTAGCACAAGTGAAATTCAGTTAGTTGGCATGATTTTAGGAGTGTTTTGGCAAGGCAAACGTTACTGGAGGTAAAAATATTTCATGGAAAGTACAAAAATTGAGCAAAAAGAGCGTGTAGCGGCTGATGTTATTGCCTTTAGTAAAAATGGCGAACCTGTTTTATTAGTTGAAGTCAAAAGCAGTGAGCCAAACTCTAAAAATGATTTATACATTCATCAAGCTATTAATAAAATAATTTCCTATTTAAGAGGAGCAGATGAATTGATTCCTTTTGCAATGTTAGTTACTCTTAAAAATATCCAAATTTATCAATGGGACGGCATAAAATTGTCTGAACCTATTGCTTGTTTGCAAACTGGTGACGTACTTAGCTATTATGAAACAGAATTTAAGAATAAAAAAATATTTCATCTATACCTTACTACTTTAGTGGAAGCATGGTTGCGCGATTTAGCCTACCACTGGAAATTCCCAAATCCACCAGCTAAAAAAGAATTAGAAACGATTGGTTTAGTAAAGAGGTTAGTAAATGGAACAACGCAAGCTGAAGTAATAATTAGTAATGATACTCTACGTTGAAACTAACTTTTTGATGAGCATTGCTAAAGGAAGAGATTTGCAAGCACAGGAAATACTATTAAATATACCTAATTCAATTCATTTAGTAGTCCCAAGTATTTGTTATGTAGAAGCTCTTTTAACATTAGAAAAAGAGGAGCAATACAGTCAACGTTTTATCCAAGATATAGATACTAAAATTAGTGAAGCAATACGAGATGAAACTTCTGCATACGCTGAATCTCTCCGAACTTCTTTGGAACAGACACGAATTAAGTTTATTCAGCAACTAAATAGCGTCCAAGAGCGTTTCTACGAAGCTTTTGAGCAACTTTACAATAAAGCAGAAATAATAAATATAGATAAAAGTATTCTTGACGATACCTTGGAGAAAAATGTTTTAGAAAAAGATTTAATAGATAGGTTAATTTTAAACTACATAGTTCATCATGCTCGTTTTCATAATGATGAAATGAAAGTATTTTTAAGTGCTAACTATAAAGAGTTTAACAAAGGAGAAGTGAAGGAAATCTTACAAATTTATAATACACGGTATTTTAGTAATACTCAAAACTTCCTTGGTTGGCTAAATTCTCAATTAAGTTAATATATATTAAGGAATTATGACATTTCACAATCGAGGACGTAAGTGGATAGCATTTATATTAACGTTTTTAGTTGCGATCGCCTTTTCCGCCTGCAATCCCAATAACTTTAAATCCCAAGCAGCGCAAACTTCTCAATTAGTAGTTAGCGTTGTCAGCGATCCGCAAACGTTTAACTATGCTCTAAGTCAACAATTGCCGAATGTTTTTGGTTTGACATTTAAAGGACTGACAACGATAAACGGTAAGGGTGAAATTGAACCAGAATTAGCCGAATCTTGGACAATATCAGCCGATAAAAAACGCATTGAATTTACGCTTAGACCAGGTTTAAAATGGTCAGACGGTAAACCGCTTACAGCAGATGATGTTGTTTTTACCTATAACGATATCGCCTTTAATAAGGAAATTTCTACAGATATTAGAGATTACCTAAAAATTGGGGTTAGTGGTGCTTTACCGCAAGTACAAAAAATGAGCGATCGCCAAGTTGCATTTATCTTGCCAGAACCATTTTCACCTTTTTTCAGTACCACTACTGGAGACTCTACTAGCGCGATCGCAATTTTACCAAAACACGCCCTAGAAGCATCGGTAAAAGCTAAAGATGCAGACGGAAATCCCCGCTTTATGTCTACTTGGGGAACAGATACAGATCCCAAGAAAATTATCACCAATGGACCTTATACCATAGAAAGTTATAGTCCTAGTCAGCGCTTAGTCTTTCGCCGCAATCCCTATTATTGGAGAAAAGATAAGCAAGGAAATTCACAGCCGTATATTGAGAAATTTATTTGGCAAATTGTTGAATCTACAGATACATCTTTGCTTCAGTTTCGTTCGGGAGGCTTGGATATAGTTGGTGCTTCTCCTACTAACTTTTCCTTGCTTAAAAAGGAAGAAAAAAGAGGTAAATTCACGCTCTATAATGGTGGTCCTGCTTACGGACAATCTTTTATTACCTTCAACCTGAATAAAGGTAGAAGGAATGGTAAGCCTTTAGTAGATCCAATCAAATCGCGCTGGTTTAATACTGTAGAGTTTAGACAAGCAGTATCCTACGCTATTGACCGTCAGACTATAATTAATAACATCTTTCGCGGCTTAGGCGAACCTCAAAATTCACCTATTGACGTGCAGAGTAAATATTATCTTGCTCCTGAAGATGGGTTAAAAGTCTACGATTACAACCCAGAAAAAGCCAAACAATTGCTCTTAAAAGCAGGATTTAAGTACAACGCCAAAAATCAATTGCTAGATGCAGATAACAACCGCGTCCGTTTTACATTGCTAACTAATTCAGGCGGAAGAACTGGCGAAGTCATGGGCGCTCAAATTAAGCAAAACTTAGCTAAAATTGGCATTCAAGTAGACTTAAATGCGATCGCATTTACCGTACTAGGCGAAAAACTACATAACACCCTTGACTGGGAATGTTATTTTGGCGGGTTGATTGGTTCGGGAGTCGATCCCAACGATGGCGCAAACGTTTGGCTAACAGAAGGCGGATTGCATAGCTTCAATCAAGGCGCACAACCAGGACAAGCACCAATAGAAGGGCGTGTAGTATCAGATTGGGAACAAGAAATTGCGAACCTATATATCAAAGGCGCACAGGAATTTGACGAAGCCAAACGCAAAGCTATCTACGATGAGACGCAGCGCATAACTCAAGAGTATTTGCCTTATATATATCTAGTTAATCCATTATCAATGGCAGCAATACGCGATCGCATCCACAATGTCAAATTCTCAGCATTAGGCGCATTTTGGAATATCTACGAACTTAAAGTAGACCAATAACATGACGAAAAAACTTGTAGACTAGGATGCACACAGAGTTAATAACTTTGCCTTCATGTTCTCAATTCCCTCAATTAAGCTGCGACGGTGGTTGGTTGGATTGTTAACGGTTGCAATTGCGATCGCGTTTAGTGGCTGTAATCCTACTGATTTTAAATCTCAAGCTGCCCAAGTAACCCAAATAGTTGCTCGTACTCCAGGCGATCCGCAGACATTTAACTATGCCTTAAATCAATCATCGCCTAATGTTTTTGGGTTCATTTATGAGGGAATGACTACAGAAAACGGCAAAACTGGAGAAATAGAACCAGGTATCGCCCAATCTTGGGAAGTTGCGCCAGATGGTAAACAAATAGTCTTTACCCTTCGAGAAGGATTAAAGTGGTCGGATGGAGAACCCTTAACAGTTGATGATGTCATCTTTACTTACAATGACATCTACTTGAACGATCGCATTCCGACTGATTTTCGGGATGTGCTGCGGGTTGGGGAAAGTGGCGCTTTGCCAAAAGTCCGCAAAATAGATAACCGTCGAGTAGAATTTACCGTTCCAGAACCATTTGCACCATTTTTAAGAACAGTTGGTGGAGTGGCAATTTTGCCTAAACACTCATTGCAAAAATCTGTAAGTACCAACAATAGCGAAGGTAAACCTCAATTTTTATCTACTTGGAGTACAGACACAAACCCCAAAACAGTTATCGGAAATGGACCTTACAAACTAGAAAGTTACAGTACGACTCAACGAGTAGTATTTCGCCGCAATCCTTATTACTGGCGCAAAGACGCACAAGGAAATGCTTTACCCTATATCGAACGCTTGATTTGGCAAATTGTCGAATCGCCAGATACAGGCTTGATTCAGTTTCGTTCCGGTGGATTAGATATTTTAGAAATTGGTCCAGCTACTTTCCAGTTACTCAAAAAAGAAGAAAATCGCGGCAAGTTTACAATTTACAACGGCGGTCCTGACTTTGGTACTACTTTTATCACCTTCAATCTCAATAAAGGTAGAAGAAAAGGTAAACCATTAGTAGATCCAATCAGATCGCGCTGGTTCAACACGGTAGCTTTTAGACAAGCAGTAGCTTACGGTATTGACCGTCAGACTATGCTCAATAATGTATTTCGAGGAATTGGTGAACTTCAAAATTCACCTATTTCTGTGCAAAGCCCTTACTATTTCTCACCAAAAGAAGGGTTGAAGGTGTACGACTACAATCCAGACAAGTCAAAGGAACTACTCAAACAAGCAGGATTTAAGTACAACAATAAAAATCAATTGCTAGATGCAGATGGTAATAGGGTACGCTTTACTATGCTCAGTCAAGCAGGAAACAGAACAGTCGATCAGATTGGTTCTCAGTTTAAGCGAGATATGAGCAAAATTGGCATTCAAGTAGATTTTAATCCCATAGACTTTGCTGTACTTGTAGACAAAATTACTAATTCTTTGGAATGGGAATGTTATTTTGGGCTAATTACTGGCGGTATTGAGCCAAACAGCGGCGCAAATATATGGCTACCAAGTGGCGGATTTCACCCATTCAATCAACAACCCCAACCAGGACAACCGCCGCTAGAAGGGAGAGAAATCGCAGACTGGGAAGCAGAAATTGGTCGCTTGTATATTCAGGGTGCAAAGGAAGTAGATGAAGCCAAGCGAAAAGCTATTTATGCAGAGACGCAAAAGTTGGCGCAAGAGTATTTACCTTTTATTCACTTGATTAATCCTTTAGCTTTAGCAGCAATGCGCGATCGCCTCCAGAATACCGAATTTTCTGCTTTAGGGGGAACTCTGTGGAATATTCATGAGATGAAAGTCGCCGAAGATTAGTTATTACACGAGTAAATCCGAAAATGGCTGCACTTTCCCGCTTTTGGCTTTCAGTTTTCTTTGCATTAACCCTACTTTTAACTAGCTGCAATCCGACGCAGTTAAGAACAGAAGCGGCGCAAGTATCGCAGTGGGTTACTAGCACAATTGGCGATCCAAAAACTTTTAACTACGCCTTCAATCAAGAGTTTCCCCATGTGTTTTTATTTACTACAGAAGGACTAACTACTCTAAATGGTATTACCGCCGAAATTGAGCCAGCTTTAGCCGAATCTTGGCAAATTTCTCAAGATAACAAGCGAATTACATTTACTTTGCGACCTGGCTTGCAATGGTCAGATGGCGCACCATTAACAGCAGATGATGTAATTTTTACTTATCGAGATGTAATTTTTAATCCTGCTATTCCCACAGATTGGAAGGACTTTCTTAAAGTAGGTACAAGTGGGACTTTTCCAGAAGTCAGGAAAATAAGCGATCGCCAAATCGAATTTATCTTACCTGAACCTTTTGCGCCTTTCCTTAGCACAACAACAGGACCATCTACAAATTCTGTTGGTATTTTACCAAAACACGCATTAGCAAAATATATTACGACCAAAGATGTTAAAGGTAAACCTGTATTTCTTTCTACTTGGGGAACAGATACAGACCCGAAAAAAGTAGTTGTAAATGGTCCGTATAAAATAGAAAGTTTCACTCCTAGCCAAAGAGTTATATTTCGCCGTAACCCTTACTACTGGCGCAAAGATGCCCAAGGAAATAGGCAACCTTATATCGAGCGAATTATCTGGCAAATCATTGAATCTACTGATACTAGCGTTTTACAATTTCGCTCTAAAGGGTTAGATTCAGTGGAAGTATCTCCAGAAAACTTTTCACTATTAAAGCGCGAAGAAAAACGCGGTAATTTTACTATTTATAATGGTGGACCTAGATTTCAGAAAGTTTTCATCTCTCTTAACTTAAATAAAGGTAAAAGAAATAATATTCCTTTAATAAGTCCAATCAAATCGCGCTGGTTTAATACCCTAGAATTTCGACAAGCGATCGCTCATGCCATAGATAGACAAACAATGCTCAATAATGTATTTAGAGGATTGGGTAATTTGCAAGATTCACCAATTGATATTCAAAGCCCTTTTTATCTTTCTCCAGCCCAAGGCTTAAGAGTTTACGAATACAACTTGACAAAAGCTAGAGAACTACTAGCCAAAGCAGGATTTAAATACAACTCCAAAAAGCAACTATTAGATGCAGATGGTAATCGAGTCCGCTTTTCGTTAATTACCAATGCTGAAAATAAAACTCGCGTAGCAATGGGAGCGCAGATCAAACAAGATTTAAGTAAAATAGGCATTCAAGTTGATTACAACCCCATCGCCTTCAATACGCTGACAGACAAACTCTCCAACACTTTAGATTGGGAATGCCATCTCCTAGGCTTTACAGGCGGAATAGAACCCCACGATGGCGCAAATGTATGGTTGCCTGACGGTGGCTTGCACAGCTTCAACCAAAAGCCACTAGCAGGACAAGAACCGCTTACTGGAAGAGAAGTTGCCGACTGGGAGACAGAAATCGGCAACTTGTATATTAAAGGTTCCCAAGAGTTAGACCAAGCAAAGCGCAAAGAAATCTACGCCGAAACCCAACGTCTATCACAAGAGTATTTGCCATTTATTCACCTAGTTAGTCCGCTATCATTAGGGGCAGTGCGCGATCGCATCCAAGGAGTAGAATACTCTGCCTTGGGCGCACAAGGCGGAACGCTATGGAATAAATACAAGCTGCGAGTGGCAAATTAGAGACTACTTTTAGATAATAAGGCGCAGGAACAAGGGTAAGATAATTAACAAACTCCTGTGTAAGATAGGATTTCTAGTCATGTCAATGCTTTTAGCGGACCTGGCAAAGCTTGTAGCCAAAAAGAGAAATTCCGTTTAAGACTCTTAATCGGAATGTTATACGGAAAAAATCTGGATAACACCAAGGGATATACAGAAAACTTCTATATCATCCTACCGTGAAGGGTAGTTATACGGAAAAATTCAGCATACTATCCGAATAGGAATATAAAAAAGAAGTTTGCCATATATTTCAGGCAGAGTTCGCTGTAGTGCTTGATATATTAGGAGCGAGAAAAAGATTATACGGAAAGTTTCCGTATAATAAATAGTTAACGTCAGTTCGGGATAAGGAAAGAGCCAAAAAAGGGGCAAAACAGGTAGTCTGAAAGTAGCAACTAATCAATCTACCTGGCTGCCTTATGCTTAGTTTAGAAGAACTATTCTGCTCCGTCGATG
>NZ_JYON01000025.1 GCF_000952155.1 Aliterella atlantica CENA595 | reverse complement strand
GGTGGTCTACCAAATTATATTTTTTACAAGTAGCTGGCTTAGTATTCCCATCTGTATACTTCGCTTTGTCTAATTTTGCTCCTTGAAGATTTGCTTCTTGCAAGTCTGTTCCTTGAAGATTTGCTCTTTGCAAGTCTGTTCCCTGAAGATTGGCTCTTTGAAGATAGGCATCCTGAAGGTTAGCTCCTTGAAAATTTGCCCCCTGGAGATTTGCACCCTGGATATCGGCATCTCTCAAGTCAGCTTTTAAGAAAGTAGTGTTTTCAAGCCTAGCCTCTACCAAATCGGTGAATAATAGTTTAGCTCCCGTAAGGTCGGCTCCTGAAAGATCGGATCGCTTGAGCAAAGTTCTTGTAAGGTCGGCTCCTTGAAAATTTGCCTTCGCAAGGTAAGCTCTCTTAAGATTACTGAAACTTAAGTCAAGTTTCTGGTTTTTATCTTGTTGGATGTTCCGTCTTTTGATTACAGTGAGTGCTACTTGAATTTCCTCACTGACGCTAGGTAATCCTTCTAGTTTCTCATTTACTTGCTTGTAGCAGTCCTTCTCTGTGGTAAAGGAGCCGTTATTAGGTAACGGACATTGCCATTGACTATGCTCATTTAGTTCTCTAAATCCATTTTTAATCTCAATTGGGTAGGATGCTTTTACTCGGACATAAGAAGTCAGAACTTCCATAACTCTCCAGTGGTAATCTTGAGAATATTCTCTGGCAATTTCCTCTAGGGAATAAATACCACCTAGACGAGCCGCATCATCTTTACTTCCCAATAGTTCAACAGCTTTGGAAAAACGGTCTGTAATTAGCCGTTTCTCTGTAATACCTATCTCTTTTTGTGAGTTTATATAGGTGATAAAAAGACCGACAGCAGCAATAGCTGTTGCAAGTAAACCCAAGGCTGATATAACTGTTTTGACTACATCTAGAGCAAAGTTCCGGTTGTTAAAATCAGCAAATAAAGTTGGTAGATTCCAAACCAACCATAGATGAAGCCCCCAGATGTTTCTAAACCCTGTCGAAAGCTTCCACCTAAATACAGACCAACCCCCTTTTCTCAGCCATTCAAGAGCCTCGTGCCAATCATCTTCATGACTACCAACTTCCCCTTTTTGTTCGCGGTTTTTCCAGATTTCATAAGCCTTAGCTTGAATCAAATATTCTGAAATTTGTCGTTGGACAAAAGGGTTCTTCTTTGACGAAGACTGCACTTTTTTAAGTGGTTGCATATTTTTATACTTGTTGTTTGAAGATGATTAAAATTTGTCATTTAATCACCTTCAAAAAGAGGAATAGGAATTTCGCTAAATTTAACTTGTGTGTTATGAAAGCTTGACAAAATAATCTTGATAAGAGTAAATAAAATCGTATTAAGTTAATTTAAAACTAATTCTCAATTTGTTATGTGAGTTGTGCAGAGAATTTTGGGCAAAGCAGGGAACATAAAAATCAGTAGAGTCAGTATTATGCTAATTAAAAAATTGGAATGCCAAAACATCTGTTTCATCAACGAACTAGCACAATAAGGGGTAAAGGTGAAGAATCTGTACTAATTGCAAGCGAAAGCTAGAACCATTGCGAAGCAGGAGGTTCAGAATTTTTTTGTAGATTGGCTTTAACATCCTCAAAAATAGCCTTCTACTGAAAAAGTTGTCCGTAAAAGGGCTTAAAATGTTAATTCTGTCGTGACATTTGTAGCAATCCAGCTATTATTTATGGGCAAGTTGTAGTTTTTGGGATTTTTCAGTTGATTCTTTGCTAATTAAACGTTGAGTGTGGTCGCATAGCACTTCATCGCAGTTTCGCTACCTTTACCCCTATTAGATTGCAATAACATTACTTTTGAAATTGAATTGGACATATCAGCAAAATCAATAATTTCCGTGTACTTTGCGCCTTGTGCCAGAGAAAGGTTTAAATAACTGTCCGCTCCAACAGATTTAGCTGCGCCTTGAAGCATACGAGGATGATAGTTATTACCTTCACTACCTATAAACATTGCCGTCCCAGGAAAACTCAATGTGGTTGCACCTAATGCCCAAAGAGCGATCAGTACGTTAAACTTTGAGACGCAGGAAGCAAATAATTTCATGATGGACGCTCCTATGTTCTAAACTTCTTAGTAGAGTGAACTTGGTAACGCTATAACTGATCTTAATAAGCTGAAAGCTTTGTAAAGCACTCAACTTTAAGTAAAGAGTAACAAGGCTTCCAGATTGTTCCTCCATGATTTTAAACTTTTACAACCAGAATCCTAATTTTTCTAGGGAATTTCACTCAATCTTTACCGTGTCATTAATTATGTTCAAAAGAGCGACCGCCAACCTTCAAGACCGTTCCTCTAAGAACGCCTTAACCTTACGCACAGTATTAACCGATACCCTAGCATATTCAGCCGCCTGCCGTAAAGACAATTTTTGCTCCAGCGCCTCAACGACACGCATCGATGAGGGTTTCGCTAAAAAAGCTTCATTTGTCTCTTCGCCAGCAGGACGACCAACGTGCGCTCCCCATTGCGCGGCTCTCTGCATTCCTACTCGAATAGAGTGCGATCGCTTTTGAGCTTGAATGTCTGCTTCAATAGCTTGTTCTACTAGGCTTGGTTTACCTTCAAGAATTGCTCGTTCTCTTTGGGATAATCCCTTGATTTCCATCCGGCGCAAATCGCGCAAGACTGATACTGCATCGCTTTTATCATCAAACTTGTAGTATTCAGTTAGGCTCCCAATCGGGAAATTAAAATGAGCGTAACGATATTTGAAATACTTTTCTACATTGCCGCGATGCGCCCAAGTCCCCAATACCTTAACTGATACAGGTACACCGAAGTGCAATCGCAAATCTTGCTCTACTTCTACCACTCGTTCCTCAATTGGTCGCCTCGTCACTCCAATTTTGTAAAAAGTCTGCCCGTCCGCTACCAGTTCTAAATAGTACAGATTATTGAGTAGAATCCTCTGCAAAGATGCGCGGTAAATCCGTAGGTCACTCAAGCATTGGTTAGTGAGCGGACTATTAGTATCATAAGCTTGGTTAGCCTCCTCTTCTAGCTCTTCCAGCTTCTCCAGAAGCAGTGACTCTTGCACTGAATTGAACAGCATTAGCGACAATGCGCCGACAGGGATTTTGCCCAGCTTTGTAAATTGATAGCCTCCGCCAAGCCCCATAAAATCGTTGTACTCTAACAATTCCTCCCTTAAGAATGCTTGGAGTACATTTGAGCGAGAAATTTTGCGGTTGTTGCATCCGTAGCGCCGCCATAGTTTCTGTAAATGCTCTAGTTCCTTTCCCGTCAAGAAAATGTTGAAATGATCGTATAGCGGTAAAGTTGGTATATCTCGGTTGTTTCTTTGTTGCACCTCACGGCAAGTCTGGTTTGTGTGTGCGAAGTGGTGATCCTTAATGCGCCCTTTTTTCGCGGTCAACGCGCCTCTACAGTAGGGGCATAATAAATTTGTGCTGCCACTGTCTACATCTTCTATGGCAACCAGTAAATTATCGGCATCAACCCCATACTTCAGCCAGGGCATAGTTTACACCGCAGCCTTTTTTTGATACACCTAATTGGTGTGTCTAAAGGACGTTTGTTTGCATTTTGGAGTCAATCTAACTGTATCAAAAAAAAGGTATCTGAAAAAGCAGCCTATTTATAGCTTTTAAGGGTAAGAGAAAATAGTTCTAGGGGAAACTAATAGACTCATAACTGGTAACTTTAACGGTCAAGTAACGCCTGTAACCGTTCCCATCTCGGTTGGAGTAGTCCCCAGATTCCTCGTCTACATCGAATGTCTGCTGCAATAAAAGAGCGATTGCATCCAAATCTTCTTTTGTCTCCCCTTCAATCCTAAGTTTTGCCTGAATCACACTGGCAGGAGAGCCGACTGTTAGCTCTTGAGTTTGTGGCTGTTTGGGCTTAGTGCCAATATTTGCAGTATCGAGCTTCCGCCCCTTGCTATCTACACGCTCACTAGAAATATTTACAGTACCAGTCCTAGCTA
Source organism: Aliterella atlantica CENA595 (assembly GCF_000952155.1). Taxonomy (GTDB): domain Bacteria; phylum Cyanobacteriota; class Cyanobacteriia; order Cyanobacteriales; family Chroococcidiopsidaceae; genus Aliterella; species Aliterella atlantica. The sequence continues at coordinate 71,020 of NZ_JYON01000025.1, read as the reverse complement.
GTTCTGCCCTTAGCTTCCCAACGAAAGGGGCTGAGACATGGCAGTACGAGGCAATCGCGCGATCGCTCTTACCCTGCCAATCCTTGTTCGTAAGAACCTGAATTACCCGTTCTCGTTTTTGAGCATTAGTTTTAGGGGTTAAGATTGACTGCAAACTGGTTATGCTTGTAGAGTCGGACGTTTGAGCGGCTTCTTCGCTCTCAAGGATGATTGCAAGTTCTTCCTGCTCCTTGGCATCCAAACTCTGAGTAGGCGTTAGCTCGTCATTATCGTCATCCTCCAGGGGTGACTGTGGCATCCAATCTAAAGAGTCTTCCAAGTCAGAATACTCTTGTATCTCCAGTTCATCGCCGACTGGCTCTAAGTCAGGCACAAGCGGCTTTGCAGTATCGCTCTTTGTATCCTCCAAGGGTTTTTCTTGGGGCAACCAGTTAGGTTTTCCTACGACAAATAACTCAGACTTGCTGCGGGTTAGCGCCACATAAAGCAAATTATCTTCCTGTTCTTTCTGCCATTCCATCTGATTGCGCCAGGTCATGGGCATATCTTCAGGCTTGAGGATAAATATGCGATCGCCCTCTAGCCCTTTGGCTCTGTGACAAGTGCTAAGAGTTATCGGTGAAATGTCATCGCTGAACAGGGAATCAATATAAGCTGATAAATCTGCAATCGATTTTGCCTGGGGTTGGCTAATATAAATCGTTGCCAGAGCCTCTAACTTGTCATTTAGGTTTTGGATCAGTTGCTCCTCATTGTCCATTTCCTTGTACTTCAGAACTTTGAGGGCGCGGTACTCGCTTGCCACAGCATGGAAATCTTCGTATCTAAACCTGGGCATAGAGGCAATTTCTTCTAAGTCGCGCTTGATTGTTTCTCCTATGTCTCTGCCCTTGACCGTTGCAGCAATTCCCCTGGCAATCAGTTTGATGCATTGCGATACTAACGGGGCTGTCTTCCTACTAATGATGCGATCGCCTACTCTAAGCTGCTGCTCCAAATCTTTTTCTTCAAGCTGTTGGATCTCCCCAGTAATCGCATCTTCCTTGGCTTCAATGGGAATATTAGGGAATTGCCGCCGCACCAAATCAATATGCGATCGCGGACAGCGATAACAAATGGACAGGGGTAGTTCTGTTGCCTTAGTGCGAGAGAGAATATTTTGATAGCTGCGGTTGTCTGCACCAGCGAAGCCCATGATAGCCTGGAACGGATCTCCAACGAACAATTGCCGACCTGACGCTCCAGCCAAACCAATTGCTAGCTCTAGCTTTATTGCATTTAGGTCTTGGCACTCGTCTACCAAAACAAACTTATATGACTTAAACCATCGACGTTTATATATTTCCCACTTAACGGGTAGCCAAATCTGGTCTGTAAAATCGATAAATCTATTGTTTCTAGCTTTTTGTTCTCCAATCCTTAAACACTCAGCGACCGCCGCAGCTACGATTGAAAATTCCCAGATGTCTTCGACCTCAAAATGGTGGCATAATTCCTTTACTGATGTGGCAGTTGGGTAGTTATTAGTCAGTCTCATCAGGTTAACTAGCCGCAAGAACTCTGCATCTTTGCCGATTGCCCCATCACGGGTTAGCGTTCCCCTAGAACCACGCTTGCCAATCAGATCCATGTCTTGGGCAATCCTTCTATACTTGCCATCGGAAATCTGGATGTCTCGACTGTCCCCAATATTCAACTCTCTCCTAAGTAGCGAGAACCCAGCGCTGTGCAGAGTGCTGATCGATGCTTTCCACCTAACTCCAAACTTGGTTACTAAGTCTTTAGAGTTCTCCTTGCCGAATACAATCACTCGGATGTCACTTGGCTTATACCCTATTGATTCCAAAGCGATCGCTACCATCCTTAAAGTGCTGCTCTTGCCTGCACCCGCTACTGCATTACAGGCTCCATTACCCAATCTATTCAGCACCCATTCCAAAATACCTGTTTGGTACTTACTGGGTTCGTAACCTATTTGCCTAGTCAGTTCTGCTGTCAATTGATCGAGCTTCATAGTCAATCTCCTGCCACTTTTCACTGGGAGGGTTCGCAGCCTTGGAGCATAAAGTCATGTGAGCGAGTGACTATAAATAATTTATAGTTTCTGGCTTTACAGTTAGTGTAGGGTAGTTTTGTTCAAGTTACTGTAAATATTTACAGCAACGGTATGGAAAATATCAGTGCGTGGCAAGCTGCACTCAAACGCTTTCCGCATGATTTCTTCGATATCTTGAAATACTTTTGCAAAACTGGGTTAAGTAATGATGCTTTGTATGCGATCGCGCTCCATACGATATCAATTCTTACACTCATTTCTACGTCTAAAGATATAAGTTTGTTTGGTGAGTGAGATATTAATGAGATATTCAGTTGAAGAATCAATTTACATAGAAAATTATGGCAACCGAGCAAGAGCTTCAGGCTCTTTTTAATACCTTGGATACCGATGGAGATGGCAAAGTCTCCATGAATGAGCTTTTTTTAAGTCCTGGCTTAAGTGCAATCATCTCATCAGAAACAGGTATTACTAGCCCCCAGGAGTTACTATCACGATATGCTTCAAACGAAGACGGTAGTATTACCTTTGAGGAGTTAAAGCAAGCAGTTAAAAAAGCCGATAATTTAACCTAGCAGTCAAAAAAACAACACCTAATGCCCAAAATCCCTCTCTAGTCCACGCTTTGAGGGATTTAAAATTTATAACTTGCGTAACGTTACTATACCGCTTCCTAGACGTGATTAAAAAATAAGCTAATGCGATCGCTAAAGTGATAGTACACGCGATTGTTGAAGCAGTGCTAACAGGGGGTAAAATCCCCACGAGTCAGATTTAGTAACTTTAAATCCAGTGAATTAATTTTCACTCTACCATCCATGCCGCCTCAAAAAAGTCTCGTTCGCATAACATGGCATAGCGGTAAATCGAATGTACTTGGGGAGTAGCACTGCTATACCGTTCCGCCAAGGTTTCTAATTGTTGAGCTAACTGCTCAAATTCTGGAGCAGAGTAAGTGTCAATCCAGTTACCATACTCGTGATTTGGAACTCCACTATACGCTAGTTGTTGCCCCAAGAATGCATAAAGCCGCATACACGGTAACATGGCAACTGTTGTTAAACCTACATCACTACTCCATGCAGTAGCTAGTAAGAAATCAGTATAACGCCTTGTTGCTGGCTGGGGTTGAACAGTACGCAAATCAACTGACCAATTGGCAGCAAAATCTTCATGCAAACGCAATTCTTCCAGCACGCCAGCCGCTAGGTCATGAAACATCCCAAATCCTTCCCAATCCGGTGACTTAGCCGCAGCTATGCTATATGCACGCGCAAATGCTTCTAGAAAAAAGGCATCTTGTCCTACATAATAGGCAAATTTTTTCCGCTCAAGCGTACCTTTAGCAATACCTTGAACAAAGGGATGTTTCAAACAAGCTTGTGCTAAGTCAAGATTTGCTTGCCATAATTCGCTAGATAAAGTCAAAGTTTTCAGGTCTGGATAAATTTAAGTAGGATAGTTGCCAATTATAGCTATAAGTTTGCCTCTCTACTGCAAGATGCTCTAGCCACATTCAAGCAATAGAATTGTCTAGGATCGACATAAGAGCAAATTCCTGACTACCACTGCATTGATGCAACTACTATACCGATGAATACTTTGGAAAGCATTATTGTTGGTCTGACGTTAAGCGCTGCCTGTGGCTTCCGCATTTTTGTCCCGCCGTTGGTTATCAGCGTTGCGGTAATTTTTGGACATCTACCAATTACATCAGGATTTGAATGGGTCGGCACTTACCCCGCACTGTGGGCATTTGCGATCGCTACCTTTGTAGAAATTAGTGCTTACTACATTCCTGTATTAGACAACTTACTAGACGCGCTTGCTACACCGACAGCACTAGCTGTTGGTACTTTTGTCGCTGCTGCTGTATTTCCAGACAGCGACCCTCTGCTGCAATGGACTATGGCAGTAATTGCTGGTGGGGGGACAGCCGGAATAGTTCAAGCTGTTACCGGAATTACTCGCTTGTCCTCTACAGCTTTGACTATCGGGCTAGGTAATGCTGTAGTTGCAAGTGCTGAATCCATTGGTGCAATTACCTTGTCTGTGTTAGCCCTGATAGCTCCTGTAATTGCAATTGGTTTGGTCGCAACTTTACTGATAGCTACCTTGACCAAGTTTTTTCAAAGCAGAGCAACAAGCAGACAATGACCGTAAGTATTTTTCCCTCAAAGTTGCATTATCCGAAACAAATAGTTTGCATAGGTTTTATGTAAGTTTTGCTGCAAATAGGGGAGTTTTAATTTATGCGATTGCTTCCAGCACTGACGCAACGGCAATCGTTTTCCTCAGCAATCGCGTTTCACTTCCTCTATAACAACATCAAACCCTTCCCATTCCTGAACAGTAAAGCCTTCCTTCGTTTCCTCTGGAAATCTAGCTGCCATCTTTTCCCAAGCTTCCTCAGCACTTGATGCTTGAATGTAATATCCTTGCCTAGCAGTTAGATCGTCATGACCAATACAGTCATGAGAGTAAGAAGCATTACGAGTGCATCTATATTCCCTAACTGCTAGGTTCTCAATCTCAAGCGGATTAGGCAAGATGTTGTGAATATGTTTTAGCCCCTGGCGTAATTCATTGGCGGTGAAATCGTAACCTTTTGCTTTAGCTAGATTGAGAATAGTTGGTGTGTCCTGGCTACCCAAGGCTGCTGCAAACTGCTCTCTCAAGCTTTCATCTTGGAGAACAGCCGTAAAAAAATCAAGGACAGATTGAGATATTTGCATGATGTTATTTATTCTTATCAAAACATAGTAGGGTACTCAAAAGCAGGCTGCCATTGAATTAATCGCCCTCCTTCAATTCCTGCTCTATTGTAATTGTCCTGCAAGAAACGCCGTCTAGCTGTTTCTGTTCCTCCAGTTTGTTGCATTAACGTCTGTTGAAGAGGATTGTCACTCTTAATTAAAAATTCATTGCGAGTATGCAGCCGCTCTAAATAGCGCAGTTTAGGGAGTCGGTCAAACTTGCCCTTTTCACCGCAATTACACGCCTGACAAGCCAATACTAGATTCCACACCCCATTAATCGGTTGAGCAATGCCGTACTTTCCTAAAGCGTGAGGAAAAAAGTGATCTACATGAACTATAGTACCTACCCCCGATTCAATAGAGATATCGCCAAAACAGTAAAAGCATTTACCTTTTTGATATCCATTGAGCGCATCCCGACAGGTAGTAACATCGACGCGGCGGTTATTCCTAGTAAATAATAGTTCTGTCTCAGGGTCGTAGCTTACCAGAATTAGGTTACGAGACATTTTCAACTGCCAAGCGGTTTCCACTAATCGCCATCGTGCCTCAACTTCTTGGTACAACTTCTGGAATTGTTCGCTTTCTAATAGCTGAAATAGCTCGTCAGTTAAAGCAATTCCCTTGTTTGACCCCTTACGTTCATCAGTAAAAAATCTTTGGGGAATTTCCGCATCGGTGAGGTTGTGAAATGCATCAATTACATTGACAAACCCTAACTTAACTGTCTGTTTGATTAATTGTTCCTTTGCTATCTCACCTGCGTTGAACTGCCGACATACATCTAGAAAGCGACTTGACTTTGAAGTAGCTTGCTTATCTTCAATCTTCAGATGCTCGGCAATGTGTCGAGAAAATGGTTCAGCTAGTTCTTCAAGCGTAATAAATGTCTTACCTGTCGGTGCGAGTTCAAATAGGGATTTAGCTAACGCAAACTTATACGAAGCAACGTTCTTGCCAAACAAAATGACTGAACGCCAGTAATCTTCTAATGTTGGGTCTATTCCCAAAAACTCAGTCATATTGCTTTTACATCGTAAACGATGTAAAATATAAGGTATAAGCGATCGCTACTGACTTGGCGGAAAGAGCGATCGCAATTCCCATACTTAGAAGGAATTACTCTCTATGAAAGCACAGATATATGTCAATCGGCACATTGTTCGAGCTAACAAGAAGGCGAGTGCCGAGACTGGTACGCTAGTAGACGCTCCGGCGATCGCCATCAACACTTACCTTGGGTCAATCTATGCCAAAGAAGTTGAGTTTACAGGCAACTGCAAGCTGATTCAAGATGCTGCAAAAGCAAGATGTTCGGGGGCTACAATTTGGTTAGAAGGTGAATTTGAAAGCTTGATAATTGATAGTGTGAAAGCCAACCGTTCAATGTTCGACAAATCTATTAAGACGTTATCTATAACGTATAGCAATGTCGAGAAAGTTTACAATGGCTGGGTAGCTTACGATACTTTACTTAAGACTAATAAAAAATTTCGCGCATCGAGTTCATTAGATCCTTCTCTTGAGGCGTTAGGCGATCATCTCTTAGTCTGGTACGAAGATTTTGGTAGAGAGTATTTATTATCTCACTAATTAAATCTTTCCGTAGTAGGTGAAATTTCTCACCTACTATTATTTGAAAATAGATGCAGAGAACTTAGATAAATTATCCATCCGCTTAATTAAAAATGGAGAATTAAATCTCATGTTAATACCAAACGAAGAAGGAAAAGTTCGCCTGTATTTTACAGAAGATAAGATATGTATTGGCTCCTATGACGAAGTAGCAAAGTACGAGCAGAGAACTAATAAAAGCTATTGGGCATCTGATTTCTTCCGTCTGCCCCTAGATTACAACCCTATTGGGCAAAGCTTAGAAAGCATTGAGTCTATCAAGCAATAATTTCCGAGCTTGGGGTTAGTAGCTGACGACAGCCCAAAACTTGATTTTGCAGAACTCATTTAATATAAATTGGAGGAAAACAATGGATAAACAAAAGCTTTTAAGTTCTGCTCGTAGCTTTGGAGCCGAAGCTAGAGCTAACCAAAGATCGTCATTTATGACTAAAGATGATAGGGAGGACTTGATTCATACTGCTGGTGTAGCAAAATGGGGTGATTTGCCCGAAGAACTAAGAGACGGACTGCAAGCTGCATGGAATGAGGGTTTTGAAGCTGAGTCTAAAACCTACTTTAGCTGATTTATGTCTGTAGCTTTAATGAAATGCGATCGCCTCCAGCATTATGCTTGGCGGTTACACGCACCTTTATTTTGTAAAAATTTTGCACGTTCGCGTTTGCTGCACACTATGAGGTCTTCATGAGCGATCTAACAAAAGCAATAAGGGTAGCAACTTCCGCCCACGAGAATCAAGTGGATAAAGGGGGTAAGCCTTATATCGAGCATCCGCTTAGAGTAATGAAACAAATGACTACCGATACAGCACGAATTGTTGCTGTGCTTCATGATGTAATTGAAGATTCTGATTACAGTTTGGACGACCTAGTGGCAGCGGGATTTAGCAAGGAGGTCGTAGAGGCTGTTGAAGCACTAACTAAGCAAAAGGGCGAACCCTACAAAAAGTATTTGCGCCGAATCAAAACTAACCCAATTGCGATCGCCGTGAAGCTTGCAGATTTACAAGACAACATGGATTTGACTCGCTTGCCAACTATTACAGAAAAAGACATTGAACGCCAGGAAAAATATTTTAAGGCAGTAGATATATTAAAAAATAATGAGTAAGTCTAAACAACAACAGTGGAATGAAGAACATCCTGATGTGATTCAGAAAGCAAGGGCAGAGTACAACAAAAAACGCCCAATTTGGTCATTTCGTCCTACACCTGAAAACATAGAATGGTTGGAAGAAGAACGTTGGGAAGATGATAATGGTAAACCTGAAAGTGATGCCACGCTCCTCAACCGAAAGTTAACCAAGCTAAGAAAATTAGAGCAGCAAGGATTCTAACTTCGACTTCTAGGTGGTTACCGCTCAATGCTATTTTTACTAATTAAAATTGATGAACGAATCTAATCAGTGTGATGATATCTCGATTAATCGCCTTCGTCTTCTCCTCAATCCTTACGATTGGTTAAATCACTTAGAATGTGACGGTTTAACACAAGTTTTCCACAGAGTCTTATCAGATGAAAAAATCCAACATACTGTTAACATTGGTCAAGTAATATACAAACCTATTAACCAGACAATTCCTCTACATTATTGGATTGAAGTAGGAGATTTGCGGATTGATTATCGCTTAAGAATGTGGCTTAGTGAAACTTCAGACGTTCCGCATGGAATTTTTCATAAAGATTCCCAACAAAGCGTTTCTTATTTAGGAGAGCCTATAGATTTGCCACTGCTGCCACTGCCTATTATTAAAATAATCGTCAAGCCCTTCGACTCACTTCCCCAAGCTAATGAATGATAATCTAGAATTTCTGTTAACGTTTCTAAATCAACAAGCAGAATTAAATGACAGAATAAACAAAAAGTCTATAAATCCTTATAAAAATATTCAACGCTTGATATTAGAAAACGGTTTACCCTTTTTGCGAAGGATTAAACCTAGTCCATTTAGGGGTGAACCTAAATCTTGTTATCAAAACTGTTTTCAAGCCTTATGGAACTACCCTGAACTAAGTTACTGTGAAGGATTTGCTATTTCTGATGAAGTGCCAATCCCAATAGCTCATGCTTGGCTAATTGATGGAAATTCTCAGGTAATTGACCCTACTCGGAATGAAGATTTTACTGATTGCACTTACTTTGGAGTAGTTTTTACTGAAAAGTTTGTGAGAGAAGTAGCTTTAAAAACTAAGTATTATGGAATTTTAGAAAACCATTATGTAGGCAAATCTCAAATACTACAAGAGGGGTTTCCTCAAGGCTCGTTGCACCCTAAATATCATCATGCTCTTTGATTGTCTACAGATTAAATGATGATTCCAAGATTGCGAACGCGTATTTAGTTCTAGGGGATAGTTAAAAGTATCGTAATCTGGTAGGGAGCCTATGCGGGGGAGTTTATCTTTCCCGCTTTAGTTATTTTAGCAGGCATCAAAAGTGTGACTTTATTCTTTTCAATGTCCGATGCGGTTAGTTTGTCTTGGCACTCTTCATAAAAATCTTGTGCTTCAGAATCAGTTGCAAAAGTAAACTGATTCCCCTTAAATACAACGTTAATGTTATATATGTTAGTTTTGCGCCTCATTAGTTTTTTGCTTACCTTTCCACAAATACATATTATTACCTTAGACTCTGCTCTGCCTAATAACAAAGCAATCGTGCAGCAATATAATAAACCAATAATTCCCACTCTAGCTGCTGCTTTATCTATGAACATTGTTCAAGCATCATGACTTAATTGTTTTTTCAGCAAAAAACCTGATTGTTTCTTCAACACTAACAAACCCACGCCTTTCGGACTGCTCAATGAAATCATCTACAATCTCATACCCAGGCGAGACAAGAAAGTATTCAAAAGTGTCCTCCTCCATTTCGTCCAATATAGCGAACGCCTCGTGAAGAACAGCCAATAGCAAGTCTCGTTGATTCTCATCGTCCTTACTTATGCACTGATAACGCAATGCAGCATTTGCAAGACGACCGAAGAACTCAAGTTTTGATGTACTGTCATACAATCGTGAAAAAATATCCCGAAGTTGGCAGAAAAGCCAACTCAGTTCCTTTGCATCGGCAGTAACGACATATCTTAGCTCAGAATAAAAGCTACTGCTTGCTCTGTTGACTGGACTAGAAGTGATAACCACCTTAGCGCCTTCCCACTCTTTATCGGTTGGAACTGGCGTTAGTAATAGTCTTTGAAACAAATAATTAAGTGCTTCTCTTTTTCCCTTAAAATTACAATCCATTTTCAACCCAAGTTGTTATTTCGTAATAATTACTCAATTGTTACAATTTCTATCACAGGGCTGTTCTTAACCGCTCTCGCAAGTCTATAGCCGCAGCAGTATAAGTTCCTGCTTTTCTTCGGATTTTTAGTGTCTTCAATTCAACAGACACTTCAGGGCAAACAGCGATCGCACTGTCCCCCGCCCTGAATCTGACAGCAGTATTGCATCGCCAATGCCACGATCTTCTTCTGTGACTACATACGTTGCGATAAAACGCGCTACTACAAAGTTGACCCTTTCCCACAATAGCGCGATCGCATAAAGGGACAACTAATAGTAGCCAGTAAGTCTAAATTAAAGCTAAACCTCGACTTTGGGCAAAAACTTATATCAAAAGATGCAGTTTCACGTTTCATCTGGGTAATCTAAGTGTATGCAAAAACAACGTTTCAATTTCAAACGGTTCGCGCTCTTACAGGCAATATTAATTCCCGTTGCCACCTTCCCGATATGGTATTTAAAGTTCTTCCCCCCAGCAACTTCATTCTGTGTTGATGTCCAAAACAATGAAGTGGTTAAGCTTTATGATGCCGATTGCCAGCAGCCAAACTCAGTTAATGTGGTAAAGCGATAGTCAAAGCGAACAATTCCCTATGCACAAAATCCCTGACTGCGATCGCTGCCTTATGTGCGCCCATGACCCCTCATTAGTCTGCGCGGTTCACCCTTACGGACCAAGCAGCGACAACTGCCTAGACTTTCGAGCCGACCCCGACTTAGAGAATATCCGCTTCCAAGATTTTCTAGGTTTGCAACGCCAGCCGTCAGAAAATACTAATGCCGATGAGCCATACAGCAACCCTTACAGCCTAGACCCTGATGAGGAGCAATGGGAGCCAGATGGTGCTAGTTACTACAACGGCGAACTAATTAGACAACCCTCGCAGCAACGGACAAGAGAGGAACAATTGTGGCTGTTAGACAATCACCCACTATTTACTAGCGTTTGCCCCCAGTGTAAATACCATTTTCCACAAGCTAATTGCCATATCGTTCATTTTGATTGCCCCAGTTGTGGGTGGGTCGATGATTCAGTATAGACTTGTTTATAGGTAGTGCGAAGGCTTTTCTAACTAATTGGGTGCGATCACCTCGTACTCGCGCCAGCTTCTCAAGTTTCACTGATTATATTAAGAGTGCCATAGTTAGCACAGACAACAACTGATAACAAAACACCCTCCTACGCGGCATAGCATTGAGGAGGGCAAGGCGTTGTATTAGGAGTGAGGAGCAAGGATTCTGCCAAAGCTCGTATCTATAGTTAAACACTTGAGTATTACAGCACTATGACAGGCAGGACACAATGCTGTGACGGTAGCTGCCCACTTTGCAACTGGAAAGATGATTCAAGTTCAGCTAACAACGATCTTATCCTCCCCTGACTACGCCCATAATAGTTGCATCTAATATATCTACATCCTTTGCTGGGTAAACAGAAGCTTGAGTTCCCCTGTATAATTGCTTCTGGGGGATTTGCCCGTACCGCTCTTTGTAAGACTCATTTGCCCACATCTCAATCTTCATCCGTTGATCGGCGCTAATTTCTACTCCTAAATGTTTCGCCCTCTGCTGCACAAACCAAAATTCAGGCTCCTTACGCGCGATCGCTGCCTTAGCCTTACTACCAGACGAGTAAGTAGCTAGCTGTCCCTCTAAAAACGCCACCTTCTCAGATAAAACAGTGACCTTACTTGACAACGCATCTTGACGAGTTGCCAGATACTCATCCACGCTTGCTCTAACTCGCTCATCAAAGCGCTTATCCAATGGGTCTATATCTAGATCGTCCAGGGAACCATCTAGGTAAAGTTGCATGAATCGGGTAAGTGTAGCGGTCGCCGTCGAGCCTTTTTGCTGGCATCGACTCTTAAAGCTATCCCACAAACCCTCATCGCAGTTGAATGATGCTAACTTCTTATCTCGTCCCGTATTGCTCATGTCTAGGTATCTGTCTAGGTCTATACAGGTAGGGGGAAAACTCGGGAAACTCGGAAAACTCTAATTTGTCATATACCAAGATATCACCTAGATAATATCAGGGTGAGCGCTCGCCTAGCGCCTATATTCTCAAGACATTACAGGTGATTTCTGATTTCAGAAGCCCGATCGCTTTTTCTTATCTTCTGCTTCAAATTGCAAATATCAGTTTTTAGTTGCTGCACATTCATTTAAGCATTGAGCAATCAGACTGCTATTTAGCTTTCCACATCCGCTCATCAAACTGAAACTCTAATGGTGGCTCCAAACTAAACTGCAAGTCAGGATGCCCAGGATTAAGTAAATAATTAAACTCAACGGGAATAATAGAAGATGGAACTTTGAGGATGGGTGTCTCTTGCTTTTGTAGCCATTGCTTGCCGATATTCTGCAACGTTGGATAAGCTGACATACTTTGCCAATTCTCCGGTAAGTTGCCTACGTCTACCACCGTCATTGCAATATTCTCTGGCAAGAAGGCGCGAATGGCAACTAGAGGAATGCGATCGCTTTCGGTATGAACAAAAACTTCTAAACTAGCAAGAGCTAAACTTTGTGCTGTATAAACAACTTTAAATCCTTGAGGTGTCCATCTTGCTTGAGCGTAAAGTCCACCGATTCCAGAAAAAGCACTATCAACGTGTTTCTGCTTGCAGATGCGCCAGACTTGCACTACCCGAACATCCCATATTCAGCGCGGTAGAGCATTGCCTCGACTTTTTTAGCTCCAGCATCAGTAGCTAATGCCATTAATGGTGTCTCTCCAGATAGCGCTGTTTTGGGAGTAGAAAGCCACCGCTTAGTTTCTACTTCATCTTCAAATAGCTCTAAAGCCAGTTTGGTAATGCGGTTGAAGCGTTCTAATCTATCAACAACAGCATCCTTGAGAATCGGGTTTTGCTTTTCATAGCGAAACTGAGTGCTTTCGGAGATGCCAAACAAATGTTTCACGTCAGTTTTGTCTAGGTCGAACCGTTGAGCTATCTCCTTGATAGATTGGTACTTCTTATTTGCGATCGCATCGCCTGAAGAATCGCCAGGACGTTCATCTACTGCGATCGCTTGCTTTGAACTAGCTTGCCTAGTAGCTTTGACCATAATCTTTGTAGTTCAATTGACACTTTAATTTTATCAAATGAAATAATTAGCTAATGTACTGTTTTGTTGCAATTAGCTATTAGCTGATAGTTCATCTCGAAAATTCCACAGATTTTCTGGACGGTAATCAACTCGCGCTTGCCAACGTGTTTTCACACTCTCATGGAGATCGCCAAAACTACCTGTGATTTCACGCGGCTCTGTCCCCGTTACTTGGTAGATAAATCCTGGTTGATTGTCAAAATTGATGGTAGGGTCGGTCTGGATGCCATCTTCAACATTATTTGGCTCAAACTCAAGCCCCAGACCCAAGTTGCCAATTTCATTCATCATCCACTGCAAAGCCGCATCTGATAGACCTCGTTGTTCCTTCGTCCCGCCGCCAACGCAACCATGTTCGCCTGGAAACCAAACTTGACGTACAACTTGAGCATCAAACTTAGGACTTTTCTGCATAGGTGTTACGTCAAATACCTTTCTTAGCTCATCTATTGCTACAGCGTGTAGTGCCTTTTGTACGATTGAACTCAAAGTAGTATCGTGAAACTTGTACTTGGCATTGAACCAATCATCTACAGGCAACAAAGGTATTTGGTCTGGTACGCCCAGCGAACCAACAGTGTCCCAACAGCCGAGTAGTGTAATCGGTACGCGCTCTCCGCAGGCAGCACGAAACCCTTGTGCCTCTGGGTGACTCGGTTTAATATCGCGATCGCGGTAAATTCTATAAGCTTCGGGTGCAGAACGAATATTGGGGCGTGATAGCAAACCTGAGCAATAGATCATCCCAGCCAAGCTGCGTACAGTGTACGCGCCGCGACTGAAGCCAAATAGGTAAATTTCATCACCCTCATTATAGTTAAGGCAAAGAAAACGATAGGCATCTTGAATATTTTGGTCGATTCCCCACCCGAAGGCTCCACCAACAAGCTTATCTAGCTCGTCTCCGGCTCCAAGTCCCTCATCATAGAACGCGATTTGAGGCGTTCCATCATTACAGACTGGTTTGACTGCTTGAGCTATTTTGACTACGTTAGTTGGATAGGAACTACTTAGCTTTTGCCAAGTTCCATCGCAACAAACTACAAGACGCTTCATATTTTCCCCCTGCTTGATTGGCTGAAAATTGTCCCGCGCCTACTCTAAAGCAGAATCACACAACCCACTTGCTTTCTAATTGTTTCTTAACTAGGACTCATGCCAGTAGCATCCCTGCGATCGCTCTAATAAGTGCATAACTATCTACTATGTCTGCATCACAGCTATTACCTGACGTGCCACCTCAACTGACACCGATGCGAAGGTCGCAGTTCTACCACTGTTTATGCAAATAACGTCTTGAAAATATTTTTCACATTCTTTGTCATCAGTAATTTCTCTAGCAAAAATGCTACAGCTTTTCATTTCACTGTGTTTTCACCCTTAGTTTAAATAATTAGCTTTAATAAAATAATCATAAGCTGATAGGTCTTGAACAAAACAATATCAACTAAAATTTAAAGTTTTCTATGCGTAAAACGATTGCCGTTTTGTCTTTATCTTTAATATCTCTAGCCTCGTTTTCTACTGCATCTGAAGCAGCTACTCGAATAAAATTCGCTCGTGGTAGCTATTGTGGCAGCTATTCAGGTAACTTTTCAAATGGTAGAGAATTTGTACTTCGTCTAGGCGCGAACCAAACATTTACTAGCCGTAACATTGGCGATGGTACTCAGTATGATGTATATGTTGTTGGTCCTAAAGGTAGATTAGCTGGAGATAAAGTAAGTAGAAATCAAATCAATTACCAAACTAATGCTTCAGGTAATTATCGAATTTATGTGGAATCAAGTACACCGTATAGTTCAATCGAGTTTTGTGCTTACTAATAAACTCAAATGGTTTAAAGCTTGTAGATTTAGCTGAATATTGAAATAAGTCTGAATAAGACACATCTATTGTAAACAATTAAACAAAATCTTCATTACACAAAATGAAAGAAATAACTTTACCCATTTTAGCTTCATTGTGTACTGGTAGTTTGGCACTTACATCAATTCCTGTAAATGCTGAAATTAATCCTCAAGGACAATCAATTCTTTGCCAGCAACAAGGTTGGCTTACTCAAATAGCAATATCTACTCCTGATTTTGTCACTGCAATCTGTATTGATGAAAATGACTCTGACAATATCAATTCTTATGAGCCTGTACCTACTCACTACGTTGGTCAAAATAAAAACACTGGAGGTAAACTTATTCTTCCACTAGCTGTAGCTGACAATTCTTGGGGACCTGGCGTACCCAACTTTTTCAAAGCTGAAAACGGTAGCTACACTTATCAAATGTATGTCAGCAACAATGTAGACAAAAATACTATTACTCTAAGCGTCTTTAATAATGGACGTAGAATATATAAATACAATACAACTAAGTATTTAAGTGGCTGGAGATAACAAATTAAATATATACTCGCTTGGTCTGTGTTTTTATCAATTCGTATGAATTGCAACTAAAAACTAGGTAGCTTTTTTGTTATTTCACATTGCAGACAATCAAATCTCTTTATAAGTGAGTAGATTTAGAATTTTTAACAGCCAACATTCGTTGAAGCCGTGTAACTTCCTATATATTCTCTGGTGTAAATATTGAGACTTTTTTTTCTCTCTTAGCAATACTCTAGAAAACCCATAAGGCATCTTACAATCCTTTACTGATCTATGAATATACTGAACCTTCTCAAAACGAGTGTTAAAAACCTATCAACGCCTGTTGCTGTACTCGCTATCTTATCTATTAGCCAGGTTGTAGAAGCGCGTCCATCAGTTGTAACTGAAGGAACTTGTACAATAAAATCCTCAATAGCAAATATAAAATTTCCCTGTCGTGGGACTTATGGGGGAGGTGCAGGTGGCGGGTTTGTAACTTTTTCCAGAATTCGTAATGGACAAGAACTTGAATTTGCTGTGAGAAGCTATAGTTTTGGTTCGCAACCAGATTATGAAAGACAATATAGCTTTGAGTGGCTCGATGGAATAGGTCAGTTTGAAATTCCAACTCTAAGTGCGAACCGTACTGAAATCATAAGTGCAGTAAGTGAGATAGAGACTAAAGACATAACTTATCTTAAAAGTGGTTGGGCATTGTTTGTGACTAATCAACGTAGGATTGGAGAATTATGTCCGAGTGATGATTGGCAGAAACTAAGACCTTCCTGTTAGTTTTTTAGAACTGCTAAAAAGTAATTGTAAATGTTGTGCATATTGTGTACAGAATATTAGCCAAACGTTTAAATACTTTTATGCCTGTATCACTGCTAAAACTTTACGCGCCACCTCAACAGACACCGATGCCATTGCAGCAGAATCGCGCAAAGAACAACCTTGGTGTAATGCTGTAATTACCTGTTGCGATGAAGGCTTAGAAAGGAAAGCTTGTTTCAACTCTGCCTCCATGCGATCGCTGACCCGTATATCACCCGCTGCAACCTGGCTATCAGCTAAAAGTGCTGCTAGGGATAGATCCTGTTTTCCTTCTAAGATATCCTGCTCCACTGGCGACAACACCTTAGCTTCCATTTGGTGCAGATCGCGTTCTACTGCTTGAGGCTCGGCAAACTTAAAATACTCAGTTAACGTGCCAATTGGATGATTAAAGTCGCAGTATCTATACTTAAAATACTTTTCCACATTCCCTCGATGCGCCCAAATATTAAGTACCTCAACTTCTACGGTCTGGTAATGCGATCGCAGGTCCCTATTTATTTCAGCGATGCGTTTAGACATCGTTCGAGTTGTTATACCAATTTTGTACAGAATTTTTCCATCCGCCTGTACTTTCAAGTAATACAAACTAGCAAGCAGAATCTTCCTCATTTGAGCGCAATATATCCGCAAGTCAGTGAGGCGGACCCGTAGCTCCTTTTGTGGCAGCACCGAGCCAGAATTGGTGAAAATAGCAGCTTCCAGTTGGGTTAATTTCTGCTCAATCAGCGATTCATGCAGAGGGTTGAATGAAGTTAGCGGCAATGCGCCAACAGGAATTAAGCCTAAAGCTGTGAAGTGGTATGTTTTACGTCCAGTCCCTAAATTAATAGTTTGACGTAACTCTAATAAATTCTCCTGAGTAAATGCAGGTATCACTTCTAAGCGATCGATCCCGCCATTATCAGATTTGCACCTGTGCCACAGTTTTTTTAGCTGCTCTAGCTGCTTGCCCGTCAGATAGATATTAAAGGCATCGTACAACGGTAGATGCGGTACTTCGCGTTGCTCTCTTTTCACAACTATATTGCAAGTTTCGCCGCTATGGGAGAAATGGTGCTGTTTGACTTTTCCCTTCTTTGCTACTAACTCGCCGCCGCAATATGGGCATCTTAAATTAGTTTTGCCACTGGCAACGTCTTCAACCTCAACCAGCTTATTTTCTATGTCAATGCCATAACGCAGCCACATACAATTCGCGCTTCTTACTCCACAGCAGCTTCCAAAACTATTGCTAGCTCATATTTAGTATCTTTCCTGCTACCGATTCTAGGACGCGATCGCGCTAATATTAACCCCAAGCACTGCGATCGCATCTTCTCCCTAATGGCTTACCAAATTTCCGCTACAAAGCTGCAAACCTATTATCGTTGTCCGCAATCCTACTATTTTCGTTACGAGTTGGGTTTGAAAACTCCTGGATTCTTTGGTAATGCTGCATTGGGTACAGCCCTACATCAAACGCTTGCTAAAGCCTACCGCGACTGGGACTACCTCGAACCTATACCACCTAACACATGGTTTAATTCTTGTTGGCAACAGTTCTCTAATAAATTGAGTCCGAGTCAAGCTGAAGAAGGGCAAGAAATTTTAGCTAACTATTATCATCAGTTCAGCGTTTGCGTCCATGCTCCGCAAACGCTTTGCGACCATCGCATCTTTCGCAAAGACATCAACTAGCTTACTTGTCTAGGACTACCGATAAATTATGGCTAACCCAATTAGAACGGCAGTAATTCGCCTATTCCATCCGCCTCAGCCAACAGTTCCTCAACTTACTATCATTACTGAGATTGTAAATGCCGTTCGCGAACTATCACAGACACGCCTTGGCGCATTGTTAGTTATAGAAACGAATGCACCGCTCGACGAACAGAATTTTCCATTTCCTGGTGTAAAGCTTGATGCTTTAGTTTCTTGTGAGCTAATACAAACCATCTTTCAACCAAAAAGCTCTTTGGGTGACGGGGCTGTTTTGATTCGGGGTGAGCGTGTTGTCATCGCTAATGCAATCTTGCCTTATAGTCACAAAACAGCTTCACGGCGGTTGGGCGCACGTCACCGAGCCGCTCTGGGAATTACAGAGCAAACTGAGAATTGCTTATGTATTGCTGTATCTGGAGAAACAGGTTCTATTGCATTAGCCGAAAGGGGAATTTTGAATCGACCTTTGACTGGTAAGATATTGCGCGAGTTATTAATAGATCGATTACCCAAACCTTAGATCAAATTTAATTCAGATGAGAAAATCTACTTATCTCACGCCGCTAGAGGATAAGATTTTGCAGGTAATCGAGCAGGAATATCGGATTAAGGATGTTAAGCCAGAAGTGGAAAGTGAATTTATGGGCTAATCGCTCTAATCACAATTTATAAGGCATGGCATGGGAGAGGGCAGAAGTTGTTGAATATAGTGTCAGGAGGCGGTCGCACTATACGCTTCAAGCCTAAGCTTACAAATCCCCTCTTTTGATCCCACTATGAATCTCTAACGCTACAGGCGCGATCGCCTCCATAGCAAAGAAGTTGTAGCTTCGGAAAGACATCAACTATGTTAAAAAACACTAACTCTTAGGAGATAGTTTTTCAAGTGCATCAACAATTTTTTGATGTCTACTTTCTTGGCTATCTTTTACAGAAAGAACTGTAACATCATTACGCGAACTTGCTAGTTCTGCAACAATCTCTTTCATAGGTCTGCCTTTGGCACTCTCACCTCTGACCCAATCTCGAATCTGCTCAAACTCGATTTCTGTAACACTACTCATAGTAAGTTTCCTTCCCCATCAAAGATAAATATACATTTTTGCTGCTCGTTGTCGCAGCTTTTCGCTTCTAGATATAGATATTCTCCTTCTACATATATGTTATACAAACAGTATCTCAGTTGAGCAAGCGATCGCACAGCATCAGTCAGAGCAACAAACTGTAATTCAGTTATCATCTTAAAGAGGGGATTGAAAAATAATTATAGCAGCGCTTACTTTTTAGCCTTTAAATCGACTGTTCCATTTTAATAGTGCTTCATCCTCTGTTTTTGCAGCAGGACCTTGTGCGCCACAACTACAATAAACTGTCAGTCCGTAATCCAACTCAGTATCTTCAAACAGTGATTCAATAATTTCCAAGTCTGAGTCACCGCAAAACGGACAAGGCAAAAAATAATCTTTAACTTCTATTCTTTTTTCACTCATTTGTATGCAACAAAAACTGCCAATTAGATCCATTCAAACTATCTAATAATTCAGACGTTTTTGTTTAAAATCTTTAAAAAAATACAAATGCCGTTGCAGGTTTAGCTCAACTGCTGAATTTCTCAAAACCTTCTGCCCAAGGCGTGAATGCGATCGCTTCTAAAACATCATCGCGGATAAAACCAGCGATCGCTTCCATAGCTTTAGAGTTGCGGCTGGTAAATACATCGACTAAGTTAGAAAACACCTCATAAATGACAGCTTCGCTTATCTCAACATTTTGAGAATGCAGGCTATTGTAAGCAGTTATTCGTTCATTGATTGCTAGCCGATCTCTTTCACAAATAGCAGTCACGCAAACAAAATTATATAAACCCAAGGTAATTAAATTTTGCAGAATCGGTTGGTGTTTCTTCGCCACCAAACAATCCACAACTTCGTTATATATTGCAACGTGCATTTTTTTATCAATCGTCTGCCGCCATGTAGCTAGTAAGGATTGCAAGCTTCCTGTTGGCACAAATCGCTCGTCTTGAGTTTTTTCGAGCAACTTTTCTAAGTGACATTCAGATTCCTTGTGAATGCGCGGAACTTCACTAATAAAAATTGTTGTAAGTAGCTCGTTGAATGCTTGAGAAATAACTTGTCCTTGAGTATCGTTTTGGGCTACTAGATTGAAGCCCGATCTAAGAAAGCTAATGGATTCATCGAAGTCATTTAGTTTGTAACAGAGCCTCAATAAATTCCATAAATGGCGATTAAATAGCCTCAATCGTTGATTTCTGCTAGCATTTTCACTTTTGATAATGTCTGCTGTCGTAATCTGGGCTATTCGTAATTTGCAGCGCTCTACTTCTTTTTTGTCTTTATCAGGGCGGTGTGAAAAGTGGGGGACTACCTTAGTTTTTTTGTTGGAAGCATTGTAGTAGCGCTCATGTCCAGCCGTCAGAAAAACTGACTCATGGCATGATGGACAGACCAAGCCTAAATTCTGGTAAGCTGTGTGGTTGCAATCACAAGCATCTATAAGCAAGCCACCATATTTAATTGAAGATGCGTACTGCATTTTTCAATTCCCAGGAGCGAAACATAACTGTTATATACAAATTTCTAGGGAATGAGTAATTTTTCTAGAGTTATTGGTTGAAACAACTCTACAATACTTTTTTTGCAATTACTCAAGCAGTTGCCTACCTAACAATGGGCATTGCATGACAGCAAGTGGATAAAGCAGCTTTGCGGCGGAGGCGATCGCACTACCGCCTCAATTCTAAGTTGGCTTCGGTTCCAACTAGGGATTTTCAACGCTACAGGAGAGCGAAGCAGGAATAACAGTGATAAAATTAGGTTACGGAAACACTCATTATCGTAACCATACCACCAATGCTTGCTACCACCGCGATACACGAGCCAGGTTTTCAGCCCCTCGCCAAGGAGATAGATGTAGTCCAGGAACTCCTATGCGATAAGCGCAGCCTTAATACTCGCCTTGCCTACGAAAAAGATTTGCGAGATTTCTTTAGGTATGTAGCAGGTGTTGCGCCCAGCAGGGAGATCGTGCAGAGTTTTTTGCTGCTTTCTCGCTTTGAAGCGATCGCTTTGGTGCTGAGGTACAAAGCTAGTCTAGTGGAGCGGGGATTAAAGGAAGCTACGGTTAATAGAAGATTGGCAGCAATCAAGGCACTGGTCAATCATGCTCGAAAGCTGGGAATAATAGAGTGGAGTTTGGCAGATATCAAAAGTGAGAAAGTAAAACCATACCGCGATACGACTGGGATTACTCCAGCTTCTTTTAAAGGAATGTTAGCTACAAGTATGCAGAACACCCTCAAGGGCAAGAGAGATTACGCCTTGTTGCGCCTGCTTTGGGATAACGTTCTGCGGCGCGAGGAAGTTGCCTTGACTGACATTAAAGACTTGGATCTTGAAGGAAGAAAGCTCTGGATTTTAGGAAAAGGTAGAGGTAGCCAGAAGGAAGCAGTTGCGCTGTCAGTCTCCACAGTCAAAGCACTGCAAGAATGGTTGCTGGCAAGAAAGGAATTAAATATCAACCAGCCGTTATTTATTGCCCTAGACCGAGCTAGCTACGGGCATCGGCTTACGGGGACTGCAATCTATAAAATTGTGCAAGCAGCAGCGAAATCGGCTGGCATTAGCAAGAATATCAGCCCCCACCGGATTAGGCACTCTGGCATTACGGCAGCACTGGAAGCAACAGGTGGTGATGTCAGGCGGGTACAAAAACTCTCGCGCCACGCTAACTTGAATACATTGATGATTTATGACGATAACAGGCTAAATCATCAGGCAGAGATTACAGATTTGCTTGCAGATTTAGTTTGAGGTGTAAGTCAGTTGCTTATAGGTTTGGCGTTGTATAGTTTGCCTTAGATCGAGAGTTTTGCCATCAAAGGGAAAGGGGGATTGTACTTGCTACTCATCCGAATATGCACCTATCTCGGCTCAATGCCTAACGTCCAATTTTTAAACTTTTATTTCTGAATAGATAGCTATAGGATCTATAGTCACATCTACTTGCCCTACAAGCCCTTCCCATACTTCGCCCATATTTATCAATCCTGCTAGTCCTGGAAATTGAATACCTCTATTTGGTCGTTTAGGGGAAAATCCCACAATGGTAAGTTCCACATCTCCAGGCATAATGTAGCCTGCCCGTAATTGTTCTAGTGTCATACATAAGTATTCTGTATTTAGGGAAGTTGTAATTGTTGAACTCTCGGTTTGTATATGAATTGTTATATTACCAACAGAAAAAGTTCTTAATAGTTGAGAAAAGCTTTTGAGCTTCTTTTTGAACTCATTGGTTTCATTTTTATTAGCTCCAAAACCCTGAGATTTAACTTGGTCTTCAGCTATATTCCATATATCTTCAGGTCTTTCATATAATTTAGCTAGCATTTCCCAGTCGAAAAATCTTGCTACTCCTTTAGCTTTTATCAAAGTTGCATTTTTGATTTGTGAAAGCTCTTTGTTTAAATTTACTAACAAACCAGCGTTTATTAAGTCTTCTTCTAGTAATAAATATAGATTGTCATGTTCAACTTTGACTTCTGAAAGAGCTTGTAAAGCTTCGTACTTTGCTGTAGCACCAGCATCTTTTGTACTTCGTTTTTGAGTCTTCTTTTCCTCTTTTGTACCTGTCACAGAGCCAACAATTGATTTAGCCCCTACACTTCCTTCTACTTCGTTGGAAATTTCTCTAACTTCTTCGTTGTATTGCTCAAGTCCACTATTTATATCTTCCTTGTTCACGCTCTCAAGTAGATGTCGTAATTGTGGAAGTCCGTCTGAAAACTGTGCTGTATAGGAGAATAATCGACTGCGATCTAGATAAATGAAATGTTTGGGATTAATACCGTTTCCACCTTTTAATAAGTCTTTGTTTGTTTTGCTCATACTCATCTTCTAAAATTTCTCTACGTTCAGCTTGTAATTTCTCAGCTTTATCTAGTTCGTCATCTAGTTTTTCAGCATCCGGCTGGCAACCTTCTGTATCCATCGCTTTCAAGACCTCATTAGTGATTTTTGCAATGTGTTTAGCTAGGTTGTCAGTTCCTTTATCTGAATTTTCAGGATTTGGAGTATTAGAGTTGGTCATTATCAGCCTCCTCAGAATTACCCCTAGTTTATCGCCTTATCTTCATACAGGTTGTATTGCTATATTTGTATAAGTTTTTTGGATTAGCGTATTAACTATTTTTTTAGTAAAAGTGTACTACCTTAGAGTAGCAAATTTGTACTATGTGGGATCGAGCCGAGATAGCTGTAAAAAAGTAGTTAATCAGTGTATGGTTATACATTGCTGAACTATTGCTAATTCAAAAGATTAGGTGTTTAAGTACCCAAGTTTTTAAGTATTTGAAATTTTAAGTACGCGCTTTTAACCACTGCTCCAGCAACTCTTGAACTAACTCGCTAAATTCCCGCCCTTCGCTCTCAGATAGCAGTGCAATCTTAGCCGCTCGATGGGTATCTTTGCGAATGTATGCTGTTACCTGCTCGTAGTCAGGATGCGATCGCTTGCCTTTAGGTCTTCCTCGTTTGGGGGGCTGCTCCGGTTCTGCAACTAACTGGGGTTGGTTTACTTCTAGTTCATGTTTTTCCGGCTCTGGCTCTTTGCCCTTTGCTGCATCCAAAAGACTTTTAAACTTACTCACTTAATTATCTCCTGCCCGATGTGTTGGTAATCGCGCCATGCGATACGTGCGCGTGGATCTGAAACTGCATTGACTGGGACACCAGCAAGCGCGGCTTTTTGAAAAGCTACTCCTTCGCGGACACCCCCTTTAAATAGCGGTAATCCAGCATCGCTCAACATCTCTCTTGCTTCTGCTCCATCCCGTCGGGGCTTGGGAGGAATGCGAGTAATTAGAATGCGGTATTTTTCCGTTCCCAATGACTTAAGGGCATCAACAGTTTGCATCAGGGCATCAAGCGATAGGGCATCGGGAGTAGTGGGCAATACTAGCAAATCGCACCCCTCAGCTAGTGCTTCTAAATCTTCCTGCTCTGGTCGTGCTTGAGTGTCAATGACAATGTGTTGATATTTCGGAGCGTGTTTAGCAGCCTGTCTCTCATCAATTACTTTGAACGGTAGATTCCCGCGTTTCGCCCAACCCGTTGCCGAGCGGTTTGGATCGCCATCAATCAGGAGCGTTTCGCCTTTGGGTTGTAAGTAGGCGGCTAAGTGAACTGCGGTTGTAGTTTTGCCAACGCCACCTTTGAACGATGCAACAGTAATAATCATATTGGTGGTCTGAACTCTTAAGTTTTTACAATGCCAAAAACTTGAATCATCAGGTATTTGAAATTTTGAGTACGCAAATCTCTAAAAATATAAAAGGGTCAAGATTAGTATAATTGAGTTTGCAAAACCTTGAATCTTTAAACTGATAAGTTTTTAATTACGCAAGTTTTTAAAAGTATGGAATTTTAACTTTTTGAATTTTTGAGTACGCGGAAAGTTAAAATTGCAATGGATCTGCAAACAGTCCACAGATACTATGAGCAAATAGCTACTTGTAGGGCTAAAAGTCTAAAACGCCAAAATGTTGAAAAGACAACTACTTGAATACGCAAAAACTTAAATACTTGAATTGCTGAACAACTAAAATATGGCAAATGACCAGCATTCAATAGCTGAGGGTTACGATGACTTCCTCCGCGATTTAAAAGAACGCATCCGCAGCGCTCAAGTACGGGCGGTACTTGCTGTTAACCGCGAGTTGGTATTGCTTTACTGGCAGATTGGGCGGGATATCCTGACAAGACAACAACAGCAAGGCTGGGGAGCCAAGGTAATTGAGCGCTTATCTGCGGACTTGCGCTCCTCGTTTCCAGAGATGAAAGGCTTTTCACCACGTAATCTCAAGTACATGAGGGCATTTGCCGAAGCATATGAGGAATCATTTGTGCAACAGGTTGTTGCACAAATTCCTTGGGGTCATAACGTCCGCATTTTAGACCTCATAAAAGACCCAACAGAACGCTCATGGTACGCACAGCAAACCATCCAATACGGTTGGAGCCGCAACGTTTTAGTTCATCAGATTGAAAGCGGACTGTACCGCCGCCAGGGAAAAGCAACTACTAACTTTGATCGCACTCTGCCTAAGCCCCAATCAGAACTAGCGCAGCAGTTGTTGAAAGATCCTTATAACTTTAGTTTTCTCAGTTTAGGAAAGGAGGTACTAGAGCGAGACTTAGAACGGTCTTTGATAGACCACATCCGCGATTTCTTGCTGGAGCTAGGAGTAGGCTTTGCCTTTGTCGGTAGTCAGTACCATCTTGAGGTTGGAGGACAAGACTTTTACATCGATTTGTTGTTCTATCATCTACGCTTGCGCTGCTACGTGGTTGTTGACCTGAAAATGTCTGATTTTCAGCCAGAGTTTTCGGGCAAAATGAACTTCTATCTTTCAGCCGCCGACGACTTACTACGTCACCCAGACGACCAGCCCAGCATTGGGATCATATTGTGTAAAAGCAAAAATCAGGCGATCGCCGAGTATGCTTTGCGCGACCTCAATAAACCGATTGGCGTTTCTGCTTACCAGCTTCAAAATGCATTGCCAGAACAACTAAAGAGCAGTTTGCCAACAATCGAAGAATTAGAAGATGTATTAGGGACGGTTTCTATAAAAACCACTGATGCAGAATGAAACGTACAAGAAAATCATAATAGAAAAGCTGTTACTCTTACAGCAACATAGATCGCGGCTCAATTCCGTTTGGTTTTCCTATAATCCCAAGGCTTGGTGTAGTTCCCGCTCCAAACCCCTACTCTGCTAGCTTGGGCGGAGTTTTGCGCCTGCTTCACTGCCGCCGCATCTGGGCAGTTATTCAAATAGCGGTCATACACATACGCCATCCCACCTTTAACCTGTTCAGCCTGCAAAAACTTACTACCAGCAAACACTTCAGCAACCTTTCTGCCGTAGCGGTCGGTGTCCACAATCTTGAGAGCAACGAGATCGCCATTTTGAGCTATCAGACTCTTAAGATAATCGCGTGATTCTTTACCCAATGGCTGCGCCAACTCTGGTGCATCGATGCAAGCAAAACGAACCCGCTCTATCTTCTGCCCCTGCCGCACCTTAAGAGTATCGCCATCATGTACGTTCAGCACTTCCCATGTAGGCGCAAAGCCCTTCCCAGGACTATTACTGGCAGCGGTAGAGTTCTGAACTACTTTGTTCTGCGGCTTTATAGTCGCTTTTTGTGGAGATGGTTTAGTTCTAGGGGATAACTTTGTAGAGTTTTGATCTACTTGCGCGATCGCTCCTACAGGTTCAGTTCTAGGGGATGACGCTATAGGGGTTGGGACAACTTTCGCCGTCGCTGGGGCAATCGCAGTTCTAGGGGATGGTCCCGTAGTTCTAGGGGATGGTTCTGCAACTGGAGTTTCGGGAGTGTTGTCACTGACAGCGATCGTTAACTCTGCAACCAGTTCAGCATCAGTTTGACCAACCCACTTGATTTTCTTAATACTTCCCGTGTAAGGGGATTTCACGACCCCGAAACGCTCTAGTTCGCTCTCGATTGAATTTAACTGTGCTAGTAATTGCGCTTGCTCTAATGAAGTATCTTCCTGCTGCTGCGCCTCTTTACTGACTTCTTTATTAACTTCTTCCCGATGCCTCTCCTTAGCTGATTGCAACCCCGCGATCGCCAAATTCAAACTCGCTTTTTTCTGCGCGAGGATGTTGTTAAGCCCCACTAGCTTCTCTTTTTCCGAAGGTTGATACCCCTGTTCGCGGGCATACTCAGTCCAGGGCGAGTTTGCAAGAAACTGGAAAATCGCTTTTTGTGCCTGATCTACTTCAAGCTTCGCCTGGGCAATCTTAGCCCGTTCCTCTGCGTAGCTTGATTCAGGATTAGGGGACTTGGCACTTAGAGAAGATTGCGGCTTTTTTAATTGCTCCAGTTTTAGCAGCAACACCTGGCGTTGAGCCATGAGGCGTTCCCGCGCCAAAGTGCGATCGCTCAATATCTGCTCTTTGACAACTTGCTGCCCTTGCACCACCTTTAGATCCGCCGGAGTGTCTAATGTCAGTTTTAACTTCAACGTCCGAGGTAAGGTGTTAGTTCTAGGGGAAATCGAAGTAGTCGGTGTTGGCAATGGGACTTGAGCGATCGCCCCAGTTGCAATGCGATCGCTCTGAATATTCGCTGCGCCAGTAGAACAGCCACCTAATAGTAATAGCGTTACCGCAATCCACGCTCTAGTTTCCATTTACTTATCAACTTCCTTGAACAACCTTTGCCTGTAGCTTCGCGGACGCAATTAATTAAGGTGGGATAAGATACCATCCCGTCTTTAGTAGCTTCGTCAAGAATTTGAAACACCTGAGTAATGCGCCGCCAGTGCGGTCTTCCCCGCAGCGAAGAATCTGCAACAGGTGGTAGTAGCTTCGGTTCAGGAGAGAACAGGGCAGTAAAGTTTTTTAATAAATCTCTATTGATTTCTACATTCAAATACGCTGGCGAACAGCGCTTAAGGAAGCTCCTCGCGGATCTAATAGCTATCCTAAAATTACTCATGAATTTGAACTCGCTGGTAGTAAGGCAAAATTGAAACTTGTTCGGCATGAGCGCCAAATCGACACAGTGCATTGAGTGGAGCAAGCCCAGCGACTTTGCCCTCAGCAAAGCGAAACTTGTTGGACACTCGTTTAACCTCGGTTTGATCCACAGGCAAAACAATCTTGCTGGCAGAGTTACCAATCACATCCAAACTAAGGTGGCGTTCGGACTGAGAAGCCAAAGCTAGAGCTAGCCCATATTTGCGCCCATCCGCGATGATGCGATCGCAAGCACTACCCGAAACCTTGGGCATCTCCTTCGCCTCATCTATAAATAGATAAGTACGCGGCAACTTACCCTCGATTTCACCCATTAAGCGGTGACTGTCCATCAACTGCCGTGCCAAAGACTCCGCCGCGATCGCTCCCAATGCTGGGGGAAGTTTGCATAAATCTATTCTGATTAGCTTTTGTTCTAGCGGAAAAGTCGGACGAGAGAAGATGCCGTATTGAAACGTCGCGGCTAACTTGAGCTTAAGCTTTTGGCTATCCTTACATCCGTAAGTAATCCGGCTTTCTATAGCCTGCTGCACGTCGTCGAAGTTGGGCGGATCGTTCCTCCAAGTTTCAGGAGCCTCTTGAAAAACACTGCGCCGCTTGTAGCACTCTGCCAGAATATCTAGCATCAACCCTTCTTGAATAGGACCAAGTTGCAAGGCTTTTTTGAGTACGGCGGCTACAGCGATCGCTTGCAAGTTCGGTCCACCGCCCTCTGGATCGAGGTTGACTAGAAGCGGGTTGATGCCATAAGGTGAAGCCATGTGCAGGGGATAGATAGTTTCCCCTAGAACTTTTTGGTCGCCGTGAAAGTCAATCAGAATCACCTGCATATCTGGGTAAGTCCGGCTGAGTCCATAGGCGATCGCTTTAAGAGTCTGAGTTTTGCCACTACCACTAGCCCCGATGGCAACGATATGACCATTGGGCAAAGCTTCGGGGTTCCAGTAACAGCCATTACCCAAATGAATACCGTCTCCGCTCTCAATCTGCTTTGAGAGTGTAGTTGTGTCAACGGGCTTGAGGACTGCTTGTGGCAACGGCTTTTCTTTACGGCTAAACATAAATGCTCCTTACAATTAGAGTTCCAGTAGCAAAGTAGTCGCCAAGCTTTGAGATAATTTCTTGTGGGCTGGCAGATTCTAAGTGGATGATCGCTACTCCCGCCCCTGGCTGTAACGTCAGCGCATTAAATCGGTCTGGGCGGGTAGCGATCGCTAAATCCTCCGCATCCTCCAGAGTAATTACGCCGCTGATATAAGTCCTGGGTGATAAAGGCAATACAGCAAACGCCGTCGATATATCGTCACTTTCTAGCTGAATTTCCTGTGCAACTGCCCTAACTCTAGCGCCGCGATAAATCCTGACTTGGTTAGTTGCTATTTGGCACTCCTGACTACTGCCTGCTCTGTAAAGCCTGCCCTGATTATCTTTCACTAATAGATCGGTCTGGGTCAACGACTTCACTACCTCATAATCGCCTTCAATACTTTCTTGAGTCAGCGCATTTCTGCCTTTGATATGAGCAACAATTAAGTAGTTGTTGATTTCCTCGTTGGTTACTTCCACCGCGCCACTAGGCATTGCTAAGACTTGATTGAACGCCTTGAGAATACCGCCAGAACTGCTGATATTAATTGAAGTAATTGCGATCGCTACAAGGATTATTAAAATAAAATACTCCGCGCCGCTGCCAGTTGATAGCCTCAGCCGAGGATTGCCAGGAATCACTAGCCGCGCCTTAGAGGGATAAAAAGCAGTAACGCCTGATTTGGTAAAGCAGTCTGATATAAACCCAAATAGATACCCTAAACTAATTGCCAACCAATATTGATGGCTTACAAAGCTAATAGGTATTGTCACAGCACTAATCACAGCCCATGCTAAGAAGCTATGGCTAATACTGCGGTGAGGATAACGCTTCTCAAGATAATGACTAAGTGGGAATAGTATTCGCCCTGGGACACTCTTGCTCGTATCTGCGTCTGGTAACTGAGACGAGATCGCAGAGATGCCCAGAATTATTGGGTCGGCAGTGCCAAGTGTCAAGCTGGTCATGGCAACGGCGGCTACTGCATGGGTAATGGACATCATCTGCAATCACCTCTTAAAACAAGGGTATCTGGTTATAACTAACCTCTGACTTTCCTAAAGCAGTCAAGATTTTCTTCCAGCGACGGCTTGAATAGAATGGTTGCCGCTCATACCATTCTTTAGGATCGGCAGCAGATTTAGACGAGTTACATAAGCCGCAAGCAGGAATTAAATTACCAAAACAGTCCGCTCCGCCCCTTGATAATGGGAGAAAGTGATCGAGACTTAAGTTTTTCTTGCTGCCACAGTAGGCACAGCAATTGTTGAAGTCAAGGAAAAGTTGCTTTACTTGCTCTGCTGTGTAGTTGACGTGATGGTTAGTCTTCTTAATAGCTCTGCGCTTACAATTACTGACACGCACAACCATTCGACCCTGTGGAGTTTGAAGACGCTGACGCTTCCGTTCGAGATAGTAATCACGGTTAGCATAGTAGTATTCTCGCTTCTGTTTTAATAGGCGATCGCGGTTTCTAAAAGCCCATTGCTGTTTGTAATCCCGACGATTAAGGTTGCTCTTAGTAGACCACTCTTTACGCTTTTCAGGATGTTGCTTTTGATATGCTCTTGCCTTTGCTTTGTACTCTTGAGGGTTCTTCCTGTACCGATTAAGGCAATGCTGTCTGCTGCACTCCTTACAAATGCCCGTCTTTTTGAACCTTAAACTCTTCCCTGTGTCTTGATAATCATGACCATACTTACAGAGAGAGCCAAGATAAACTTTCTCTGGGTCAAATGTTAAATTGTCCATTGTCAGCTTAGAAACGATAAGTTGACCACGCTCCAGGGTGTTCCCGCACCGCTGGGGCATTTGACTTATTATCCCATTAAATGGCTGAACCTTTTGATAAGTAAGCGTTTCAGTCTTTATCATTGCCCTAACCTCCCCGACTTGCGCGGCAGACTGAACACAATCAACCGAAATACCCCAACAGCAACAGTGAGAATCCCACCTATTAAATAGAGACTGGTAGAATTTACCCCTAATCCAATTAACCGGACTACTGTAAAAACCATTAGTCCAGCGATTAAGAAAGGCGTACCATCGATCCACTGAGTATGATCGGGTGCAGTATCTTCCAAGCCTAAATATTCTTCCCTTACCACCCGCCTTGCTAGCATTGGATTCCCGCCTACTCGCTGCTGTAAATTCGCTAATTGTCCTGGCTTCAAACTTAATCCCAACTCGGCGGCTGACTCCTGCATAATTTCCCGAATAGCGCGATCGCCCAAGGGCTGCAATTCAATTCGGGGCAGTTTCAAGAAAATGTCCCGCGCTGGGGGAAAGGTCGCAATCAACAGCAATGGTTGCCCTTGCGAGTGCAATTCCTCAAGCCAGCAGCGCAGAGAAACTTGAAGGCGATGGGCATTATCAAAGATTAGAAACGCGGTATTATCCCCTAGAAATTCTGCGATCGCTTCTTGAAGCCCCTGCACAGTTAACGCTTTACCTTCTAAAGACTCACTCTCCACGCCAATTTGTTCGGCAATCGAAAGCAAAGTTTGCTTAACCGTCATCGGATAAGCGATTGCCACAGTGTAACCAAGCTGCTCTAATTCTTCTGCAACAGATTCCCCTAAAACTGACTTTCCCGAACCAGCTTCCCCAACTACAAGCAAGCTAGAGTTTGCAGTAAGTGCTGCCACAACTCTGCGTTTTTCTTTGCTTCTATAGAGCTTTAGCGAAACGGAACTATCAGCGATGCCAAGACTTCGCCGTTCTTCGCCGTCTTCTGAGACGGCATAGATGTAAGTGCGTTCCTCACCGTTCACCAATCGGCGGCGGTGGCGCTTGATCTGCATCGGTGTCTGTAACGATCTCCTTTGGATCTGCTGAAGGGTTTGAATCAGCTTTTAATATCTGAAGCTTGATATTGCTGAAGTTGATGGCGGCAATTATGGCAGCTATAGCGATCGCAATTGAAACGATCGCTAATTGCTTTTGCCGTTTTCGCTCTTGACAGACTCGCTGGACGGACTGCTGCTGCCAGGAAGCGATCGCATCGAACCATTCTCCCCAGGTGCGATCTGCGCTAGGGGGGTTTGAGCTAAAAAAGCTTCAGGATCGTATGTTAAGGCAACTCCAGCCAACATCTGCTTTAGCCGCGATTGAGATTCGTCTACGGCATTTTGTAAGTTGGGGTCGGTGAATTGTCGAGTAGCACAGTGCAACATCGTTAACGAGTCCAACGCTACCAAAAGTCCCGCTGCTCTATTTTCTGCTGCTTGCTTGATGCTTTTTAAATCTTCCTCTGCACCAGCGGCGGTCTGTTGCTCTGCGGATTCTTGTGCTTTCGCGCTCACTGAACGCTTCTTATTAGTAGTGGTGGAGCGCTTCTTTACCTCTTCCAAAACTTCATCAGGATATTCAACTGCCTTTGGATAGCCCATTTCAGCCGCAATCCCTTCTACCTTGCGCCTTGTGCCATACTCCATTAATTCTTCAATTTTTACCATCTTGAATTTTCCTTATTTTTTTAAGTAATTCTTGCCGACTTCCCCCATTGGCATAGTGCCTGTTAACCGCTCTCAACTGCTGAAATTGCTGTTCGCTAAAGTACCGCAGCCGCAAACCAAATCCAAGATCGGCGCACCACCTGCTAATCAAGCTAGGATCGAGGGGGTGTTCTGGCGATCGCCCCCGCTCCTCAGATAAAAGCAGTACCGCCATTCTTCGGGGAACTTCCCTTTGATGAATAGATGAATGATTCATGCTAATTGTGTTTCCGTGAATCAATCACGAATGGACTCAATCAAGAATGGCTAATTTTAATGCAGGTTAATAATGGTGAAATTACTGATTATTCAATTTTTTAGATGAAGATTTATTATGATTAAGTATTTTTAAGTAAATAACTTCTAAAACTTTTGTTTTCTACACAATCTACTAGCTAAAAAGGTTTTGCATAAATAGTCATATCCCCTAGAAACACTCTTTAGTTCTAGGGGATAGCAGTCAATTGGTAGGCGATCGCTCTCTAACTTAGATAGGTGAAATCTACCTCTATGAGCATTGCCAGTTAGTTGAACGAGAGAATTAGCAATAATCAAAAAATGCTGCTTACTCTTAACTAGGGTTGGTGGCAGTTTTAGAGAAAGTTGCTGTCTAATAGTACAAAAGCGTTATATTTATAACGTTCTTGTTATTTATTTTGTACTATGAGACTGTCCGATGCTTTTGCAGAGACATTATTCCGTTACCGAGACGTTTTTAAGGCTATAGATATTGCTGAATTATCGGGATTAACCCCTAATCAAATCAGTTCCTTTCAAAGAGGAGGCAATTTGAGAAGTGACAGCATCGACAAAATTTTAGATGCGCTTGAATCGTTCGATCCTACAGCAAAGACCTATATGCTTTCTTTGGTAGCTAAAAAGGTAGATGTTGAAGAGGGAAAAAAGCCTACACTACAACCTGAATAGTTAAAGCGTCTCAAGGGCTAGTCATTAACAGGCTTTGCTGTTTATATTGTTCCAGTCGAATTAGCCATAGATACCAAGCAGCGGCGATCTCGTCCTGGTCGATTATAAATAGTTGACTTTGCTTCGGGGAAATTACAACCACCAATGCCTGCTCGATAGGAAGCTCTTGCATTGATTCGTATGCACCCTTATAAGCAACCACTTGTAGGATAGCTTCGCTCATCCAAGCTAGTTTTTTGATGCGGCTGCTAGTTTTCCAATCAATAATCGTCCTTTTCCCCTGCCAATCAGCGATTAAATCTAGTGTGCCTGCGTACTTGAGAGTATGGTGATAAATGATGTGTTCTACGGCACAAGGGTTTTTAATTGCCTTAACGATCGGTTTAACTGAGTTCCAGTAGGCTTTTGATTCTGGTGTGATTAGTGTCTGTGCATCGGACAAATCCTTTAAAGTTGCCGCGATTACTTCATGAATAGTATTACCTCGGTTTCTAGCGTTGCTACTTTCCCGATCTGCTGTGTCTGCACCATGAACTTTATCAATTTTATGCTGCCACTTACGGAGGCGATTGCAGTCCTCTGGGGTTCTAGTAGCTTTGATAATGGTAGTCACTGAGGGTAATAAGTCGCCGTTGACTTTGTAAAATCGTCCGTTTCGTGTGTTTATTTGGGTAATCATGAGGGGATTTATTAGGGAGAATTATTAGCTCTCCCTTAGTGATGGTTAATTAGATACAGCTAAAAATGTAAACGCTAGTGTTAGAAGCATTTACTGAGTAGTAAGAATTGATAAACAGGTCACGGGCGATCGCTTCCCAGTCGATCCAGTGGTCGCTAATTCCGAGCTTTTCTAGTTCCTTTAGTTGCCCGCTCTCTTCCCACTGGTCGCGGATAAAAGCCTCCTCGCTCTCGCTCTCACACTGGTAGGAAATTTCAAAAGTTTCCTCGGTGGCTTCAGTACCATAATGGTTATAATGTGCCGCGAAAGCTTTGCCATGCTTGATTATTAGCGCTGCAAGAAAAGCAACCTTATCTATATATTCGTATTCATTAATCTGGATTCCTTGCCAGTCATCGAAATCGTGGATCGCAAATTCTTCCGCGTCTTCTTCCTCTGATTGAGAGAGCATCGCCTTTATTTCTTTGTTAATGTCCTCCGCGTCCTGGTCGCAGTCGATCCAAGTGCCGTGTAGGTTGCCGTTATTGTAGGAAGCTAGACAAGCTACATAGATGCGGGGTGTCGCTGTTTTTGTCATGATAGATTTAGCCTCTCTTTGGGGTGAAAACCGCCGCTTGCTCTTGGTCGGGTTCGGCGGCGGTAAACATATTTACTTTGAACTGATAACTGGTAGTTCTGGACTGAACGCTTTTGTGGGATTTGTCTGTTGCTTTTGCTCCAATTTCAATCCGCACAAACTCACTATTGAATCAATTAAGTCCTCTATTTCCGCTACAGAGTCGAGGTTATCTGGATCGATTTTGAGATAGTGCAAGAAGATATCCACAACATATTTTTTATTTGCTTCTATCTCACGCTCTAACATTGCTTTTTGCTTTGTCTGCTCTGTTATTTTCATTGGTTTATCTACTCTCAACGCCGTTAGCTATAGCCTTTGCAAGCTCCTTAATCTGTTCGCAACATTCAATAACTTCATCGCCGTCGAAGTCTTCATCATTGAGCATTTCACTTAGCTTTGTAATCTCATCGTTGAGTAAGTTAAAATCACTTTCAACTGTGTCATTGAGTTGTTTGTAAAGCTGTACCGTTTTGAGTTTCATCTGTTTGTTTTACCCGTTAGTTTGAATTTGGTGATTGAGCGATCGCATTTATTCAGATGCGATCGCACAGTTGGTTAGTATTCCGATGGAAGCATCAAGACTTTTTCTACTAGATAGAGTTTGATTTCGCTCAGGGGGAAATCAGTAAAGGGGATTTCTTGAGTTAGTGCCGTGTCGCCCTCATCGCGATCGCATCGGAGCAACGCGCTGTTATCGGGGTTAACGGTCAGCGTCCAGAATTGAATTGCTTTTAACATTGGGTCAGATAGCAATTTTTTGGTTTGATGCGATGCGATCGCATCGACCAGCCAAGCCGCGCCATTCTCTTGTAAATAAAATGCGCCGTCGGTGAGCTTAATTCCTAGCCAATGGCTGTAGTACCTCTCTGTGCCGTGAAACCGATCGAGATTGGCAAAAGTTGATGTAGTCATGGTGATTTTTCTCTGGTTGAATTATTACTTATCAGCGTTAAAGTTTTCAGAGATCGCACATTGCAGGCTTGGCGCAGTTGGGAGGTAAATCAACCCCCAATCTGAACGCGCTTAAACTACTTACGAGCTAACTTGCCACCATTAGTTTTAGGTTTGATTTCCTCCTCTGCTTCAGCACGAGCAGAGTTAACCAACATCTGAATCTCCTCTGATGTCATGCCGTCAGTACAGAGAAGGGCGCTGTTACTGATGTCAATTAAGCTAGGCTTTGCTTGCAAAAACTGGGCAATTTTTTCTAACTGTGCTTTCTCAGCGTCGGTGTTGCGTTCTCTCCAATTCCAGTCAACGCTGTAATATGTGCCGAGTTCTCCTGAATGTTTTTCAAAATAAGCGGTAAATACTCCAAGTGCTGGTTCGCCGCCGCTCATAAGCTCGGTGATTTTCTGAGCAAATGAATTAATAGAGCGCGTCTTGATGTAAGTCACACATATAGTATCGGCGGGTAACTTCTCCTCACCAGGGGCAGGAATAAACCAGATTTGCAACCACTGGGCATTGATTGTTTTACCCAACGTGCCAAACATTCGGGAAACTCTAACTATCGATACGTCAATCGAATTACCCCTAAAATCGTCGTCGCCTACTTTCCACTGCCCGATCTGGCAATCGTTACGCACTTGGTAAGGTGATTGAGGCAGGAAAATTGCGTCTGTAGGTTTCACGCCAAATACTGTTAAGTTCATGATGTTTGTCTCTTTTTAAGTCTTGTTCTGTAAGCCTTTTACAGTCATGCTTAGGACTACCAAATTTAGAAGGGGATGCAATCGTAATCAACATCGCAAGGTACGGGAACTGAAAATTCTTCCCGTTCAGGCTCGACTGCATACAAAATCTCGCCTGAACTATCACAAGGAAGACTCCGCACACCTTCGAGGTATCCGGCTAGATATGCCTCGTTTTTTAATTTAGGTAGATAGCCAAAAGCTGCATCAGTCTTTCCTTCTAATCGCCATTCTTCAGCGATCGCGTCTTGCTGTTCTTTATGTTCCTGGTCAACGTGGCAGGCGATTTCGGGTGTCATGCTAGGATCTCTGTTGATGTTTATTTACGTTGGGGCGACTGCTGTAGTCACCCCACTTTCGTTAAGCTGCTGCTACCTGCTGGGCGGCTAGATAATCAGCAAAGGAGCGGTAGCCGATAAAGTCCAGCGCGGCGAAAGAGTGCTTGCACATTGCTTTGCCCCAAAATCCGATCTGGTTCTTGTAGTCCTCACACTCACAATGAAGCGCATCTTTGCAAGCAACTACCCTATACATAGAGTCTTTCTTGGGATTAACTACATTGAATGAGCTATGTAGTAAGTGGTGGCGTTGGACTACTAGCGCTTTGGCTTGCTCCTTGCGCCAGTCAACAAAGTGCTGATGGAAAACCTTTTTGCTAATGAAGCGGGGGCGGCGACCGTCAGAGATGACTAATACAACCTTTGCCCATACTTGAATAGAAACTTTAATTTCTGGGTAGTAAATACCGAGAATGCGTCGGGCTGCTGCTACTGAATAAAGAATGTTTGTTGCTGTAACCATGATGTTTACCTGAAATGTGATGTCCGTTCCCTTTTGGGGATATCCTAATTATAGCAAGAAAATAATATAAATAGTATTTTAATACTATAAATACATAAAACATAATATAATAGAGAGGTAGGGAAGAAGAGAGAAAAACATCATGACCAAGGCGATCGCAGTGACAGGGACCAGAAGACTAGAGCGCGGACAGTATGCGCGGGTGATAGCTGAATTGCGACTCATTGATGCTGACTTATGGCATATAGGGGACGCGGACGGGGTAGATCGGCTGGCGCTGCTGACGGCACGAGCAAAAGCGGCAACCTATACACGGCACGAGAAAAACCCCGAACTACCGTATAGAGCGCAGGGGGCAGAACGAAGCACGAGAATGATTAAAGCTTTGGCGGCTACTGGTGGGACGCTACACGCTTGGGTAAACAAGCCTGCACCTACGGGGCTAAAACCTGGAAAATCGTGGGGCAAAGCGCAAGGATCGGGGACGTGGGGGACTGTGGCACTGGCGGTCGGGCATGGGCTTGAAGTGGTGCTGCACCCACTAACGGATGATGCGATCGCACCAGACTGGATAAAAAACGCCCAACGAAGTTTGCTGTAGTGGCGGTGGCGGCTGCGCCGCCACTCTTACTAATCTCGTGGTGGCGCAAAAGTTGGAAAAAACACGAATTTAGCTGCACCACACCAAAAAATCAGCTTGACAAAAGAGTGAGATACCTTTACCTCTCCTCTCTCTTTTCTTCTTCTTCTCTCTCCCAACTGAGCTTTTTTGCGCCCAAGAGTGCAGCGAAGCACAAGCGAAGCGTCCCGAAGGGTGTGCTATAGTCGCACGAAGCGCAAAAAAGCGAACCGAGCGATCAGCGAGACAATATGACCCTCACCTGGATCTAGCCGGACGCAGTGCAACGGAGTCGGGCGGCTGCTATCTCTTTAGGACCTAGCCGGACGGAGCGGAGCGCAGTCGGGCGGACAACGTAGACCAATGCCATCATTAGGAGCTATCTGGAGGCAATGCAATTGAGTAGTGCGATCGCAGGTCAACTCTTACGGTTAAGTCTTGTATCATTTAATTTCAGGAGATGCGACCCTTTTTGATATGTAGTAAATTCTGAAAATAATTTAAGCTAACAGTGGACAAGATTCAAACTTATAGCTGGTGGGGCAGTGGAAATAACGAGCCACCTGCCCTTTTAAAAACGAAGCGCCAAATACAAGAAATGGGCTTGCGTCCGGTGAAAGCTGTTGGAGTAATTCACTGCCGAGAATATGATTGCTTACTTTACGATCCTGAGTTACCTGAAAGTGCAGTTCCTAAACGTAAAGCAAGCCCGAAACAGTTAGAAGTTTTAGCTAAAAACCGTGAGAAGCAAAAACGTAAGTATGCTTATGAACATTGGTACAAGGAGGTTGGTTTTATCGAGCGCGATCGCGTTCGTGCTGTTAAATGGGCAAAAGAAATATTAGGTCGAGATAACTGGACAATATTAGACACAGAAACTACTGGACTAGGTGATGCAGAAATAATTGAAATAGCTATTATCGATCATCAAGCAAGAACTTTGCTGAACACATTGATTAAGCCTACTATCCCTATTCCTGTTGAAGCTACAGCAATTCATGGAATCAGCGATGAAATGGTGAAAGATGCCCTATCTTTTCCCGAAGTCTTCTCGCAAATACACAGCATATTAGAGGGCAAACAAGTATTAATTTACAATGTCAGCTTTGATATTTGTGTTTTGAGCTATTGCCGCAAGCTGCACGGGCTAGAGCCACCATTGGGCTTAAATGTGCGCTCAGAGTGCATCATGGAGTGGTATTCGCAGTGGTGCGGAGACTGGAGCCAGTATTGGAAAAACTATCGATGGCAGCCATTAGGTGGGGGTCATCGCGCGTTGGAAGATTGCAAAGCAGCTTTGGAACGCATTCAAGAGATGGCAGAAGACTCACCAGAAATTTTATATCCTCAAGGTATTTATCCTCCACCAAACTACGAATTGGAGAATTAAGAGCGGCTAACAAGATTAATTCCGAAAATAATTCAAATAGGAATAATAATTAAAAGCAGCGATAGTAAATTAGATATTTTGATTAAGCTTGCAATTACACAGGGTTTAGTGGAAACACCCCAATACACGGTTTAGCGAGTAAAACAATCGGGTGCGATAATTGGCTTAAAAGTGTCCATCAGTTCTGGGGGAACAAAGCCTAATGCGATCGCTTATAGCAGTGCGTTCCACACAGCCGCGCCTCGCATAAAATAGTCACTAACAAATTTTCCGTTTCTTTTGAATGCTTAATGCACATTATCAGCCGCCGAAGACTACTAGAATTTGCTGAAATTCATCCTGATGCATCTTTACCTTTAGATACTTGGTACAGAGTGGCAAAATCAGCACAATGGAGCAATATTAATGAAGTGCGCCAAGTCTATCCAAGCGCTGATGCTGCGGGAAATTTTACTATATTTAATATCAAAGGAAATAATTATCGCTTGATTGTAGACATTATCTACTCCACTCAAAGAATTTATATCAAGTACATTCTTACTCACGCTGATTACGATAAGGAGGCTTGGAAAAATGACCCGTACTATTAATTCTGATTCTTATGCTATTTTGCTTTCAAAATACCAACCTAAAGTAATCGAAACAGAGGCAGAGAATGAAGCTGCGATCGCTCTAGCTGAAGAGTTGGAACATAAGAGCGATCGCACTCCAGAAGAAGATACCTTATT
This sequence comes from Aliterella atlantica CENA595, assembly GCF_000952155.1. Lineage (GTDB taxonomy): Bacteria > Cyanobacteriota > Cyanobacteriia > Cyanobacteriales > Chroococcidiopsidaceae > Aliterella > Aliterella atlantica. Next base: position 31,625 of record NZ_JYON01000025.1, on the reverse strand, counting down.
AACACTACTGGTAACGCTGATTGAGAAATTTGAAGAGGAGCATTACCCGCTGCCCCAAGCAGATCCCTATTCAATACTGCTGCATTTGATGGAAGCTCAGAATACCAAGGATGAAGATTTGGTTGGAGTAATCAGTGCTGATCAAGATGTAGTCCGTGAAGTAGTCAACGGGAAAAGAGGTATCGATAAGAATTGGGCAAAGGCTCTAGGAGAGTTTTTTCATGTATCTCCAGCGTTGTTTAGTTAGTGCAGAGATATGATTACTAAATTCATGATTGATGAAACTCGCCTTGCAACTCGTGAGATGTATATGATGATGCACCCTGCGCGGGAGCCAGACTGTGAACTCAGAGAAGGTGATGTAATTGAGCTAGAGGAAGGCTTTTTCATATTGAATGATGACCTCAACCCTATGCAAATAGCAACCATAGAGCAGATCCAAAAAGCTAGACAGTCCCCTTAACTAATTAGCAAGAGGTTTCTAAGGATTAGGCGAGAATTTCCATCTACAGCAAGCGATCGCCTGCGAAAAACTCCGTGCAGGACGAGGCTTAAAAAAATATGCCTAATAAGCTCAAATGTGTTGAGCAGGTCTTGTTGCGGTTTTCTGCTTTGATGATTGTTATTACCCTACTTGTGGCACTGGTAGAAACGCACCTCTTCTAACTCTTTAGAATCCCGATTGACTATAAGATGTTTGCTTAATCCTAGATAAAACTACGGAGACACTGCGGCGAACGCTCAAGAATGGGTAAAAACACTGATGAAGGATTTACTTTAACGAGAGTATCCTTTACGCAACCTTTACATTTTTAAATACCGAATTTTTACTATTTATAATCTAACCCAATCTTCTAACCTAACTTTACTTGGAGAAGGGTATAGATAGGAACATTTCTCTTATTAACATACGAACTAAAGACTTTTGAATTGTCCGATTAATTAAATTAATTGATAGAAATTATATGGTAGGCAAAATATTTAGCAAAAAAATTACATCAAAATCTCGTGGCTCTGAACGTCAAGAGTTAAGTGTTCAAATACCTATTGCCCTAGCTATTGCTTTTGGACTGACAGCAATTGTTTATGGAGTTTTACTGCCTATACGAACTTCTTACCTTGGTGTTTTACTATACGACCGAGGATTTACTCAGCATCTTGTCATCTTCTTATCTTGGACTGTATTAGCGTTTGCTGCTCTGAAATTTATCAAGCTACAAAAAGAATTTCTAGCTATTAACCAAGACTGCATTCCTCAAAATGCTTCCTTAGAAAATCCTAATTCACAACAAGTTAATAAACTCCAGCAAAGTCTGTTGAGTACCAAAAATTTGCTAGCAGTTCGCTGTAGTAGAGTTTTGGCGGCATATATACACTCAGGTAATCGCAAAACAGCTACAGAATTAGCTCTTGATGATTCATCATTCTATGCATCTGTTTCTGAATCATCGTACTCCATACCGCGAATTTTTGTTTGGGCTATTCCCCTATTAGGATTTATAGGGACAGTGCTTGGAATTAGTAATGCTGTTAATGGTTTTTCCAGCTTTTTGTCAGAAGCAGCAGAAATTGAACAAATTAAACAAGGTATTAGTACAGTAACTACTGGTCTAGCAATTGGATTTGACACGACTCTTCTGGCTTTGTGTCTGAGCGTTTTGGTAATGATTCCTCTTGTTGTAATTGAACGCTTTGAGTCTCGTTTACTCCTGGCAATTGATATTTATATCAACGAAAAACTACTGCCACGACTAAGAGATAAGTCTAATAGTTTGGATGAAAAGGCTATTACCAAAGCTGTTACCCAAGCTCTCAACGAAAGTTTACCCGAACCTGAAGATTTAATTGAACCTGCCCACACTTACGCTAAACAAGCAGCAGCAGCTTTAGCTAAAGGCTTCCTTGCTGAAATAGGCAAAGTGCAAAATATCAACGCACAGCTAATTGAGCAACTAGGCGAAGTCAGTCAAACTGCCCTGAAAGATCGTCAAGATTTTGTAACTTTCTTTGAACAGCAGCAGCAAGCAAGTCAGACAGCGTTTACTAACTTAGTAAGTGAAATCAGAGCTAGCAATAGGCAATTATTGGATGAATTCAAAGCTGGTAATTCATCTGTAGCAATGGGCTTAACAGAACAAGCAGAGAAACTGTGCTATCAACTAGAGCAGGCAGCTAAAGCACTTGATAGTCGTGTTGTTGCCCTAGAAAAATCTGCTGTTCAGGTATTAGAGATAGTCAAACTACAGCAAAGCTTAGAGCAGACCGTTAATTCTTTGGAGCAGACAGCACAACTAGAACACGTCCTAGTCGGAGTAAGAGAAAATTTAGCTCAGATTAGTCCTGTTCTAGAGCAATTGAGCCGTCCGCGCCGGATCACCTTAGTAGAGCGAGATGAGCGGAGCCTTAATGGCTATGCATAGAAAATCTATCCGCCGACAAGCAATCGAATTAGAGTTGTTTCCGTTTCTATCAATTCTTGTTTGTACTATCGGTACATTAATTTTGTTAATTATTGTCGTCACCTCACAAATTTTGAGTAGCCAAAGACAAGTAACAATCATAGCTAGGAGCGAACACGGTCAAAATCAAACTAAGACTCCCCGCTACATAGAATGTCAGGGAAATGGCATCATTATTCACCCTAACCAGGAGTTGGTACTTAAAGAAGATATCGATTCGCCTAGTTCAGCATTAAGAAGATTGCTCGACGAGGTAAGTAGCCGCCGAAACCAAGAGTATTTGATTGTTGCTATCCGCCCTGATGGAATAGATGTTTTTGATAAAGTCAGAAGCCTAATTGAACGAGAAAATATTGATATTGGCTTTGAACCAATTGATGAAGGCTGGCAGTTGAAAATACAGAATTCATCACTTAGGAGTGCAAAATGAGAAGACGGCAAAATAGACAACATATTGCACCTACCCAAAATCTAGACTCTTTTTTGGATATCCTGACAAACACTGTAGGAGTGTTAATGTTTGTTAGCCTATTCGTTAGTCTTGTTGCTGTCCAATCCGCAACGATTGTGCGTACTCCTTTAGTTTCTACAACTCAAAAGACTCCCCAGTTTTTTGAAGTTCGAGGCAATAAAGTAGTGTATATCGATCGAGAAGCAGCTACAACTCAAGTAAACAAATTTACTGAATCCTTAGCAACTTGTGAAAAACCAATAGCACCGGATGAATTAAACAGTATAAGTTTGCAAGACTATACTTATCAACTACAGCGATATAAAGAATGTATAGAATATAAAGCAGAGCAAGTAAAAAGTTTTCGAGCGAAGACATCCCACTACGAAGTACAGATTGAACTAGAGCCTTTAGGATTAGTCTACAAACCTTTAGAAGAAACTGCTGGCGAATCTACCAAGGAGTTAATACTAGCAGATTCAGAATTTCAGCGTGTGATTAAAAAACTTGATCCCGAAAAAGATTATTTAGCTTTTATTGTTAGACCAGATAGCTTTGAAGCTTTCAGACGGACGAGAGAGTTAGCTTTAAAAGACGGGTTTAATGTTGGGTGGGAGCCTATGAATGCAACTACCCAAATTTCATTTAGTTCAGAGGGTAGAAAAGTTGGCGTACAGTAATTTATTCAAATAGATTCAGTACATTTCATCAAATAATTAATTGAAAGGTAGACAACTTTAGCGAGTCTATTGTATTGCCTTAAATAAAAGAAATACAGAATAACGAATTGACAATGTTAAGTTACTGAAGGAAAAATTTCGTGCAAAATGCGATCGCTCATAATTTTTTGGGAATAATAAGCTCGCACTTTTAATGATTTTATTAGTCAAATTTGTAAAGTCTTCGTATGAAAAAATTAATACCATTAATCGGTATCATGCTTCTTCTTACATCTTGCAATAGTACAAAAGTCCCTAATGTTGTAGGCGAAGAAGCTGGTTATGCTAGAGGAATTTTAAAGGGACAAGGCTTCGAGGTAGAGACTATAGAAAAAGTAGAAGAGGATGTTCAACCAGGACAAGTTTTAAGTCAACAACCAAGCGCTGAAGCTTCTACAAACAAAGGTAGTAAAATTAAACTAACTGTTGCTAAATCTCCTATTCACCAAATCAAAGGTAGTTTAACATTAGTGGACTCAGATATATCTGGCTCAGAGGATAATTGTTATGGAACTGGTGGTTATGATGATATTCAAGGAGGAATGTCAGTAACAATCCAAGATGGTAAAGGCAATATTCTAGCACTCGGACAGACTGGAAACGGTACGCAACCTTCAAGTGAATACTCAAGTGTTTTATGTGTCTTTGAATTTCAAGTAGACAATATACCCAAGTCTGACTTCTACAGTATTCAGGTAGGTCGTCGTGGACAGTTAAACTACTCCTATGAAGAAATGAAAAATAAAAATTGGGAGGTAAGCTTATCTTTAGGAAAGTGACTGCGTAACTCAAATATTACATAATTTCACGAATAAAAACCTAAAAAATCTAAGAGTATTGAAGCGGTCCATTAGGTTATTTAATGGAGATGAGTGTAAGTGCAATCGTGCTTGTAAAGGTTGCACTTACTTAAGCGCAACTAGCTCGATCTATTCAAGAGCAGTAGGAGTATCGCAAATCGAAGAAGATTCCGCTTCTAGACTATTTTCTAAGGACATCTCCATCCGCAGCAATGCGATTGGCGATCGCCCTCAATAGATCGCTTATTTCATCGCGCCCCATCGTACTAACTAGACCAACCATCGAACCCTGTAGATAATTGACATCTAATGCTGATGGCTTGCTAAGTAACCTCTGAATTAGCTCAGTTTTTTCCTCTGTAGGCAAGTTTTCAACTAGAAGCAGAATTTCATCCAAAGTAAATATTAAATTGTTATTTAAAATCACGATGTAGCTCTTATCTAAAATCTGAATAAAACAATCGTAATGTTACTGACAACTTGTTGTTAACCGAAATTTTACGGGTTTATTCTTGGTTAAAATAGCTTTTTCACTAAGATTTCTTAAGAAGTTTGAATAAATATTTCTGAATTGCATTTAATAAATTTTATTGCTGCTCTCGATTAAATTCTGTACTTAATTAATTATAAATATTTAAGGATTGATGCAAGGAAGCGGCATACTGAAAGCGCTTGCCGATACGCTACCAAAGCAACAAATGTTTAAGCAACTTCATCTGCTGCTTTTCCTTTAACTGAATTAGTTATAGCTACAAAGCTCTAGCAGACAATTATTTACTAGACCGCAATCTGCTCTGTTGACCGAAATCCATTTGCATTCAACTGGCTAGTTTGGGGGGACACGCGCCTAGCGATCGCAGTAAGCAAACTTCCTAACTGCACATCGTCCATTGACTGGACAAAAGTATCGATATCTGCTTCTTCAACACTCTTCCCTGCCAGCAAAAGGTAGAAACAAGATTTTGAACCTGGAGCTAACTCATCCATCCTACTGATAATGTCTTCAAGGGTAGTATGCGATACAGCCCCTCCCTTGCCATTTCTAAATTGTGAGATGTGAGCCGCACTGACATTAGCAAGACGCGATAAATCTTTGGCACTAATACCGTATCTCCTCAAGGTTTTGTCAAATGCTTCGTGGATTAACATTAAGGTTTCTTGCGCTAGTAATTAACTAATGGTAAACTTGCTTTATTATAGGTGAATCATTAGCGCGATTCACGAAATTATCATAACTCCACACTTGACGAGGAAACATCAATCTAACAGACCATTAAGCAGGCTAGCTCTCTAAGACAAAGAACGTATCAAGCTACGAGTTATCTACCTATACTCTAGCAAAATTACCCGATTTTACATCGAGAAAATTACGTATAAAGGAGAATTTCTTAATTCTTATCAAGACAGAGGACGCTTGGGACTTTCTCAAGTCAATGGTCGGAATAAGGCAATTACAACTAAGCACCGCGTACCAGTCTTAAACCGCTCAATAAAAATTTGCCCCAACCTGCTGACAACAAGTACGGGGCATTCACAGAAATATCAATTCTTAACCAATTATGACACATTTAAAGGCAAAGAATCAGCGAAAGTTTTACGCATCGCTCTATGGTTCGGTATCCAAGCTGAAGAAATTACCAAGTATCGGAACAGCTTGCCTAAGCCTTAATTTAAGTTACTGCGAGGAGTTAATGTAATGACTCTCCTCAAACGTAAGACACACAAACCTCAAGCCGTTGAAACTATAACTGAGCCAGAACAAGGCTTTGCTCAGGTTGCTTTTGCCGACATTGATATCGCCATAGATAGCAAGTTGACCGCAGCAGAGTGGCGGCTGTGGCTTTATTTAGAAAAAGTCAAACCTTCCAAACATACATCAAAGGAGTTAGCTAAACGGCTTGGGACAAGTCCATGCACTATTGAAAAAGCGATAGATCGCCTTGCAGAGCTTGGGTTGTGCGAACCGCCTAATAGAATACAGCACACATACATAGAAAAAGCTGTACGCGATCGCCTCCACGCACAACTAGGGGGGCTGGTAGAGGTTGCCACGCCAGCCGGAAGAATCGATCTGCTAACAAACAGCGAAATCACCGAAGTAAAAGCTATCAAAGATTGGAAAGCTGCATTAGGTCAAATCCTAGTTTACTCAAGCTTCTATCCACAACACCAAAAACGATTGCACTTGTTTGGAACTGCTAGAGAGCTAGAGGCATTGGTGAACATTGAGGCAGCAATTATTAGTTTCGGAATTAGGGTTACGGGTGAGGAGGTGGTGTGATGCAGAAGACACGCAACATTGGGCGACCAGTAGGTTTTGGGGAGAAAGAAATGGAAGGCTACTTCATGATTTCTAATCAGGATGCAGCTATAGCAATCGTCAATAAGTTGTCTGGAACTCAACTTAGGCTTTGGCTTTATCTAATGATGGTAGACAGTTTCGCTGACACAACTGCGGACGGAGAGAAGGTTTACCACGAAATTCCTAGCCCTGCTGAAATAGCACTCAAAATTGGAGCTAATGCAGAAACAGTCGAGAAAGATATGCGCGTGTTAAGAAAACACGGTCTTTATGATTACCGCGTTACTGCTTGGGGAGGTCACAACCATTCTGCTGCCAACGCTCGTAGAGAATCAGACAGATTAAGACAGCAAAAGAAAAGCCATCAAACTCAGCCCTCGGCAGGCGGGGGACTAAATAATCCCTCTAAAAGACTAAATAATCCCCAGCAAGGGTTAAATAATCCCTCAGAAAGATTATTTAATCCGTCTGAGGGATTAAATAATCCCTCAAAAAACTTAGAACCATTGCCAGATAAAGCTTCCAGCGCTCCTCAGACTATTAAGACTTATTCAGACTTTATACAGACTCTCTCAGAAGGCGAGAGAGAGAAATTTTTGAATTTTGCTTTACAGAAATGCAAAGCACTTCCCAAACTGCCAGAACTGCCTTTGAAATGGATCGAGGCACACTGGCAAGAATTGTACGCACAGTTCAAGTCCACACCGGAAGCTGCGGCGGCAGAAGTTGCCAGCACAGATTGGACGCAGCACCCTGACTGGTATGACTGGCTAGCAGAAATGCGCGAAGGTGTGCCTCGGTTTGTAGCGCTGGGAAAATGCTTCAACAACAAAACGCGCCGAGCGATCGCAGACTGGGCTGACGAACGTGGGTTGATTTGGGGGACTGAATCATGAATATCAAAAAGCTGCCCCGCAACCCGCTACGACCTGAGAAAGAGCCAGGTATAGAAACAGCAATTTGGCAGCCTACCTGGACGTGCTTCTGCTGCCACGATACCGGAATCATTCACCAACATTTAGCAACTTTAGCAATTGATGGGTATGAGCATAACCGCGATAAATTACCCAGATGTATCAATCCTGGCTGCAAAGCAGGTAGCGACTGGGATACTGAAGCCTTAGCTGATTCCATCGACTACCGAATAAGTGCAGTGATTTGTCAACAGCTAGATGCGATCGCACGAGAAGACTGGAGACAGACAGCACGTACCCAGCAGATTAATATTCAGGCTTTGGCTCAAGAAAAGAGTTTGAGAAAGCGCGATCGCACAGCTTCAGAACAATTGGAAGCGCAACAAAGACATTGGGAGGCTAGCAACGCCGATCCTGTCAAGTTAAAAGCGTTGGCACAGAAATATTTAGGGGCGGACTACACAAAGGATGGTCCATTATGACTACAAAGAAAAAGCGGTGCGTTCCTCTTAGTGCGATTAAACCACTAGATATAGAGTCAAGTTCTCAACACCACGCTAAAAGTTCTAGGGGATTCATAGAAAGTTCTAGGGGATTTGCTGTAGGCGATCGCGTAGGGAATAAATGGCACTTCGGCACAATTGAGAGTTTTGATGCAAATAACGTAACTATTGCCTGGGACACAGGTAATTGCGATCGCATAAGACATCCAACATCAACCTTTTTTGCCGCATGGCAAGTTTATCAGGACCTTGAAAAATGCTCGTACAACTTGACCTCTGTAGCGGGGTCGGCGCAGGTTTTCCCCTTGCCTCACTTATTACAGGAGGCTTTGAACTCGTCGGACTGTGTGAATGGGATGAATACTGCCGCGACATCCTCGCCAAACGGTTTAAGGTCGAAGTCCTCAATGACATTAAGAACTGTGACTGGGGAAGTTGGCAACAAGAGCAAAATGTCGGTATCGACATTATTACCGCTTCGCCTCCCTGTCAGCCCTTTAGTCTTCAAGGAAAACGCAAAGGAGCAGGCGACGAGCGGAACTGTTTCGGCGCAGTCCTTAAAGCGCTCTCAATTCTTCAGCCCAAATTCTTCGCCATTGAAAATGTCCCAGGACTCCTCACCTGTCCCTACTTCCCTGGCGACCCTATTGGGTCATATTTCAGCAATCTTCTCTGGTCATTACAGTCGTGCGGGTATGATGCACAATGGCTTTGTGTCGGTAGCGGACACTTTGGAGCGCCCTTTATTAGAGAACGGTTACTGCTGGTTGGAGTCTCCCAACGCCTTAAGCTCGACTGGGAAAGCGCGACCCCCTGGACAGAGCAGGTTAGAAGCACAGTTGAAGAAACTAGGGGTTTTAGAGAAGCGAGAGGTATTAAATCCCCAATTTATAGAGAAAACCTACAATCTGCCGTTGGATTGGACGAATCCCCAGGAATTAAGAGCGGCAATGGAATTATTAGAGCAAGACGCGCTGCCCTCGGCAATTGTCTTGACCCCAGAGTTGCAAGCATCGCCCTCCGCCGCGTCCTATACCTCAATTCCCTCTGTAAATAATTACAGTCCGTTAGTTCTAGGGGAAGCCAACTCATACGCACCCTTAATTCCCCTAGAACCAAACTCTGACGAAAAGGAGTGTAACAAAAAAGTTCTAGGGGATTCTAATTACTTAGAGTCCGTAATTCCCCTAGAACTGAAACAAGAGCCAAATCTAGTTCTAGGGGATAACCAAAATAATCCATTTCCCCTAGAACCAGAACAAAAGCGATCGCTAGTTTTGGAGGAAGGTAATTCATACGCATCCGTAATTCCCCTAGAACCAGAAGAGGGGCGATCGCTAGTTCTAGGGGATAAACAAAGTAATCCGTTTCCCCTAGAACCAAAACCACCGACCAAGAGAAAAGCTAGCGGTTGGCTAGAGCGTTATACCAAAAGCAAGAAGCTCAAAAGTGGAGCGATCGCAACCTACCCCCGCGTCGAAGGCGATCGCAATCCAGAAAATAATGAGCATTGGTATTTCGCTTATCGCTGGGAAGAAAAGCGAGATACTGCAAAATCTGACAATGGCTATGTCACTTGCGCCGTGAGTTTACCCAAAAACAAGGTGGAAGCTGTGCAACTTGCGATCGCTCGTCGGTGGTCGCAAGAGCAAATTTTGAGTTTTATCCAAGGGGCGCAAAGCAACGATAAGACGGTTTCTTAAATCTCTACAAGTTTACCTGGGACATAAAAACCTTCAGCATACGGTTTGTTTCACAGGCATCTGGATAAACTAAAGTGCGTCTCAGTATATTTACTTTTAAAAAATACAACCATTTTTGGTTTGCATGTATCTTGACTCTACTCCTATCACCCGATTTAACGTCCCATCGACTTGAAATATGAATATTCGGTAAAGCAAAAGTTTAGTTGTATCTAGGTTGAGTTCATTATTTCTACATTTTAATATTTGGTATTTACACCGAGGTAATTTGTATTAGCGAAAGTCATTCTATAAGCATAAGACCTTATTAATTAGGTCTAAGAAAGTTGCAAAAAGAAATAAATCCTTATGCTTACAAAAGTAGCATTAGCTCTGCTTAGTTGCCTTGTGTCTATGGGCTGTGCCGTTCATAGCGAATCGAAACAATCATTAAAAATAGTCGATGTAGAGCAAAATAAAAATTTACAGGTAACTGGGATTTCTTCGACAAAAAATCAGCAACAATTGATAAATTCTGAGCCACTGCCAGCTACCCAATCTGAGGCAGAAAGTAGTCAATTCTTATCTATAAAACCGCTTTCTTCTAAACAGTGGCAACCTAGCGAGGAGGTATTAGAAAAAGTAAAGCAGAAAAACTATAACTCTGAGGCACAACTAACTGCAACAGTTAACACAGATAACTACTTAACTCTTAAGCCAACAGGAAGAACAAACGCGCTTGGTAATCCGCTTTATCAACTTCGTCTCTACGCTAACGGGCAACTAATTGGTACTTATACTACCGTTAGCGGACGGGCATATACTCAAAATCGAAATCGCAATAGAGCAGGGACAGAAGCGCCTTTGCCAGATGGGAACTACAAAATTTCTAAAACAACTATTCCTGGCACTATTGCAGAAGCTGGAGAACGTTTCTTACCTATACAACCTCTATTTCGGACTGGTCGTTCAGCACTAGGCATTCACTATGACCCTTCCTTTGAAAAAGACAATGGCGAGGACGGGACATCGGGGTGCGTTGCACTGACCAACAAACAGGATCTTAATCAGGTGTTGAACTACGTTCGCACTTATCAACCCAAATATCTCAAAGTCAATATTCAGTAATTAATGTATCTACTTACTTAACTTACATACAAGGATAAAACCATGCTTAAAACTTCAAGGCTTAAAACTTTAATGGCTTGCACACTAATTCTAGGTGCAGCGTCACCTGTTACAGCACAGGTAGGACCAGGGTTAGGAAGAACGGACACAGTATCGAGTTATAGAACAGAAAACTACGCTAATGTCTGTACTCGTAATTCAAATGGTCGTCTATCTCTAAGAACTGGTCCAGGACAGCAATATAAAAAGGTTAAAGAGATTGCTAACGGGAATGTGGTGGGTTTGGTTGGTGGACAGTATAGCTCTGATGGTTTCTACTGGTGGAAAGTTTTACATAATGGAAATCAAGGTTGGGTGAGAGCCGATTTTGTCTGTGGAGATCCTCAATAAAATACCAAATAGCAACTTGCTCTTGCCAACAACTTTTAACCCAAATTAAGGTTCTTGTCACCTGTTTTCACCAAAAGCTGACAAGAACCTTTAATTATGTAGAAGCTGGATGAGACAACGATTGTAAGCAGATATAAATTGTTGTTAAATCCATACAATAAACTATCAAAAATACTGAAGTGAAAGTTAGCTTTGGAAATAAACTTAGTGGTTGACGCTAAAGCACGGTTAAAATGCCTAAAGCTGGTTTTGAATTATTTTCAACTTTGAGACAAAATATCGTTTCCCCTAGAACTTTTAATAAAGCGATCGCACCATTCCTAATATTATTAGTCGGACAAGTAAGCGCATTTACACCTGTAGCTTATTCGCAACCCGTAAATCCAATTAGCCAAAATGATGCTAAGTGCGCCGCTCAAATGAGGCTTTTACTCAAAGCTAGTGAGGGATTGCTTTACCCAAGTGAATCTGATTACCCGTTTACCTACTTCTCCTTCTCCAATACCTCAAAGTTGCCTAAGCCTCAACGATTTCTGCAACTGATACGCCAAACCGGACAACCTATCGAACAAGTGAGCTTTGACGATCTGTTCAACAGATTAACAAGAATTGAACCAGGCATGGATGAGCAGCAGATAAAAGCCGCGAAGCGTTATCGGGTTCTAGAGAAAGTCTTTAGAGCTACATTTAGGGATTTGACTGTTTATCGTGTTGGCACGATTCAAGTTCAGCTTTACATCACAGGTGTCAACGCTTGCGGTGTTAGCGGTCTGCAAACCATATCAATTGAAACTTGATTATTAGGTAAATATGGCAGTAACAATTTCTGAAAGTCAGTTCAAACAAATCAAAACTGCTCTTGCTAATGTTTATGGTTATTTGGATGAACTAGCTGACTCCAAGCAGGAGGCAGCAGAGCATTTAGCTCAAGTAGAAGAAGCACTTTTTACCTTGCAAGCAGTAGAAATTGATGCTGGATATTCTGAAGCAGTTACCGAAGGAGTAATCAAAACTCCAGGAGGTAGTTGGATTGTTTGAACAAGCCGTTAATGCTTGACATAAATACGATTCAGGAATCCAAAAGTGGCAGTAAGTTTATTTGATATCCGAAAGACCAGCAGATGAATGAGGAAGTAGATAGGTAAAGATTGCTTGCCGCCGCCAAACTTTACCATTCGGTTTTGGCTTGTGCTACAAAATTAGAGCCTTTAACCACAAATTATTTTAGTCTTGCAATTATATGAATAAGACCTCCACAGGGCTTCGCTCAATTGTTGTTAAATACCTGCTATTAGTCGTAGTAACTTTTATCGTTGTGCAAATCGCTACCAATGTACCTGCTTTGTCTGCAAGCAAGCGTTTAGAAACCCGTTGCGGCTGGTATGTCAACCCGACTCCTGCCAATGCTTGGTTATTTGATCGGCATGGTAGGTGGACTATCGGTTTACAAGGTGGATATCAAGCTGAAGGTAGCCGACCTGATTTCACTCCGCAGCAATGGGTAGAAACAAATCAGCACTATGGTTACGGGTGCGCCTGTATGAGAGTTAGGGTCAATCATCAAACTCGCAAAATACTAGAGATCAAAAGTGCCTATGCAAAGCCATTGAAGGCTTGTCGTCAGGATCGTTCGCTGAAAGAACCAATATAGCAGGCATACTCATTTTTATCTTGTGCGATCACCTCTAGCCCAAAAACTTTACCCTGTATAACTCAAACAATTCTCCTGAATGCCGCGAAACTATCTTGGCATTAGACACTTTAAGCGCTTTGCTACTTGCGCGATTATCTCTTGGGCGCTGTCTACGGCATCTGGACGGCTGAGTGAAGCAAAATCACTATCTTGAAACATCGAATCCTGCTTTCTAGTTATAAAACTGCTCCTTAAAATGTTTTCGTCAATTTTCAGCGTACACCTTATACTCCGTTCAATATTTTGTACTTGGGTAGGATTACTTTGCTACCTGAAGTGGGTGCTGAATGCCTGAGTGTTACTACGAGTGTTTTTTTTAAAGGGGTTTAAAGTTCCGTGATATTTCCCTGAGAGATACACAGAACATTGATTAAGCTTCATCTAGCTGATGGAGTTTAGGGAATCTTCTTTAATGATTGTGGTGTTTATTGTATGGCAGTATTAGAACGATTATTTCAGACGGTTTTATATCAAATCGTGGTTAAGAGTGGTGAAGAACAGCCTCTATTACAAATGGCGAATTCGGCATTCTAGAGTGGTTTCCGTTGATCGAGCAACTAAGTGTAGCAACTATCAAGACAACTTGCAGTAAAAGGGACAGGTGTAACCTTTCCTAAAAGAAAAAGAACATAATAATTGAAAAAGATGAAACATCTAATTGAATCTCTGCTCAGAAAACCCCTATTATCGATCTTTGTAGTTGGTCTAAACTTTACTCTTTCTACTACGATAACTCCTGAAAACACTAAAGCTGCTGAAACATTTTTGATAACCCAAGGAGTGTCTTGTAATGTAACTAACATTCAAACAGGTCAATTAGCTCTCCGGTTCTCTCCCAATGGTAAATCAAAATCTGGTCTTAATAATGGGAACACTGTGGAAGTGCTTAGATATGGCTCTGGAGTTTGGAGTTACGTGCGCGTAATAAATGGTCCAAACAATTGAGTAAATGGTTTAGAAGGTTGGGTTAATTCAAACTACTTAGCTTGTAGTGAAATTTATGGCTCTGGTAATTTTGAAAATGTTATTGTATTCGCCCCACCTTCAAAAGTTCGGGCATCTCCTAATGGCAGAGTCAAATGTACAATTACTAATCGTCAATTAATAAAAGTTTATCCAGAACCTCAAGATAGTTGGTATTCTACAACCGCTTGCGGCGGGGGCTGGATTCATGAAAGTCAAATCCGCTTTTAGTCAGTCCTCAAAACATAGGGGGTGATCGCGCTCTCGGCTTAAGATTTAATCAATCCAAAAGCGATCGACAACCCCGTAGCATAACTGCTTTATAAAAGTAAATCTTCAGTAAATTCTCTAGAAAAAATATTTGTAACCTTTTCCCTATTTTTAACTAATAAACAAGATAAAAATCATGAGGCATTTTCTCTTAGGCACTACATTCTTTACTCTTTTATTTACCCAGTCAATAGCTTCTACGGGCGCTCAATCTATTGCTGATATTTCAGGTGAGGATGTCGTGGCTACTGCTGGTCTAGGCAATAATGAAGCAAAAATTGTAACCTTAACTCCTCGATGGTGGAATTGCCGTCAATCTCCTTCACCTGACAAATGTACTCGCGAAAATCAAGGAACCATCAAGACCACTTATACAGTTAACTGCGCTGCAAAATCTGTACACTTCAGCAATGAGGTTGGATCTGGCATTCATGACGTTGTTCCTGGTGAGATTGCTAATTACAACTTTCACTCCATTGGTATATATGACTATGCCTGTGGAACTAACTACTCTGAAGGATGGACAACCATAACTATTAAGAAAAGGTAATAAAAATAATTTATATCAAGTTATTATGGGCAAAAACAATGAGAAGTGTTGAAGACTACTTATTTCATTTAACAAGTGTAGAAACTCTTTCAAATCAGGTCTTAAATCACTACACAGTAAGTCACGAAGGACGAGAAATATGTATTGTTGTTGAACATTCAAGAAATGCTAAAATTATTTCAGCATTGGCATCAGGAAAAGATATCGAATCTGTCGGTAGAAACAAAGAAGAAGCGCTTAAAAAGTTTTTGTCGGGAATACAAGCAAATGTTATAGAACAGGAAATAGCCCCTGGTATAACTGAGAGAACGATCCTTAACAATGACCAAGCTAACTCAACCAAAAACGCAATCTACTGTTTTATTTCTGTTGTAGGGTTGATGTTGCTATTTACTGGACAAGTAAGTTTATTAGTAATTCTAGTTTTTATCACTTGGCTATTCGTTGTTAGCAACCCATAAACTTGCATCATACAGTTTTTCTAACTCATTGAGAGTTAAGAGTGATGGATGGGCATTATAAAAGTGACCAATAAATTATTTACTATGCATAAACTAATAACTACTGGCTTAATTGCTTTGGATACAATAATGCTTTTAGTTTTGCCATTACAGACTCAAGAAGTAAAAGCAAACTCTAGTTGCACTGCGACTGTCTCGGCTGCTCAAAACCGTATTGAGACACGTCGCAATGTTAGAGTTATAACCCGTATTTCTGATGTTTCAGAACTTTATCCTGATCATCCTACCGCTCGTCCGCATGAATATGAGCTTTTACTAGAGGGAGCAGCATCAGAGTCAATAATGAACTCACCTAAATTCATAAAATCAATTGCAGCGAAGATCATCACTAACTGTAATTCTGTAGGTTCAGTTACATTTGGCGTAAACCAAACAGGTTGGAGTTACTCAGTGGGCTTAATCCAAGGGAAAGTTCAGTTCTTTGAATGTTTGGATTACGATGGAAGTGACAGAAAACTAAATTGGGGAGAGCAATACTGTAGTTTGTAAAATCATTGACTCTTACCTCGAAATAAACACAATTTGCAAAAATAGATTACTGCACTTTCCCTGAAATGCACACTGGTATTTTCTGTAGGCAATTGCCCTTCTGTTAACACAGAGGGGATACGGCTGTATAGGTGATCGCGTCCTCAAATTGAGATGCAATCAATTCAAAAATTATTAATAACCCCACACTCTAACTGCTTTATAAAAGTAAGTCTTCAGTAAATTCTCTAGGAAAAATATTCGTCTTTTTACCTAGCTGCTGGTTTTCTCGGTTATCATTCAAGGGTTAGAAGAAATATTATATAGCTTGTGGTGTATAAACTTTAAAAGTCTGCAAATTTTAAATACATTAAGTTGAAACATTTTGTAGATTAATTTTAAATAAATTCGATGATGTTCAGATGCAAAAAAAGAATTTAAAACCTGTTTTTATAGTATCCGGTGCTTTTCTCTCTCTCGGTATTTTTAGTTCTGTTTTTAGTAATCTTTCTCAGGAGTCACCAGAACAAGTTGTTCAAAAAAAATGTGCAGAAGTTGCCCAGGTTACTGATGTAGTTCCAGTGAATTCTCCTGTTACTGTTTTTGTGGACGGCAAAGGTTATACCTGTCAATAATCATAAAAATTTATTAGTGAATTAACCGCAAGCTAACAAACTTGTTCATGAAATTGTTCTAAAACTGAGCTAAATCAAGAAAAGTTTGTAGTTACTTTAGACTTATCTATTCGACGATAACAGTTGGGCAATCGCGGTGATTGATCGCGGAGTAAATACTTAACGCAGTTTAAAAAATAGACTAATAACCCCAAATATTATTTTAGGGAAAGCAAATGGTTTCAGTCAAACGTCAAGCTAGCACCATAGGTCTATTAATTCCTACTCTTTTACAAGGGGATGTAGAAGGATGGCGGAATACTGGATGGGCTGGTGTTACTCCAACCACAGAAGAACTTTTAAGGTACTGGTTTGAGGAAGAAAGAGAAGGACCACAATTTCATTCCTGTCAACAACAGGCAATTGAAACGATCATTTACTGTCACGAGATTTTAGGTGTTCAAAACCCTTATCAGCTTTACCAAGAATTTGCACCAGGAGAGCCTCGAATTGCTGAATTAGCGAGGTCAAAGGTGTTACAGGACGAGCTAAATCCTATTACCTTTCCTAAGTATTGTTTGAAAATGGCGACGGGTAGCGGTAAGACTTGGGTGCTAAATGCTCTACTGGTGTGGCATTATTTTAATGCGCTTAATAATGAAATTCTTAGGGATGGAAATGGCAACCCCTCACCCCTCTCTTTCACGCAACGTTTTTTAATCGTTACTCCTGGCGCGATAGTACAGAAGCGAATCTTAGATTCTGTCAAGTTAGGTGGCAATGCAGATATAAACAAACCTTTATTTATGCCTCCTGGTGCAAGGTGGCGCGACCGCTTTTACTATGAGCTATACGAACCCAGCGATTTTAGAGAAAATCTTACTCTCACCGATGAACCATTCCTAGTAGTAACTAATTGGCAGCAGTTCCGGTTTGATAAAAGTGAGCCAAGTCTATGGGAAGAATGGGTAGGTGAATGTGAGGAAGTCCCTAAAGCGGAAATCATTGCAGACTTACTGACTGAATATCCCGATATCTGCGTCTTGAACGATGAAGCTCATCACGTCCATGCAGATAAGCGCCCTAATCCCAAAACTGGACAAAATGAGGAATTGATTTGGCGCAGGTTTATGACGTTTTTGCACCAGCAACAGCTAGAGCTTCATGGGTCAGCCGATCATCGAGTATTTAAGCAAATTGATTTTAGTGCAACTCCTTTCTACGGTAGCGGCGATAAGAAAGACTACTTTCCTCACATTGTCTACGATTACGACCTAAGCAAAGCTTCATCCGATATGCTAGTTAAGCAGCTATTCCTAGAGCAGCGCCAGGGAGTCAATTTAGAAGATTTAGACTTTAGAGCAGTGCGAGAGCCAGCCCAAGGAAGAAGGCGAGGTAACATAACAGGTTTATCTCCTGGTCAGAAGGTCATGCTGGAGATTGGCAAGTCCAAGCTAGAGCAATTGACAGAGGAATTTAAAGCTCAAGGTATCAACCGCAAGCCTGTAATGCTAGTGCTAGCAGAAGAAACTGAGGTTGCTGATTTAGTAGGAGAACACTTTAACTCTTTAGCTGACATTCAGGGAAATTATTATGACAGCGATCGCGTTGCCGTTTATCATTCCCAGCTTAAAGAGCCTGGTAAAACATCAGCCTCCCAAAAGTTGGTTGATGCGACATCAGCAAAGTTGGAGAAGATTGACGATGATAATGACCCTCTTCAAGTGGTTGTCTCTGTTCTATCAGTACGAGAAGGGTTTGACCGTACTAATATCTGCGTGATTGTCATGCTTAGGGCAAGTGAAGCCGATCTGCTACTGGAGCAAATCGTAGGGCGTGGGCTGCGGTTAATGTTTCCTGCATATAAACCAGAGTACGAGCAGATTCAAGACTTAAAGTGGGAAGCACGACAACAGTTGCTTAACCGAGAAGCTCCTGGTAATGCCTTTGACTGCTTGTTTTTAGTCGAACATCCCAAGTTTAAAGACTTCTACGAAAATTACCTTAGAGAACAAGGCTATGCGATCGCTTCAGGCGATAGCTCAGGCAAAAAAGCCACTGGTGACTTAGTTCATGTCGATGCCGATGTTAACCGAACTGCCAAATACAATATCAGTTGGGCAGTACAAATCTATGACCAAGCACCTATTCCTAACCTCAATGAGATTGACATAGATTCTCTAGATAGTTATCCAGTACAAAGTTTTAACTTCCTCAAGCAAATATCAGGGAAAACAACTATTACTGATGTCCACGTTGAGACTGAGACTAAGGCTAAAACTTGGGAACTGGAGAACGAATACTTTGACTACTTTTACCTATTGCAAAGGGTAGCTCGTACAGTTACTCAGTCCAAGAAGACTACTCACCTCAGTAGTTTGATTTCTGAAATAGCTGCACTGACTGATGAATATATTAGCCGCCGCTTATTGCGAGAGGAAATTGATTTTACTGACCCAGATAATTACAAAGTTTTTCAAGGGCTTGGCGGTCAACGGGTGATTGATTTTGTGTGCGATCGGATTCGGGCTGCGATCGCTAAAGCAAGTGATGACTTGCAATACCAACCAGGGGCAGTGTGGCGTAGTTTGGCTGATGTTCCACGTCTGTTGATGCGCCAGAAGAATATGGTGACAGTGCAGAGGTGCATTTACCCATACCAAGCAGTGCAGTCAGAAAAGGGAGGATTTGAACGTCAGGTAATCTCCAAGCTGTTGAATCCTTCTCCTGAAGTGTTGGCATTTGCCAAGTTGGATCGCAAACATGACCTTGCGATCGCATGGCGGGATGACAGAGGTATTCAACGCAAGTATGAACCAGATTTCGTAGTCAAGACTGCCCAGAAGATGTTTCTGTTTGAAACTAAGGGCGATCATTTAATCACTGATTCCAGTACGGCACTGAAGGCTAAAGCTGCTATGGCATGGTGCAAGTCAGCTTCTAAAGTGTCACCACCACAAGGAATTAGTCAGCCTCAAGAGTGGGAATACATCATCTTGAAACAGAGCGTATTTGATGCTAATGAAGGAGCTTCATTCAATGCTTTGTTACCCATTATGCGACAAGAAACAGCAATGTTAACTGCTGATTTATACGGTGAATTAGGTTTACAGGTGTAAAAGTTATGAGTGAAAGAAGACGGAAGAAAGATTCAGTAAAGCTTGTTTGGGATACTAAGCCTAAACGCGCCCCCAATCCCAAAGACATTGAGTTTCAAACTGCTGAAATTGTAATGCCTAATCTTCAAGATTATCAAAGAAACTTAACTTTATTTGTTGTTCCTAATTTTGAAGATGAAATGACAGCATAAATTTATAAATTGATGGCTAAATTATGACAGTTAGTATTTTGGACAAACTCAAGTGGAATCGTTTGATATGGGGTGATAACTTGCTAGCAATGCAAGCATTACTAGCCAATGGTTATGCTGGTAAAGTTGATTTAATCTATATAGATCCGCCTTTTGTTAGCAGTGCTGATTACTCAATTCAAGTGATAATTGAAGGAAAACAAGTAGAAAAAGAAGCAAGTATTATTGAAAGACTTGCATATACGGACACATGGGAAGGAGGAATAGATTCCTACCTTGACATGATTTATCCTCGTTTGCAATTAATGAAACGCCTACTTAATGATAATGGTAGTATCTACATTCATCTAGATTGGCATATTTCGCACTATATGAAGCCGATTCTAGATGAGGTATTTGGTGCAGATAGGTTTGGTAATGAAATTGTTTGGAAACGCGCCAACGCTCATAGTGATGGAAAACAAGGTCGCAAAGCTTATGGCAACATTTCAGATACAATTTTTTACTATACAAAAAATCCCGAAAATTATACTTTTAATACTCAATATACTAGCTATAGTCAAGATTACATTGATGATTTTTATAAGCACATTGATGAAAACGGTCGCCGTTATCAATTAACTGACATTACGGGACCAGGAGGTGCTGCTAAAGGCAACCCCTACTATGAGGTTATGGGAGTTTGGAGACATTGGCGTTACAGTCAAGAAAAAATGAACCAGCTTATTGATGAGGGTAGAATTATTCAAACTAAGTTTGGAACTGTACCGCGTTATAAGCGCTACCTTGATGAAATGCCTGGAGTTCCAATACAAAATATTTGGGATGATATTTCTGCATTAAGTTCACAAGCTAAAGAACGTCTAGGATACCCTACACAAAAACCTGAAACCCTCCTTGAACGTATTATCCAAACCTCTTCTAATGAAGGAGATTTAGTCGCAGATTTCTATGTAGGGTCAGGAACTACTCTAGCTGTAGCCGAACGTCTAAATCGCCGATGGATTGGTTGCAACTTAGACAAAGTAGGCATTCAAGTCTCTCGTAACCGCCTAGTAAACCAAGATGCTAAACCCTTCCTACTAGAGAACATTGGTAACTACCAGCGCCATATGATTTACCTGTCTGGTAGCAAAATTAATGAGATGCAAAAGATTATCCTCAAGCTGTATGGTGCAGAACCAAAAAGCGATCGCCCCGACCTTGGCATTCTCACTAACGATGATAACGATCCTGAGCTAGCTTATGTAGGCTACCCCGACCGACCTATCACTGCTAAAAAAGTCATTGAATTAGCTCAGGATGCTCAGGTACTTGATGGTACGGGTTACAAAACATTGGTAGTCCTGGCTTGGGATTATGATTACAACTTCAGCACTGAACTAGAAAGCCGCAAGAAAGCATTGAGTGACAGGCTAAAGGTAGAGATTAAGACCCTGACCATTCCTCCAGAAATTTATAACTACTTGAAGAAAGCCAAAAATGAGAATGAATTAGATAATCTGCGGGACAAAATTGTATTTCATGAAAAGCCTTATCTACGGGTGAGTAAACCGGAGGTGAGAGACGCTGGGAATGGAAATGTGACAATTTCTATTAGCATTGACCGTTATGTATTAATGGACTTTCCCATCTCTGACGACAAACAAAAAGCAGAACTGAGAAAAGCTATCAAAGATAACTTTGCTGCCCTCATTGACTATTGGGCAATTGATTGGGACTACGACGGTAAAACCTTTCGCTCAATGTGGCAAGCCATTAGGGGCAATGGTAAGCAAACCAAAACAGTGATAACAAAAGCTGAGAGTTTGGAACTTCCAGCAGGAAAACGGACAATTGCAGTGCGTCTAGTCGATGTATTTGGTAACGATGCTAGTGCAACGGTGGAAGTGAAGTAGCAATATGTCTCAGATTGGAAAATACACTAAAGGGTAAATCTCATGAAGAATCATCGCTTAACTAAAAATACAAGTTTTCTCAAACTCATCTCTTTATCAATACTTTTGGCTTGTAGCTTTTCATTAATTAAAACTGAAGCTGCTAGTGCAGAATGCGGAGGAATTTATCAGCAAGAAATTCAAAAGGGAAGTATTGATGGAAAGCCTGCTAATGTAAGGATAGCATCTTGGGCGCATGGAAGTTGCGAGGATTTTAAGACAAGAGAAGGAGTTTTCAAATTTAGGTCAATGTTGGAATGGAAAGATAATTGCCAAGGTACAAGTTATGCAGAATGTGGTGTATTGCAGCACTATTTAAATGAAAGAAGGATCAAAATACTAGGCAATTTTGATGGTTCAAGATCATATGGCTGGAAGTTTAAAGACTCCAAGGGAAGAATACGTCGAGCAATCATTTATAAGTAAGTATGTATAGAAGAAATTAGGCAACCATAGTCGTTTAGTTTCCTGCCTTCTCTGCATACTTCACTGAGATATTCTAAGTTTAATTTAGTATTAATGCAAATGCCGCGTTCAACAGCCAAGATGAAAGAAAAGTTTTTTAATAAAACTACAAATAATAGTTGAAATGGAATTTAGTCAATCAGAAAATATATCAAACTGTATATTGTTACAACAGTATCTAAATCTATAGCGACCGATGCCTTCCTGCTTTATACTTCTGTATAGTGGTGCTAATCCATCTAGAGCTTCATTTAAATAAGTTTATTATAAACAAATTGGTCTTTTGATATTGTGTTTTATATGATTAATTTGGCTTTAATAGCCTAAGCAATAAAGAGTTAGTTTTTGCAAATGTGACGAGACATCAAATTTACTAGGGAAAAGAATGTCGGAACGCAACTAACTACTCTCATCTGTAGGTGTAGACTACACTCTTCTATACAGCTTACTAGCATCTAGTCAGTGGCAAAAAGCCGATGAGGAAACTGGAGCCGTAATGTTGAAAATAGCTCGTCGTGTCACCGCAGGTTGGCTCAGGGAAGAGGATATTGAGGGTTTTCCCTGTCAAGACTTGCTTTCTATCGACCGTCTATGGATGCAGTACAGCCAGGGACGCTTTGGCTTCACCCCTCAAAGCCAAATTTGGGAAAGCGTAGGAGAGAATTACAGTCAGTTCAGCGATGCTGTTGGTTGGCGCTCACATGGTAGTTGGCTGCAATACTCCGCTCTCACCTTCACCCTAAATGCTACTGCTGGACACCTGCCAGCCGCACCGTTTTTTAAGTCAAATCTGCCTATAGGCTGGGCTGCTTCTTTGAAGTCAAAACTTGCTGACTGCTGCGATGAAGATTTTTGAAAGAAGCGATCGCACCCTGCCAGTTCTAGGGGAAATTCAAACTACCTTATAAATATGTCTTTCATAAATATTGTCTAGGGATGATGAACCGAAATATCTCTGATACTCTTGAACTGCGAACGAATCCATCATGCCAGCAATATAGTCAACAACCACTCGCTTTCGTGTTTTCTCATCATTTGGTTTCTCATTAGCAAGCGCTCTGAACTCTGGTGGTAATAATAATAAGCTTCTATTAAAGTTTGAATCTGTGTAAACCTCAAAAAGACCTTTTATAATTCGTTCGCCTTGCTTTTCATAAAGCTGAACATCTTTCTTCCTTAAGAGTGCTTTGAAAACTAATTTTTTGAGTCCTTCAGCTAATTTGCTTAAACTTTTGTACCCAAGTTTTATCGAACCCTCATGCTCCGTTATCCCAATATCACACATCAGTGTATAAACAATGTTTGATGTTAATTCTTTTCTAATAAGGAATGAATATTCTTCTGATGTATCAAGTCGTGTTGCCCTCATTGCTACTTCTCTTGACTTTTGAGCGATTTGATTAAAGCTTTCACTAGCAGACTGATACTCACTACTAATACTAAACTCGTGCATTATCTCAGCTAAACTCACAAGTCCAAAGCTAATAGCATCTTCTAGATCGTGAGCAGCATAAGCAATTTCGTCAGCTAAGTCCATAATTTGAACGTCAATACTTTTTTGGATATAAGTATTTTTCTCGTCCATCTGGTTTTGTAAAAAATCATAATCTTCGTTGTACAAAAATTTCTTAGGATTATGATTCTTCCTATAAAAGTATTTTGTAACCCCTAATAGAGTCCTTAAGGTAAGATTTAATCCAGAAAAAGCATAACTTTTCTTCTCCAAATGTCGAAGAATTCTGAACGTTTGAGCGTTGCCCTCATAACACCCGACATCTTGGGATAATTCATTTAAGACTCTTTCACCTGCATGACCAAAAGGTGGGTTGCCTAAATCATGCGCTAATGAACAAGTCTCAGTAACAATAGGAGCTTTTAATCCTAAATCTCTAGCTATGCTACCAGCGATTTGTGCAACTTCTAAGCTATGAGTTAATCTATTTCTATAAAAGTTAGTAGGATCTATTCCTAATAACTGCATTTTGCCTTGTAATCTGCGGAAGGAAGAACAGTATAAAACTCTAGCATAATCACGTCTATATTCGTCTCTATCTACGCTACGTTCATTATCAGGCTCTTTGTGTTCTCTCTCTTGAAATTTTTTAACTTGTTGCTCTAACTCTTGGGCAAAATGGCATAACTCTTGGTCGTACATAGCAATCACTTTCCTCAAATAATCTTTATTTCCTCATTGCTCAACCTAGACAAATGAGCTATTCTATCCTCAATCTGTGCTTCCTATTCCTCTACACCTTTAAGGCATTGTTAGGAATGCGAATAATCAACAAGCCTTTCAACACGGGATCTTGTTTTAAGTATTCCCATAGAATTAGGTTTTCAAGCAGCTAGTGATAAAGTAGCTCCGTTCTTAAGGTAAGCGTATTGATGACAGGGCGATCGCTTTACTTGGCAGCTAAATATTGCCATGTGCTATTGCTAAAGACCAATTTTCCTTATTAAGCAGCGATCGCCACCTTTCAATCAGCCCTAACTGCACACTTGTTACTTTAAAGATTGGCAAAGCCTTCAATCTGCACTCCTGAATGCAGGTTTTGACGCTTGTTTGGCGTATTCTTCTGTCAGTCCTGCATAGTCTTCGTAAGCAGGCAGCGTCTCAAAGCTATGAACCGCTGGGGTTGTCGCCCAGGGTAGCTTTTCCCGCGTCCAAGTTTCGATGAAAGGAACGAACCCTGCTGTCTCATCTAGCATGGTTGCACGTAGATTAACAAATTCGTCTATTCCTTCGGGTCGGGTAAATATCCAACTCATGCAATGTGGGCAGAAGTAATGTCGTGTCGCCCCATGTAAGCCACCAGTCGTTGGCTCACCTGTCAGTATCGAGAATCCTGCGCTGGGGATCGCAATGCTTAAAGAAAAAGCGCTGGCGGTCATTCTCTGGCAACCTGTGCAGTGGCAAGCCATCGTCAGCAAAGGTGGGACACTTACCTTAAACCGAACCTGTCCGCAACGGCATCCACCTTCCCAGGGTAAATTCCAATCGTCCATCATACCCGTCTTTGTTCTTTATTTATAATACTGCGTGGTTGTTCAGAAGTATTGAATATTTAATCGCATTCGATGACAATGATAAGAATATTGCCTTCTTATCTACTTTTAGCGATCTCCTTACTAATAAATACCCCATCTGCGATCGCGTAGTGTGGGCTTTGCCTAATCGCTTCCCCTCTATTGAGTTTTAATACAATGCTATTGATCTACTATCATATTCTAGATTAATTAATAACTGATTCATTAGCAATATTTCTGTATTCATAAGCTTATTAATATAAAAGATTTACATAATTAAAAAACATTAAGCGTCATTTGATAGAAAGTAGCAAACTCACCAATGTTGAACTGCGTTATACTTTCAACAAAATTAACTTCACTAGGTTTTAAATAGCGATAGCTTTGCGGTGGTTGAAAATTATTCCACTCTTGCCTCAACCTTTCTAACTCAATCGGTTGCGAGAAATGATGAGTTTTGTTTAAATAAATTCCACATCCTACTGATAACCCTTTATAGTAAGAACGAAATTCTTTATAAGATATGCCTGCAATTTCTTTTACCTCTTTCCAAAGTTCTAAAAGAGGTTTTTGCACAACTTTTTCGACTTCAAAAGCACCAATTAAAGCTTTTTTGGGTGATGATGCGTAGACAATGACCAAATCACCTTCTTCAAGCTTAGGACGAATGCGACGTAGTTCGACCACCTTCATTCCATCAAAAATTTTATTAGCATATTCTGGTTTTATTGATAATAATATTATTGTATTCGCCACTATGGTTTACTTCCACAATGATTTTTATATTCCTTGATTATACAACTTTTTAAAGCATCCCATAGAAATTTTTTGTGGAGATTGCAATTGAATATTTTTACCTAATATTTCCGGCAACTACTTAAATGGAACTGGATTACTAAATAGCTCAGTATCACTAAACCGGACTGCCATTATTTGATTGTTTAAATCTTTGTTAGCAGTTTCAAATACATTTTTAAACTCGTAAACTCCTAGTCTTTTAAACTGTCTAAAGAGATTTTTAGGAGTGTCAATAATAATTTCATCTAATCTTGAACAAGCACGTATCGATTGTACTTGATAGTAGCCCTTAACTTTTTTGTTTTGACTAACGTACCATAAAATTCGACCAGGAGCTTTTAATTCGCCAGAGTTTAATTTAGAGCGATAGTAAACAACTTCGCGCCTGAGAGCAATTTCCTTATTAGCACCAAAAATATTTTGCCTAGCAAGATGCTCATCAAACAGATTTTCCGCCCATTGTGGTTGAATTGGAATAATAAAACAAGGAATTTCTGCATCAATAATTTTGGCTGGATACAAACAGCGCTCAATCTCTGTTGTTAATCGAGCATCCTTAATGGTCGTTAGCTCGCTCAAAGCTGTGGCAAATTGTTGACAAAAACTATAGTCTTGCTTCTTGAAAGTATTAGAGAAGTGACTTTCTTCCTTCATAAACTTTGTTTCTAACTCAGAGGGTAGTTGAGTTAAGTAATTAGATAGTTCTAACGCTGTTTTAACCACTGCCAAGTTAGCTCTCAACCATTCATTTTCAACTCGAATAAAACAATCTTTTATCAGTGTTTGAACCGTACTCTCGTCTAAATATTCATCTGTAATTCGTGTAAACTGGCGATTTTCTTTAGCCGCAATTTTGATAGATAATAGAATCAGATGACTTATTACAGTCTGTGAAAACTTATAGTTACGCCGAATACGGAACATCGGGATTTTGAGTTCATAGGGTAACTGACGACTATAGATGATAAATGCTAGCGGATCTTCTTGCTCGTCACGAACAACATAGCATTCAAAGCAATTTGGGTCAGCAATCGCTCTCTGTAGTTGATGTTGAAACTCACTTAGGGTTTCTCCATTTTTATAAGATAGAAAAGAGTCAGCTAGTTTTTTTTGTTGTCCTGCTTGAACCAGCCGTTTTTCAATTGAAGTACCTGCTAAACGAATAGGCTGATAATCAACTTCTCTACAAAGCTCATCTAATCGAATAATTAAATCGCTAGGTCGAAGAATTAATACGTTAAACTTTGTGTATATTAAATCTTCTTTATCTAGAATTCCCCTATCACGAGTGATAAAAAATTGAACTTTTGCTGCAATTGCTCTCGCTAAATGCCTCATATCTGAAGCTTCATTTTCTGCCATTCTTCCACAACATTCAAAGAAATACTGCTCAAGAGCTTGACAGGTTATTTGAAACTCTTCATGGCTACAACTAAGACGTGTAAAATTTGAAGCAAATGCTCGTAGCTTCTTTCGTTGAATCTCATCCGCACAACGATTTATTTCAATATCTATCTCATCGGTAAGGCAAAGCTCTACCTCTGACTGTAACCAGTCAGCAGCTAGCGATTTAGAATCTTCTACTTGCCGATTAGTATTATCCTCATCTAAGTCAAAGAATACATTGGTGTCTATAGCAGCACACAATTTAGTACCAATTGCTTGCTCCGCAAGCAGCGTTAGTAACTTTGGACGCTTATGCTCTAAGAACCAAATTGTTAAGAGTTTTCCAGCTTTATTTCTACCAGGTTTCTCAGATCGGGGTGTAAATCCGAAAGATGACCACATTTTATCTAATCCATAATCACGGCGACAGGACAACTTGATTCCATCTAACTCTTTTGTTTCTTCAATCAAGTGGTTAATCAGTTGCTTGGCGACGTGTTTACCTCTCCAGTCCTTATCAACGCAAAGATGAGCAATGCAAGCTATATGCTTAGAAATTCGATACATCAAGTAACCAACACACTGTTCCTCTGGAGACAAAGCAACAACGACACATTTATTTGCTGCATAATCTAGGAAAGCACCCTGTGGCATCTGACCCAGCGTTTTTGCATTTGTTCTTCCAAGTGTGATGACTGCTTCCAAGTGAGGTGAGTTGCTATCAATTACCTCAATCCGAATATTTCTTTCCACAAGTATTAATTACTTTTTAAAAGATTGCTATAAAGTTTAGTTTACTTAATGAAATCGATATAAATGTTGTAAAAAAATGGACTTAGATGCAAGTTAATTGACAAACATCCTTTATTCTGGTCGCCTTTCATTTTGATTGGGGATGCGAGGTGGATTATTTGTTTAGTACAAACGTACTGATACTAAGATTGTTACACTGTAGCACGATAGCATGATAACCGTGATAGGGTGTTAGTATGATATTGTCGTTCAAGGACGTAGGTACTGAAGATATTTTTAATGGCGAAAATACTAAGTCTGCGCGTAAAACCTGCCCTCAAACCTTATTTAACGTGGCTTTCCGAAAGTTAGACCAAATCGATTCTGCCGTTGAACTAAACGATCTGCGCGTTCCACCAGGCAATAGATTGGAAGCTTTAGAAGGCGATCGCATAGGTCAGCACAGTATTCGGATCAATGACCAGTACCGCATTTGCTTTATTTGGACAAAAAACGGTGCTGTAGAGGTTGAAATTGTTGATTACCACTAAGAAACACTTATTCGCAGGCAACTAAGATGATTCGCATTCCTACTCATAGAGTTCCGACACATCCTGGAGAAATGTTGAAGGAGGAGTTTTTAGAGCCTCTAAACATAACGCAGGTCACTCTAGCTCAAGGAATTGGAGTTTCTTATCAACGAATCAATGAGATTATCAACGGAAAAAGGGGCATCACGGCGGCAACTGCGCTACGTTTAGCTAAATTCTTTGGAATGTCACCTGACTTTTGGCTAAATCTGCAATTGCGATGGGATTTGTATCACGCACAGAAGAAGGAAGCTGCTGAGATAGAAAAAATTGAACCGCTAAAACTATAGAAAGTTACAGAGCTAATGATAGAAACCC
Organism: Aliterella atlantica CENA595; assembly: GCF_000952155.1. GTDB lineage: Bacteria > Cyanobacteriota > Cyanobacteriia > Cyanobacteriales > Chroococcidiopsidaceae > Aliterella > Aliterella atlantica. The sequence continues at coordinate 2,635 of NZ_JYON01000025.1, read as the reverse complement.
CTTACTATCTAAAAGGTTGACTCCATCTCTGCCAGTTTTCTTTGTTAAAAGGCGGTTGCCACTTCTGGATTAGGCTTAACTCTAACTGCTGCCTTGGTTTAGTTTGCACAGGCGCATCCCACCAAAACGCCATGTTGATTGCCGATGAAAGCCCATGCTGGTAATGCAGACTTTGGTAGTTATCTAGATACCTTTTACAGTCATGAGTTCCCTGCCATCGTTTGTTACTCCTACACGTCTCACCGATGTACAAAATTAACTCGACAGCACTATCTAGCACAAAATAAATACAAGCCGCGCCTGGACTGTCCACTGGTAAGCGATAGAACGACATTGGATGTATGCAGAGGTTGAAAGGGTCTATCTTGTCGGGGTCAATGTGCGCCTTAGCTACATCAAACAAAGTCCCCTGCACAAGCTGATTTTCTTTCGTGCGTTGCTGGTGCGCCGCAATTTTCGTTTTCCACCGTACTAGCGCTTCCGCATCCATACATAGGCTTTCTGGCTTGCAGGCACTCTTAGGGAGCGCAATGTCTGCAAATAGATCGAGTTGATTGGCTTCCAAAAGATAAACTCTAGTTCCAACCAAATCATCATAAATCCCCTAGAACTAATGCGATCGCCCTCCAATTTTTGGGAAAACTAGAGCCGTAGGAAAAACTACGTCCAGAGCCACAAACCGCGATCGCACCCTATGAGCGACTTCCCTATCATCCTAATTCCATCATCAATTCAACGAGCGAAGTTAGCGCTTCCACCGATACCCACCTTCACTGAGCCAACACCCAAACAGCCAGGAGCAAAACCGCAAAAAATTAACTATCTGCTCGTCGCCATAGAAGCAGCACTAGCTATAGTATTCAGCGCTGCCATGTCTTCAGGTAGTGCAGGTCTGGGATTCTTATCGTTCCTTTCTGCCGCAGGAGCGATCGCATTTCAGACATGGCAGCAAATCAAAACCTATCCTCAACGCAAGCGCGATTATCAGCGCGAAGTTAGTGATTACCCCAAAAAGCTTGAAGACTATGATCGTAAAAAGCGCCAGCACGAAGAGGAAAACACAGCCTCTCAAACCCCTGAGCGGATTGATGAATTTCGCTATAACCTGCTGCGGGATGTTCTCAGTCGGACAAGCCCCCATGATGGCGATCGCAGTATTGCCACACGAGGTTGGTCAGAAGCTAGGTTTGGCGATCATCTAAGGCGGTACTTTCCAAGCAAGATTTACTCTGGGCTAGTAGTTAGAATTCCAAATTTTGACCATCCCTACACCCCAGACTTCACTTATATTGACTCCTCACTGAACCTATATATTGATATTGAGGTAGATGAGCCATACGCCTACAACACCAAGGAGCCTACGCATTTTCTAGAAGCTTGGAAAGACGACAATCGAAACAAATTTTTTCTAGGTAGAGGCTGGCTTGTAATCCGCTTTAGCGAGGAACAAGTTGTTCGCCATCCTCAAAGCTGCTGCAAGACTATTGCCCAAGCGATCGCATCAGTTCTAGGGGATACCTCCGTGTTGAATCAGTTCGCTAATACTCCTGACTTGCAACCTATGAGGCAATGGACTCAAAGCGAGGCAGAGGATATGGCTACTAACGACTACCGCGATACATATTTGCAACAACCTAGCAACCTTGCCGATGGTCAAATTGAAGTCAGACCGCAGCTACCTGTAATATCGTTGCCAAAAACTCGCGCTCGGAGTCGTGGGGCTGCTCGTGCAGCAAGAAGGGCAGTTTCGTCCACATCATCATCAAATACTACAGACCCCCGCCCGTTACCCTCACTAACAAACTGCCCTTACTGTGGTGTAAAAGTTCAGCCTACAAATTTGGAATCTCATAAGACAGCAAAATGCCCTAGAAGACCTGCTTGAAATTTGCCCTCTCACTTGCATAGTACGCTCCGCAACTGCCTCTGTTGATATCGCCCTAAGCGCAAGCTCCGCTAACGCACTCCATCAGTTCTAGGTAGAAACTTAAGCTGCCAAGCGTTCAAGCGCTAGACCTTGAGCGCCGTTTGCATTCTCACGACAGAATCGAAATCACGACTACTTTTTAAGGTTAAGTGTCAAGCTAGATTATTGATGAAATACTTGTCACGTATAACTAAGCTAAATACTTGACAGTTTTACGCTTGAAAACTGCTATTAATACTCCTACTTAATCGCTAAATGTTACTAAGTGCTACTGATTTGGGCTAAATATCTATGCCTTAATAGAAAGCTAGTTTTGCATAAATAACTTCTACGTAAGGTACTTCTTTAAACTACTCGGTTTGCAATCAATAAGGCAGTTCAATTTGAGCGATTAAAATAACTCGCTTACTAGACAGAGGGTTAACTTCTTGTGAAACTTTTAATAAGTTTTACTTCATGCTAATATGTATGCACCAATTATAGAGGCTCTGCTAACTATGAAGTGTTTGTAAATAGTTACTGCTCAAGTGTCATACCTGCTGTTTTAGGGCTAAATGTTTTAGGAAACTTTGTTGGACAAGGGTGGTCTACCAAATTATATTTTTTACAAGTAGCTGGCTTAGTATTCCCATCTGTATACTTCGCTTTGTCTAATTTTGCTCCTTGAAGATTTGCTTCTTGCAAGTCTGTTCCTTGAAGATTTGCTCT
>NZ_JYON01000001.1 GCF_000952155.1 Aliterella atlantica CENA595 | reverse complement strand
ATCCGTCAGGTCGCTCGGATAAGACTTAAGCATCTTCTCAATCCGCAAGAACTACATTTCTATCCTCGTACCAGCATTCAGCAACAAACCTTCAACTCAATATTTATTTAGAAACAAGCTCTTAGGTTGGTTAATAGATCGCCAAAACCGAAAAGTTTACTTTTATCGCCCTAATCGAGAACTAGAAGTTTTAGATAACCCTGAAAGCGTAAGCGGTGAGCCAGAATTACCAGGATTAATGCTGCAAATGGCGAAAATCTGGTAACTCTAGTTAGTCCACTTTCTCTAATTGGGCAATTCTAGGATCGATAATCTTTTTTTGGTTCAGGTTAGGAAATGCGATCGCTAATGATACTTTGTTCCCAGAGCCGAGAATGTGAGTAATTTCGCCAATGCCAAATGTTTTGTGTAAAATGCGATCGCCTACTTGCCAGTTTTGCACGCCAACAGAGGTACTACGCGATTCTCCCGTTGAGGTGCTGCGCGATTTAGCAGCGAAACTATTACTTACAACTCTTGTTTGCTTACCAGAAGTTAGTAGTTCTTTCGGTAATTCTCCTAAAAATTGGGAAGCAATGGCAGGTTCGCGGGAACCATATAAGCGACGTTCGCGGGCATAAGAAATATATAATCTTTCTTGGGCGCGGGTTATCCCTACATAGCACAAGCGACGTTCTTCTTCTAAAGATGCTGGATCGTCTAAAGAACGGAAGTTAGGAAATAACCCTTGTTCTAGTCCTACCAAAAATACTACAGGAAATTCTAACCCTTTAGAAGCGTGTAAAGTTAGCAAAGAAACGGCTGTTTGTCCTTCTTTTAAATTATCCAAATCTGAAGTCAACGCAGTGCTAGCTAAGAAAGAACCTAAAGTTGCATCTTCGTGTTCTTCCTCAAATTGCAGTACAGCGTTATAAAGTTCTTGAACGTTAGCAACACGCTCTAAACTTTCATCAGTTCCTTGAGTTTGTAAGTCTTTAACATAATTTGAATCTTCTAATACTCCTTGGACAATTTGTGCAGGCGAAACTGTATCTAATTGTTCTTGCCAATAGCGAATTATTTGGGCAAAACTATTGACACCTTTTGCCGAACGTCCAGCTAAAGTATTTACAGAAGTTTCATCGCTTAGTATTTCCCACAATGGTAGGCTTAATTCCTGAGAAGCTTTAACTAAGTTATCGATAGTAGCTTTACCAATACCACGCCTGGGGGTATTAATTACTCTCAGCAAACTAACTGTATCTGCTGGATTTGCGATCGCTCTTAAGTATGCTATTACATCTTTAATTTCTTTGCGATCGTAAAACTTCAAACCACCAACAATTGTATAAGGTATGCCTCGCCTTACTAGCAATTCTTCAAACGGACGCGATTGAGCATTAGTACGATACAAAATTGCAAAACTTCCCCAATGCATTTCTGGGTGCTTGCTTTCTAGATTGCGAATTTGATTGACGACAAAATCTGCTTCAGCAATTTCATCTTCAGCTTTATATAGATAAATTTGTTCTCCCGCTCCTCGTGTCGGCTTCAGAACTTTATCAATTCGCTGACTATTATTAGAAATTAACTCGTTAGCTGCTTCTAAAATATTTTCTCTAGAACGATAGTTCTCTTCTAGTTTTACCATCGTGCGCGTATCTTCATCGGGCAAATTATCGCCAAAGTTTTCTTGAAACTCTAGCAAAATAGTAAAATCTGCCATCCGAAAACTATAAATGGATTGGTCAGCATCGCCTACTACAAATATCGATCTATTGCGCCAATCCCACTCATTTTTTCTAGTTTCGCCATTAGTTGCTAATAGCCTAATTAGATCGTATTGAATCCTATTAGTATCTTGATATTCATCTACTAAAATATGTCTAAACTTATTATGCCAATAACCTAATACTTGCTCGTTTTGCTCGAATAATTTTACTGGAACTAAAATCAAATCGTCGAAATCTAAAGCATTATTTGCTGCTAATCTATCTTGGTAATGGTTATAAACTTCAGCAATCACTCTACCGCGATAATTAGGCTGTTCGCGCTCAAAATCTTGAGGCGATATTCCCTGATTTTTAGCATTACTTATCGCATAGCGCACCGAACGCGGTTCAAACTTTTTGTCATCTAAGTTTAGTTGCTTAGTAACAATTTCCTTAACTAGACTTTGAGCATCCGATTCATCAAAAATAGAAAAGTTACGATTCCACTTACGTCCTTTTTCATCTTGATACTTATCAATATCGAATCGCAAAATCCGCGAAAAAAGACTATGAAAAGTACCAACCCAGAGTTCTTTAATATATTCCTTATAAACGTGCGATCGCAAATGAGTTTGTTCGTGTGCGGCTAATTTCTCAAACGGCTTACCATATCTAGAAACAGCTACCTGTTCGGCAAACAACTTTTGCATCCGCTCTTTCATTTCCCGCGCTGCTTTGTTTGTAAACGTAACAGCTAGGATATTTTCAGGATGTACGCGGTGCTTTAAAATCAAATTAGAAATGCGATAAGTAAGCGCTCTAGTCTTACCAGAACCCGCGCCAGCAACCACTAACAAAGGACCACAAAAATGTTCCACAGCTTGGCGTTGACTAGAATTAAGATGGCTAAGAAAATCAGTAGTTGTAGTCATGGTATGTAAAATAGCGATGTAGTTCTTAATTACGAATTAAAGTTAGGCTGGGTGAAAGTAGAAAGCTGCGCCCAAAACTACATAAGTTGCAAGTAATAAAGTACCTTCAAGCCAATTAGAACGCCCATCTAGACTAATAAGATTAGCAAGCGCAACTGCAACTGCAACAGCTACTACCTCAAAAGGATTGAAATTTAGATCCATCGGTTGAGCGATCGCCACTCCAACTAAGACTAATATAGGAGCTACCAGCAGCGCTACTAATAGACTAGATCCCATCGCCACAGAAACCGATAGATCCATATTATTTTTAATCGCCACGCTGACAGCAGTAACATATTCAGCAGCACCGCCAACCAAAGGTAAAAGAATCACGCCTGTAAATAGTGGAGTCAAACCTAGTCCTTTAGTTGCTTCCTCGACAACGCCGACAAAAATTTCTGATTCAAAAGCAACGGCTACTGTAGCAGCTAGCAAAACTCCAATCCACAAGAATAGATTTGGCTTATGAGGTATTGAGGTATTTGGTGCTTCCTCTTCCAATTCTACCAAGCCTACTTCATAAAGGTAGCTGTGAGTTTTCAAGGAAAATAGCAGCGTCAAAGCATAAACAACAATTAGCACTACCGCAACTGTAATCGAGAGATTGCGAATCGCCTGATTATCAACGCCATTTGATGTATATATCACCATCGTCGGTAAAAGAATCGCCGTAACAGCCAAAGTCATCGACGAACCATTTACCCGCGCCACAATCGGCTGAAATTCCTGTTCTTTGTAGCGTATCCCGCCTAGAGTCATAGAAAGCCCCATCACCAGCAATAAGTTACTGATAATGGTTCCAGTAATACTTGCTTTAACAATGTCCACTAAGCCTGCTCTGAGGGCAACTAAGGCGATAATTAGCTCAGTAGCATTACCAAATACCGCATTTAACAGCGCACCGATAGAAGAACCCGCAACAACAGCTACTTCTTCCGTCGCCGTACTTAACCAGATAGCTAAAGGAACAATAGCTATCCCAGAAGTAATAAACACTGTTAGCGTACCCCAGTGCAGATACTCTGCAGCAATCGAAATCGGGATGAAAATGAGTAAACCAATAGACAGAATTTTTCTAATTGACATACAACTGTATCACTATATATAGCTACACCTTTAGAAGATGCTTAACTAACCAAATATACTTTTTAGCCAGAATACTGTAGCAATTCCCAGCACAAACCACAGTACAACAACAATAATTGCCGCAGTCCAATTAGTTGGCTTACCCTCAGCCATCGCTGTTGCAGCTTTTTCGCGACAATCTTGTAAAACTTGAGGAGGAATCATCTTAATTACTAAAGCAATTCCTAAAGGAACCAAAATTAGGTCGTCAAGATAGCCAATTACAGGAATAACATCAGGAATTAAATCGATAGGGCTAAAAGCATAGGCAACTACTACCCCAGCTAATAATCTGGCATACCAAGGTACTCTAGGATCTTTGCAAGCAATGTAAATAGCGTAAGTTTCTTGCTGGAGTTTTTTTAGCTGTTGTCGCCATGTCTGCATAGTACCTCTGAAACAGTGACCAGTGACCAGTAACCAGTGACCAGTTAAGAAATACTGGCTAGCCAGTGTTAATTGTCTAACCTATTAACTATCTCATCATCAGGAGTTATTAAGTATCAGCTACAAGGGCAAGAGTATTTTTGATTGAACAGCGACTAGGTATGCACTTTTCTCTTTTACCTGGTCACTGGTCACTGCTATAACTGGTCACTGTTAATTACGCTCGATTATCCCATTCTTGGGCAGCATCGGCGATCGCTTGGTCTACTGTTTTTTCCCCTAACATTGCTGCTTGGAGGTTTTCGTAAACAGCTTTTTGCAAAACGTTAACATTCTTCATTGCTGGTACTAACACTTCTGCTTGTGGTAGTTCACCAGCACTAATTACCCTAGCTTTGACTAACGAATCAGTGTTACTAGCATCTTTGAAATAGCTATCTGACAGCGCTTGTACAGTAGAAGGTAAGACATTAGCTGCTTTAGCAAAAGATAGCTGATTTTGGTTGTTGGTGACAAATAAAGCAAACTTTAAGGCATTATCTGGTTGTTCGGTGTCGCGGGGAATAATTAGATTCATCACGGCGACGTTTTTCTTACCCGTATCGCCAGTAATTTGCGGTGCTACAGCAGAAACTTTAGCAATTGCTGGGGCATTTTTTGCGATCGTTTTTAGAAACTCACCACCTGAAGCTAGCATCGCTGTCTCGCCCGATTGATACATTTCTACCGCGTGTCTGTGTCCTTGAGTTAAAGCTTCGCGCGGTAACAATCCATCTTTATATAAATTAACCCAGTAGGCAAAAGCTGCCTTACCTTGCGGTGTATTAAATGCTGCTTTACCTTGGTCGTCTACTAAATTTACTCCCATTTGCACCATAGACTCCAGCACCTCAGCAGAATCTTCAGGTACGAATGTAGTAAATAAAGCATACTTACCAGTTTTGTCTTTAATTTGTTTGGCTGCTTGGGCTAACTCAGTATAATTTGCTGGCGGCTTACTTATGCCCGCTTGCTGCAAGAGGTCGTTATTATAAATAGTCAAGCGTGTAGTTAAATACCAAGGAATACCGAAACTTTTGCCATTAAGGGTACTAGCTTTCCAGATATTAGGTAAATAAGTTGACAGCACATCTGCGGGAACTTTCGTATCCAAGTCAAGCCAAGCATTGCGAGTTGCTAGTTGCGAAGCAAAGTCAGGATTGAGGTTAACTACATCGGGGGCTGTCTTTGCTGCTACAGATGTCAAGATTTTACTTTCCATTGCCGACCAAGGTACATCGACCCAGTTAATTTTGATACCAGGATTTTCTGCTTCAAAAGTACCAATTAATTTTTGAAAATAGTCGGTAAATTCTGGCTGCAACTGCATTGTCCAAAATTCTAGCGGTTGGTTGCTATTGCCTGGCTGCTGAGTTTGCGTACTGACATTACTGGTGCTACAGCTAACAACCCAACTTAACACTAATCCCAGTAAGGCAAAAATTCCTACTTTATTCCACTTTTTAAACTGTCTTAGTAGTGTTGACATTTGCTATAACTTATGAATTGATTGAGGCAGAATCGATCGCTTATGGCTACATCTTTAGTAGCAGACATTAGTATAAATATCTCCTCTAGTCTACTTATCACCTTATATTGGCAAAACAGTGGTTAATCGCTTAAAAAGTATATTATCAAAACGTAAAGTTGGGGTAGGAATCGAAATTGCACCGGAAAGAATTAACGTAGCTCAATTGCAAAAGCAACGCCAGGGGTTCAAACTTGCAGCTTTATCCTCGTTTCCCGTTCCTGAAGGAATTTTCCAAGACGGACAGATTATTGACTCGCCAGCTTTGGCAGAATTAATTCAATCAGCATTAGCTGAAAGTAAAATTAAAGCGCAAAAAGTGGCTACTGCCGTACCTGGAAGAGAATCTTTAGTCCGTTTGATTCCTTTACCCGCCGAACTCGACGAACAAGAACTGCGGGACATGGTACTCAACCACGAAGCAGGTTTATATTTACCATATCCTAGAGAAGAAGCTGACGTTGATTATCAAAAATTAGGCTATTTCGTTGATGAAGACGGGATAGAAAAAGTACAGGTACTATTAGTTGCTACCCGTAAAGAAATTACCGATACTTACATGGATACATTCCAACAAGCAGGGTTGGAAGTAGATGTTTTAGAAATCAGTAGTTTTGCCTTAATTCGCACCATCCGCGAACAATTGCGTCAGCTAGCACCTCAAGAAGCAGCGGTACTCGTTGATATTGAGTTTGATAACACAGAGATTGCTATTATCGTCGATGGAGTGCCACAATTTTCTCGCACCGTACCTATCGGCACTTATCAATTGCAAGCCGCGTTATTAAGAACAATGAACTTACCTGCAACTAGAGATACACGGATGCTGCAAACCATTGCTATCCCCAGCGTAGACGAGGATGATATGGGCAGCAGTAGCGTCACAGACACTAATCCAGGTATTGCCTCTTTGGTGAGAGTTTTGGGAGAATTAACCGATGAACTGCGGCGTTCTGTAGACTTTTATCTCAATCAAAATAGCAACTTAGAAATAGCCCAAATCATGCTAGCAGGACCAGGCGGCGGAATTAGCCAGCTAGATGAGTTCTTCAGGCACAAGCTAGGCGTACCAACCGTACAATTAGACCCTGTTTCAGCTTTAGATATCCAAGTAAACGAAGAACAATTTAATTATTCACAAAGACCAGGACTAGGGATTGTCTTGGGTTTAGGACTTAGAGAGGCATGGGGCGATGTATAGTTTAGATATTAATTTTATTAAAGGGCGATCGCAACCAAAAGCCGACCAAACAACTCGCGCTAGCAGAAGAACAACTTTTGTCGCTAGCGATATGACTCCCATTTATGTAGGATTGGGAGCAGGGCTAGCATCGCTAGCTTTGGTACTAGCAGGATGGGGCATTTTGTCCGCCCAAAATTCAGGACTAGAAACAGAAGTCGCCAAGCTAGACCAGGAATTGGCAGCATTGGGGATTCAAGAGCAGCAAATTCAACAAATTCAGGCAGAAGTTACCCAAATTAAAACCCAAAACCAAGCCTTAGCTACAGTATTCAACGAGATTAGACCTTGGTCGGCAATTTTACAAGATATTCGCGATCGCATTCCAGCTAATGCCGTCCAAATTGAGAATATCCAGCAAGTAACTGCGGCTGCAACTCCCGCACCTGCGGCATCGCCTCCACCCCAAGGACAGCAAGCCGCCGCTCCAGTTGCACCACCTGCTAACGGCATCGAAATTATTGGCAATGCTCGGACATTCAATGATGTCAATGACTTTTTACTTAGCCTCAAGCAATCATCTTTCCTCAAGCCAGAAGATACTAAACTTGTCTCTGCAGAGTTAGTTAACAATTCTTCAGGTGGACAGAATCCCACGCCGCCACTGGTAAAATATACAATTTCTTCAACTTTTACCGATGCAGGAGCAACAGAACTGTTAAGAGAATTGGAGCGGAAGGGTACATTAGGTTTAGTGACGAGAATTCGCACGCTGCAACAAAGAGGACTAATCCAACAATGACGTTTAGTGACGACTTTATTACCGTTGGCGAAGGACAAGAGCTACAAGAATCTGCCCCTAGCTATCCCAGTTTATTTGGCATCAAACTAACCCCCCAAATTAGCGGTATCTTAATTGCTCTGGGACTAGGAGCCTTAGCCTTGTATGTATTAACTACATACGTGATGCCAGTTTGGCAAAGATATGGAGAACTATCTACAAGCCGCACCGAGAAGCAAGGACAAATTGCTCAAAAGCAAGCTGTACTTCAGCAAGGTGAAAAATTAAAAACTGAGTTAGTACAGGCAAAACAACAACAGACAGAGATTTTAGGTTTATTTGCCAACGAAAAGACTTTAGATACACTACTGCTAGACCTCAACCGTTTAGTTGAGTCAGGAAATGCTACGCAGTCAAATGGAGTAATAGCGCGGTTGCAGCGCTTTGTACCCCAAAATCAGAGTAACGCTGAAGTTGTTAATGATAGTTCTTATGGAGCCGCCGTTAATGGCAAACTCAAACGGCGCATAGTAAATGTTGAATTTACAGGCAACTACGAACAAACTCAGTCTATCCTCCGCAATATGGAGCGCTTGCAACCGCTTTTGATTGTCAAAGACTATAAATCAACTTTGACTCAAAATCCTAGTTCGCAGCCTGGATTTGTACCGCTACCAACGATTTCGACATCTTTCCAATTGCAAGCTTTGATTCCAGCTAATGCAGAAGAAGTGGCAGCCGCAGCCAAAGCAGCCGCAACGCCTCCTAAATAAGCAATTAGACTGAATAAATAAACCTCAAACAGCTATTTTTAAGCAATTAAATAAAGCTGCTTGTTACTAAATATAAGAACTTGTACTGTATATTAATGTTGGGTTGCAAATGCAGTACAACTTCTCTATGACTGTAACTAAGTAAATTAAAATCTAGATATCTACATAGGATAAAATATTCAGTTATCTGTCCCCGTATATCTACGTATTTAAAATCACCTGAAGTTTAGATATGAGTGAAGTTCTCAGTAAATTTTCGCTTGTCTGCAAGATACAGGTAGAGATAAGTTTTTTGTTGAAGCCTAAGAACTTTAAGTCTACTTTAAAATTTTGATGATAAGGACAGTAAAAAAGCTTTGTCTTTGCCAATCTAAATCTCAAAAATATACCAAACTTGGGCGAACTAATATATAAAGAAAATCCTAAATTTGGTAGCTAATTTGTGCTTCCAAGTAAGTATCGTTATTCAATATAAAAGTGTAATACTGTGAAAAATATTCTAAACAATAGTAGTGGATTCGTAGCTGGAGCGGCAGTAGTTTTGATAGCTGCTCAACCTGCAAGCGCTCAATCTGCAAAAGTCACATCTGTAAAAGTTAATCAAACAAATAATGGGTTGAATTTGGTGCTGGAAACATCGGGCGGCAAGCGTCCGCAAGTGTTTACTAGCAGACAAGGAAATACATTTATCGCCGATATTATTAATACGCAATTGCAGCTACCCCAAGGCAAGACATTTCGGCAAGAAAATCCAGCACCAGGTGTAGCCATAGTTGCAGTTAACCAGCTAGATGCAAATAGTATTCGCGTATTAGTTACAGGTAGTAAAGGCGCTCCTAACGGTCAAATAAGCGATCGCACTGCCAAAGGACTAACCCTCAGTTTAAGCCCAGGAGGACCAGTAGCCGCAACTCCTCCCCAGAATCGCGCCCCATTACCGCAAGTATCAGCACCACCTGCTGCAATTGACAGCAAGCGCCCCACAACCACAGCACAAACGCCACCAGGAAGAGTATTAGTTCCCAACCCCAACGTGACAATTGATGGCGCTCCCGTACCTAGTTCTACGCCGCCTTTGTTGCCAAGAGCAGTTGCTCCTCCAGTAGGAGATATCTCTGTCTCTAACACTGACTCTTCGCCATCACAAATTGACTTGGGAACCGAAGAGCGCGTACCGCGTTTGGTACTGCGCGAAGCTCCAGCTAGAGAAGTATTAGCCCTATTAGCACGCGCTGCAGGACTCAACCTCGCTTTTTCCGCCGCTCAGACTCCAGGACAACAGCAAGATCAAGGTACTACGCCCAACGCCCCAGGTGCAGAAGGACCGAGGATTTCCCTAGATATTGAAAACGAATCCGTTCAAGACGTATTTAACTACGTTCTGCGCCTCAGTGGATTGCAAGCAAACCGCCAAGGACGCACGATTTTTGTAGGTACAAGACTGCCCAACCAAGCGCGAGATGTAGTAGTTCGCAGCCTCAGACTCAATCAGGTGACTGTAGGAGTAGCACTGAACTTTTTAGTCGGTATGGGTGCAGAAAGCGCTGTAAGTAGAGAAAGAACCATTACGAGCGTCAACGCCGTACCTGTAGGCGGTTCAGCAACTCCAGCTACTCAAACTCAGACCAGTACAGAAACGAGAATCGAATTGCAGAGGGTAGAGTTTCAAGACTCAGTTCCCCTGCTCAGAGGCTTGCAAGCTCTAGGAGACGAGCGAACAAATTCAGTAACTTTAATCGGTACTCCTAAACAGCTTGAACTAGCTACTTCTCAACTGATTCAGCTTGACTCTCGCCGTCGTCAAGTAGCAATGAACGTCAAAATTGTAGACGTGAACTTACAAGCTACTGAAGACTTCAACACTAGCTTTTCATTTGGGATTGGCGATAACTTCTTCTCCAGTACCAGTGGTTTGTTAAATATTGATACTAGCGTAGCTGAATCGTCAATTCCCAGAAGGTTTATTTCTTCATTACAAGCTCAAGTTCTTAACGGCAATGCTAAAGTTTTAACCGATCCTACCCTAATCGTTCAAGAGGGTCAGCAGGCTAACGTTAATTTGACTCAGGAAGTCGTAGGAGAAATACGAACAACTTTTGTTGACACTGAGGGTAGTAGTAGACAGGAGCAAAATATTGACAAAGCAAATGTAGGTTTAACTGTTAATATCCGAATAGAAAGAATAGATGACAATGGTTTTGTTGCTTTATCAGTAGCGCCTATTGTGCGCGCGCCTCAAGGAGAATTTGAAACAACGAATGGGGATAGATTTACGTTAATATCAGAGCGATCGCTTAACTCTGGACTAATTCGCCTGAGAGACAACCAAACATTAATTTTGTCAGGAATTATTCAAGACTCCGATCGCACTAACGTAAGCAAAGTCCCGATTCTAGGCGACTTACCTCTGATAGGTGCATTATTTAGAAGTACAAGAAGAGAAAATGTGCGTCAAGAGGTAATTGTCTTACTAACACCGCAAATTCTTGACGATTCAGAGCGATCTAATAGTAGTGTCAACTACACGCCAGGGACAGATGCACGTCAGTTGCTAGAACGCAGCCGCAGCCGACAACAACAAATTCCTGGTAATACTCCTGGAAATCCGTAAAGTAACTGAGAGGGGGAAAGCAGTCTTTCCCCTTTTTTATTTGCAACCTAAGCTTTCTTTTGTCGCTATACCTGTAACTGGATTAGTCCCTGTAGCGCGATCGCACAATAAAGCTACTTGATAGCGATCTATTAATGCATCGCTAAAATCAGCGCCCGTAATATCGGCATCATAAAGCCGAGAACGAGTTAATATCGCCTCTTGGAAAATAGCATTCTTCAAGTTGGCATTATCTAGCGTTACGCGATCTACCAAAGCGCCAGTAAGATTCGCGCCTTCTAAATTTGCGCCTAATAAAACGCCTTTAGTCAAAATTGCATTAGTCATATCTGCGCCTTGAAAGTTCGCCCCGCGCATTTCGGCTGCGACAAACGATCCACCAACTAAGTTAGCGTGGGAAAAGTCGCGGTTTTCTAAATTCGTACTACCGTAGTTGATTGTATTATCTTGAGCTAAAGCTGGCTTCGGTGTTATCAGTATCCAAAACGCCGCTAAGATTAAAGCTACTAGCAAACTGAGTAAGCGCATAATTATGTGCCGCGAGGGCGAAATTGCACTTATTGAATTAATTTTGTGATAATGGCGGGAGTCTTTAATCGATCTCATTTGCATAATTAAAACTTCAATCTAGCCTATCTTAGTTCGAGCTTAGAGGAGTTTGTTCGCTCCAATCTTTACCCACACGAATTGTTAGTTGCGAGTTTAGGTCGCCAGTAGAAGCATATTCCATCTTGCCTAAACCTAATACTTTTTGTAAATCTGCCGCTGCTTGAAAGTCTCCGCGCTGAACGATAATTTCTGTCTGTCTTTGTACGTCTTGCCAATCAGAGATAACAGATACCTTTTCTAAACCTTGCTGTTTGAGTTTACGTACAACGCGATCGCTCAAATTCGGCTCTCCCGAAGCATTTTGAACGGCAATTGTCAAGCTAGCAAGCGATCGCACTTTCGGCGTACCTACAGCCGGATTTACGCCAAAGTAATTGCTCATCACTCGATCTTGTCCGCCAGGATCTAGCCAATAACTGCTAGGATCTCGACTTAAAGCGCTAAGATTGCCAGGTAAAATAACCATTTGCAAATTTTGTGGGTCTATTGCTGCACCAAAATTTGCTAGCACTAGCATTTCTTCTGGGCTTAAATTAGTGTCAACATATTTTTGCATAATCCCCACTAGCTGAGGCAAATGCGCGATAATAGCTGGATTAGTCAAGCGATCGCGTACTGATTCAATTAACAATTGCTGCCTTTGCACTCGTCCTAAATCGCCAGATTCCTTGTCTTGAAACCTAGCAAACTGCGCTGCGCGATCGCCATCTAATGTTTGCCATCCAGCTTGCAGGTCTATTTCTAGCTTCTGCGTGCTGTCTTGGTAAGCCATCTCTTGCGGCACGAATATTTCTATACCATCTAATACATTAACTAATTCTCTAAGTCCGTCATTTGTAATGCGGACGTAGCGATCGATAGGCACATTATTTAAGCTCTTACTTACTACCCGCGTAGCTAAAGCTGGACCGCCATTAGTATTAGCTAGAGAGATTTTTTCTAAGCCGACTTCAGGGATAACTACCATACTATCGCGGGGAATTGATAGTACCTTAATGGACTGATTGTCAGGATTTAGTCGCAATAGCAGCATAGTGTCGCTAGTAGCTGCATAATTGCCTAAGCTGCCCATGACTAAAATATGCACAGGTCTAGATAATTGGAGAGAATTAGCGATCGCCCCGTCAACTTTACTATCCTTATTAAGAAAGTCTGATAACTGCTTGCCATCAGTAGATGCGCGATCGCTCCAAATTGGGGTTAGCAGTGCTACATTCGCTCCCAACAACACGCATAAGGTAATCAAACAGGTCCAAGACAGCAAAGGATTTTTGCGCCAAAGTATTAATGCCTGATAGCGCAATCCAGCCAAACTCCATTTTGCAGTGCTAAGACTGCGCTTGCCATCTAGACGCGACCATTTTTTTGCTCTTTGAACTCCCTTAACCACAGCAATTGTCCCCAAAATAAGCCCACACTAAAGGTATGGTAATCCAAGCTGCTAATATTGCCACTGGGAAGTAAACTATTCTTGCAAAACGTGGCTTCAACTTAACTTATGAGTAACTCTTTGATACCTGTAATTCTAGCTGGTGGGAAAGGCGAACGCTTTTGGCCCCTCAGTCGCAAGCATCGCCCGAAACAATTTTTAAGCTTAGATGGTAGTGGCAAAAGTTTATTGCAAGCAACAGCCGATCGCTTGTTACCTTTAGCTGGCGGTTGGGACAAATTATGGGTAGTTACTTCTAGTCAGTTAGCCTCTGGAGTGCAAGCACAATTACCGGACTTGCCAGCAGCAAACATCCTTGCAGAGCCAGAAGGAAGAGACACCGCGCCTGCTGTGGCTTGGACTACCTTAGAAATTGCCCAACGCTACGGCAAAGAGGCTATAGTCGGCTTTTTTCCTGCCGATCCTTGGATTGACGAGGAGCAGAGTTTTCAACAAACTTTGCAAGCTGCTACCGAACTTGCAGCCAAAGAACAAGCGATCGTTACTTTAGGCGTAAAACCTAGCTATCCATCTACAGGCTACGGCTACATCGAACAAGGCGAACAAGCTGGATTTGTCAATGGCGTGCTGGCTTATCGCGTCAATCGCTTTACCGAAAAGCCCGATCGCCAAACAGCCGAATCGTTCATTTCTACCGGACAATTTAGCTGGAATAGCGGGATGTTCATTTTTAAAGCTGGTGTAGTATTGCAAGAACTCAACACCTATGCACCAGAAATGATGGCACTACTAGAAGCTCAAGGCGCTGCGGCTTATTCTCAATTAGCTAAAATCAGCATTGACTACGCATTAATGGAGAAAACAAAGTTAGCCTATGTATTGCCCGTAGACTTTGGTTGGGACGATTTGGGCGATTGGAATGCGATCGAGCGGTTGTTAAAAACAGACGGAGCTAATGTAGAAGTTGCCAATCACGTATGTTTAGATACCACAGGTTCGCTATTGTACGCAGATGACGAGCAGGAGGTCATAGTTACCATCGGTTTAGAAGATGTTGTTGTAGTGCGCGATCGCAACGTTACCCTGATTGTCAAAAAAGACCGCACTCAAGAAATTAAACAGGTACTCAAAATGCTGCAAGATAACCCCAAATTCACCGATCTTTTATAAACCAGCACAAAAGTTAACCCTTGGCAGAGGCAAGCGATCGCTAATTTAAGCTAAAACCTAAAAGAGCGCGATCGCGCCTACCTCCCCTACTCCCCGAACTACCTGTGTTTTTAACTCAAACTACTTCTCGCCAGCGCGAAATCCTCGAAGTTTTCCTCCGCAACGGCTGGGATTATATGCGGAGAATCTTAACTGGTGGCAAAGCTGATGAGCCGCAGTTGCCTACGCCAGCCGTTTTACGCAATATATTGGTAGATTTGGGACCTGTCTATGTCAAACTCGGTCAACTATTAAGTACGCGCCCAGATTTATTGCCTAGTTCTTATATTGAAGAACTATCAACTTTGCAGGACGAAGTACCGCCTGTTCCTTGGTCAGAAGTTGAAGTTTTTATCCGCAAACAGTTAAAAAAATCGCTAGATGAAACATTCGCTTCTATCGATCCGGTTCCTGTAGCGGCTGGTTCTATTGCCCAAACTCACCACGCTATTTTAGTCGATGGGCGGGAAGTTGCTGTCAAAGTGCAACGCCCTGGAATTGATGCTACTGTTGCTCAAGATATCTCTTTGATTCGTGGTGTTGCCGATTTAGTAGCTCGTACTGAATTCGGTCAATCTTATGAAGTAGATTCTTTGGCAGAAGAATTTGCTACAGCTTTGCTAGCAGAATTAGATTTTACTCGCGAAGCTAGCTTTACCGACCAGTTGCGGCAAAATTTGAGCAATAGCCGTTGGTTTGATTCTGACAAGTTGGTTGTAGCGGAAATTAACTGGGATTTAACTACAGAAAAAATTATGGTAATGCAGTGGCTAAATGGCTTACCGCTGCTGTCAGCTAAACTTAATAGCGAGTTAAACGGACAAAATTCTAGTCAGGAACGCGGTGAAATTACATCTTTACTGTTTCGCGCCTTTTTCCAACAGGTATATATAGATGGATTTTTTCACGCCGATCCGCATCCAGGCAACTTATTTTATCTCAAAGATGGTCGCGTCGCTTTGTTAGACTGCGGTATGGTAGGGCGATTAGATCCGCGCACTCAACAGATTTTAACTGAGATGTTGCTAGCGATCGTCGATTTAGATGCCCAAAGGTGCAGCCAATTAACTTTGCAATTAGCTGATTCTGCTCAACCTGTGATTCTATCGCGGTTGGAAAATGATTACGATCGGATGTTGCGGAAGTATTACAATTTGAGTCTTTCGCAAATCAATTTTAGTCAGGTATTCTACGAGGTTCTGCAAGTTGCTCGCAATAACAAAATTCGCTTGCCTAGCAATTTAGGTCTGTATGCCAAAACTTTAGCTAATTTAGAAGGTGTAACTCGTAAATTCAACCCTGAAGTTAATTTACTTGATGAAATTAAGCCTTTAATTACTGACTTATTTAGAAGACAATTATTTGGTAATAATCCACTACAATCGCTGTTAAGAACTGCACTAGATATTAAGAGTTTGTCGTTGCAGTCGCCTCGTCATATCGAGTTGTTATTAGATCGCGTTACTTCGGAAACTTTACAGTGGAATTTATCTTTACGCGGTTTTGATGGGTTGCGCCGTACTGTAGATGATTCTGCTAATCGCCTTTCTTTTAGTATTTTAGTTGGTTCAATGATTATGGGCGCAGCAATTATCTCTAGCAAAGCTCAAACTAGCGAGTTGTCTTGGATAAGTAGTATTCTTTTTGCATTCGCTAGCTTATTGGGGTTATGGCTGATTTTTAGTACGCTGCGTTCTGGACGTTTGCGCTAAAGTTAAAGATTGCCAAGCAGTCGCGTTTTGTTTGGCAATTTAATAAATACTTTCATATAAATAAGCAGGTTTTATCTAAAGAATAGTTATTAAAAACTAACTTGAATTGCTTATAATATTTGAGCGGAGATGAATATATGCGATCGCAATATGATTTTGAGATTATTTCCAGTTAAAAATTTTGACCAAGCCAACAACTGGGTACAGGATATGAATGTATTTATGTGTGGGCAAGAACTTAATAGAAAAACTATAATATTCGCAGCAAGCGGTTGAATTTAATGTAATCTCAGCTAAAAGAGCTTAACACAATTAGAAAATATTAGAATAAAGGATTTTTAGCCTGTATTTATTGATGAGTCAGCAATTTATTCGCTACGAATGTACGCTTTATAGTTATTGAGTTGCTTTACTTAAGACTAATAGTACCTATACAGGAATTGAGAAATAGTTTTTAATAATTAACTTAAAATAGATTTTACTCAACTGCAATCTGTTTGGTGGTAGTTCGGTTAGTCGATCTTCAGGTGAGGAGAAGTAGTGAAACGACAGCAAATATGTAAAAGGTTATGCCTAGCTAGTACCTTAGTTGTATTAGTAACTCAGCCTGCTTGGGCTAGTGAAGCAGTTAACAACAATAGCAATATTGCCAGTAAACCCCAAAGCCTAAAATTTAAGCGCCGCAAGCCCGTAGCGCCAGTAAAGCAATTCGATGCAGATTTAGTCGCCCTTCTCAAAGCAAGTATTAATCCTTCCGCTAATGCCAAGCAGCGCCAGCAAAAACCAAAAAGAACTACGTTTACTGCCCAAAAGCGATCGCCAGCACCAAAGGCTCCGCAAAACTCGCCTGCGCCTGCAACTCCTGCAAAGCCTACGTCCAATAACGCAGCGGATATCCCTCCCAAAAGAACTCCACCACCTAGCAGACTTAATCCAAATCCAAATCCCTTGCAATTCCCTACCTTACCGCAAGAAGTACGAATTGAAGCAATTGATGCTATTAGCTTAGAACAAGCATTAGAACTAGCGCGGCGCAACAATCGTCAATTGCAAGTAGCACTGCTAACTTTAGAACGCAGTCAGGCGAATTTGCGCGAAGCTCAAGCTGCTGAATATCCTAACCTGAGCGTCCAAGCAGGGCTAAATAGTCGCGGTAGCGATTTATTGAGCGATTCTGGCAATAATACAAATAGCAATGCGGGCAATGGTCAGATATCTGAATTACTCAATCAACTGAACGGTCAAGGTGGTGGTAGTTCTACCGCTTTAAGTGGGACTGTAGAACTTAGTTATAATCTCTACACTGCAGGCGCAAGAACAGCCCGAATTAGGGGTGCAGAAGAACAGTTACGCTTTGACCAGCTAGATTACGAACGTATATCTGAGCAATTGCGCTTGGATGTCTCTAATGATTATTACGACCTGCAAGATGCAGACGAACAGGTAAGAATCAATCGGGCGGCGGTAACGAATGCTGAAGCGAGTTTACGCGATGCTCAAGCTTTAGAACAAGCGGGGGTAGGGACTCGGTTTGCTGTTTTGCAATTTCAAGTTCAGCTAGCCAATGCCAATCAAAATTTAACTAATTCTTTAAGCCAGCAGCAAATAGCCCGCCGCCAATTAGCCAATCGCCTCAGTATTGCTCAGTCAGCGAACGTTGTTGCTGCAGATGCAGTAGAAATAGCAGGGTTATGGAACTTATCGGTGGAGGAAAGTATTATTCAAGCTTTTCAAAACCGCGCCGAACTCCAGCAACAGCTAGCAAGGCGCAATATTGCCGAGCAAAACCGCCGCATTGCTCTAGCAGACAATAGACCAACAGTTGCTCTAACCACTAACTACAACATCAGCGATACTTTCAACGACGAGCAGAGTTTTGGTGACGATTATTCGTTAGGTGCTAACGTGCGCTGGAATTTATACGATGGGGGAGCAGCAAGAGCCAGAGCCAGAGCAGAGGAAGCCAATATTGCGATCGCCGAAACTAATTTTGCCGATACTCGCAATCAAGTCAGGTTTGAGGTAGAACAGGCTTACTCAAATTTGCAATCAAATTTAGCCAATATTCAAACTGCTTCTGTAGCGTTAGAACAAGCTAGGGAAGCTTTACGTTTGGCAAGGCTAAGATTCCAAGCTGGTGTAGGCACTCAAACTGATGTCATTAGTGCTGAAAACGATCTCACCGAAGCTGAAGGCAACCGAGTCAGCGCCATCCTAGACTACAACCGAGCTTTAGCTAACTTGCAACGAGCCATTAGTACAGGTCAACCGCGTTGATAACAGACAGGGGAGAGGAGATCCCCCTGTCCTCTTGTAATTACGAATTACGAATTACTAAAATTCCCCTTCTCAGGGTTTATACGGAGATTTTTTCGGTTTTTATACAAATTTTTTATATATTAGTTGCAATTACCTGGAAGATTCTTTATGATTTTTTTATAAATTTACAATTACGTTACATAATCTTCATGGAACAAATAGTTTATGACATAAATATTCTTTATAAATATAGATAGGTAAAATTTCTCACCAATAAAATACTAATTTACCTAAAATGCTCATCACTGCTAGATTTTAGAAAATGATTAGGCGATCGCATCGATTTCTGACCTAAGATATATGTATTGTTTTGCAAAGAAAAGTACAATCGTGTTGCTAGCCCTTAACTCATGCGATCGCCGAATGCAAGTGATAAAACCAATGCTAGTAAAGGAATGCAGCAAATAAAGGTAGTAAAGCTGGGGGTTAAAGCTAAATCTGGACTAACTTCATAGTTCAGCAGAAATACGTAGATGTTGTTGATACTGACTTATGAAAATTGCTCTA
The DNA here is from genome assembly GCF_000952155.1 of Aliterella atlantica CENA595. GTDB lineage: Bacteria > Cyanobacteriota > Cyanobacteriia > Cyanobacteriales > Chroococcidiopsidaceae > Aliterella > Aliterella atlantica. Next base: position 499,828 of record NZ_JYON01000001.1, on the reverse strand, counting down.
GTCCACGATTATTTAACTCAGCCAGGAGGGGCAGAGCGAGTTTTTGAACTGCTTTGTAAGCATTATCCTGATGCCGATATCTTTACCTCTATCTACGATCCAGATAACAGCATCGATTTAGAGGAGCGTACGGTTAAGACAACGGTACTGCAAAACATACCCCAAGCAGCAAAATATTTTCGGCTGTTAGCGCCTTTTTACTTTCCAGCGTTTCGCGCTTTAGACTTGCAAGACTACGACTTAATTATCAGCAGCACTACCAGTTTTGCCAAAGCGGTACGCAAAAATCCTCAAGCCAAACATATTTGTTTTTGCCACAACGTCACCAGATTTTTGTGGGATACGAAGACATATCTAAGAGAATATGGCGACTATCGCTATTTTGCGCCGCTAATAGAAAGTGTTTTCCAAGCTATGCGGAAAGTAGATTTGCAGTACGCCCAAGGTCCCGATTTTTATATTGCTAACTCAAGTACCGTAGCGCGACGGATTCAAGAAAATTACGGCAAGCAAGCAATCACAATCAACTACCCAATTGATACTAGCAACTTTGAATTTTCCGATCGCAAGCAAGACTACTATCTAGCATCAGCGCGGCTAATTAGCTACAAGCGGATTGATGTAATTGTGGAAGCTTTTAATTGGTTAGGACTGCCACTATATATTATTGGCAACGGACCGGAAAGAGAGCGTTTAGAAGCCAAAGCATTGAGTAACATTCACTTTTTAGGACACGTCAGCGACAGCGAACGCACCGAATTGATGGCGAAAGCTCGTTCTGTAGTTGTCGCCGCCCTAGAGGATTACGGTTTAGTACCGATAGAAGCAAACGCTAGTGGTACTCCAGTAATTGCTTATGGTGCAGGAGGCGTATTAGACACGCAAATTCCCGGCAAAACTGGCGTATTCTTCAAAAGACAAGCACCAGATGCTATTCAATCAGCCTTGCTAAATGCTCGTGAAATTGACTGGAACTATCACGATATTCGCCATCATGCGATCGCTAATTTTTCCGAGCAAGCATTCTTTAGCAAAGTTGACCGAGTAATTTCGGAAGTATGTAGTTTAGCTGCTTTGTAAATATAATAGTTGATTCGCAAATAGGGAGCGCAAATTATGGTAAGAGGAATTGAAAATAATCCTAACGTAGCAAATGAAACTGAGCCAGGGTATGGGCAGCTATTTGCAGTTTTAAGTCGCCGTCGTTATTGGTTATTAGGTGTATTGGGCGGAGTATTAACTATCGCTACTGCTTTGACTTTGACAGCCGAACCTACATTCCAAAGTACAATGCAAATCTTGATAGAAGCAAACTATCAAGGCAGAAAAGATATTCAACCTGGTGCAGACTCAGAATTTACTGATGCCAATGTAGAAATAGATTATGCAACTCAAATCAACGTGATGCGTAGCACTCTATTGCTGCAAAGAGCAGTAGACTTGCTCAAGCCTGAGTATCCAGATATGACTGTCAAAGAACTAAAACAAACTTTAGTTTTAACTCCCTTAGTAGAAGAAAATAGCAATACAAAATACACCAAGATTGTCGAAGCTAACTATGTCAGCAACGACCCAGTTAAAACGCAAAAAGTTCTGCAAACTATTTATCAAGTCTATCAATCTTATAACCGAGAGCAGCAAGAGCAAAGGCTGAAAAAAGGCTTGAAATTTATCAACGAGCAAATTCCTGGAGTTCGCAATCAAGTTGCCCAGTCAGAAGCTCAACTAGAGAAATTTCGCACAAATCAAAACTTAATTGACCCAGAACAACAAGCTGCAGCAATCAATAACTCGCTCAATGCAGTAGTACAGCAGCGGCAAGTCCTCCGCGCTCAGTTCCAAGATACAGAAGCACGTTACCGCGTATTGCAACAACAAGTAGGTAGCACGCCACAAGTAGCATTGTCATCATCGCGCCTCAGTCAATCGCCGCGCTATCAATCGTTGCTCAACGAACTGCAAAGAACAGACTTGCTGTTAGCAGCAAGAAGAGGCACGTTTACAGATGCCGACCCAGGCGTGCAAAAGTTAATCGAACTGAGGCAAAGCCAACAGGCACTATTGCAAGCAGAACAGGCGCGAGTAGTGGGGGCAAATGTAGCTCAAGCTAATGCCGCAGGTGACTTGCTCTCGCAAGGACAAAGAGGTGGTCTCGATCTCAACATCACAGCCCAACTTGCGGAAGTACAAACAAGTTTAAGCGCTCTCCAAGCTCAAGATGTTAGTTTGGCAAAAACAGAACAAGGCTTGCGTAGTCAGCTTAACCGCTTCCCCAAGCTGCTAGAAGAGTACAATCGCTTGCTACCAATAGTGCAAATCAACCGCGAGAAATTGCAACAACTATTGCGGGCGCAACAGGAATTGAGCCTAGAGATTGCTAGAGGCGGCTTTGAATGGCAAGCTTTAGAACAACCTGTACTAGGATTGCAAGTAGGTCCAAATATTAAGCAAAACTTGCTGCTTGGCTTAGTTGCTGGCTTGATGTTAGGAGGCGTTGCAGCGTTTCTGCGCGAAGCTACAGACGATGCCGTACATACTTCTGACGAATTGGAAAAACAAGTTTCCATCCCCTTGTTAGGCATGACTCCAGAAATGCCCCAAACCAAAGCTAGCGAACCAGTTGTCAGTTTGCCTTTTGGTAAACCAAATGTCTTAGCACCTTGGACTGTTCAAGTTAGCAATTGGCCCCCTTCGTGGGAGTCGCTGGATTTAATTTATAAAAACATTCAGTTGCTTAATACAGCAGTTGCTTCTTTACAGTCGATTATGGTGACATCGGCGGTTGCTGGGGAAGGTAAATCAACTTTGGCGTTGGGGTTAGCCCTGAGTGCGGCTCGTCTGCACCAAAGAGTATTGCTAATTGATGCTGACTTGCGCCGTCCTAATTTGCATCAAATGTTGAATTTGCCTAATGAAGAAGGACTGTCAACGCTGCTAGCAAGCGATGCGAATGTCCCCAGTAATGCTGGCATTCAGTCATCTGGTTCTTACATTGATATTTTGACTGCTGGACCAATGCCTGCAGATCCCGCTAATTTGCTCAGTTCAGAGCGGATGCGCGAATTAATGGCAAAGTTTGAAGATACTTACGACTTAGTATTGGTAGATGCACCACCTGTGTTAGGAATGGTGGATGCTATTCTTTCAGCATCATTCTGTAGCGGTGTTGTATTAGTATCGCGTATGGGTAAAGTAACGCGCACCGAATTAACTCAAGCTACAGCAATGCTAAGTAAGCTAAATATGATTGGAGTCGTCGCCAATCAAGGGCATGGTGTAAGTCATAGCTACGCCAACTATGGCAAAGAACAGGGCGTTGTTTTACAACAAAGCTGGGGGCAGTAAATATTCAGGCAATTGACTAGGAATATGCGATCGCCTTTAGCAAATCTAGCCTGCAATGAAACTTTTGCAGGCTCTAATTTGCTGTGGAAGTTTAGCTGATAGTTTTGGCTTAAATAATTAAAGAAAATTCTAAGTTACTCACTCATTCCTTAGATAGTTTCTATATACAAATATCTAAGTAATGCTAATAATAATCATTTTAAAGAATCGATGAAGGCGGTACACTTTGATAGCAAAAAAATTATGGATAAGATAAACTGAAAAGAAATGTAAAGAATGCCTAAATAAATATCATAGTTTGTATATTGTGTTGTGAGCTACAGACAATAGAGTTGTTGTATGCTTTGCTCGAAGTACAAATTAAAACCTAACGCTCAAATCAGAATGAAAAGTTTGCTGTTGTAGGAACTAATATCAAAGACTAAGCATCAAACGAAAAAGTGAGAATATAATTTCTCTGAGTCTAAGATGTAATTTTCAGCAGATATTTGTAAAAGCGATCGCAAGATAATGTTAGCAACTAAACCTTCTCATCTACCAACATACGTTCTAGTAAGTAACAAAAAATCAGAACAGCAAAAAATGGGCTGGACATTGAAATGGCGACAGAAACAACTACTGGTAAATAAAGAACCATACGAACAGTCTCAACTACTTGCCGAAGAAAACCAAGAGTGGTTAATAGAGCGTTTAAAACGATCGCCCGTAAAATTAGTACGCATTGATGCTAAATTGCAAAAAGACAATCTAGAAGTATGGGCGCAAGCGTGCGAGCAAGCACAAAAACCATTGTTCCTCCGACTAAATCCAGCCCACCAACAACCAAGCAATCTTTACCCTGGTAGTTGGTTATTAAAAAGGCTATCGGATTTCATTGTCTCAGCTTTACTCCTAACAATATTAAGCCCTGTGTTTTTAGGATTAATGGCTTGGAAAGCATGGCGATTTCCGCAGCAGTCGCTCTTAAATAAGCATTGGTGCGTAGGTAAACGAGGTAAACTATTTCAAGCGTATAAGTTGGCAGCAATAGGCACAAATAATCAATCTTTTGCCGAGCAAATGACTTGTAACTGGCAAAATTTACCGCAGTTACTTAACGTGTTACGTGGAGAAATGACTTTGATAGGTCCGCGTCCTTGGACTTTATCTGATGCTTCAAGGCTAGCTTATTTGGAAGAACAACAACAGCTAAATGCCCTACCAGGAATTACAGGATTACCACAATTAACGGAAAAATTGCTCGATCTAAAAACTGTTAGCCGCACGCATTTAGCATACTTAAATAACTGGTCTTTGGGCAAAGATTTAAAAGTTCTTCTCCAAACAGTGCCGCAACTATTCTCAGGTGTCATCAACTAATTCAATTACTACCGTCAGCAGATAACTATGGGTTTCAATCTTCCCGCTCCTGTTCGCAATTCACTTAAAGCTACTAATTTTTGGAAAGATAACTATCTGATTTTGCGAGAATTCAAATACTTTCCTTGGATTGCTACCTTAGCTATAGTTTTTGCGTTGGGGGCAGCAGCTTTTGAAGGATTTGGACTAGGGTTTCTGCTAGCATTCTTACAAAGTTTGGTCAACCCAGAATCTCCAGCAATCCAAACAGGAGTAAGATGGTTTGACGTTTCAATTTTAGGCATCAATGAATCGTCAACCAATCGGCTTTACCGAGTATCAACGCTGATTTTGGTAGCAACGTGGATTCGGGCAGTTTTTAACTATCTGACCCAAGTTTATACAGAAATGACTCAGCTTAAATTAGTCGATCGCTTGAGAAAGAGAATCTTCGAGCAATTGCAGTCACTAAGTTTAAGCTATTTTTCTACCAGTCATTCAGGCGAACTTATCAATACAATTACTGGTGAAATTGGTAGGTTGCAGCAGGCATTTGGGTTAAGTTCTTTTATCATTACTAAGGGCATGACGCTAGCAGTTTATGCCGTTTTGATGTTTCAATTGTCTTGGCAGTTGTCAATGCTCGCTATTATGCTGTTTACTCTGCTAGCGGTAGCACTGTCTAATCTAAACAAGCGAGTACGAGAAGCTAGTTTTGCAGTGTCTAAAGCCAATGGCAAATTTGCCACTAGAGCGATCGAACTAATCAACGGTATTCGTACCGTCCAAGCCTTTGCTACCCAAGATTTTGAACGCAAGCGCTACTATCAAGCAAGCTCAGATGTAGTTGACAATTCAATTAAAGCAACTTTAGGACTAGCATTAGTTAAACCAATTGCTGAAGGTGCAGCGACAACTGTACTGGTGAGCATGATTATTGTCGCAATTACTATATTTGTTGCTAATGGCACGCTGCAAATAGCATCATTACTAACATTTTTGTTTATCTTATTTCGCCTCGTCCCATCCATCCACGAAATGAACGGGAATAGAGCCATGTTAAGCAATTTTCGCGGCTCAATCCACAACGTCATGCAACTGTTACGCACTGACAACAAAAAATACTTGGAAAATGGCAGGCGGGAATTTACAGGCTTACAGCAAGCAATTGAATTTAGGTCGGTAGATTTTGGTTACGACTTTAGTAACCTAGTCCTAAATAATATTACTCTCACAATCAAACGCGGTCAGACAACAGCTTTGGTAGGTGCTTCAGGAGCAGGTAAAACTACCTTAGCTGACTTGATTCCCCGCTTTTACGACCCTATTCAAGGTCATGTCTTTCTAGATAGCATCGATCTGCGCGAGTTTGACATCAATACTGTCCGCCGTCGCATGGCAGTCGTTAGCCAAGATACATTTATCTTCAACTCCTCGGTGTACGACAATATTGCTTATGGTTCGCAAAATGCTACTCCAGAGCAAGTAGAAGAAGCAGCGAAGTTAGCGAATGCTTGGGACTTTATATTAGAAATGCCTGAAGGCTTTGAAACGCAGTTGGGCGATCGCGGAGTGCGCTTATCTGGAGGTCAAAGGCAGAGAATTGCGATCGCTAGAGCTTTGCTGCGTAACCCAGAAATATTGATTCTAGATGAAGCTACCAGCGCCCTCGATTCTGTTTCCGAGCGGTTAATTCAAGCATCGCTAGAAAAGTTAGCAGTTGGTAGAACTGTAATTGCGATCGCTCACCGTTTATCGACAATTGCCAAAGCAGACAAAGTTGTAGTTTTAGAACAAGGCAAAATCGTCGAGCAAGGTTCCTATCAAGATTTGCTAGAACAGCGCGGTAAGCTTTGGAACTATCACAGAATGCAAAATCAAACAAGTCAAGCAGGATAAGACAGTGACCAGTGACCAGTGAAGAGTTAAAAGTAAAGGAGATAGATGTACCTCATCTATCTCCTTTATTATTTATTAGCTTCTACTCTTCATCCAATGGTAAACCTGCTCTTACCTTACCTTTACCGAAATAACGTCCAAACTGGAGTTCGTACACTTCATCTTCATCTTGAGTTTCTACTTCCAAGTCCGAGCGGGGATAGCTGACACATAGTAAAGCGTAACCTTGCTGGCGCAATTCTGACGATAGTCCCATAGCCTCTGGCTGATAGATTTCTCCAGAGATTACCCGCACCGCGCAAGTAGTACAAGCGCCGTTGCGACATAAGTAAGGCAATTCTACGCCTTGTTGTTCTGCATTTTGCAGAATGTATTTATCTTCCGGTACTTGGAGCGTGTAGGTTTTGTTAAGTTGGCGATCGCGAATTGCGATTTTAAACAAATCAGGCATATCTATATGAAAAATTTTTGTCTTTATTCACCTTAGCGCTTCATCGCATTGTATAATTAGAATTCCTGGCATCTGGAGAGGTGGCCGAGTGGTTGAAGGCGCAGCACTGGAAATGCTGTTTAGGGCAACTTAACGTGGGTTCGAATCCCACCCTCTCCGTATTAAAGCAGTGACCAGTGACCAGTGACCAGTGACCAGGTTTAAGACGTTCGCTTGCGAACAATATTGGTCACTGTTAAACCCCAACTTTAAACCTACAACGCAGGCTTAAGTTGCGGAAAGTTTGCGGTCTTTCTCTGTGCCCCTTAGCAAAAACCTTTTCAAGAGGGGAGAATTAAACCCAAGGGCTGAATATTTAACTGGTCACTGGTCACTGGTCACTGTTAATGTGCTGCTCTAACTGCCACAAATCACTTGACGCATTTTCCGCATATTAGCTGGCAACTCTAAATTCATTGCTTGTTGGATAAATATGCTGGGAATAGGAATATTAGGCGTAGCTTGCACTGCATACGTTAGTAATGTTCCGGATTGGCAATCTTGCAAGTGCAAATCGGCAGTAAAATCGGTAAAAGTGCCTCTTTCTAGCCGAAACTGAATCTGTTGCTGTACGACTTCAATTACATTTAAATATACTTCGACTTGAGCGGTAAAGAATATAAAAGCTTTTTTAGCGGCTTGATACAAGCGTTTTACCTCACCTCTGTGTAAAACTTCGCTGATTGTCACATCGGGAAAATACTGTACCCACCGAGGATAATCTGTTACTTGCTGCCAAACGTGCGATCGCTGCATGGGTAAATACATTGTTGCACTTACCGCTCCTCCCCACGCTGAATGCGATCGCGTCTCTACTAAAATTTCTCCATGCATCAATGCTGTTGTATTGCGATCGTTCCACTCGTTGCCCAATTTCGGAGAAAATCTATCCATAAACCTGCGTCTGCTCCCACACCAATATAAATAAGCCCTATAGTATAAACACATACAGCTTATGTGTTAGCCTAATCACTTATTATCGTCAATCCACCTTGTACTTTTGTAAAGAGATGCTAAATCTGCTGTGAAAGTTCCAATAATTTATTGGAAATGAATTAATAGGCAAAAATTACCAAATAGGATGTATATAGATAACTTGAGAGAAAGCCAATAAGATTGCGAGGCTATTTAGGGATTTGCGTAACCGAAAGACTATACAGATATTAGCGATCGTTATCAGCATTACCATCGCTGTTTGGGTGTTAAGAGGCTTTGGTATATTGGGATTTATTCCAGGTGGAGTTATTTGGCTATTGGTATTGATGGCGATCGCTACAGCAATTTTTGGGATTTGGCAAAATAGATGGAGTAGGTTTTAACTGCTGTTAAGCTTCAGGTTGCAGTAGAACGCGCACGTCAATCGAGCGCATTTTGGCACGACGAGCAGCTTCTAAACCGCCGTCGCTATCTTCATAAACGATGCAATCTTGGGGAGCGATACCCAACCTTTGCGATGCTAGCAAAAATATATCTGGTTCGGGTTTTCCCTTTTCTACATCATCAATACTGACTACAACATCGAAGTAATCGCGCAGTCCAATATTATTAAGTGTGACTTCTAATACTACTTTTTCACCACCTGAAGCCACCGCCATCGGTACTTTTTGGTAATGGTTGCGGACAATTTCTGCAACAGCTTGAACTTCCTTAACAGTATTGAGCAGAGATTGGTAATGCTTTTGTCTTGCTTGTGCGACTTCTTCTAAGTCAAACTGATAGCCAAATTCAACTTTAAGAATTTGCAGCATCTCCTGTGCAGACGTACCGCAGTATTGGTAATACCAATTTCTAGAAATATCTGCTCCCACTGCTTGCAAGGATGCCAACCATGTTTGAAAGTGAACGGGTAAAGTATCAGCTAGAGTACCGTCACAGTCAAAAATTAAAGCGTTATAAGGTGGAATTGGGGCAATTGACATAGAGTGAGAAAATTACAGCGTTAGTTGAATTCTACTGGCGAAACTGTTAGCTCGGATTACTTTAACCAAGATTCCAGATCCCCAACATTGGTAAAATCCAACAAAGCCTCAGCCAAAGATTCTAATTCCTCAAGACTCAAACTACTCACTTTTGTAATTACGTCAGGTGATAGACTACCTAACTTCCGAGTAAGCTGCTTGATAACTATTGTTCTTTCTCCGACTGTGCGACCCTGTTCTAGCCCCTCAGCACGACCTTCGCGTAGAATAGCCTGATACATAGTCGATTCGCGCATTACCAGACTCCTCATCAATTGTTGGATCGTCTGTGCTTCTAATTCTAAGCCCGCCAAAATACTTGTCGCTGCGGCTAAATTCTTGAGAATAAACAACATTGCTTACCCTAACTAATCAACCCTATGGATGAAGTAACACAGATAGCTATTTAGATATTCTCCAAGAAGAAATAGAGAGCAAAGAGTTCAAGGAGAACTAAATGACAGCAACAAATCCGACAGCCTCACAACCTAGTGTCTCCACAGCAGAACGCACTGTATCGGCAATTTTTAAAGAACGCGAACAAATTGATGGTGTAATTCACCGCTTGCTAGATCGGGGTATTTCCCGCGACGATATTTCAGTAGTCGGCAAAAACTTCCACTCCGAAACAAAAATTGCTGGCTTTATTACCAAAAAAGATGTAATTTTCGGCGGACTCAGACAAGGTGCGATCTTTGGTTCCTTATTTGGTTCTGCATTGGCTTTATTAACTGGCGTAGGAGTATTATTTGTTCCTTTTGTCGGTACGCTAGTAGCAGCAGGACCTTTGGGCGCAGCATTACTAGGAGCAGCTAGTGGAGCGATCGCTGGAAGTGCTGGCGCTGGATTAGTATCTGCTTTAGTAACATTGGGAATGCCAGAAGACAAAGCCGCCGTTTACCAAACCCGCATAGAAGCTGGTGACTTCATGGTAGCTGTAGAAGTCCCTGCGGATAAATCAGGCGAAATTCAACTACTATTAGAAAGTGCTGGTGGCGAAGAAATCCACACTAACGAAACAGCATTACCGCGCGGACGTTCGGGACAAATAGAAGATCCCAGCCACTTGTCGCCCGAAATTCGTTCTCACCTTTCCCAAGACGCGCAACGGCTATACATTGCCAACTACAACTCAGAACTAGCAAACTCTAGCGATGAATCTAAAGCCGAACATCACGCTTGGGATATCGTCCGCGAACAGTTTGAACAAGACGAACATGGTGTATGGTCAAAGTCTAAAATGACTGTATAGTAGTTTTTGATAAACAGTGACAATAAGCCTCTAGAAGCAAATTCTAGAGGCTTTAATTATTTTAGAGACACTGCCATGCAAAGTTACGTATGTACTGTTTGCGCTTACCAGTACGACCCAGAAGTAGGAGATCCGGACAGCGGCATAGAACCTGGTACGCCTTTTGAGAATATTCCTGATGATTGGGTGTGTCCAGTTTGCGGTGCAACTAAAGATCAATTTGAGTCTGAATAGTCAACTGTTTAATGAGTTTAATTAAATCTGCTGTAATAGAGGATGGCTTCGCTGTTGCAGAAAATGTGCTGGATACTGACAATATTGAGTTATTAGTACAAGAAGTCGCACGAGCAAATAATAGTACCTTCGCTAAACAGCGCTATAACAGCACTTATGCTATCCGCAACGCGCTGTTAATTTCTGAAATTCATAGCCTTGCTTGCAGTCAGCCAATTATTGCCTTAGCTAACACAGTTATCCACGCCTCAGCGCGTCCTGTCAAAACAATTTTATTCGACAAGACACCTTCTCATCGCTGAGTAGTGCATATTGAGTATTCAGCAACTAATCTTCCTCACGGTTTGGCGTGGTGCAATTGCCTAAATTAGTTAGGCTGGAGTTGGAGAAAGTATCTAAGGAATTAACAACTTTGCAACCGTTACGAGTAGTAGTCATTGGGGGTGGTGCAGCAGGTTTTTTTGGTGCTGTTGCTTGTGCCAAATCCCATCCCCATACTCAAGTTAGTTTATTAGAAGCTAGCCGCCAACCTTTAGCCAAAGTCCGCGTATCTGGCGGAGGACGTTGCAACGTTACTCATGCTTGCTTCGATCCGGCGGGATTAGTCCCCAATTACCCTAGAGGCGGGAAAGCCTTGCGCGGTGCTTTTAGTCGCTTTCAATCTATAGATACAGTTAAGTGGTTTGCTAGCCAAGGCGTGAAGCTAAAAACTGAACCAGATGGCAGAATGTTTCCGACTACAGATAGTTCGGAGACTATTGTTGAGTGCTTGATGAAAGCCGCTCATTTTGCAGGAGTAAAACTGCTTACAGGTACAACAGTTGTATCAGTTGTTAAGCAAAATGATGAATTTGTCATTGAATTAAAGACAGGAGAGAAGGTAATGTGCAATCGCCTCCTTTTGGCTACAGGTAGCAACCCATTAGGCTATCAAGTTGCTAAATCTCTAGGTCATACCATCGAACCGCCAGTTCCATCGCTATTTACATTCAACATTATCGACAAGCACTTGAAAGATTTAGCCGGAATTAGCGCCAATCCTGTAAAACTGCGCTTATCAGTAGATAGCAAAACTTCCCTAGAACAAACGGGACCATTATTAATTACTCATTGGGGTTTAAGCGGTCCTGCGGTGCTAAAACTATCAGCATGGGGTGCAAGAGTATTACACGATCGCGCCTATCAAGCCACTTTACTAATAAACTGGCAAACCCAATTTAATAGCGAAGAACTACGGGCAAAACTGCTGCAAGTAAAATCAGAACATAGCAAAAAAGCGATCGCCTTACATCGCGGTGTTGACTTACCTCATCGCCTCTGGCAATATCTAATCGTCCGCGCTGGAATAGACACAGAACAAAGGTGGGCAGAATTATCTAATAAAACCCTCAATCAACTAATTTGCGAACTTACTCAAGGTAGCTATCAAATCCAAGGCAAAGGCGCATTTAAAGAGGAATTTGTTACCTGCGGCGGCGTTACTCTCAAACAAGTTGATTTCAAATCAATGGCAAGCCGAATTACACCAGGACTGTACTTTGCTGGTGAAATTTTGGACATCGATGGCGTTACTGGCGGCTTCAATTTTCAAAGCGCTTGGACAACAGCATGGCTAGCAGGTCAAGCAATCGGAAATTAGCAACTTAACGTAGCTAGGGCAAGGTTTGTTTGTTCGAGTAACTTACTACTTACATACTCCATGACTGCGGGTTGTTGCATGAAGCAGGGAGATGTTTTTTCCGGTGTTGTTAGCGTGGCTTTTTCAATTAGCGATCGCACTTTTAATGACTCTAGTGCCTCTAATAAATCTCTCAACGATACAAACGCAATATCATCAAGTAATTCTGGGATCGATACCCATGCTTTGCGAGTTGCCAGGACATACATGATATGCTTCTCTAGATCTGATAGCCGCTCGAAATGTTGCTCTAAAAGCTGCCAGACATCACCAAAAAGCGCTGCGCCTTGATAGATAAATTGGCAAACATTGCCATCAAACAATTCTTGGATATTTGTTGCAGTTATCTTTAAGGCTAAAGGATTGCCACCATAACGTTCTACCAATACTTTACCTTGCTCCGATGAGATGCAAAGCCCCTTAGCTTGAAAAATATATTGTGCGGCTTCTGTTGTTAATCCAAGTACGTAGAGCGATCGCACTGGTAATGTCAAACCCTCATAAGTTGCTAAACCTCTAGGCTTTTCTCTACTTGTTAGTACCAAGCAACTTTGATGAGTAGTTTCTGCTATGCATCTAAATAATTGCCCGTAACCTTCATAGCCAGGGCAATAATTGCCAGCGCGATCGCCAGCGCGTAAAATTGTCTCTGTATTATCTAATATCACTAAGCAACGCGAGGCACGTAGATAGTTAATTAATAAGGAAATTTTCCCGTTTACACTCTCTGGTAGAGCGATTGCTTGCCCATTAGACAAATGCGCGAGTAAATCTGTCAAAATATCTTGGATGGTTAGAGCATTACGCAGCGATCGCCAAATTACATGAGTAAACTTTTGTTGAATCTGTTCTGCTAGCTTTATCGATAATGTAGTTTTACCAATTCCACCCATACCTAATAACATTACTAAACGAGCGCGATCGCTAACTATCCATTTTTCTAATGTAGTTAATTCTGCATTTCGTCCGTAGAAGATAGATGTATCTATTGCTTCCCCCCAGTCGCATTGCGTAGTTTGCAGATGATGGCTGCTAGGAATATTGGGTTTTATAGATACTGTTGACGTTTGAGTTTGGGCGTGTCGTTTGAGAATTAGTTGAAAATTATTTTTGCTGACTTTATCGCCAAAAGCTTGAGAAAGCGATCGCCATAAGCTGCTACCAGTATCTTTGAGATAACCTGTATCGTAGCCGGAACTTTTAGCAATTTCTAGATAAGATAGTCCTTCCCAAGACTGACGAAAGATAATTTCTTCGACTTTACTCAAGCGTCCTTTTGCTAAAACCGTCTCCACAATTCCTATCGCTTCATCAATTGTCATCTTACACACCTATTGATTATTTAGTTATGCGGCTATATAATGGCGCGTCTATATTTTTATTACAGCGCTGAGACGAAAAGTTATTTACGTGCGATCGCTGTCTTATTTGCTTGTAAAGAGCGATCGCTTGTTGAATTTGACGCGCGGATTCTGGAGGAGACCTCCAGAATTAGATAGCGCGTTGACGGGCTTAATAATTCCTAGCGTTGAAGTTACACTAAGCAACTTGGAAGCTCGATTTATCTTCCATCAACAATAAACTTACACTTTCAAGCAAAGCTATTTCGGAAATTTTTAGTATAGTTTTACAACTTTTATCTACTGCACGATTAATTTTTTTTTAATGTCAAACCGCATACAAATTAGAAAATTATATTTTCAAAGGTAGTTAGCATACTTACATTTAACTTGCAGCTATTTCGATACTAAATGCAAAGCAAGCTAACTAATAAAAATAATGACTTTTATCTGACTTTTACCTGACTTTTACCGACTGCCAATATTTGCGGCTAACAGCTAAGTTATATTCACCATCAAATTTATTTAAGCTAGGTTGTCTAGAAAAATATTTAATTTGATAGTCTTGAATAGTTGTTGCTGCTTTATAAACAGGAGAAGTTATTATGTCTGTAACTGTAGATTCTGCAAAAGTTTTAGCTAATCTCTTTAAATTTATTATTAATGAAGGTGGAAAAGACTTAAACCCCGATCGTTATCAACTTGCTGTTCGTCCTAAAGGGTTAGGTGTGTCGCTAGTAATGAAATATCTACCTCCACACCCAGATAAAGAGAAAGAACTAGGAATAATCGATCTAGATATTTTTTAGTAGCTTATATCTGTTTAAACCCTCACAAATAAGCGATCTCTACGTATTTAGCTTTATGTACGATGAAAACCAATAAGCGATCGCTTACGTAAATACATATATAATATTTGATACTTTTAGTATTAATATTTATGGTGGTTACTTTGAAAGAGAGTTTAGGCAGAAACTTGATATATCAACTTGCTTTTCATTGTTTTCAGGGAATGTCGAACAGCAATTTTAAAAATTCTTTAAATAAGTTGTCAGACTACTGTCAAGAAAAAGGTATTCAATTTGTTTTAGACCCAAGATTCAAAAATTAAATAAAACAGCGTTCCCTTGTACAACAGTGCTATTTTTGAGACTTATGCTAAAAATAGCACGCTAGGCATTTATAAATAGTGGCATTAGTTAGCAGTTCATTCACCTTATAGCTTCAACTTCTTGGTAAACTTTTAGAGATATACGAATGGTTTTATTAACAGCAGCCAAAAATACGATTTTTCAGAAAAGCAATAGTGATGTAAATAAGTTGCTTGATAAAGACAAAGTTGAAGTCAAAGCTGGAGAAAAACTAGATATTCAGTATGCTTTTCAAGTTGGAGAACATTGTTTTGTCAAATTACAGCAAGAACTAGGCAGCGTTGGTAAATTAGGCTACTTTTTTCAAAAAGACGTTAATGTTGAGGTAGAGGAAATGCGAGGCATTTGGTTAACGAATGTTGACAGCGCTGTCTTGCATTCTCAACCTAATATTGCTAAAGGTTTAAAAAAACTGAAAAATTTAGGATTTAACACTATATATCCTGTAGTGTGGCAGCGTGGATTTACACTATATGAAAGTGCGATCGCTCAATCTTTTATTGGCTCTTCTATTACTCCAGATACTAACTTTCAAAATAGAGATATAGTAGCTGAAATTTTAGTAGAAGCAAAACATCACAATTTTCGGGTTATTCCTTGGTTTGAATATGGCTTAATGACTCCTCCTAACTCACCTTTAGCGCAGAGACATCAAGATTTATTGACGTTAGACGATAGAGAAGAACAAATTAGATTGAAAAGCCATGACAATAATAAACCTGACGAGCAAGTATGGCTGAATCCATGTCAACCAAAAGTGCAAAAATTTATAGTTGATTTAATAGCTGAGTTTGTGCAAAAGTATCCACAAATTGATGGTATTCAATTAGATGACCATTTCGGCTTTCCTGTAGAATTGGGCTACGATACATCTACTCAAGAACTTTATCAAAAAGAAAATGGAGGATTAATTGCTCCACAAAACCATACAGATGAAGCTTGGGTAAAATGGGCGTCTAGCAAGGTTACTCAATTGCTAAAGCAAATTTTTGATGCGGTTAAAGTAGAACAACCTAATTGTTTAATTTCTATTTCTCCTAATCCTCAAGGATTTTCTAAAAAATTCTACTTGGCAGATTGGAAATTGTGGGAACAAGCAGGTTTAGCAGAAGAAATAGTTTTACAAGTTTATCGTAGCAACGTGCTATCTTTTGTAAATGAAATTCAAAAGCAGGAAGTTATAGAAGCTTGTCAACATATTCCCGTTAGCATTGGTATTCTTGCTGGAATAAAAAATTTTCCAGCCAGTCTGCACTTGATTAAACAGCAAATTCAAAAAACTCGCAAGCAAAAATTTGCTGGTGCTTCTTTCTTCTTTTATGAAACTGTATTAAATGAATTAAATGACAAATCAAAACCACCAATAGTATCTAGAAATTTAACTAAACCGCAAGATTTGTTTGGTTGACAAGAGAAAACATGAGATAATATCACAGCTATTAATTGTCTTAATAGTGAAAATATTAAGCTACTACAAAAGTTATACGACTACTTTAAACAAGTGTAAATATTTTAGAAGGAAATATAAACATGACTTCAGTAAATTTAGAGCCGAACAAGCATTTAGATACAAATAATTTAATCCATAGACAGTCAAAAATAAAAACATTCTTTAACACAAACTTTAATGGAGGAGATAATAAACAACCTACCTTTTTAGGACATTGTTTGATTGCAAGTAGTTTAGTTATCTTGCTTAGTACCAGCTATTTTTCATTAAATTTATATGCTGGTAACAAAGCAAAGCAGTGGTTAAAAGGTCAAGTAGAACTTATACCCGCAACTACAGAGATAAATGCTAAAGAAGCCGAAAAGCTTAGGATAGCAGAACAACTGAAGGTAGTAAATTTTCAAATTAATAGATACGCTGAGATAATGGTGTTTTTCTCTAACCATTACTACACCTCAATTGTTTTAACGTCTGCGTCAGCATTATTAGCTGCTATTTGTTTGTTTTTCATTAGTAAAATAGGATGGGAAAAAGCGCATAACAGTTTAATTAATGTTTTTATTGTTGCCTGTACTGCTGTTATCTTTTTTGGCGATTTACCAGGTAATTTTAAGGAGGAAGAAAACTTTAAAGCCTATGGAAATTTATATCTCGAACACATTGCCTTAAGAAATGAAATACTTAGTTATTTAGCTACTGGGGGAACTGTATTAGGAGTAGATCCAGAAGCTCCTACTAAAGATAAAGTCAACCCTCTAGATGTTAATCAATTTATTTACCGCATTGATAATAAAATTGCCCAATTGAATAGAATACCAATCGGTTTTGATGCTACAGGTGTTAATGATATTGGAGGAATAGTAACAAGATTTAATTCTACGATTCAACCTTCAGCACCTTCACAATAGATTGCCAGCGTTATATCACTTGAGAGCTTTCTTCACCAACTCAGGTATTTGAGCAGGGCGTTCTGCTAGAGGCACTTTTGCAGACTTAAATGCCGCTAATTTACTCTGCGCTGTACCCACATCTTCACCTCTACCTACAACCATAGCCAAAGTCCCTGTATGCCCCCAATGCCTGCCTGCAGGGGCTTTTCTGCCAGCTATATAAGCAATTACAGGTTTATCTATTGCTTCGGCAATATAACGGGCGGCGGCTTCTTCGCTATTACCACCAGGTTCGCCAACTAAAACGATCGCGCTAGTATTTTCGTCTTCATCTAGCATTTGCAACCATTGCAGAAACGAAGAACCAGCGATCGTATCGCCACCAATACTTACCCCGATTGATTGCCCTATACCCGATTTAGTCAACTCCAAAGCAATCTCATAAGTCAAAGTGCTGCTACGGCTAACAATCCCTACCGATCCAGGCGTGTAAAATTCACTCGGATGAGTACCTAATAGTAACTTGCCTGGTATGATAATTCCTGGACTATTAGGACCGACAATAATAGTTTCCGTTGCTTCTGCCTTACGCAGCAAATGTACCATGTCTAAAGGCGGCATTCCTGGCGAGATAATCACAATTTGGCGAATACCAGCAGCGATCGCTTCTAATGCTGCGTCTAAAGCTTGGTAAGCAGGTACAAATATTAAAGTAGTATCAATAGCACCAATTTCTGCCACTACTTGTTCTACTAAATCAAAGCTTGGGATATCGTGATAAATTTGTCCGCCCGAACCTGGATTAACTCCAGCCATTATATTTGTACCGTACGCTTTCATCCGTGAACCATGAGTTGAGGCGATGTCTGCGGTGATGCCTTGAATTAAAACTTTACTGTCTGGCTGTAAAATCATTATTTTCTATGGCTAGAAGACTTAGCTTGGCGAACTGCTTGAGATACGGCTTCATCCAAACTTTCTACTAAAGGAACGCTAAGAGCGGTAAATTGCTCTTGGGCTGATTCTAATGCCAAACCGGAAAAGCGGGCAATTATCCGAGGATAGGATGTCGCCGCCCGATGTTTGTTCGTACTATTACTTTCGTGACGTTGGATAAATTTACCGATAAATTCTGCCAATTCTACCGCTTTAGGCACGCTACCGATAATATTGACTAACACCACTTGAATACTTTTATCTTGCTCTAAAAACTCCAAACCTTGTTCGATGCGATCGCCAAAACTAGGTAAAGATGGATTTAAATTACTGCCATGCCCCAAATTCAAGCAAGTTTTAACTTTACCCCCCGCATCTGCAACTAAATCCAATGTCGCCATCACAAGTCCCGCACCATTGCCCATAATGCCGATATTGCCAGATTGTTCGACTTGGTAAGAATTGCCCAAACTATCAAAATAGTTTTGCCCGCTAGGACGACGAGCTATTTTCTGCGACATTAGACTGATGTCTGCATGACGAACGATCGCGCGATCGTTGACAGTAACTTTGCCATCTAGCGCCATCAATTCGCCTGTGGCACTTACCCCCAAAGGATTGATCTCGACTAAATCTAAATCTTTTTGCACGAATAATCCATACATTTTCTCCACAATATCGCTAACCGAATTAATCAAAGCTCCTTGCAAGCCCATTTTGATTGTCAGTCTGCGGGCGTAGAATGGAGAAAATTCGCCATCAACGACAACTTGCTGTAGCAATTCTAAAGATGACTCTACATCAATTCCACCTTGAGGAGAGCCTAAAAGTACAGGTCTGCGAGTAGCTGTATCTAACACTACTGCTAAATAAAACTCTCTATCTGCATCGTATTTAGCTTCTGCTAGCACAACTTCCGGCACTTCCCCCAGTATAGGCAAATGAAAAATTGTTTGCGCTGCTGCGATCGCATCGATTGTTGTCGTGACAAATCTTACTCCCCCAGCGCGTCCTCTACCACCCGTACGTACTTGCGATTTGAGTACCACAGGGTAAGGAATTTTTAACCCCTTAATATCGCTGATACAGTTAATTTTTTGGGATGGGAGGACGGGAATACCCATCTCGCGGAACCATTCTTTGGCTTGGTACTCTAATAAATCCATTTTTGGCTATTTGGGGCAATTATCGGCGCTAATTTCGCTGCCAACTACCCCTACCCTACAACCTATTGCTTAATTTTCCAACTTCTTTAGTAGTAGCTATTTAGGGCTGTTTTGCCATTCTTGGGCAACTAGATTAATCCCATAAAAACGCTGCCAAAACTTATCAACAAGTTTAGTAGGCAATACTTTGGTCATCATAAACAACAAAAACTTACCACCTGTAGCGGCAATGTAACGCGGCTGGGGGTTGCGGCTTTGCAAGGCTTGAATAATTACTTGCGCTACTCTTTCTGATGTCCAAGCGCGGCTGCGGGTTCTTTGTTCCAATCCTTCTAAATGCTTAAAAGCAGCCCGATAAGGGGTATTTTCGGGTGTAGCAACAGTGTCTTCCACAGCTTGAGCGGCGACTATAAAGAATTCTGTACTTACTGGACCTGGTTCGATGACGCTGACCTTAATATTAAATGGCTCTAATTCCATCCTTAAAGAGTCGCTCAGTGCTTCTAGAGCGAATTTAGAGGCGCTATACATCCCGCCAAAGGGAAAAGCCAAACGCCCACCTAAAGAGCTTATATTGATGATTCTGCCGCCCCCTGCATCGCGCATCATCGGTACTATTGCCCGAATCAAAGCTAATGGTCCGATCACGTTAGTTTTAAATTGTCTTTCTACTGCTTGATTAGGGATCAATTCTAGAGGTCCCATTTGCCCGTAACCAGCATTATTGACTAATGCATCTACTTTGCCAAAATGAGCGATCGCAGTTTTGGCTAAATTCTCTACTTGTTCTATTTCTTCTAAATCTGTAGGTACAACTAATACTTCCGCCCCAGCTTTGCGACATAAATCGGCAACTTGTTCTAATTTATCGGCATTTCGGGCGGCGAGGATTAATTTAATTCCTGGAAATTTTTGCGCTAAAAGCATTGCTAATGCTGTACCAATCCCAGCAGAAGCACCAGTAACGAGGACAACTTGTTCTGACAAGTTATGCATTGTGTTGTGAGTTCGACACGCTGTTTCTATAGTAGTTCAGCCTACCGAACTAGCTGCATGGCACTGTTAAAAAACTGACGGTATAGCCCCTGAGTTACTAATATCGTTGTGACTATATTGGTAAAAGCCAGCATAAACATGATTAATATTTGGTAAGACGCAGCAGCTAAAGGGTCTACGCCACTCAGCAATTGTCCGGTAATAATTCCTGGTAAAGTTACTATGCCCACAACCATCATTGAGTTAATTGTCGGGATCAGCCCTGCTTTGATTGCATCTTTACGGTACTGACTTACAGCTTGCTGAGGCGTTGCACCCAAACTTAAATGGGTTTCAATTTCTAGCTGACTGCTATTGATGATACTTGCCAATCTTTCTCCAGCGATCGCCGCACCGTTCATGGAATTGCCTAAAACAATTCCTGCTAGGGGAATGAGGTACTGAGGTTCGTACCAGTTGGGAGGTTGAATTACCAAGATCGTAGTATAACCGAGCGTTAATACGGTACTAATAAAAATCGAACCCCAAACCAAAGGTAATACTTGGGGAATTTTCTTGCCAATGCGGTTGCGGGCTACAATTGCTGCAATTGTCAGCATCACTAGCAAAATAGCTAAAACAGCCCAAGGATTATTGAGCGCAAAGACAAAAGCTAAAATATAGCCTACTACTAGCAACTGTAAAAGCGTCCGGCAAGTAGCTAAAGCTAAAGTCCACTCTAACCCCAATCGCTCCCAAGCAGATAAACCGATCGCGATCGCCATCATACCTAGTGCTAATGCTAAATCCCATAAGTCAAGTTCAATTAAACCTTGCATGGCTCAAATTCTCCTATATTGGAGTCTAAATATCTTACGGTAAGATTTTCTTGTTATACAAAATTTGGTTTGATTAATCTTACGATTAAAACTTATGGGTCAAAGCGTGAACTTTATTCCTCCCCTCGATTTAAAGCAACAGTACGCCACGTTAGAAGCAGAAATTAGCACAGCAGTTTTACAGGTACTATCTTCTTGCGGTTATATCGGCGGTCCTTTGGTTGAAGGTTTTGAGCAGCAATTTGCCGATTATGTAGGTGTGTCAGAGTGTATAGCCTGTAATTCTGGAACTGATGCGCTTTATTTAGCACTGCGGGCTTTAAACATTGGTGCGGGCGATGAAGTCATTACCACGCCTTTTAGCTTTTTTGCTACATCAGAAACCATTGATGCTGTAGGTGCAAAGCCTGTATTTGTAGATATTAATGCCCAAACCTTTAATATTGACCCCCAGCAGGTAGAATCTGCGATTACAAACAAAACTAAGGCAATTATCCCAGTACATCTGTTCGGACAATCAGCAGATATGACAGCAATTATGGCGATCGCCGAAGCCCATCAGCTAGCTGTAATTGAAGATTGCGCTCAGTCTACTGGGGCTTCATGGCAGGGACAGAAAGTAGGTAGCATCGGACATATTGGCACTTTTAGTTTTTACCCGACTAAAAACCTCGGTGCTTGCGGTGATGGCGGTGCAGTCACAACTAACAACTCTGAGCTAGCCGAGATTATGCGGAGGTTGCGGGTACATGGAGCGAGCGATCGCTACCACCATACAGAAGTTGGCATTAACAGCCGTTTAGATGCTCTGCAAGCAGCTATTTTGCAGATTAAACTACGTTATTTAGATAAGTGGAACCAAGCGCGTCAAGCAGTCGCCCATCGCTATCACGAATTACTCAGTCCCATTCCAGGAATTATTACACCTCAACAATTAGCTGATTCTCAAGGCGTGTGGAATCAATACACGGTGAGGATTTTGGCAGACAGGCGCGATGAAGTGCGATCGCAATTGCAGCAGCAAGGAGTCGGTTCGATGGTTTATTACCCCATCCCCCTACATTTGCAACCTGTATATACACATCTTGGCTATCAATCAGGGCAATTACCAATAGCCGAGCAAGCTAGCCGCGAAGTCTTATCTTTACCCATGTTTCCTGAGCTTTCGGTAGAACAACAGGAGCAAGTTGTCTATAGTATCAAAGATTGCTTGAGTTAAATGCTGCTCGCATAAGGAGATGGGGTGACAAGGAGACAAGGTGACAAGGAGATAAGAAGAAGAGTAAGCGCATTAATCTTCTATGTTTCCCCTGCACCCTCTGCACCCCCTGCACCCCTTGTCTCTAATTAAACAACAGCCCGACTCCGGCTTGCAGTTGCTAGCGATTCAACTAAGGAGCGTACAGCCGCAATCATTGCTACTTCGCTGTTGAGTTGGTTGATTGCGGAGCCAACGCCTACTCCGGCGGCTCCTGATGCGATCGCAAGTGGTGCTGTAACGCTCGATATACCACTAGCACACAGTACGGGAACTGATACAGCGCGAGAAATTTCATAAGCAGCAGCTAAGGTAGGGGCTGCTTTTTCTATTAATCCTAACGTGCCGCCATGTGCGGGAGTGCTGCTCGTTCCACCTTCGGTTTGAATGATGTCTGCGCCAGCTTTGACTAAATCTTCTGCTAGTTGTACTTGCAAGTCTAGTGCCAAAATATGCGGCACTGTTACCGATAAAGTAATATCAGGCAATAGCGATCGCGTTTGGTATGTTAAAGCCAATACTTCAGCCGCTTCAAATCTTCTGCCTTGGGCGTAAAAACTATCGAAGTTACCAATTTCAATCAAGTCTGCGCCAGCAGCTACAGCTTGCACAAATAACTCTGGTTCAACTGCTGACACGCAAATAGGCAAATTTGTCAATCTTTTAGCTAAATGAACTAATTCAGGATCGGCGGCAATATCAACAAAAGTAGCACCACCAAGATCGGCAGAGCGCACAGTAGCAGCTACGCGATCGGGGTTAAAATTATGCAAACCGCTAATGACTTTGAGTGCTTGACGAGAATCAAAAGCTTGTTGCAAAGATGAATGAATTGTCATGATGAGTCTCCAACTACAAAAAAGGGTAAGGTCTATTCTGACATTACCCGAACTTTTAAACTAGGTTCTAGCAAAATTAGCTATTTGCCGCCGTAGTAAAAAGCAACTTCCTTGTCTTTGAGAGGGGCAAAATCAGCATCAACTAGCATCTGGTTGAGTTCTGTTTGAGAAATATGCTTTGCACCAATGCGGACAATTCGCGATCGCATTGTATTGGATACTCCGCTGCGCTGCCTACCTGCTTCAATCGCCATGACTTTGTTGTAGAGTTCTAGCTTGGCTGGGGGGATAGGAGAACCATCAAAATCAATCCCATTAGCAATCGCGCGATCGATAGCATCTGCGCCTGTAGTTGCTTGAGTATCTGAGTTCATATTGAATAAAACTTACATCTAGAGCAAAGGTATTTTACCAGTTGTAGTTAACCAAAAGTCGAGCCATTCCAGCCCCACATTGCCCCTTTAGCATCGGCAAACTCAATATAAATTCTATTTTTGTCTATATTTAGCGCTTGGTTAATTTGCTGACAAAAATCTTGGCTCATCGTATTAGTTTGCTCTGGTTTCATATTGCCAACGCTTTTAATCTCGATGTAGCACGCTGGCTCTAAAGTACCTGCAAATGTCATCGGCACGTTCGATTCAAACGCAGTCATCACATAACTTTCCGGCTTACCTAAATGCTTAGACAACTTAGCGGAAAGATTTTTCAGCAATGTTTCTACTTCAGATTTATCAGTATGAGCAACAGAAGTCTGAACTTTAATTAACGGCATACATAGTCTCGCATCAAACTTAATTGTTAGATAGTCTTTAATTCTCAGCTGATTCACTGGCTCAAAACTATATTATTAAATGGTCTTGAATTTTGAGCTAATTTAGTGGCTCAAAACTCAAAACTATTACTAGCCTCCGTATTGCCAACCTGTAGTTTCTAGGCGGAGAGATTCGCCTTCGCGGTGAACCCCAGCAGCAATTACTTCACCAACATAAACGGTATGATCGCCTTTTTCTATTGCCCCAACAACTTGACACTCAATGTAACCCAAAGAATCCGAAATAATCGGGCAGCCTGTTTCGCCGGGGTAAAATTCTACATCGTCAAACTTGTTTTCGACTCGACGCTGAGGTTGAAAAAACTTTTGTGCTATGTCCTTTTGTTCTGCATCTAGAAAGCTGATAGCAAAAACACCGCTGTTTTTAATCATGGCGTGAGATTTGGAGTCTTGCTTGACGCAGTTGACGACCAAAGGTGGCTTAAAAGAAGCTTGCATCAACCAACTTGCAGTAAAGCCGTTGACTTCTTCCCCATCTTTGACCCCGCAGATATAAAGCCCGTGAGGGATTTTCCGCAGCATAGTTTTTTTAGCTTGTTCGTCTAGCAAGGATGATGCTCCTACTTAGTCCTACACTTTTGATGCTATATGGTTTTGCTCAAAGCGCCAAGGTAAGTTTTAGATGTGCAGTTGCGATCGCTCTAGAGCATTACATTATTAGCAGTCAATCGTTAAGTAATCGATGTCAACTACGCAAATATAGATTTTCGTAAGTTATTTTGATTGCTAGTTAGCTATTGAAGCTATCTACCATCTAAAGGCTTCTTGAGAACAGCAAGAGATTTTCTCTAGTAGAAACATCACCTAACCCCCCAAGATGCCCCCGCTATAGCTGTACTGCGATTAGCGGCGGGTAGTTACGCCCCCAGTTTTTGAGGTCTGCGTCGTCTCAATTCAACAGCCCTCTGGTCCACAGAAACTATGCCCGTACAGAACCTCCGCGTCACAGATATAGATAATGCCCGCATAATTGATGAAAAACTTAATTGCGATCCGATCCGCGATATCCTCGGCCATATCCCGATCGGGGGTGAGCACCTCGAACTTCACATTCGCCTGGGTGTCAGAAACGATCGGTTGTCCCGACGATCGCACGTTACGACTGCCTTTACCGCCAGTCTCCACCACCGTATAACCGGTCGCCCCAGCTTCATCAATGATCTTGGCAATCTTTTTCAGCAGAACCTTTTCGGTGACGATGACGAGCTTTTTGGCTGGCTTGGCCATATTGATTACCTCCTTACATATCTATATCGATCTTGTATATCGATTATATCGATCTACTTGGTCTGCCAAGCCAACGTAGCACCGACAGACCGCGACCCGTCTGGGATTAGAGTCCGCCGATCGCTTGAGCGAGACCGACGAAGAACGGGATGCACAAGCCGATCGCAATTGGCGTACCGATGGCTGTGGACGCGCCTATATAGGCGGAGGGATTGGCTGACGGGATGCCGGCTCGCAACGTGGGCGGACCTGATATGTCTGAACTAGAGGCGGCAATGACAGCCAGAATCACAACGCCGCCCATGCTGAAGTTCGTGGTGTAGTGGGCAATCATGCCAAGACCGAAGGCGAGCAGCCCATGAATAAACGGTGCCACCACGCTATACACGACATACCACTGGGCAACCTTGCGCAGTTCGCCAATCCTTGACCAAGCCTCCATACCCATGACCAGCATCAAGATCGAAAGCAAGCCGCGAAAGAGGGGATCGTAGAAGCTTTTATAGACACTTTCCGGCTGGGTGAATATGCCAAGAGCGAGTCCTAACAACATTGCCGATAAGGCAGGACCCCGAAGGCTTTCCTCGATGATCGGCCATATCTTGACCCGATTAGCCGCAGGACCCTGCTGCTTGCTGAGATACTCCTGGCGGCTGCTGGGATAATCCTGTTTATCGGCATAATCGCCTACCGCAACAGGCTGCTTGCTGAGATACTCCTGCTTGGTAGCTTGGGTTGCTGCAATATGCTTCTTCTTGTTGAGATAAATGTTGGCTACAACAATTGCCGTTACAAGCGCTGGGATATCCATGAAGGGATAGAGTGCGCCAGCCCATGCCTCGTATGAAATTTTTTGTTCTTCCAGTACCGTCAGACCAGCAGCCATAGTGGATCCACTCACGGCTCCAAACAACCCCCCAGTTGCGATCGCATCGACGACATTGACCTTCGGCAGCTTGGCTAATGTATAACGCGCGATGAAGACAACAAGGATCCCTACTACTACAGCACTGATCGTGGGTAACACCATGTCCGCCAGGTTGGAATTACGGATGGCAATTCCACCGGTCAGACCAATTTTGGTGAGCAGCATAAAGACGATGATCGTACAAATCGACTCGGGAATTACCAATTCACTTCCGAGAGCAGCAATGACCATCCCACCAATCAAAAAGGCGAGTGTTGGGGACTGCAACTGCTTAACAAAGTCCATTAAAAAAAAGGACCAAAAATCCACGAATACCTCCTTGTGCCTCCTCTGATGAAGAGGATTGCAATAAATGAACTTTCAATAGCTAAAGAGAGCAAGAGTGAGGTGCTTCACTAGAGCGAAATAACTATAAGCAACCCATTTCATAGAAAGGGTCGGCTGTAGATAAAATTGGCTGAAAAATGGAATCTAGCATCTGCGATCGCGCACTCAAATATGTCTCAACAACAGACTGCCGAGAATGATTGCCGAGCGACTTCAATCCCTGAAAAACTAAGTCATGATAGGACACCTCGATTAATTGATGTTTGGTCAAATTGAGTCTCAAACTAATCTCACGTCTACGATAAATCCCAATAGTTAAATCATTTGAATATTTTTAACTGTACGCTACTTCGGGTAGTAGTATTTATTGGACGATCGAGAAAAAAGTTTTTGTCTCTATAGAGATTCTCTATGGTTTTTAGATCGCTAGCTTCGCGAAGCCAGCAGTCGGGGGCAGCAGCCCAACAAGTCGTTTTAAGAGTATTCAAGTGCAGCTTAAGACGTTGAAATTCGAGATGGATGAAAACTCGTCGAAATGTCGTTACGGCTCATCAGATCGGCAGAGATTTGCAAGGCAATTTGCTGGCGGATGCGACAATTGAGCAAATCTTTACTATTGAGGATGGTTCGATTAGTCTTTATGAAATTGGCGAAACCGAAACAATCAAGAGAGGATTCAAAAGACGAGAACTTCCAATTACCACTGCGGCAACTTGGTGTTGAGGCTATCGAGGATTAAGTCTAGCTCTTTATCTAACTACGCCCATACACCCAAGCATATTCAGGTTTTCTGTTGGGAGCAGGAGTTCATTAGCGGCAAGTGATGGGCATCGTTAAATGCGATTACTTCTGAGCATAAATGTTAATGTAATTATTTTTAGTTATTCATGTCGATTCAATATCAATTCCAGGGATATACTCAACAAATAGGCTTTCTTTAACACTACAAACACTATCGTATTTCTAGTTAGCTTGAATTTACCCGCTTACCAACTATTTTCGCTTGCACCCCAACCGCACTGAAGCTCTGCGTCAAACGGTTGACCATGCGTATAGCAAAGTTGTTACTGTTTAAAGAACGATTGTTAGTAAGGACGCGCAACCGCCCGTCCTACAGGCAATTTGATTTGAACTTGTCGTTAGAAAAACCCTGACTCATGTTTTTTATTTCTGCGATCGCGCCTTTATTTCCTCCTTTGTTAGCAACTGCTGAAGCAGAAAATGCGCCAATTGTTTCCTCTGGCGTGTTACTAAGCCTCGTGGCAATCTATTTTGCCAGCAAACTAGGTGCTGAGGTGTCAAAACGGTTAGATTTTCCGCCAGTTTTGGGCGAACTGGTTGCTGGAGTGGTTATCGGCGTATCTGCCTTGCATTTAGTGATTTTTCCTGAAGGTGGGCTGCAAGCTACTGATTCGGCTGTGATGTCTGTTCTGCAATGGATTAACGGACTAACGCCAGAAGCATTAAATAGCGTATTCCAATCCCAAAGCGAAGTAATTTCGGTGCTAGCAGAGCTAGGAGCGATCGTTTTGCTGTTTGAAATTGGACTAGAATCAGATTTACGCCAGTTGCAGGCAGTCGGCACTCAAGCAACGATTGTCGCCTTTGTTGGGGTGGCTGTTCCTTTTGCAGTAGGTACAGTTGGGCTAATGATGCTGTTCAATGTTGCGGCGATTCCGGCAATTTTTGCTGGGGCGGCTTTGACGGCAACTAGCATCGGCATCACTTCCAAAGTGCTGTCTGAATTAGGTCGGCTCAAGTCGAAGGAAGGGCAAATTATTGTCGGCGCTGCGGTGATTGATGATGTGTTAGGCATCATTGTCCTAGCAGTAGTTGCCAGTTTAGCCAAAACAGGTGAAGTCGATGTCATGAATGTAATTTACTTAATTGTGAGCGCAACTGCATTTTTGCTCGGTTCGATCCTATTAGGTAGCATCTTCAACAAAACCTTTGTTGCCCTTGTAAACAAGCTCGAAACTCGTGGCAATATTATCATTCCAGCATTTATCTTTGCCTTCTTCATGGCGTTTTTAGGCAACGCAATTCACCTAGAAGCAATATTAGGAGCTTTCGCCGCTGGGTTAGTTTTAGACGAAACTGATGCCCGCAACGAGTTAGACGAACTGGTAAAACCGATCGCCGATCTATTAGTTCCCATCTTCTTTGTTACCGTTGGCGCGAGGGCAGATTTAAGCGTTCTCAATCCGTTAATCCCTGAAAACCGCGCTGGCTTGGCGATCGCCGTATTTTTGATTGTCGTGGCGATCGTTGGTAAGGTTGCTACGGGTTGGGCGGTCTTCGGTCAACCAGGAATTAATCGCCTAGCAATTGGGGTAGGTATGATTCCGCGCGGTGAAGTGGGGCTAGTATTTGCAGGCATTGGTTCTGCTAGTGGCGTACTCGACAAACCCTTAGAAGCTGCCATCATCATCATGGTGATTTTGACTACCTTCCTCGCACCGCCCTTCCTCCGAGTCGCTTTTGGACAGTCTGAGGAACCACCTACAGGTGGCGAACCCTCAATGGAAGCAACGGCGGTAAGTAAAACCTAAAAATTAAGTGCATTTTGTCATCCTTGCCATGTTAGAAGCGTGTGTTTTTGCAACTATCTTGTGTGGATTTTTCGGCATCATCTTCAAGAACAATTTGGTGATGAAAATCATCTCAATGGATGTGATGAGTACGGGGGTAATTGCCTATTACGTGCTAATTGCATCGCGGGATGGCTTATTTACTCCGATTCTTGCCGATGGTAAAACAGACACTTACGCCGATCCGGTTCCCCAAGCAGTAATCTTAACGGCGATCGTTATCGGCTTTTCGATTCAGGCACTAATGTTGGTAGGGGTGATGAAATTAGCAAGGGATAATCCCACCCTGGAGACTAGCGAAATCGAGCAGAGTAATGCGCCATGAATACCCTAACGATTATCTGGATTGCCTTACCGTTTTTCGTTGGGTTTATCAGTTATTTGTTCCCTCGGTTCGATCGCATCTGCTCGTTGGGGGTAGCAATCGCTTCTACAATCTATGCGCTGTGGCTGTTTACGCAACCAACCCTAACCCTACAATTACTAGATAACTTTGGTGTCACCTTACTGCTCGATCGCTTGAGCGGCTTTTTTATCCTCACCAATGCGTTAGTAACAGCAGCCGTCATTCTCTACTGCTGGAACAGTGGTAGAAGCGCTTTTTTCTATATGCAGATTGCCATTCTGCATGGTAGCGTCAATGCTGCATTTGCTTGCACAGATTTCATCAGTCTGTATGTTGCCTTAGAAGTAATAAGTATCGCCGCATTTTTATTAATTGCTTACCCGCGAACGGATAGATCGATTTGGGTGGGCTTGCGCTATCTCTTTACTAGCAACGTTGCCATGTTGTTTTACCTAGTAGGCGCAGTGCTAGTTTACAAAGCCACCCATTCTTTCACGTTTGCTGGATTGCCCAAAGCGCCCCCAGAAGCAGTAGCTCTAATTTTTGCGGGACTGTTGGTTAAAGGAGGTATTTTTGTATCGGGATTGTGGCTGCCTTTAACTCATTCTGAATCGGAAACGCCTGTATCGGCAATGCTGTCAGGCGCGGTAGTTAAAGCAGGCATCCTGCCGATGGTGCGCTGCGCTGTGCTGGTAGAGGAAGTAGATCCTCTAATTCGCTTGTTTGGTGTGGGAACTGCTCTATTAGGAGTTGGTTATGCCGTCTTTGAAAAAGACACCAAACGAATGCTGGCGTTTAGTACAGTTTCGCAGTTGGGCTTTATTCTCGCAGCACCAGAAGTCGGTGGATTTTATGCCCTAACTCACGGGTTAGTAAAATCGGCACTGTTTTTGATTGCTGGAGTTCTCCCCAGTCGCAACTTCAAGGAACTGCAACAGCAGCCGATCCATACCTCTATCTGGATTGCTCTAGTTATCGCTAGTTTTTCTATCTCAGGATTTCCGCTACTGTCAGGATTTGGGGCAAAAGTATTGACGATGAAAAGTTTATTGCCCTGGCAGGCGATCGCTATGAACGTTGCGGCACTAGGAACGGCAATCGCTTTTGCTAAATTCATTTTTCTGCCCCATCACTGGCAGGAGAAACAAGCAAAAATTCAACCTGGTTTTTGGGCGGCGATCGCTTTGTTGATTGCAGGATTATTTATAGCGAATATAGCGTACTACGAAGCTTACAGTTTCGCCAATGTTGTTAAACCTTTAGCAACGATCGCTCTAGGTTGGCTGGCATATTTATTCATTTTTCGCCAACTTGTTATCAAACTACCGCGTTTATTGGAGCAATTCGATCACCTGATCGGGGTAATGAGTTTGACTTTAATTGTACTTTTCTGGATGGTGCTGGCATGATCGGCTATCTCCATATTATTTTGCGATTGGTCATCTGGTTTTTGCTCACAGCTAACTTGAGTGTGGCAAATATCATCATTGGCGTTTGTGTCGCCCTTTTATTACCCCACCCTCGTACTGCCCCTGGAGCCGTAAAAGACTGGCTGCGGGCATTGGGCAAAATTGTGGTGGCGATTCCGCAAGCGTATGTAGAAGCATTTGAACTAATATTTCGTCCCCATACCCAGGAATACATCACAAGGGAACGAGTCAAACCGAGGCGATCGCCAGGACTAATATTTTTAGATATATTTCTCATTACCTTTACACCCAAAACCATTGTAGTGAAGTACCACGAAGATGGCTGGTACGAAGTTCATCGAGTTAGGCAAAGGCAACAATGAATGTGCTGTTAATTGCGATGATTGTAGCGTTGCTGATTCCCATCTATAAGGCATGGCAGGATGAGGATATTTGGCAGAAGATGCTTGCCTTCACAAGTATTGCTACCAAAGCATCGGTGATGATTTTAGTTGTCTCTGTAGCGCGTGGCGATTGGATGATTGGAGTTGTGGGGGCGATCGTTTTGAGTGTAGGCAATGCTGGATTAATGTTACTAGCACATACAATTAAACAGATGAACGAACAATGATTGATATTTTCAGCTATATCTGCATCAGCGTGGGCATTGTCTTCTGGTTTTGGGGTACTATTCCCCTACTCGGCGAGCGATCGCTTTTGTTCAAATTGCACAGCCTTTCAGTTGCCGACACCCTCGGCTCGATGAGCATCATTTTCGGGTTGCTCCTCAAAATTCCCAACCAATGGTCGTTACTCGTGCTGGCGTTGATATCATTAGCAATTTGGAATACGGTGCTGGGGTACGTGCTGGCATACTGCTCCAGCAGTGGAGAAAGTGATGGACGATAGCTACATTTATGTCATCGTTGCTTTGCTACCTTTGGCTGCGGTGATACTCACCATCCAGGTCGATCCCTATAAGGCACTGGTTGTTCGCGGTATTTTAGGAGCGATCGCTGCTTTGGTATATGCTGTTTTGGGAGCGGCAGATGTGGCTTTAACTGAGGCATTGGTGGGAACGATGCTGGCAATTGCCCTGTATGCGATCGCGGTGCGATCGTCGCTTGTGATGCGAATTGGAGTTCTCGATCGTGAATTAAGTCAGACGAAGGATGCAGATACTTTCGCTGACTTACGAACAATTGCCAAAAAATATCATCTGCGGCTAGAACTACTTCCTTATCCCGATCCAGAGTCTTTACAGCAAGCATTGATGGCAAAAGAAGTTCATGCTACTTGCAAAGAGCGATCGCCAACAGATCTTCAAGATTTTGAGCCTGAAGGGCAACGCTATCACACAACAATCCGCATCCGCCGCTTGCACAACATCCTGCAAACCGAACTGACACTACCCGCCACCTGCCTAACCTACACTCCAGTACCAGATTTAGGAGATGAGCATTAAATGAAATGGCTATACGTTGCCGCTGGCATTGCTATATTTTTTAAATTCCTATTCGTACCCAACCCAATTGCCGAGGCTGGCGATCTCTCGATTGTAGAAGCCGTTGTGCTAGATAGCGGCGTACCCAATGCAGTTTCGGGCATAATTTTCAGAAATCGGTTGTACGACACGATCTTTGAAGTGATCGTGTTTACGATCGCGATTATGGGCGCTCAATTTTTGCTGGCAAATGAACGACCTTTCAAGATTGTCCATCGGTTTAGCGATCGCACCTCCGTTGTTTTGGCACAACTAGGTGCAACTATTGCGGCAATTGTTGGGGTAGAACTAGCAATTCGGGGGCATCTCAGCCCTGGCGGTGGATTTGCTGCAGGAGTAGCAGGCGGAACCGCTATTGGACTTGTGGCGATCGTTTCCTCTTCAGAGTTGATGGAGTCAATTTACGAGCGTTGGCAGGCTGCTTCTTGGGAAAAGGTTTCAGTTTTGGCGTTCATCGTGCTGGCGGCGGTGACGCTGGTTGGGATTGAATTACCTCACGGTAAGTTAGGCGAACTATTTAGCGGCGGGATTATTCCTATCCTTAATATCCTAGTAGCAATCAAAGTTGCTTTAGGATCGTGGGCAGTAATTTTAGTATTTATTCGCTATCGAGGATTGTTGTAAATAGGGTGAAGTGCGGTCAGCTTTACCTAAATTGTTCTGGTACACAAATTACGCTGATTCTAAATGAGTAACTGGAATCTGCTCGGTTCTCTCTGGCGATTTTACGCCCGTTGCAATTTCATGAACTAGATGCAGAATATCTGCTGAGTAATATCGATTGCTACAGTTATCGCAGACTCCAATTGTGACATTCTCAAGAATGACAAATCCATCCCGATGCTTGAATGCTTCACGCTTGACTGTGCGAGGCTGAACTGTACCTTCACAATATTCACAACTATAACCATACATATACTTATCTCTACAATTCAGTGACTTCATAGACTGTAATAATTAAATATCGTCCGTTGCTAGCAAACCTTCCAACCACGCCAACAGGAGTTTGCCCTTCGAGTGCTGTCCCCTTTATTACATATTTTGTGCCTCTAGGGTCATCTTTTTCAACTCGAATAACTTGACCGTTTAAAACTGCTGCTTCCACATCCAAAATGGTCAGGTAATCTTCAGCCATTTCCTCCATTGCATGGGCTGACATATCGTACTGGCGAAGTCGAACTTTCTCTCTAATACGGTCAATATCGCTACGAGACACAGAAGCTCTCAATTACTAACTAAACAACCTTTTTATTAGTCTTTTCTGGACGAAATAAATGATTATGTTTGGGATGGTATAAACGCGATCGCCCCTATACAACAGCGATTGAGATTTAAAATTAGGTGAGTTATCAAGACAAATGAGATCGCGCTCTACCTCCTCCATTTACTCAAGATCGATTTTGTACCTTTCTCGAATAGAGTCTGATTTGAATGCTGTATTATTTCGTTTGCGAATAAAGTTAAATTCTTTAAGTAGAGATTCATTAGGAATAAATAGTCTTCCCCAATCATAGTTGACGTGTATAAT
The DNA here is from genome assembly GCF_000952155.1 of Aliterella atlantica CENA595. GTDB lineage: Bacteria > Cyanobacteriota > Cyanobacteriia > Cyanobacteriales > Chroococcidiopsidaceae > Aliterella > Aliterella atlantica. The sequence goes on along the minus strand of NZ_JYON01000001.1, from coordinate 466,095 downwards.
TTCTTGCTCGTAACATTCAAGAGTTGTGAGAGCCATGCTAGTTATGCTTGAGTAAGCCAATCTACTGTAGCCATCATCAGTTACTACAAGAATTGGCGATGATTCATTTCCATCACAAATCGCGAAGTGAATCCAGTCATCAAAATCTGGAAACATAACAAAGGTTGGGACTTCCAATTTTTCCACGATTAACTCACATTCAGAGGCTACATAAGGTTGATGGTAGCTATATTGAATCGCGTTCTCTAATGGCATCGCGCAAAGAGTTTCATCATAAAAGGGCGTGAAGAATAAATCGCAGCCATTTGTCCACTGATATAACTCTTTAATTTCTTGAGTTAGTTGAACAGGTAAATCTTGTACTTGGTTATCAATCTCTTCAGAGGTTAGCCCTGGCTTTAATAATTCTGCTACACCTGGATGATTCTGCCACAGCCAATATTCAAGCCGATCGAGCGTTTCTGTTAAAACTGTCATAAAGCCAATTTTTTACCTTCTCATAGTTTACAAGCAGATTTTGCTGTATTAATGTATACTTTGCAGTTTTATGAATGAAATAAACATCGCGTTTGAGATGGTACGAAGTGCGATCGCATTTCTAGCCTAAATGTGCAAGATGAGCTACTGGAATGCGATCGTAAATCTCTGCATTTTCTTCCTGAGCTTGCCGCAGATCGTATTGCAACTGTAAGTTCAACCAAAATTGAGCGCTGTTACCAAAATATCGTGACAAACGCAAAGCTGTATCTGCTGTAATGCTACGCTTATGAGCTAAAATCTCGCTGATTCTTGTCTGAGCGACACCTATATCTTTACTTAATCGATAGGGTGTGATGTTGAGTGGTTCCAAAAAATCTAGTCGGAGGATTTCCCCAGGATGAATATTTGGCAAACGGTTGTTCATACTAATCTTAGTGGTAGTCTACAATTTCGACTTGCTGCGCGTTATTTTCATCTGTCCAAACAAAGCAAATTCTCCAACGATCGTTGATACGCATACTATACTGCCCCTGGCGATCGCCAACTAATTTCTCTAATCTATTACCAGGTGGGATGCGTAAATCGTTAATTGACACCGCAGCGTTAAGTAGAAGAAGCTTGCGTAAAGCAATTTTTTGAATATCAATTGGGTAGTAGCGAGATACCAAGCCTTCAAATATAAGCCTTGTCTCATCAGACTTAAAACTTATAATCACGATTGTACTGTTTGACGTTAGTATCGTCAAACAGTAGTAAAGATTTATACTTTTGTCAATTAAGTCAGCGGATGTCCATAATCTATGCTCTGAAATTAGACTAAGTGATTCTTTTTTTAGAAACGAGATCGCTCAACTAAAAAACTCTATCTGTACTCTTTCTGGGGCGAAACAAATGATTGTGTTCGGGATGGTACAAACGCGATCGCACTTCACCCATATCCTGCAATGCTGGACTAATCACATACAAAGTTGTTCTAATTAGCTTCTCTTTATGAGTAACTTCTGCCATTTTGTCAAGTGATACAACTACAATCTTTTCATCTTCCCAACCCAAGCGATAGCAAATAGCTACAGGTGTTGTTGCTGGGTAATGTTCTAATAGTTGAGATTGAGCATCTTCTATATGACGGGCGCTTAGATACAGGCACAAACTAGCTTGATGGGCGGCTAAGGATGCTAATTCTTCGGTTGCAGGTACTTGGGTACGTCCGCTGATGCGACTGAGAATAATTGTCTGTACAAGTCCTGGAATTGTTAATTCTACTTTGAGTTTGGCTGCGGCGGCTTGAAAGGCACTAATTCCAGGAATAACTTCAAAGGGAATATCAGCAGCAGCTAAAGCTTGCATTTGTTCGTGGATAGCGCTGTAAAGACTGGGATCTCCTGATTGCAAGCGGATTACAGACTTATGCGATCGCACTTTCTCCACCATCAAGGGCAATATTTCTTCTAATGTCTTATTGGCTGTGCGGATAATTTCTGCATCTTTTCGACATAATTCTAATATCTGCTGCGGTACTAAAGAGTCAGCAAATAAAAGTACATCAGCTTGGCTGATAAGTTTCTGCGCCTTAACTGTCAATAAGTCAGGATCGCCTGGACCTGCACCCACAAGGTAAACTGCTGGTGTTAATAAAGTTGTAGATTCGGACATAGAGGGCGATCGCTAATTCTTTAAAAAAGTTTCTCAAAATTTCCGTTTTTTTGCGGAACTCAATTATCGACTTATGTAGTAACAAAAGGTAGATGCACCCTGGTTAAGCTCTAGAGTCAAAATCTAGAGCTTTTTTCTTACACTTCATCGGCGCGATAGTTCTTTATCTTCGTGCTGTACGGGGACAACATCGGGTAAAGAACGTTTGTAACCATATAACCATACTAATCCAGCTAATCCTAAACTAATTCCTACCAAACTGACAACTTGCGCCATCCGCAAAGGTCCGAGCATTAGGCTATCTGTACGCAAGCCTTCTATCCAGACTCGCCCTAAGCTATAAGCTACTAAATAAACTAGGAACAAAGTACCTGTTTTCAGACGAGGCTTACCTTGCAAACCTCGGAAAAATAAGGTAAGTAGCAAGCCAAATACCATTAAATTCCATAGCGACTCGTATAAAAATGTGGGATGAAAATACTCAAAATTAGCAAACTGTAAGGGGCGATGTTCTGGAGGAATATACAGTTTCCAAGGCAAATTGGTAGGATCGCCAAAAGCTTCCGAGTTGAAAAAGTTGCCCCAGCGCCCGATCGCTTGTCCTAGAATCAGAGAGGGTGCAACCAAATCTGCTAATTGCCAAAAAGAAATATGTTTGAGCCGAGCAAAAATTAATGTCGCTATTGTCCCACCGATAATTGCGCCATGAATGGCAATTCCCCCTTCCCAAATCGCGATAATGCGCTCTGGATTTTGGGCATATCTCGACCACTCGAAGATAACGTAATACAACCTGGCTGCGGGAATTGCCCCAATTATCAACCAAATAACTAAATCGCCCAATAAATCGGGGTCAACATGACGGCGCTTGGCTAAATATTGAGATAGAGTAATGCCAATCATTACCGCTGATGCGATTAACAAACCATACCAGCGAATAGTTATCGGTCCAAGATCGACTAATATCGGACCTGGTGAAGTAAATTGCCAAGCTAAGGGTAAAACCATACAACTATAAATAACGGGCGATCGCATAATTTTAGCTTTGCAGCGCCACACTTGGTTTTAACCCAACTAATAAGTTAACGTCGAAGTATATTAATTAATTTTCCTTATATGGGCAGTCAAGACCAAATTACTACAAATACTCTAGATAAGCCTAAACCAAGTCCGCTATTAGGTTTAAGTTTAGAAGAATTAACTAATTGGGTAGTCGAGCGCGATCAACCTGCCTATCGTGGCAAACAATTACACGATTGGATCTACCATAAAGGCGCACGCAGCCTCAACGATATTTCTGTGTTTTCCAAACAGTGGCGCTCTTCTGTAGCTGATTTCCCTATTGGGCGTTCTCTTATTCACTTTCGTTCTCAAGCTACCGATGGAACTGTAAAATACTTGCTGAAGCTTGCAGACGGGCAAATTGTCGAGGCTGTTGGTATTCCTACCGACAAACGGCTAACTGTTTGCGTTTCTACTCAAGTTGGCTGTCCGATGGCTTGCGATTTTTGCGCTACTGGTAAAGGTGGTTTCTTACGCAATTTAGCAGCTTATGAAATTATCGATCAAGTCCTGACTGTCCAAGCAGACTTTCAGCGCCGCGTCAGCCATATCGTATTTATGGGTATGGGCGAACCATTGTTAAATACTGATAGCGTTTTAAAAGCGATTAAATCTCTCAATCAAGATGTGGGGATTGGGCAACGGTGCATGACTGTTTCCACAGTTGGGATTCGCGATCGCATTCGGAAATTTGCTCAACACCAACTGCAAGTTACTCTTGCTGTCAGCCTCCACGCCTCTAATCAAGCTTTACGCGCAAAACTTATTCCTAGCGCTAGCAATTATCCCATTCAAGACTTACTTACTGAATGTCGGGAATACGTACAAGTTACAGGTCGTCGCGTCAGTTTTGAATATATTTTACTTGCGGGAGTGAACGATCTGCCAGAGCAAGCAGTTGAACTAGCCCAACTGCTGCGTGGTTTTCAATGTCATGTTAATTTAATTCCCTACAATCCCATTGCTGAGGCAGAATACAAACGTCCAAGCTCTCGTGCTATTCAAGATTTTACGAGCATCCTAACGCAACATCAAATCGCTGTTAGCGTGCGTTACTCGCGTGGATTGGATGCAAATGCTGCTTGCGGGCAACTCCGCACTACGCAGGTTTAGACGGCGATAGCTTATTCCTGGCGAATAAGCCTCAATTACTCTACCTGTTTCCGAACAAGTTACCATCAGATAGTCGCAACTTGGGCATTGCGTTCGAGTTAGTTTACTATGTGTTATGTAGTGGCGTTCGCCTTCGCTGCCGCAATTTGGGCAACGAATTTTTTGAAAATATTGCATTTTGTAGTAACCTCTTAATTAGTGGAAAAAAAGCAAGAATAAAGGTAAATAATCAAAAATTCCCAAAAAAGTACGGAAAACCTCCTAAAGTTGCTGGAGATTTTTTGTCTGCTAAAGCCTAGATGACGCGATTTATATACTGTTGTCTCACTTTTATTGTGCAAGTAATTTCAGTCACTTGCGTATAACTTTAGGCAGACTATTAAGCTTTTTGCTGCAACCTCCTATCTCTATAATTGTTGATCCCCGATGGTAATTCCTCTGTATTCTAGCCTTTATACATAAATTACCTAGAAATTTAACTAAAAGTTAATCCTTTAAGATTGAGCAGATATTCAGTGCTTAAAAGCACATAAAGCATCTATATCTTGTTCAATTAGGCTCGTTGATTGCTAATCTTGCCATGATAAATCCTGCTGATATAATAGTTCTACGGCTTGACGGCTTCATCATGCGATCGCTGCAAGTTTTAGATTATGTCTCAAAATATAGCTGACGTAGCGTAGCTGTTGACTGCGGCAACTGTTGTGCTAAGAGTGTATCTAAATGTTCCTCAATAGTCTTAGGTGGGTTTTTAAGCCTGCTTCGTTGCCTTTCTATTGCAGTGCATACTTTCGCCGGATTAAGGTCAATTAGATGCAAAATAAATTCATCTGGGTGTTGAGGTTCAACCCCAAACTCGCTAAGTATTTGCATAGGAAAGTCATCTAAGTTAAAAGTGACAATTATATCGGCTTGAGCGCGAATTGCTGCAGCAAGAACATGGCGATCGTTTGGATCTGGAAGTTGTAAACCTGGAACTAGCGCTTGATAACCTGTCACCAAGCAATCTCGCACAGCAATATTCATGAGAGTTTTAGTTTTAGTTAGCCTTTCGCTTGTAAGGTCAGAACGATTTTTTAAAACGTTTTTTATCCATTCATCATGAATCTCCTCTGTCCAACGGGCTTTAAATAGATCGGTGAGCGCAAGTTCCATCAGAAAATCGCGAAGCGGTGCTGGATATAGAACACACGCATCGTAAATAGCAGTGAAATTTGCCACGATTTTCTAATATCCCATATTCAGTTCTTGCGCCTCCGCAACAAGCTCGTCAAGGACTTGCCGACGTTCGGCATCAATTTTATTTTTGTAATCTATTAAATCTTGATAGCGCACGCGGCGGCGCGTTCCTACTTTACGATAAGGTATTGCTCCAGACTCCAGTAAACCTACTAAATAAGGACGAGAGACATTAAGAATATCTGCAGCTTCTTGGGTAGTAAGTTCGGCGTGTATGGGAATCAGCGTCACAGCGTTACCATTAGCCATTTGTGCCAAAATGTCAATTAATAGATTAAAGGCTACTGCAGGTACAGCAATTGTCTCGCTAGTAGTATCGTCTTTAACAAGTTTTATATTCTGATAATCTCCAGATTTCTGCACGTAAGCTGCTAATTTTCGACTGCTAGCTTGAGCGAGACTTGCTTCTGCTTCAGTAGGTAAAAGGGGAGTTGAACTTTGATGTATGGAAACTTTCATGAATACTGCTCAATTCTCCAATCAAGGAGCTAGATGCAGTTTTATTTTAAACTATTTACGAAACAAACGAAACGTACGAAATGAACGAAATTAATAGGGAGGTTACGGCGCGATCGCAACTTTCACAACTTTACGCTGTTTCATATCCTGAAATACTTGCTCCAACTCTTGCAACGGGCGCTGTTCGCTAATTAATAGCTCAAAAGGTATGGTTCTACTTGCTAGCAGCGACAAAGCAGTGCGGACATATTGTGGCGTGTTGTGAAATACACCTTTTAAGGTCAACTCGCTGTAGTGCAATTGTTCTGTATTTACAGTAATTGTTGTATCTCGCGGACAACCACCAAATAAATTAACTGTTGCACCAGGACGAGCGAGTGCGATCGCATTCTCCCATACAGCAGGTACGCCTGTTGCTTCAATGACTACATCTGCACCCCAGCCATCAGTTAATTCTTTAACTACTGCTGGTGTATCTTCTATATGCCGATAATTAAACGTTTTCGCCGCACCAAACTTTTGCCCAATTTGCAACCGCGCCTCACTACCACCAAATAAAAATACTGCTGCACCTAATTGATTGGCTAATACTGCGACAAACATTAAGCCAATTGCTCCATCTCCTAACACTACTACGCGATCGCCCGATCTGACGTTCGATCTTGCTACTCCATGCAGTACGCAGGCTAAAGGTTCTGTCATTGCTGCTAGTGCATCTGGCAAGTCTTCGGGAATAGGTAATAAATTTTGCTGTACGATCGCCCCTGGAACTTTCAAATACTCGGCAAACGTGCCATTATTCCAAGTAAGATTCGGACATAATGAGTATTCTTGCTTTTGACAAAAAAAGCATTCTGTGCATGGAGCGGAGTTATTAGCAACAACGCGATCGCCTATTTGCCAACTTTGCACGCTTTTTCCTACAGCAACAATCTTTCCCGCCGCTTCATGTCCAAACAAAGTAGGAAGTTGTAGCATCTTAGCATGACCGCCGCGCCGCCATACTTTTAAATCTGTGCCGCAAGTAGTGGCTGCTCCTACTTGGATAACAATTTCATCGTCTGTAGGGGTAGGATCGGCAACTTGTTCTAAGCGTAATTCTTCTTTACCGTAAAGTAGGGCAGCAAGCATAACTAATTATCTATATATCGCGTGTCACGATTTTATCAGGGATATATAGATATTTAGCTTTTAACCTTTGGTGGCAACAGTAGGTTGTGCTTTAGTAGTAATTTCTTCTTTAATTGGTAATCTGCTTACAGCTATAATTGGTACTTCTTGCCAGCACGAGGTACAAAACCAATAAATACCGCGTTGGCGGATATGACGCAACAAAGGAGTACCGCAGCATGGACAGTTATTATTTTGTACGTGCATAATCTCATCTCCGCTTTTAAAAAATAGTTAGACTACAAGGCTGGATTTGTCACAAAAACACTCTAATTTAAACAAATGTGAAAATAACTCTGCAATGATGGTTTTTTACTTATAAAACTGGTAAGTTATGACCAATATTTTTCTAAAACATTGTTGTAATACTATTTTTTATTGTTAACAGACGCTACTATACTAACTAAGATAAGGGCTACTGCTTCGATCGCCTATCTATCTTGGGGATCATTAATCAATGGCGAACCTGTTTAGTGCGATCCCCATGCAGAAATCTAAGTTTGGCTGTACGAAACTGGAAATTAATATAAATTTGAGCGTGGGCAGTTTGTATTTACCTCTACTAGCATAAGAAAAGCAGTAGATAACGATAGGGTGTTAGCGTGGCTGAGTTTGAGGAGGCATTGATGGTAATATTGCGGCGACCGATTTTAGCGGGCGGAATTGGCTTAACTTTAGCTCTATGGCTATGGCAAAGTTTCGATCGCTCGCTCGGACAAATCAGCGAATTAGGAATATTTAGCGCGATCGCTCTTGGTGTTTGTATTTGGTTATTTCAACAAAGTAAAGCTAAAAAAGCTCAATTAATAGATAATTCTCCTCCAAATCGAGAAAAGGTAGAAAAAGCCATCTATTCTGCACAAAATGTAGTTAATCAATTACAAATAGAAGCAGATAAACATGAGTTGTTACCACAAATACAAGCGAAAGTTACGCAACTTAACGAACAATTAGAACGACAAAATATAAATGTAGCGATCGCTGGTGGTAAGGGTGTAGGAAAAACTACATTGATACAAGTTTTGTCTGCTAATTGGGAAAATACTAGCAAGCATACTGTAAGTCTTGTAGAAACAGCAGCTTTATTTAATCAAATAGTTAAAGATGAGGCAGAAATAGATCCTTGGCAACAAGCGATCGCCGCAGACTTAGTATTATTTGTTACTGACAGCGATTTAAAATACTCCGAATGGCAAGTATTACAAAAATTAGCAGAGGTCGAGCAACGGGCATTGCTAATTTTTAACAAACAAGATCGATATTTGCCAGAAGAAAGAGCGATAGTATTGCATTCATTGCAGCAAACAGCAAAAGATGTAGTAGCGATCGCAGCTTGCCCAAATCCTGTAAAAGTCCGCCAGCATCAAGTAGACGGAACAGTAAGCGAACGCCTAGATACACCAGCACCAGAAATTGCTAACTTAACTAGCGGTTTGCAGCAAATTTTAGCAAATGAAGGGCAACAGCTAATTTGGGCGACAACAATTCGCAATGCTGGAATTATTAAAGCTGAAGCAAAAACAGTTATAAATGCAGTCAGACGCGATCGCGCCACGCCAATTATCGAACAATATCAGTGGATAGCCGCTGCTGCTGCTTTTGCTAACCCCGTACCAGCGTTAGATTTACTAGCAACAGCCGCAATTAACGCTCAGTTGGTAGTTGAATTAGGCAATATCTACCAGCAAAAATTCTCCTTGCAGCAAGCGCAAACTGTAGCTGGGAACATGGGTAGCTTGATGCTAAAACTAGGTTTAGTAGAATTATCGACAAAAGCGATCGCCACAGTATTAAAGAGTAACGTTGTTACTTATGTTGCTGGCGGTGCTTTGCAGGGAGTTAGTGCAGCTTATCTTACTCGCGTTGCAGCATTGAGTTTGGTTGAATACTTCCAAAGCCAAGAAGTAACAATAAATACTGAAAGTGGTTTGAATTTAGATAAGTTAGGGCAAACTTTGCAAAAGGTATTTCAGCAAAATCAGCAAGTTGCTTTCTTACAGACTTTCGTACAGCAAGGTGTAAGCCGGATATTACCAACTTCTGGTGGCGAAGCTGAAGTTAGCGCTTCTTAAATTAATCAAAAGTGCGATCGCTTATGTAAGTGTTATGGTATGCGATCGCGCATCAGGAGAAATAGATTATGGGCAGATTAAATCCTTATACGCTACAGATGCAGATTACGCGAATGTTTGAGCAAGGACAATCATTTTTTGCTCTAACAAAAGTTCAAGATTGGCTCAAAGAACGCAATCACAACCCAGCTGACTACGAAATCTTGTTTCATCAAAAACCTGCACCTCCTGGTTCAAAAGAAGTCATGGTAGTAGAAATTGAACTGCGTCGTCGGGATGGACAACCAACAGATCCTTGGCTGCAAGAACAAGCAAACCTTCATGCTTGACTATATATGGCACAACAAGTAAGTTATCACTGGTACAAACGCCTATTTGCTTGGTTAATGGCGAATGGAACGGCTGAGTATGAAGAGAAAATAAGCGATCGCAAACGCTCATTATTTACTAACCTACACGGCAAAATATTAGAAATTGGTCCTGGTACTGGTCCTAACTTATCTTACTATCCACCAGATATTGAGTGGATTGGAATCGAGCCTAACCCTTTTATGCATTCTTATTTGCAAAAAGAGGCAGATAAATTAGGCTTACATATCGACATCCGTACGGGAACAGCAGAAAAATTAGATGCAGAGGACAATAGTATTGATGCTGTTATCAGTACATTGGTATTGTGTTCTGTGCCTAACTTAGAGCGAACATTGCAGGAAGTGTTGAGGGTACTAAAACCAGGCGGCAGATTTTTATTTATCGAACACGTAGCAGCACCCAACGGGACATTCTTGCGCCAAGTACAAAATACTATCAAACCACTATGGCAAGTATTAGGAGATGGTTGCAACCCCAATCGTGAAACAGGGATTGCATTAGAACAAGCTGGTTTTGCTAGCGTAGACTACCAAAACTTTGACGCACCAGTTCCCTTAGTTACACCGCATATTATCGGAGTTGCAACCAAAGCAACTTAAAAAGACTTGCTCATTTGCAAGCCGACAACTGTTCCCCCTTCATCATCTGAACCAATCAAAGGAAATAAAATTAGTCCATTAGGTTGACTTAATTCTAACTTCGCAATGCCGTAACCTATAGCAGCACCAGCTAACACCTCAGTCCAACGATGGCGGTTGAGATTTACTCGCGAATAAGCGATCGCACTTGCCCCAGCATACCAAAGCAATGCATATTTTGGCTGGTACTCGCTTTGCATCGTAGCTATAGTAAAGGCTAAGGTAGCATGACAGCTAGGAAAACTATCGCGATCGTCAGAGTCAGGACGTTTGACATCGATGACAGCTTTTAGTCCTTGGCAGACAATTAGGCTAGTACCGAGAGAATCTAAAGCTCGTAGAGATTGATTTTTACCATTTTTGCTATCTAGTAGTAAAGGTAAGGCGACACCCGTTCCTAAATAAATAATAGTGCCTTCATTAGAAATGACACGAGATACATCTTGGTCGAAGGAATCAGCACGTACTTTTGTCGCTATAGTAGTACAGCAAAGAACTGTAAATACGGCTACTAGATTTTTTACCCAGGGCATGAAAAACCTTAGTCAACTTGTATAGATGTAGCTCTTAAGTTGCGCGATCGCAAGCAGAAAAAGAAATACTTTAATTTGACTTACTTGTGACGATCTCTATCGTAAAAATAGACATTGAGCGCGATCGCATTTGAGCAACTTTTCCTACTAACTTTGTGCTGGATAAGAGTCTAGGCTTTCCAGTAAGCGATCGCGCTTTTGCACCTCACTTTGCGATTTCTGAACTCCATAACGGCATCCATCAACCGCTGCCAATAAATTCTGGTACTTAACTAATAAACTCTAAACGGATGTTGTTCTGCTGCTGTTAGTGTGTTTTTGCTTAATCTGTCACTAGACCAATTGCCGCATCATGACAACCACTCGCACACTATTCTATTCAGTAGTCTCGATGATGTTCCAGCCAAGACGCTTATACAAGCCTCCATCTACAGCCTCCGTTTGCAGATGAAGCTCTTTGACCTCAAACCCTTTAGCAATGACGGCAATTTTTTCTGCTAGAGCAGAGCCGACATTACACCCTCTAAACTCAGGAGAAACAAAAACACCCCCAAGCCAAAACTCTTTTTCTGGGTAAATGCTCATCTCGCGTAGCTTTAACTGAGCAACACCCAAAAATCTATCCCTTGAAATTGCCAGAATGTGTAGAGGGGGTTTGTCGCGGTTGAGTTTGCCTTTTATCCGTTCAATTGTTTGCTCAACCGAATTGCCAGGAACTTTGCCCCATTCTTCGTAATACCATTGTGCTACAGTTACAATAGCATCTTGTCTGTCTGCCAGAAAGGCAAAAGTCAATTTATCTTTTAACATTTCCATCTATTTGCACTCTTACCTATTCAAACCTTGCGCCTGCATCAAGCCGCGCTGCAGAAATATTTATTTTACTGAAACTTTCCGTATAATCTTTCACTTGATGCCAATATGCAAGCATTACAAGCATTTTTGAAGTATGATATATAAAAAGTTTTTTGTAATATTCATATTTGGAGATTGTACTGAATTTTTCTGTTTAATACTTGCTGAAACATTGTCCTAAAAATCTGTCATGACATACTACAAATCTTATTTAACTCCCAGGAGTCTATGAATCCCCAGCCACAGGTAAACGTGCCATCGCTGCCGCTTCTATAGTTAATGCAACTAAGTCCTTTCGTTCCAAGTGATGCACGTTTTGCTTGCCACAAGCGCGGGCGATTGTTGTTAACTCTTTGTTGAGAGTTTGCAGGTAGTTTTTCACTCTTTTTGTGCCTAATTCAACTTTTAGCCTTTGTTTTAATACTGGATCTTGAGTAGTTACGCCTACCAAACATTTGCCTATATGACAGTGGTGGCATCCTGGTGCTATACCGAGGGCTGCATAATCCTTAACCGCTGAATGATGCGTACTATCTTGAACTTAAGTTTCGCGCTTTGCAGCCTAAAGCTACTAAAATACCTTGACCTATTGATACTGCATCTGCGCCCAGGGCGATCGCACTTTTGACCACACCCATATGCCACTGACATAAGTCCTAGTTAAGAAACAATTAGAAAGCAAGTAGGCTGTTGGATTCTGGTTTAGAGTAGGCGCGATTAGATACTTTTCACCCAAGGAGGAGAAAATATGAAGCGTCTTGTTGTCTGCTGCGATGGAACTTGGCAAAAGCTCAGTAGTTCCTATCCAACTAACGTAGTCAAAATGGCTCAAGCAGTCAAACCAGTGGGCAACGATGGAACGTCTCAAATCGTATTCTATGATGAGGGACTTGGAGGCGGAGACGAACTCGATCGGCTTGTAGGTGGAGCATTTGGCTGGGGCATCGACCAGAATATTCAAGATGCCTATCGCTTTCTTTGCCTTAACTATAATGAGGGTGATGAAATTTACCTATTTGGCTTCAGTCGCGGCGCGTACACTGTACGCAGCTTGGCTGGGATGATTTATTGCTCAGGTTTGCTATCACGCCCCAATATTCGTTCTGCACCCCAAGCCTATAGAATCTACCGCGATCGCGATATCAAACCAAGTCACCCAGAGGCACAAGGGTTTCGTGCTGCCTGTGGAGAGCGCGTACCGATTACACTACTCGGCTGTTGGGATACTGTTGGTTCTCTGGGCGTACCAGATCAAATACCTTTGTTACCTGTAGATGATTGGATCAATGCTAAGTATAAGTTTCACGACACTACTTTGAGTTCGATCGTACAAAAGGCATTACACGCTGTAGCAATAGATGAGTTGCGAACAGTATTTGACGTAACTCCTATGCAGAAAAGTCCTAAGTTTGACGCTCAAGTTGTACGTCAAGTTTGGTTCCCAGGCGGACATGGTTGCATTGGCGGCGGTACAAAGAGAGAGCGAGGGCTATCAGATGGCGCTTTGCAATGGATGATGAATGAAATTGGCAAGTTAGGGCTAGGACTTGATTTCGAGCCAAATAATGTTGAAGATGGCATCCAGACCGATCCCGCTATCAATTTTGACAATGAACCAGGAATTATTTACCAAGTAACGGGGACAAAACCGCGTGAAATCACAGGTAGTTTTGACGCTCTCCATGAGAGCGTGAAAAAACGTTGGCAAGCCCGGAGTGATTACCGCCCAGAGAATCTGCGGAAGTTTCAAACTGCCCTATCAGCCTATAGATAACAATGGCAGGACTGCGCTCAATTGCGATACTGCGATCGCTCACCCTGATACGATCTAGGCGATATCTTGGTACGTAACAAGTTAGAGTTTTTTGCTCCACCTGTATATATCTAGACATAAGCAATACGGGACGAGATAAGAAGTTAGCATCATTCAACTGTGATGAAGGTCTGTAGGATAGCTTTAAGAGTCGATGTCAGCAAAAAGGGTCAACGGCAACCGCTATACTTACCCGCTTCATCAAACTTTACTTAGATAGTTCCCTGGACGATCTAGATATAGACCCATTGGTTCAGCGCTTTGACGAGCGAGTTAGAGCCAGCGTGGATGCATATCTAGCAACTCGTCAGCATTCATTACAAAGTAAGATTGTGGCTTTGTCTGAGAAGGTGGCATTTTTAGAAGGACAGCTAGCTACTTGCTCGTCTGGTAGTAAGGCTAGATCGGCGATCGCGCGTAAGGAGCCTGAATTTTGATTCGTGCAGCAGAGGGCAAAACATTTAGGAGTAGAAATTAGCGCCGATCGACGGATGAAGATTGAGATGTGGGCAAATGAGTCGTACAAAGAGCGGTACGGGCAAAACCCCAGAATCAGTTGTATAGAGGAGTGCAAGCTTCTGTTTATCCAGCCAAGGATGTAGATATATTAGATGTAACTATTATAGAAACCCAGGCGAACGTCCCCAAGTAGAGCGCAATATTGCTTAAGTGCCTCTGCCTAAGACCGATCCAGTGTATGGTCAAGATGGACAGCTAGCCGAATACTGGCATCTATTGTAAGTCAAGGTGTAGGTCATGACTCAGACTGCTGCAACCCCAAGTACACAGTTTTATAACTGGAAAAACTATCGTTGTGCTTACGAATACTACTCTCCAGATGTTCCAAAAGATCGACATAGCACTCCTTTATTACTAATTCACCCGATTGGTGTTGGCTTATCCCGCCGATTTTGGCATCGCTTCTGTGATGCTTGGTATGAAAACGGACACACCAACCCTATTTACAATCCTGATTTGCTAGGTTGCGGTGAGAGCGATATGCCACATATCGCTTACACTCCCGCTGATTGGGCTGCCCAACTGCAACACTTTTTGCAAACAGTTATCCAAAAACCTGTAACTTTAGTCGTACAAGGGGCGCTGCTACCCGTAGCACTTGAAACCATTCAAATGCAAGCTCAACCAAATCTAATCCAAAAGTTGGTACTGGCTAGCCCCCCAGCTATGGCACTGATGACTCAACCAACAGGAAAGCGAAAGCAGAAATTAACTTGGAATTTGCTAGACTCACCCCTTGGGGCTGCTTTTTACCTTTATGCTCGAAGACCGCAATTTTTGAGTTCTTTTTCTACTCGCCAGTTGTTTGCCAATGCAGATCTAGTCGATAATCAATGGTTGGATATGCTGGTCAAAGGTGCGGCAAATCCCGCTAGCCGTCACGCAGTCTTTTCCTTTTTAGCTGGTTTCTGGCGGCAGAATTATCGAGAAGCGATCGCCGCAATTAATCAACCAACATTAGTTGTCATGGGCGATCGCTCTTCAAGTATTAGTAGAGATAAGCAGGATACTCCAGAGCAAAGATTAGCAGATTACCTCAAGTGCTTGCCTCATGGCGAAGGCGTGAAGATTGCTGGTCGTAATGTCCTGCCCTACGAGTCAACAAGTGACTTTACTGCTACGTTAGCAGCGTTTGAAAATAAAAATTCAACATCGATGTGAATTCCTTGACGCTTCAGATACTAGCTTAAATTAATTTGAATAAATCTGTGAGTTCTTGAGCAATTTCTGGGGGTGGATTACCAGATAATGCCGTTGCGATTAAGCGTTCTGCGGTGCGCAACTCACCGCACTCGATGAGCGACGAATATGCGATCTGAGCAAATCAGCCCTAAAATCATGGGTCTTCTCTGGTTGCTAGTAATTCATATAACTCGTTCAGTTTTCTGCGGAGAACTTCTTTCGGAATTAGTTTAATTTCGTATTCAGCGACAACGGTAGGACTCATTGCTCGACTGAGCGCATATTCAACTACTTCATCATCTTTGTCACGGCAGAGCAAGACACCAATACTTGGATTTTCGTGAGACTTTTTGATGTCGCGATCGAGCGCTTCAAGATAGAATTCAAGCTGTCCCAGGTATTCGGGCTGAAATTTATCAACTTTCAGTTCAAAGGCAACGAGACTCTGGAGTTCGCGGTGGAAGAAGAGTAGATCGATCGCAAAGTCACTGTTGCCGACTTGGAGACGGTATTCTTGTCCTAGAAAAGTGAAGTCTCGACCGAGTTCAAGAATGAAATCTCTAAAACAATTGACAAGAGCAGTTTTCAGGTCGTTTTCCGAGTGATTGGGAGGTAGATTGAGAAAGTCGAGGACGTAGCTATCGCGAAAGACTCCAGTGAGCGGTTTAGGATGGCTCGTCTGTGGGAGTTTAGCATCAGCAAGGCGAGTGCGCTCGAAGATGCTGCTGTTGATTTGACGATCTAGTTCGCGGGTGCTGTAGCGTTCGGTAGCAGCAAGGTCAAGGTAAAAGAATCGCTCGGCTTCGGTCTTACAGCGCGACATGACGATCCGATGGTGCGTCCAACTCAATTGCGTCCGCAGTGCGGTCGTAATTTGCGAATCAGGGTAGGTTTCGTAAAATTGACGCATTCTTTCGAGATTGCGCTTTTCAAAGCCCTTGATGCCAGGTTCTTGAGCTTGGATGAAGGCTGCAAGCTGTTCGATTGTTTTTTGTCCCCATTCTGATGCGGTAAGGCGATCGCTAATGTATTTCCCGATACTCCAATAGAGTTTGATTAACTCCTGGTTCGTGGTGGCAATAACTTTCTGTTGGGCAGATTGAATGAGAGTGAGAACTTCAGTAAATTGGGGTTGTAAAGGGTCTGTCATGGAATACTGCCTTCCTCGACTTGAGACCTCATTAACACAGTTTCCGAGAATTTGAATTCATCCCCATCTTCAATAATAAGTTTCTGTAGAGAGGCTACTAGCAACAACATCGCAAGATCTATGTGTTTTAGCAGTTTATCTTGAAACTTATCTAATGACTCATCTGCAAGCTTCATTGACATGGGATTAGGTATAAAAACTCTACCATGAACATACTTAGATCTGTATTCGTAAACTGAATTGATTGCTTTTTTAAGCTTGTTACGGTTTTCTTTCGGTTCTCCCAGAACTAAAAAAGCTCTTTCTCGGTCAACTTCTCGAATGCCATATTCTGATTGTAACAATTTCCATTCGGCTGCGCGCAGAAGCACAACGCCGGAGTTAAGCCGCGACGCGTAGCGCCGTCAGCTTGAACGACTTGTTAGCCACGACAAGAACGACCTGCCAGCATTTGTTTTAACAGTTCAAGAGCCGGAACGTCTTGAAATTTAGCCACACCAGAACCCACTAAGTGCCAAGTGGAAATTGTGCTGGTGCATAAATGTGCAACAACAGTAGCCTTTACTGATGCGGGAAGCAAACCAACCGGAACCCAATATAAATCGAGGTCCCTCAAAGGATTTGGAACAGGTGAACCACAATTGGAACAGAAATCTGACCGAAAGCCAGTATCCTTGATCCATGATTTTATGGAATCATTACCTTTAACGAATCGAAGACTATCACTACCAACAATCGTTGAAGAATTTGAAGTAGTGCCGCTTTGCTTTTTGCACAATGAGCAATGACATTGATAGATATTGAATTCATCACCATCAATCTCAAATTCAACACTCCCACACAAGCAACTTCCAATCATTTTCTCCCTCTTGGCTAACTACTTATTGTACTGAAACTTTCCGTATAATCGGATACTCAAGAACGAGACACAAGCATCATAGTTATTTTTTGAGGATGTGAAACGGAGACTTTCCACATAACACCTATATTTAGAGATTATGTAGAATTTTTCCGTGTATCCACTTTTTCCGAGGGTACTATACAGAAAAATTCGTTTAACATTCTATAGAAAACCGCCATAAAAAATGTTGTGGCAAGTACAAATATTATTTAAACCCCAGGAATCCAAGAAGTTCCAGCTAGAGGCAATCGCGCCATTGCTGCCGCTTCAATAGTTAATGCAACTAAGTCTTCTCTTTCCAGATGATGCACGTTTTGCTTGCCACACGCACGAGCAATTGTAGTTAATTCCATATTTAGAGTTTGCAGGTAGTTTTTAACTCTTTTTGTCCCTACTTCAACTTCCAACCTCTTTTCTAACACCGGATCTTGGGTAGTTACGCCTACTGGACACTTACCTGTATGGCAGTGGTGACAAGTACCTGGTACAGTACAGAGGGCGGCGTAGTCTTCAATAGCTGAATGATGCGTACCATCTTGAATATAAGTTTCGCGCTTTGCAGCCTAGAGCTACTAAGATGCCTTGCCCTATTGATACTGCATCTGCCCCCAGTGCGATCGCACTATCTAAATTTTTTTACCTTGACTTGCACTATTACAACTTTTAAAATAGACTTAGTTCACAAACTTAGTTTGAAGCTATGGAAGCTGTAAATATTCATCAAGCTAAAACCAATCTCTCGCGGCTGTTATCTCGCGTAGAGAATGGAGAAGAAATTGTGATTTCAAATCGAGGGATTCCAATTGCCAAATTGATTCCGTTTCGTACTTCATCAAATAGGCGAGCTAGTTTAGGACAAGATCGAGGCAAGTTTGTCGTGCCAGATGACTTTAACGCACCTTTGCCTGACGAGATTTTAGCGGCATTTGAGGGCGATGTAGAGTGAGACTTTTGCTAGATACCCAATGCTGGTTGTGGTGGTTTTCTCAGCCAGAAAAGTTAAGCAATGAAGCAATAGAACAAATTGCTGATGAAACTAATGAGCTTTGGTTCTCGGTTGCCAGCGTGTGGGAGATAGGGATTAAAGTTGCAATTGGTAAGCTGCCTCTTCCGGAACAAATAGATGATTACATCTTTGCTCGTATGACTCAATTAGGAGCGAGAACATTAGAAATTACAGCATTTCATGCTTTACGGGCGGCTGCATTACCTTTACATCATCGCGATCCTTTTGACAGAATGCTGATTGCCCAAGCTCAGAATGAAGAGATGACACTTATGAGTGCAGATTCAATGTTCAATCAATATGAAGTTGCTGTGCTCTGGGCAGCTAGTTCTTGAAACCATAGTCCAAGAAAATACACTCGGAATAAGAATTGCTTAAGCATTAATATAAGTAGCGCGATCGCGCTTTAGCAACTTTTTTTACTAACTTTGTGCTGGATAGTAGTCTAGGCTTTCTGGAAAGCGATCGCACTTGAGCAACTTTTTCTATAAATTCTGTACTGATAAAGGCTGAACTCATCCGTAAGCAAAAAACTCTAACTTTTACCACTCCAATCTCACCTGTCCGCACCAGAGCAGTGTTAACCTACTAAAATATTTTCTACTCCAGTTCTGGTGGATAACGGCGCTCTCCTAAAACATATTCACGGATTTGATGCATTGGTCGCCAAGCAATTCCATCCCCATTTTCAGAAATCCGTGCCGCCGCAAGATAAACTCCTTGACTGTCAAATACTTCTAGCCAACCATCTGAACCATCTGTGGTCGTTCTAATAATTAATGTGTCCTGATTTTCAATCGTGATTCTGAGTGTATAGACATTTCCCCAGTCTTGCTCCGAGATATTTTTGCTGTAAAACCTGCACGATTCCCAAACACTATCTGGTAACTGGTTAATCTTATCTTCAATCCCTAAAAACCTTGGGTCGATCTCTAAGTCCTCCAGTATTTCATATTCTAGATCATCATTCCATTCTCTTATAGTTTCCCGATCGGGTACTAAGTCATCGTCCCTGAGCATACTATCGCTAACGAGATAATCTCCGAAGTTTGTTGTATATGTTGCATTCCTAGGCTCAGGAGTATGCCAAATCAGTTCAAGATTGAAGTCGAATCGTAATGTATGGATGTAGGAATTAATTGAACTTTCATCAAGCTCCGCTGCTGGCTCAACTCCTAAACCATGAATATGAAAAGACCACTTTTTTCTAGCAACTTCCAATGGTTGACCTTCATCGTAAACCTTCTTGTAGCCTTGAGAGTAAAACTGTTTGATAGTTTCTACAAAGTTGCTCATAATACCTTATAGAAAATTGCTTGAAGAAACTGCTATAAGAACTATAAATGGTATTTAAACCCCAGGAATCCAGGAAGTTCCAGCTAGAGGTAAACGTGCCATCGCCGCAGCTTCTATAGTTAAAGCAACTAAGTCTTCTCGTTCCAAATGATGCACGTTTTGCTTGCCACACGCGCGGGCTATTGTTGTTAACTCCATGTTTAAGGTTTGTAGGTAGTTTTTTACTCTTTTTGTGCCTACTTCAACTTCTAACCTTTGTTCTAACATTGGATCTTGAGTTGTCACGCCTACTGGACACTTGCCTGTATGACAGTGGTGACAAACTCCTGGTGCAGTACCGAGGGCTGCATAATCATTAACTGCTGAATGATACGTGCCATCTTGAATATAGGTTTCGCTATTGCAGCCTAAAGCTACTAAAATACCTTGACCTATTGATACTGCATCTGCGCCCAGTGCGATCGCTTTTGCCACATCTGCACCAGTACGAATCCCCCCAGAGACTATTAATTGCACTTTCCCCTTCATATCCAAGTCTTCTAGCGCCTCTACAGCTTGGCGGACGGCGGCTAATGTCGGAATGCCTACGTGTTCGATAAATACTGTTTGAGTTGCTGCTGTTCCCCCTTGCATTCCATCCACAACAACTACATCTGCGCCTGCATGAACGGCTAATTTGACATCGTTGAAGGTGCGGGAAGCCCCGACTTTAACAAATATCGGTTTTTCCCAGTCTGTTATTTCGCGTAATTGCTGAATTTTGATAGTCAAATCGTCTGAACCTGTCCAATCTGGGTGGCGACAAGCAGAACGTTGATCTACCCCTTCTGGTAGAGTCCGCATTTGGGCAACTCTAGGATTAATTTTTTGCCCTAATAACATTCCACCACCGCCTGGTTTTGCCCCTTGTCCGATGACAATTTCCACAGCATCAGCCGATCGCAAATCATCAGGATTGAAGCCGTAGCGCGACGGTAGGCACTGGTAAATCAATGTTTTGGATGACAGTCTTTCTTCTTGTGTCATCCCGCCGTCACCTGTAGTTGTCGATGTTCCCATCTGCGTCGCCGCCCTTCCCAAGGCTTCTTTGACATTTGCTGATAACGATCCGAAACTCATTCCGGCGATGGTGATGGGGATTTCTAATTGGATTGGTTTAGTGGCGTAGCGCGTACCTAGAACAGTCTTGGTTACGCATTTTTCTCGGTAGCCTTCTAATGGATAGCGCGATAAAGATGCACCTAAAAATACTAAATCGTCAAAATGCGGTACTCTGCGTTTCGCCCCTAGCCCGCGAATTTCATATAAACCGTGTGCGGCGGCGTTTTGGATGTAGTTGAGAATTTTGCGATCGTATCCCCAAGATTGTTCGTTAGATTGAATAGGATTCATATTAAAAATACAGTGTTTGCTATGTAACAGTTTGAGCGAATTAATAACGAACGCAGATGCACGCAGATAAACGCAGATGAAAATTTAATATTCTTGCTGTGCGTCTGCATTCCAGTGATATAGCTGCTTTGCTGATGCTACTCGTTTAAACTCTTTGGGTTTATAGGAAAAACCTGCTTTATCGAGTAATTCCCCTACAGCTTGATAATCTGCTTCTGACATTGGTTCAATTTGAGCATCTGCGCCTAAAGATTTGATATTACCTCTGACGTAAATTACTGTTTCATATAGCGAATCGCCTAATGCTTCTCCTGCATCGCCACAAATTACGATTCTTCCTGCTTGCGCCATGAAGGCTGAAAAACTTCCTACGTTACCACTAACAACGATATCTGCACCTTTTAAGGAAATACCGCAGCGTAAGCCTGCATTACCATCGATAATTAGTATGCCGCCATGCGCTGAAGCCCCAGCAGAGACAGAAGCAAAACCTTTGACATGAACTCGCCCTGACATCATGTTTTCGGCAACTCCTGCCCCTGCATTGCCTGTTATAGTTACGTTGGCTAGTTTGTTCATGCTGGCAGCGTAATAGCCTGTATGTCCGATAATTTCCACGTCTACAGGTGCGTTTAAACCTACTGCAAGATTGTGTGCGCCATCTGGATTGATAATTTTGATGTTTGTTGCAATGTTGGCGATATCTGTAGAGACGTTGCACTGCAACGTCTCTACGTCGTCAACATTGTTGTGCGTTAATGCTAGATTGTGATGTAAATATTGATTGATTTCCCGCACAGATGTCTGCGCTAGATCGAAAATTATATCTTCCATACATACATCTCCTCTGGTACGGGTTCGTAAATATGGGCGTGTTTGACATCGGGTAAATGTGCAAGCGAACGAAATTCAGATGCGATCGCAACATATTCATCTGTCTCCGCTACAACCGCAGGTTTACACCCAAATGCATCGCGTACTAAGGCAAGTTTATCTGCCGTACCCATCAAAAATGTATAAAATCCGTCTAACTCTTCAAACCCTCTTTTAATAGCTGCTTCTAAGTCGTCTCCTTCCTGCATCCGCCATTCTAAAAACCGACAAGCTGCTTCTGTATCGTTATCTGTCTCAAACTTAATTCCACGCGGTTCGAGTTTGCGACGAATCTCATAAGGATTGGATAGAGATCCGTTGTGTACTAAACAAAAGTCTTCTCCAGCTGTAAAAGGATGGGCGCGATCTGGCGTAACGGCTGATTCTGTTGCCATTCGCGTATGTCCGACTAAATGCGAACCTTTGAGAGACTGGAAGTTGTAACGGTGGGCTACATCTGCAGGTTTGCCAATATCTTTGTATAGGTCAATTGTGCGACCAGTTGAAAGTATATGTAATTGCGGGTAATGTTGTTTTAACCACGACTTGACTGGATCTGGAGCAAGATTGGAAATTAGTACAGAGCGATCGCCTACTGGTACACTTAAATTAGACTCAATTCCAAAATGAGCATGATAAGCTTGGGCTAATCCTTGCCAATCGAACTTAGTTCCAGAATACAAACTATATTTGCGATCGCCATTTAATAATGGTTCTGTAAATACTGCAAGCCCTGCTGAATCCGAACCGCGATCGCTCATGCCAATCAACATCGGAACCATTAATTCGCCTAAATTTTCCCGTAATTGAGGGTTTTTAACTAATAATCCGACAATTCCACACATAATAAGTTCTAACTCAGTTTCTTTTCAAAGAACAAACACAAAGGATCTAGCTTGTAGTCATTAAAAGGAGAAATTTGATAGTATCCAAGTTTTTGATAAAGATTAATAGCTGCTAGTTGATAAACACCAGTCTCTAAACGTAAAGTGTGAGTGTTAGCTTGCCCCGCAAAAGCTTCTATTTGGTTGACTATCCGTTTACCAATTCCTTTTCCCCGCATTTCTGGGCGCACGTACATCCGCTTAACTTCTGCATAACCAGGTGCTTGTATTTGGATAGCACCGCAGCCGACTGGTTTATTATCAACTTTGGCAACAAATAAAGTAACAGATTCATCTTGCAATTGGGTAATGCTTAACCCGAAACGGCTTTCTGGCGGATATAGAGATTCTAAATAGCAGTCAAGTTCTGCTATTAATTCACGTACAGCTAAGGAAGTTGGGTTTTCAGGAGCGATCGCTATTTGCTCTATCATTTTAGAAAAATTCCAAATACTTTTTCACTTCCCAATCTGAAACATGGCGCATATATTCCACCCATTCCATTCGCTTGAGGCTAATAAATTCTTCTGCTAGCACTCCTAAAGCGTCTGTAATTACTTCGTCAGCTTCTAAAGCATTTACAGCTTCTTGCAAACTTTGGGGTAATGTTTGAATGCCTTTATCTTTGAGTTCGCGATGAGAAAAGTCATACAAGTTAGTGTTATAAGGTTCGCCAGGTTCTAACTCTTTTTCAATCCCATCTAAACCAGCAGCAATTGTAACAGCAGTTGCTAAATAAGGATTGCAAGAACCATCTGCAAGCCGCAATTCCAATCTTCCTCCTGGTACTCTTACCATACTAGAACGGTTGTTATCTCCATAAGTAACATAAGCAGGAGCCCAAGTTGCACCGCTAAGACTTCTACCCACTACTAGCCGCTTGTAAGAATTAATTGTCGGAGCGCAGATTGCTGTTAAGGCTGGGGCGTGGGCTAACAATCCACCTAAAAAATGATATGCAAGTTTTGATAGTCTTAATCTGCGTACATCACCATCGTCAGCAAATAAATTAGTTTTGCCATCAGAAATAGATATATGCATATGCATCCCGTTACCAGAACGATTGGCAAAAGGTTTAGGCATAAACGAACAAACTAAACCCATTGTTTTCGCTATTTCTGATGCTGCCATTTTAAAGAAGATGTAGCGATCGCACGATGTCAAACAATCTGTATATGTATAATTAATCTCAAACTGCCCGTTAGCATCTTCATGATCGATCTGATAAATGTCAAACTCAGCAGCCTGCAAGCTTTCTACTAATTTTTCAATAAAATTCCGACTGCGAGATAGTCCTTTGTAGTCGTAACAAGGTTTATCTAAAGTGTCAGTGCGATCGCATGGGTAAATGTTGCCGCGTTTATCTTGGTAAAGTAAGGAAAATTCTGGCTCTAATCCGGTGTATAAAGTCCAACCTTTTTGCCCCAGTCTTTCTAACTGTTGCATTAAGATAAATCGAGCATCATAAGGGTAAGGTTGTCCTAAGACATTACCAACGCAGACAACACGAGCAAATCCAGGCATCCAAGGGACTAAAGATAAGGTAGCCGGATCGCCTACAGCCATAAAATCAGGGCTATTTGGCTGCATTCCCAATCCCCATACTGCAAAACCTGCAAAACCTGCGCCTGGATTGAGGATGTCGTCAAAATGATTTGCTGGTACTGCTTTGGTTTTAGCTGCGCCGTGAATGTCTACAAATTGCGCCAGTACAAACTTGATTTGGTGTTCGGCTAAAAATTGCTTGGCTTGTTCTGGTGTCATTTAATTATTCTCCTGTTATAGACATTAGACGTTGCGGGGAGGTGAGACGTTGCAGTGCAACGTCTCTACACCGATTACGCCGCCTCCTAATTCAATGGCAATTGCTGATAATGTCTGCCATAAATACACTCCAAATGTGCCATCGCACCAAATCCGGTAAAAAGGTAGTCCGTTGCGATCGCCTGGTATTACTGTTACGCTTACTCCTACCATTGAGGTTAAAATTACGGGACGTTCTGCAATTGATATCGCCTGGAAGTTAAAGCTACAAATTTGTAATAGTAGTTCGTTTACTTGCGTGCCTATTAATGCGATCGCTAAATCTTGACGCAATACTGGATAAACCTTATCTGGAGGAGACTTACAAGCTTTTGTTAATTGTGGTGCGATCGTACTTTCAATTAGAAATTCATTCATCCCCAAACGGGCAATAATTCCTGTTTCTGCAAGCGGATACCAACTATTCGAGCGATCGGGTATAGGTATAGATTGGGTAGATAACCAAGCGGCTGCACCTGCACCTTTAACGCCAAATCGAGTTAAATAAGATAAATCGGCAATTCCTAAACGTGCTGCATTTACTTCATCGTTAGGCAAAGAGTAAAGACATTGCATTTCATTGATTTTCTGCCAATTTCCGCCTAATTGCTGCAAATAATCTTGAATTAGGCTATTACGCGCAGGAAAGTTCATACATTCACCTCCTGACGTTGGATTACTTCTTTTTGGCGCGTGTTGTCGGGATCGTAGAATGGTGTAGGACAAATAGTTGCAGAGATAAAAGAGCGATCGCTTAACCTTATTGCAAATTTTCCTTTGGTCATTAGTTCTGGTGTAATGGAAGCAAGTCCGATGTAACGTTGCAATGTTGGACTAAAAGCAATGCTAGTAACGCGCCCAGCAATTTCAGTGCGATCTATAACTAAATGACATTCTTGTGGAGGAGTAACAATATCTGCATCCAACATGAAACCTACAAGCTTTTGTTTTACTTCGCGTTTAGCTACAATTTGTAAGCTACGCTGCCCAGTAAAAAAGGGTTTATCCATCTTCACCGCCCACTCTAGATTTGCGTCTCTAGGTGTTGTTAAACCATCAGTATCTTGGCTAACAATTAAATGCCCTTTTTCTAGTCGTAATACTCGTTGTGCTTCTACTCCAAAGGCAGCAATTCGATCGTCTTTTCCAGCTTCTATCAACGCATCCCAAAGTGTTGCAGCGTATTCAGCAGCAATGTGAATTTCATAACCCCACTCGCCAACAAAACCTACACGCATTAATAAAGCAGGAATGTTTGCAACTTCTGCCTCACGCACTGCAAGATAAGGAAAGGCTGTACTAGAAAGATCGAGATCTGTTAATTTAGCTAAAACTTCCCGCGCATAACGCCCCGCTAAATTAACAGCCGATCGCGCCCCAGTTAAATTAACAATACCGCAATCTAATTGCCACATTGTCAGTAAACGAGATAGTTCGCGGTAAATATTGGTTGCGCCACCAGTTGTAGTTGTAAAGTAAAAATGCTCGGTTTCAACTTTAGCAATTACACCATCGTCAACAATTACCCCCGACTCATCTAACATCAGCGCGTAGCGAGTAGTACCAACTTTCATATTACTGTAGCGTCCAGTGTAGACTCGCTCTAAAAACTCTGCCGCATCTGCGCCGCGAATCTCTATTTTGCCTAAAGTGCCAACATCTATGATGCCAATGCGATCGCGTACTGCTATAACTTCATCTTCAACACACTCTTGTTTACTCTTCCCTAACTGCATATAATACTCTGGTCGTTGCCACATTCCCGCCTGCATAAACTTAGCGCCTAATGCAACATGACGGCTATGTAGAGGAGTTTGCCTAAAGGGAGTAAAACCTCTACCTGCTAAATGCGACATCGGTACAGGATGAAAAAATGGACGGGCTGTAGTTGTACCAACTTCACCTGGAGATTTGCCTGTAACTTTTGCCAAGATACGCAGGGCATTCATATTAGAATGTTTACCTTGACTAGGTCCCATCCCTACTGTTGTGTAGCGCTTTAATAATTCAATATTGTCAAAACCTTCAGCGATCGCATTGATAAAGTCTTTGTATTGCAAATCCTCATCAAAGTCTACAAACTCTTTACCATCTGGATGCGGAAAGATTGCCCATTCGCAAGTTGGAGACTCATTTTCTGGAGCGATCGCTATATCTACTTTTTCATCCCCTAAGCCCAGAAATTTAGCCGCTTCTAGCCCTGCGCGGCGACCGTCAAGTAGTTTTTGGTCAAAATCAAATACCCCATTTACCCGTCCGCAAGCATAGATGCCAGAGGGTAATATTTCCGGCACAAATTGCTGCAAAAAGTCATCAAAGCGCATTTTAGTTCCTGCTTGATACAGCAAGTTAGCCGCACCAGCCCAACCTACACTCATAACAATGCCATCGCAGGCAATTTTTTCAGTTATTCCTTGATTATCAATAGAAGAAATTACAGCACTTGCAACTCCATCACCACCAGGATTTGGTTTTGCTTCGTAGATGTAGTAACCGGAGTAGATGGGGATAGAAAGCGATCGCACTTTCTGCATCAACTCATTTACAGGCGGATCTTTTCTTAAATCCACAACTGCCATCACCGTTACGCCATTATCTGCCAAATCTAAAGCCGCCTGATAGCCATCTTTATTAGCTACCAAAACAACAGCCCGTTGCATAGGTTTAACAGCGTAGCGATAAATGAGTCTTTGGGCGGCGGATGCTAGCATTACACCAGGCAGATCGTTATTGCGAAATACAGCAGGTTGTTCGTAAGCACCTGTTGCTGCAATTACTGTTTTCGCCCGCATTTTAGACAAATAATTGCTATTAACTAAAGGTATCCAGTTATCAGCATAATAACCTGCTGCCTGAGTTCCTGTATAAACTCTTATTTGAGGATGATATTCTACAGCTTTTAATAAGCCCTCTACAAGCTGATATCTAGCTGAACCACCAGTTTCAGCACTCTCATCAACAATTACTACATCTGCGCCCGATTCTGCGGCGGCTAATGCTGCTGTTAAGCCTGAAGCACCCGCACCTATGATTAATACATCGCAAAAGTCATAGCGTTTTGGAGTACGGATGTGAGGCGCAAGTGGATCTACTTTCCCTAAACCGCTAATTTTACGGATAGTACGTTCCCAAAAAGGAAACAATCTTTTATTGTGAAAAGCTTTGTAATAAAAGCCTACAGGGAGAAAAGGCGAGAAGAAATTGATAACGCTAGCCTTATCGCTTTCAACACCACCAAACGTATTTACTGCTTCTAGCTGCATTCCTGGCGTTAGAGGCGTAACATCTGCCCTGATGTTAAGTTTTTGCCCATCTTGCATCAAAGCATTGATATCACGATCTGCAAAACTCAAAATTCCTCTCGGACGATGGTATTTAAAACTGCGTCCAAGAATACGTTGCCCAGATGCCCACAAAGCGCTACTGATAGTGTCTCCCTCATAGCCCCAATAACGTTTACCTTCAAAGATAAAATCAATCGGTTGCGTGCGATTTATCCATTCACCAACCACAGGAGACAGTCGCTTATTCATATACCCGCCTCCTGAAATAGATAAGTACGTATGATTTCATCTGTTTGAGTATTGCGATCGCAAATAAACCATGTATTACTAGGCGTATGACACCACCACTCTTTCTTTATCCCCGCTTGTCCATTACGATTAAATACATAATCAGCCCAAGAGTCATCATCAGTTATCTGCGGATCTGGCATCGAACGCACCTCACCACCACAAATAAACTCAGAAACAGGTCTAGCACCATTAATCGGGCAATTAACAACTTTCATTCTCAACTGGTCACTGGTCACTGTTTTCAATGTCCTACTGAAGCCGCTCCTTTTTCACCAACTAAAGCATGGTTAATAAACCGAGATAGAGAAAAGTCTTTAATTAAGTCATGGTTGCGATCGCTTGCTACTGTATAAGCCATAGTTTTACCGCATACTGGAGTTGCCTTAAATCCCCAAGTTCCCCACCCTGCATCTAAATAAAATCCCTCAACTTGTGTTTTCCCCATAATTGGCGCAAAGTCCGGTGTCATATCTGCCATTCCCGCCCATTGCCTTACTACTTTGACATGAGAAAGCATGGGAAATAGTTCCAACATATGAGCGGCAAGACTTTCAGTAAAATCAAAAGTAGAGCGAGTTGAGTGCAATTCGTAGGGATCTAAAGATGCACCCATAACCAATTCACCTCTAGCTGTTTGACTGACATAAACGTGCAAGCTACCAGAGACAATTATTGGATCTAACCAAGGTTTCATCGGTTCGCTGACCATAGCCTGCAACGGGTGAATGTAAATAGGCGATCGCAATTCCACCATTTGCAATATTCGGGGTGTAGATCCGGCAACAGCACACAATACTTTGGGCGTGGAAATATGACCGCGTGATGTCTTAACTCCCGTAACTTTGCCACCAGTTACCTCAACTCCTAATACTTCTGTTTGTTGATGAATTTCTACCCCACGCAAATCTGCACCGCGTCCGTAACCCCAAGCAACTGCATCGTGACGCGCAATACTACCTGGTGCGTGATACAACGCGCCTAAAACTGGGACATTCCCACCACAGTTTACATCCATATACGGGCAAGCTTTTTGCACTTCTTGAGGGCTAACTAACTCGCTATCAATACCAAAATGCTTATTTACTTCTGCCCGATGGCGCATTGTTCTTACTGATGCGTCTGTATGCGCTAGTGTAAAGTGTCCGCGCGTTGAGTAAAACAGATTTAAGTCAAATTCCTGAGATAAATCTTGCCATAATCTCACCGACTCGTCGTAAAACTTCACTCCTTCCGGCGTGAGATAGTTAGAACGAATGATAGTGGTATTGCGTCCTGTATTACCACCACCGATGTAGCCTTTTTCGAGAACGGCGACGTTAGTTAAACCATAATCTCGTGCTAGATAATAAGCTGCGGCTAATCCGTGTCCGCCACCACCAATAATTACTGCATCGTAACTCGATTTGAGGCGATCGCGTTGGCGAAACATCCTCGGTTCTGGATACTTCTTGTTCAGCCCAAATTTTAGTAAGCGTAAGGGCATAGGACGCGCAGCCTAAAAATTCACGATAGGAAACTTTATTGAACATCATGCACTTTTAATTCTTATATGTCAACAAAATTTCTTGATAAGATGCAAAATAATTGCAGGAGAAGGTTAGATACATGGTAGAAGCGGCGGCAAATAATACCGATAATTCCCTAGAACGCTATATCGGTAATACTATCCGCGAACTGCGGCAGAAGCATGGATTGACGATCGCTGAAGTTTGCGATCGCACCAATATTTCGCGCGGGATGCTGTCAAAGATTGAAAATGCTCAAACTGCAACCAGTTTAGACACTTTAGCCAAGCTAGCTAGCGCGTTAGGCGTATCGCTGTCAACTTTATTTCGCAACTACAATATGCCTGAAGGTGACGCGCAACTGGTTAAAAGCGGGGAAGGAATGGAAGTGGTGCGGCGGGGAACTAAGAGAGGTCATACCTACCATCTATTAGCTTACGATCGCGGTTCTACTAAGTTATTTGAACCATTTTTAATTGCAATGGACGATGCTTCCGAGGCTTTTCCTACCTTTGAGCATCCAGGGGTAGAGTTTATTTATATGCTGCAAGGCAAAATTGAATATCGTCACGGACAATCTACATATTTATTAGAACCAGGAGACGCGCTGACGTTTCGGGGTGATATTCCTCATGGTCCTGAAAAGTTGATTGAATTACCGATAGTGTTTTTAGCGATTATTTATTATGCTGCGCCACCCGTTGAAAGCTAATTCTGGAAACCCAAACCTGTATTATACTCTTGGATTTTTCTACAAAATGTTTACTACAATCCTTACAACGGTAGCATTGCTTCCCACATCGATAGCCATTCTAGATAACTACTGTGAGTGACAATGGTGGCATTTCATTACATTATCGGATATGCGATTACCTATATATAGCTCCGAATATGAAACTAATAAATCCTTAGTTTGCTGCATTAACTGTTGACGATTCTCAATGCCAGGGTTGCGAAGTGCTGGCGAAACAACAGTATTGCCACTGTGAACACACACTTTGGCTAAGAGACTAAATTTTGCTGCACTCATGTTTAAGTTACGTTGCTTGAAATCCTTGCCATAAAGTTGATAGCTTCTTGGGTCATGCTTTCATCACTTTTATCATTCGTTTGCAAGTTAGTATTCAATTTAAACTAGATGAGTTGCGTTTACTCAATAACCACACTACTAATGAATCAAGCTTTATTGATCACCTCCTTTAGACACTTAAAGATTACTGAACAGATAGATGAATATATAGAAATAATAACAGGAATTAATATTACAAATAACAAGAGTATATTTAAAAAATTGCTGACCCCAAAGCTTGCTCAAGCAATAGGTTTTCTAGAATTTGACTATCTGCTTAATGCACCAAATATTGTTTTTGGTGAGTATGATAATGATACTCTAAAAGACATGGAAGACCATCCCGAAGTGTTATTATTGGCGATAATTTGGTGGATTGAAGCACTTTTCAGAAATGCTTGGCTGATTAAGGATCATGCGATGGAATGTGATGCTGCGTTTTTACAAGTTAACTATAATGAATCACATTCGCAGCTATTTAGCAATTATCTAGCTGCTAGACCTGCTTTCTCCGACGGTACTTACTCTGAAGAAATATTGATGTCTATTGATGAACTAAAGGCTTGGGGTATTAAGAATGACCAGATTGAGTCATATCTCCATACAAAGCAATCCTCAAGTATAAGTTTTATGATGGAAAAGGGATTTAGTCGCACTGGTAGAGCCCTAAAGTTTATTGCTGCTGCAAGAAATTCTCCAAATTTAGCCTTTAGAATTACTCATTATTGCAGCGCTCTTGAAACTCTTTTTACAACAGATTCGGCTGAGTTGGCTCACAAGCTATCAGAGAGAGTCGCTTTTTTTCTAGGTGCTCAAGGACATAGCAAAGAAAAAGTCTTCAGTAATATTAAAAAAGCCTACACTGTACGTTCAAAACTAACGCATGGTGACACGCTTAGTGCAAAGCAGATAGAAGAATTACCTTTAATTAGTAGGACTTGCGATCAACATCTGCGTGAAATTATAAATACTTTATTTTCTCAGGAACAGTTGTTAAGAGTATTTGATTCTCACAATGAAGGGGTTGAAACTTATTTCCATAAGTTGATCCTCAACACCTGAGTTTACGGGATTAATCATATCCGGCTCCAATATCGAAGATGAGCAACTTCATCAACGAGCGATGCAGATTTTAGTAAATCGGCAAGACAATACTTATTCGTTGTATGATTCAGTCAGCTTTGCTTTAATACGCCAGCGCGGTCTTGCTGAGGCATTAACCACCCCTTTTCACTTTGAGCAAGAGGGATTTGTACAACTGTTACCACTAAACACCTAAAATTTATTGCACCAGAAAGGAGAGCAAAGGTGCAAGCTTATCTATTAGCGATCGCTTATGCTGTGTTTTAAAGCGATCGCATTTTCCACAATACCAATTACTTAGAGATATCTTAGGGTTGCTGAACCACACATTGCGTTAATTCTTTAGCATTGTTAACAAACTTAGTATCAAAGGTGTAGATTGCGGAACAGTTTTGGCTTTGTGCTAAATGAAGTGCATCAGCAAAATCCAACCCATTTTCATGCCATTGCAGAACTTGTGCCATTAAATTTCCGTTCGTAAGCTGGACATTAGGTAAACCGAATAGATTTTTAAATGCTTCGCAAATTTTATCGGGTTTGAAATGGTATGCAAAACGTAGAACCCACTCGGTTTCGAGGATTACTGTATCTGGAATAAATATGTCTTGTTCCTGAAATAACTTGAGGCTTTTATTGTGTTGCTGTTCATCATCTTGAGTTAAGAGACGTACAACAATGTTTGTATCAACTGCAATCATGCCACTGTTCCATTACTCCCTGGCGAATCGCATTTTCTATGTCATGTAAGCTTTTCGGCTTTCCTTGATGTTTCAAGCAACCTGCAACCTGCGCTAATGTAGTCTCTGGAAAATGCTTTTTGGGTTTTAGCAGAATACCATCACCAACATCAATAGCAATAAGTTCTTGACCTGCTTCCCAGTTACGAGCAGCACGTAAGGCTTTGGGAATAATAACTTGTCCTTTACTCGATAACTTAGTTACTTCCATTAGATTCTGCGTCTAAAAAGTAAGACATATGTAAGAATTTTAGCACTAGCGTCTTGAAAGTGCTTGCAGCGATCGCCAAACTGAAAACCTTGCCAACGGATAGCAATACGCGATAGGAGAGAAGAAAATATGAATCAGGAACCTAAAGCAATTAATGACGAGATAAGACCTGAATACGATTTTTCAGGCGGAGTTCGTGGCAAATATTATGAAGCCTATACGCAATCTAGTAACGTTGTAGTTCTCGATCCAGATGTAGCAGAAATCTTTCGAGACTCCGCATCCGTTAATGAAGCATTGCGATTGCTTGCCAAGATTGCGAAGTCTGTATCAGTTTAATATTGGCTTGAAGCCGACACTCAAGAGGTTATCTGCGGCGGCTGGTCTTTAATGTGCAAAAATTAGACAGCGATCGCTAGCTATACAGGAGATACCAATGGAAGGTAAGTGTCTTTGCGGTGCAATAACTGTAAGAACGCCAGACAAAAAGAGCATAGATGCCTGTCATTGCGGGATGTGTCGGCGGTGGGGAGGTGGACCAGCATTAGGTGTTTCTTGCGGCTCAAATGTGCAGGTAGATGGCGATGATAAACTCAAAGTGTATCAGTCCTCCGATTGGGCGCAAAGAGCTTTCTGCGGTGAATGCGGTACGCACATTTACTACAAGTTATTGCCTACTAACGAATATTTTGTCCCAGTAGGTCTTTTTCAAGATGGAATTGAGTTTGAGTTTACCGAGCAAATCTTCATAGACAGAAAACCTAGTTACTATGAATTTGCCAATCAAACCTCAAATCTGACAGAAGCAGAAATATTTGCCAAATTTGCATCGATTGAGAATACTTGAAGCGGCTAACACATCGCTGCACGCGATCGCATCTCATCAAGATTTAATCTCTTGAATGACCCGCCCGTAGCTAGTAAACGATACTCCTTGTTGAAAGCTCGTGCTAATCATTACTGCCTCTGTAATTGGTTCGGTGACATTTTGTCTGTCTGTAACCCACTCAACAATAAAACTCGCTCCTGAACCTCCACTTGAGTCTTGTTGAGGAATGAAAAATTCTGTAGTTGCTAGTGCTGCAAGTTGCAAGTTTTTATTGGCGTACTCTTTGACTAATTTTCCGCCAGAACTGTAGTAGCGTACAGATCGAACTGTAATAGGTTCAGTCAAACTGGTGTTGCGAATGCTTAGAGTTACGGCTAAAGGAAATTGCTCTTGTTTGTTGCCATGATAGATGTGAGAGTAAACAGGTACAAATATTACTTGTCCTCTACTGATGGTAATTGGTTCGGGTGCTACAGATACACCGCGATCGCCTTGAGCAATCCGCGTCAAAGGTTGAACTTCTGAAGTTGTGGCTGGAGAGGGATTATTGCTGCTGGTATTGTTGCAACCAGATAGGAGCATAATACATATTACGCTAGCGATCGCCAAACACCGCATTACTACTTTAGTTCTGCTTAAAACCAATCACCTACTTCCCACTCTCCACAACTACTGTAGCAGTTTGGCGATCGCTCCATATAATCAACTCTCAATTTCCTCAACTAATAACCACTTACCTGAGCAATTAAGAGTTCCCCTAAAGGTGAGATGCTGGTTATTGATGCATTTTTGTAACTGCTCGTCTATGTGCGATCGCAATGTCACCAATTGCCAAGAATCATCTAAGGTAAGCGTGTAATCTTGTTCTCCAAGGTGGTGAAAAGTGCCTTGGAAGAGGCGAGAAGTAGGATTTGATAGTGAGGAAACCTTTTGAGGATTAGGGCAATTACCGCTTGCTGGATAAGCTTCTGGATATTCTAGATAATATTGCTGCCAGTACAACCAATCAGGATTATTAGGAGACAAGTTAAACAATGGAACAATCGCAGCAGGAGTTTTACTTTGTAACAAAGCTTTTTGTAGCTTGCTTATAGATAATTCTCGCGGTTGACATCCCAATTCTATACATAGTGCTGCTGCCATACCTGCAGCTTGCCCTATATTCATAACTATAGGTTGCAGCCTAGTTGCACCATTGGCAATGTGAGAACCAGAGATATTTTTCTCGCATACCAATAAACCATCAGTCTCTACCGGAACTAAGCAACTATAAGGAATAGTAAAGGGCGTACCCGTCCAACGTCCGCCCCAACGGATAGATTTAGGTTGAAGGGGAAAATCTACGCCTGGGTAATGGTGATCGTTAGCATAATTTCCTATTGCTACTGTTTCTGGCTGCAACGGGGCAACTTTTCCCCCAGGTACGGGCAAAATATCTTGTTCTCGCACAGTAGTTAAACCTACTAAGCGACGGCTTTCGCGGTAGTAAGGATGCAAAGCATATGCACCACCACCAAGACAATCTTTTCTATATGGAAAGATATTAGTTGCTAATCCATACTTGCGATCGCAATTAGTTTGAATATAACGAGCAAAACCTTGGCTATGCCACAAGCTTTCTTGCAAAAACTCTCGTTTGGTACTATCAGAGGAAATTAAACGTTCTACACCCTCAGCATAATCATTACCACGCTGGGGCCAATTAATCATAAATATATTTTCTGGCAAACGCCCGTAGTTCAGAAATTCTTTTTGCCCATAGCCTTCCCAAGCACCAGTAAATTTTGCTGGGTTATAGTTAGGTGGTGCAGGAATTTCTAGGGCATCTTCGCCAAAATCCTGCATAATTACTACCCAGGTAGGCGCTTGCACTGGATATTTATTTGTTAGTTCGTTAGCAGCGATAGGTGCGCTAGGTTCTCCCCATTGGGCTTGTAATTCCCAACCCCAACGATAAGGAATTTCCGCTAAAGCTAGTAAATCGCCTAATTCTGTGCCATCTAAGGTAATTTTGGCTGTAACTGTAAAATCGGCAAATCTTACCCCAGTAATTCTATTACTCTTTTTAATAACTTCTAAGGGTACTTTATTGGCAATCCAATCTAGGTTTGGTAATTCTTGCACCCAATTAGCAAATATTTCTGCACCTACACGCGGATCGTAGCTAAAAAAACTTACCCAACTATTATCTAATCCGCCTGCTTGTCTGCGTTGTAATTCTTGTATGTATGTACCCCATAAGCCAGTTTGAAATGCTTGTAGTTCGTTACCATCGGGTGCAGCTACGCCTGCTGAGGTTAACATTCCCCCTAGCCAGGGAAATTCGCTAACAAGAATAGTTTTAGCACCCGCCCTTGCTGCACAGATAGCTGCGGCTGTACCGCCTGTACCGCCGCCTACTACTAAAATATCGCAGTTGATTATTTCATTCATTAACTAAATTCGCGATCGCATCCTCACTTGTCGGTAACGCCTCTGTCAATACTTCGCTACCATTTTCCGTTACTAACACATCATCCTCAATCCGAATCCCGCGTACGTCAGCAAATTTAGCCAATTGTTCCCATTTAACGACATCTTGGTATTTAGCGCGAGTATCTGGATTGTTTAAAACTGCTGGTACTTGGTAGAAACCAGGTTCAATTGTAACTAGCATTTTTGCCCGTAAAGGGCGATTTAACCGCAAATAGCATAACCCAAAGCGATCGCTTCTTGTTCTCCCTTCTTCATATCCTGCTATATCTCCCAAATCTTCCATATCGTGAACATCTAAGCCTAATAAATGTCCGACTCCATGAGGGAAAAACAGTGCGTGAGCGTCCATTGCTACTAAATCTTCAGGTATTCCCCGCAAAATACCCAAATCTACCAATCCCTGAGCAATTATCGTAGCTGCAAGTAAATGTATATCTTGATATTCGACACTAGGACAAATTTTAGCAATACAAGCATCATGCGCTGCTAACACTACATCGTAGATATCTTGCTGCGTTGAGGAAAATTTACCAGAAACAGCCCAAGTACGGGTAACATCCGCCGCCCAACCTGTGCTAGTCTCAGCGCCAACATCTGCTAATAATAAGTCGCCTGGCTGCAATAAGTTGTCATAGTGGTTATTGTGGAGAACTTCGCCGCGTACGGTGACAATGCTAGAGTAAGCGCAACTCATGTTATTAGCTATTATTACTTGCTCCATCGCCGCGCGGACTTCTGCCTCAGATTTAGCATTTTTAGTTGCTGTCATACCTGCTTTATGTGCTTTGACAGTAACAGCGGCAGCTTTTTTTAATTCTTCTATAGCCGCGTCGTCATGAGTTAGTCGCAATTGTGCGATCGCTTTTGCTAACTTAAAGTCAATTCCTTCTAAACTAGCTTTACGCTGCAATAACTTAGACTGCCATTCCCTAGTAACAATATTTTGGACGGGAATTGTTGCCGATTTATATACATTGAACTTCAATCCTGTCAAGGGGTAAGCAACATCTGCGCCGATAATTTCTGCAACTTCTTCACGTTTTGCTGTTTCTCCATGCCACAGCGTACTACTATCGGGCGCATCGTCCATAAATAGTTGTAGTTTGCCATCTTCTAAACGAATCGCTGCATTTTCTAAAGGTAGCCCAGCAAAATAGAGAAAATGGCTGCTAGCGCGAAAAGGGAACGTATTAGCGGCAAAATTGCGCGAAATAGTCGCTCCCGACCATAAAACTACCGGAAAATTAACTAATTTAGCAAGCTTTTGTCGGCGATCGCGTAATGTACCAACTAAGGAAGTAGCACTAGAAGCAAAGTGCATAAATATTTGGTGTGATTATTGTTTTTATCAATAAATTCAAATCTAGGATTTTAGCTTTGCCAATTGGAGAGGAAACAGTTAAAAAATTGAATTTTAGCCCTAGATTAATTAATCTTTTAAACTGATTTGAGAGGAGATAAACTCTTTACCCTAACAGCTTGCTTGTCTATTGCAACATCACCGTATTTGAGATTACAATTTTACAGATATATCAATCTAAGATTTAATTATTAAAAATACAAATTCATAAATTTTCCTCAACAGCGAGATTGAGCAGAAATTATCAACATGAATATGATTAACTTTGCTGTATATTTGGCAGTAGGTCCCAGTCAACAAGAAATTGAGCGTACTGCCGACCTGTTAGATAGCTTATGGACTTATGAACCATATACTCCCTGGTTGGTTTTTATTGACGATAGCACGCAAGATCGTCAATTGACCAAATATTTTCGTTTCCCAGATACTTGTAAAGCTGTAAGTATCATCAATCCACGTCAGGGAAAAGGCATTGGGCATACAGGCGGATTAAATACTGCTACCTTGTCAGCCTTGCAGTGGATTAACAAACATACGGATACAAGTTTTACCTTAAAGTTGGACACAGATGCATTAGTCATTGCTCCATTTGCAGAAAAAATTAATCGTGCTTTTGCTGCGATGCCAAATGTTGGTATTCTCGGTTCGTATAAGCAAACTTGCAACGGCGATCTTAGAGATTTTTCAGATTGGGCAAAGTATTTTAGGCACTTGTCCTCGCCCATGAGCATCTTTAGAGTTGGCAGAAAAATTTATTTTCACTTGGGCTTTTGGGGAAAATCGGCGATAATTCGCAGACATATCAACTCAGCATTGAAAAATGGCTATGAACCAGGCGAACACTGCCAAGGAGGTGCATATGCAGTTTCTAGCAAACTGATCTCTCACATGGCTACCAATGGCTACTTAGAAGATCCTCTGCTTTGGTTATATACACCTGTTGGCGAAGATTCAATGATGGGAATGTACGTTAAAGCTACAAATATGCAACTTTATGGGTTAGTTGAGCAAAATCAACCTTTTGCAGTTAAATATGCTGGACTAGCAGATACGCCTGAAAATCTCTTATCTAGAGGATATAGTTTAATTCATAGTATAAAGAATGACAAAAAGTTGAGCGAGCAAGAGATTAGAGATTTCTATCGCAAACATCGTTCTCATGCAAGCAAAAAGTAGTAATTTGTTCTTATTTCGCGTCGAGAGTTAATATGGTACATCGTTGATGCGCTCAAAGGCACGAAAGCCAAAACTGTTGTCCCTCATGCCCCTATCTAAGTTTTAGCCAACACGCCATTTAGGAAAATATCAGCTAATCCTTCTGCCATTTCTTGCATCGCTTGAGGGGATGCATCGGGTTCCATCAATGTATTATGGCTAAAGCCTGCTACAGCAAACATCCCTAAAAATACTTGCGCGACAATTTTTGGATTCGTTTTACGGTAGATACCTCGATCCATTGCAGTTTGAAAGAAAGCTTCCGCTACATCAGTCATTTTGCCAATTACTTCTGACTGAATGCGATCGCGTAAATCAGGGTGAAATTGAGCTTCCATAAAGCAAACTCGCATTAAATCGGCGTTTTTACGGAAATTCCACATTCTTCGCTTCATTACTTGTGCTACAGCCTTATAGCTACCCATTTCGCTTAATTCTGTCAGCAAGTCTGTCAAAATTTCTACCCAGCCTTGAGTTGCTACTTCAATTAAAATTGCTTTTTTGTTGGCGAAATGACGAAAAAGCGTGCCTTCAGCTACACCCGCAGCTTGTGCCAAATCGCGGGTAGTAGTGCCATCAAATCCTTGAGAAGCAAACAATTTTTGCGCTGCTTTCAAGATGCGAGTGCGGGAAGAATCTTCTGATTGAGAAGGACGGTGAAAAACTTGCATATATAATTTATGTTTGGATGACCGCAGTACCGCTTGTAGGCTTATTGTCTAATACTGAGCTATAACAACTTGAAAGTTTAATACATTATTAACGGATTTACTTTGACTTCCTCCTATTATGAGCCAGCCGATTAATCGTTTGCGATCGCTTTTACCTATTCCTCATACATGGTATCGGTTTTTAATTACTTTGCTGGTAGTCATGCTGTTTGGCTGGGAATTGTTCCCCACAGCGGCTTTCGCCCGTACCCAAGCACCTGCTACTGATAAATCAATTGCACCATATTTAGATAGCGTGAGCGATCGCTTAACTGAGTTCCGTCTAGATAATGGCATGAAATTTATTATTTTGGAACGCCATCAAGCGCCTGTTGTCTCTTTTCTCACTTATGCCGATGTGGGTGGGGCAAATGAACCTGATGGCAAAACAGGTGTAGCTCACTTTTTGGAGCATTTGGCGTTTAAGGGAACTAAGCGTATTGGTACGGTAAACTACGCTGCGGAAAAGCCACTGCTAGATCGCCTAGATACTTTAGCAGAGCAAATTCAAGCCGCTAAAACCGCTAAAAAGCCAGTAGAACTAATTAAATTACAAGCAGAGTTCGACAAAGTTCAAGCTGAAGCCCTCAAATTAGTCAAGCAAAATGAGCTAGGGCAAATTGTCCAACAGTCAGGCGGTGTAGGCTTAAATGCTACTACGTCTGTAGAAGCCACACGCTATTTTTATAGCTTCCCAGCCAATAAGTTAGAACTGTGGATGTCGCTGGAATCAGAGCGATTTTTGGAGCCAGTGTTTCGGGAGTTTTATAAGGAAAAAGACGTAATTTTAGAAGAACGGCGGTTGCGGGTTGATAATTCGCCCATAGGTACGACGATTGAGGCTTTACTAGATAAGGCTTACAACGTCCATCCTTATAAGCGCCCGACAATTGGCTACGAACAAGACATCCGCAATCTGACGCGGGAAGATGTACAGCAGTTTTTTGATACTTATTACGTTCCGCGCAATCTAACGATCGCTATTGTCGGCGATGTTAACCCCAAGCAGGTAAAGGAATTAGCTCAAACTTATTTTGGACGCTTTCAAGCAAAACCTGCACCGCCTAAGTTAAAAGCTGTAGAACCCACTCAAAAGGAAACTAGAGAAGTTGAAGTGCGCTTTCCTTCTCAACCTTGGTATTTGGAAGCGTATCATCGCCCTGCGATTATGCATCCAGACCATGTTGTTTATGAAATTATTGGTAGTCTGCTCAGTAATGGGCGTACTTCAAGGCTGTATAAGTCTTTGGTAGAACAACAGCGTATTGCTTTAGCTGCTCAAGGTTTTAGCGGTTTTCCTGGCGATAAGTATCCCAATTTGATGCTTTTTTATGCTTTGACTGCTCCTAATCGAACTGTTGATGAGGTAGCGGCGGGGTTGAGAAAGGAGATTGAGAGGCTGAAAACTGAGCCTGTTTCGGCTGTGGAGTTGGATCGGGTGAAGACTCAGGCGCGGGCGGGTGTTTTGCGATCGCTTGATTCTAACGCGGGGATGGCTCAGTTGTTGTTGGAATATGAAGTAAAAACTGGCTCTTGGCGCAATTTGTTTGAGCAGTTGGAGGCGCTTAGGGCGGTGACGGCGGCTGATGTGCAACGGGTGGCTCAGGCTACTTTTGTGCCGGAAAATCGGACTGTTGGGCGTTTGTTGCCTAAAGAGAGTTAGAAGAGTTAACGAACCGCAGAGGAAGAAATGAGAGTGAAGAGATTTAGGTGGGTAGTTGTTGTTGTGGCGATGTTGGTAGCTTTGTGGGTGGGTTTGCCTGCTATGGCTGCTACGGCGAAGCATTATACGCAGTTGGAGTTTGCGCCTTTGCCAGAGGTGAAACTGCCTAAGTACGAGCGGTTTGTGATGAAGAATGGTTTGGTGGTTTATTTGCTGGAGGATCGGGAGTTGCCTTTGGTGGGTGGTACGGCGCTGGTGCGTACTGGCGATCGCTTGGAACCTGCTGATAAGATTGGTTTGGCTGGGTTGACTGGTACGGTGATGCGTAGTGGTGGTACTACTAAGCATCCCTCGCAAAAGTTGAATCAGTTGTTAGAACAACGGGCGGCTACTGTGGAGACGGGGATTAATACTACTTCTGGTAGTGCTAGTTTTAATGCCCTGAGTGAAGATTTGTCTGCTGTGTTTGAGTTGTTTAGTGAGGTGCTGCGATCGCCTCGTTTCGATCCCCAACAGCTAGAACTAGCTAAAACTCAAATAAGGGGCGGTATTGCCCGTCGGAATGACGATCCTGAAAGTGTTGCCGAACGGGAGTTTCAAAAGCTGATTTATGGCGGTGATAGTCCTTATGCTCGTACTGTGGAGTATGCGACTTTAGATAATATCTCCCGCGATGATGTTGTTGGTTTTTATCAGCAGTATTTTTACCCCAATAATATAATTTTGGGGATTGTGGGCGATTTTGAAGCGAAGGAGATGCGATCGCTAATTGAAAAACATTTGGGCGATTGGCAACCAAATCCCAATCTTGCTAAACCTTCTTTACCTGCTGTGTCTCAGGCGAAACAAGGTGGAGTTTTTGTCGCAAGTCTTCCCCAACTTACTCAAAGCTATGTGCAAATTGGTCATCTGGGGGGCAAGTTTGATAGTCCTGATTATGCGGCGCTAGATGTATTGAGTGGCGTATTAAATGGTTTTGGCGGGCGGTTGTTTAATTCTGTGCGATCGCGTCAAGGTCTTGCTTATACTGTCTACGGGCTTTGGAGTGCTAAGTACGATTATCCTGGTATTTTCCTGGCTGGCGGACAAACTCGCTCTGATGCTACTGTGCCTTTTATTCAGGCTGTGCGAACTGAAATTGAACGTCTCCAAGCTGAACCTGTAACGCTTGCTGAACTTAGTTTTGCGAAAGATTCAGTACTAAATTCGTTTGTATTTAATTTTGCCGATCCCACTCAAACTTTGTCGAGGCTAATGCGTTACGAATACTACGGATATCCAGCAGATTTTATTTTTCGCTACCAACGTGGTGTCGAAGCAACTACCGCCGCTGACGTGCAACGGGTAGCTAAAACTTATCTCAAACCAGAACAGCTTGTAACTATGGTTGTAGGGAATGCAGGTGCGATTAATCCACCCTTAACTGCACTTTCCACGCAAGTAACGCCTGTAGATATTGCTATTCCTACTCCTGTAGGGATGAAATAATTCGTAATTACAAAAGGGACAAGGGGGACTACAGGGGGTGCATGGAACCTAAATACTTAGTTAAATAAGGAGAAAATACCTCGTAAATTAACGTTAAGGGCTGCCCGTGATGCCAAAATAGGTAATGTCGCCCCCAGAATGGTCCTTTTTGCCCAAAAGCTACTTCTAAGGTTGCACTGTTGCCGTAATAGATTCCCTGCACGTCTCTATACAACTCGGTACGCAAGCGAGTCAAACTAGCCCAAATTGGTAAGGAACGATTCTGTAAATACTCATCTACGTGACTTGCCTCCCACCACGAAGTAGCATAAGCTAATCTCTGACCAGAAGGAGTACGCAGCCATACTTGCCGCCTCAATCTTGGTCCTGGTACGGCTTGAATTAAGTCGGGCGCACTGTCTAAGTCCATGCCAATATTTGACATATCAATTACATCTACTTCTGTAAGTTCTCCTGTCAGTAATTGCAAGTGTCGTGTGGGCGAACCATCTCCTAGTAGTAATAGCTGCCAAGCAGGTGCTAGCTGAGTGTGTGGTAAGCCTTGTTGCACGATCGCTTCATCTCCCTGCCAAAGTGATTCTAGGCAGTGCCAAGTTGTTGGCAACGCTCGGCTATTTGCAGTGCTAGTTACAGTCAATTTATTTACAAAACTTAATTACCTATCTTAAATCATAACAATTCTGGGGAAATTTACTTACCTATTAAGCCAAAGTCCTGAATATATACTTACTCAGGACTTAAATAGTTATATAGGTATAACAGTGCGGAAGGCGAGACTCGAACTCGCAAGGGCAGTGCCCACACGCACCTCAAGCGTGCGCGTATACCAATTCCGCCACATCCGCATATTTTGTATAAATACTGTAGCACCTTTTTTCAATAGTTTTGAGTTTTGAGTTAGTAGGATTATTGAGTTGTAGGTTGTAAACTACTAATTTTCCTTCCTCTGCTATTTATATTCCAAACACTCGATTTACTAACGTAGTTATGTTATCCCGATCCACTAGGGCGATCGCACCTACCAAAACCCCAGCCTCTAAGACAAAAGATCTTCCACTCAAAACTTAAACCTAAAAACTCAAAACTACTCTAAGATACTTGTTACAGTTAGTTTTTGCAGGATGTCAATCTAACTGATCCGAA
The DNA here is from genome assembly GCF_000952155.1 of Aliterella atlantica CENA595. Lineage (GTDB taxonomy): Bacteria > Cyanobacteriota > Cyanobacteriia > Cyanobacteriales > Chroococcidiopsidaceae > Aliterella > Aliterella atlantica. Next base: position 422,567 of record NZ_JYON01000001.1, on the reverse strand, counting down.
TCAAAGCTAGAAGATGCAGTTCGATAAAATATTGATTGCCAATCGTGGAGAAATTGCTTTACGCATTCTTCGCGCCTGTGAAGAAATGGGCATTGCTACCGTTGCAGTGCATTCTACAGTTGACCGCGACGCTTTACACGTTCAACTTGCTGATGAGGCTGTTTGCATCGGCGAAGCTCCCAGTAGCAAAAGTTATCTCAATATTCCAGGGATCATTGCTGCGGCTTTAACTCGCAATGCTACTGCGATTCATCCTGGCTATGGTTTTTTGGCAGAAAATGCTAGATTTGCAGAAATTTGTGCCGATCACAAAATAGCTTTCATCGGACCAACGCCTGAATCTATCCGCGCTATGGGCGATAAGTCTACCGCCAAAGAGACGATGATTGCTGCTGGCGTACCTACTGTTCCTGGTAGCGACGGCTTGTTGCAAGACGAACAAGAAGCTCAAGAACTTGCCGATGAAATTGGCTATCCTGTAATGATTAAAGCTACTGCTGGCGGTGGCGGACGTGGAATGCGGTTGGTACGAGATGGGAACGACCTTGTAAAGCTATTTTTGGCTGCTAGAGGCGAAGCGGAAGCTGCTTTTGGCAATCCTGGGCTATATATAGAAAAATTTATCGAACGTCCCCGCCATATAGAGTTTCAAATTATTGCCGATAGTCATGGCAATGTTATCCACTTAGGAGAGCGCGATTGTTCGATTCAGCGCCGCCACCAAAAGTTGCTAGAAGAAGCCCCCAGCCCTGCATTAAGCGCGGAGCTACGGGCAAAAATGGGTGAAGCGGCGATTTTAGCTGCCAAGTCAATTAACTACACTGGAGCAGGTACAGTAGAATTTCTGCTATCTCAAAATGGCGAGTTTTATTTTATGGAAATGAATACTCGCATTCAAGTCGAACATCCAGTAACGGAAATGATTACAGGGTTCGATTTAGTCGCCGAACAAATTAGAGTCGCTCAAGGCGAAAAACTGCAATTAACCCAAGATCGAGTAAATTTGCGGGGTCACGCAATCGAATGTCGGATTAATGCCGAAGATCCCGATCGCGATTTTCGTCCCGCACCAGGGCGAATTAGCGGCTATTTGCCTCCTGGAGGTCCTGGAGTGCGGATAGATTCTCATATCTATACCGATTACCAAATCCCGCCTTATTATGATTCTCTCATTGGTAAGTTAATTGTCTGGGGAAGCGATCGCCCTAGTGCCATTAAGCGGATGAAGCGGGCGTTACGTGAGTTTGCCCTTACTGGCGTACCAACTACAATCGGCTTCCACCAAAAGATTTTGGAAACGCCAGAATTTCTGCGTGGTGAAGTTTACACCGATTTTGTGGAAAAAGTTATGCTACCTCCCAAACAGTGACCCTACTGCAAGTGAGCCGCCATTTTCTTAATTACGAATTACGAATTACGAATTACAAATGAGCCGCCATTCTTAATAATCCTTGCTGACCTAATAACAGTTCTCTAATCAAGCTGAAAATACCGACCCAGATAACCGGAGTAATGTCAACACCGCCGATGGGTGGTACTAACTTGCGTAATGGCACTAAAAAGGGTTCAGTTGGCCAAGCTGCCAAGTTAAATGGCAGGCGATTGAGGTCTACTTGCGGATACCAGGTAAGAACAATGCGGAAAATAAATAACAGAGTCATCAAACCCAAAAATAAGCCTAAAACCCAGTCAGTTATAGTAAGAGCGCTCATAATTTGTAACTAATTTAGGTAACAAGAAGAGATCGTGCTTGCCTTCTGCGGCAGGACTGCAATCTCAGCAATCTTAAAATTTGTCAATAAACATACATATTATTTTAACTTACTCTGTGTAGTGCGTAACGTGCTGGGACAAGCGCAAGTAGCAATGAATCTTTGTCACGCCTTTATAAATGTAGTGGGATTGGACTAGCAAAAATGAGAAACGACTTTGCAAGCGTGTAACAGAGCATTAAAATTAAAGTGCAGAGTGTAAACAAAGGTTGCCAGTCAATGACTCCTTCTTTAATGAACTTCTTTTATAGCTTGCTTGCAGGTACGCTAATCGTTGTTATTCCCGCAACAGTTGGTCTGATTTTTATTAGCCAAAAAGATAAAATTCAACGTTCTTAAGACTGTTGGTATCAGGGGGCAACACCTGTTTGCCCCGACTATAATATGCTTAAATAGCGATCGCGCTACGTATGTCCTCGGCAAGCCATAAACTATTTGGGCTAATAAACCGAGGCTTTTTACTTGATAAAGTGCTAAATATAAAAAACGTATTTGGTATCCACAGCACTTTGTTAGGGTAAAAATTTCCAGACATTGACCGCAGACGTATAGTTAGACTAGAGATTTTCATAGCGAATAGTTAACATAGATTTGATATTGGGTAAACGGTAATGATAAATTTTGGGCTGAACTCAGCGAGTATTCTCGCCCAGGTAAATTTTGGGGGTGGAACGCATACCCTACTAGGTATTTTGTTAGCTGTGGCTGGGGCGGCGTTGTACTTTTTGCGATCGGTGCGTCCCGAACTATCGCGCGATCATGACATCTTTTTTGCAGCTATAGGTTTAGTCTGCGGCATTATTCTCATCTCTCAAGGCTGGCGGTTAGACCCAATTTTGCAATTTGGGCAAGTGCTATTGGTTGGTTCTACAGTATTTTTTGCGGTGGAAAGTGTCAGATTGCGGGGTATAGCAACAGAACAAGCCAAGCGCAATACACGGATTGTCGATGAAGATCGCCCAGTCAGCAATTACTACGAACAAGTAGCAGAGTTAGACGAACTAGAATTTGATTACGATCGCCCAGTTCGCCCCCGCATTCCAGGTAGCCGCGATTCGCGCCCCAACAGCCTCGATAACTACGAAGATGAAAATCCTCGCCCTCGCCGTCGCAGCGATAGCTACGATGACGAACAACCTCGGCGTTCTAGTAATCGTACTAATACAGATAGGCTAGGACAAGCAGACAAACCGCGCAAGCGTCGCTCGCCCCAGACAAAGGTAGAGACTCGCTACCAAGATGAATGGGATTCACCCAAAAATCCTGAAGATGAATGGAATACATCTTCGCCAAGAAGATCGTCTCGTAGCAACAATACTCCACCAAGTTCGCAAAGCGATACAGATGTCACGCCCAGACCCCGCAAGCGCCGTTCTGCTCAAGAACAACCAAATCGGAGATCTTCGCGTCAACGAGATGATGATGCTATCCCTACAGATTATGTAGATTACAAACCTGTAGATCCCTCTAACGATCCCGAACCAGACAACTCCACAAATTTTGATGAGTATTAAGCAATATTGACGGGAGCGATCGCTGCTAAAGTAGCGATGGGAAGCAGACAAAACTGTGAAAAATTTTTCATCTCTATTTTTACTCCAACGTTGTCTGCGTTGGAGTTTTAGTTTGGGTTTAATTGGTTTGGCTGTTGCTTGCAGTCCAAGCGATCCTTTTAGCGGTCCATCATCTCTTAATAGTCGCTACACTGACGAACAACCAGCCCTGAGCGGTAACGGTCGGTATTTAGCTTTCGTCTCCAATCGGGGCGGCGATCGCAATATTTTGTTATATGACCTGCAGTTGCAGCAATTAATTTCCTTACCTCGGTTAAATCGCCGCGATGCAATTACAGAAAATCCGAGTATTAGCTACACGGGACGTTATATCGTTTACCTAACTAGCGAACAAGGTAGACTAATGTTGGTATTGTACGATCGCGTGACGCGGCAGCCGCAAATTCTCAACCAGTGGTATCAAGGTTGGGTACGCAACCCTAGCATTAGCCCTGACGGTCGGTTTGTCGTTTTTGAAAGCAGCAGTCGCGGTCAGTGGGATATTGAAGTATTAGACCGAGGACCTAATGTTGAATTGGATTTACCTGATTCTCCCGTACCAGGATCGTCATCGACGGTATCTCCTTAAATCAGTGACCAGTAACCAGTGACCAGTGACCAGTTTTCAAATGCAGATTTGACTCCATGTAGAATAGCGCCACCTAAAAGGTGGGGGATTCACAGCTCCCAAATGATATACAACAAAAAGTTTCACTGGTAACTATTGAGGAGGATGGGGACAAGGCGGATATGAATGGTTTAAATTTTGGCTTGACGATCGCTTTGGCTAGTTTGTTGACTAGCTGTGCTAACTATCCCAGGCTGTTGAGCTATCCTTTCGATCCAGGTGGAAGAAGTCTTAATAGTGCTGCTAGCGATTTGACTCCGCAAATTGCTGGTAGATATGTAGTATTTACGAGCGATCGCTTTAACCGTCAGAACATATATTTATTTGATACAGCAACGCGCAGTATCGTCGATTTACCTGGACTCAATCAATTTGATGCGATCGCATCCAACCCCGATATTTCTGACAACGGGCGCTACATTGTATTTACAGCTAGCCGTCAAGGACGTACGGGCATTTTTCTTTACGACCGCGAAAACCGTCAATCTAGAAATCTTAGCGCCAATCTGCAAGCCCAAGTTCGCAACCCCACAATTAGCGCCGATGGTAACACCATTGCTTTTGAATCAAGTGCTAACGGTCAATGGGATATTTTAGTCTACAACCGTTCAGGCGATCGCCTAAATATACCCCAAGAACCACGCTAGAGATCCCCCTGTGGTCCCCCTTGTCTACCTCGTCTCTGCTTGTACTGATTCAATTAGCGATCGCACTTCCTCTGTTCCTTCTGATGCTTCAAACGTCAGGGGAAACTTACCTTTAATTAGCATTCTTAAACCCAAGGGTGCGATGCTTAACAAGCCTTTGATATCGCGGAAATAATCGCCTACTACTTGCAAACCAAAAGCACGTTCGTCAATCCAACCCCCTTGTTTGACTAACTCTACCAATACTTGACGATGGCGAATTTGGCGGCTATTCGGTACATCTTCATTAGCTAATATTTCTTGTTTAATTTCTGTAATCCGATCTAAAGGCGCTACTTCCATCGGACATACAGCGTTGCAGTTAAAACAACGAGTACAGCCCCAAACTCCTTGCGTACCCTTGTTATACGCTTCCAAACGGCGATCTTGAGTATCGTCGCGGGAATCTGCCACCATGCGGGAGGCTTTGGCTAGCGCGTGAGGACCAACAAAGCCTAAATTAACTTCTCTACCATTGCAGTCTGAATAACAAGCACCACACATAATGCAATTGCCAGTGCGATCTAGCTTTGCTCTTTCTTCAGGTGTCTGCAAAAATTCTCTTTCAGGAATAATTCTTGCGCCCGTACTAATATATGGTTCTACTGCCTCTAAATGATTCCAGAAGCTACTCATATCTACTACTAAATCTTTAATTACAGGCATATTACCCATTGGGGCAATAGTAATTTCTGGAGTAATACTACTGTTGCAGCAATCTTCGCCATATATTTGCTTTAGTTCGCTGCCAATATTTTCTTTGCAAGCTAAAGCAGCACGACCGTTAATTCTCATTGCACAGCTACCACAAATAGTATTGCGACAATTCTTCCGAAATGCTAACGTGCCATCTTGTTCCCACTTAATCTGGTTTAAGCAGTCCAATATTGTACTACCAGCTTCTACTTCTAACTGATAGCTCTGAACTTGAGGGGAAGAGTTAGGGTTTTGCCTGATAACTTTAAAAATAACTTGCATTTTTAGTCAAGAAGTTTGGTAAGTTTATCTATTTATGACTGTAAATCCTGCTTGCCTATATAATACGCACTATTCTTAAAATAACCGTTTTTTGAGTTTACGCACTCCTTCCAGCCTCAAAGTGCCATTACTTATAACTTGAATACTTTACTGTTAAATCTTATGAGTAACCATTCAGCTATTCGGATAAGGGTGGGGTTTTACAAGCATTTAATAAAAGATAGCGTCAAAGTATATGTTTGCTCTTAGTTGTATTGGTTTTATTGCCAGACCATTCCTGTCACAATAATTAATATCTAATAGCTTGCTAGGTAGAGATATATCTTGAGGCTGATGTTAACCGATCGCATTTATCGCCACTGTGCAAAGATACTTAAACATCCCAAGCTACCTTATCGTTCTTCAAAGTACGGCTAGATAACCCCAAAATAGAAAGCGATCGCTCTTTACATTTATACTTATCGTTGCGGAGAAATTAAGAACAGTAGGTCAAAATTAACGATAAAAGTTATACATTGTTGAAGCGAGACTTTATTGAGGTAAGCTTTTAAAGTGACAAAATTACTTTTATAACTTTATTAGCAGCGAAATAAAATAGAAATAAGTATAATAAATGTTGAAAAGCAGAGATTTGAGGCTATATTTTTTATTAAGTCAATAAAATAGCATGAACCGCTGTTTGCCAGATTGGAAATTGTAAGGATACTTAGAGTGTGATGACTACTGAAACTGCACCACTAACAGGTAAAGCACTACTGCAAAAGGTTAAAGAACTTTCGGACTTACCACGAAGAGAAAGAGCAAAACGTTGTGGATATTACACTGTAACTAAAAATAATCAGACTCGCGTTAATCTTACTGATTTTTACGATGCATTGCTAGCAGCGAGGGGAATTCCTCTTAGTCCTGAAAAGCAAAAAGATGGTCGCGGACGCGAACCAACTAACAGAGTTAGCGTTCACAAAAACTATCAGATTGTTATCGGCGCAACATACACCCAGCAAATGGGTTTAAAGAGCGGAGATCAGTTTGAAATCAAGCTGGGTTACAAGCATATTCACTTAATTCAGATTGACAGTGACAAAGATGATAGCGATGACGATGACGATAATGGTAAGGATAAAGACTAAATCCCGATAAGTCGAAGTGCGATCGATTAGGCAGGGAATTATACTAAAGTCGCGTACCAAAAGTCAAAAATAGTGCAGCGACCGATGGAAGCAAAAGAGAAATATGTTGCAGCTTTCAAGTTTATCTAGCTAAATAGTTAAATCTTGACTGCCTCATACTTGAGCTTTTATCAATCTCTGCTCAAAAAATATGGCATTTTCATGGCTAGTATAGTGTCAAATTTGCCCGTAGCAAAACTTTTTTTGCTATCGTTTGGCAGCGAATTACCTGTAGCAGCGATAAGGGTAATAGGCTTTTTCGCGGCTTGGGTTAGTTTATGGTTGCCGTTGGCGATCGCAAGTACAATTATTTTACAAAAAATAAAGGTACTCGCTGCTAGTTGGCAGCCATTTAACCCGATAACAACAGAGCAAAAACTACCATTACTAGCATCGCTTTATCTGATTGCTCCCCTAGTTTTATGGGGAGCAAATCGTGTAATTGGCTACTCTTTTGCTGATTACGGTGCGATCGTAAATTGGTCAACTTTACAGTTTTTGGGCGTAGGTTTTGGGATCGGTGTAGTTGGTTTAGCTATATTATTTGGCGGGCAAACTGTCTTAGGTTGGGTAAAGTGGCAGCAAATCCCCAAGCAACAAATCATATCAGTTTCCTTACCTATTTTGCCATTAGCAATTTGGATTAGTGGCATAGAAGAATTAATATTTCGCGGCTTTGTTTTTACCCAATTACAGCAAGAATACTCAGTGGTAATATCAGCCGCAATTTGCAGTTTAATTTTTGCTCTACTACATCTAATTTGGGAGCAAACAGAGACTAAACCCCAGCTTGCAGGCTTGTGGTTGATGGGGATGGTATTAGTTTTAGCTAGATATATAAATAGTGGCAGCTTAGGTTTAGCTTGGGGATTGCATAGCGGTTGGGTGTGGGCGATCGCAACTTTAGATACAGCCGGACTTGTAACTTATACTGGCAATGCTCCCGAATGGATAACGGGTAAGTATGGCAAACCTTTAGCTGGCATAGCGGGAATTATATTTTTAGCTGCTACGGGAGCAATTTTGTGGTTGGTAAGGCGCGGCTAGCTGTCAAAATCGTCACGGGATTGAGCGGCGAAAAGCGAGTTAAATTGGCAACGGGTACAGAACGAGACAATTGTACTTGCAATAATTGATAAGTCCAAGTACCTGCCTTATCGAACCACGCTAACGCGGCATTTAAATGTTCCAAAGTAGCCAGCGCCAGAACAATAACGCCACCAGGCGCTAGACATTGGCAAGTTGTTAAAATTTGGTTTAAATTACCACCGCTACCGCCGATAAAAATGCGATCGGGCGCAGGTAAGTCAGCCAAAATATCGGGCGCAGTACCTTGGATTGGCACAACATTTTCTACTTGAAAGCGGCGACAATTTTGAGTAATTAAGGCAAAGCCAGCAGCAGTTTTTTCAATTGCATATACTTGGGAATCAGGGCATAAACGAGCAATTTCTAGAGAAACTGAGCCTGTACCCGCGCCAATATCCCAAATTGCTTGCCCTGGCTGCAAGGCAAGTTCTCCTAGTATCAGCAAGCGGATTTCGCGCTTTGTCATTAAGCCAGGGCGATCGCTAAAACCGAGAAATAAGCGATCGCTTATCCCCAGTTGCGGTATTTTGTCATCCAATGGCTGTAACTCTGCTTGGCGCAGTAAAACAACTACATTTAGGGGGGCAAAAGTGCGATCGAGGATTTCTGTGGCATCACAACATTGTACGCGCTCATCATTGCCGCCCAAATTTTCGCAAACCCAGAATTGGTAACTACTAGGCAAATCTAAAGCTAAAAATAATTTGGCGATCGCTCCTGGTGTATTTACGCCGTCGGTTAGTACGGCAATTTTCTCATTACCTTGTTGCAAAGCTTGAATTAATTCATTGCTAGAACGCCCGTGAATGCTGACTATACGCGCATCTTGCCAAGGCACTTTGATCCGGCTAAAAGCTAGCTGTACGGAACTTAGATGCGGGTGAAAAGTTAGTTGTTCGGGTGGTAATTGGGCAAGTAGTAACCGCCCTAAGCCAAAAAATAGGGGATCGCCTGTGACTAGAACAACAATATAACTTTCATTAATTGAGGAGCGAATTAGATCGCTCGCTTGGGTAAAGTCGCCTAATAGGATTTTCTGGGCGGGATGATTGGGGAAATAGCTTAAATGGCGATTGCTGCCTATTAATATAGTTGCGCGATCGATTATCTGGCGTACTGCATCTGTTAATCCTGCAGCGCCATCTAATCCAATTCCGACAATATGCGCTTGATTCACGAAATTTCTTGCCTCCCGTACAGACGTTGCAGTGCAACGTCTCTACATTTCCGATTTTTTCCTATGCCAAAATTAATGCCTTGGCGATCGCCGCCCGTACAGACATTGCAATGCAACGTCTCTACATTGCCAAAACAATTAATGCATTGACAATTGCCGCTGCAACTGGCGAACCGCCTTTGCGCCCTTCGATACGAATCTGATTGACGGGGGTATTTGCTAATGCTGTTTTTGACTCTAAAACGGAAATAAACCCCACAGGTGCGCCAATTACTAATGCAGGGCTAATAGAAGAGAATTCTAACTGTTTGCACAAGGCTAAAAGCGCCGTAGGAGCATTACCGATCGCATATATTGCTTCTGGATATTGCTGGTAGCATTCAATTAATCCTGTCTCGGTGCGCGTTTTGCCAGGAAGCGGACTTTTTACCCTATCTACAGCGCTTATTATTTGATTATCGAAGGTTTGCGCTACTAAGCTAACTATACCTTGCTTAACCATATTTACGTCAGTAACAATGGGTAGGCGACGGCGCAAAGCATCAATGCCAGAGGCGATCGCTTCTGGGCTAAATTTAACTAAATCTAAAAATTCAAAGTCAGCAGTGCTGTGAATTATCCGGCGAATAATTGCGTACTCGCAAGGGTTGAAGTTATGAGTGCCAATTTCGCTGTCAATTACAGCAAAACTTTGCTCCATAATTGGATGCATAGGAATAGCGCTATTCAAAACTCTAACACCGTCCAATTTTGTTCGCGGTAGTAGCGTGTCATATCGTCAAATTTCCTTAACTCGGCTCGATAAATACTGAGTTCTGGCGTATTTTCTAAGCATTGATAATTTAGTTCGGCAATTGTGGTGCTGAGGCGATCGCGATCTAGTTCTGGGGTGACTTCGCCAAAGTATCCTAATGTAATATGCGCTGTAAAGTGATAGTGCTGTTCCATTCCCAACGCCGTTAATTCGGGGCTTTGATAAATTGCCCGCCGTAGCTGTAAGATGCGATTGTAAGCAATTTCATTTTGCGGTACTAAAGCAACACCTATAGCTCTAGGCATAATTAATAATCCTAGTATTTGCCAGCGAATCGGGTTATTGTCGGTAATTTGAGGAAACTGCTCAAAGATTTTGGCGATCGCGCTGTGCAATTGCAGTTCAAACTTTTCAGTATTTTCTTGGGCGTACTGATAGGCGTTTTCCCAGATTAAATCTGCCAGCGTCAAATGAAAGCTACTAGGCGGGACAGGTACAATTAAATTATCTGTAAACTGTAGTAATTGCTGCTGGCATTTTTCCAGACTTTGATACAAAGCGGTATTTTGCGCGTCTTCCTCGGCTGGTGGAGTCATTACTGTATATCCTGGGAAAGCTACCGCCTTTCTCCTGCCATCGGGCAAAGGTTGAAATTTGGGAGATGCCTGGATATGCTGCAATTGCGATTTATAAGTTTCTGGCAAAGCTGATTTTGCCACCCGATTTAAGTAAGTCTGATAATTGTCATCCAAGATCGATCGCCTCGCATTACTTGCTAGATTTTAAGAAACTTCTGGCTAATTCGAGAAGAGTGAAAGTGCTTTTATTTACTTAATTTTGTATTACTATGCCAATTTACTATTATTGGGGAGATGATGAATTTACAATTGCTAAAGCTGTAGAGCAGTTGCGAAATCGTATCGATCCTAACTGGGCTAGTTTTAACTATACTCAATACCCAGCCGATGCCACTGTTGAAGGCTTGAATCAAGCAATGACTCCGCCTTTTGGTTGTGGCGATCGCTTAGTTTGGTTAGCAGATACTAATTTAGGACAAAACTGTTCTGAAGATTTGTTAGTAGAACTAGAACGTACTTTCCCCGCACTACCAGAAAATTCGGTATTGTTGCTAACTAGCACTAATAAAGCTGATGGCAGGCTAAAGTCTACCAAATTATTGCAAAAATACGCTGATATCCGCGAATTTGCTTTAATTCCACCTTGGGAAACCAGCAAACTTTTCCAGCAAGTGCAAAAAGTAGCTCAGGAAGTAGGAGTAAAGCTGACACAAGCAAGTGTTAATGCGATTTCTGAAGCTGTAGGCAACAATACAAGGCAACTATACAACGAATTAGAAAAGTTGCGGCTTTATGCAGGCGATACCAAAGCAGCCTTAGATATAGATGTTGTCTCGCGGCTGATCGAAGCTAATTCTCAAACTAGCTTAGATTTAGTCAAAGCGATCGCTAGTGGAAATATAGCAAAATCGTTAACTTTAATAGCTCAGTTGCTCAATCGCAACGAACCAGCATTGCGGATTGTCGCTACGTTAATTGGGCAATTTCGCACTTGGTTGTGGGTAAAAATTGCTACAGATACAGGCGAACGCGATAAAAAAGTAATTGCTCAAGCTGCGGAAATTAGCAATCCCAATCGAGTTTATTTTTTGCAGCAAGAAGTCCAAACTCTGAGCGTACAGCAACTAGCCTCTACATTACCTGTATTATTGGCACTAGAACTTAGTCTCAAGCAGGGAGGAGAAGAAAAGGCGGTATTACAGACAAAAATTATCGAACTTTGCCAAATTTTCTCACAAAGGTAAATTTGCTTGCATAACAATGAATCGTTGGAACTTCTACGCTAGAAAATAATTCAACATAAATGACACCGATCCGTGTTGTAGTTCTGTTTGTTTAGACTGAAATTATGTTCAAACTTTGCCATTTATTTGCATCTCACCCAAACCGGATGTTGTCACGATCGCTTTTTCTTGTCACGCTATCATCTATAGGCTTATTATCAGGGCTTGCACCCGATTTATCAGGTCATTTTGGGCGCGTAGCTTTTAGCAATGCTGCTTACGCTCAAGATTTTAGTGATGGGGATCTTGCTAAGTTTGCGCGTGCGGCGTTTGCGATTGAAATTGAGCGCCGAAACATCGAACAAAAAATTAGCAGCATGACAGGCGGTAATGTGCCGCAAGTTGGTTGCGATCGCCCAGGAAATTTGGCAAAGTTACCAGATAATGTGCGCGATGTATTCGTCGATTTCTGTAAGTTTTCCAAACAGACAATTCAAAGTAACGACTTGACTGTAGGACAATTTAATGCTATCAAAAACAACTATAATAGCAACCCAGCCGTAAAAAAACGGGTTGATAGCGAATTACGCCGCATTGGTGGCTCGTAATCTGGGAAAATAGTATAGTGACAAGCGCAAGCATCTAATTTGTTAACTTTAACCCAACGCTTACCTGCAAATCCGGCTGTAGAAGTCAGCTATACTTTAGCACTGACGGCAACCGAGCGCGATCGCAGCCGCCATCGTTTTGAGACAATAGAGGGGCAAGTAGTATTTTTGCGCTTATCTAGAGGTACGGTGTTGCAGGATGGCGATTTGCTAAAATCTGACGATGCAACAGAGGCAATTGTTAGAGTTTTGGCAAAACCCGAACCAGTTATCGTTGTTAAAGCTGCAACGCCAATTAAATTACTACAAGCAGCTTATCATTTAGGCAATCGTCACGTACCCGTAGAAATTGGTAGCGACTATTTATGTTTGTCTCCCGATCCTGTTTTGGAGAAAATGCTAGCAAACCTGGGGGTTGAAGTTGTAGAAGCAGTTTTACCTTTTCAACCCCAACCTGGCGCTTACAGTCATGAACATTGAGAGCAGTCAGATTTTATATCTGCTGCAGCTAGCTAGTCCAGCTTTACCAGTGGGAGCTTATACTTATTCTGAAGGGCTAGAGACGCTGATAGAAACAGGTACAATTAGCAATGCTAGTAGTTTAAAACACTGGTTGGGACAAGAATTAAGTTGTGGTGCAGTACGTGTAGATGCAGCAGTAGCCCTTAGAACTTATAAGTGTACTCAAATAGGCGATACAGCAGCTTTAGAATATTGGAATAGTTGGTTATCTGCCTTGAGGGAAACAGAGGAATTGCGCTTATCAAGCTGGCAAATGGGGCGGAGTTTACTTAAGCTAATTGTAGAAATAGAACCAGGTATAGAACCAATAGTATCGTCGCTGATAGCTGGAAATGCTTGTAATTGGGCGATCGCTTTTGGCATTACAGCAGGATATTGGCAAATCGATCTTACTGCTGCCTTGTTAGGATATTTGCATAGTTGGGCGACAAATTTGGTTGCAGTTGGCGTAAAATTAATTCCTTTGGGGCAAACAGTAGGGCAAAATTTATTACTAAATCTACAACCAAATATCGAACTAGCAACTGCGGAAATTCTCAGGTTAGCAGATGACGAACTTAGTAGTTGTAATTGGGGGTTGTCGCTGGCGAGTATGATGCATGAGACTCAATACAGCCGATTATTTAGAAGTTGAGTAGGGATAGGGAGACAGGGAAGAGTAGAGAAGTAGCACTGCTACGTCTACTAGAGAGAACGGGGATATAAATAGATATGAGTACATTAAGAGTAGGTATAGCAGGTCCAGTTGGCTCTGGGAAGACTGCTTTGGTTGATGCTTTGTGTAAGGCAATGCGCCACCAGTATAATATTGCCGTAGTGACAAATGATATTTATACTCAAGAAGATGCTCAGTATTTGGTGCGAAGTCAGGCGTTAGATAGCGATCGCATTATGGGTGTAGAAACGGGTGGATGTCCTCATACTGCTATCCGTGAAGATGCTTCGATTAATTTGGTAGCGATTGAGCAGTTAGAACAACGCTTTGCCAATTTGGATCTAGTATTTGTGGAAAGTGGTGGCGATAATTTGGCAGCAACTTTTAGCCCTGAGTTGGTAGATTTAACTATATATGCGATCGATGTGGCTGCTGGCGATAAAATTCCCCGTAAAGGTGGTCCTGGAATTACTAAGTCAGATTTGCTAGTAATTAATAAGATCGATCTTGCGCCCTATGTGGGAGCCGATTTGGGTGTGATGGAACGCGATACTAAGAAAATGCGCGGTAATAAGCCTTTTGTCTTTACCAATCTCAAAACTCAAGTAGGTCTTTCAACTGTAATTGATTTTGTCCAAAGCCATATCTGCTAAATTATGCAAGTTCCCCGCCTCCATTCCGATACGGTTGAGCAAGTCAAGCAACGCGCTGATATTTACGATATTGTTTCAGAACACGTTGTTTTGCGTAAGGGTGGTAAAGGGTATGTAGGTTTATGTCCTTTCCATAACGAGAAAACACCGAGTTTTAGTGTAAGTCAAGTCAAGCAAATGTATTACTGCTTTGGCTGCGGTGCTGGGGGAGATGCGATTAAGTTTCTCATGGAGTTGGGAAAGCAATCTTTTAGCGAGGTTGTACTAGATTTGGCTAGGCGCTATCAAGTTAGTGTCAAAACTTTAGAACCCGAACAACGTCAAGAATTACAGCGCCAATTGACGCTAAGAGAGCAATTATACGAGATATTAGCGATCGCCAATCAATTCTACCAACACGCCTTGCATCAACCGTTAGGCGAAAAAGCTTCAAATTACCTAAAATTAGAACGGCGACTGAGTGATGAAACTATTGGACAATTTGGCTTGGGTTATGCGCCTGCTAGTTGGGAAACTTTGTATCGCTATTTAGTAGAACAAAAACGTTACTCGGTACAATTGGTACAACAAGCCGGATTGATAAAACAAAGGCAATCTGGAGATGGCTATTATGACTATTTTCGCGATCGCTTGACAATCCCAATTAGCGATTTACAAGGGCGAATTATCGGCTTTGGTGGGAGAGCATTTGGCGACGAGCAACCCAAGTATCTCAATTCGCCAGAAACAGAGCTTTTTAGTAAGGGTAAAACTTTATTTGCTTTAGATAAAGCGAAGACGGCTATATCGCAGCTTGACAGTGCTGTAGTTGTCGAAGGATACTTTGATGCGATCGCACTGCACGCTGCGGGTATTACAAATGTTGCTGCTTCTTTGGGTACGGCTTTAAGTTTGGAACAAGTCAGACAATTGTTGCGTTATAGCGAATCTAAGCAACTTATCCTTAATTTTGATGCTGATGCTGCGGGCAAACAAGCGTCAATACGAGCAATTGGCGAAATTGCCGAGCTTGCTTATCATGGTGAAGTACAGCTAAGAATTCTCAATCTACCAGATGGCAAAGATGCTGATGAATATTTGCATACATATACAGCCGAACAGTATAGAGAACTTTTAGCATCTGCTCCTTTATGGCTTGATTGGCAAATCGAGCAAATTACACTAGGGCGCGATCTCAAACAAGCTACTCAATTTCAACAAGTAGCGCAAGAATTAGTTAAACTACTTAAAAAAATTGATAACAGCGATACCCGAAACTACTACGTTAGTCGCTGTGCAGAAATCCTAAGTTTAGGGGATGCAAGACTTGTAGCACTAAGAGCAGAAAATCTTTTAGCGCAAATAGCTCCCTATCATCAGCGCAAACCAATCCCGATCAAAACTCAAAAGCAGCAATCTAAAGATGAAGCTCCAGCTAAGGAGCGCAGCCTGTTGGAGCAAGCAGAGGCACTATTATTGCAAATTTACCTCCACTACCCAGAACATCGTCAAGCGGTTTGTAGCGCTTTAGAGGAGCGGGGTTTGCAATTTAATTTTTCTCACCACCGATTTTTGTGGCAGCAAATTCTTAATGAGAAAGCCGAAAACTTTTCGATAACAGAGACACAACAGAGTTTAATTTCCCGCATTCAAACTCGCTGTTTGCAGATGGAAAATGAAATAGCTCAAGTTACTCCCTTATTCCATTTAGATGAAAAGACGCAGCAAGATTTGCTTCGCGCCACTCAAGTAATTCAAGCAGCTACAGCTTGTATAGAAAGGGTTTTATGTGAAAAACAGTATCGCCTATTTCTGGAGTTGTGGCAAAATTGCGATCCAACCAATGAACCTGAGCGATCGCAATTTTACTACCAGTCGCTCTACGCCGAACAAAAAAAATTGCAAAAATTAGATCGGATGCGCCAATTCGGCTTAACAGATTTGTTGTCATAAAGCAGTAGGGTGCGTTTTGAAAACGCACCCTACCTAAAGCATCGACTTCTATCTGCGTGTATCTGCGTGCATCTGCGTTCAGAAAACAAGTTTAGTAACTACTCAAGGTTAACTTTACTAATTGACAACTCTCTAACTGGTCACTGTTATTAAGGGCATAATAAAGTATCGCGGGTATCTCTACCTGTAGTTGGATTAACACCTTTAGCCACTTTACAGAGTTTATCTTGCTCGTCTTGACGCAGCAAAACATCGGTAAAATCAGCGCCATCAATTGTTGCGCCGTCAAACTTAGCATTAGCAGCAAAAGCACCGACTAAAACAGCATTAGTTAAGTTAGTGTTGATAATTCGAGCCGCATCTAAAGTAGCATTAGTAAGATTTGCCCCTTCTAAATTTGCTGACTCCAAATTTGCTGCAAAGAAGCTTACACCTGTCAAATCGCTGTGACTAAGATTGCTGTTGCGTAGATTGGCTTTGGTAAAACTAGCATCAGTCAACACCTGAGAGGAAAAATCAGTGTTGATTAAGTTTTCTCTGTTATAGTCGAGAGCAAATGCTGGGGAGGAAACCGCCCAACTAGCCAAACTTACTAAAGTCAAGAGGAGTAAAGCAACTGCACTTTTGCAAATCCGTTTGTATAGCTTATGAATATTCATTTTATTTTCAGCCAATGGCACGTTCATCATCTCATTATCCCGATATAGGTGTTCTAGGAGAAGATTTCATTGCTCAATGGTTACAATCTAGCGGCTGGAAAATCTTGCATCGCCGCTGGCGTTGTCGCTGGGGAGAAATCGATATAATTGCGAGTAATTTAGAGACGTTGGCTTTTGTGGAAGTCAAAACCCGTAGTGCGGGAAGTTGGGATGAGGGAGGGTTATTAGCAATTACTCCTCAAAAGCAAGCTAAACTCTGGAAAACTGCTCAAAGCTTTTTGGCTACGTATCAGAATTTTGCTGAATATCCTTGTCGCTTTGACGTAGCGCTAGTTTGTTGTCAGAAATTGCCTAGTAAGGTGCAGCAGTCATCATTTGATTGCAAATATAATTTATCGTTGTATGAATATATTGCGGGTGCATTTTAATTTTTTGTACGGGCGCGTAAACGTAGAGACGTAGCAATGCTACGTCTCTACAATATGACCAAACAACAATTTTTACCCAATAATTCCCGATTATGCCAATGTTTCTGGGCAATATCCCAATCCTTGCACGAACTGGTGGCGGAATGCTTCAATTTCCTCTCGCTCTGGGCTACCATGAGAAACTATAGCGATTTGGTAGCGGCGCATTACCTCAATTGGCGATTGTCCTGCTTCTAAACTCCATAGAGCCATATTTACTCTCATAGGCGGCTCGTAGGGAATGCCCAATTCATTTAAAAAAGCTCTAAAATCTCCATCTTGCTGAGAAGCTAAAGGAGACTTCATCTTGACTTTGACTATCCAACCGTCAATTTGATGAATTACACTAACAAAGCTAACGGGCATCTGGGGTCTGCTGTGTAGGTATTTTATAATCCTCAAGGTGAGGCTAGCATTAGCAAGATAATAGAGGTATTCCATTGCCGCGTTCTGTAGACAAGTGTATCCTACAGTTTTATTGTGGCAAACCTTGCACAGCAATTACTAGGGGTAACACCCACTAATATTTGGGTGGATCTACCCAAATATAACAGCTAATTTTAATTTAATAAATTCTGACTAATTTTCAGACTATAGATAGATTACTCGCTCGTAACATGGATAATTTTCAATTTAAAGCTTCAAAGCCGCGTTTAAACACAGTAAAAGCACTGAATTCTTTCCCAAAGACGATACAATCAGAACCAAGTAGTGGTAGAGGAAGAGAAGATAAAGAGCGATCGCTATCTAGTTACGATTATGAACTACCACCTAGTGCGATCGCCCAAAATCCTGTTATTCCCAGAGACAGTGCTAAGTTACTGGTAGTAGATTCGCCTCATACTCATTGTCACCGCATTTTTAGCGATTTGCCCCAATTGCTCAAACCAGGTGACTTATTGATAATGAACGATACGCGAGTTATCCCCGCACGTCTACATGGGCGGAAAACTAGCGGCGCAGCAGTAGAAGTTTTGCTATTAGAGGAAAAACAGTACAATACTTGGCTAGCTTTAGTTAAGCCTGGGAAGCGTTTGCAAAAAGGGGCGAGGATTGTGTTTGCAAGGGAAGCAGGGGAAGCAGGGGAGGCTCAGTATGTTTCGATTTCTGCTACGGTGCTAGAAGTTAATGAAGCTACTGGGGGGCGATTGTTGCGGTTTGATTTACCTAATGGCGTGTCTTTGCTACAAATTTTAGATTCTTTTGGGGAAATACCTTTACCGCCTTATATTACAGATTCGCAGGCAGAAGATGACCAATATCAAACAGTTTACGCCCAAAATGCAGGTGCGATCGCAGCGCCTACTGCTGGCTTGCACTTTACCCCAGAGTTATTGCAAAAATTGGCAGAAAAAGGCATAAATTCAGCTTTTATTACCTTGCACGTAGGCGTAGGTACATTTCGCCCTGTAGAAGTAGAAGACGTTACAACCCATCAAATGCATGGCGAATGGATAGATGTTTCTGCTGCAACTGTAGAACAAATCCGCGCTACTAAAGCTAGAGGCGGGCGCGTAATTGCGGTAGGAACTACTGCTGTAAGAGCTTTGGAAGGGGCGGCAGCCCTATCGGGGCAATTAGAGCCATTTTGTGGCAAAACTCAGCTATTTATCTATCCTGGCTATCAATGGCGGGTTGTTGATGGCTTAATTACTAATTTTCACTTGCCGCGTTCTAGTTTGATGATGCTTGTGAGTGCTTTAATTGGCAGGCAGCGTTTATTAGATTTATACACCGAAGCGATCGCCAATGCTTACCGTTTTTACTCGTTTGGCGATGCAATGCTAATTTTGCCAGAAGCTAGGGTTACTCACCCATAATATGTACTACAAGTTCTCTTTGATGGCTTCTATCTCGATGTTCCCAAATATAAATTCCTTGCCAAGTGCCTAATACTAATCTATTTTGGGCGATGGGTATTTGCTCTGAAGTATGAGTTAATACTGTGCGAATATGGGCTGGCATATCGTCAGGACCTTCGGCATTATGAATGTATGGTGCAGATTCAGGAACTAATTTTGCCAAGAAGTTCGATAAATCTAATAATACGTCTGGGTCAGCATTTTCTTGAATTATCAAGCTAGCAGAAGTATGACGGAGGAATATTGTACATAATCCTGTTTTAATTCCTGATTCGGCAACTACAGACTCTATTTTGGATGTAATTTTGTATAGGGACTTGCCTTTAGTAGGGATTTTGAGTAGTTGTTGGTAGTGCATATTTAGTGAAAATAGCTAATAACGGATTGTGCAACTTCTTCATTTCCATTTTTGGCTATAGATTCTACTTTGTGTGGCTGATTGGGCGATTGATGCAAAAATTCCCAATTTCCCTGGAAAAACTCTGCTGGTGTGAGAATTTGATGTTGAGAATAGTTGGTAATACCTTCTAATAGCAAAGCCGCTTCGGCAAAGTCTTCGCGCGTTATCGTTACAATGGGAATACCCAAACGTACTGCTTCAGCAAAAGTGCTATAACCTGGCTTAGAGATTACTCTGCCACATAGCGGCATAAAATCCACTGGGCGATACTTTCTATCGGCGATTTTAATTAAATTGGGTAAATTAGGTGCAGCAGCATCGAAGCTAATAAATTGCCAATCGGGGAAGTTTTTTAAGTTATGGTAGGGTATTTGCTGCAAACCCAAGCCACCGAAGGTAAGTAAGGCTGTTTGTTCTATGGGCGTAGTTATTTGCCAAGTTGCGCGTAATTCTTCTATTGCGTAACGAGGAGAACCGCCAGTTAAACCAACATCGGTAATATTATCAAAAGCGCTCATCGGTTCGTGAAAAGGTAGCCGAAATAAGCGATCGCATTGACTATAACATTCGCTCATCCAATCGCCTATCTCTCTAAATTCTTTTCCCCAATCTTGGTAAATAAAGTTCCAGCTAAAATTGCTACTCGCCCAACAAGGAATACCCGCATTTCGAGCAAATATAGCCGCTAAAGGCGGAATATCAGCTAAAATTAGACCTACTCTATTTTGGCGAATGAAGTTGACTTCGGAAGAAACTAAACTGCGCTGTTTTGCTTTAATTGCTTGCAATTTCTCTAAAGTAGCGACTTTATCCATATTTAGACTATCAGCCTGCACGACACCAATATCAAAGCTACGCGGGCGATAGATAAAGTCTCCTTCAATGTATGATTCCAACAGCCAGCGTGGTGCAGTTGTGACTATTATCAGCAATACATCAGGACAAAGTTTTTGTATAGTTGCAGCAATAGAAGCTGCACGAGTAGTATGACCAAAACCGTGATTGGTGATAGCTATATAAATAATCGGCATTTAACAGTGACCAGTAATCAGTGACCAGTTACCAGTGAAGAAGATCGTTCTTAAGTTTAATTTATATAGAGAGCGTGCTTTTTACTTCACCCATAGATAAGCTATCAGCAAAGTTACTACAGTTAAAGGCAAGCCAAAGCGTAAATGTTGCCAAAATGTTAGTTTATAACCTAACTTAGCTGCTGCTTCGACCACAATCAGGTTAGCTACCGAACCAAATAACGTCAAATTTCCTGCTAAAGTTGAGCCTGCGGCTAATAACAGCCAAGATTGATTATTTTCTTGAGGTAAGAGCGCTCCTAGTAGTAGCACTGCTGGTACGTTAGAAATTAAGTTAGATAAAATTGCCGTTACTGCTACTAATCCTATTGGCTGGTTAATCCAACCTGTAAAGGGTTGCAGCAAATTTAGTTTTTGCGTACCATGCGCCAAAATAAATAAGCCAGAAAACATCAGCAAAAGATTCCCATCTACTTCCTGCAATATACGTTCTGGCTTTAAGCGTCGAGTAACTAATAATAGTGCTGCTGCGACTAAGGCGGATTGGGCTAATGGCGCACCCAAAAGGAAACTTATAAGTAATCCGGCGGTAATTACTAAGCTTTTGGTAAATAGGGGTTTGTAAATGCGATCGCGTACTTTAATAGAGTTATGCGCTACTGGTTGCAGAAGTCGCACTTCTGGATAAAACCAACACAGCAAAGCAATTTGCACAACTAACCCTATCAAAGCCACAGGCGCAAGCACTCTAGAAAATTCTAGGTAACTAATCCCTGAAAAAGAACCAATCAGAATATTTTGCGGATTACCGCTAATAGTAGCTACAGAACCTATATTAGTTGCAGCCGCCAAAGCCAGCAGATAAGGAATGGGATTTAGCTGCAAACTCCGAGTTAATGCCAAAGTTAACGGAGTTAGCACGATCGCTATAGTATCGTTGAGAAAAAAGGCTGACAAGATACCGCTACCAAAACTCAACAATACTAACAAGCCAAAAGGACTGTGAGTTAAGCGCAAAAGATAAACAAGCGTAAGTTGAAAAAAGCCAGCATAAGCAAGATGAGCATTGACAACCATCATGCCCAAGAGAAAGACTATAGTTGTAGCATCAATAGCTTGCCATGCTTCTTTGAGGCTCAAAACACCCAGCGTAATTATTGCAGTAGAACCGACTAAAGCGATTGTCGCCCGATTCATCCGCAATTTAGGTAAGTAGCCTAAGCCTAAACCTAAATAAGTTATGGCGATCGCAATGTAAGCTAAGTATTGCTGAAAAATCTTTCAATTGCCTCAACTAATCGATCTATTTCTGATGTCAGCGTCAAATAATGGACGCAAGCACGAACGCAATCGGGATCTAACAGTATCCGCGTCATGATTTTTTGCGCCTCTAAAAACTCTACCAATTGGCGATTTTTATTACCATCTACTTGAAAAGATATAAGTCCCGCTTCTGGTGGTGATGTTCGCAAACATTTAATCTGTGGTAGCTGAGTCAATTTTTCCCACAAATACTTGCTTAACTGGCAAATTTGCTGATAGCGTTCCTCGGCAGTTCCCCATTGTTGATGAGTTGCGATCGCTGCCCTCAATCCTGCATACTGTGGATAAGCTGACGTTGCTACTTCGTATCTGCGTCCGTCTGGCTGCCAGCCTGTCGGATTTCCGCGATTATCGACGGTAATCCCCCGCCATCCGATAAATGTCGGCTGCAAGCTTGCTCTCGCTTCTGGATGCACGTACAAGCCACCTACACCCGCAGGACCGCACCACCATTTATGTCCTGTGAAAGCATAAAAATCCACGCCTAAATCAGCTAAATTCAAGGGCAAACAGCCAACAGATTGCGCTGCATCAGCAAGAATTCTCACATTAGCTTGCTTGCACACTTGCACTATTTTGTCAAGGGTTAAAACTTGTCCTGTGTTCCACAGTAGATGACTTAATACTACCAAACGAGTGCGCGAAGTCAAGTATTGGTCGATAACCTGCGCGGGATCGCCTGCATTTAAAGTAGCCATAATTGGACAAGTATCGAGTTCTACGCCAAATCTGCGTCCAATTTCCCTTGCTGTAGCAATAATCCCTGGATGTTCGCAGTCTGTAAGTAAGATGCGATCGCCTTGTTGCCAGTCTATACCCCACAAAGTAATATTGCAGCCAACTGTAACATCTTCAGTTAGGGTAATAGTATCACTAGGAGTATTGAGTTCAGATGCGATCGCATTTCTAGTTTCCTCTACTTCTTTAGTAACCCAAGCATTTACTTGATTGGAAAAAGGACCATTAACCTGTATATATTCTTGGGCGTTATTTATTGCCTCAATTGCCGCTTGGGGAATTGGACCTTGCCCGCCATAATTAAAATAAGTCTTATTTGCCAAAGCTGGAAACTGTTGTCTGTGTAGCTCAAGCTTGGTTTGTAAAGTAGAAATACTCACCCGATTTTTAAAAATAACAGCTTCTTTAACTGTAATTCAGTAGCTCGACATCTTTTTGATTTTTTGCTCGGCGATCGCCGAGCAATTCTTGTTAGTCTAAAATAATGTTGCTGAATGCTGAATTACTTTTACAATACATACGTTGCCAGCGCAAGGCTTATCTAGACACTAATGGAGATTTGAGCCAAAGGGAACCTGCTGGCGATTTGCTGCTGAAATTGCAGCAAGAAAAATTTGCTCATCAAAAGACTGTTTTAGCTCAATACAACTATCAACGTCCAGATTATCCTAAAGGAGACTGGGAAGCAGGAGCAAAAGCTACTTTAGAGCTAATGCAACAGGGTGTTGAGTCTATTTTCAAGGGCGTAATTTTAACCCAGTATGAGGATATTACACTATTAAGTCGCCCAAGTTTATTAATCAAGCAGTCAGGAAAATCTCAATTTGGCGATTGGCAATATATTCCAGCAAATATCCATCTTGGCAAGCGCCCCAAACTAGAATATCAGATAGTTGCCGCCTACGATGCAGAGATGCTAGCGATCGCTCAAGCAGCAGATCCCGCTAAAGCTTGGCTATTTCTGCGGCGCAAAGACGTTTATACAGTGGATTTGGCTAAATGGATTCCCCAAATGCACGTAACAGTCGCAGACTGCATTCAAACTCTCAAATCATCTCAAGTTCCTGAAGTATTTATTTCACGGCAAAAATGCAATCTTTGCGGCTGGTTTAAGCAATGCTACGCTGAAGCAAAATCTCAGCAACACTTATCGCTTTTACCAGGAATTTCACCTAATCGTTACAGCGAATTGCAAGCTATTAACGTAGTTTCTTTAGAACCTTTAGCAAAGACAAATCCCGATACTTTAGATAGTTTGCCAGGATTTGAGGGTGGAATGGCGCAGCAGGTAGTTTTGCAAGCTCAATCTGTAGTTCAAGATAGTCCAATTCTTTTACCTTTTGGTAATGCTTACGAAGTTCGACAAACATTAACACCAACTTCACAAACTACCCTCAAAGAACTATTTAAAGGCAAATACTACCCGCCAAATATTGATAAATTTGTTGCGCCTATTGAGCTTTACTTTGATATTGAAGCGCAACCAGATTTAAACCTTGATTACTTGTTAGGCGTTTTAGTTGTAGATCGCTGGGCAAATACCGAAAGTTACTACGCATTTTTAGCAGAAAGTCAAGCAGAAGAAGGCAGAATTTGGCAGGAGTTTCAGAGTTTAGTTAACCAATATCCCCAAGCGCCAATTTTTCATTTTTGCCCTTATGAAGTCGATACAGTGAAACGATTGGCGCAGCTTTACAATACTCCTAAAGAGCAATTAAAGCCACTATTAGAGCGCTTTATCGATGTCTACGAAGAAATGACGCAAATGGTAGTATTGCCAACAGAAAGTTATGCCCTAAAAACAGTAGCGCGGTGGTTGGGTTTCGAGTGGCGCAATCCAGAAGCGAGTGGTTCGCAGTCGATATTTTGGTACGATCGCTGGTTAGAAACAGGCGATCGCACTTTATTGGATGCGATCGTCCAATACAATGAAGATGACTGTCTTGCTACGCGCCATCTTAAAGATTGGCTTGTTAAGTTTATTCAAAGCTATTAAGCGATACTATTTAACTAACCTTTCTTTAATACTTGCTTATCTCGATCCTAATAATCTGCTGATGTAAATTAGTATACCTTTTGTTTATGAGTAAAATTATTCAGTTTTTGCCAAGTTTTAAAGTTACTTGTCTTTGTTTATTAAGTGGATTTGTAGGCATATTAATTACAAATATGCCTAGTTTAGCTTCTGTTATTAAAGATATAGAATTTATAGGGCAGGCTGCATTTACTACAGACACTCAAGTACAAAATACTCAAGTTGGCGGACTTTCAGGAATTACTTACAATCCTAATAAAAACGTTTTTTACAGTGTTTCTGACGATCGCAGTCAAAACAATCCTGCTAGATTTTATACTCTAACTATTGACGTTAACGAACGCTCTTTAGGGGCAATTAAATTTACTGGCGTTACTTTTTTAAAGAACCAAGAGGGGCAAAAATTTCCGGCTTTAAGTCTCGATCCAGAAGGAATTGCTTTTACAAATAAAGGAAGTGTGTTTATTTCTTCAGAGGGAGACGGAACGGCTGCTAATTTAACTAATCCTTTTGTACGTGAGTTTTCTTTAACTGGCAAACAATTACAAGCTTTGCCAATTCCTCCTAAATATTTACCCACAAAGCAACAAACTAGGGGTATTCGTAACAA
Organism: Aliterella atlantica CENA595; assembly: GCF_000952155.1. GTDB lineage: Bacteria > Cyanobacteriota > Cyanobacteriia > Cyanobacteriales > Chroococcidiopsidaceae > Aliterella > Aliterella atlantica. Next base: position 397,465 of record NZ_JYON01000001.1, on the reverse strand, counting down.
TTTAGCATTTGAAAGTTTGACAATAGTGCCTAGTCAAAAATATCTATTTACAGCTACAGAAAATGCATTATTTCAGGATGGTGCTGTTGCTACAGTAAATAATGGTAGTTTGTCTCGAATATTAAGGTTTAACTTAGATACAAATAAACCAGCAGCAGAATATTTATATATAGCTGACAAAGTTGCCGAACCTCCAACAACAGCTAATGGATTAAATAACAACGGTTTAGTAGATTTATTAGCAATAGATGATAAACATTTAATAAGTTTAGAGCGTTCTTTCTCTGCAGGTACAGGAACTACAATTAAGCTATATGAAGTGTCTCTAAAAGAAGCCGAAGATATTAGTAATATTGCTAGTCTTAAGACAGTTGATATTAAAAGTATTAAAGCAGTTAAGAAAAAGTTAATACTTAATTTTGATAAGCTAAATTTAGCATTGGATAATATTGAAGGTTTAACTTTTGGACCTAATTTAACAGATGGAAGGCGCTCTTTAATTGTCGTCAGCGATAATAACTTTAGTCCTACTCAGAAAACGCAGTTTATAGTTTTTAGTGTGGGAGTTACACCAAAAGCTTATAACGAACAGCGTTAGTTTTAACAGTATTATTAGACCATGCCACAACGGAGAAATTATCAACCCAGTTTAGTCTTATCATACTCTGAGCAAATTATCAGCTTTACCTAGTTATAAGTGAATCTTTATTAGTAAATAGACCCTGTGAACGAGCCATCGAGACATCAGTATAAATTCCGCCAGTTCTGTATTAACGTTTTGGGATATTACAAGCTACAAAATGTAGATTCTTATCATCTTTACATGGCAAATAACTACTAATATGGTTAGGCTTTCCCCCCTCTAATTAATGGCACTAGATGCATCATGTAATCTCGTTTGCCAATTGGTACACCAACCATGCGAAGAATGTCATAAGCTGTAACCAGATGAAAGTAAAAGTTTGGAATTAGAAATTCATTTACATAAGCACTACCAGATAGATCGATATAGAAGCTCTGGTCATAAATGCGCGTCATCTCAGCTAGCTTTGTATCTTCAACCTTAACGCTCAAAAGAAGTTCATTCGTGTTTGCTATATGTTCGTATGCCTGTGCAACAGATGTGACATCTGGATCTAAATTATCCATAGGTTTACCATCGCACCAGAACGCAAAGTTACGGGGTTGATTACAGGTGAAAGCAATCTGCGTACCAAAGGGAAACATATCAGCCGCAATGCGCTTTTGCAGGAACGACTCGTCATCACAAAAATGAGTCTGAGCCGACTTTAAGAGATGCTCAAGCGTTGATAAGCGGCTTTGAAAGAGGCTTTTGATTGAATCTATATTCTGGTTGTGCATTTTGCGCTCCCTCAAGGTCTATACAAAATCCTACCGAAGCTACTAGCCCCTGTCCACTGCGATCGCTACAAGCAACGGCTCAAATTGTCATCCCAATTACTCGTTGGGAGTTCTCGTCTTTTGAATCGCGTCTTGGATTGTTTCCGTTCCGCCGATTTCGTAAAGGCTTATCAAGCCATTTTCGATGGTGTAAATTTGCCGCACCGTCATATCCGCGAGCAGTTTGCCGTCTAAATCTTTGACAACTTCGCGAACGGTGACGATGTGTCGGTTATTTTCGTCGGTTTCATATTTCAAAATCTCAAGTTCCGGTTGAATAACCTTTAATTGATTCGTCCAGTATTCGCGCACCGCGTCGCGTCCGCGAACGAAGCCGCCTTCAAACCCGTTTGCCCATTTCACGTCGGGCTGCATCGCCGAAATAATTGTTTCAATCTCGCGTTTGTTAAAGGCATCGTATAAATTTTGTAGAAACTGTCGATCTGAACTCATAATTATTCACCATCCAATACGAATGTCATTAAAACAAGAAAGCAGCCCAGCTATTTCAGGCTGTAACCTTGCGTTCGACCCATTTTTTCTTGGCTATCTGGAGTGTAGCCAGTTCTAGCGATCGGATTCTTTCAAATTCTTATGACAATTTGTCATATTCTTATGGTGTTAGCGAACCTGCTTGGGTGTCATTCCCGTGAGCCGCTTAAACTGCTGTGTTAAATGACTTTGGCTGGAGAAGCCTACTTTTGAGGCAATATCCGCGATCGCTAAATCTGTTTTCGACAACATAAATTTTGCCTGTTCTACTCGCTGTTGAATCACATATTGATGTGGAGCAACCCCCATCGACTGTTTGAATAAACTGGCAAAGTAAGTTGGGCTGATATTGATGATGCTTGCAAGTTTCGCTAATGATAAGTCTCGATCGAGATGAGCGTGAATATAGTCGATCGCCTGCTGCAACTGAGTATGAGTTAAACTTCTATTCTCAGGTGTAATGGTCTGCGTGACGCTAGAATAATGTCTCAGTAGATGAATGGCTAATACTTGGATCAGTGATTCAACATACAATTGACCCATCATCCCACCAGACTCCAATTCAGCTAAAAGCAGCATAGCAATCTGATGAATCTGTGGATCTTGCTTACCGAAACAGTCCACCAGACCGATTCGTTTTGTATCTATTTCAGATGCTTCAGCAGTTTGCCTAATCATCTCCGGTTTTAAGTGAATGTGCAGCGAACAGCAGATACCCTCGCGCCGACACCAGTATTTCGGTTGTCCAGCAGGAACAAGGATGCTGTCGCCCCTCTGAATGATAGATTCATGCAGGCGATCGTCAGACTTTTGGGTTACAAGGACAGGTTGCCCTAAAGGTAAGACGAGCCAATGATCTGATGGGGCAGGAAATTCAACTTCAAATGAATCTGAAAGATGCTGATACTGCTCAACCAAAATCCCGTTCCAGCCCATTTGCCGACTAGATAACACCGGAGTCGTATTATCAAACCTTTGTCTGGGTGCGATCGCTTTAGGAAGGTTCCCTGTCACAGTTTTTGTTTTCAACATCTATCTCGGCTTTGAACTTATTTATTCGAGCCAGTGCCATTCTTGAACAATTGTGCTTCAGGTAAATTTTACTAGCCTTTACCACATTCGGGCAGTTTTCTCGGATTCACAAGAAAGCAGCCCAACGACCCTGTTCAACGGCGGCAGACAACCTTGAACTGTAACCAAGATTCTCAAACTGCCCGTTGCAACAGGCTTGTTATACAGCCGTAGATTTAGAGTCAGTTATTCTAAGATGTTTCTTCATTGGAACTGCTCTATCTTCATCCGGAAATCCAACTGATTCATAACCGAGCTTAGTGTAGAAGCCGACAGCATCCGGACTCGATCCTAGTCTCGCGCACGGATACCCACGTCTCAAGATTTCCATTTCAAGACTGTCCATAATCATACGACCAATACCTCTGCAACACCATGATGAGCAAACGTATAGTCCAGTAATACAATCGTCGGAACTACTCCCCCAACCGATATTGTCTTCTTCAAAACTGGCAATAAAGACATGACCAGCAGTAATGCGATCTTGGTAGTAATTAGGCGATCGCTTGTCTGCCCAAGCCTGACGATCGCTTAAACTAGCCTCAGATGGAACTCCAAGAATGGAATCTCGACGAATCGCATAGATGGAGGTAAGGTCATCCAAACCTGCTGTGCGGAGTTTGATTCTCACAAATTCACTCCATCTCTTTATGAAAGAATTCCGTATAACGGTTCAAATCAGCGGCGACAGATAACCTTTAACTCAGCACCAGTGGCTCAAAATCGTCCGCTGCATTTGAGTTGTTAGTCTGCTTCGGCATTAATATGCAAAGTTTTCAACAGTTGCTCTGCGACATCAATTAGCTGATATACGGACTCTTGCGTAATTTGGGTTGCTTTGAAGCCATGAGCAATTGCATTACGTAATGAAAGCGCATCCATAAGTAACTGATACTCAGAACGCGAAATCACACCCTCAGTCACTAATTGTTTTACTAAATAAAGCGGATCAAGTCTTTGCAAACTCATTCTCTCATGCTCTGCAACAAGCCTTAAAGTTGCCTCAACAAGAGACCAGGAATAAAGGATGGCTGACTCTGGATGTTGTGTTGCAAGTTGCCTCGCCACTTGCAGTCTTGTTTCTATTTCAAGTTGTTGAAGAGAGCTTTCAGCTTTTGGAGAATTTACAGCATCCTCTGGATTAGTCATCACTAACTCAAATCGCCAGCCAGGATGCTGCTCCACAGATTGGGCTAGATTCTGCAAATATTGCCTAGAGGAAGAATTAAGTGAGCGACGTGACTTCACTTCAATGATCGCAGCTTCATCCCCCCGCCGCACAATCATGTCAGGACGATAATTCCTAAGAAAATCAGGTAGGTCTTCAGGGTTTGGATGAAAAGAAATCTCGTATCCCTTGTCACGATATTCTTCTGCTAGTTGCAGTAATCGCTCTCTTTCTAGGTTTGCAGTTGGGGTTGCCATCAGATAAGTACCTCTTGGTCAGGAGCCTCAATTACGACAATATGCAAGAATTCGTTTTCACGAGAAAAACCTTCCGCTAGGGTCGAGGTCATGTTTTCTACTTTAAAGTTACCTGACAAATTTCGCTTCCTGACAAGAACATCGGTAACTTGATCGTCGTCAATGTAGGCTAATCCAATTATGGCATCCTGAATTGGCTTGACAATATTGTCCACATCTATAGCAACAGAATCATAGAAATAGGTTATTTGTAGCATGATTAGACCAATAGCTGCTTTTTGCCCTGTTGACCAATATTTCTCTGCCTCTTGCCGTACTACTATTTTCCAGGCTCTAAGACGTTCACGCCTACGAGTCTGTTGTGATACGGGTGGTCCATCTACTATGAACTCAAATCTCGCCAACGTGCTTTCAACTAGAAGACTATGAATTATTTTATACGCCTATGAGCGGTACAACTACCTTTCCGAAAGGTTGGGCAGACTAACTATTGATTATACGGAAAGTTTCCGTATAATCTTTTACTTAATAAGAATATACAAGCATCACAGTTACGCTTAAGTAGAATAAGACAGAATTTTCTTGATAACACCGTTATCTGGGTATCGTACTGAATTTTTCCGTATATCTACCTTACACGAGGGTATTATACAGAATTTTTCCATATATCCCTTGGTGTTATCGAGAATTTTTCTATTTAACATCCTTATCTAAAGTATTAAACAGAATCTTGTGGTTAAACATCATAAAAAACATCTGCAAAAAGTTTAGACAGTACAAAATACAACTTAAGTTGAAGGTTATTTTGACTGCTTCTGAACCTAAAAATATACAGAATACAAAACTAATCGATCGCATATGAATATCTCATTTGGACGCGATCGCACTACCCAACTTTTTTAATCAAAGTTTACTAGATAGCGCCTTGACAGCATCCCACGATAAATATTAATTGCTACTCCTTTAAACAACGGATACAAGTAGGAAATACGGCAATAAGCGCGATCGCTTCTAAGAAAAATTGGAGTTGCGGCGGGGTTAAAGCAAAACCCCAAACTAGAAAAATTGCCGCCGCAACTCCAGCACCAAGCCGATATACTTCATCTTTGGTTTTTAAACCTAACCAAATGATGCCTAAACCAACTGCCCATAAAATTAGGTAAGTTGCATCCATAATTTAAGTTTGACTTAAGGTGACTTTTAACTGAGTACGCGCATATTCTAGTGCTTCTGGCAATTTACTTGCATCTCTTCCTCCAGCTTGTGCAAGATTTGGTCTTCCGCCGCCACCACCACCGCAGATTTTAGCGACTTCACCGACAAATTTACCTGCTTGCAAGCCTTTTTTATTCACATCAGGACTAAAAGCCGCTACTAAGCTAACTTTTCCTTTATCGGGAACTGAACCTAAAATTACCGCACCATTACCTAGTTTTTGCAGCAATCTTTCGGCTGCTGTTTTCAGCGATTCTGCATCGACTTCTCCAAGTTCGGCAACTATAATTTTGTCATCGCCTACTATTTCAGCCGTATTTAACAACGCTTCCGATTTAGTTAAGGCTAGTTCTGCTTTGAGGCTTTCTAGTTGCTTTTGCGTGGTTCGTAGTTCTGTTTGTAGAACTGTAACTCGTTCTGGTAGTTCGTCGGGTTTTACCTTAAAGCGATCGCTCAGTTCCCTAACTACTTTATCGCGCACGTTGAGATATTCTAAAACAGCAGGTCCAGCTACAGCTTCAATTCTTCTTACACCAGAAGATATCCCAGCTTCGGAGATAATCTTAAATACGCCAATTTCTGCCGTATTGCGGACGTGAGTCCCGCCGCACAATTCCATCGATACGCCAGGAAAATCAATTACCCGCACCATATCGCCGTACTTTTCGCCAAACATAGCGATCGCACCTTTAGCTTTTGCTTCGGCTATAGGCATTACTTCAATGTCTGCATGATGTGCTTCAGCTATCCAAGTATTTACTTGTTCTTCTATCTGTTGCAACTCTTCTGGGGTAATTGGACGCGGACAGTTAAAATCAAAACGCAGTCTGTCAAAAGCAACTAAAGAACCTGCTTGCGAGATTGAGGGATCGACTATTTTCTTAAGTGCTGCTTGCAACAAGTGAGTAGCAGTATGATTAGCTTGAGCGCGGATACGACAAGTGCGATCGATTTGTGCATTTATAGGATCGCCTACGTGCAGCGTACCCCGTTCGATGCGTCCGTAATGGATATATATACCCGATTGCTGTTTTACATCGTCAATTCGCACTACAACAGTATCGCCAGTTAGATAACCGCGATCGCCTATTTGTCCCCCTGATTCGGCATAAAATGGTGTTTGGTCGAGGATTATCTGTACCTCGCTTCCTGCTTCTGCTGACTCTACTTGCTCGTTATTAGTAATTAATGTCATAACTTGAGCAGGCGTTGATGGTTGCGTATAACCGAGAAACTGGGTGGAATTAATTCCCGATGCTAATTGATTGAGCGAATCAGCAGCGGTTAAATCGATAGATTTGTGCGCTCCTTTACTCCGTCCTACTTGTTCCTCCATCGCCGCTTCAAAGCCTTCTAAATCGACGCTTAAGCCATGTTCTGCGGCAATTTCTTGAGTAAGTTCCAAGGGGAAACCGTAAGTATCGTACAACTCGAAAGCATCTTTACCTGCAATTTCTTGAGGCGACTTAGCTAAAATCTCTTCTAGCAATTTCTCTCCTCTTTCTAGAGTTTTGAGGAAGCTAGATTCTTCTCTTTGCAACTCGTTTTTAATTGCTGATTCGCGCTGACGTACGTTGGGATAAGCATCTTCAGAAAGTGCGATCGCGCTTTCGGCTACTTTAGTAGTAAATTCTCCTTCAATGCCAATTAAGCGTCCGTGACGTACTACCCGACGAATTAACCGCCGCAATATATAACCGCGTCCAACGTTAGATGCTGTAATTCCATCTGCAATCATGTGAACTACAGCGCGGATGTGATCGCCAATTACTTTGAGAGATATTTTAGTTTGCTCGTTACTTTCACTGTAGTTAACGCCAGCAACTTCTGCTGCTGTCTTTATAATCGGGAAAATAAGGTCAGTTTCGTAGTTATTTGGGACTTGTTGGAGGATTTGCGCCATCCTTTCTAGTCCCAATCCAGTATCAATATTTTTGTTTTGCAGCGGTGTCAAATTGCCTTCTACATCTCGGTTGTACTGCATAAATACCAAGTTGTAGAACTCAATAAAGCGAGTATCGTCTTCTAAATCGATATTGTCATCACCGCGTTCGGGGTGAAAATCGTAGTATATTTCCGAGCAAGGACCGCATGGACCTGTAGGACCTGATACCCAAAAGTTATCATCTTCCCCCATGCGCTTGATTCTAGCCTCGCTTACGCCGATTTGGTCGCGCCACATAGCATAAGCCTCGTCATCGTCTTCAAATACGCTGACAACTAGGTTTTCTTTTTTCAGTCCAAATACCTGCGTAGATATTTCCCATCCCCAAGCGATCGCTTGTGCTTTAAAATAGTCGCCAAAGCTAAAATTCCCCAGCATCTCAAAAAAAGTATGATGCCTTGCAGTGCGCCCAACATTTTCAATATCATTGGTGCGAATACACTTTTGCGAAGTAGTAGCGCGTTTATACTCAGACTGCCTTTGTCCTAAAAATATCGGCTTAAATGGCAACATCCCCGCAATTGTTAGCAGCACCGTCGGATCTTCTGGTACGAGAGAGGCGCTAGGCAAAATCTGATGTCCTCTATCAGCATAGAAATTCAGAAATTTTGTGCGAATGTCATTACCGCTAAGATATTGGAGATGAGAAGCCATAATAAATTTAATTAGATTTGAACGTGGATTGATGTTCGTATGTGTAGAGACGTTGCTGCAACGTCTCTACGGTAGACGTTGCAGCAACGTCTCTACAGTAAATAACAAAACGTTTCTTCTACAATGGTGACATTTTGTAATTGATATTTTCGCATTTTGGTAGATTTCCCACGATCTGACTGTAGGGTAATGAGCGATCGCACCTCTAAGCCTTAGAATTAAAGCCTGAAATCTACTTGTATTCTCGTATGGCTCTTAAACTCAAAGTCCCAAATATCATGTGTGCTGGCTGCGGCGAAACAATTACAGACTCTATCCATACAATGGAACCAGATGCCAAAGTCGATGTAAACGTTCAAGATAAAACTGTCACCGTAGATTCAGCCGCCTCAGAAGAAACTATTAAGCAAGCAATTGTCGCTGCTGGCTTTACAGTCGAAGGCTATCAGCAGGGATAAAATAGTTCGCTGGCTTGTATGAGTCCTTTATTTTGATGAGACAAAAGGGGACTACATCCCATAAAAGAAGAGACGTTTAACAACGTCTCTTTTCAATTACAGCCAAGCTTGATTACTTCTTAGGCGAAATTAGCATCATCATATTGCGCCCTTCTTTTTTGGGTTCTTGCTGCACTTCCCCAAAAGCTTGTAAATCTGTCGCCATGCGCTTTAGCAAACTTTCTGCTAAGTCGCTGTGTTGAATTTCTCGACCGCGAAACATTACCGTCGCTTTTACTTTATCGCCGTCTTTTAGAAAACGCTCGGCTTGATTGATCCGCACTTTATAATCATGCTCCTCAATCTTATAGCGCATCTTAACTTCTTTGACATCCGCTGTATGCTGCTTTTTTCTAGCTTCCCTAGCTTTCTTTTCTTGCTCAAACTTATACTTGCCGTAGTCCATAATTCGGCAAACAGGTGGTTCGGCTTTATCGCTAAGTAAGACTAAATCTAGCTCTCGTTCTTCAGCTATTTTTAGCGCTTCTTGAGGAGTAATAATTCCTAGCTGCGAACCATCACTATCGATTACTCGAATTTGGGGGAAGCGAATTCGTTCGTTTATTTGGGGTAAATCGCGGGTTCTTCTTTTTTCTATCACTGGTGTTATGATTTAATAGCAACTGTTTGGTACTAACCTGGCTTGACTTCAAGCTTTGAAATATCAACTGATTAGCAAGTAGCTCGATCTTTAGAAACTTTGCAGCCTCAAGGTATTTCCAACTAAATGCAGTCAGTCAATGTCAAACAGATGACTTCCTCTGTACTTGCAATTCAACATAGCATTTTTTACCTATAAATGGCTAATGCATACAAGCGAGAGTTTGTAAAGATTCTTTTAATTCGTCTTACTTAACCAGTCGTATTGTTGATGCAGACAAGCAATAGCCTCAATAGTTTTGACTTGCTCGAAGTGTTGGTAAAAGTGGCTGACGCTGAAAAAAGATTCAGGCGTATGCAGTATAACTAAGCGATCGCCCCAAGTTTGCAGCCAACTTAGCAATGAGGGAGGAGCAACAGGCGCACACAGCCAAATCGCCGCAGGTTGTTGCTTTTTAATAGCTTGAGCGGCAACTGCTATCGTCATACCTGTAGCAATACCATCATCTACTATGATAGCAACTGCCCCAGTTGCCGAGACTTGGGGACAAGCAGGGTTAAATTGAGCCATTTGCGCCTCGGCGGTAGCGACTGCTTGTTGCAATGCTGTTTGTGGTTCAAAGTCCTTGGGATAAGGGTTTTGTTCGTTCCATAATACGTTACCTATTGTAGTAACAGCGCCAATAGCTAGTTCGGGATTTTTGGGATGGCTAATTTTTTTAGAGACAATAACGCTTAAAGGACATTTAAGTTTGCGAGCTATTGGTAGCGCAACTGGTAAGCCGCCTCTAGGTAAAGCATAAACAACTTGTGGAGGTGATTCTATTGCCTGCGAGATAGTTGCATCAATAACTTGCGCTAGCTGTTCGCCTGCATCAGTGCGATCGCGAAATAGGGGAAAATTCGCCATAAGCACCCAAAATAATAGTTTTGAGTTATGAGTTTTGAATTACTGCTAAATTAAACGTCTCAAATTTGTACGAGGGCGGTCAATATAGTGGACTTATCTTTAATCATGACTTATTTTATACAGTATTCGCCTAAATTCATAACTTTTGACGTAGCTATGTTAAGCAAGCTTTGTCCTTATCAACGTTTAGAATTAGAGGCAGACAAAGAAGCTACAAGCCGATTTCATGACTAGCGAAGAACAACTTACACTCTTTGAATCCACGCCACTAACAGCAACTCAACCAGAGTTGATACCTACTGATGCCAAAATTCCTATTCCTCCTGGTACGTACAATGACATAACTGAGATAGCGCAACATTGCAACCAGTGTCACCGCTGTGGATTGGGAGACAGTCGCACTCACGCCGTTGTTGGTAAAGGCGATCTCAAAGCACCGATAATGATTGTAGGTGAAGCGCCAGGGCAAAATGAAGACGAGACAGGATTGCCATTTGTGGGCAAAGCAGGACAATTATTAGACAAAATTCTTGCTTCTGTCAATCTAGATGCTAAAGAAGATGCCTATGTTTGCAATATTATCAAATGTCGTCCGCCCAATAACCGCGTCCCGACAACAGATGAAATTGCCGCTTGCAAGCCTTATATCTTAGAACAAATCCGCTTAGTCGATCCGAAAATTATCTTGTTAACTGGTGCAACCGCAGTTAAAGGCTTAACGGGAAATAAAAGCGGAATTACAAAAATTCGCGGTACGTGGATTGAATGGGAAGGGCGATTGTGTATGCCTATATTGCACCCAGCTTATTTACTGCGAAACCCATCCCGCGAACAAGGTAGCCCGAAATGGTTGATGTGGCAAGATATTCAATTAGTAAAGACTAAATTAGACGAAATTCGCTCTCAACCTAATGAAAGCGAATTAGAAAATTAATTTAAGGAGCGAAAACTTATCTAGGACGCAAATTGAGCAATTCTTGAGGAGAAGCAAGCATATCAATGGCGACAAAGAAGATTTTGCCTTGGGGATTGATTAAAAATCTCCATGCAATATTCATGCCTACATTGACACCAAACCAAGGAGTTTGCACAACACCTGTAACTTTAATCTGCTTGGAACCATCTGCTTTAGTCTCGCAAATACCTTGTTGAGGCATCATATTGAGTCCTTGGGCTTCTTCTTGCATATATTTGGCGATCGCTTCGCGCCCCACAATCGGCTTTTGGAATGGCGGTTGCAATGCACCATCACTTGTAAATAACTCGACAGCAGCCTTGAAGTTATCGGCGTTCATTGCTTCTACATAGTTAAGTACAGCAGGTTCCATAACGCCAGCAATTGTAATTTTGCTTGGCGCTGGTACTGCACGTTTAAACATTGGTTCTGCTGCTCGATTTTCGCTGCTAGCAGCATCAGAATCGTAACCCATGTCTACAACTGCGTTGCGAAGTACAGTAATTTGCTGCCCAGCATCAAGTTTTTTGATTGCTTCTAGAACTACCTCAACGCCTGGAGACATTTGATATCCAGTTGGTACGGGAGTAACAAGTCCTTGTTTCATCAATTCTCCCAATTCGTACCAGAATGCTAACTTGGTGTTAACGCTGAAGTATCCATAGGTGCGGCTAATTGGAGTATCGGAGCGCAGAGCAAGTTCGCGCATAACTTGCATTTGCCCTTCGTTTGGCATTTGCTTAATTTCATTGAGCAAGCGTTCTGCAAATTGCAGGCGGGCTGCGCCTGGGGCTGCGGGGGTAATTGTTTTACCCATCTCGGTGTATGCATACCAAAGTAATGCCAAGCGATCGTCTACACTTAATTGGTCAAATAGCGCGATAATAGCGGGAATTTGGCTGGGAATTTGCGTGTTAGAAAAAATGCTTTGAGCAGACTCGATTGTATAAGTCATTGTCACCGACTCCAAAATTATTAATTACCTAAAAATTGCAGCTAAACATGGCAACAACAGCCATCTAGCTAACTTCCTGACGAACTTGCAAGCCGATGAGACAGGCAAAACTAGAGGCATTGATTAACCTCGTGCGATCGCGCGACGCAATATACATTCTTTACAAGAAATCTGTTTGTCTGCGGTCTTTGCTGTAATGAATGTAACGTAGATGATAATTTTTGTAAAGGTTTTTGTAACTAATTGTACGAAATACAATTTATGCGGTAACAAGTAGCGATTCGCACCTTAGTCGCGAGATGACACAAGGGCGCGTTGGCAAGGCAACACACACTACAATTCTTATAGGTTTTCTGGGTCTACACCTAATTCTCTCAACTTAGCCGCTAAAGCTTCCGCTCGCTGGGTTTGTGCTTCTGCTAGTTGAGTTTGTGCTTGGGCTAGCTGAGTTTGTTCCTGGGCTAGTTGAGTTTGTTCCTGTGCTAGTTGAATTTGTGCTTGGGCGAATTCTTGGGGAGTGGGAACTAATATCCCCTCTGCTGTAAAATAGCGCAACTTGCGATCGCAAATACCTAAATACAGTTCTAGTTGCTGACTCCACAACCAGCCGCGATCGTTAGGTTCTATCGGCTGATACGAACCGCTAATTAGACAAAAACCTGCGAATTCTAAAGTTTCTGGGTGGAACCAAAAGTAATCAGGCGTGCGGAATGTATCTTGATAGATTTGTTTTTTTAAGCCGCGATCGACCTTAGCCGTAGAGTCAGATAATAATTCGATAATTATATTGGGATACTTGCCGTCTTCTTGCCAAACCACCCAACTTTTGCGATGTTTGCGTTCAGTTCCCAAAACTGCAAAAAAATCAGGTCCGCGAAAGTCCTCAGATTTGCGTCGCCTGTGGCTGTAATAAATTGTTAAGTTTCCCGCAGCATAAAAGTCATTTCTATCTCGCCAGTGCCATTCTAGGCATTGCAGCAAGAGAAATATTTGCCACAGGTGCAAGTCGCTTTCCAAGGGTGGTTCGTCGCTATATAAATCTCCTGGAGGAAAGATAACATCTTCTGGCGGACTTTCAATGATTTCTAAGTCTTTGGCAACAGACATAATTGCTTTTGGGGCGATCGCTAATGTAAGTTTAGCAAGTTGATTCAACCAGAACGCAAAGTTCCAGCTTGACAATCGCGCAACCAAATCCGCACAGCTTGAGCAACTGCACCATTACTACTTTCTCTAGGCGGTGTAGGCGGTCGATTATTGGGATAATTACCAGTACGAGAAAACATAAAAGCAAGTCGCCAGCCGCTATCTGTGCGCGTGAAAAATAGCCAATGATATTGTTGCAATTGCACTAACTTACCTGCTGTATATTGACGCTCTAACGTTGTGATAAAGACTTGTTGAGGTTCTTGACTAGAAGTAGGCTCAGTAGGAGCATAGACACCAGGACCGAGAGATAATGGCGCAAATTCAGGTCTTCCGGCTAAGAGGACATAGCTGTAGATATCAACTACTCTTTTAAGACGACGCGATCGCTGGGTAACGCGATTAGTATAACTAGGTAAATCTTTGATTAATCGGTTAGTTAGTGTCTCTACATCCTGCTGTTGGCAACTAGAAACAGGCTTTTGTTGAGCATTAACAGAAAAATGAGCAAAAATTCCCAACCAGAAAGCTAGAATATAAAACTCGATCCCCCCAGCCCCCTTATCTCTACACATCTCCAAGTTCGTCACAAATCCGCTGCCAAGCTGTTTCAGGGTCTTTAGCAGCAGTAATAGGACGACCGATAACTAAATAATTTGCACCAGATGCGATCGCTTGTTTTGGAGTCATACTGCGCTTTTGATCGCCTGCATCTGCCCAACTCGGTCGTACTCCTGGACATACTAGCAGAAAATCTTTACCACAACTATCTTTCAATTGCCCTACTTCCTGGGGAGAACAAACAGCACCATCTAGCCCTGCTTCTTGAGCCATTAGAGCCATTTGTAAGGCGTAATCTGGCAATTCCAAAGGAATCTTCAATTCAAACGCTAGCTGCCGCGCAGATAAGCTTGTAAGTACAGTAATCGCAATTAATTTAGTCGGCGGGACACCTGCCTCAGATGCACCTTGTTGGATAGCTGCATGAGCTAAAGTTAAAGCTTCTTTGCCACAAGTGCTATGAATAGTTAGTAAATCCACGCCATAACGAGCCGCCGCCCGACTTGCTCCAGCCACAGTATTAGGAATATCGTGCAGTTTTAAGTCTAAAAATATACGTTTTTGGCGACTTTTAAGAGTTTTTAAGATATTAGCGCCAGTGCTAACAAATAATTCTAAACCAACCTTCCAAAAAGTAACCTCTGGTAATAGGTCAATAAGAGCGATCGCATCTATTTCGGTAGATACATCCAAAGGAACAATAATTTGAGAAGATGCCATATTTTATGTAGAGACGTAGCAGTGCTACGTCTAGATATATCGCGGGAAAACAAAAGAAAGCACGTTTATTTTTATCGAGATAAACGGATAAATTTAGATTTACCAAGCTGGAGAACCTTATCGTACAAATCTTCAGGACTATCAAACGCTAAATCTGCTTGCTCGATTTTCTCTCCATCCAAGCGTACAGCACCTCCTTGAATCTGCCTTCTAGCATCGCCATTACTCTTACACAAACCACTAGCACTGAGAATATTTGCCAGCTTAGTAGGAAACTGCAACCTTGACAAAGAAAATTCCGGTACAGCAGAAGATGCAGTAGTATTACCGCCAACCAAAGATAAAGCTGCTTGCTGGGCTTGCAAAGCTGCCTCCTTGCCGTGATATTGGGTAACAATATCTAAAGCTAGTAATTTTTGGCGATCGCGCGGTTGTGCTGGTAATTGTTCTAATGGTAAATCTGTCAGCAACTCAAAATACTGCTCTAGCAAGTCATCGGGGGTTTTTTCTAACTTGGAATACATCGACAGCGGATCTTCCGATAAGCCGACATAATTATTTAAAGACTTTGACATCTTCTGCGTGCCGTCTGTACCGATCAAAATTGGCATTAATAGCCCAAATTGAGGCTTTTTGCCAAAATGCTTTTGTAAATCTCGCCCGACAGCAATATTAAATTTTTGATCTGTTCCGCCTAATTCTACATCAGCATCTACAGCTACCGAGTCGTAGCCTTGCATTAATGGATAGAGAAATTCGTGTAAGTAAATTGGATTTTCTTGCAAAAAGCGCTCGTTAAAGCCTTCTTTGGCGAGCATTTGCCCTACAGTCATAGTTGAGAGCAAGGCTAATATTTCTGCTAAATCTAGCTTTGCTAGCCATTGGGAGTTGTAAAGAACTTCTAACCTACCTGGCGTGTCAAAATCTAAAATCGGGCGGACTTGATCTAGATAATTTTGTGCGTTCTGCGCTACCATCTCCTCAGTTAGCTGACGGCGCACTTCTGATTTGCCTGTAGGGTCGCCAATTCGCGCCGTAAAGTCGCCGATAATTAAAACTGCTGTATGTCCCGCATCTTGAAACGATCGCAATTTCCGCACTGGAATACTATGCCCTAGGTGAATGTCCAAACCAGTTGGATCTATGCCTAACTTTACTCGCAAAGGTCGATTTGCATTAGCTAGCAAGCACTCTAGGCTTTCCGCTGGATTGTCAGAATCAGGGCGATCGGGGAAAATTTCTGTAATACCTCGACGCAGCCAATTATTAGCAGTGGAGACATTGCCTTTAATTTCAGTAACATTATTTATTACTTGGTGCAGCCGATGAGAATATTGACTGTGAAACGGGGAAGTGCTATTTTCTCTTGACTCCAGACAACTTTTTGGCAAGTTTTTGGTTAAATTAATTACATTCACTAGAAATATACTTATGTAGTTTGGCTGTCAGACTACTATAATTGCAAAAATTAAGGATCTTTGTTTCCTGAAAATTTAATAAACCTTTTCTCCAAGTAAGATTTATTTTCCAAGCCCGATCCGCGTTCTGCTTTTTTTACGTCATTGCTATTACAAGTGAGGAATTGAAATAACTGTGTCATCAAGCATTGTTCGCAAAAAAACTAAAGGTTCTAGTCCTAGTTTTGACTTTATAAAAGATATTGGTAAAGTAACTGGCGGCACTCTACTTGCTATAACTATGGTAGGGAGCGCGATCGCAGCAGGCGGATTAGTGGGGTTAGCAATTAGTTTTCGCAACCTGCCAGATGTAAGAGTTTTACGCACCTTTACGCCTGCGGAAACTAGCTATATATACGACATCAAAGGCAAACTCTTAGCTAGTCTTCACGGTGAAGCCAACCGCGAAGTTGTACCTTTAAATAAGATTTCTCCAGATTTAAAACGGGCTGTAATTGCGATCGAAGATAGTAATTTCTATTTTCATAAAGGCATAAATCCTGTCAGTGTGGGGCGGGCGATAGTAGTAAACTGGCAAAAGGGTGAAGTTAGAGAAGGTAGCTCAACTCTAACTATGCAGTTGATGAAAAATGTCTTTCTCTCCCGCCAACGGACTTTTAGCCGCAAGCTAGCTGAAGGAGTGCTAGCTATTCGCATCGAGCAGATTTTAAGCAAAGACCAAATTTTAGAAATGTACCTCAATCAAATTTATTGGGGTCATAATAACTACGGCGCACAAACAGCAGCCCGCACCTACTTTAATAAATCTGTTGGGAGTTTGACATTAGCTGAGTCAGCAATGATGGCAGGTTTAATTAAAGCGCCCCAAGAATATAGTCCGTTTGTGAATATGGAAGAGGCAAAAAGGCAGCAGCGCACTGTATTGCGACGGATGCGAGATTTAGGCTGGATTACGGCACAAGAAGAAACTAAAGCCCGCGAACAAAAGATAACACTAGGCAAGATTAGATCGTTCCAAGGTAGCGCAAGTCCCTACGTAACAAATGCAGCTTCGCGGGAATTAATCGGGCGCTTCGGACGCGATGCGATGTTAAAAGGGGGAATGCGGGTACAAACTACAGTAGATGCCACAATGCAAGCACAGGCGCAAGAAACTGTGACTAAGTGGCATAGAAGGATACGCGGACAAGGTGTTCGTGCCGATCAAATGGCTTTGGTAGCGATCGATCCGCGCACTCATTTTATCAAAGCGATCGTTGGTGGTGTCGATCCGAAAAAGAGCGAGTTTAACCGCGCAACTCAAGCTATCCGTCAGCCAGGTTCGGCGTTCAAACCTTTTGTTTATTACACAGCTTTTGCTACTGGCAAATATACGCCCAATTCAGTTGTGGCTGACACTCCAGTTAGATATAGAGAAGCTAGCGGCTATTACTATCCCAAAAATTACGATAGTACCTTTGGCGGCTCTATGTCGATCCGCAAAGCTTTGGAAGTATCGCGCAACATTCCAGCGATTAAGATTGGACGTGCTGTAGGCATGAACAAGGTAATCGAGAACTGCCGCATTTTAGGCATTAATAGCCCAATGGAACCAGTCACGTCTTTGCCTTTGGGAGCAATTGGGGTAACTCCTTTGGAGATGGCTAATGCCTATGCTACTATTGCCAACTATGGTTGGCAGTCACCGCCGACAATTATTGTCCGCGCAACTGATAGTAAGGGTAATGTATTGCTAGATAATACGCCCAAACCTCAATTAGTCCTCGAACCTTGGGCAGCAGCATCGCTAACAGATGTAATGCGGGGAGTTATTAATAACGGTACTGGTAAAGCGGCACAAATCGGTCGTCCAGCCGCAGGAAAGACAGGTACGACTTCTTCCGAACGCGATATTTGGTTCGTAGGCTATGTACCGCAATTAGCAACGGCTGTATGGGTAGGAAATGATAATTATCGACCTTTAGGTAAGGGTTCTACTGGTGGTACTTTTGTTGCACCGATTTGGCGCGATTTCATGCTCAAAGCTTTGAAAAACTCACCATCCCAGAATTTTAGACCAGCTTCCGATTTTGAGCGCCCTAGAAGATCGTAGTTATAGAGATTTTAGCTAGTCGTAATGCGATCGCACTTAACTATGTTCCCATAGCGATCGCTTTGCTACAAGGTATCATTGCTAATTGTCAGTGTGGGCAAGGATTTGACTATTTTAAAGCAAGAACTCAGCTTATATTGATGAGGCTCTGTTATGGCTATGAGAATCTCTATCGAAGACTTGATTAGCGGGTACAAAACTGGAGGGAGTTACAATACTGGAATTATCATTGATGCCCCTTACGATTGGAATCAAGATATTCATTCTCCTGTCAAATTTCAACTCGATAGTATCTATCTTGCTGGTGCTGAATTGAGAGAAGGATTGAATTTGGGAGGTTCTAGTCTCAGATGTGCCAATTTCAGAGGTGCTGAACTGGCTCATGTCTGGTTCAAAGGAGCCGATTTGAGCAATGCTAACTTCAATGGGGCTAGTTTGAATAAAACCAAGTTCATCGAAGCTAAGTGCTGAACTGGCTCATGTCTGGTTCAAAGGAGCCGATTTGAGCAATGCTAACTTCAATGGGGCTAGTTTGAATAAAACCAAGTTCATCGAAGCTAAGTTGGAAGGAGCTACTTTTAGAGGAGCTTTTATCGAAGAAACTGATTTCTCTGGAGCGGATCTTAGCTATGCGGACTTGACTGGAGCCGATGGCATTGATTTAGCCTACTGGGATGGAACTATCTTCCATGAAACTATTATGCCTGATGGGAGTATTCGTACTCACGCTCCCTAAGGAATTGAGGTATTAGCGATCGCTTAGAATGTCACAGTGTAACAAGGGTTTTGAAGCACCTCCAAACTATTTTACGTTTGTTTCTCCAACTCAGCTTTCATCCGCTCTAAGGTAAAATTCATTTGGTCGAACATTTGCTGAGGTGTAACGCCAAACTGGTTTAGCTGCGTCTTTAGCTGTTCTACAGTCATTTGCGCCATAAAGTCTTCTGATAACTCAAAGCGCTTCATAAAAATACGATAGCGATCCATCATTGCTTCCATCTGCTCGATGAATAGCTTTTTGCCATCGCGGTCAAATTTGCCGTAATTACTTCCTAGCTTAACTAGAGCTTGATATTCTTCAAACAACTGTTTAGCTTCTTGCTGAACTATCTCAGAGTCAAAAAATCCCATAGCGCTTATTTATAACTGAGTGCGATCGCCCAGTAGCTTGTATGCCTTCTGGTATCATTCTAGTCTAGACTTTAGGTTTAGCTTTAATTCCTCCGTCAGTGAGATTTCATCACTTGACTATATGCCATTTTTATGCTAGCCAATAAGTTGATTGGTAGGGTGCGTTTTGAAAACGCACCCTACTTTTGCTTTCTGCCTTCTGCGATATATTAAAAGACAATTATTTTAGTCGGGTCAGCAGCCTGGAGTTGCCCTGAAAATGTTGGATAAACCAAAAAGCCGGAAAATAGCCGCTGTATTAGCTTTAACAGGAACATTAATCCCTATTGCTGGATTGCACAAGTTTTATCTCGGACAACCTATATGGGGGTTAGTTTACCTGCTGTTGTCATGGACACCAATACCTCATGCTGCTAGTGCAATAGAAGGTGTATGGTATTTACTACAAGACGAATGTGAATTTGACAGCAATTTTAATGGTGAAGAATTGCCGCAGCAAAAATACTCGCCTGCAATAGCCGCCAAAAATAACGTCTCAGCAATGGCTGAAGCCTTACGTCAGCTAGATTGCTTGCGCGAAGATGGTTTAATCTCTGAGTACGAATTTGAACAAAAGCGCCGCCAAATGCTAGAGCGAATTTCCTGATATATGAATAATTGGCTACCAGTGCCGCAATCTATTCAAAGTAAGATTCTCAACGATCCATATTACCGCTTGCGATCGCAACAAGAAATTAACGCCGCCGCCGCATTGGGCATTCAAATAGATGTCAATAAAGCTAGTGTAGATGACTGGCTGCGGCTTCCAGGATTATCAATTCACCAAGCGCGGAGTCTGGTGCAACTTAGTCAAGCAGGAGTACAGTATTACAGCATAGAAGATATAGCAGCAGCTTTAGGTGTCTCTGTGCAACACTTACAACCGCTAGTACCAGTAATTAAGTTTTGCTATTACGACGAAAGTACGACAATTGCTCCAATTAACCCCAATACAGCGACAATTGAGCAACTAATGGAGATTCCTGGAGTGGAGCTACCTTTAGCTCATACTATCGTTCAAAATCGCCTGCAAGGTAAATATCGCAATTTAGTAGATTTACAGCAGCGATTAGCGCTATCAGGGAAAATTGTTAGTCAGATTATGCATTACCTGCGTTTTTAATCTAAACAAAACCAATGCGATTGAGGGGCCAAAAGCGAAAGCGGGCGCGACCGATAATGTTATTTTCTGGTAAGAAGCCCCACACATGAGAATCGTTACTGTCGTTGCGGTTATCGCCCATGACAAAAAATTCGTGTTCGGGGACTTGCTGTGGCAATAATCTATATTCTGGTGGTTCGGCGATATAGTCTTCTTTGAGCGGTTGGTTGTTGAGATATACTTTGCCCTTGCTGACGCTAACTAATTCTCCTGGCGTACCAATAATGCGTTTGATAAACGCTTGATCCTTGGCGTAGTTACCTTGTAGTTGTTCGGGAGTTTCAAAAACAATGATATCTCCGGTTGCAGGTTGACCGAAACGATAGGCTAGTTTATCTACTACTAAGCGATCGCCCATGTGCAATGTTGGTAGCATAGAATCAGACGGAATATAACGCGGTTCGGCAATAAACACGCGAATTAGTAGCGCCAAACATAAAGCAATAACAATAAGTTGAAAGTTCTCTTGCTGAGAACGCCATACTCGCAGCCACAATGGCGCTTCGATTGAATTTTGTTCTTTAGATGTCATAGAAAAGTTGAGACTACTTAGCTAAATATATAGGAATTAATAATTTTAAAGTAAGACGCGATCGCTTGCTTAATTGGACGCTGTTAGCAACCTCATTCTACTATTTCTGCTTGGTTGCCAGGATTTCTAGCTAATCCATACACAATAAAAGTATCCCCACTGTTGAAATAGCAAATATCATGACTGAAGTTACAATACCGCCAATTCAAACTACAGAAGATAATTTTGGAATATTTTTTGCGCCTTTATCTCTAGCAGAAGTTTACGCCCTAGCCGACGATCCAGGCAACGGGGCGGTAGTAGTGATGAGCGGAATGGTACGCAATCAAACCGAAGGTAAACCAGTAGTTGCTTTGGAGTATCAAGCTTACGAACCAATGGCGATACAGATATTTCGACAAATTGCTGTTGATATTCGTCGTCAATGGAGTAATGTGCAGCGAGTAGTCATTCATCATCGTGTTGGGCGCTTGCAGGTGGGAGAAATTAGTGTTTTGGTAGCGGTGGGGTGTCCGCATCGTTCTGAGGCTTTTGAGGCTTGTCGCTATGCTATAGATACGCTCAAACATAATGCTCCTATCTGGAAAAAAGAGCATTGGCAAGATGGTTCTAGTACCTGGGTAAGTATTGGCGCTTGCGAAGAAGCAGTGACCAAATAATTCGTAATTCGTAATTCGTAATTCGTAATTTATGGTTTCAAGCCAAACATCTCGCCCTGACTTAGTTTTGGGGTATTAATGGGCTAATGCGCGAATTAGTAATTAAGAAAGGAGCGCATTGGTATTGCGCCCGTACGCATCAGGTTTTTTGTTGCAAACGATCGCTGATTTTTGTATTGATTATTGCAGTTTGTTACTAATTCTGTATCCTCAAGCACTATTCCTTTAGACTGATGGGAATAAAAAATCTTGGGATATACAGCTATATGCAGATGCTAAATTTGGGTTGGCACGAGCTTCTCACGATCGCTTCTTTCTTTGCTTGTATTACAGGGCTATTGTTACTAATCGATACGAAACAAGAGCAAGTAAATGAGTTAGAAGAAAGCGAACAAATCCTGTTTAGAATGACTTTTGCTTACTGGATGGTTTACTGTATTTGCGCGGGAATGCAAAAAGTTGGCTTACCAGATTGGGAAGTTATGGTCATGAGCGTGAAAATTACCTCTGCTTTGTCTTACTTCCTTACCTTCGCTTGCGTTTTATGCTTGCCTTTGCACAGATTGTCAGTCAAGCAAGTACAGGAATAATTTTACTTTTTTAGGGCAGATGCGATCGCATCTGTCAACTGCTCTTGGCTTAAAATAGTCAAAATAAACACTTCTTGGACTGTTTTACCCTGCCTGGCGATGACTTTAAAGCCCCCGCGAATTGGCACAGAAATTCTTAATTGCATTCGCGGGGCATGACCTTTAACTCTACCAATTACGCCTGGTGTAATTGTTTGAATGCCGCTATGTTTAGTTAAAGTTTCTAAAATGCGGATCAGTCCAGGAATGTGAGTGGAGTGATTGAGAACAAGTCGAGCATGAGCGGGTTGCATATTATTTTAGGCTGCCTCTAGAGGAGCCATTGTTAAACCTGCACGTTTTAATTGCTGGTGATACAGTTCTGCTTGCTCTTGAGGACCTACCCAAACGATCGCTTGTCCTTCAAAATGGATTTGGTTGGTAAGTTCCCAAGCTCTATCGCCGCTCATGCCAGGAATGTAAGTTAACAAACATTTAATTACGTGTTCAAAGGTGTTGAAGTCATCGTTCAACACGATGATTTTGTAGTTGGGGTAGAGCTTTCGAGTAACTTGACTAGAACGTTCAGGAGCAATTGTCGGAGATGTTGTCATAGCGCGAATAAAGGTGGAATGCAATCTAGCCATAACAAAATTTAAACAAGCTTGACTAAACTACATTCCAACATACCAGAAGAATAGTTATCAGCGAGCGAGATTTTTTTCAGTAACATACTCTCAACTCTAATATTACTAAAGTATCAATTAGTTAACTGGTTACTGGTCACTGGTCACTGGTCACTGTTTTACTTCCAGTCTTCCCAGTTTTCGTTAAATATGGATGTATCAGGGAAAGCTGTAGGATTGCCGTTTTCTTTGAGGCGGCGTTTTAGAGCTTCTAGTTGGGGTTCTTGTTGTGGTAATTGGTCTACTAATTGAAATGGTGCGATCGCCCGCTCTAAACTAAAAGCAGCAGTAGTACCAGCCGCAGCACCAGATGACCATTCAAAAGAATGTACTCGGTAAGCAGCAGCAGCTATATGACTTGTCGCAATACTCTTCCCAGCTACCAGCATATTATCGATTTTTTGGGGAATCATCGACCGCAAAGGAATCTGGAAGGGATAAGCTTGTCCTGCACCTAATCGTTCGCCAGGACGCTCGATATTTCCTGGCGCTTCTGGGGGACTTTTGACCATGCAGGGGTGAAAGTCTATTGCATAGTGAGCAATACCTACAGAATCAGGAAAAATTGTCGAACGAGTTCGCCGCATCGCTTTAGTAGCTGGTTCAGCACCGCTAATTACTGCTGTTGTTTCTAAACCTGCTAGCGCTGCTTTCAGCCGCCGATAAGTATCTGGCGATAAAGTTTGTTTGTAATAGTCGTCATTGTAATCGCGGCGAGAAATATCAATTTCCCAGACAGTAAAGCCTTGAGGTTGACCCCAACTCGGTCTACCAATTATTCGTCGTCCTTCGCGCATATATGGATACTTAGATAAGCCGTGAACCGTTCCCATCGGCGAATCTAAGCCAGCTAAAAAGCGGTGATTGGGGTGAGGTTCCTTGACTCCTGTTCCTAGCTGAGAATCGGTAGTTCCAGCGACCAGCCAGTAATAATAGCCTTGAGAAATTTCTTCAGCCTTACGCAAACTTTCTTGGCGCAATCCACCCATCCATTGACCAGGTTGCAGTTGTTTGGTTGCTTGTAGTTGGTTGCGAGTATAGACTAAATTATCGGCGCTAGTACCTGGACGGTAGTCATTTCCCCACGTCCAGTTTTGCATGGAAATATCTTTCGGTACGGGAGCAGAAAAGTTAACGCCGCCAAAACTGATTGTTTCACCTTCATCGGGACTCCAGATACGGCGATAGGTAAAAACTAAAGGAAAACTTGCTAGCCGCTGCAACTCGTAACTGTAGTAGCCGGAGTATTGCATATAAAAAGGCGGCATTTTCTGGGGTTGCGGTTCCTCAGTCTCCTCCATTGCAAAAGTGTAGGTAAAGCCTTGGGTACAGTAAGGGTCGCTTGTAGCGCTAGATGATGATGGTTCAAGGTAAGAACGCGCATCGATACCGAGTCGGTAGGGGACATCAGCAAGAGCAACTAACTCGCCTGTTTCCGTAGCATCGACAACGTACCAATTAGGAGCATTGCTTTTTGCTAAAGCACTATTTTTTTTCGGTTTTGCAGGGACAAAACGCACAATAGTTTTGTCGAACCGCGAGGAATTTGCGTAAGTATATGCTTCAGTAATAGTTTTTGATAGCGGTTCGGTATTGAGTGGGGGTGCGCCTTTGGCGGGTTTGTGAGTAATTGCGATCGCACTATCGATTATTTTCCCCGATTGGGCGGTATTTAATTCTTTAATTACAGTAGCAGGAAAGAATTTAAACTTCCCCTTGCCTTTTTTGGCTGCATCTTTTAACAAGGAAAGCAAAATTTCGTCGCCGTCATGGGGAAGGAAACACGAATCGCTCACCCAACAATCCCCAGGATTTAGCTCTCCATACTTGCGCTCTATACGTTGGCGTAATTCTATATAACCGCGCGGATATAATAGCTTGGCTCTTTGCGTCGGTCGTTCGTCAAGAGCAGAAGTTCCTTGAGCGGAAATTTGACCGCCTACCCAGTCGGTGATTTCAGTTAAGCAAACTGTTTTACCAGCGAGTAAACCTTCGTATGCACTAGCAACGCCAGCAAGTCCGCCACCAGCGACTAATATTTCACACTCTACAGTTTGGTCTGGGGTTCTAGGTGGTGCAGCAAAGGCGACAGGAGTAAATAAAGTTGAAATTAGAGTAAGGCTAACGAGCGATCGCTTCATAGTCTAAAGTCTATTTGACTTTTCAATATAGCTAGCCATAGACGTTAACACTCCAAAATTGTTCAATGCAAGCTTTTTTAGGATGAATTTAGCGATCTAGTGCTTATCAACTAATTCTATGGCTGTTTTGGTACTGCCTGTTTGACAGTTTCCACGTCCAATTCTAAAGCTTGTGCTACTTGCTCTACACTCAAACCCAACTCTAATAATCGCGGTACTGCTGCTAATTTAGCTACAAATCCGCCTTGTTGCTCGCCAGCTAATCTACCTTGTTGCTCGCCTTCTGCAAAAGCTTCTTGATAAACTCTGGTATTTCTAATTAAGTCTAGACCCAACATTGCTTCTACCTCCTGACGGCTAAGATGCGGAAACTTGTATATTACTATCGTCTCTATAAATTCTAAGATTTGCTGCTGAGTTTGCGCATCTGCTACTTGTTGTCTTGTTTGGGAAATTAGTTGCTTGGCTTTTTGGGTAGCTGTTTGTTGGCTTTCAACAACTAACTGCACAATACCTACCCCTAAAGAGTTTTCTGCAAGTTCCTCCAACTCGTCTAAATATAGGATTTGTACTTGGTTACTAGCTAGAAGTAGTTGATATTGTATTGGCTGTTGTGCCTCGACACTGCGGCGGGGGTAAACTACAACTGCACGCCAATTTTGGATTGGTTTGTACTGGTAGATATAGAGAAAGATTTCGGCAAACAGGCGGTAGTAAAACCCCTCATCTTTTTGAAACTGCACTTCCACAAAATAAATTGGTAGATTTGGCTGGTTGCTAGGTGGTAAAAATAACCCATCTAGGCGAAAGGCAAGTTGTTTTAGTTCGATGGATGTAAATTGATAAGCATCGGCTTGAGTAGCAGGTTGACTAATTAGTTCAAAAAAGATGCTGGGAAATTCTTGAAACAAACGGTAAAAAAGGGTATCAGTTTTCATAGGCGATCGCGCGATCGTCCAAAGTTACTTTTAGTGTTGCATGGCGATAATAATACTTAGAGCGAGTGACAATATATTGTCAGCTTGCCGCAAGCGATCGCTTCGTCTTTAAAAAGATATACTGCTACGCCCTAATTGATAACAATGTAAATATGGCAAACAAGCTTTTAAGTAGTTTTCTCGCACTAAGTATTGGCATAACTCCTCTACATTTACTGCTAGTAGCTCAAAATGTCGCAGCCCAAACGCAAAATTCTCCAGAATCTCAAGCATTAAACCAATTAATCGATAAAGCGATCGCTCAAACTCAACAAGGACAGACGCGTGCAGCCATTGATACGCTAGAGCAACTCATCGCCCTTGCCCGCAAGCTCAAACAGCCAAAAGTTGAAGCTGCCGCGCTACTAGGAATTGGTCTAAACTATAACACTCTCGGACAACTCCAATCAGCCTTGAAGTCGTACAACCAGGCACTTGCCATCTTCAAAACAGTTAAAGATCTAAATGGCGAAGCTAGCGTACTAAATAATCTAAGCGTCATTTACCTCAATCTTGGGCAACCGCAGCAAGCCTTATCAATTCTCAAGCAGTCGCTTGTGTTACGCAAACAAGTAAAAGATCGCGCTGGGGAAGCTACAACTCTAAATAATATTGGCGCTGTTTATAAAGATATCGGACAATTTCAACAAGCATTAGCAGCTTACAATCAAGCTTTGCCGTTGTATAGGGAGGTAAAAGATCGCCCCAGAGAAGCCACAGCGCTAAATAATATTGGTGAAACATATATAGCTATTGGACAACCGCAGCAAGCATTGAAATTTCTTCAGCAAGCTTTAGAGATTCGCCGTAATACTCGCGATCGCACTCAAGATGCCACAATATTAAATAATCTTGGTGTAGCCTACCGCGAACTTGGATTACCCCAGCAAGCAGCATCATTTTTCAAACAGGCTTTGCCAATTCATCAAAAAACAGAAAATCGGCTGGGTGCTGCCGCATCATTAAATAATCTTGGGGCAATTACTAACGAACTTGGGCAATCTCAATCGGCATTAGCGTATTACAACTCGGCTTTGGCAATTTATAAACAAGTTGGCGATGTTAGCGGCGAGGCTAATACTACTAATAATCTTGGCGTAATCTATGCCAGTATGGGCAAACTACCACAAGCTTTAGCCAGTTACAAATCGGCTTTGCCCCTGTGGCGAAAAATTGCCGACAAAGCTGGAGAATCTGCTACTTTGGTGAATATTGGTACAGTGTATCGAGATCTCAAGCGACCGACTGAAGCGATCGCTAATTTAGAGCAGTCTGTAGCAATTACCTTACAACTGCGGGGAGGGCTAGAAAGAGTCAATCGTCGCCAGTTTTTGGACAATAACAGCGGTAGGGCGATCGGCTTGATTGACTTACTCATCGCTCAAAAACAGCCTGAACGTGCCTACCAATGGGTAAACTTAACTACTACAGCCGATCTTGCCGACTACTCTCGTCTAATTAATGCTAAAGTTGCAAACCCTCAAGCGCAGCAAGCAATTGACGGCTGGAATCAAGCTAATCGCCAGTTAGACGCATTAAGGCAGCAATTGCAACAAAAATTTTCGCCTCAATTATCAGCGCAAATCAATCAATTACAGGCTCAAACTAACCAAAAAGCCGAAGAAATCGTTCGCCAGTTTCCTGAAGTTGCTGAATTGTTTGAAACTAAGCCTGCTGATATTGCTAGGTTGCAGGCGAATATTCCACCTAATACTGTAGTTGTGCAACCTGTTTTACTTACAGACGTTAGTAGCGTACCAAATACTATTGCTCTATTTGTCCTCACCAAAGATAAAATCACTGTCAAACAACAAAAACTCGATCCAAAAGTATTTAACGGGCTAGTTACTCAATACCGTACTCAACTAACAACTGCAAGCTCTCGCAAGTATCAAGCTACTAGCCGCGATCTTTACGACATTCTGATTCGCCCTATAGAAGCTCAAATTCCAGCTTCTACCAAACAATTAAGTATTGTTGCAACTGGTAAGTTGCGTTACGTTCCTTTTGAAACGCTAATCGATCGCCAAACAGGCAAGTATTTAATTGAGAAATATCCTATCAACAATCTTACTCGTCTTTCCGAGCGCTTCAATTCATCAAAGTTAGATAAGCAGCCGTCAATTTTAGCTATTGGCAATCCTTCTCCTAGCGATCGCCGCAACTTAGCAGGCGCAGAAGAGGAAGTAAAAGATATCACAACTATTTTGCCAGGAAGTAAAGCTGCCATTGGTAAACAAGCTACTCTAAGTAATTTTGAAATTCTTGCTCCTCGTTTTCCTATTTTGCATTTGGCGACGCATGGCTGTTTTCAACCCCAAGGTTGTCCAGACTTAAAGTTAGAGGCAAATAGTTTATTGTTTAGCGATCGCTCCTTTAATATTGCTGATGCGGCGCTGCTGGGACTCAAAAACACAGATTTAGTTGTCCTCAGCGCTTGTCAGACGGCGGTGCAAGCTAATTCCAACGGTGAAGAATTTGCTGGAATTGCCTATTTATTTGAACGCGCTGGCGCTAAAAGTGTAATTGCAAGTCTGTGGTTAGCCAAAGATGAGGAGACAAAAGACTTGATGATTGCGTTTTACCAAAATCTCAAACAAGGTAAAACTAAAGCAGAAGCATTACGTCAGGCGAAACTAAGTTTAATTGACAAGCATCCTTTATATTGGTCGCCATTTATCCTCATTGGCAATGCTCGTTAAGTGGGCGATCGCATCATTAGATTGAATTCAATCTAATTTTTCCTATGAAATCTATAGTTACAGTTGTATTATTGTCAGGTGTCACTTGTGCAGCTTCACTAAAGGCGATCGCCCAACAGATTCCTAGTAGAGCGATTAACACCCAGTCCAAAGTTTCCAGCATTGCACTTTCTGCATCAGCCTTGGCAAAATCTTGGGAACGTCCAACGCTGCGGATTTCTTTGCCAACTAATGCCACCAAATTCAAATTTAGCGCTGATGGTGAAACGCTACTAACCAACGGCGCTAACGAACAATCTGCCGAACTGTGGAGCTTGACGACAGGTAAACAAATCTACGCCTTTCCAGCAAAATCTGGGTTTGCCCTTTGTGATGTTGCGCTTAGTGCTGATGGGTATTTGGCGGCTGCCTTAATGTATTCCCTTTCTGCTCCTACTTTGCCAACCAAGCGCCAAGTCGAACTCAAAGTTTGGAACCTAAAGACTAAACAAGCGCAATGGACAAGCCCTATTCAAACTCATGCAATCCAAACCAATGAAACCCCAGCTTGTCAAATTGAGTTCAGCCCAAACAGTCGCTTCCTCGCTACAAGCATCAGCAGCCGTTCTCGTAACCCTCAAGTTGGAGTGCGGATCTGGAATGCTAGACAAGGAACGCTGCAACAAATTACTCGCTCGGCTGTAACCTATATAAATCGGCTTGCCTTCAGCCCAGACAGTTCGGTATTAGGATTTGTTACTGGCAATTCTCAATTGCACTTGTGGAATTTAAGCGCCCGCAAACTGCAAGCCAAACTACAAGCGCTAGATGGTAAGTATGTAATGTTGATTTTGGATGCTATTTTTAGTCCCAATCAACAAGAGGCGATCGCATTTACATCCGATGGCGGCATATTTAGCCGCCTTTATCGCTGGCAAATTAAAACAGGTAAGTTACAAAGCTCGTCAGAGCTACCTATCGATCGCACCGATAGCCTTTTATCTCTTAGTCCTGACGCACAAACGTATGTCTACGGAGGAGATGTGACTGGATACCATATCGGTAATTTCCAGACTAGAAACTCTTGGGATTTTCCGCAAAACCTCAGTCCAACAAGTGGGCTAACGACCGTAGTCTTTAGCCCCGATGCTCAACAGATGGCGATCGCACAAGGCAACCAAACCATTAATATTCTGCGCTGAATTATTAACGTCTAGAGTAGCCGCCACTATTGTCGCCTCTTCTGCCACCAGAAGGACCTCTATCCTCTTTGGGTTTGGCTTTGTTGACTTTCAAAGACCGACCCATCCATTCAGCGCTGTCAAGCGCCTCAATTGCTGCATCTTCTTCTGCTTCTGCGCTCATTTCCACGAAAGCAAAGCCGCGTTTGCGACCTGTTTCGCGGTCTGTAGGCATTTGAATCCGATTAACAGTTCCGTATTCTACAAAAACTTGTCTGAGATCGTCTTCCTCAACATCGTAGGAAAGATTACCAACATACAGTGACATAAAAAATTCCCAGAATCATTAGGTGTTTAGAGTTAGATTCGGAGAGAGACTTATAATATTTAAAAATAACCTATACAGCCGAATGTAATCTTAGTAGCTAACCTAGCATAAATATCAATAGTTTTGCACTAAATTTCTGCTCATCTGTTTGAGATAAGTAGGAGGAGCAATTATCGCCCTTGGCAATTCCTCTAAATTTGAAGGTAGATATAGTACCTATTCAAAGTATAAAATTAAAATATGCTACAAATTTCTCCAACAGTTATCATCCCCGAAAGCGAGATCGAACTTAGCGCTATCCGTTCTCAGGGAGCAGGAGGTCAAAATGTCAATAAGGTAGCAACAGCGATCCATCTGCGTTTTGATATTGAGGCTTCTTCTCTACCCAATACTTATAAAGAGCGGCTATTACAACTTAGCGACCATCGCATTACCAAAGAAGGCGTAATCGTCATCAAGGCACAGGAACACCGCAGCCAAGAACAAAATCGTGAGGAAGCACTGAAACGATTGCAAGAACTAATTAAAAGCGCTATTGTAGTCCCCAAAAAGCGCAGGCGAACTTTGCCATCTCGTAGTTCGCAGCTAAAGCGGCTCGATAGCAAAAGCAGGCGATCGCAAATTAAAGCAAATAGAGCTAAGGTTACTGAATAATTCAATCTCCGCTTCTCCAAAGTTGAAAAGAGTGGAGCGAGTAGTCAAATTACTATGGCAACGTACTTAATTACAGGGGCAAATCGCGGTATCGGCTACGAATATTGCCGTCAAATCCAGGCGCGGGGGGATAGCGCGATCGCAGTTTGTCGGACGGCTTCTAACGAATTGAAGGCGTTAGGAGTCCGAGTAGAGGAAGGCATCGATGTCACCTCTGATGATTCTGTTGCAGACTTACTTGCTCGGTTAGGACAAACTCAAATTGATGTCTTAATCAACAATGCTGGGATTATCAAGCGCGTAACCCTGGAACATCTTGATTTTGACAGTATTAGAGAGCAGTTTGAAGTCAATGCCTTGGGTGCGTTGCGGGTAACTCAGGTATTGCTTCCCCGTCTTCAGGTGGGTGGAAAGGTTATACTGATGACGAGCCGTATGGGGTCAATTGCCGATAATACTTCTGGAAGTTCCTACGGCTACCGGATGTCTAAAGTTGCCCTATCAATGGCAGGTAAATCTTTATCTGTCGATCTCAAACCACAAGGCATTACTGTTGCTATTTTGCACCCAGGCTTAGTGCAAACTCGTATGACTAATTTTACAGCTAACGGCATCACGCCAGAAATATCGGTGCGAGGATTGTTAGCGCGAATTGATGAACTGACGCTAGAAACTACAGGTACTTTTTGGCATAGTAACGGTGAAATATTACCTTGGTAGCAAGTACCAGAAGCAAAAATACTGATAGTGCTGCCTTTTTGCCTCAACTTCCTAACTTGGAGTCCGGCAGGATAATAATTCGAGGTTGGGCGATCGCTTCAACTTACGGTTGTTTTGGTACGGCTTGCTGTACAACTTCAATATCCAAATTTAGAGCTTCCGCTACTTGCTCTACAGTCAACTCCATTTTCAACAGCCGAGGTACTGTCTCTAACTTGGCTTTCTGTTCGCCTTCTGCATAGGCTTCTTGATAAACTCTAGTATTCCTAATTATGTCTAAACCTAACATTGCTTCTATCTCCTGACAGCTGAGATGAGGAAACTTGTATATAACTATCGTCTCTATAAATTCTAAGATTTGCTACTGGATTTGTCGATCTGCTATTTGTTGCCTTGCTTGCGAAATTAGATCTGTAGCTTTTGCTGTGGCTTTTTTGTTAGTCTCTACAACTAACTTGATAGTCGTTGGCGAGTGTTGCAGATTGACCGATGAGTTCAAAGAATATAGTGGGAAATTCTTGGAACAAATAGTAGAAGATTGTGTCGGTTTTCACAGGCGATCTCTTTTAGCTGTTGAAAAATCCTAGCAGTATCAGCTACTTTTCAGGGTTAACTCAGCTATTTTTAAGCATTATCGCCAGCATAATACTATATTTAGTCTTTAGGTAGACTATTTTGCATTTATTCTCTTATTAGGATAATTATTCTTTTCAAGACAAAGTTTTTATGAGCCAGCCTGTAAAAAAACTATTGAGTAGCCTTTTAACCGTTTCTATTAGTCTAGCTTCTATCGCTGTACCGCCAACAATTCACATAGCTTCCGCCCAAACGCGATCGCCCAAGCAAGAATTAGAAAAATTACTACAGCAATCAGTTAAATATACAGAACAAGGACAATTTCAACAGGCAGTTGGTACATTGCAACAAGCTTTAGTCTTAGCCAGACAACTCAAGGATAAGAAAACAGAAGGAGAAATCCTTGCTGCTATTAACTTAATTAGTAATTTCTTGGCAATAAGTCCTAGTACAACTCCTCAAACACCGTCAAATCAGCCTTCTACTTCCCAAGCTGGTAACACTCAAAAATTGTTGCAACAAGGTATCCAGCAGACTAAGCAAGGACAACCCCAACAAGCGATCGCTACATTTGAACAAGTTTTAGCACTCAATCGCCAGGTTAATGACAAAGAAACTGAAGCTACAGCCTTATTAGGTATTGGTTTAAATTACAACAATATTGGGCAAACTCAAAAAGCATTAGATGCCTACAATCGAGCGTTAGATAACTTTAAAGCAATTAACAATCGATCGGGACAAGGTACTGTATTGAGTAATATTGGCGAAATTTATCGAGTTACTGGACAATCTCAGAAGGCTTTAGAGTTTTTCAACTTGGCTTTACTAATTTTCAAAGAAGTTCGCAGTAGATCCCAAGAAGCTAATACCTTAAATAGTATTGGGATAGTTTACAGCCAGCTTGGGCAAAAACAGAAAGCACTAGAGTTTTTCAACTCGGCTTTGCCCATCAATAGAGCCGTAGGCGATACTGGGGGAGAAGCCAATACTCTTAATAGTATTGGTGAATTGTATAAATCTACAGGGCAACCGCAGAAGGCTTTAGAGTCTTACAATTTATCTTTATCGATTAGTAAAAAAGCAGGTAATTCTAGTCAAGAAGCAGTTACTCAGGGCAATCTTGCTGGCTTGTATCTAGAAACCGGACAACCGCAGAAAGCTCTAGAGGCATTTAATTCTACTTTAGTAATATTTAGAAAAACAGGCGATCGCTATAAAGAAGCAGCAACTCTAAATAACATTGGTGCTGTATATCGCGCAACTGGAGAAACGCAAAAGGCTCTCGACCTATATAATCAAGCATTGTCGATAACTAGAACTATACAAAATTCTGCGGGACAAGCTATTGCGCTTAATAATATTGCTGGTATCTATTTAGCAACCGGACAACCGCAAAAAGCTTTAGAGTTTCTAAATCAATCTTTACCGATCGTGCAAAAATCTGGCGATCGCGCTCAAGAAGCCACAGTATTAAATAATATTGGTGAAGTTTACAATAACATAGGACAACCGCAAAAGGCATTAGAGTTTTATAATCAAGCTTTGCCTATTGTTAAGCAAGTAGGAGATACAAGGCAATCAGCTATATTATTAAATAATATTGGTGGAGTTTACAATAATATTGGGCAACCTAAAAGAGCATTAGAGTTTTACAATCAAGCGTTACCGATATTCAAGCAAGTAGGCGACAGATCCCAGCAAGCTAGTACCTTGAGCAATATTGGCGTAATCTACGCAGCTATGGGCGAATCACAAAAGGCGCTAGCATTTTATAATCAAGCTTTGCCGATTCTCAAAGAAGTCAAAGATATCAGCGTCCAAGCTACTACTTTGAGTAATGTTGGCGAAGTGTATAGAAACTTAGGACAGCAACAAAAAGCCTTAGAATTTTATAACCAAGCTTTACCAATTCGGCGCAAAGTAGGCGATTTGAGTGGAGAAGCAACAACACTAAATAATATTGGGCTAGTTTACTATACAAACTCTCAGCCTGACAAAGCGTTGACATTTTATAACCAAGCTTTACCTATTGCCAATAAAATCGGCGATGCTAGCATTAAAGCTGCAACTCTAGGTAATGTCGGTGTAGCCTATCGAGACAGCAATAGACCAACTGAAGCGATCGAAAACCTCGAACAAGCAGTAGAAATAACATTGCAAGTTCGTAAAGGACTCGAAAGAGCAAATCGCCAGCAGTTTCTAGACGCAAGTAGAGGAAGAGCAATTGGTTTGATTGACTTACTGATAGACCAAAAACAGCCAGAACGCGCCTACCAATGGGTAAACCTGACTACTACAGCCGATTTAGCAGATTACTCGCGCTTGATTGACGCAAAAGTGGCTAACCCTCAAGCGCAACAAGCAATTGAAAAATGGAACCAATCTAATCAGCGTTTAGAAAGCCTGCGCCAGCAATTGCAAACTAAGTTTTCTGTAGAGCTATCTGCGCAAATTAACCAATTACAAGCAGAAATTAACCAACAAGCAGAAAGTATATCTCGCCAGTTTCCTGAAGTAGCAGAATTATTTGAAACTACACCTCAAGATGTTGCCAAGTTGCGGGCGAATATTCCTGCTAACACAGTAGTTGTGCAGCCAGTTTTACTTACTGATGTCACTAATGTCCCAAATGCGATCGCTTTATTTGTGATTACTAAAGATAAGCTTACAGTTACCAAACAAAAGCTCGATCCAGCATTATTTGACCAATTAGTAACCCAATACCGCAGCGAACTTACTGATGCTAGGTTTCCCAAAAGATTCCGCGCCAATAGCTCCAAACTCTACGATATTTTGATTCGTCCTATCGAAGCGCAAATTCAGGCTGCTAATCCCCAACAATTGAGCATTATTGCTACAGGTAAGCTGCGTTATATTCCATTTGAAACGCTAATCGACAGCAAAACGGGTAAGTATCTAATTGAGAAATATCCAGTTAACAATCTGACTCGTTTATCTAGTCGCGCATTGCCGCAAACACAGAAAAAGAGCGCTATGCTAGCTCTTGGTAATCCTTCTCCTGGCGATCGCCGCAAATTAGCGGGTGCAGAACAAGAAGTAGAAAGTATTACGCCAATTTTACCAGGCAGCGAGGCATATATTGGCGATCGCGCTACTTTGAGCAATTTCAAAAATCAATCACTGCGTTTCCCCATTTTGCACTTGGCTACTCATGGCTGTTTTCAGACTCAAGGTTGTCCTGACTTGAACATGGAGGCGAATACATTGCTATTTAGCGATCGTAATCTCAATATCGCCGATGCAGCTTTGTTAGGGTTAAAAAATACCGACTTAGTTGTGCTTAGTGCTTGTCAAACAGCAGTGCAAGCTAAGTCCAATGGTGAGGAATTTGCGGGTATGGCTTACTTATTTGAACGTGCTGGCGCAGATAGCGTGATTGCAAGTTTGTGGTTAGCCAAAGATGAGGAGACTAAAGAACTAATGATTGCGTTCTACGAAAACCTCAAACAAGGTAAAACCAAAGGTGAAGCGTTGCGGCAAGCAAAACTTAGTTTAATTGACAAACATCCTTTATATTGGTCGCCATTTATTCTCATTGGCGATGCTAGCTAATATACAGTGCGATCGCTCTTTGGTAGGGTGCGTTTTCAAAACGCACCCTACTTCTTATCGCTTTACTCGTCGTTTGCGCCAACTTACAAGACCAAATACACCTACTAATACTCCCAAAGTAGAAGTTGGTTCGGGGACTGGTTTAGCACTAGCAATAAAGCCTCGTTGTTCGCCGTTAAAGTTGCCGATACCGATAATATCGCCATGTTCATTAATTTCGACTGCTGAGGTCAATTCCCAACCTGAAGCTGAGTCAATTAAGGTGTTGAGGTCAACCAGTTCGCCATTCTCCCATAGAAAAGCGTGTTCTGTAGAGCCATCAGCAAGACTATAAGCACCAACTACTTGAGTTAAGTCATTTATTCCATTAGCACGACTTGTACTACCGCCTAGAGTACCTAAAATAGTGCCAATAGAATTATTCAGCGGGTCGCTCCATATTTGTGCTTGGCTGTTATCGGGAAAACTAAATTCAGGTCCAGCACCAACTACTTGACCTAAATTATTTATGTCTGCTATGGATGTCCCAAAAATCGCAAACTCAGGTGCGTTAGCAGGTAGCAAAGTAGTTGTGTTGTTCTCAGTCCACAAACGACCTTCACCAGAACCTCTTGCTCTAGCAGGAGAATAGCCAACTACTTGATTTGTATTATTAATTCCTACTGCAAATGTATCAAAAAGCACCTCTGTTTGAGTACCGCTTTCATCCTGGATATAAGTGACGGGTCTTTCACTACCACTATATAAGACATAGCCTATAGCTACTACATTTGCATCATTAATGTCAGCAGCAGTGGTAGGAGGACAAAATTCGTTGCAAAAATCACCAGGTCTACCTAAGTCTGTTATTGCAGTACCGTCAAAGATGAAGGGTTGATCGCTAAAACCACCTGCGTTTAGTCCACCGCCAACAATTTTGCTATTGTTGTTAATAGCTGTCGCAGAGATGGGACTATTGTTAGCGCCAGGAATGGTTGTTAAATCTGTCACCTTGCCAGCTTGCCACAAGTATTGCTCCCCAACTACTTCGCCTTTGTCGTTGATGTCTGAGGGCAAAAAGTCTAATCCAGTAATGTTATAAAAAGCGGCGGCGTTAGCTGGTGCAACTGCTCCCAAACTAATTACAGCAGTTCCAAGACTTGCAATTGATAGTTTCCTTAGCGCAGGCATTATTACTCCTCTTTAAAATTAGTAAAAATGTTAAAATTTTTAACCTAACTGTTTAAAAAATATTTTGTATTTAAGTAGTTATTTTATTACTAATTAACTTTTATTGATCGAGATTTTCTCTTAATATCTTACACCTAATTTTAACTTTCTTTCACGGGCAAAATATAACTTTTCTCAATCTTGACAAGTAATATAAGCTTGAATATATATGAGATTACATCAAAAAATCTATCTGTGGTGTAATAAACAATATACATTTACTCTGTATGAGCAAAGGTGATTTGAGCTTACTTTCGACTCAGTATAAAGCATATAAACTTAGCCTAGCGATCGCTTGCTTCCTAATTCACTTATAGCGCTCGTTGTTCATTTTTCTGCAAATTTGCGCTCTCAAATTCATGCATAGCTATCTACCTCTAATAGGCTTTTATTTAAAACCGATTTTCGTATTCGAGGATTGCTAAACTTTCTGCCGATAAATTACTAGAAGCTCGGACGCGGAAATTGTCATCAAGGCGATAACTTAGACCAAATTGAGTAGGTTCATTAGTTGTGAGAATCCGCAATACAGAAACAGAGAGATTGCGCGTAACATCGATATTAGCTTCAGCAGCTAAACCCAAAGTCGAATTGCGCGACTCCTCAGAATTACTAACAGTTGGAAACAAACGCAACTCATCAAGTCCGAGCGCATTTCCAAGGCGGCTGACAGTTCCTTGAAAATTGCCTAATATTGCCGAGCCTGCTAAATTTGCTAGTCCCAATGTACTATCGCCCCGCCCTAAAGTATCGACAAATCCACCACCAATTAAAGCAATAATTTCATTTTGGCTGCGGGTAGGATCGCTCGTTAGTTCGAGATTGTCAAAAATTTCGCTAGCAGCACCTTTGACTCTAGCTTGGACGCGTACGG
Organism: Aliterella atlantica CENA595; assembly: GCF_000952155.1. Taxonomy (GTDB): domain Bacteria; phylum Cyanobacteriota; class Cyanobacteriia; order Cyanobacteriales; family Chroococcidiopsidaceae; genus Aliterella; species Aliterella atlantica. The sequence continues at coordinate 359,716 of NZ_JYON01000001.1, read as the reverse complement.
TACTTAAAGCCCCCAAATCTGAAGCCAATACGTTATCAGAAATTTCTGTAGATGCAGCAGAAGCAGGAACCCTTGCTCGCGTAACTTCTGGAACTCTCGCAATTAAACGCACATCAAGATTGGGGTCTAGACCTCTTTCCGGTAGGAAAGTTGCTTTGTTCTCATACCCGCGCGCTAGCACGAACTGAGTAGTAAACAAATTTACTCCTCCGCGACGCAAGCCAATAGTGCCGCTAGGACGCAGATCGTCTAAACTGCCATTAAGAGTAAGACCGCCGTTTGCTTCAAACTCCAATACTGGCGGTAGAGTAATCCTAATATTTCGATCTAGGGTTAGTTGTAATTTGTTAAATTCTGGTGCTGTAGCGATTTGATTGGTATTGTTGTCTTGACGCAAAGAATTTGCAACTTGACTAGAAGGTGTAGCTGTTTGTCTTTCACCTAACAACACTTCACCGTTAGCTAATAACACTTCACCACCAATAACTGGACTAAGTGCTGCTCCGGTAACGGTAACATTGCCACTCGCGCCACCGCGATACAATCCGCGCAAATTTAGCGCTAGCTGGTCGAGATTGACTGTTAAAGGATTAGCTAAATCTGGGTCGTTTGCACTCAAACGCTTAAATATGGGAATTACTCCTTGAGTCACCACTTGACCTTGAGAAAAATTCCCCCGTACGTTGTTTACTTGAATGCGGTCTTGGTTGAAATTTATCGTCCCTGTAACATCAGTTAGCGCCTCTGGCAAAGCTTGAGCCGTAATCGTGGCATTGTTGACTGTGACAATACCAGTTGCTACAGGTGCGTTTAAAGTACCGTCCACTTGCAGATTTACCTGTCCCTCGCCGCTTTGCCAAGCTACTTGGTTAGTAAATAAGTTGAGCAACGCTAAACCTTCATCTTGGACATTGACATCAAGGCTAATGGCGTTAGTGTCTGGTTTTGCAGCAATAAAAGGCAACGCCACAGGCAAATTGCCGCTAATAGTAATGGGTTTTGGTCCATCAACCACAATATTACTATCAAAGTTCAAACGCGCGTTGTTATAGCTAAAACTTGTTAATGCAGAAGCGATCGCTTTTTCATTGAGCGTGCCATCTGCTAAACTAATTTCTCCCTGCACTTGCGGATTGGCAAGTGTCCCCGATAAGCTTGCTTTGGCATTAAGTTGACCTGTTAAATCCACAGGCAATTCGACAAAATTATCGATCGCTTGGATAGGAAAATTATTTACCAACAACTGACCGGATTGCCGTTTGCCACCAATTTGACCGTTGAATGCTAACAAAGATTTCTCCGATTGCAGCCTCAAAGGTTCAAACGTAAGAATACCGTTAACATAGCTACCTTGGGCAACGACTTGACTTGCCGTATAATCGTTACCTAATTTCCAATCTTGCCCCGTAACGTCAAATTTAACAGCTACAGCATCTAAAGAGGAGCCATTTACAGCAATTTGGGCGTTGAAAGTTCCGGCTAAGTCTTCCAGCCCTGGCAGAGACATATTACCTGGTCCCTGGTTTTGTTGCATCGCTAGCAACATATTAATTTCTGAGAAACGGCGCAATTGAGCTTGCAACGATGCATTCGGCAATCCTACTGATTCTGTCGCTAAAGCAACTGCACCTGCATCTGATGGTGGCTTTTTAGAACTGCCCAAATTGCCGAAATTTAAAGCTTGCGCCGCAGCGATTACATCTTGAAGTTTGCCTTGAGTAACATTGAGTTGACCTTGGATTTTGGGACCATTGGCAGTAGGCGTAAATCTTCCCGAAGCAGCATAAAGACTATCACCACTGTCAAATTGGGCATCAGTTAAACTTATTGCTCCCTCGTTATAGCTAAATTGACCGGAAAATCTCTCGCCTTTAAGTTGACCTAAAACGGGATTGGCGATCGCCACATCGCCAGCAACAGCAAATGTGTTTTGATTAATAGTAAAATCCCCTGTCAGCAATCCAGCTACAGATCCTCTCCCCAAAGGAGAAGGAGGTAAAGTTAGTTTGAGCGTCTGCAAGGGGAAATTCTCTACATTAACTAGCAGATTTTGTCCTTGAGCTTGTCCTCTAGCGATCGCGCGATCGCGCTGGACGATAAAAGAAGTGGGGCGATAGTTGGAGTTAAGATTGACAGCAATGCGATCGCCCGTACCTGTAACATCTAAATTTATACCTTTGCGATCGTTTACCTGCACGTTACCAGTTAATACCGGATCGAAGGCAAGATTATTTACTACCAAACCGCGCAAGCGCAAACCACCGACGACATTCGGTAATGGCAAACTCCCGCTAATTCTGCCTGCAAAATCAGCACGACCTGCCAAACTCACTGTATCAGGTAGCTTAAATGGTAAATCTTGCAGGTTGTAATTTTGGGCTTTGACATTCAAGTTCAGCGCTTGAATCGATGGAGTATTTTGAGTTTCGACAAATATTAACCCGCTAGCAACCAAATCTGGAGCCGTTGCTTCTTTGACTATTACCTTTTCTCCATCCCACTGAATATCGGCTGTAAGTGGTTGCTCGACTACAGCCACGCCTTGAGAAAAGCGCACTTGACCAGCAGCGCGAATTCCGCTCAAATTGAGATTATCCAAATTACCAGCTACCAGCAGTTGACCGTTCAAGCGCCCGCGTAGTTGTTCGGAAAAGCGATCGAGTTGAAGTCCTGACGCATTAACTTGTGCTTGCCATTGACCGCGATTTAGCTGAATATCAGTAGCGTTTACTGTCCCATTGGCAACATTTAAGCGTCCTTGACCTGTAGCGCTAATTGTGTTGGGTTGAAAAGATTGAGTAATGCCTGCAACTTGAAATGAGCCTGTCAATCTACCGCGAAATTGGGGGGGAATTTGCGGCGATAATTGTCCGATTTGCACGCCTTGGGTTTGAACTTGCGATCGCCAACGTCCTTGAGTTAGTTGAATATTAGTCGCTGTAACTGTCCCATCAGCAATGTTTAAGCGCCCTTGACCTACAGCATTAATAGTCTCTGGCGCAAAAGATTGGGTAATACCAGCTACCTTAAATGAGCCTGTTAGCCTGCCTTGCAACTGCGGGGGAACTTGTGCTAACTGTCCTATAGGTACGTTTTGAGTTTGAAGTTGAGTTTGCCAGCGTCCTTGACTTAGCTGAATATTCGTGGCTGTAACTGTGCCGCCACCTACATTTAATCTACCTTCACCTACAGCAGTAATAGCTTCTGGTTTAAGGTTATTGGTTGAGCCAACAAGGTTAAATCTACCGCTTAATGGCGACTGCAAAGCCGGAGGAACAGTTAATACTTGTCCTAACCTGACATTGCTTGCTAGCACAGAGGCGCGGAAGCGATCGCCTGCTAGTTGTCCTATCGCTCTTACAGTACCTCCGCCTACTTGCAATTTCGTATCGCGGAAGGTAAAAGTCTTTGTGTCTTCGATAACAATTTGACCGCTACCAGGATAAGTCGCTTGCGGCGCTTCCCAGTTGACGATGGTTTGTAATTTATCAATCGTGCCGCCAACTTGGGTTTTGGCGCTGACTGTACCGATTTTAATCGGCGCAGAGACATTATAAAGGCGAGCGAGCGTATCACCAGGAATATTTTTTGCTACTGCTGTAAAACCTAATTGCGGTGTTTGCCCTAGTTTAATAATGCCATTACCTGCAATTTGACCGCCAACCGCTGGTTTTGCTTGAATGTTGCTTAAGGCAATTACCTCGTCTACTGGCGAAAACGCAAACTGAGATCGCACACTACTAAAGTTGACGCGATCGATCCGAGCAGGCTTAATTGTGGCAACGTTGCCTGATAGTATGGGTTTTTTAATCGGTCCGGCAAATTTCAAATCGGCTTTGACTACACCGCTAGTAGCAACGGGCAACTTTAAATTTAGGGTATTTTGGGCTGTTGATAAACTAACTGATGGTACTTGAGCAGTCAGATTGTAGCCAACTTCAGGATCGAGCGTACCATTAGCGATCGCTGGAACTTGACCGTAACTTGCTTTGACATTATCCAGTCCAATCCGCGTTTCTCTAAATAGTAGAGTGCCTGTAGCCTTGTTAAAGGCTTGCGGTAATTGCGGCACCTTGGCTGTAACTGCTCTAATATTGGCAGTACCAAACAATAAAGTTGGCTCATCTGGTTTACTTTGTACTCTTACATTGGCATCGGCTCTACCTGAGCGAATTTCCAAAGGCAACTTAATTAATCGAGTTAAATCTGAGGCTAAAAGGTTTTGTCCCCGCACTTGCACGTTAATTTCTGAAGAGCGCGGACGTGCTTCTCCTTGTACGAGTAAGTTCCCCTCAGTTAGAGGTTTGCCACTGACATTAAACTTAACTAACTCGTTATCTTCCAAAAACTGAGCAGAACCGTCAACTTGAGCCAAAGATACGCGCTTTTTGCTCTTAGGCTGTTGATTTGACACTAATACTATGTCAGCATTTTTAACATTAATAGTATCTAGTTGAGTTTTAAAAGCGCCTTTTCCTTCCTCGGAGGCAATAGTCGTAGATACCCAGCGACCTTCGTTATCTTGCTCGATATAAACATCAGGGTTAATTAAAGTTACGTCTAACTGCAGAGTGCGAGTAAGTAGTAGCTGAATCGCGTTAAAGTTTACTTCTACTGCCTCAACACTAGCGCGATCTGGATCGCTGGATGTTGCTGGTACAGAAGACTTGCCAAAGCGTAACCCAGAGAGCGAAAATTCTTCAACTGCGCCTAATTGCACAGGTCTATTGAGAGTTTGAGTCAGATTTTGTTCTACTAAAGGCGCTAGACGTTCTTGAACGAAAACCCACAACCACCAAGCGCCCGCACTAAGTCCGATAGTTAGCGGGATACCTAAATAGATTCCTGTGCGTCTCAACCATACTAACCAGAAACGCCTGCCGGAATTATTAGATGATTGTTGGCTATCGGTTTCGTCAGATAACTTTGTCATTCACGCCTCACAATGTATCAGCCTGCTCACCACTGCCCAAAATAGTACAACTGGTATATCATGAATGCCAACTTGAAGATAGTGCAGTTAGTAATATATGGAAGAAATTATAAAAATAGTTGTTTGCACTAGGAATCTATGACATTAAGATAAATAACAATTAGAGAAGAGAGAAAATAATCGCATCATGCGCGTGTTTGTTTTACTGTTTAATGCCCGTACCGAAAATGAGGGAATTCATACCATTCGAGTAGGCGATCGCAATAAACTCCTGATGTTCGAGTCAGAGGACGATGCTACCCGTTTTGCGCTCATGTTAGAAGCTCAAGATTTTCCCCCTGCTACTGTAGAACCTATGGATAGCGAAGAACTTGAGGAATTTTGTACCAGTGCTGACTACGATTGGGAAATAGTGCCTGAAGGTGCTTTAGCAGTACCGCCGGAGGCGAATGTCGAGGAATTGGACTGGCAAAAGGATAATCCCAAACCGGATGTAGATGAACAAATGTCTGATAGTGAGTTAGATCGCATTCGGCGGCAATTTGAAGGATTGTTGTAAAGTAGCTCAAAACTAAGTAAATAGAAGAGGATTGATAATTTGGAACAGCGGGGTCATTTACTTACAGAACAAGTCAATCCTAATAGTCAGAACTTAGACAAGTTAAGTTCCCTAGAATTAGTAGAATTGTTCAACCAAGAAGACGAACAAGCGATCGCGGCTGTAGCGGCAGCAAAAACTCAGCTAGCAGAGGCGATTGAGCGCACAGCGCAGGCACTACGTCATGGCGGTAGATTGTTTTATATTGGCGCGGGAACCAGTGGCAGATTAGGCGTATTAGATGCAGCAGAATGCCCGCCTACTTTTTGCAGTCCGCCAGAATTGGTACAAGGAATTATTGCTGGCGGTGCGGCGGCTTTGGTACGCAGTTCGGAAGATTTGGAAGATCGTGCTGAAGATGGGGAAGCAGCGATTTCTCAACGGCAAATAACTGAGTTAGATGTAGTAGTAGGAATTACCGCTGGGGGTACTACGCCGTTTGTGCATGGCGCATTGCAAGCAGCGCGTCGGCGGGGTGCAACAACTATTTTTATGGCTTGCGTACCCGAAAATCAAGTAAGTGCGGAGGCTGATATTGATATTCGCTTGTTAGTTGGTGCGGAAGTATTGGCAGGTTCGACAAGGCTCAAAGCTGGTACGGCAACTAAACTTGCTTTAAATATTCTATCTACAGGCGTAATGGTGCAGTTAGGCAAAGTTTATGGCAATCGCATGGTAGATGTGGCGGTAACTAATAAGAAATTACGCGATCGCGCATTACGGATGTTGCAAGACTTGACAGGCTTAAATAGAGAAGCTGCAGGCATACTATTAGAACAAAGCGGCAAGTCAGTTAAATTAGCTTTGCTGATGCATTGGACGGGATTAGGTAGGGAGGGGTGCGATCGCTTGTTAGCACAACACAATGGTAATCTTAGAGCCGCAGTTGATAGCCATCAAAAATGAGTACGCAATTAGCTCAAATCATTGGTTAGTAAAATAAGTTATTCTGACTAAGTGTAGTTTCTGATACATTATGAACATCATGACCGACCTACTAGCAGAAGCTTTTAGAAAAGCACAAGATCTGCCAGATTATTTGCAAAACGAACTTGCCGAGCAGCTTATTGATGATGTTGAAAACGAGCTAAAATGGCAGCGATCGCTATCTCAACCACAAAACGCGAAACTGGAAGAATTAGCAGCAAAAGCTTTAAGCGATTCTATCAATGGAAAAACTAAGGCATTAGGTTTTGACGAACTATGAAGTCAGAATTGACCGAAGAGTTTATCGAATACTTTGCACAGTTACCTGAAAGAGTTCAAAAAGCAGCAAGAAAAAACTACAAACTTTGGCAGCAGAATCCTTTACATCCAAGTTTAGAGTTCAAAAAACTCAATACGAAGCAACCGATATACTCAGTGAGGGCAGGTATTGGCTGGCGTGCTGTAGCAGTAATGAAAAACCCTGATACAATTGTGTGGTTTTGGATTGGCTCACATAGCAACTACGATCGGCTGCTAAGAAACTTATAGATAAATTTATATTTTACGAGATTATGTTAGTTGCCGAAATAGTAATTTTAGAGCCGCAATTAACAATTATTAGAAGTAACTACAGCATTCAACTCCTGTTTGAGTTTTGCTATGGATTGAGGTTGAATTTTGCCTGCTTTTGATTCAGCGATCGCATCTAGCAAGCGACGACCGTTAGCAGGATTGCGTAATAAATACACTGTTTCAACTAAGCTTGTTAAATCTGACTCTGCTATCATTGCTACATTTTCACCATCGCGGCGATTGATAATATATACTTGATGGTTTTCGACTACTTGTTCTAGTAACTGAAAAAATCCGTTTCTAGCATCGGTTGGAGAAGTAATTTCGTAATAAAACATGACTAATGTACGCGATTAGGTACATATTATTCTATCTTCGAGCGTTACAACAGGGTAATAAAGGCTTTTGAGCAACTGTGTTTAAGCCTACTGACTTAAGCAAATCTGCCCAACCTTTGACCAATGCTGGATCTTGCGGGCGTTCTTGACGAGCTTGATATAGTGCAGCTAAAGCATCGTACCAAATACTATTAGCAGCATACAGCGAGGCGCGATCGCGTGGATTTGCTGCTTTCAACTCACCAGCCAAAAATGGATCTAGTGCTATCTTTTCAATAAATCCTTCGACATATTTATCTCCCGAACGATCTTCTGCTTGACAGACTAACGAGAAATACCAATGATATTTTTGGTTGTTTTTTAAAGCTGGAATATTTGGAAATTCAGCTAAATCGAGCCGGACAATTCCTGCTTTCGTGTTCGGGGTGATATTTGTTTTGTAGATTTCCCGATCTTGGTTGTCAAGCAACACAAATTCTATAGTTGGGGATGAATGCTGCGGTATGTAGAAAAATAGCGCAGGATACTCTGCTGTAGTTAACGCCTCTTTTTCCGGTACTAAAGCAACTAATTGTTCGCTACCTGCTGTGGCGCAGCCGCGCGTTCCTCCTGATTGGCGATTATTGGGCGTACCTCTATTTGCAGGTACAAAAGTATAAAGTTGTCCAGGACGCAGGGCTTTAGCATATCTACTAACATTACTAATTGCCCTAGTAGCATATTTATCTTGAGGGCGTAGCTTGAGCGCTTTTCTAAAATTAATTAAGGCATTTTTATAGTCTCGTCTCGCATTAGCCGCGTAGCCAAGCTGCATATACTTGTCATAACTCAAACGAAATTGAGCAACATTAACTGGATTTGCAATACTTGCTGGTAGTGCAATAGGACTAATGCCAGCACATAGCAGAAATACAAGTAAAATTCTTTTCATTTGGCGGCGATCGCAGTTGATATAGTATTTGCAGAAAATGTTAAAGGAGCATTCAACACCCATTGCTTGTTTTTATAGAACAAAATTTGGTAGAGGTGAGTGCCTCCATATCTAAATGCAGACTCAAAAGATTGCAAGTAAAGATACCACATCCGCAAAAACCGTTCGTCATAGGTTGCGGAGAGCGAGGCAATTTTAGCTCTATTTTGAGTAAAGTTATTTGCCCAGTGCCGCAAAGTTTCGGCATAATGAGGCTTTAAGCTTTCCGCGTGAGCAACAGATAGTTTTGCTAATAGCAGTGCTTTAGCTAATTCATGCAGTTGGGGTACATACGCTCCAGGGAAAATGTATTTATCTACCCAAGCACCATTTCTTAAATTACTTTCTGTTCCTACTGTTTGCAATAAACCAATACCTTTAGGCTTTAACAGTTCTGCTGCTTTGCGCGTGAAAGTAACAAAGTTATTTTTACCAACGTGTTCAAACATCCCGATACTGACAAACTTATCGTATTGCCCTTGCACTTGGCGGTAATCGGCGACAACAATTTTGAGGCGATCGCTTAGTCCTTTTTGCTCTATCCTTTCTTTAGCTAGATTTGCCTGTTCTAAACTTAGGGTAATACCCGTTCCAGTCACGCCATAGCGTTCGGCAGCATAAATTAGCATTCCTCCCCAGCCACAGCCGATATCTATAAGCGATTCATCCGGCTGTAAAGATAGTTTTTGACAAATCAATTCATACTTCTGCAACTGCATTTGTTCTAAAGTATCCGTTTCTCGAAGGCGGTAGCCGCAGGAGTAAGTTAGCGTCGGATCGAGAAAGTGCTGATAAAAATCGTTGCCTAAGTCGTAATGGTGTTGAACGTTTTTGCGGCTATTTTGAATAATTACTGGAATTGTTTGCAGGCGTTGAGCAATAATTTTTAATACTAACGGCAGCGTTATGCGTTCGCGGGCTTTGGCATAGACTCCATTAAAATGAAACAAGCCAATCAAATCAAATATGCGATCGCTTTTTTCATCCCACCAACCATCCATATAAGCCTCGCAAAACCCCAAGTCGGCGAATGTAAGAATGCGATCGTAGGTATTGGGGTTGTGAATTAATAGTTGTAATTGAGGAGACGATTCTTTATTCCCAAAGTTGAATTCCTTTCCTTGAGGGTTAATTACCGTCAAATGCCCTACTTCAATTAGACTGAAAAGTTGATATAGATAGCGTTCGGCGCTGGGTAAGTTATCTAGCTTGCGATTCATATACTTCATGCGCTAGTTTTGATGGGCTTCAGCCTACAACTTCTGCATATATCTGGCAAGCTTTTCATCCCACAATCTATTTACTTCCACTCGCCTTGCCAGCCAAAAGCTGCCCTGCGGTGTAATCTGGGCTTTGAGTAGCTGCTAAGTAATTTAGATCTTACTTGCGATCGCTGCTACTGCTCAGACAACACTAGACTGAAAAAACTGTGTCTGCAATAAATACTTAAATATCTCAGCTTGCTCGAATCGTGCCACCATAAGCATAGATAGAACTGCAATATTTCCCTGCCAACCCAGCTAAATTTTGGGTAGTCGGCTCAGTTACGGTAAACTTGTAGGCTATAGAGAAAGTAGTTTTATAAAAAATGTACACAGGATCGGAATCTACAGTCATCGCCTTAGTTGTGCTGGTGGCTTTTGGTATATTAGGTTGGGGATTTTACCGCGCCAAACCTTTTGGCAAACTAGGCATTCTTGCGTGGTTGCAGTCCGTTGTATTAATTGCTCCCTGGTTACTCTTTTTTGGTTCCTTCGCCGCAGGTATCTATATAAATCTTGCCGGAATTTTGCTACTCATTGTAGCTTCAACGATCGCCTATGTATTTATTGGCAATCGATTGCGGGCGGAAAACGCGCAAAACATCCTGCGCAAAGAAGAACCCAAAGCATCAATGCCCAATGGTCAACCAGTTACGCTAGATCCTAAGTCTACCGAACAAACACCTGTAGAGCAAATAGCCCCAATTCCAGCCGAAGATTTAGCTGCAATTAAAGGAATTTTTAGCATCGACACATATTTTGCCGTAGAAACAATTCCTTACCAAGAAGGTGTAATTTGTAAAGGCAACCTGCGAGGAGAAGCAGAGGAAGTACACCAACGCTTAACTGCACGCTTGCACGAAAAATTAGGCGATAGCTACCGCCTGTTTTTAGTCGAAAATTTAGATGCTAAACCTGTAGTAATTGTCCTTCCTAGCCGTACTGACTTGCGATCGATTACTTTAGGGCAAAAAATCTTTGCAGCGCTGCTATTTATAGCCACAATCGCCACAAGTTTAGAAACAGCAGGCTTGTTATTAAACTTCGATTTCTTCACCAATCCTGCTAGGCTGCCAGAAGTTTTACCAATTAGTATTGGCATCATTGCAGTTTTAATCGCCCACGAAATTGCCCATCGAGTTATCGCCAGACGCTATCAAGTCACTTTAAGCCCACCATTTTTCCTCCCAACTTTGCAAATAGGCTCCTTTGGGGCAATTACACGCTTTTTGTCATTAGTTCCTAACCGCAAAGCCTTATTTGATATTGCTTTTGCAGGACCTGCTGCAGGCGGGGCGCTATCTTTATTAATATTGATAGTTGGATTAATCTTGTCTCATCCAGGCAGTTTATTTCAAGTGCCAGTGGAGTTTTTTCAAGGTTCAATTTTAGTTGGAACCCTAGCGCGGGTAATTTTGGGTTCCGAAGTACACAATCAGTTAATTGATGTCAATCCGCTAACTGTAGTCGGTTGGTTGGGATTAGTAATTACAGCTTTAAATGTAATGCCTGCTGGGCAATTGGATGGAGGAAGGATTGTTCAAGCTATATACGGACGCAAAACAGCAGGACGTACAACTTTTGCTACCTTAATTGTACTAGCGATCGCTTCATTAGCCAATCCCGTCGCCATGTACTGGGCAATCGTCATTGTCTTTCTACAACGAGATGCAGAACGCCCCAGCCTCAACGAAATCACCGAACCAGACGATGCTAGAGCCGCATTAGGACTGCTCGCCTTGTTCTTAATGATTTCCGTCCTTCTACCCCTTACCCCAGCCTTAGCAGGGCGCTTAGGTATCGGAACGTAATAGTTTAACAGTGACCAGTTATCAGTCAAGAGCGCAAGGTTTAAGCCCCCACTATACTACCCGACAATTAATAACTGGTCACTGGTCATTGGTCACTGGTCACTGCTTTAAACGTTACTAGGAGCAGTAACTAGCACTTCACCTTTAAGCATTCTTTGGGCTGCATCTAACAGAGCTTCTTCCAAATAAGGCTTAATAAAGTAACCACTTGCACCTAATTGCACTGCCATTTGCCTGTGACGGTCAGAACCGCGCGACGTTAACATAGCGATCGGTAGATTTTGTAAATTGGGATGTTCGTGGATGCGCGATAACAACTCTAATCCATCCATTCTCGGCATCTCGATATCGCAGAATACGATATCGCAGGGCAACCCGTCATTGAGTTTATCCCAAGCTTCTTGACCGTCACGAGCTTGTTCTACACGGTAGCCAGCATTGTTAAAAGTAATCGATAGCAGTTCTCGCACCGTAATCGAGTCATCAACAATGAGTACCATTGGTTCGCTCTTAGCCGCAGGCATAACAGGAATTCTGGCTTCCCCATTAGCTGTCAAGTCGTCTAGCTTGCGTTGCAGCTTACCTGTCGATAAGTCAATCAATTCCAGTACGTCAGCAATCGGCATAATGCGACCATCTCCCATTACCGTTGCACCTGCAACTCCTAATGGTTTAGGCGCTGGGCGCTCAAATTGCTTAATTACAATTTCTTGTTCGCCCAATACTTGGTCTACTTGAACGGCAAGGAAAGTTCCACCGCTACGCAGCACGATAATCGAAATGGTATCTTCCGAACGACCGCTGCCATAAATACTACCGCGACTGAGGTGGCGATTGTAGGTGAGAATTTCTTTGAGGTGTTGGAATGGCAGTAACATTCCATTGCGCCAAACTATGCAAGATTTGCCTTCGCCATTAGTAACGACATCCTTGGCAGGAATATCGAGCATTTGTTCTACACCGTCCATTGGGAAAGCAATACGTGCCTTATCGCTCAAGCAGCATAGCGCTTTACAAATGCTCAGAGTCAAAGGTAAGCGGATAGTAAATGTCGTACCCTTGCCCAAAGTTGAATCAGTGCTGATTGTGCCGCGAATTTGACTTAGGCTAGTGCGAACGACATCCATGCCAATACCTCGCCCAGCAAATTCGTCTACTGTATCTTTGATACTAAAGCCAGGATGGAAAAGTAGGTCGTAAGCTTCCAAATCAGACATTGTTTGAGCTTTTTCGGCGGTAATCAAGCCTTTTTGCATTGCCTTGGCTTTGACTTTCTCGGTATCAATTCCTGCGCCATCATCGCTAATCGAGATAATTGTTTGGTTGCCTTGGTGGAAAGTCTGCAGCGTAATTTTGCCTGTAGCTGACTTACCTAAAGCCTCGCGTTGCTCTGGAGATTCGATGCCGTGAGCGATCGCATTATTTACTAAATGGCTCATCGGATCGTACAGTTGCTCTAAGAGTACCTTATCAATTAAGGTCTGTTCGCCGTCAATAATCAACTCTGCTTGCTTGCCAGATTTGATCGAAATATCGCGCACTGCACGCGGCAAACGATTGGCAATTTCGGCAAATGGGATCATCCGCGACTGCGCTACACCTTCTTGTAAATGAGTTGTCACTTGGCGGAACTGACGCGCTACTTGGTCGGTTTCTTCGGTAACAAATTCGATGTCTGATGAAGACTCGCGCACCCTAACAATCAACTCGATCATTTGCTGCGTTAAGGTATGGAAGCCAGTGAAGCGATCCATTTCTAAAGCATCAAAGTTAACACCTGTAGAGTGAGTAGATTCCTCAGCGTTAACAGCATTGTTCGCTCCTTTGTTGCGATTGAGCAGCGAGTTTTGTAGCAAACTGCGCTCGTACAATTCTTGCATCTTGAAGCCTACTTCACTAAGTTGTTGCACTTGGTTGAGCAGGTTATCTAAAAACTGTCTGAGCCTGAGTTGGTCTTGTTCTAAGCTATTACGATATACAACTAATTCGCCGACTAAGTTACCAATGTTGTCTAAGTGCTTAACTGGCACTCGCATCATTTGTTCAAATACTGCTCGGCGCGGACTTGCAGCAGCGTTAGGTTCTGCTGTATTTGCCTCTGGAACTTCTACTTCAACTAAGGTAATTTCTGGTTCTAGCAGCTTATCTAAGTCTTCAAAGGCTTCATCTGCTTCTGCTTCCCAATGACTATCAACAGATTCATCTGGCAAGTCTTGAGCAGGTTCGAGATTGAAGCTAAATTCTAGCGGTTGTTCGTCATAGCTAAATTCTCCATTTAGGGAAACTGGTGGCAATTCTAAGGAATCATCGCTATTACTAACAAATAAGTCTGCATCTAAATCTAATTGGGTACTTTCTTCAATAGGTGCAGAGGCTTCTACTTGCCACAAATCGCCTAGAGACTCATCATCAGTTGTTGCAGTTGTTTCTGAATCCGCAAATAAATCGATAAAGTTAAATTCTTCAGATGTAGATTCTTCAGCCTCGGCGGGAGTTTCATTGAATAAACGATCTAACGCCAACATCTCCTCTACAGAGTCGGCATCTGCTCCCATATAACTATTTTCATCGTCAAGGGTGGCATCGAATAGACCTACAAGATCGTCATCTGAGGACTCATTCATAGCAAATAAATCGCCCAAGTCATCAGTATCGTGATCGCCCCAATCATTGATGACTGCTGAATCTTTTTGCCCTAAAATTTGTAACTGCCTGCTGGGAATAATATCTGCAGCACTATCTTGAGCGACTAATTCTTGGGCTTGTTTAAGCTCCTTAATAATAATTGGTGCTAAAGTGCGGAAAGTATTTTTAGGTTTAGCGATCGCAGCTTGAGCGCTTTCGCATAACTGACACCAATTTGCTAAGTCAAACTCTCTACCCAAGGCAACAAGTTCCTGGCAATAATCTTGAAGTTGCTGGCGAGAAGTAGGCGTTGGTGGTTGCTTAAATAGCTCCAACATCTGGCGCAGTTGTTGCGGTACTTTGGTCTGGAATGCTGTTAGCGCTGAGTTTTCAGCGGTTGCACTACTACCGGAACTTGCCAGCGAGGTCAAATGAATGTCAATTTTGCCAAAAGTTGGTTCTACTTTTGCCATCAGCGCACTTGATACTTCTTCAGTTAAAGCGCCTCTTTCGAGATGTTCTAACAAGTCGCGCTGAGTATCGAATACTTGCAGTAATAGCGATTCTAAATTTTGGTCAACTTGAATCTTGCCAGATTCTTTAAGAATTTTAAAAAAGTCTTCTAGGCGGTGAGCCGTACGCTGAATGCTATTAAGTCCTAGCATCGCGGCTCCGCCTTTAATCGAATGAGCGGCTCGGAAAATATCGTTCAGCATTTCCGAGTCTTGCAGCGTAGTTTGCAGGTTTAGCAAACCTTGCTCAATGGTGATAAGGTGGTCTTTGGCTTCCTCAATAAAGTAGCCCAAGATACGCTGTTGTTGTTCCGGCAGCATAGTAGGTTTGGGGTATGGGGTTTTAAAAAGAGATAAATTTAAGGCGGCATTTGGTGTTACCTACCGCCTGCTTACCGTAGTTAACCTACGGCTAGATAAACCAGACGCAGCAAGTTGTTACACTCGGAAGCGTTCTACAGAGGTCAGCAAGTCGCCTGCTACTCCTGCCAAGCTTTGCAGCGAACCAGAAACTCGTTGAGCTTCTTGAGACGTTTCTTGGGCTGTTAGTTCTACAGATTGTACTACTGTTGCTACTGTGCGCGATGTTTCAGTTTGCTTGACGGTATCGGCAGTAATCGAACGGACTATACTATCAATCCGATTGGACACTTGCACGATGTCATCGAGAGACTTTTTGGCTTGTTCGGCTAGGTTTGTTCCTTGAATAACTTGTTGAGTACCTTCTTCCATCGCTGTCATAACCGAACCCGTTTCGCTTTGGATTTGTCTGACGATTTGTTCGATTTCTTTGAGTGCTTTAGCAACTCTATCGGCTAGCTGGCGGACTTCATCAGCTACGATCGCAAAACCTCGACCTGCTTCTCCGGCTCTTGCTGCCTCAATACTGGCATTGAGAGCGAGTAAGTTGGTGCGCGAAGCGATTTGCGAGATTAAAGCAACTATTTTGGAGATTTCTTGCGAAGATTCTGCCAAACGTTTTACTTTTCGAGTTGTTTCGGCTACTGTTTGTCTGATTTCTAAAATACCTGCTACCGTCCGATCTACTGCTTCACCGCCTTTTTGGGCTGTACTTGAGGCAGAACGAGCAACGATTTCAGCTTCTTTAGCATTTTCTGCTACCCTTTGAATCGCATCTGTTAGCACTTGTACAGAATTGAGGGTGACAGCGAGTTCTTCAGCTTGACGCAAGGCATCTGACGATAAATCGCGAGCAAATAGTTCGCTATCTGTTGCGCCTTGGTTTACTTGCTGGGCGGCTGTTTTTACTTGTTGCACGATTTCACGCAGGTTGTGAATTGTTAGGTTAAAGGAGTCGGCAACAGCACCCAAAACGTCTGCACTAACTTCAGCTTGAACTGTCAAGTCTCCCCGCGCGGCTCCTTCTACGTCGTCTAACAAGCGAATTACTTGCCGTTGCAGTTCTTCTTTAGCTTGCTCTTGTTCTTGCGCTTTGCGTTGAGCTTCCCCAGTAGTTTGAGATAGCCCTTTGACCATCGCGTTGAAATCTGCTGCTAACTGCCCAAATTCATCTTGAGAGTAAACCGTTGCTTGAGCGTTAAAGTTGCCAGATTGCAACACTTCAAATTGTGCTTTGAGGTCGGCTGTTGTTTGTTGCAAGCGCTTTGCCGATCTACCTTCTAGCACTTTGCTAGTAGCAAAACCAGCAATTCCGGCGGCGGCTGCCATTGCTAAACCGCTGTTACGGACTGCCGCGCGACTATTAACTGGTGAAAGTAACTGTCCGCCTAAAGTTACAGCAGCTACTACTAAAGCAGAAACAATGCCTACCGTTCCGGCTGTTAGCAGTTGCTTTTTGTTTAGCGATGCATTGTCCCAAGGTGCTAAAGATTGAGCTTGGGTTGTAGAATTTGCGTCTGTTTGATTTAGAGAATTATTTTTAAGATATTTGGTAGGTTCAGAACTATTAATACTAAATACTTCGGCTTCAGGATCTCTAGTTGTATTATCTTCTAAGAAAAAGCCGCTAGTTGGTTCGTCATTGTCGTCAGGTAGCAATAGCGCCCCCGACATATCTTCTAAAGACGAATCTGGCATATAGGCATCATTCATATTTGCTGCATACGACATACCTAACGGCGTGACATAATCATCTGCGTCAGCAAAATTACTATTGCTATCGGGTTGCTCGATGATTTCTTCCCGATCTTCGTACTCTAGGGGCAAATCGTTGGCAGCATTAGCTTCCAAATACGCACCGTTTTGAGATGAGCCGTTTTGGCTGTGATGACCGTTGTGGGAATTGTGTTCGTAGTCCTCTGTTTCGCCAAAATCTACTGCTTGCTCTGAGTTAACCAAACGAAACTGCTCGAAGGAAATCTCTTGCGTAAATGTATCTGGTGCATTTGTACCAGCAATCAACAAGGTGGGATCTTCATCATCGCCAGCATCTACTTCATTGTCTGCAAATGGGCGATCGCTACTGTAATTATCATCATTGCTAAAGGCATTATCTGTTGGTTGCTCTAGGTCGTCCGCTTCTGCTTGTTGGTCCCAAGCAAAAGGGTTAGCATAAGTTTCTAGCGCGTCCAGGTTGCCTGCTTGCTGATTGTAACTGTCTTCGGCATTGTCAAAACTACCAAAAGGCTGTTCTGGTTGAATATTTGAGTCAATATCAAAACTATTAGCCTCAAAATCGGCAAATGGTGCTACATCTTCTTGGTGCTGTACTGACGAGCCATTTGCGCTCGGCTCAGAATAATCGCTACCAATTAAAAATGTATTTTCTAGCTCTGCATCCGCAGGTGCAGCGTTGCTTGATGGCTCCGATGTTTGATATTGCTCGACCGCTTCTAAGCCGCTTTTAGCGCAATCAACTAGATCGATGTCGTCAGTTAAGTTTAATACTGTTTCATACTGCTTGTGAGCTACATCGTACTGCTCTAAAATGCAGTAGATGTGACCTCTTAACAGCCAACTGTTCGCGTCGGATGGAAAGTGTTCGATTAAACGGTCAACTAAAGTTGCCGCTTCTTGATAATTACCTTGAATATAAGCTTTTTGCGCCGCTTGATATTCTTGCTCGTGATTTATACTTGATGTCATTTGCCCCTCTGCTTGCTTAGATATTATGCTGCCCACAGTTCGCTCTGTATAATTGCTGTTTGATCTAACAGTTGCAGACTTTTGTGGGTACGTTCATCTAGCAACCACTCGCCCTTGACAAAGTTTGTCACTTTCTCTGACAAAGCCTGCTGGTGCGTCTGCACTTTTTCTCCATCCAACCATTCCATTCCCACGATTCGGTCAACCGCTAGCCCTACCATTGTGTCTTGTTCGGCGATCGCAATTACAGGCATTTCCGAGCGCTCTGTATTCAGGGGGCTTGTTTCCCCAATTACATAGCTAAGGTCTGCTACCCAGATGACTCTACCGCGTAGATTCATCGTCCCTAGTAACGAGTAGGAGGCATTGGGAATTGGTGTAATTCGATCTAAGGGAGCGGAAATCACTTCTCGAACTATCGTTGCTGGTAGCGCAAATTCCCGCTCCGCAGTAACGTAAAAACGCAAGTATAGTTCGCCTTCTTTTGTTTCTAAATCTTGGAATTCAGTCAGATTGTGCTTTTTACTACTTGTTGTTAAAGAGCCTGGATTTTCCATCATGCCACCTCTAGTTAACCTCGTAGTAGTTGTTTGACTGTTCCGACCAATTCTTTTGGTTGGAACGGCTTGACTATGTAAGCATCTGCACCTTGTTTCATGCCCCAGTAGCGATCGAATTCTTCGCCTTTGGAAGAACACATAACTACTGGTACGCCTTGAAGATTGGGGTCGGTTTTCAGCCGCCGACATACTTCATAGCCGTTCATTTTGGGCATGACGATATCTAGGACTACTATATCTGGACGAAAAGTTTGAACTTGCTCCAAAGCTTCCATCCCATCGTGAGCGATCTTGACTGTTAATCCATTACCTTTAAGCAGATCGGTAATCATCTCTCTTTGGGTAGGACTATCTTCTACAACTAAAACTGTACTCATAATTGTTAATTTGCCTTGTGGTTTCAACGCTCCAGCCGAGGAACGAACTACCATGATTTATCGTAAATAATGATTAATCAATTTAGTAGCCTAGTAGATTACTTTTTTGACTAAACAGTAAAAATGAAATGTAAACTAGATTTTGTAATGGGCTGTTTATTTCATGGATTTTCAAGTATTAATGCTTAATAGAACTGAGATCCAGCAGAAAATGTATAAATTAAACGCTTCAGCTTAAAAAAGAATAATGCTGGAACGCACGCGGTTGTTTTCAACTAGCCTACACAACTAAAGTACAAGTTAAACTTAACGCTATCGATGCTATGTATCCAAGCGAAATTTCACTGAGAAGTGGCTTCGTTTCCCCTACAGTAAGGTTTTAGGTCAGTGGATGTACGGAGATATAAGATAATACTTCATGTTGGTTATCCCAGCCTTTAAATGCTAGCTTTGATTGACCTCATTAATGCTACTGATCTTTAGCTGTTTTTCTACCAGCATAAATAAAATAGCGCTGGTAATAGTTCAAGTAGGCAGCACGTCGCCTGAGTCTGCCAAAGAAGCGATCGCAAGTTTAACTACGTGCTGAAAGTAACTTTTTTAACGTAGGGTGGAAAAGCAGGTGGCTTTGAGTCATCCATCGGTTTATAAGCGAAAGGTAGTTTCAGGGGGATAGCTTTAATTATCTATAGCCATGTAGAAATGGCTGCATCTGTTTATGTCCAAGCGCCCGCAGGTGAAAAGTCCCGATCGCAAGTTAAGTTTACCCGCGATATTGTTCCATGTTTTCACGGGTATAAATAATATCTAAAATGAATAAATTTGTTACCATATAGAAATAAGTATGAGGAAATAGGCGACAATTCTTAGCAAACAGTGCAAAATAGATTAGAGCAATAATTAAATTGTGGTGTTAAGCCGGATACCTCTAGTGTCTGGTTGCACAAATTACTTACTTATAAGTAGTTACAGGTTATTAGTAGTTGTAATTGCCGTCACTAATTCAAAATAGAAGTGAGATGGTTTTGCTGGCGTAGTCTGCACGCCAATAACAGGGCAGAAATCCTAATCTGTTGTTGGCGCTTAAATTTAGATTCAAGCAGACGGACTAAACCATTGAGGCAAGGTTTAGCCCTAACATCGGGCATTAAATATATTTAAGAGGCGATCGGTGTGCTGTATCTAGCAGAAGTACAAAAGCAAAAAGTAAAGTCTGGATTTATGGGTTCTGCCAAAGCAGAACTAAAACTACTAGCTTATCAACGAGCGGATCAAAGTTGGACTCCCGTACCGGGAGAAGAAGCGATCGCCGCAGAGGAGGTAAACCACTTAAATCCTGGGGCATTAGTCCTAGCAGATTTAAATCCCAATCGGCAAGTGCAGCAAGTTAGAGAAGCGGGACGACCTTTAGTTGGGATTTTACAGGCATTTTCTCGCCAATTAGAAAAGTCCAAAGCTCAGGAAGAAGAAATCGAGCAATGGAAACAGTCTCTAACTTATCAAAGTGAGGAACTAAACCGCCGCAATATGGAAATGGAAGCGCGGTTAGATCAGTTGCAGCATATCGAAGAAGATGTGCAGAGGCTAGAAGTACAGCAGCAAGAAGTAGAAGCAAATAGGCAAACTGTAGCCGAACTGCAAGCAGAAATCGATCGCAATCGCAGCGAACTAGAAGGCGCTTGGGAACACTTGCGAGGCGAACAGCGGCGTATGGAGGAACAGCAAAGCACGGTCTTAGATGAAGGGACTAAGCAGCAGTTACAAGAACTATTAGACCGTTTATCTGGTAGTGTGCCGCCGATAGTGACTTTGCGAGAGCAAATAAGCCTCTCATTTGAGACGATCGCCAGCCAACAAAATATTTTAAACCAGCACTGGCAAAACTTAGAGCAGCAACGCGGGACGGCGGAAACTCAGCAAGCAGAAGTCGATCGTCAAAGTGCTAGCCTAGCAAGCCGTCGCGACCAATGGCAGCAAGCACAAGCGGCTTTTGAGCAAGCACAGGCGCAATTACAGGCGCAAACTGCGATGCTCAATTGCAGGCAAAGTTACGTGCAAACGCTAGGAACAAAACTGCGCCAGCAAGAAGAAATCTATCAACAAATTTACCGTTTGATCGAGCCTAGCAGCGATGTCAAGGTAGATGTAGAAGCTTTGGAAAAAATGCCTGTAGAGCAGCTACAGCAAGTTGTCCAAGATTTGCAAAGAGAACTAGATAGCGCTTCTCGTTTCGTTAACGATCAAGAAGAAGAACTAAGATTGCAGCAGCAAACAATCGATCAACTGCAAGGCAAGTTGGGACAAGCTAGCGATAGCGATCGCTTTAGTATAGAAGCAGAACTAGCTGATGAGCGCGACACCTACCAATTTCTCAACGAAACATTAGTTGGTCAGCGGCAAAATCTCCACGAACGTAAGGAAATTTTAAGCCAGCATCAGGCAATATTGTGGCGGCGACAAGGACTTGCACCAGGAAATAAGCAGGATGACTATAGAACTGATTTAAGTCCAATAATCGCTCAGGTGGATGCCCTCAAACAGCAACAGGCGAACGAACTGCAATTTGGAGAGCAAGAAGTTGAGCAATTGAGAGCGAAACTACAACCAATGCAGGAGGATGTAAATCGCCAAAGTAACGAGCAGCAAACGCAACGCCAAGAGTTGCAAAGTTGGGAAGAAAGCTTGCTGTCATTAAAAGTTGCAACGGCCCAATGTTGGGGTAGGGTAAATCTTTACCAAGAGATGCTTCAACCAGTTCAAGATAATTTGGATGAGTTGAGGCATAAATTAGAAACAATAGCGGCGACTATAGAACACGTCCAAGATACAGGAGAACATCAAGTACAAGCTGTCAGTCAAATGCGCGAGCGGTTGCTAAGTATGATGGCTGGTTAAATTAGGAAAAAACTTAAAACTCAAACCTTAACTCAAAACTAAATAAATCCAGCCTGTTTCTACTTTAGCGATCGCTCCTCCAGGAAAAGGGTCGGTTTGAGCTTTGTTGGGAGCAGTTATCAGGGCTGTTAGTTTCTCGATTTGCTCGAAGGTAAGGCTGCGATCTAAAGCTTGACATAGAAACTGGCGCATAACGCGGCGCTGGAGGGCTAAAGGTGCAGTTTGCAGAATGTGACGATTTAATTTAAGCGGATCTTGGGGATGTGTTGCTTGGTGCTTTAGTTGTTGGGCTGCAAATTCTAGGTATTCTACGTCAGCGTGTAATAGTTCTGCAGTTTGGGCTAAGGCTTGCTCTACTTGCGGGTTAAAGTTATTTTGCAAGTAAGGAATTAATTCAAGGCGAATGCGGTTGCGGGCGTATTGTAAATTTTGATTGGTAGCATCTTCCCAAATAGGCAACTGCATATCTTGACAAAATTGCGCTGTTGTATGTCTGCTTACTTCCAACAATGGGCGTACCAGCTGGAGGCGATCGCTAAAATCGCGTTGCCAAGTTAAAGCTTGCAATCCATCTGCACCGCTACCACGCATGAGGTTATAGAGGAGTGTTTCCGCGCGATCGCTTTGCGTATGACCTGTAACTATGTATTGATAGTCATTTTGGCAGGCGATCGCGCTCAGGGCTTGATAGCGCCACGTTCTTGCTGCGGCTTCGCTAGGTAAAGAGCGATCGGCGGTAGTGCAGTAAAAGGGAATTGCCCAAGTTTTAGCTAAGTTGGCTACGTGTTGGGCGTTGGCGGCGGAATCATCACGCCAACGATGATTGCAATGAGCAATCGCCAGAAACCAGCCCCATTTGGGTTGTAAGTCTAAAAGTAACTTAATTAAGCATAAAGAGTCTTGTCCCCCAGATACAGCAACTAGCAAGCGGCGATCGCGGGGTAAGAGGTGGCGCGATCGCAAAGTACGGTGGATTTGAGCGTGTAGAGAAGTCCAAGGGGGGCGAGCGCTCATTTAGTTTTCTAAAGCTTTAATTTGCTGGCGGATATCGTCTAAAGGTGATTCTGGGCGATCGGGGCGAAATTCTAGACTAATGCGGATTTTTAACTTGCCTTTTTTCCAATTACTGTTAGGCTGAAGCATTTCACAATCTACACCCTCCTCATACCATCTTTTTCGCTCTTTATAAGCGTTTTCATCTTCCCAATGATGAAAATCTATTCCTATTGCTTTTGAATTTATGTGTTTTAACAATTCGCCTGTCTTAAACATAGGATGAGAGAGCCATATTCTTTCATTAGATTTTGGTACGGACAAGACAGTGTCTTCGTTATCTATAAACTCAAATTCCATATATTTAACCTTGAATGACTAAAAACTATAATTCCCAAAAAATAGCGGTCAGCTTCTACTGTTGCTGACCGCTACTTAATTTTTGCTAATTGCTTAGAAGAACCAGCCGTAAGAATGTAAGCCTTTGCCTAATAAGTTGACACCCAAATAGCAAACCCAAACGACTACAAACCCAGCAGCAGCTAAGATAGCCGGACGACGACCTTGCCAACCGCGTGTAATGCGAGAATGCAGGTAAGCAGCAAATACTAGCCAGGTAATTAATGCCCAAGTTTCTTTGGGGTCCCAACTCCAGTAAGATCCCCAAGCTTCGTTCGCCCAAACTCCGCCAGCAATAATACCAATTGTCAGGAGGGGAAAACCTAGCCCGATAATCCGATAGCTAATGTTATCTAAAGTTTCAGCAAGGCTGAGGCGTTGAGGTGAAAGCGGTGCTGCTATAGACTCAGTTGCAGTTGCCAGCTTGAGTACGGCAGTATTACCGTTACCATTAAATTCAGCAGCATTAACTTGCGGCTTCGTAGCTAAATCAGTAGCGCGGTGCAGGCGATAGCCGCCAGTACCTACAGAACTACCATGCAATTCGACATTTGCGCCGCGAGTTACGACTAAAAAAGCGATCGCCAGTAACGAACCTACCATCAAAGCTGAATAACTCAGCATCATGACACTGACGTGCATCATCAGCCAGTTTGATTTCAGCGCTGGAACTAATGGTTCCGATGTTTGCATTTCTGAAGGTAAAGTTAGGGTAGCAAAAGCGGCGATCGCCATTGCTACAGGTGCGGTAGCAACTCCAACCAAACGGCTGCGGCTGTTGTTTTCCGCAATCAGGTGGATGGTAGTAATGCCCCAAGCTAAGAAAAATAAGGATTCGTAGAGATTGCTTAAAGGGAAATAGCCAGCTTCTATCCATCTTGCGCCTAACAATGTGGCAATACACAAATTAGCGATCGCCATTCCGGCTGTACCTAAAGCAGGTAAATAGTTTAGTTGCGGAAATGCTGCCCCAATCCAGTAAACGAGCATGGTGGCAAATAAAACAGCAAAAGAGGCGTTATCTAGCCAATTTTGTAGTAAAACTAGGTTCATATAGTGCGTTCTCCCGATCGGGTACTAAAAATTAGTATTTGTTTCGATCCTATCCTCAAGTTAGGTTTTAGTCTCGATTTGATTGTTAAAGAAATCGTTAGCAATAGTTAAGGCGACGGTGTGGCTGGTACGCTAGGGCTTGGTAAGGGCTGAGGATTTCCGGCTTTGTTGAGCATCATAAATACGTCATAGCGGATGCTGCGGGGATCGCTAACGGCGGTTGTTACTCCTATAGAGCGCACTGCGGCTAGGAAATCTTGTTGATTGGGGATAAATTGCGGTAGCGGTAGGGCTTTGAAAGTAGGATTTATATTTAAGAAAAACTGCCCGTTATTAGCTTTAAGTTCGGAAGGCACAGTTTTTTGAAATTCCTCGGTGCTTGCTAAGTTAGCAGGTGATTGAGGAAGAATTTTTTCGGCTACAGGTGCGCCCAAAGCAAAGAAAGCGACATTATCATCTAACCATCCGTGAGTGGCTGTAACTGTGCCATAGGGAGCTACCCAGTTTGTGACTGGTTTACCCGCAACTTGCGCTTGTTGGATTTTGAATTGATAGCGATCGCTAATTGCTCGATCTAGTTTCCCAATTGCTTCTTTAGCTTTACCAGCATCGCTTGCTTGGACTAAAAATGCTAGCGAGAGCGCAAAATCATTAGGTGTAGAATCTGTTTTAGCCGTAGCTGGAATTACAGCAAGTGAAAATTCGCCGTTCATCCAACTGAGCAAATCTTCGTCTAGATCCAAACCTGTCAGGCTTTTGACACCGGAACGCAGATTTTCGGGCGGAAAGGGCGCAATGGGATTAGCGTTTACTCCTTTGACGTAGTCTTGCCATAACTGCTGTAAATTACCCCCAGAGAGCATCATTAGAGTTTCTGCTGGTAGGCGGCTTTGCATTTTGCCAGCATTATTTTGGACTACATGAGTGCGATCGCTATTTGGTTTCAACCAGGAAATACTTTTAAATTCTATGCCTTCTGGTTTTAGGTCAACTGTCGCTGCTAAACCTTGATTTTGCTGGAGTTTGGCTAACGCTTGCGGTGAAAGCGATCGCCGAGGATTGTTATTAACTACTGTAGCGGCAGCAGGAACGTTGACATATATTTGGGCAAAGCGATCGGTATCGCTAATTTTACTTAAACTTTCGCTGTAACCAGCTAGCTTAGTTAGGGAATTACGATTTTTAAAGGTATCGATGGCTCTTTCTGTAGCTTGGGGATTGTCGCTGACTACTAAAAAACGCCGATCCAATACTGTTGCTGAATAACCTTTGGTTTCCTTGACTTCTTCGCCTTTATAGTTGCGACTTTTCCCCGATTTGGGTTGAGCGAGAATCTGTTGAGCAACATCGGGTTTGGCAATTGGTAATACTGCTACTATTGATTGCTGCGTCCCTGTAGGCGTTGATGGATTAGCTTGTGGTGGGACAATTGCTAGAGTTATTTCTTCGCCTACCCAAGGTTGAATGTCTTGCTGGTAGTTGTAACCGTTGGCGGTTAAAAAGCGATCGCGCATCTCTACTAGATATTTATCTACCGCAGCTTGGGTTTGAGGCGTGCCAAAGCTGCGTAATTGCTGCCACTTAGCTTGTTCGGTAGAGACAGAAACTACTAACAAAGCATTTTGCGGCACAATATTAATGCCAGGGGGCAAATTTTCAGCTAATTTCTGCGGTTGAATTAATAACCAGTAAGCTGCTATCCCACCACCTACGAGCAAGCTAGCTGCCCCTATAGTCAATAGCAGAGAAGATTTACTTTTCTTAATCATTGAGTTTTAATGCAGTTAGTCGAACAAGCTATGCAGTGCCATTGATACTGTAGCTAATTGCTAGCGGTTGTTGACCGAACAATCTCAGGTTGAAGACAAGTCTTATCTTGAGGTGCGGGTTACTTTTTTAAATAAAAGATAATTGTAGAATTAATTTTTGCTCAATAGGAGCAACTGTTGCTTGCTCCTATTGCTATAACTGTGAAGCTTTAGCCAAAACGTCCGCTGACGTACTCTTGAGTTGATTTTTCTTGAGGATTTTGAAAAATTACTTCTGTGTTGTCGTGTTCTACTAAGTAGCCCATTCTCCCACCTTTACCTGTAGGTTCGACGTTGAAAAAAGCTGTCATGTCAGATACCCGCGAGGCTTGTTGCATATTGTGGGTAACAATCACAATTGTGTATTGTTCCTTGAGTTCTTGCAGTAGTTCTTCGATTTTGATGGTAGAAATTGGATCGAGAGCAGAGCAAGGTTCGTCCATTAAAATTACTTGCGGTTGGACTGCAACTGCACGCGCAATACATAAGCGTTGTTGTTGTCCGCCAGAGAGTGATAAACCACTTTGCTTGAGTTTATCTTTAACTTCATCCCATAAAGCAGCTTGTCTGAGCGATCGCTCTACCAATTCATCCATATCGCCGCGATAGCCGTTAATTTTAGCGCCAAAGGTGATATTTTCGTAAATTGACTTGGGAAATGGGTTCGGTTTTTGAAATACCATCCCAATTTGTCGGCGTACCTCTACAGGATCGATGCTAGAGGCATAAAGGTCTTGATTGTAGTAATAAACCTTGCCCTCACAGCGAAAACTATCAACTAGATCGTTGAGACGGTTATAGCAGCGCAATAAGGTACTTTTACCACAACCTGAAGGACCGATAAAAGCCGTGATCTTGTTTTTGGGGATATTTAGGCAAATGTTTTTAAGAGCAAGGAAATTGCCGTAGTAGACATTCAGATTTTCTGTACGCAAAACAGTCTGCGTTTGATTGAGCGTTGGGGTTGTAGTAGCCATATAGGATTGGGTTTGAGATTGGTTGTAGACAGTAGTAATGAGCGAGCGCGCAAGATAACAGGAGCAATAAAATTTTGGCTAATTAAATTAGTGCCTATGACAAGCAAACATACTTACTAAAAATTTAAAACTTAACGCGAGGATATATATATTTCTATCTTTAGAGCGATGCTGTTTACTTTCAGTATTTTGACACTAATTAGAAACGTTTGCGGGTAGCCAGGCGAGAGATAATGCTAGTAATTAGAACTAACATGACCAAAACTAAAGAAGCAGCCCAGGCAAGTTCTTGTTGGTTGTCGAATGGCACGATCGCAAAGTTGTAAACCAAAACGGCTAAAGAAGGTGTAGGCTCTGTTAAGCTAGTAGGCCAAAACTGCGTAAATAAAGCAGTAAATAACAAAGGTGCAGTTTCTCCTGCTGCCCGCGCAATCGCTAAAGTTGTGCCAGTAACAATAGCTGGAATAGCTACTGGTAAAACGACTTGAACAACAGTTTGAAACTTTGTTGCACCAATTCCTACAGCAGCTTGACGCAAGTCTTGAGAAACTAACTGCAAAGATTCGTCTGTAGTCCGGACAATAATTGGCAACATTAAAATTGACAGTGCAATCCCACCTGCGATCGCGCTAAAACTACCCATAGTTAGTACAACTACACCATAAGCAAATACCCCAGCAATAATCGAAGGTACGCCGCTAAGAACGTTAGTTGCAAACCTGATCGCGTCAGCTATTTTGCCCCTGCTAAATTCAGTGAGATATATTGCCGCCAATACACCAATAGGAATGCTAATTAAAGCAGCAATTCCTACCATTATTAAAGTGCCAACAATTGCGCTACCAAAGCCGCCGCCTTCTACTAAAGGAGGGGGCGGTAGTTCGGTAAAAGCACTGATATTTAGCCGACTCAAGCCTTTAATCGTGACGTAACTTAAAACTGCCACTAGAGGGATAAGAGCGATCGCCGCGCAGGCAAACGCGATCGCACTCATTACCTTGCCAAATATTGCTCTATGAGGCTGCGTTGCACCAATAAAATTTTGTTTTCCGCCTGAAGATGCAAACCGCTCTTGTTTTTTAGATACCATACTTGATGTATTTTTGCTTTAAGGTGGCGTTTCAATGCGATCGGATGCGTCCAACTCTGCGGACTACCAACTCTGCCAAAATATTTACGAGCAGTGTTAGCCCGAACAAAATTAGCGCTGCATACATTAATGCGGAAATTTGAATGCCATCTGCTTCTGCAAATTGATTTGCTAGCAAAGAAGCAACTGTATTGCCTGTAGTCAGGATAGAAGGGCTAATCCGGTTGGAGTTGCCGATAATCATGGTAACAGCCATTGTCTCCCCCATTGCTCTACCTAGCCCTAGCATTGTCGCTCCTACAATGCCAGATGTTGCCGCTGGTAGCAAAACTCGGAAAATTGTCTCCCAGCGTGTCGCCCCTAGCCCGTAAGCTGCTTGACGCAAGTCGGGAGGCAGAGAGACAAGGGCATCGCGGGATATCGCCGTGATAATTGGCAAGATCATAATTGTCAAAATTATACCCGCAGGCAATATCCCTGGACCTACTGGGGGAGTGCTGAAAATCGGCAGCCAACCTAAGTAGTTATGAAGCCATCTACCTATAGGATTGAGAAAGGGAATTAAGACAAAAATGCCCCACAAGCCATATACTACGCTAGGAATTGCTGCTAGTAGTTCGATGAGAAATACAACTACAGTTCGCACCGATGCGGGTAGAAAGTTCTCGCTCACCACTATTGCTGTTCCGACTCCAATTGGTACAGCCAAGAGCAAAGCAATAAAGGCAGTGACTAAAGTACCGTAAATTTGAGGTAATGCGCCGTATTCTTCAGCTACAGGATTCCAAGCTGTGGAACTAAGAAATCCTAAACCATATCTTTGAATTGCTGGGAATGCTTCGATCGCTACTTCCAAAGCGATCCACAGCAATACCCCAGCGATCGCCATTGCTAACAATCTTGTCAGCCAGACAAAACCCCTATCGAGATTTTTTTCCCAGCTAGCGCGTGGTTTGATAGTTGTTTGAGCTTCTGGAGCTAACGAACTCATAGGTTGATTTCAAAATAGACTTGTGGGGGCATTTATTGGCTGCAAACTACTCTACTTACTCAGAGTATCTACTGCTGCTTCGACTTTGCTAACTACATTTTCTGGTAGAGGTACGTAACCAAGTTCGCTACTAAACTTTTGTCCTTCGCTCAAGCCCCACTTCAACATATTTTCCATTGCTTGCGCCTTAGTGGGGTCGTCGTAGGTTCTGTAAGCCATAATCCAAGAATAAGACACTATGGGGTAGGACTTATCTCCTGCTGGATCGGGCGCAAAACCTAAGAAATCTTCTGGTAGCGTTACTGACGCAAGTGCTGCTGATGCTGACTCTGGAGTTGCTGCTACATACTGCCCTGCTTTGTTTTCCAAAGTAGCAAAAGGAATTTTATTCTGGGTGGCGTAGCCGTACTCAGTGTAACCGATCGCACCTTGGGTTTGTTGAATTTGGGCGGTGACTCCCTCGTTCCCTTTAGCTCCCGTGCCTACTGCCCAACTAACAGATTTGCCTTCTCCCGGTCCGTTTTTCCACGCTGGACTAATAGCGCTGAGGTGTTTGGTTAATACTGCAGTTGTACCGCTACCATCGGAACGATAAATAACTGTAATCAGTTCATCAGGTAACTTCAAATCAGGGTTAATTTTGGCAATTCTTGGGTCGTTCCAACGGGTGATTTTGCCTAAGAGAATATCTGGATAAACGTCTCTCGATAGTCTCAAACCTTCTACGCCAGGCAAATTATAGGCAAGTACGACGCTACCTGCTGTCGCTGGGACTAAAAGAACTCCACGCGATACCTTAGCAATTTCTTCTTTAGTCATGCCAGTATCGCTAGCACCAAAATCTACCGTTCCAGCAGTAAACTGTTTGACTCCAGCACCACTACCTACTGATTGATAGCTAATTCTGGCATTGGGGTTTTCTTTGTTGTACTCAGCAAACCAACGCTGATATAGCGGAGCGGGAAATGATGCTCCAGCACCATTTAAAGTTACGCTATCGCCGCCTGTTGTGTTGGCTGCGGGGCTAGCTGATGTATTAGTATTTGCACTCGGAGCGTTGGAAGTCTGCGGCTGACAAGAAGCTATACCAAAAGAAAGCGCTACTATAGGCAGCAAAAAGGCTCTACGAGTTGAGTCAATGCGAGAAAACATAAAAAGCTCTGCGTACTTTTACGAGTATTCGTTTCGACATTAGCGCTTTGTGGTAAACACAGGGTAAAGAAAAGGTTAACGATAAAAAAAGCTGTTGCCGAAGATTAATTTAATTTAATTAATGTATCTATTCCATTGATGTATCAAATGTTATTAGATGTCAATAACAGAGTTAGCAATATAAGTTACTTAAATAAATAGCCAGTATTGATGTATTCTCTTACTTTCTATTTTAGCTTGTAGTAACCAGGACAAATCGAGTGGTAAAATGCCAACACCTAAGTCATGCAACCGAGGGGCAAAAAGTGGTTCAAGCACCCCCATCAACAAAGTGCGATCGCGTCGATCCTCAGCTAAGTAGTCAAGCAGAACTAAAACTGTGGCTCGATAATTTAGCTGATAGTGTTATTGCTGGAGAATTACTACAGCGAGAAACAGCGATCGCGCTTACCCAAATAGAAGGGCAAGAAAATATTTTACTGCTGTGCCAAGCAGCGGATAAAGTACGTCAAGCTTGCTGTGGTAACACGGTAGATTTATGCAGCATTGTCAACGTCAAGTCAGGAAATTGTTCGGAAAATTGCGGCTTTTGCTCGCAATCAGCGCATCATCCTGGTAACGATTCTCCAATTTACGGCTTAAAGTCAGAAACAGAAATTATCGCTCAAGCCAAAGCCGCCGAAGCTGCGGGGGCAAAGCGTTTTTGCTTAGTCAGCCAAGGGCGCGGTCCTAAGTATGCTAACTCTAAATCCACAGAGTTCGAGCAAATTTTGGCAACTGTCAAGCAAATTTTAGCCCAGACAAATATTAAACCCTGCTGTGCTTTAGGAGAAGTAACGCCAGAACAAGCACAAGCGCTAAAAGCAGCAGGAGTAACCCGCTACAACCACAATTTAGAAGCAGCAGAGGACTTTTTCCCGCAGATAGTTACTACCCATAGTTGGCGCGATCGCGTCGCTACGATTAAAAACCTCAAAGCAGCAGGAATTCAAGCTTGTAGTGGGGGAATTATGGGCTTAGGTGAAAGCTGGGAAGATAGAGTAGATTTAGCTTTGGCGTTGAGGGAACTAGAAGTAGAATCAGTACCCTTGAATTTGCTCAATGCTCGTGCTGGAACGCCACTAAGCGATCGCCCCAAGCTAGATCCTTACGAAGCACTCAAAGCGATCGCTATTTTCCGCCTCATACTACCCAAGCAAATTTTACGTTACGCTGGCGGGCGCGAAGCTGTAATGGGAGAACTCCAGGCATTAGGTTTAAAAGCAGGCATAAATGCTATGCTAGTCGGTCATTATCTCACCACAATGGGACAACCACCAGAACAAGATCGAGCAATGCTCAAAGAACTTGGACTTACTGGCGGCGAAGCTCCAATTCCTGGTGAATGGCAGCAAGATCGGGAATAATTTAGAAAGAAAATTTATCAACCCCTGCTTTGTCCCTTAGACGTAGCACTGCTATGTCTCTACATTTTTTGCTCCCTACTTTCTAAACAATAGTGGCTGTCCCCAATCAACTACTATGGGCTTTTATTGGTTTACTCCTAACTATTGGAGGAACTTTCCTAGAAGCTTATTTCACCAGTTCGCCTTGGAATTGGAACCATAATGGCGTTCAATCTTTTGATATTGGCGTTACTTATCAAGTTGGCGCTGTACTATTAGTTGGTTGTGTGGGTGGCAAAAATGCAGGGGCGATCGCCCAAATTGCCTATTTAGTCCTCGGTCTAACTTGGCTGCCTATCTTTGCTCAAGGGGGAGGACTAGAATACTTAAAACAGCCTTATTTTGGCTACCTATTAGGATTTATTCCTGGTGCTTGGATTTGTGGATGGCTTGCCTTTAAAGCCCAGCCGAAGTTAGAATCGCTTGCTATTAGTTGCATTTGTGGTTTATTTGCTATTCACATTACTGGACTGATCTATTTGGTTTCTAGTTACGTTTTTAACTGGATGAATCCGCAAAATTTATCAATATTTCAAACTGTCCTAAAATATTCGTTATATCCTTTACCAGGGCAGCTAGTAGTAGTTTGTGCCGTTACTGTTCTAGCTTACTGCTTGAGACATTTAATGTTTTATTGAGATATTAACTATTTACACACAGCAGGAAGCTAGCTAGCTACTAATTAATATGAATTTTAAAAA
Source organism: Aliterella atlantica CENA595 (assembly GCF_000952155.1). GTDB lineage: Bacteria > Cyanobacteriota > Cyanobacteriia > Cyanobacteriales > Chroococcidiopsidaceae > Aliterella > Aliterella atlantica. The sequence continues at coordinate 327,660 of NZ_JYON01000001.1, read as the reverse complement.
TAGTATATTTTGGATTGTTGCTGTTATTAGTTTTGTTTTCGATCAATTAACTAAATATTGGGTAGTCCAAAACTTTAACTTGGGAGAAACTCGACCGCTGATTGTGGGATTCTTTCACCTTACGTATGTCACAAATACAGGTGCAGCTTTTAGTATTTTAGCTGGCAGAGCAGATATATTGCGTTGGCTATCTTTACTTGTCAGCTTATGTTTGATGGCATACGCTTTGTTTGGCAACAAGCTCAAAAAGCTCGAACAAATTGGTTATGGTTTTTTATTAGGAGGAGCTTTAGGCAATGGAATCGATAGATTTATTGCTGGTAGCGTTGTAGATTTTCTAGATTTTCGCTTAATTAGATTTCCGGTATTTAACTTTGCAGATGTATTTATTAATATTGGGATCATTTGTTGGTTAATTGCTAATTTTTCTGAGCCATCAAATTCTAGTCGCAATCCTCGATAAATGTTATTTTTTAATAAAATATTGCCCAGATTTATGAAAAACTAATTTCATCTTTAAATCTGGGCAATTAACTTTACAGAGCTAGTTGTAACTCTATTAAATTTTCACTCTACTTGTTGCTTCTGCTTAATTAGGGAGAAGGAGCAGGAGTTGGAGTAGTTGTTCCGTCTGTAGGTGGCACTGTGGTTCCGTCTGTAGGTGGCACTGTGGTTCCATCTGTAGGTGGCACTGTGGTTCCGTCTGTAGGTGGCACTGTGGTTCCGTCTGTAGGTGGCGCTGTGGTTCCGTCTGTAGGTGGCACTGTGGTTCCATCTGTAGGCGCTGTTGTGTCTGGCGCTGGATTGTTCGGATCTGGCGTGTTGTCGCCTGCTGGTGGTGTATCAGTCGGTGGAGTTGTGCCGTCAGTTGGCGCAGGTGATGCTTCAGGAGATGGAGTTGTCGAGTCAGTGCTGCCGGGACCTGTAGTGCTACCAGGAGCGTTAGGATCTGCTCCACCAGGGACAGTAGGCGATGTTGTATCGGTCGGTGGAGTTGTTTCAGTTTCAGTAGTGCCAGAACCGCTAGTGTCGCCACCAGTTGTGCCTTCAGCACTTCCTTGACAACGGGAGTTAAGCGGGAAGCGCTTACATAGAATTTCTCTGCCTTCAGGAGAAAGCTCGATTTCTTCAGGTTTTTCATTAGTAGTGCTGGATTGCGCGATCGCTACACTTCCAGTTACCGCTAATGCAAATGTCGTACAAATGATCGTTAAATATTTTGCCTTCACACCAATTAACCTCAATTAGGCTCTGGGAATATTACAACAAACGAAGCACTCGGAAAAATCTACCTTAAAGGGGATGTGTAAATAACATAGGTATAAATAGAGATCGCTAAAGCGGTGAAGTATAGTCTAATACTTAGTTTCGTGGGTTATAAGTAAAATGGTTAAAAAGCAACATTTTTTGTCGCCTAGCACTGACAACATCAGCCCATGAGTTCTCCTTCGCCTCCCAACAAGCCGAAAACAATCTTGAGTCAAGTAACTCAAGCAGTACAAACAATTCAGGCAAAAGTAAATTTTCAGGCATTAGCACTCAACCCCAAGGCAAAAGTGCCGGAACTGTGGGTACAAGAGGCGGGAGCAGACAAGGCGGAAATATACCCCTTATTGGGCGATCGCTACTTACTAGGTCGCAGTTCAAAATCCTGTGACATTGTGGTGCGTAATCCAGTTGTCAGCCAAATTCATCTATCAATATCTAGAGATTCACATAAAGCGCGATCGCCTTTCGTCATCAAGGATGAAAACTCCACTAATGGCATTTATATCGGCAAGCGCCGCGTCAACACTTTAGAACTGCGTCATGGAGATGTATTTAGCCTCGGTCCGCCGGAGCTTGCAGCGGCAGTAAAAGTCCAATACTTCGATCCACCACCCAGCTACCTTAAAGCGGCGGCATGGGCAGCTTACGGCGTTGGTGGCGTAACCGCGTTATTAGCTCTTGCAATTGGTGTAGAGTGGACAAAATTTGCAGTTACACCTCTACCTACTCCCACCCAAGGACCTGTAGTTATTTACGCCCGCGACGGGGAAACGCCTCTACGTCAGCCCCGCAACACAGCGCACGTAGATATGCAACGTTTATCTGACTTTTCGCCTTATCTTCCAGATGCTGTAGTTGCCTCAGAAGATAGCCGTTTTTACTGGCATTTTGGCGTAGATCCGATCGGGATTTTACGGGCTGTAGTTATCAACATTCAAGGCAAAGGATTTCAGCAAGGGGCTAGCACTGTCACCCAGCAAGTTGCTCGTAGCTTATTTCGCGATTATGTAGGTGCAGAAGATTCTTTAGGACGCAAACTTAAAGAGGCTGTAGTTGCGCTCAAGTTAGAGACGTTTTACAGTAAAGACTTTTTGCTATTAACTTACTTAAATCGGATTTATGTAGGTGCAGATACCTTCGGCTTTGAGGATGCTGCACGCTATTACTTCGATAAATCAGCTAAAGATTTAACTTTGGCAGAATCAGCTACTTTAGTAGGAATTTTGCCTGCACCCAACGGTTTCGATCTCTGCGGTAATGATGGCAGTAGCTTCCAAACTATAGACTACCGCAACCGAGTGATTGCGCGGATGCTAGAGCAAGGCAAAGTCAGCCAAGAAGAAGCAAATAGAGCTAGGCGATCGCCTGTAACAATTAGCCGCAAAGTCTGCGAACGTCAAGCTAGTACCATTGCGCCATATTTCTACGCCTCAGTATTTCAAGAACTGCAACGCATATTAGGCAAGGAATTGGCAACAGAAGGCAATTATATTATCGAAACTCAACTCGATCCTCAAGTTCAAGCACAAGCCGAAGCAGCCTTGCAAAACACTGTCAGCACCGCAGGCGGTAGCTATGGTTTTTCTCAAGGGGCTGTTGTCACGCTTGATTCTAGCACTGGGGGAGTAGTGGCGCTAGTAGGCGGCAAAAACTACAAAGCCAGCCAATTCAATCGGGCGATTCAAGCCAAACGCCAACCTGGTTCGACATTTAAACTATTTACTTATACAGCAGCAGTTGAGCAAGGCATATCGCCAGGAAAAATATATTCCTGTGCGCCGATTAGTTGGCAAGGGCAGGCTTATCGGGGTTGCGAGCGATCGAGTGGTAGCGTAGATATGGCGACAGGGCTGGCTTTATCAGAAAATGCGATCGCGCTGCGGGTAGCAAGAGATGTAGGGCTAAATAAAGTCGTCCGCATGGCTGAGAGGCTAGGAATTACATCGCCCTTAAATCCCGTACCTGGCTTAGTTTTGGGGCAAAGTGAAGCTAGCGTTTTAGAAATGACAGGGGCGTTTGGAGCAATAGCTAACAATGGCAAATGGAATCGCGCTCATTTAATTAGCCGCATACTTGATAGCAGCGATTGTCGCGATCGCAATAATCTCAAAACTTGTCGCGTGATTTACTCTTTTAATCAAAGCACTGATGCGAATGTCCAGGTATTGCAGCCAGGAGTTGCCGATACTATGACTGATATGCTCCAAGGCGTTGTGCAACGGGGTACAGGTAAAAGTGCGGCTATCGGTTGGCGAGAAGCCGGAAAAACTGGTACTACCAACAACAACGTAGATTTGTGGTTTATAGGCTTTGTCCCCAGTCGCCAACTTGTAACTGGAGTTTGGCTAGGAAATGACAACAATTCGCCCACATCAGGTAGTAGCGCTCAAGCAGCAAGGCTGTGGGGCAACTATATGCGGCGCGTTGTGCAGTAGTCCCCCTGATAATTACGAATTACGAATTACGAATTACGAATTATTTAGTTTCCCAATTGGTAATTTGTACCTGCCCGCCTTTGGTGAATACTACTCTGTACTGGGCTACTGGTTGGGGTGTGGAATTAGGTGTATTTAAAGGCGGCTTAAGCAAGCTGCGGAGGGGAGTGCGCTCTATTTGCTCGTTAGCTGTAGCATCAACAGACTTATACCCAACGATCGCACCTTGGGGAGATACGACTACTTGATAGCTTAAATCCCGATCTAATGTAGCGCGGGTTTTCCAAGCTGTGTTTAGCTGCTCGTATAGCTTTTTATTCAAAGCTTCTATTTGGGTGGGATCGGTAATTGCTGGCGCTGGGCTAGGAGAACTAGACTGGCTGCTAGATTGGGGTACTGGCTTGGGTGGCTGAACTTCAGGAATTGGGACGAAGAAAAAGGCGATCGCTGCTAGTGCTAAACTTGATAGCCCAACTGTTGCAGGTACGGCTTGTTTTGCCATGTCTTGACGCGAAGCTACATGGCGCTGGGAAACAGGTGCGATCGCTAGCGATAAGTTTGGTAATGTGCGACTATCGGCTAAAAATTGGTCTACTGCTTCAACTAAGTCAAATAGTTGTACTGTGGTTAAATCTACGCTGACTACAGCCGAGTCAGAATTATCGCTTGGACCTGCTGGGTTAGAGCGTACAGTCAATCTATGCCGATTTTTCTCTACTTTTTGTACCTGTACTAACTCTTGCTCGAAGTTGTGGGCTTCAGGGTGAGGAATTTTACTTAAAAACTCCTGGGCGTAAGCGCTAACGGCTTTAACTAAACTTTCTAAAAAGTCTCTACCGCCAGTTAAAGGCTGTTGCTGGGAATTGGGGAAATGACACTCAGCATTGACTAACATCGAAATTAGCGATCGCCCATCTGTAGGAGACTGGGCATTTGCCTCGCTTAATCCTTCTAAAATTAATATGCAGCTTGGTAGGCTGTACTTGCGTTGAATCGTCATTCTACTTCACCGTCAAACAGACTAACCCAAAACCGTTGCATTCCCGCCGTTCCCGTACAAAATAGTAGTTGTTCTAAGAGGCTCAAAGCCAATTGATTTGATTTTTCTTTGGTATTATAGGCGATCGCTCCCGAACGTCGAGGATTCATGCGGCTTCTAAAGTGTGCTTGAAAACGCTCTAAGTAATTAGCTAGGCGTAAATTTTGTTCTAAGGGAATTTGTTTATCGCTCATCTGTTGATTGGCTAGCACTAATTGGCGAATTACAACTGTCAATCGCCGCGCCAAATAACAGGCAATAATTACTAGGGCTTTGGCTTCAATAACGCTTAAGGGGCGACGAGTATGCGCCCTTCTCAAAGGGTTGGTACTGCGTAATCGCCACAGATTTACTCTATTTTTAATAATGTCTTGGAGTTCTAATTCTTCAGCCACAGCTAAAATTGCCTCTGAAGAGCCAAGCTCCAAAGCTTCAATAGCTAGTAAAATTAGGTCAATCTGTACCCTAATTCTTTGCGGACACGGTTTTTCCTCGACAGATAAGTTGGGCAAACTGTCTAAAATTATCGGTAGCGATTCAACAGGTGAACTATCTAACGGCTTTACGTTCACAAAAGCATTAATCCTCACAAACTGGACAGGTGCATAGGCACTTAGCCACAATAGCATTTATATTTTCGCCAACTTTTCCCTAATCGTCTCCATCTAGGTAAGTGGCTAATCAAGTTTTACTTTATCGGTTCGGTTACTGGGGCTTTTTGTTTTTTAATTTAAACTCTTTGTGTCAGATAATTTAACGGTGTCATAGTTTGATACCGTTAAAACCCAGTCCTAGTAAATTTACAGGTAATAAGTCAACAATAGTCAATAAAAATAGATAATTCAAACCAATATAACTTTCTAGTGTACGATTTTCAGAGCCTATCTAGTTGGCTCAAGCAATTCATTGTATATCTTTGTTAAGTTATCTTTGCGCTCATCAAGCTTATGGATTTACAGTCGTTAATTCGCGATATTCCTGACTTTCCCAAACCTGGGATTATGTTCCGAGACATTACTACTTTGTTGCGCGATCCGGCTGGGTTGCGTTATACGATTGATACTTTGGCAGAAAAAACTGAGAGTTTGGGCGCTGAGTGTATTGTCGGGATGGAGTCGCGGGGGTTTATTGTCGGCGCTCCTTTAGCTTACAAGTTAGATGTAGGCTTTATTCCCGTCCGCAAGCCTGGTAAGTTGCCTGGTGAAGTTCATTCCATCGAGTACGAGCTAGAGTACGGGATGGATTGCTTAGAGGTACACCAAGATGCTTTAAAACCAGGAACTCGCGTGCTAATTGTAGACGATCTAATTGCTACAGGCGGTACTGCTGGCGCTACAGCAAAGTTAGTCCAACAAATCGGCTGTCAATTGGTAGGTTTTGGTTTCATTATTGAGCTACGAGATTTACAAGGACGCGATCGCCTGCCCGATGTGCCGATTGTAACGCTGGTAGAATACTAGAGCTTTTCATAAGCCTATGATTCACTAGACAAAAGGGACTACAGGAGGCTCGGCTAGCGATCGCGCCAAGCCGCAATCTGTAATTGATAATTTGCACATTCGCGCATTACAATCAGTGAAAGTAAAAAAGCGCTACCAATCAAAAACCTCCTTGCACCAAAGATTTTTGATGGGGCTTGTACCCAAATTAATTACGAATTATCAAGCTTCTGGGTTCTGGCAGGAAAGCGAAAGCTAATTAAGATATGACTTCTACTAAAGTATCCGTAACGGCAGCTTGGGACTGGTTGAATGGACTAATCAATAACGAGACGTTCGTTTATGTAGTTAAGCGAGTGTTGCAAGCTTTGTTGACGCTGCTGTTAGCCTCGTTTCTGTGCTTTTTTATCATTCAGCTAGCTCCTGGCGATTATCTGAGTACGCTGAAGGCTAATCCCAAAATTTCTCCAGAACGTATTGAAGAATTAAGAGTCCAATTTGGTTTAGATTTACCTTGGCTAGAACAGTATAGGCGTTGGCTAGTGCAAGTAGTAACTCAAGGCAACTTTGGTCAGAGTTTTGTCTATCAACGTTCGGTAGCTTCGCTATTATGGGAGCGCGTTCCGGCTACGCTGCTGCTAGCTATTTCTTCTTTAATTGTTACTTGGGCGATCGCTATTCCGCTAGGTATTCTCGCCGCTGTCAAACAAAATCGTTTGATAGATAGGATTTTGCAAGTTATTAGCTACGCCGGACAAGGTTTTCCTAGCTTCATTACAGCTTTATTACTGTTAATTCTGGCGCAAAATGTCTCTCCTCTATTTCCTGTAGGAGATATGACGAGTATCAATCATGCAGATTTATCGCCGTTTGGTAAAATTTTAGATATCGGTTGGCACATGATTTTGCCTACTATTGCTTTGAGCATTACTAGCTTTGCTGGCTTGCAACGCATTACGCGCGGGGAATTGTTAGATGTATTGCGCCAAGATTATATTCAAACAGCACGTGCTAAGGGATTACCAGAAAATCGAGTTATCTACGTTCACGCCCTCAGAAATGCAATTAATCCTTTAATTACACTGTTGGGATTTGAGTTAGCTAGTTTGTTAAGTGGCGCTTTTATTGCTGAATTTTTCTTCAATTGGCCAGGTTTGGGGCGATTAATTTTGCAAGCTGTAACTGCTCAAGATATTTATTTGGTAATGGCAAGTTTAATTATGGGCGCTGTGATGTTAATTGTGGGCAATTTGCTTGCTGATTTGTTACTTAAAGTTGTAGATCCGCGCATTCGTCTAGAAAATAGTTAGTTCGTGCGATCGCTCAAGTTGGAAAGCGCTCACGTTAGTATATGTTATGCAAGTTTATTATCTTCTTCGCTCTAAAGCTGATGGTAGCTACTTAGTTGCTCGAATAAATAATGATGAAGCACCAGCAGCTAAAACCTCTAATTATTTGTTGATGTTTAACGAACATTTTGATGCTTTGAGTTATCTTAATACTCATGGCAAAGATGTAAGCGATCGCTTTGCGGTGGAGTCTATTGCGGCAACTCAAATAGCTAATTTAATGCAAAGGTGGGGCTTCAAGGGTGTAGGAATAGTGCAAGATCCAATACTACCAAACATCAATTTTGTAGCTAAAAGTTAAATAATTTTATTGATTATTCACGAACGAAAAATATTAATAAACATATCTATCTTGATGTAGATGGATTAATGACAAGAGAGTAGGCTAACATATATCATTGTTCGGGATTTTAGTTAGTTTTAGTTCATAAAAGCCTGAATAATAATTGATATTGCTAGGAGAAAGTCGATATGCGTATCCGCTTCAATTTGTCTAACCTACGTCCAGTCCGTTTCTTAGTCGCTGCTTGTGTTTGCGCTTTATTGTTACTCTCTAACGCTTCACCTGCATTCAGCGATCCTGTAAACCCGACTGCAAGGGGCAGTTCTCCTCAACAAGGCGAAGCAAATCTTCAATCTATTGAAAAGGAAGCACAAAAAGCAGTTTTAAAAGATCCTTATTCGCGAGAGGAAACTACAGCTAAGGCTAATCAAGGTCTTAATGAAATTCAGGGAACTGCTGATATCGATCAAATGAATCGCCCTGAAAATTCTGGAGATGCTATTTCCGTTGAAGACAAGTCTAAGAATTTCCTAGAAGGAATTCTTGGCAAAAAGGATAAAGATTAATTGCTGTAGTTGGGCGATCGCTTTGTTACGTTCAAAACCTCTCAAGATCGCGACTTATTTGTGGCAGCAGTAGCATTTGGCATTCATTACTGCTAGAAAGCCTTGAAATACTCCCTACCCTACACTTATGTTAGCTGTGGGGTATTTTGTTATGTACGATCGTATTTATCGCTAGCACTAAGCGATCTTCTTCTAATTCAATGTTCTTAATTAAGCGGGCGGCGAGAATCGAACTCGCATCATTAGCTTGGAAGGCTAAGGTTTTACCACTAAACTACGCCCGCAATTCAATATTGGATATTGCAGAAATATAATAATAACACGATTTCATCACAATTGCATACTTATGGAGAAAAAGTGAAACTTTCCTTTCAATCCTTGCCTTTTCCTTTCTTCACTTAGCTGAGAAATCGTTTAGGATATTGACGGCGTGTATCTTTACTTTTGAAACCCTTGTCTTCTTTTACAGATCGTCAGCCAGCCGAAGATAGTCAAGCTGATGGCTCATTATACGTACAAGTACGGGCTGTAGAGCATCAAGATTTGAGCGATGTTGCGGAAATCCTCTGTGATAGCTTTCACTCTAAAGAAGGAACGTTTGGATGGGCTTATCCTTTACTACGTTTAGGTATTTATGAGGATTTGCGTAGTCGCTTGCAAAATTCAGCGCCCCATCATGTTTGTTTGGTAGCAACGTATGGTTCTGCTCAAGTAAATAATTTGGCTCATTCCTATGTCTGTAGTCCTTCAACCCTAGCTGGAACCGTAGAAATGGCGGTGCGCCCTACCACTGGATTGTGGGGAGGCAATAAATACCCGTATTTATCAAATTTAGCAGTCCATTCGCGCGATCGCCGACGCGGTATTGGCGAACAATTACTCCTAACTTGCGAACGTACTGCCCTAGAATGGGGATTTCATGACATATACTTGCACGTTCTAGAAAATAACTATCAAGCACGACAGCTTTATTTCAAACTAGGCTATCAGTTGCATCAAATAGATGCTGGTTGGAGTAGTTGGTTATGGGGACGACCGAGGCAAATATTATTACATAAATGCTTGAAGTAAGCGATCGCGTTTAATAGGATTGCAAGTAAATTAACCAATGTTTTCAACTAATATAGCTATAAATTATATCTGTAATATTTGCTATCTACTTTTCATTTAGGTAGCTTTTTTTACACGAATTAACATTATTAGAGCTTGATTTTCACTTAAATATTAGTATTAATTGCTACTAAAGTTATACAGTATTGTTTTTGTTAACAAATGTAAAATCAATGCGCTCAAACTATTTGTGTAGGTATTTTATTTTACTTTACGAAAGGTTTACATTCTTATTAACTAATCTTTATTAAGGCTTCAAGTTTTAGGAATGTTGTTTGAGAATTAGTCCAGCTAAATGCAATAAAATATAGTTACCTTTGTTTCTATTCAAAGACTAATCTTGTTTTTATTAACTCGATTGTCATAGTACCAATATATGAAGGAAAAGCAAAACTTTTGTTTTGCTTTCGGTTGTTCGTAGTGCATAAACTCACAGGAAACCCAATGGATAGCGAAAACTATCAGCGCTATCAAGCCGCCATAGCATTAGCTGATTTTGCCGCCCAAGGTACTCGGAGCGCTAGTTCTGTGGGCGCTAGTGAAATGACCAACCCTAGTAAAGAAAAAAATGCTCCAGAAATTGTGAAAATGCTGCACAGCGGACAAGTGCTAGTAGTGAACAGTCGTCGTCGCAATGGCTTGATTCTCTACAAAGATTTTCATGCAGAATTTGCTGGACCTGGGGCAGCAGTTGGCAGTATCTACGACCAAGATTGTAAATTAGCTTTGCCAGTAGGTAATCTTTCTTTACTATCTCCTGAATCTCATGAAGAAAGGCAAAAAGCGTATTTGATTAGGCGACAGTGGATTCGCCTGCTGAAGCAAATAACCGAAAAACCCGTACCCCAGCAGCGCGTACAGAAAATTTTAGAACAGTTTGAGCAATATTTCGACGCGGAGACTGTAGCCCAATTACCTGATGAGGCATTTGCACTATTAGTAGGTGTATTACCGCAAACAGTTAATGCAGTACGCCGTTCTTACAATTTGAATCAGAAAAAATAATGCGTGGGCGATGTGGGATTGTCGTCGCAAACAAACGTGGGATTGCCATCGGTGTAGAGACGTAGCAATGCTACGTCTCTACGGGTACGTACGGGTACGTCATTTATATCAACGATAATTTTTCAATGCCGTTTGTAGGCGTTCTATCGTTCTGTGATTTTCTTGGGGACTACCGACAGTAATTCGCAATCCACCGCTAACGTAACGAACCAAAGTACCGTTAGACATTAATTGGGCGTGGATATGACTTAATTGTTCTTCTGCTAGCCCAAAACTGGGGTTCAGGCGTACGAAGATAAAATTAGCTGCACTTTCCCAGAATTGTAATTCAGGCTGTTGAGTTAAAGCTTGAGTTAATTTAGCCTTCTCATCTAAAATTTGGGGAACAACATTGAGTAACTGTTGGCGGTTTTGCAGCACAATTAAAGCCGCAGCTAAAGAAAAGCTAGGAATATTATAGGGCAAGCGAATTTTTTCTAAAGCAGCGATCGCATCTATGTGTCCAATAGCATAACCGACGCGATGGGCGGCAAGTCTAAAGGCTTTAGAAAATGTCCTCAATACTATCCAGTTAGGACGCTTTGATAATTCACCTAATACAGTATTTTGACTAAATTCAAAATAAGCTTCGTCAACTACTACTAAAATATGTTCTGGTAAACTCCTTAGCCATGATAGTTCTTGGCTAGTTAAAGCATTCCCTGTAGGCGAATTGGGATGAACGACAAACACGACGCGGATAGGCGGGTTAGTAGTCTGAGCGATCGCTTTATTGGCAGCAGCTATATCTAGAGAAAAATCAACAAGCGATCGCTCTACGGTAACGACAGGAATACCTAAAGCTTGCGCCAAAACTGCGTACATACTAAAGGTAGGATTGGCAACCAAAACTGTACCTTCTTTACCCGCACAAGTAGCAATTAAAATCGAGCGGATAATTTCATCTGAACCATTACCTACAGAGATATTATCAGTAGTAATATTTGTAGCTGCTGACTCGCTAACGTACTTAGCGATCGCAGCTTTTAAGTGTTCGTGTGTCCCATCGGGATAGCGATTGTTTTCTAGAATTTCTTGATAAGTCCAAGCTAGCTTTTGTCTGATGTCGCTAGGCAAATCGTAGGGATTTTCATTGGTATCTAAGCGATCGATTGTAGAGGTTACAGGTGCGCTATTCGTACTGCCAGGGTGGGCTTTGTAAGCGCGGATATCATCTAAGTCCGAACGAATGAATGGAAGCATTTTAATATAACTGACAAAAAACTTGAATTTGCTGCCAAATGTCTACCATGACATCGCCTAACGCATGGTCGCTATTTAATTCAACTAACTTAACTTGTGGATGCGACTTAGCAAAATTACGGCTAGCCTCAATGGGGATAACTTCATCGCCAACGCCATGCAGAATCAAAGTTGGAACAGCACGTAATAGCCGATCTTGGTAGTTAGCAGCATCTAAGAGGAAATTGTAACTAAGAGGAAGCGATCGCCCCTCACCGTAGTGATAGATCGGCAAATATTGCTCTAATTGCCATTGCTTTAGCTTGTCTGCGCCTAATTGCTGCAACCAGTGAGATAGAAACTCAAATGCAGGTGCTAGCAGTACCAAGCGCTGAACTTGCAAGTATTTTTCTGCTAGCCAAGCTGCCGTTAAACCACCTAAACTAGAGCCGATGAGAGTTACAGGCGCAGAATTTGCGGGAAATTCTGCCGCTATTTGCAGAATTTGGCGCGTAATGGAAAGTTGCGAAAAATCGCCTTGATTTAGATCGGGTGTTTTTAAGTCAATGCCTAGTTCTGCAAAGTGATCGCGCAAATACCTAGCTTTGGTAGAACTAGGACTAGAAGCAAAACCGTGAAGATAAATATAATCCACCTGTTAGCGCAGGGTAACGAATTCTTCGGCTGTAGATGGGTGAATGCCTACAGTAGCATCGAAGTCTTTTTTGGTTGCGCCCATATTAACAGCGATCGCTACGCCTTGAATTACTTCGGCTGAGTTTTCGCCTACCATGTGAGCGCCTAAAACTTTATCGGTTTTAGCATCTATTACTAACTTCACCATTGTTTTTTCATCTTGTCCGGTGAGACTGTGAAATAACGGGCGGAAACGGGCGCGATAGCACTTGATATCGTCACCATATTGTTTTTGGGCATCATCTTCGCTCATGCCTACAGTCGCGGCTTCAGGCGTTGAAAATACTGCAGAGGGGACATTTTCATGACTGAGCGATCGCCGATTGTTACCAAATTCGGTATCAGCAAACGCTCTACCTTCGCCAATTGCTACGGGAGTGAGGTTTATTCTATCTGTACAATCGCCTACAGCGAAGATATTTGGCTGGGAAGTTTGGCTAAATTCATTGACAGCGATCGCGCTTCTGGTACTATAGCCAAGTCCATCGACGTGACTAGAAATAACTTCAACTCCGACGTTTTCTAAACCTAATCCCTCTAAATAAGGATCTCTTCCGGTTGCAGCTAGGAAAGTATCAGCAATTATAGGTTCTTCTTGCTCGCCAGCTAAAGTTAGCTTTAATCCTTCTGCTACCTTTTCTACTTGCTTGACTACAGTGTTAGTTAAAATTTTGACACCATGATGGCTCATGCCATGTTGAATCTCGTTACGGATATCGCGATCGAACCCGCGTAAAATCAAATCGCCACGAATAATTTGCGTAACTTCACAACCCAAACCTCTCATAATCGAGGCAAATTCTACGCCAATGTAGCCAGCGCCAATAATTGCAATATGCTTGGGTTTTTCTGGTAAGTGGAACATCTCGTTAGATGTAATTGCTAGATCCATACCTGGTAAATTGGGTTTAACAGGACGACCGCCTACAGCAATTAAAATTTTGTCAGCAGTAACTTTGCGCCCGTCAACTTCTATAGTGTGAGGATCTAACAAAGTAGCGCGACTGGGAATAAGTTCTACGCCAGCTTTTTCTAAAAAATTGATATGCAAATTTGATAATCGTCGGACTTCATTATCTACAACCTTAACTAGATGCTGCCAATCTAGCTGGCGATCGCCCACTTGCCAACCGTATCCTGCTGCACCATCAATTAGTTGGGGAAAGTGAGAACTGTAAACCATTAATTTTTTGGGAATGCAGCCGCGCACAACACAAGTACCGCCGACTAAATCTTGTTCGGCGATCGCCACTTTCGCCCCATAGCTAGCGGCGCGTTTAGAGGCTGCCAAACCCCCAGAACCCGCACCAATTACAAAAAGATCGTAATCAAACGTCATGACTTACCTGATACCCCTTATAGCTGCATTTGAGTTCAATCTAGCACTAGAAACTCTTCTCCTGTGGTCGGGTGGATGCCAATTGTCGCATCAAAATCGTGTTTAGTTATGCCCTTTTTGATGGCTACAGCCAGAGATTGAATAATATCAGCAGCGCGTTCTCCTACCATGTGAGCGCCTAAAACGCGATCGCTACTACCATCTACAACCAACTTCATCATCGTGCAATCTTCTCGCTCTGTCATGCTTTCAAATAATGCCTCAAACTCAGTGCGATGACATTGAACGCTTGCAAACTTTTCTTTGGCTTTCGCCTCGCTCATACCCACGCTAGCGGCTTCTGGACGCGCAAATACAGCCGAGGGGACGCAATTGTAATCTAGCTTGACAGAACTGCTGTCAAAAATTGTTTTAGCAACAGCTTTACCTTCTGCTCTAGCAACGGGAGTTAGAGGAATGCGGCTAGTACAATCGCCAATTGCAAATATATTATCTTGAGTAGTGCGACTGTATTCATCTACTTGCACAGCACCTTTTTCGGTAATTTCTACCCCTGCATTTTCTAAACCGAGATTTTTGGTTTTGGGGCTTCTACCAGTAGCAAACAAGATAGTATCTACAGTAATTGTTTTGCGATCGCCTGATAAAGTTAACTGCAATCCTCGATCGGTTTTCTCAATCTCTTCGGCTGTAGTTTTGCCAAGAAACTTTATTCCCCTTTTCATTAGCCCTGATTGTACGCCAGAGCGAATATCGCCATCAAAGCCCGATAGAATCAACTCGTCGTTATCCATCAAGGTAACTTCAACGCCAAAAGCATTCATCATGCTAGAAAATTCCACGCCGATATAGCCGCCGCCAACAATTGCTAAACGTTTGGGTAATTGTTCTAGCAGAAACATCTCGCGGGAGGTAATGGCGTACTCTGCACCTGGTATATCTAGTTTTATCGCTTCTCCACCTACAGCGATAATAATTTTGTCTGCTGTAATTTTGCGATCGCTAATTTCTACAGTATGCGCGTCGACGAAAGTTGCTTTACCTTGGAGCATTTCTACTCCGGTTGCTTGTAACTTTTGCAAGTATGACTGCTGGCGCTTGGCAATCTGCTGGTGTACTGATTGAATAAAACGTCCCCAGTCAAAATTACCTTGAATGTTATCCCATCCATAACTAGATGCAACTTGGTTTTGCAAGGCAAAATCAGCAGCATAGACAATAAATTTTTTAGGAATGCAACCGCGATTGATACAAGTACCGCCAAAATCTTCTTGTTCGACAACGCCGACGCGCTTCCCATAGGTGACAGCTTGTTTGCAAGCTGCTATTCCTGCTGAACCCGAACCAATTACAAATAGATCGTAGTCAAATGTCATGAGTATAGATGCAAATATTTCTAGCTCAAAAAAGCGGATAATTTGCATCTTGGCTCTAGAAGCTAGATTTAGGGAACGTCCGCATGGTGGATTTATTTAGTTTTTGCTACTAATCCCAAATCTTGCAAAATACTTTTGGTAATAGCCACTCTAGCTTTAGCATCCTCTGGTTTAGCGATATCCATGTTAATAGCAAAGAAATAGACATCACTACCGCGTTCTAAGTAGCCTACATACCAACCAACTTGTTTTTGCCAGCCTGTTTTACCTCTTAGCACGTAATCGCTGGTTTTTTCGTTGATAATAATATTTTTGACGATCGCCATCGAACGTTCAGAGAAAGGTAACTTATTTTGTTGCAACTTCACCAAAAAATCTATTTGCTCTTTAGGGGTGATTCTCAAACCTCCATCTAGCCAAAAGCGATCGATGCCGCCGCTAATATCTCGATTACCATAATTTGCTAGATTGATATAGCGTTGCATCCTCTGTTGACCGATACGCCTTGCTAGTTCTTGGTAAAACCAAACAACAGAGTCTTTAATTGCAGTTCTCATTGTCTGGTCTTTATTCCAAACTGGAAATTCTCTTTTTACGCCATCCCATTTGATAACCTCATTTTCATCTGCTATTGCGCCAGTTTCCAGGGCGATTAGGGAGTTAAGAATTTTGTAAGTAGAAGCAGGAACGACGCGAGAGTTAGCGCTTTGACGATTATAGACAAGATATAGATTTTGTTTGCGGTTATACAGTAGAAAAGTACCTTTGACACCTGCTTTTTGAAAATATTTAGCAAAATCTGGGCGTTCTTGCCAGGTACTTTTTGTCTGCTGAGTAAGTAAAACTTGAGTAGGTGAAGCTGTAGCGATGGTCGCAGGGCGAACCGCCTTCGGCATCGCAGATGGTAGCAAAATAAGACAAGCTGATGCGATCGCAATCCCACGAAGTAAAGACATTTAACTACCTCTGCAATTTAGTCGTTTACCTAGTAGAAATTTATCGGTCTATAGTTCCCGCAGATTTTAGCAAGGTAGCTGCTAAGTCTATAGCTTGAATAGGTGTAGAGATTTTACCTTCAATTTGGGCGATCGCAATTTTATTCAACAATTCTCCCACCAAAGGGCTAGGAGCTATTTGCAATGCTTGCATCAGGTCTTTACCATTTACAAGTAACTGTGGATGAGCAACTGGATCTGTGGGGTTGAGATAGCGATCTGTTAACGGGGTTAAGTCTGCTTTTGACATCCCATTTGCTGCTGCTAGCACCGCTAAGGCGGGGAAAACTACTCCAGCTTGACGAAATAACAAATATTGCTCTTTTAAGCTCAGATCGCCTGCTGTAGCTTGTAATTGTGGCAGTAGTTTCAACACAGTTGTTACAGCACGAATTTCGGCGCGGCTGTAGGTTAGTTGTTGTAGTTCAATTTCTGCTAATTCAATGCTATGAGTAACTAAACACGCTAATTTAGCAATGCCTAACCAAGTAGTTTTGATCGTGTCGCTCAAAGGTTGCGATAATGGCAGTTGCTTGAGAGTAATTGCACTTGCATCTATTAGAGCTAATTTAGATAAATGCGATCGCTCGGTATTAGCAAACCAAGTTTTTAGCAATCCATCTTGCCAAGCACTTATCAACCCTCGACTACCCATAGAACTATTTAACAAGTAGCCAAGTTCTACTCGTACTCTTTCCGCCGCTATATTACTCAGTAAAGGTGCAAAATTAACAATAGCTGCTTGAGTTTCTGCTTCAATTTCAAACCCAAGTTGAGCAGCTTGGCGATAAGCTCGTAGTAGTCTTAAAGGATCGTCTTGTAAATTTGCAGGCGATACCATACGGATAATGCGCTGCTGCAAATCGTTACATCCTTTTAGGGGATCGATAAATTCTTGAGTATGGGGACTATAAGCGATCGCATTAATTGTAAAATCTCGTCTATGCAAGTCATCTATTAGCCTTTCCCCTTGCTGCTGGGCAAAATCTACCGTAGCTTGCTTGAATACAACTCTAGCAATTTGGCGATCGCTATCTAATAAAACAAAACCAGCCTTATAGTGACTAGCGATTTTTCTGGCTACTTGTACTGCTACATCTGGTAGAACAAAATCCAAATCTAAATATTCAGATTCGCGCTTTAAGATTGCATCGCGTACCGCACCACCTACCAAATAAGCATTTTGGGGTATCCACGCTAAGTCAAAACACCAAGTTTCGGGAGATAATGCAGAAAGAGACATAAATAGCCATCAACTAACTGTCAATTGAGCTAGATTAGCAGAAAAGCCTTTGGAGACAGATTTATGTGTATTTGCGTAAACTGCCATTATGTAGATCGCTGCATCACCTACAATGCAGTAGAACACCAGCACCAACAGCCGCACCTGAGCGAAACACCTGATTTTGAACCAAACGAACCATCAATCAATGTGAACATCCGCACAACTGAAGATGAAATTCAAATGGAGTGGGATGTTGTTGGTTGCTTGAGTTTTAAGCAAGAAAATGGCAAATGGGCAAAATTACGCCCAGGCGAATTAGTGCCAACATGAAGTAAGAGGGTATGGAGAATTTGACAAATAAATACGCTCTTGCCCTACATACTACTAGCCCAGAACTTGGTTTAGCACTGAGCAACTTCGCGGGTGACTCGCGTTCTCAGGTATGGGGTTTAGGGCGATCGCTTTCTACTCATTTACACTATCATTTAGCAGCATTTCTCCAGCCCCAAACTTGGGCAGATTTAGCCTTTATTGCTGTAGCTAAAGGTCCTGGAAGCTATACTAGCACTCGGATGGGGGTAGTTACAGCGAGGACATTGGCGCAACAGTTGGATGTACCTTTATTTGCTATATCTAGTTTAGAAGCGATCGCCCACTCAGAAAAAAGCCAAGCAGAAATACTAGCAATTCAACTACCAGCACAAAGCGATCGTGTATATGCAGCAATTTACCAAGTTACTGCTGGTAATAGCGTAACTCCATTGTTGCCAGACAGCGTAATGACAATAGACGCATGGCAAAATACCTTAGAAATTTGGCATACACCTTATAAATTAATCCAACCTGAAAGTGGGTTAGGTAAAACAGTCACCAGCGTTTTAGAGCTTGCATATTTAAATTGGCAACAAGGTAAACTTCCTACATGGACAGAAGCATTACCCTTCTACGGACAACACCCAGTTGAGTTGTAAGAAGATCGGCTGTTACGTTGACACTGAACTCCCCATTTAATGAATGCGAGGGCGATCATTATCGCTTGCCTGAACTTCGCCAAGAACTTCAGTTGATTGCAGCAAATCTTGTCAATGCTAAAAAAGTAAGATCGTTGATGAAAGAGGAATGGTGGCTAGATTGGACGGTCAGCCTGAGTGGAGAATTTGTAGATGTATTATGGGCGCGGCTGCAAGTATTTGATGATTTACAGGCTGAAGTTTTTGATTCGGATGGAAGAACTATCTATTGCGAGGATGAAGCAGCGGCGGCGATTGAACTGATGGAAGATGAGTATGGTCGATTTGAAAGTTTAGACACTGAAGATGAGCAAGAACTAGGGATTGATTTGAATCGTCTGCAACCACCCAGTGTCAACAAGAAAGAAGATTTACGAATTTTGATGAATAGACCTCCTGCGTGAATAATCTTTTGCCCCCCTAGCCCCCCAATTTTGGGGGGAACCGGATTTAAAGTCCCCCAAAGTTGGGGGATTTAGGGGGCTTTCTTTGATTCGCGCAAGAGGTCTAATGTTCGATTTCAGCGTCAACTATAGTTTGATAGCGATCGCTCATAGTGAATTCTGAGCATAGGGCTTGTATTTTAGTCATAGCAACCTTCAAACTTGTCGGTTAAACGTTTCGATCCGATTTTAGGAGTTGACTAAGCTTGTGCGCTGCTCGATGAGAATTGAGGGGCGACCAAAGGGATTACGTTGCTCCAGCTTGGAGGGTTGGTTCTTCCTCTTTCGCTAACTCCGCAATTAGAAATTGCATAACTTTCAATTTTTCTGCACGAGGTAATTCTCTCAGCCTTGGAAATAAATCTGCTGTAGTCATAAGACAGAGAAAAATGGGTGACTTCTTTATGTTCTCATAGCCACCTCAACATCATAATCTTCTGATTTTTTCCTACATTTAAACTTCAGTACACTAATGCAACTTTATTATATCAGATATGATATAAAAGAAGTATGGACAAAGATGATAAACCCTTGATTTGGTTACGTGGTGAGGTCAAAACTCCACCTTTTAGCCAGGAAGCGCGTATTGAAGCAGGTTTTCTGCTGAGACGCTTACAGCAAGGCGATAACCTAGAATTACCCCACTCACGACCAATGCCAAGTGTAGGAGCGCATTGTCATGAATTACGAATCCGAGATGTGGATAAAAATTGGCGAATTGTTTATCGAATCGATAGCGATGCCATTTTAATTCTTGATGTGTTTGATAAGACTACACGAACAACACCTACTCAAGTTATTGAAAACTGTAAAAAGCGATTGAGTAAGTACGATAAAGATATACAGGATTAGTTATGGACAGATTGAAAAAAGAACGTTTAGAAGCAAAAGGCTGGAATATAGGTACAGTTTCAGAATTTCTAGAGTTAACGCCAGAAGAAAACATCCTGATTGAAATCAAATTAGCTCTTAGTCGCAGCTTAAAAGCAAGACGACAAAAATTAATGACCCAAGTTGAACTAGCAAAGAAAATTCAGTCTAGCCAACCACGTATTGCTAATGCAGAAAATGGCGATGCTTCAGTTTCGATTGAGTTATTAATCCGAGCAATGCTAGCAACAGGCGCAACTCCTCAAGACATAGGTAAAGTTATAGCGGAAGTTGGATAAATATCTGAAATATCATAATCAACATAAGGCTTATTCAGCATTTAACGTTCAACAAGTAGAGATGTATCTACAACTTACAGTTTACTCAAGTAGTGAATCAATAAATGATTCAAGCTCGGATATGGAATACTCTTTTTGTCCCTTATTGTTTAAAGTGTTTAAAAACTTAGATGAAATCGCTGCAAAGCAGTACGTGGTTGGTATTGAAGTTGCAAATTCTTTCACTGCTTTCTACGCTCTGCTTTCGGTAATTCGTAACTCTTACTGCGAAACTTTAGTAGTTGGTACTCATACTCAGCCTCTAAACGCACGTAAATATTTGAGTCTTGGCGCAACTCCTCGACTAATTTGCATTTATGCTGATATAGTTCATCTTCTTCTGTCGGTTGGTCGCCATTAAATTCATGTAAGATGTCTAGAACTGCCCAACGAGTTGCATAAACTGGGCTAGATATCATTGATTCAAGCAGTTCCCAAAAGTTATCGGCTCCAAGCCATCCCATCTCTCCCATTAATCTAGGTAGTGCAAAAGGAGCAATATCTCGCAGCTTAAAAAAAGCTTGATTGATGGCATCAACGCTATTGTAACTACAAGTTTTCCCTAAAGTGTAAACGGATTGAGTACAAATATAGTGGTTTAGAGAAAAAACCATTTGCTCAAGTGTTTTAACAACTAGAGAGTTTGGGTATTGCTCCCCAAATTCTGCACATTGCGGATGATGAGAACCAGCCATTACCAAGTCTGTAATGAAAAGCATAGTTAAACCGACAGTCTCGTTATCCCCAGACTGGAGAAGTAAACTAACTATATTGCAAAATTTCGATAACGGCATGGAAGTAGCGATCGCACCCAGGTAATCAGCATCGTGAAGATGAGATAAATATTTGAAAATACTGGCTTTAACTACTTCTATCTCAGTTGACATTGCTTATAAACACTATCTTTAATGAATGGTTGACGTTGTGCCAAAACATCTAGCAACACATTGCTGTCAAACAACACCCGCTTCAACTATATTTCTCCTCTAAATAATCCACATATGATTCTGTGGAATCTTTGGTTCCTACCTGAATTGCACCGAGTAAACTTTGAGTCCAAGGATCGAGGTCTGTTAAAGGTTTTACGGTTGCATCTAAAGAATTAGCCGATCGCGTTTCTTGTTGAATCGATGTTAGTACAGACTCAACCAAACGCCAGCGATCGCCAATTGGTAGTTGTAATGCCTGCTTTTGCACTTCTTGCAACGACATCAGCATTTTCTTGCCTAAAGCTGTCTTTCTTTTAATTGTATTTTGCTAGTGCTTTAATTAACGAGATCGCATTCTTGAAAATCGTCAACTTCTGCTAGTAAGGGCGATCGCTAGCCGCTCTAATTGTTCTCGATACTCGATTCTGGAAACCCAGTCTTCTGACCAAGCGCTCATGCCTAAATATGCTCCCGCGAACGCTCCTGTTAGACAAGCGATTGAATCTGAGTCTCCTGATGTGGTTGCTGCTCTTTGCAATGCTTTTTTGGGGCGATCGCTGTACAACAGAAAACACAGTAGTCCTGTAACTAATGCTTCCTCTGCTACCCAACCTGCTCCGGTTGCTAAACATGGATCTGCATCGTAGTCAGGAGATTGTAAAGCTGCATCTAGCCGATCTAATACATTTAAAACTTCATCCCAACCACGAGCTATAAATTGTTGAGACGATTCTACTGCTGGTCTTTGCCACAGAGTACCCAGCCATTGCGCGTGATAAATGTGCCGTTGTGAGATGGCGTATTCGCGCAAATCTTTGCTAAAAGTGTTGAGATTGCTTTGGTTCAGCAGATATTTTGTTGCCCAAGCAGTTAGGTTAGACGCGGCTAAAGCAGTTGGATGCCCGTGTGTGAGTGCAGCTTGGAATTGAGCGATCGCAGCGCAAGTTTCATCTGCTAAATTGCTACCGTTTACCTGCAATAATCCCACTGGTGTCACGCGCATATTAGCGCCGCAACCTTTTGAGTTCTTGACTGTTGCCTCTACCCATTGTTTGCCTACTTCTAGTGCTTCGCAAGCTGTTAGACAAGTCATACCTGGAGCGCGATTGTTGTCAGGAGAGTTGAGCCACTCAATAAAGGAATGACGTAAAGCACTCTCTAGGCATTCTGGTGTTAACGAATTAGCTTTACATGAGATTAAAGCATTAGCAACAGCGATCGCCATTTGGGTATCGTCAGTCACGCAAGCGGGATCGCCTTCTAGGTCAAGCGGACCGTAAATAGACCATCTACTAATAATCTCATCAATAGACATAAACTCTGTCGGTGCGCCGTAAGCATCACCGAAGGCAAGACCGAATAGACTTCCTTTGACTTTATCTTCAACTGTCATGAATAACTCTAACTACCTTCTGACGCTACGCGGATCTAAAGCATCCCTTAAACCATCACCCAACAAATTAAAAGCTAATACTGTCAAAATAATCAGTAACGCTGGGGGCCATACTAACCAAGGTTGCAGTACCAAAATAGAAGCATTGGTAGCTAGCGAGAGCATATTACCCCAAGAAGGATCGGGCTGCTGAATCCCTAACCCAATCAAACTTAGTACCGACTCCGCTACGATAAAGCTAGGTACTGCTAAAGTTGCCGAGATAATAATATAACTTGCGGTCTGAGGCAAAACGTGTCGCAGGATAATGTAAAATGAATCGCCACCCATAGCTTTTGCCGCTTGGACAAATTCTCGCTCTTTAATTGATAGCACTTGTCCGCGAATTACTCGCGCTAACCCTGCCCACGATACAAAAGATGTAATTAAGACAATTAAGGCAAATTTTGTGCTACTGGTTAATCCTGGTGGTAAAACTGCAGCTAGGGCAACTAAAAGATATAAAGTAGGAATCGTCATCACCACTTCTACCAAGCGCATGATTATACTATCTGTCCACTTGCCAAAGTAGCCGGAAATACCGCCGACAATCATTCCCAAGGGAAAAGTTATGGCAATTCCCAGTAAACCAATACTCAGACTAATCCTGCCACCAAATAACAACCGCGTAAATTGATCGCGTCCTTGTTCGTCAGTACCTAATAAATTAAACCTTGCTGCTCCTGTCGTGCCAAATAAATGCAAATTTGCGGGAATACCGCTAAATATCTCCACATCATCAAATGTCGGCGGCAAAGGCAAACTTAGCTTAAATAGTTGGTAAGGCGAACCTTGAACGAATAAACTTAAGCCAGCAGGTTTTTGGCGATCTACAATTAATTTGCGATCGCCTGTTGCTAATTCTGTTTGCCCTTGAGTTGTAGGATAAACGTGAGGTCCTACAAATTGCCCTGCTTGGTTGCGCCAGTAAACTTGTGTTGGTGGCAAAAGCGAACCATTTGCTTGCGAGTCGTAAGGATCGTAAGGGGCAACAAAATCCGCTGCAATTACCGCTAGATAAAATATCAGTAGCAATATTGCGCCAAATCGGGCTAAGGGATTTTTTTTCAGTCGTTGCCACCAGTTCATTTACATCTTTCCTACTCAGTGCAATAGAAATAGATTAGCGCATTTAAAACAGTGACCAGTAACCAGTGACCAGTGACCAGTTATAAATGGTTACTGATTAAGCTTTACCCAACTTGCACGTCGTGTAAGCGAGAATCTACAAAACGATCCATCCACTTTTCTAAATACGCTTGATTTGCTTGAATATGGTCTGGATCGGTAGAATCTAACGGATGAGGTGCTAGTCCTAAAATTGTTGCTGTAGTTACGCAGAACATTGATTTTTGGAAAGTTTGGCAAATTTTTACTCGCAAGTCATCTTCTCCGCGCAGACTGTTACGATACAACTCGTGTAAATACTCTGGCAAAAAGTGACGCATATCCTGCATCAGCAAAGTAGGGGGAATCCCTGCACCACCGATAGGCAAGGGATCTGCATACAAAGCGCCATAAGTAAAGCGACTTTGATCTGGAGAAATGTAATGCGCTTGGGCGTTGTAGGAAACAGTACCCGAAAAGGGCGTACCGCGAAAGAAGACTGCTTCTACGTAAGGTACAGCTACATCTGGCAAAAATGTCAAGCCCGCAGATTTAGGAATGATGTCATAAGTTTTGTTATTTAAAGTAACCGAGTAAGTAATCGGAATCCCTGCCGCTGCAACCAAACCTGCTTTAATATGTTCGACAACTTCGGCAATAGACACAATCTTACCGCGATCGTAAAGATCGGATAATGTCAGGAAGTTTTCGCTCATTACTCGCCAAAACTGCCCCAATCCGCTGTAATAAGCAAGTTGCCTAATGTGTTCGGGTAAAAAGTCTGGAAACAAGGGATGCAGGCTTTTGAGTAACAAACTTCGCTTAGTTCTAGCTTGAATTGCTTGCTCCGCCCTCTCGGCAAATTCAGGCGTATCTAAATAAGCATCCAAACCCCCACCGCCATGCCACAACATCCCTTTCATGCAGTATTCGGCATACTCAAAATTTATTCTGTCGTGGAACCAGTGGCGCAACAGTTTTTGCGGGGAAACATCGCCGTTGAAATACTTGAAAAAGGGGAAAAATACTAAAAATTGATGTTCGGATATGTATATTAGGTTTTTGTAGTAAGCATCTAACACTACACCGTAGCTTTTGAGGATGCCAACAACTTCTAATACATTTTCCTTGGTATCGGGCAGCAATGCACCCCCAGTTTTGAGCCGCTCGATATATGAGTTTAGGGGGTGATTTGAAGGTTTTAAAACTTTTTTAGTAGTATCAAGCATTACCGAGACTCCTGAGACATAGAGATGGGGGCGACTACTGCTGCTTTTGGGAGAATAAGATTTGCAGTTGTCGTTTCGCTCCAGCGTGTCATCCAATTAGGCTGCAATCCTAAAATAACAATAGATATTGCTAAAATGATAGCTGGCGTGCGATCGAACCATTGTACGGGCGGCAAATTCATCACTTGCTCGGAAAGTCGCCCAAAAAAGACGCGATTTACTAACAATAGGAAGTAAACGGCTGTTAAACCAGTTCCTACCATGCAAAGTAGAGTTTGAACTGGGAAAGTGGGGAAACTGCTGCGAAAAACTAGAAATTCGCTGATAAATCCCACCATTCCAGGAATACCGGAACTTGCCATTACGCCTAAAACCATTAAGCTACCAATTAAAGGCAAACCTCTTTCGGGATTTAATAAGCCGCGCAAAATACCGATGTCACGAGTACCAGTTTTTTGATAAACCACGCCTACTAACAGAAATAGTAAGGCAGAAATTAGTCCGTGACCGATCATTTGGCACACAGCAGCGACAAGACTTAGAGGTGTAGCCGTTGCCATAGCTAACAATACGTAGCCCATGTGAGCGATCGAACTATAGGCTACCATTTTTTTCATATCCGTTTGGGCGATCGCTGTAAATGCCCCATACAATACGCTAACTGTTGCCCAAGTTGCTAAAGAAGGCGCTAAAACAGCCCAAGCTTCAGGAAACATCCCTAGCCCAAATCTCAATATTCCATAAGTTCCCAACTTCAGAAGTACGCCAGCTAACAATACGGAAACTGGTGTGGAAGCTTCAACGTGAGCATCAGGCAACCAAGTATGAAATGGAACTAGGGGAATTTTGATTCCAAATCCTACCAACAATGCGCCTAGTAAGACAAATTGCTGCGTTAAGGGTAAAGCTTGAGCAAGTAGTGGCTGATAATCAAAGCTACCAGAACCACCAAGCCAAGTTATGCCTAAAAACGCTGCCAAAATCAAGATTCCAGATACAGCCGTGTAAATAAGAAACTTTGTTGCTGCATAACCCCGTCTAGCACCTCCCCAAATCGCAATTAGTAAATATAGGGGGATTAGTTCTAGTTCGTAAAATAAGAAAAATAGCAACAAGTTTTGAGATACGAAAGCGCCTACTACTCCAGTATTTAGCAGCAAAACTAAGGCATAATACAACCGAGGTCGGCTGATACCTTTTTCTGTGCTGTAAATAGCAATCCAAGTAAGCAGACTGTTTAAAAATACTAAAGGTAAAGATAAACCATCTAGCCCTATTTGATAGGTCAAACCGATTTGATCTAACCAAGGAATGTTTTCTAAAAACTGCATCTGCGTACCGCCAATCGCGAACTGACTGCCCAATACAAGCGTCCAGATGAGCGAAAAAGAGATTGTTACTAAAGCTACAATTCGGGAACGTTGAGGAGCATTTTCACCTCCAGACCATAACCCGATTACAGCAGCACCTAACACGGGCATCCAGATTAAAATACTGAGCATAAAAGTCAAAAGTCAAAAGTCAAAAGTTAAAAGTCAAAAGTATGATGCTAATCCCACAATGGTTTGAGCTACTTATTTGACCTTTGATTTACAAGCTTTCCTTGGTTAAATAGCATTCAATACCTAAAACTTCTTGAATGCTACTTTGCCACGTTTACCACATAGTCCAGGTCATAACTAAACCTAAAAGACTAACGCCCACGATAATTGTCAATAAGTAACCTTGAGACTGACCAGAGACACTGTATTTCAAGCTCTCGCCGCTAAAGATAGAAGCTAAACCCACAAAATTTACTACGCCATCAATTACATAACGGTCGAACCAGTAGCTTAATTTGGACATGGAATCGACTGCAAATACTACACTGACTTTGTAAAGCGCCTCAATGTAGAAGTCGTAGGCTAACAAGTCTTGTACTACTCGCCAAGGTAGTTCTATCGGTCTAGACCAAGCTTTGTGTAAGTAAATAGTCGAACCAATCGCGCAGCCAATCAAGCCAGATAAAGCTAATAGCGATACAGATGTTTTGCTGACGTATTCCCATGTTGGCAGCAATGACAAGCGTTGCAACATTAAGGGAACTAATAAATTAGTAATAATCAACGACAACATCGGTACAACCATCGTCCACGCTACTTCTGGGGTACGCTTAGTTTTAGGTTGAGGTTGCCCTAAAAATACTAGACGAAATACGCGGGTCAAATTTAAGGCTGTAAGAGCGTTAACTACTAACAAAACTCCTGCTAGCCAAGGTTCGTCTAGCCAAAAGTCATCAAACCCTAATTGCAATGCCCAAAAGCTTCCCAATGGTAACAAGCCGACTAATCCAGCCGAACCAACTACATAAGCAGTTGTAGTTACAGGCATCCGCGACCACAATCCGCCCATTTCGGTCAGGTCTTGGTTGTGGGTGGTGGAAATTATCGAACCCACACTCATAAACATCAATGCTTTGGCGATCGCATGAGTAAATAGTAATAGTAAGGCAAAACCAGTCCATTGCAGCCCGACGGCAACAAATACTAGCCCCAAATAAGCGCTAGTTGAATGCGATAAGGCGCGTTTAATATCAATCTGCGCTAGCGCTACTAAGGAAGCCCCAATAGCTGTAACTGTACCGATACAAATCAAAACTGTCTGCCCTACTGGGGATAGTTCGATAATCGGCTGGAGTTTAATTAGTACGTAAGCTCCACAAGATACTACTACTGAATTTCGCAAGATTGAGGCGGGGTTAGGTCCTTCCATTGCCTCATCTAGCCACAAATGCAATGGGAACTGAGCGCATTTGCCTACAGGTCCAGCAATCAAAGTTAAGCTCAGTAGCGTTGTCATTGCGGGCGGTAACGAAGCTGTATCTGCCCAGCGATAAAGGTCAGGAAAATCTAAGCTACCTGCTAGCGATGCTAGGGCAACAACCCCCATCAATAGCAATATATCTCCTACTCTTTTGGTTAAAAATGCATCTCGCGCGGCAGTAACTACTAATGGTTGTGCGTACCAAAACCCTACCAACAAATAAGTTGAGAGGGTAAGCATTTCCAAAAAGCAGTAGGTCAATAGCAAAGAGTTGCTGATGGCAAGCCCGCTCATTGCTCCCTCAAAAAACCCCATTATTCCAAAGAACCGCGCTAATGCCCAGTCTTTCTCCATGTAGCCTAGAGCAAAAAATTGAGCCAGTAGACTTAGACCCGCTACCAGTTCCATTGCTCCTACAGTAATTAAGGAGATTTCTAAAGAAAATGTCAGGTCTAAGTCTGCAACTTGCAACCAGTGAAATACTAAGTGTTGCGGCTCGTTAGTGGCAATCAGTCTAAACAACAAACCACCATGCACGAATGCTAAGACTGTCATTAATAAGTTGAAGTACGCTGCTGGTCTTGGACCTGTACGCCGGACGATATTAGCAGACCAGGGTAAAGTCAATACCGCACCGATTAAGCCATAACAAGGAAGCCACCAACTCGATTGTAGGAGGAATTGACCCATTGAAAATTACCATTGAAATTTCTGACATAATTGCCTTGCTTAGTCTCTATACCCAAATTAGTTTTGACTAGCTTGAGGCATCAAGGCTAAAACAATACCTATTTTTATTTAGTTGCTATTATTATCTTTGTTTCAGATTACTCTCGATCTAGATCAAAAGTAAAATCTTTGGCTAGTTAGATAACTAATGCCTTACTTCATCTTTACTTAAGAGTCTAACTAGGTATTGGATTTTTCCAAGAAAATCTATATCAGCCATTGTAAAACATCTATACATACCTCAATTTTAGTGAATTTCCTGGTTTATCAGGGGGATCGATTAACTTATTTAATATTAATAATTTAATATTATCATCAAAGCTTATATTGCCAAAGCGATCGCGCGCGCTCTATTCTTAGATTTAGAACGCAAAAAACTTTGATATAGCAAATAATGGCTCTGCCCGTCAAAATTTAGCAGGTGGGTATTGCCGTGAAACTCGCGTGTCAAAACTTTGTGGATTGCTTCATGAGGAGAAAAAAATGCCAATTGCTGTGGGAATGATTGAAACCAAAGGCTTTCCTGCTGTTGTAGAAGCAGCCGATGCTATGGTTAAAGCAGCCCGCGTCACCCTAGTTGGGTATGAAAAAATCGGTAGCGCTCGCGTAACTGTAATCGTCCGAGGAGATGTTTCGGAAGTACAAGCCTCAGTTGCGGCTGGGGTGGAATCAGCCAAGCGGGTAAACGGTGGCGAAGTCTTATCAACCCACATTATTGCCCGTCCCCACGAAAATCTTGAGTACGTCCTACCAATTCGCTACACCGAAGAAGTAGAACAATTTAGGTTGTAGCATAGGTAACGCTGTCCTGCAAAATTGTGTTAATTAAGTCCATTTATCAGCAAAGTATTTAGGAGCAAAACTCATGGCTATTGCCGTAGGAATGATTGAAACGCTAGGCTTCCCCGCTGTTGTAGAAGCAGCAGACGCAATGGTGAAAGCAGCGCGGGTAACTCTAGTTGGCTACGAAAAAATCGGCAGCGGTCGCGTAACTGTAATCGTTCGGGGCGACGTTTCGGAAGTGCAAGCTTCGGTAGCAGCAGGTGTAGATAATGTCAAGCGAGTAAATGGCGGACAAGTATTGTCTACCCACATCATCGCTCGTCCGCACGAAAACCTAGAGTATGTATTGCCAATTCGTTACACTGACGATGTAGAGCAATTTCGCGATAGCGTAAGTGGTAGAGCCTTACACGCTGGTCCTTACACAAGACCATAATCAATGCAAATTGCCAAAGTTCGTGGCACAGTTGTCAGTACCCACAAAGAGCCTAGTCTTAGAGGCGTAAAGTTCCTCCTCCTCCAATTTGTGGATGAGGAGGGACAAGAGCTACCAAAATACGAAGTCGCAGCCGATAACGTGGGGGCAGGGGTTGACGAGTGGGTACTTGTCAGTCGTGGCAGTGCTGCTCGTCAAGTACCAGGTAGCGAACAACGTCCTGTAGATGCAGCCGTAGTAGCGATTATAGACACGGTAAGCGTGGAAAATCGTTCTGTATACAGCAAAAGAGACCAATATCGCTAAATATTAGCAAAATATTTTTGCAAATTGAGCAAGCGATCGCTCATTGCATTCTTTTAGTTAGGAGAACCGAATCATGGCAGTCCGTAGTCCTGCGGCTCCCCCTACCCCCGCGCCTAGTATCGGCGAACCAAAAATTCACGAAACTGCTTACGTACATTCTTTTAGCAATATTGTCGGCGATGTCCGCATTGGCGCTGATGTGTTAGTTTCGCCAGGAACTTCAATCACCGCTGATAAAGGTCATCCATTCATTATTGGCGATGGCACAAATATTCAAGATGGTGTTGTCATTCATGGCTTAGATCGAGGTCGAGTTGTCGGCGACGATAATAATTCTTACTCGGTTTGGGTGGGAAAAAATGTCTCGATTACCCACATGGCATTAATTCACGGTCCTGCCTATATTGGCGACAATTGCTTTATCGGCTTTCGCTCCACCGTATTTAACGCCAGGATAGGCTCTGGCTGTATTGTCATGATGCACGCCTTGATCCAAGATGTAGAAGTCCCCGCAGGTAAGTACGTGCCTTCGGGTTCGGTGATTGTCAATCAACAACAAGCAGATAATTTGCCTGACGTGCAAGAGTCAGACATGAAATTTGCAACTCATATAGTAGGCATTAATGATGCTCTGCGCTCCGATTATCAGCAAGCTGATAAATTTACTCCCGTTAAATCAGTTAGAGAAGAAATATCTAAAGGCGGCGATCGCATGATTCAATATAATAACCGCACCAGCTACAGTTCGACTTCCTCTATAAATGAAGAAGTCCAAGACCAAATCCGCAACTTATTAGCACAAGGCTACCGCATCGGCATGGAACACGCCGATGCTCGTCGTTTCCAAACTAGCTCTTGGCAAAGCTGCGCTCCGATAGAATCCAAGCGCGAAGCAGATGTATTTCGAGAATTGGAAAGCTGCTTAGACGAACACCAAGGTGAATACGTGCGTTTGTTAGGAATTGATACAAAATCTCGAAAGCGCGTTTTAGAAAGTATTATTCAAAGACCAGGCGATCGCCCAGGCGATGGGCGCGTTACTTCATCTGCAAGTAGCGGCTTTAAGAGTTCTTATTCTAGCAATTCCAGCTATAGCAGTTCGGGTAGTTCCAAGTTAAGCCCAGAAACCGTAGATCAAGTACGCCACATCCTTTCTCAAGGCTACAAAGTTGGTACGGAACACGCTGACAAGCGCCGCTTCCAAACTAGCTCTTGGCAAAGTTGCTCGCCGATAGATTCTAAGCAAGAATCAACTGTGATCGCCGCTTTAGAAGAATGCATGGACAACCATAGTGGTGAATACGTGCGTCTAATTGGGATTGACACCAAGAGTAAGCGCCGGACGCTAGAAGCAATTATTCAACGACCAGACGGTAACAATCAATCTACAACAACTTCTTCTAGCAATGGCTACCGTCCAGCAGCTAGCAAGCCTCAAGAGCAAAGCTACAGCAATTATTCTTCTAGTTCTTCAAGTCTTAGCTCGGAAGTTGCTGACCAAGTTAGGCAATTACTCGCGCAAGGTTACACGATCAGCACCGAGTACGCTGACGAGCGGAGGTTTAAAACTAGCTCTTGGCAAAGTGGCGGTGTAATTCAAACCAAGCAACAATCTCAAGTAATGGCTGAACTTGAAAATAGATCGGCCGAACAGCGCAACGCATACGTCAGGTTAATTGGTATTGACCCTAAAGCCAAGCGTAGAGTTGTAGAAATGATTATTCAACGTCCGGGTAAATAAAACAGCGCTCTAGCAGCGTTAGTTTCCCAGCAAATTTAAAGATTGGCAGTCAGAAATAACTGTTGTAAAGCAGCGTTTCTCCTGTCGTCCTTCCCATGTCTAAACTTCTGCTTGACGGATGAATTAGCCGTTGCAAATTTCTTCGGCGTGGGAAAAGGACAAGAAAACCTTTTTCCCTTTTCCCTTATTCTTCATCAATGCAGTATTTATGTCCGCTAAAGGAACTCAATTCCAATGCATTTGCCGCCGCTACAGCCAATTAGTAACTCTCAGTTTTATGTTAGTGGCAATGTAACTGTCGATCCTGGAGCCGCGATCGCACCAGGTGTTTTGCTCCAAGCAGATCCAGACAGTGAAATTAAGATTGCATCTGGGGTTTGTATTGGCATGGGAGCAATTTTGCACGCGCACAAAGGCAAACTGGAGATCGCAGAAGGAACAAATGTTGGTACAGGAGTGCTGATAGTTGGCGATTGTCAGATTGGCGCTAATGCTTGTATTGGTTCTATGACAACTATTTTTAATAGTTCTGTCAGTCGAGGAGAAGTAATTTCTCCAGGCTCTTTAATTGGAGATAAAAGTCGTCAAGCCGAGCAAAAAGTTATCGAAACAGACGATCGCATTTCTGAACCAGAGCCAAATGTTGATAATGGTGCAGTAGATACTAGCGATCGCTCAGAAGTTGCTCCACAACCAGAAGAAATTTCATCCTCAGCAGACAATAACACTCCAGTTTACGGACAGGCACGCTTAAACCAATTACTCTCAACATTGTTGCCTCACAGACAAACATTAAATAGTCCGCTCCAAAACGACAATCCCACCTCAAACGCCAGTTAGATTAGGATAAAGCAGCAGCATTTAATTTGAGGTTAAAGATGGGGGTATATCAGCCGCACACAGAGGACTTTAAAGATAAGGCACTAGGTTTAGTCTCAACTGGTAGTTTTCCAGCGATTGTCAGTGCTGCTGATGCAATGCTGAAATCTTCGGAAGTAATATTAGTTGGCTATGAGAAAATTGGTAGCGGTCACTGTACGGCAATTGTGCGCGGGAAAATTTCTGATGTCCGCCTAGCAGTGGAGGTAGGCGCAGAAAACGCCCAGCAAAACGGGCAATTGATTTCTAGCTTAGTGATTGCAAGACCATTACCTAATTTAGAAGTAGTGCTGCCGATTGGTAGTCGTTTAGCTCAACTTACTTACGGTCGTGGTAGTAGTAAATTAAGCAATCAAGCGATCGGCTTATTAGAGACTCGCGGTTTTCCGGCAATGGTAGGAGCCGCCGATACTATGCTCAAAGCGGCAGAAGTTGAGCTTTCCGCTCACGAAATCATCGGCGCGGGATTATGTACGGCAATTATTCGCGGTTCGGTAGCTGATGTTGCTGTCGCTTTAGAGGCAGGAATGCACGAAGCGGCGCGGATTGGCGAATTGAATGCTGTAATGGTGATTCCTAGACCTTTGGAAGATTTGGAGCAGACTTTACCGCTAGCAAGTTGTTGGATCGAAAAGCCTCAACCTTTAGCGATACCGACAAAAATTGTAGAGAAAGAAAAAGAATTGGAATTAGTAGAACTGCCAGATTTGAAGCAAATACCCGTTCCTTTAGAGGAGCCTTTGCGCTTAGATGAGTAATTAGTCATCATCGTCATCATTATCTTGCTGTTCGGTATTTTCTTGTCCTTCCTCAGCATCTCCTCCGCCGAAATCACAGGCTGTTAGGGGAGCAATTAAGCCCAGTAGTAACAGAAAATGGATAAATGGCGATCGCATCATATTTCCTCTTTATGTTGCCGTTGTTTAGCGGTAGAGACGTAGCAATGCTACGTCTCCATATCTAGACGTAGCAGTGCTACGTCTCTACGATAATAATTATTCGTCGTCGTGGGCAAAACGGTGGTAGAGGAAATCTAGGGCGTAGTTACGCAGCTTGTAGTATTGCGGATCTTCCATAATGCGGGCGCGATCGCGGGGACGGGCAAAAGGAATTTCTAATACTTCGCCAATATTAGCTGCAGGTCCGTTAGTCATCATTACCAAGCGATCGGCAAGAAACAGCGCTTCATCAATATCGTGAGTAATCATCAATACAGTACATTGATGGTCTGTCCAGATTTTTAGTAATTCCTCTTGCAACTCCTCTTTGGTGATCGCATCTAACGCTCCAAAAGGTTCGTCTAGAATCAACACTTGCGGGCGGATTGCCAAAGCACGAGCGATCGCTACGCGCTGCTTCATCCCCCCAGATAGTTGCGTTGGCTTTTTATCCGCCGCTTCTGTGAGTCCTACCATTGCTAAGTGTTCGCGGACGATTGCTGACTTTTCAGCTTTAGGCTTGTTGGGGTAAACAGCATTAACAGCAATATAAATATTTTCAAAAGCCGTCCGCCAAGGCAACAAAGCGTAGTTTTGGAACACCATCATCCGGTCTGGACCTGGTTGGACAATCGGCTTAGAATTGAGCCGTACAGAACCACTGCTAGGCGTACTAAACCCAGCCACCATATTTAGCAGCGTAGACTTACCACAACCAGAGTGACCGATAACGCAAATAAACTCGCCCTCGTTGACAGTTAAATTTACGCCATCCAAAACCGTGAACGGACCTTTTGATGTGGGGTAAACCTTAGAAACATCCTCAATTTCTAAAAAAGCATTGCGGTTGCGAGTTAAAGTCGCTGTTGCTGTCGATGTGTCCGTAGTGTAAGCCGAATTGCGATTAAACATGAGTTTGTATAAATAGAAGGTCAACAAACAGAGCAGAAAGTGAGTTGTTGTAGAGACGTAGCACTGCTACGTCTAACCCCATACGATTTTTAACTAAGCGACTGCAAGAGTTCGAGAATCTAGGGCAACTTCCGCAACAGAGAAATCGCGTTTAATCGCCAAACTATTGAGATAGCCAATCGGATCTTCAGCATTGAAAGATACGCCATCAAATAGCTCAATCGAACTGCGACTGTAATTGACATCTAAACCTAATTCTCTTGCTGCCGTGCTAAACACACCAACTCGGCACACCCGTTCTAAGATTTCTACCCAGTTTCTCGGCAGTGGAACGTCACCCCAACGTGCCATCTGGGTCATAATCCACAAGTGTTCGGTACGACTAGGACGATTTACGCCTTGTCCAAAAAATTGATGGTGGGCATATTGCTTCATAGGCTGAGACAAATTGCAAGCATCAGGATTGGGGTCGCCAAGATAAATATAAGACACATCGGTACTCAAATATTCCCGTCGCGCTAATAAGTAACGTAATTCTTCGCTATTAGCTTCATCAGCGCAGTATTGACAAGCATCCAACAAAGCTTTGACTAAAGCAATATGAGTATTGGGGTAAGCTGCTGCCCAATCTTCGCGCACGCCCAAGACTTTACCTGGATGTCCTAACCAAATTTCTTGATCTGTAGCGATCGTAAAGCCAACTCCTTCTGTCGCCGCGCGGATATTCCAAGGTTCGCCGACGCAATAGCCGTCAATACTTCCCGCTTGCAAATCGACCACCATTTGAGCTGGAGGAATAGTCTTGAGATTGACATCAACATCGGGGTCAATACCGCCAGCAGCTAACCAATAACGCAACAGTAAGTTATGCATTGAGGAAGGGTGAACCATACCTAATGTATGGCGTTGGTCGCGAGTCCGCAGCAAAAACTGTTTGAAATCAGCTAAAGAATATACACCTTCGTCGTAAAAGTGCTTTGCTAAGGTGATAGCATTACCGTTACGGGTAAGGGTAAGAGCGCTGACCACAGGAATAGATTTGTTCTCTACACCGCCTAGAGTCATCCACACAGGCATTCCTGAAGGCATCTGGGCTGCATCTAAGTAACCGCCAGAAATACCGTCTACAATGCCGCGCCAGCTTGTTTCCCGCACTAAATTAACTTCATCAAGTCCGTGTTTGGCAAAAAAGCCTTTTTCTTTGGCAACAGCTAGAGGGGCGCAAGCTGCTAGGGGGACAAAGCCGATATCGAGATTGACTTTTTCTAAGCCATGACGCGCAACAACGGCAGTTTTCCGCGCCCGAATCTTCTTGATCCGTTTTTGCTGGTTGAGGAAGTAAATCATCTCGCTTCGCAAGCTGTAGTAGCTAGGATGTTCGACTACTTCCATCCGCTTGCGGGGTCTGGGGATATCTACTTCAAGGATTTGCCCGATTTTTGATTCAGGTCCATTAGTCAGCATCACAATTCGGTCAGATAGCAACACTGCTTCATCAACATCGTGAGTTACCATCACGGCTGTAACTTGGTTTTCCTCGCAAATTTGCATCAATTGCTCTTGCAAATTACCCCGCGTCAGCGCATCTAAAGCCCCAAAAGGCTCGTCTAGTAGCAGTAACTTAGGACGAATAGCCAAAGCACGAGCGATCGCAACTCGTTGTTTTTGTCCCCCCGATAGCATTCCTGGGTGTTTGTCCGCGTGCTGGCGCAAGCCCACCATATCAATGTGATGTTCGATAATCGAGCGACGTTCGCTTACTGGCAGATCCGCCATTGCTGCATTTACAGCCAAGGCAATATTTTCGCGTACAGTCCGCCAAGGTAAAAGCGAATAATTTTGAAACACTACCATGCGGTCGGGACCTGGGCGAGTAATTTTTTGTCCTTCTAAGGTAACTATGCCCTCTGTAGGTAAATCCAAGCCTGCGATCGTATTTAACAAAGTTGACTTACCGCAACCAGAGTGACCAATTAAAGAGACAAATTCACCCTTTTTTATTTGTAAATCGATACCTTTGAGGGCAATATAAGATCCGCCGCCAGTTAATTCAAAAACCTTATCAATGCAATCTATAGCAACAAAAACAGACATAATCTTTATTTGTGTTGGTAATTGTGTGTTGTTTCATGTAGAGACGTTGCACTGCAACGTCTCCTAAATATCGCGGCATCAACGTTTTCCAAAACGCCCCTGCCCAATTATTTTTGTCCTTCTGGCACAATCTTGTTTTGCACCCAACCCATCAGCTTATCTAGCAGCAGACCAACAATACCGATGTAAATTAGTGCCAAAATTACTTCGCTGACATTGTTGTTTTGATAAGCTTCCCAGATAAAGAAGCCGATACCGACAATTCCAGACATAACGATTTCTGCGGCAATAATTGCTAGCCATGCAAGACCAATCGCAATTCGCAAGCCCGTGAAGATGTAGGGTAAAGCCGAGGGAATCAAAATATTGAAGAAATATTCTTTGCGAGTTAGCTGCAAAACTTTAGCAACGTTGTTGTAGTCTTGAGGAATTTGCTTAACTCCCACTGCCGTATTAATCAAAATGGGCCAAATCGCCGTAATGAAAATTACAAATAAAGCGGCTGGTTCGTTTTGGCGCAAAGCTGCCAAAGAGATAGGAACCCAAGCCAAAGGTGGAACTGTTCTTAGTAGTTGAAACAGCGGATCTAAAGCTTTGGACATCATTTTATTTGTACCGATCAAGATGCCCAAACCAATCCCGACAATTGCGGCTAGGGTATAACTAATTGCTACGCGCTGCAAACTAGCCCAAATTTGCCAAAACAGACCTTTATCAGTACCACCGCGATCGTAAAAGGGCCAAAATATGAGAATCCAAGTATCTTGAACAACTTGTATCGGTCCTGGCAAAGTCGCGCCTGGAATCCAAGAAAATAACTGCCAAATACCTAGAAACACGAGCAGCGCGACAATGGGTGGAATTAGGTCAGGGTATTGCTTTTTGAGCTTAGTTGCCCAGGTATTTTGGGGCTTGGCGATCGCGCGTCTTTGCAGCGTTGTCATGGACTAAATTCTCCTCAAAACATTTGTAATTAGTGGACAAAAACTTATAACTTGCTTTAAACTCGCTTAATCTTGAGACTCTGCAAATAAGCTTGGGGATTTTCTGGGTCGAACTTGACACCATCAAAAAATTCTTCAACACCGCGAGATGTGCTTGTGGGAATGTCTGCCGCTGGAATATTTGCTTCTTTTGCTGCTTCTTTCCAAATATCTTCGCGGTTAACTTTATCGATCAACGCTTTAGCGTTAGTCAAATAGTCTGCTGGCAAAAAGCCCCAGCGAACGCTTTCAGTCAAGAACCATAGATCGTGACTCTTATAAGGATAAGAAACGCTACCTTTTTCATCTTTCCAGTAGTAAGCAGCCAATGATTTATCATCAATTACGCGCCCGTCGCCCATGTCGTACTTACCTTGGAATGGTTCGATTAAAAATTCTGGAGACAAGTTGAAGTAATTGCGCGAACCTAAGATTTTGGCTGCTTCCTCGCGGTTGTCAAAGTTATCCAACCACTGCTGGGCTTCCATAATTCCTTTCAAAAGTGCTTTAGTCGCCTTGGGATTTTTATCAACCCAATCTGCTCTTAGGGCAAAGTATTCTTCAGGGTGATTTTTCCACATTTCGGCAGTCAGCATCGACATAAAGCCAATTTTGTCTTTGACAATGCGCGAGGGCCAAGGATCGCCAGTGCTAAAAGCATCCATTGTTCCTGTCTTCATGTTGGCGACAGTTTGGGCGGCAGGAACGGGAATTAGTTTTACATCTGTATCTGGGTTAATTCCGCCTGCTGCTAACCAGTAGCGAATCCAAAAGTCTTGATTAACTTGGGCAAAGGTATAAGCTGCTGTAAAAGGTGTGTTTGATGATTTCAGTTGGTCGAATACGCCTTTGCCACTCTTAGATAGGTCTAGTCCTAAGCCTTTTCCCGCGTGCTTGCTAGCCAGGGCAATGCCATTTCCTTGAGTAATCAATTGCGCCAACACATACATGGGAATCTTTTGATTGCCCTTAGTAATGCGACCTTCAGTAATTAAATGCGGCATAGGCATTTGATACTGACCGCCATCAACGCCGCCACCTGATGCGCCAATCTCGGTATTGTCTCGCATCGAACCCCAAGAGGCTTGCTTAGATAAGTTGACATCCTTCATGCCGTACTTAGCAAAAAAGCCTTTTTCTTTGGCAATAATGAACGGTGCTGCTTCGACAATAGGGATATATCCCAACTTGACTGTAGTAGTTTCTGGTGTTTGTTCGGGGCTAAGGTCAACTGCTGCTACTTGGGTCGCTTGATTACCAGAACTAGCACCAGTAATTGTATCTGGGGGGTTGCCCAAGCAACCTTTAAGTAATAAAGATCCTACGGCAGATGCTCCAGCAGTAACTAGGAATTTGCGGCGGGAAACTGGGTGAGAAAACTGACTCATAAAATCTCCTGGTAAACAACTCAAGTTGCAACTAAACCTATGCCGACGCTAGGCGCATCAATAGCACTAGGTGCAGATGCGCTAAATAAAGCCAGGAAACTGCTGGGAAAATCTGCGTAGTTTACTAAGCTGGCTTATTGCTGAGCGCGAATATTATTGAGATGAGAAAATCTTGGCTTGCAAAACTCACGATTGTCTCTGCGTTGAGGAAGGGCGTTGTGCCGCTTCTCCATTGATATGAGAATACCGCGATGCAACTATAGAAGCAAGCTATAATTTTTGATACATGGTATAGAGAAAGTCAATAGTTAATTTTTGCTTAAGTTTGGGGTTTTTGTCCCAAATAGCGCTTCGTTAGCAAACAGCAGTTGCAGTAAGCACATAAATCTTAGCTAAAAGCCCTAGGGGTAGTCTATTTGAATCGATAAGATAGCGAAATATCTATGATCTACCGTTTTTTGATGAATAGACGTACATTACCAATTAGAAATTGATGATAGACTTTCTCTATGAGAGCAGTTCCCAGGAGAATAGACATTGAAGCACGCCACTCTTCATCAATTGAAGGTTTTTGAAGCGATCGCGCGTTCTGGTAGTTTTACCCGCGCCGCAGAAGAACTGTTTTTGACGCAACCGACTGTTTCTCAACAAATCAAGCAACTGACTAAAGCTGTTGGTTTACCTTT
This sequence comes from Aliterella atlantica CENA595, assembly GCF_000952155.1. Taxonomy (GTDB): domain Bacteria; phylum Cyanobacteriota; class Cyanobacteriia; order Cyanobacteriales; family Chroococcidiopsidaceae; genus Aliterella; species Aliterella atlantica. The sequence continues at coordinate 288,278 of NZ_JYON01000001.1, read as the reverse complement.
GTTCGATCAAGTTGGTAAGCGTCTGTATTTAACAGATGCAGGTCAAGAGGTGTTGACAGTATGCCAAGATATTTCCGAGCGCTTATCTAAGCTAGAAATGAAATTGGCTGATTTTCGCGGATTAAAGCAAGGAAATTTGCGTTTAGCCGTAATTACAACTGCTAAATACTTCGTTCCTCGCGTACTCGGACCATTTCGCCATCGCTATCCAGGAATTAATATTTCCTTGCAAGTAATCAACCGCCAGCAAGTATTAGAACGCCTGAACGAGAATTTAGACGATCTCTATATATTGGGACAACCGCCAGACAACTTAGATATCAATCTGCGTCCGGTATTAGAAAATCCATTAGTGGCGATCGCACCCCACAACCATCCTTTAGCTAAAGAGAAAAATATTTCTCTGCAACGTCTAGCTCAAGAGCCTTTTATTATGCGCGAACCAGGTTCGGGGACGCGGATGGTAGTCGAAGGATTTTTTAAAGAAAATAGAGTAGAGCTAAATGTAGAAATGGAAATTGGTAGCAATGAAGCAATCAAGCAAGCGATCGCTGGCGGCTTAGGACTATCTATTCTATCTCGCCATTCCTTGGCTTTAGAAGGTACAAATGGTCCATTAACTGTGCTTGACGTGGAAGGCTTACCCATCCAGCGGCATTGGTATATTATTTACCCTGCTAGCAAGCAACTATCTGTTGTTGCGCGGACTTTTTTGGATTACTTCTTAGAAGAAGGCAAACAAATTGCCGAGCAGACAACTTTAGAATATATGCAAGGAACTTTGGTCAAGAGCTTCTAATGTCTGCCAATTCTCTTTGTAGCTGCTGAATAAACTATCTTGTGAGGCTGAAAACTGAGCAAATAAAAAGGCGCTGTACACCATCTCATAGTACAACGCCAGTTATGGAAGGGATTGCTTCTGTCTTACGTATATTCATCTTACTCCTGAACTTTTATAAAGAACAGTCTTTGTTTCTGATTGATATGATAGAGTTTTATCTATGAGCGCTCTGTCTAGGAGAAACTTGATTGAAGCAAGCAACTCTTCATCAGCTAAAAGTTTTTGAAGCTGTAGCTCGTCACAGTAGTTTTACCCGCGCGGCTGAGGAACTATTTCTCACGCAACCAACTGTTTCTATGCAAGTCAAGCAATTAGCCAAAGCAGTTGGACTCCCATTATTCGAGCAGGTGGGTAAGCAACTATATTTAACTACAGCAGGTCAAGAATTATACGCAACTTGTCATGACGTTTTCGAGAAGATATCTCAGTTTGAAATAGTTGTTGCAGACTTAAAAGGGTTAAAACAGGGGGGCTTACGACTATCGACAATTACCACAGCTAAGTATGTAATTCCCCGTTTGTTAGGACCATTTTGCCAGCGTTACCCAGGCATTGATGTATCGCTGACAGTGACAAATCACGAAAGAGTCCTCGAAAATTTGCTGCACAATCGAGACGACTTATATATAGTCAGCCAAACGCCTGAAGATATCGATGTCAGCTTCCACCCATTTCTAGAAAATCCTTTAGTCGTACTCGCACCGCGATCGCATCCTTTAGCGGGAGAGAAAAATATCCCCATCGAAAGTCTTGCTGACGAACCCTTTATCATGCGCGAACCAGGTTCGGGGACGCGCAAAGCCGTACAAGCCTTATTCGAGCGTCATGGAGTTAGCGTCAAAGTCAAGCTAGATTTAGGTAGCAATGAAGCTATCAAGCAGGCGATCGCTGGTGGTTTGGGGCTTTCTGTTTTATCCCGTCACGTACTTGCTTTGGAAGGATTAAACAGCCAAATTACAGTTTTAGATGTGCAGGAGTTTCCGATCAAGCGTTATTGGTATGTTGTCTATCCTACAGGCAAAAAGCTATCAGTCGTTGCTCGGACTTTCTTTGAATATTTACTCGATGAGGGCAAGGAAATAGCTCAGAAAACTAGCTTGCAAGGTGTATTTTGATAGGGTGGATAGCAATTTTTCTATAAGTGGATGTTGGCGATCGCATCGGGAATTATGGCGATCGCTAGAATCTTTGTCTGACTTGTTTTATATTTGCTCGTGCCAGATCGGCTATTTTGGCAACTAGGTAGGAGTAAATTCATATAAGATGCACTTAGTAATGTATCAATAGTCATTTAGTAATCTTGTGCGTGCAAGTAGAATTACGACTAATTTTTCGCCAAAAAATAAGGGTAAGTAGGACAAAAAGTATAATTGGTAAGAATTTACAGACTTTTTATATTTAGCTAATATTGATGAATTTTGAGTAAATAAATCCGCTTGCTACCTAAAAATCTTTACTCATTCTTGTAGAAAACATTGTTTGTTAACTAAGAACTTATATGAGTTCTCGTGCAAACAGTTATATTGCAAGTATGAGCGAAATTTATGAGCCACGAGCTTTCCCGCCGTCAAGTTTTAAAGCTTGTCAGTTATGCCTCTGCAGGAACTGCTGTTGGTAGCGTTCCATTGATTAGCAGGTTTTTCGTTGAAAAAGCCAACGCCCAGACTGCTACCTTCGTGCGCGAGAACATATACACTTTCATGCAGTCGCCTGCAAAAGTTGCGGCTTTAAGAAGAGGCGTTCAGGTAATGAAGTCCCGACCTGCTAACAATCCCACCAGTTGGGCTTATCAGGCAAACATTCATGGGACTACTATTCGACCGTTGCTAGCATCATGGAATACCTGCGATCATGGGACTTTCTTTTTCTTCCCTTGGCATCGGATGTACTTATATTACTTCGAGCGGATTCTCCGCCAAGCTTCCGGCGACTCTACTTTAGCGCTTCCCTATTGGAACTATTCAGATGTTGGAGCGCAGCGCGTTCTACCCGCACCATTTCGGATTCCAGCCAACGAGAGTACAAATTCTTTGTATGAAAGCGATCGCACTGGCAATATTAATGTCAATAGCGGTGCTGCATTGCCAGCAACGATTGTAGGATATGCATCGGCATTTCGGCGCACCAACTTTTTCCATACAACAACAGGCTCAAGCTTTGGTGGGCGCAGGGTAAGTCAGACAAGTCATACAGCTAGTGGTAAAGGAGAACTGGAAAGAAGACCCCATGACCAAGTTCATGCCAGTATAGGTGGTTTGATGGGCAATCCAATTACTGCTGCTCAAGATCCGATTTTTTGGCTCCATCATGCCAATACCGATCGCCTTTGGGAGCGCTGGCTAAGGCAAGGAGGTGGAAGAGTCAATCCTACAGATGACATTGATTGGATGAATGATACATTTACCTTCTTTGATGAAAATAGAAATGCGGTGCGGATGAGCGCTAGAAATATCCTCGATACAGCAACACAACTAAACTATATCTATGACGATCCTTTGACGAGAAGCAGTAATGCTGTAGCTTTATCCCCAAATGCAGATATAAATAGTCAACGCACAGTTGCTAGCACGCCAGAAGAAGTCGCTGTATCTGCTAACGGACAAGAAGTAACATTTGTACTTGGCGATACTCCTTTAACTTTAACTGCTCAAGCTCAGAACCTATTAGCGCGTACGGTGTTAGTTGAGGATTCTACAGTTACTCTCAACGTCATAGAAGTTGAGTACGATGCAGAAAACCCACTTGCATACGATATCTATATCAACTTGCCTCAAGGTGTTGCTCCAAATCCTAATAGTCCTTACTATGCTGGGATATTGTCGCTATTTTCTCTGCACCAACAAGGCACTTTTAGCCTAGATATTACTGATGTAGTCAGCGAGTTACAAAGGCGCAATCTAATTGCAGGAAATTCTATTGCAATAACATTTGTTCCACCGCAAGAAAAACAACGCAACAGAAGGCGGCGAGGTCGTCCCAATCAAGTGCAACAAGCAGTTCGCTTTAGCGGAGTGACTATTACTAGGGAGTAGTCAGAAAAAATATAAGCCAGGGGAATATCTACCTGGCTTGGTAGTATATAGAAAATTTAGGCGATCGCTTTTTATGCCACTCTAAATGTAAGTTAAACAACTGCATTTAAGCTTGGTAGCCAGGGAACATCTACCACACCTGGATCGTAGCCTTGTTGTTTAATTAGAGTTGTCACCTGTCCGCGATGATGAGTTTGGTGATTGAACATATGGGTGACTAAAATCCAAGTTGGTAGGATGCGACGTTTACCATCTACATTACTAATATATTCAAACTCTTGGCTCAACCATTCTGGAGTAAGATGTTGAGACCATTCTAAAATTTCTCGATCTGTATTTTCTCGTTCTACTTTGAGCGCATCAAAGTCAGAGTATACTTCTTGAGAAGTCGCTGTAATTGTAAATGGTTGGTTTGTAAAGCGCCCCATCCAAGCTTTATCGCCATACAGTAAATGATTCAAAGTTCCGTGAATTGACTTAAAGAATGCACTGAGATCCTGCTTGCGCTTTTGGTCGGGAATATCTGCACAAACTGTATAAATCTTTTGATTCATCCACAGATTGTACTCAGCCATCAACTGGTAATAGCTGCCGTCATACATATATTTAAGTGTTGCTAGGTAATTTTATTATTGTAGCGATCGCTTTTTACCATTGAAGAGGCGATCGCATCCAACCCTTTTCTACTCAAAAAACTGCCTTACAGAACAAGCAAAATCTGGCAATATGGGCGAACTTAATTCATCATCACCTGTCAGCGTTGCGACTAATACTAAGGCGGCATTTTCGCGGCGATAAATCTCTACTGTCTCCAACTGGGAGTTTGCAATCCAATACTCCTGTACTCCTCTTAAGGAATAGAGTTTGAGTTTAGCTTCTCTGTCTCGCCGCTCTTGTTCTGCACCAGGAGATAATACTTCTACAACTAATTCTGGTGCGCCTGTCAGATGTCCTGCTTCATCTAGCAAAACTGCTAATCGTTCATTACTTGCCCAAACTACATCAGGAATTACATTATCGGCATCTGTAAATATTATGCCAGGGTTAACAGTAGTTTCCCCTAAGCCTTTCGCTTCTGACCACAGTTCTAACTTTGTCCCAATTTTAAGGCAAGTTTTTTGATGTCTCCAATGAGGCGCTCTGGTCACAAACAATTCTCCGTCAATGATTTCATAGCGCGTACCATCGTTATTGGCTAAGAGTTCTATATCTGCTGTAGTCCAGCGCACTCTATCGGTTGTAGTCTGGCTCATGGCGAAACTCCTTATCCTGGCATTCTATCTTCTAGGATAATGCAGTTAGCTTGTAGCTATCTGTACTCTGTCCTCCACAACTCTTGCTGCATAGGTAGCTATGCTAACTGTTTCGTCGTCTAAACACTGTCCGGTTGCAAGGTTAAAGTTTTGCTTGTAGATTGGCGATGCTACTTTGATTGTGCCATTGCGATCGCCTACTATACCTCTAGATAGTACAAAAGCTTTGCTAAATGGCTCGTAGTTACTCAGCGCGTACACTTCATCGCCGTCACCTACGCGAAAAATTGCTACTTGTTCGCCTGCAACTAATGCACATACGCCTGTATTCGGGTTAATATCTGTGACTGCACAAATATCAACCCATTTAGTATCCTTCTTAGTTAATGCTTGAACCATTGTGTTCTCCTAATTACTTTTTGCTCAACTAAATCATTTACCATTTAGTAGGTAAAATGCCCTCAATTTTTTGATTAACTGGTCACTGGTTACTGTTTACTGGTCACTGTTAAGAAATACCCATCAGCGATTTTTCATGCTCGTAAGCTGGGCGCTTTTGTCCTCTCTCTTCTACTTGAATTAGGCTAGGATCGGTACTATCTGAATTGACAAAATGGCGGAAGCGCTTAAGTTTTTCAGGATCTTCAATTGTTGCTTTCCACTCGCATTCGTAGGTATTTACCAAGTGCTGCATTTCTTTTTCTAACTCTTCGCCGATACCTAAAGAGTCGTGAATAATTACTTGCTTGAGATAATCAATTCCACCTTCTAGCTTATTAAACCAAGTCGCCGTTCTTTCTAACCTATTGGCGGTGCGAATATAGAACATCAAGAAACGATCTAAATACTTGATCAACCTTTCTTTATCTATATCTTCTGCTAGCAAAATTGCGTGTTGTGGCTTCATTCCACCATTACCACAGACGTATAAATTCCAGCCTTTTTCGGTAGCAATTACGCCAAAATCTTTACTTTGTGCTTCCGCACACTCCCGCGTACAGCCAGATACAGCCGATTTTAGTTTGTGGGGTGATCGCAATCCGCGATATCTTAGTTCTAAATCAATTGCCAAAGTTGTAGAATCTTGCACGCCAAATCTACACCAGGTACTACCTACACAAGACTTGATTGTTCTTAATGCCTTACCGTAAGCGTGTCCCGATTCAAAGCCAGCATCTATCAATCGCCGCCAAATATGCGGTAATTGGTCGACACGCGCACCTAACAAATCGATTCTTTGTCCGCCAGTAATTTTTGTATAAAGTCCAAAGTCTTTTGCTACTTCACCTAAAACAATCAACTTATCTGGAGTTAGTTCGCCGCCTGGTACTCTCGGAATTACTGAATAAGTACCATCTTTTTGAATGTTTGCTAAATATGCATCGTTTGTATCTTGAAGTCCTACATGAGACCGATCTAAAATGTAATCATTCCAAGTAGAAGCCAAAATGGAAGCTACTGCAGGTTTGCAAATTTCACAGCCTTTTCCTTGACCGTGTTTTGCTAGCAATTCCTCAAAAGTGATAATCTTTTGGCTGCGGACTAAGTGATATATTTCTTGACGCGAATAAGCAAAGTGTTCGCAGAGATGATTTTTTACTTCTATCCCTGCTTTTTTCATTTCCGACTTAAGCAAATCGGTTACTAATGGTACGCAACCACCGCAACCAGTACCAGCTTTAGTACATTTTTTGACGCTAGCTATATCGGTAAAGTTGTTTTCAACAATAGCGCTGCAAATTTGTCCTTTACTGACATTATTACAAGAGCAAATTTGCGCTGTATCTGGGAGACTTTCTACACCCATACCCACAGCAGTTTTCCCTTCTCGTGGTGGAATCAGTAAGTCTTCTGGATGTGGTGGTAAGGCAATATTATTTTGCACGAATTGCAATAATGTACCGTAACTAGATGCATCGCCGACTAAAATTCCACCTAATAAACGGCTACCATCTTCATTAACAACCAGCTTTTTATAGACTCCCGAAATTGCATCAGTGATTGCAATCTCTTTCGCACCAGAAGTTTTAGCAAATGCATCGCCAAAACTAGCTACATCTACACCCAAAAGTTTGAGTTTTGTAGACATATCAGCGCCGTCAAAAGTGCTGGTAATGTTACTAAATACATTAGCTACAACACTCGCCATTGTATAGCCTGGTGCAACTAAACCATAAATTCGATTTTGATGTAAGGCGCATTCACCAATCGCGTAAATATCGGGATCTGATGTTTGGCAATATTCGTTAATAACTATACCACCGCGATTTCCTACTTCTATTCCGCATTCTCTAGCAATCTCATCGCGGGGACGAATACCCGCCGAAAAAACAATCATGTCTGTTGCTAATTCTGAACCGTCAGCAAACGTCATTTTGGTAACTTTACCATCAGGACTAACAATTTCTGTAGTTGATTTGTTGGTATGAACGCTAACGCCAATTTCCTCTATTTTGTTACGCAAAACATTACCACCAAGATCGTCTACTTGCATTGGCATCAATCTCGGTGCAAACTCAACTACATGAGTCTGCAAACCCATGTTTTTCAACGCGTTGGCACATTCTAAGCCTAATAATCCGCCACCAATTACTACCCCTGTTTGGCAATTTTTGGCATACGCTGACATTGCTTCCAAATCTTCAATTGTGCGATAAACAAATGTACCTGTAGATTCTTTGCCTTTAATTGGCGGTACAAACGGATAAGAACCTGTTGCTAGTACAACTTTATCGTAGGAAACTTTTACGCCATTGGCACTGTAGACTATTTTTTGCTGGCGATCTATCGAAACTGCTTTGTCGCCAATATAGATTTTAATCCCATTGTCTTGATATAAACCAGGCTCAACCAAAGATAAATCTGCTGCTGTTTTTCCCGAAAAATAACCGCTAAGATTAACGCGATCGTAGGCTACACGGGATTCTTCGCAAAATGTAGTTACATTCCAATTTGCGATCGCACCTTTGGCAATTATTTCATCTAGGAACTTATGTCCTACCATGCCATTGCCAATTACAACAAGGTTCTTTTTGGCTGTCATTGATTTTTGTTATATGATGTCTCAGTTATCCTAATAAGACATTTAGAGTAATTCCCTAGTTGTTTTGTAGCAAAAGCAACAGAATTGCTAAAATGATGCGATAAATGAACTATATTTATTCAATTTCTGCATAAGTGAAAATTTCTACTAAATATTTAATAGCTGTTATGGCTATGTCTAAACGAGCAAATATATCTGTATTCTTAGTTACTAAATGTAAGTTGTTTTTAAATCAAAGAGGATATTGTTGTTTCCTAACTTAATTTTTCAAATAAAGCTGCTAAAATAACGTTAGAAAATAAAAAACCTTCTGGATCGGTTAATCTCATATATCCATCCTCAACATCTACCCAGCCTTGCTTTTGATAAGGTTGCAAGCACTGCAAAATTCGCCTTAATGTAGGTTCGTCACATATTTGCTGCAACGTCAATAACCTTACGCCTGTTTTGAGACGCAAACCCAACATTAACGTTTCTAGCAATACTTCATCTGCGGGCGTTGGCGGGCAGTCTAACACGCCATTGGCTGCTTGATACTCTGCACACCATTGATCGTATTCTTTGGTCTTGCGGGGTCTTGTATAGCGCTGTCCTTGAACGTAGCTAGTTGCACCCATCCCAAAACCATAATACGGGCGATTTTCCCAGTAGACTCGATTGTGACGGCATTGATATCCATTTTGCGCGTAGTTAGATATTTCATAATGTTCGTAACCAGCTTGCGTCAAAACTTGCTGTGCTTGACGATACATTAAAGCCGTAGTGTCATCAGTTGGTAGAGGTTGAACGCCAGGATTGTAATAACGTCCAAAGGCTGTCACTGGCTCAATAGTAAGATCGTAGATCGAAATATGGTTAGGCGCAATTTCTACTGCCTTGGAAAGCGATTCTTGCCATTGTTCTATGGTTTGATGAGGCAATCCGGAAATCAAATCTAGGCTAAAATTTGGTACTCCTACCTGGCGGATTATCTCTACAGCTTGCCAGATATCGATAACAGAGTGCGATCGCCCGCATAATTGCAATAATTCTTGCTGAAATGCCTGTACGCCCATACTGACCCGATTTACTCCAGCTTGACAATAACCTTGCAACTGGTTGAAATCGAATGTACCTGGATCTATTTCCATTGAAATTTCGGCATCTGCATTGATACCGAAATGTTTGCTTAAAGCTTCTACAATTTGAGTTAATTGACTAGCTGATAGTAAAGAAGGAGTACCGCCACCAAAAAACACAGTTGCTAATGGCTTACCTAAAGCTGGAGTTACAGCAATTTCTTGGCAGATTGTATCAACATAAGTAGCAATGCGATCGCTGTTTTCCCCACGCGAGCGATCGCCCACAACAGCCACCGGAAAATCACAGTAGAAACACCGCCGCCTGCAAAAAGGAATATGCACGTAGGCAGAAGTTGGGGAATTAAGCTTTGTTTCTTCTATCTTTGTAAATAAATCTAATAACACCTTAATTTGCTAAAATTCTGCCTAATTTTACTAACTGAAATTGTGCAATAAATACAGAAATATTTAATAATTAATTTATTTAAGTATTTTTTATTAAAAGTGAAATTTGCTATACAATTTTCAGGTTAAATAGCGCTGAATAAAGGTTTTTACTCTAACTTAAGCTATAACTTTTTCAGAAAATTCTCATATTTATTAGTAGGGTGCGATCGCCGAACAAAGCTGGCTATTACCTGAGAAGAACAAAGATATTATCATAGATCAATATCAATATAGGTTGTTTGATTCCCGACCAAGGAACGGCAACATAATTATTCAAGTGGGTTTAACCAATGCTTGATGCAATCATAGTCCTTTCATTTATCATAGCAGGAGCCGGAATTGGCTTCTACAGTCTAGAATTGCTGCCAATAGCAGTACAAAAAGAAGTAAGCAATGTTGATGCCTTACGCACGATTATCGGCGTATTTGGGGCGATCGTTGGCGGTGCAGTGGGTTTGAGTTTCCAAATTACCTATCATCGTGTGGAAACCAAAGTCCGAGAAATGCCAGTCGATGTATTATTGACACGGGCGATCGGCTTAGTAGTAGGGCTATTAGTTGCCAATTTAATGCTAGCACCCTTATTTTTACTACCCATCCCTGAAGACTTTGCCTTTATTAAGCCATTAGTTGCTATTTTAGGTAGCTTTATCTCTGCCTTTTCGGGAATTAGCCTAGCTGATACTCACGGACGTAGCTTCTTGCGGCTAATTAATCCCCATACCGTAGAAACAATGCTGTTGGCAGAAGGATCGCTAAAACCTTCTCCTACCAAAGTTTTAGACACTAGCTGCATTATCGATGGTAGGATAGAAAACCTGTTAGAAACTGGCTTTTTAGAAGGACAAATTTTAGTGCCGCAATTTGTCTTGCAAGAACTACAGCAGCTAGCTGATGGCGCTAAGGATCTAAAACGAGTACGGGGAAGACGAGGACTAGAAATTCTCAACCGGATTAAAGAAGCTTACCCCGATCGCATTGCGATCAACTCAATGGATTATGAAGATATCACCACAGTAGATGCTAAGTTAGTCAAATTTGCCCAAGAAATTGATGGCACATTGCTAACTAACGACTACAACTTATCCAAAGTCGCTAGCGTGCAGAAAGTACCTGTATTGAATGTGAACGACTTAGTTAATGCCGTACGTCCTAGTTACCTACCAGGCGACAACATCGATATCAAAATTCTCAAAGAAGGCAAAGAACCCAGTCAAGGTATCGGCTACTTAGAAGATGGCACAATGGTTGTAGTAGAAGAAGGCAGCAGTTACGTTGGCGGAGAAGTAAGAGTAGTTGTAACTAGCGCCTTACAGACTTCTGCTGGCAGAATGATATTTGCCAAGCCTCAAGCCTCTGCCTTTGCCTAATATGTCCCGTCCAATTCGAGAAAAATCATGCGATCGGTGCAGTCTAACTGTACCGATTTTGTATCGGGTGAAGTACGAAGAGGAAGGCGATTGGATATTTGTCTGCGACACCTGTTTGCCTGCGGTTAAGGACAATAATCCCTTCTATACTTATGGTGGTACTTGGAAAGCTAAGAAAAAACGATAGCTACCATTACTGTTTAGTTATCTAACCTATAGACATAGTAATAATGACTAGCACCGAAGGCATTTACCGTAATGGGAAAATTGAACTCTCACAGTTGCCAACTAACATCAATGATAAAACACGAGTAATTGTTACTTTTATTGAGTCAAATGATATTGAACTAAGCGCCTATGGAATAGATCGCCTACAAGCTGAATCTTTACGAGCTAATTTAGGCTCGTTCGCAGATGATTGGAATAGTCCAGAAATGAGCATTTACGATAACTATGACTCTATCATGACAGTGACCAGTTAAATCCTCCATATTGTTTGCTGACCTTCGCAAAAGTATAGGGTGAATATAATTCGCTATGTTGCAGACAAAGTCCGCGCAGGAGGACTTGCAAAATTTTGAAACAATTGCTATGAACTTAGAGCTTTTGCAAGAATTATCCTGTTTTATCTGCGTGCATCTGCGCGGCAGGTGCTACAAGTCGGCAAAGCCGCTTTGAGCGTACTGCCTTGTGCATCTGCGTTCCTTAACACAATAAATTTACGAATCTTGCAATATAGTCTTAGACACAATCCGCGTTTTCTTACGATCGCTCTGCGATAGTTCCTCCCCAGCTTGCAGCCTTGTTGCGCTAGTTTGCAATACAGTTGCCGCACTATTATCACCCATTTGCAAAGCTGTTTTTGCTGCTGTTTGCAGCATAGTCGCCGCGCCAGAGCGATCGCCTTGTTGCAATTTTGCTTCTGCCATCTGCGTTTGCCTATACTTAGCTAAAGCCAAAATATGCGTTTGTACTTGGGGATTGGGAGCGCTTTGGTAAACTTTGACAACATTTGCTTCGACTGGAATAACCTCAGATAATAACCCCACTTTATCTTGGGCTGGATCGTCATAGCGAACTTGAAGAGTAGCGATCGCTTGTTTTCCTTCGGGAAGCTTGCCTACGTACATATTTGCCAATACTACCCGATTGGTATCTTTGAGCAAATCGCCTAAGCGTACTGCAAAACGTCCGTCCCTTTCGCGCTGCAATGGCAACTCAATTGTATCGGGTGCAACTTGAGAAATTGGCTTGAGTTCGGCTAACCGCACGTTTGGCTCTAGAGAAAATAGCAAATAGGCGTTAGTTAGTCCTACCGATTGAATCCGACTAAATAGCTGTCCAAACTCTTCTTCTACTCGATCGCTCTGTTGAATGTAAGAAAGTTTACCACCAGCCACATCTGCAATTTTTTCTAAAATATCTTGGTTCCAATAGTCGCCAAATCCCAATGTATTTAACGTTAAATTGTAATCTGCAGCAATTTGAGCGAATTTAAGACAGCGTCCGTCGTCGCCATGTTCGTTTTCGCCATCTGTTAACAAAAAGGCTTGAGAAATTGCTTCTTTTTTCCCCTTACCCAGTTCTTCAATGGCTAGCTTCATTCCTTCATCAATTGCCGTACCGCCATCAGCATTGAGGCGGTTAATTTGGGCTTTGATTTTGTCTGGATCTTCTACTACTTGATTGGGGATTAATACCTTGGCGCGGTGATCGAATACTATAACAGACAAGCGATCGCCATAGGTCAATCTATCTACCAAACGATTAGCAGCTTGTTTGACCGTTTCCATCGGTTGTCCGTTCATTGAGCCGCTATGGTCGAGAATTAAGCATAAATTTAAGGGTACAGCACGACCGTTATTTGCAGAAGTCGCGCCAATAGAAATGGCTAGCTGACGCTGGCTACTTGCTTGATTTGCATCTAAATTGGCATCATTTAAAGCTGGCTGCAATAAAACTTTCATGAAGTAGATTCCTAACTAAAGCTAGAGAAATTATTAGCGAGCAAAACAGCGTTACATCAACGCCATCAAAAGTCATTCATATAGCTACACTATCAATACCCAGGATATCTTAGGTCTTCCCCAGTTGTAGGTTAACAAATAGAGCGATCGCCCTCTGGAAATCCGTACTGCTCGTGAAGTTGCGCGTCGCGTTAGGATGTATTAACAGATAACGGCATTATTTCAGGCATCAGTTGCTATGAACTCACCAGTCAAAGCTGTTCAAGCGCCTTATTACGGCGATTCCTCCTACCGCACACCACCGCCAGATTTACCGTCTTTACTTTTAAAGGAACGGATTGTTTATCTAGGGCTACCTTTGGTATCTCCCGATGAGTATAAGCAGCAACTTGGTGTAGATGTTACCGAGCTAATTATTGCTCAATTGCTCTACTTGCAATACGATGACCCAGAAAAACCTATTTATATTTACATCAACTCTACAGGTACTTCTTGGTATGGCGGCGATGCGATCGGCTTTGAAACCGAAGCTTTTGCCATTTGCGACACGCTAAACTACATCAAGCCACCAGTTCATACTATCTGTATTGGTCAGGCGATGGGTACGGCAGCAATGATTTTATCGGCAGGGACAAAAGGCTTTAGAGCTAGTCTTCCCAACGCTACGATTGTATTGCACCAAGCCCGCCGTCGCGCTCCTTACTCTCAAGCTACAGATATCCAAATCCAAGCTAAAGAAGTTTTGGCAAATAAGGGGGTTATTTTAGATATTCTCTCTAATAATACAGGTCAGCCGAAAGAGAAAATTTCTAAAGATATGGATCGGATGTTCTATATGACTCCTCAACAAGCTCAAGAATATGGCTTAATCGATCGAGTTTTGGCAAGTTCTCGCGATCTTCCTCAACCTGTTGCTCTGCCTCGTTAATTTCTATTTTCATTTACAGGAGAGAATTTTATGCCTATTGGTATTCCTAGAGTTCCCCACCGCTTTCCTGGCGAACCTTTTACACAGTGGATTAATATCTACGAGCGTCTTTCGTTGGAGCGGATTATCTTCTTAAGTGGAGAAGTTAGTGATGGTATGGCAAATTCCATCATTGCGAGATTGCTTTATCTAGATTCTGAAGATCAAAGCAAAGATATTTATATCTACATCAACTCTCCTGGTGGTTCGGTTACAGCAGGTTTGGCAATCTATGACACTATGCGTCATATCAAATCAAATATCGTGACTATTTGCGTTGGTATGGCTGCTTCTATGGGTTCGTTTTTGCTAGCTGCTGGGACTAAGGGCAAACGGCTTGCACTTCCCCACGCTAGGATTATGATCCACCAACCGCTAGGTGGCGCACAAGGTCAAGCGACAGATATCGAAATTGAAGCTAGAGAAATTTTGCGGCTAAGGCATCAACTAAATCAGATGCTTGCCGATCAAACTGGACAAACTCTAGAAAAAATTGAGAAAGATACCGATCGCGATTATTTCATGTCTGCTGAAGAAGCAGTAGCTTATGGTTTAATCGATCGCGTTATCGAACGAGTCTAACTGCTTTAGCCTCCAGCAAGTTAAAATCTTTAGCTACTGGGGGCTATTATTTCATCTATGGACATTGCAGATTGTTACCACTTGTTGGAATTAAAGTCGGGAGCTACGCTAGTTGAAATCAAAGCATCCTACCGCCGCCTAGCAAGGCAATACCACCCTGATATCAATCCTAGCAACGCAGCTAAAGAAAAGTTTATTGCTTTGAGCGATGCTTATAAGTTGTTACTGAGTACAGTTCAACCGTCGCTCGAACGTTCGGTTGAATCTCAGGAAAAAGTAACGCAGTCAGCCAAAACAAAGGTAACGCGCAAAGATCCTTATCCTCAATCGCCGCCGTTATCTGTTGCCGAACAAAAGCTGAAAAACGACTACCATCAACAATTACAGCAGTTGTGGAAGTACAAAAAGTTTGTCAAAGCGATCGCACTTGTCGAAGCATTAGCGCAACGTTTACCTTACGACCTTGAGGTAAAATCGTGGCAGGCGATCGCATATCAGCGTTATGGCAGTCAGTTAGTTGACCAAAGACAGCTAGATAAAGCCCGAATTTTCCTCAAAAAAGCCTTAAATACTGACCCTCACAACCGTCAGTTGTGGTCTGAAGTAGAAAGAGATTTTCGTCGCTTGGAACGCTTGTGGTAGCTTATGTCTGAGTCTTTAATTACTGTCACGCTCAAGCTATTTGCAGCATATCAAGAAGCTTATGGGCGATCCGAGTTAGTGCTGCAACTTCCCGCGCAAACTTCAGTAGCTACAGTCTTAGCACAATTGATTGCCGAACATCCCGAACTGCAAAAATGGCAAAATATCACTCGCTTCGGTGTCAATTTGCAGTTTGTTCCGCCTGAAACTCTACTGCAAGACGGCGACGAGTTAGTTATGATTCCGCCTGTTAGCGGCGGGTAATAACAGTGACCAGTGACCAGTGACCAGTTATTAGTACGCAAATGTTGAACTTTTAACTGATTAGCCAATGGCTGTTGATAAAGCTAAATATAAAGAAAAATATTAATTTTACTTATAAATCGTGGACTTTTATTGTTTCGAGCGCTGAATAATCGTTGTTTTTACTTACCTGCAATAACTATAACTGTTGCTATACAAGACGTTTAGTTAATTAGTTATCATGTTACAAAGCAAACCCGATAAAAAAAGTCGGGTTTGTTTGACGTGCAAAATAGCGCGTGTTAGTATCAAACGAAGTTGACGGACTAAGAGACGGAGAGCAGTTCTAATGACCAGCGCGATCGCACAAACAACAGCCACATTTAGCGCCCTAAAGTGTAAAGAATGCGGCGCAGAATACGAACTAAAAGCTAGCCACGTTTGCGAATTTTGCTTTGGACCATTAGAAGTAACTTATGACTACAATGCTCTGCGTCGCAGCGTCACCCGCGAAAGCATTCAAGCTGGACCAAATTCAATTTGGCGTTACAAAGCATTTTTACCTGTAGCTACCGATAACCCCATTGATGTCGGTACTGGGATGACTCCGCTGGTCAAGGCAAATCGGTTAGCGCGACGCTTGGGATTGAAAAATCTCTACATCAAGAACGATGCCGTCAATATGCCTACTCTGAGCTTCAAAGATAGAGTAGTGTCCGTCGCTCTTACCCGCGCCCGCGAACTAGGATTTACAACTGTCTCTTGCGCTAGTACCGGAAACTTAGCTAATTCTACAGCAGCGATCGCCGCTCATGCTGGTCTAGACTGTTGCGTATTTATTCCTGCTGACTTAGAAGCTGGTAAAGTCCTCGGTACTTTAATCTACGGTCCTACAGTCATGGCAGTAGAAGGTAACTACGACCAAGTTAACCGTCTTTGCTGCGAAGTTGCCAATACATACGGTTGGGGATTTGTCAATATCAATTTGCGTCCTTACTACTCCGAAGGTTCAAAAACTCTCGGTTACGAAGTTGCCGAACAACTAGGCTGGCAATTACCAGACCATATTGTTGCGCCTTTAGCTTCTGGCTCGTTATTTACCAAAATCTACAAAGGTTTCCAAGAATTTGTTCAAGTTGGCTTAGTAGACGAGAAAAAAGTCCGTTTTAGCGGCGCACAAGCAGAAGGTTGTTCGCCGATTGCTCAAGCTTATCGGGAAGATAGAGACTTTATTAAGCCAGTCAAGCCAAGTACAATTGCTAAATCAATTGCGATCGGCAATCCAGCAGACGGCGTATATGCTTTAGATATAGCTCGGAAAACCAACGGTAATATTGAATCAGTCAACGATGCAGAAATTATTGAAGGCATCAAGTTACTAGCAGAAACCGAAGGCATATTTACAGAGACAGCAGGCGGAACGACAGTAGCCGTACTCAAAAAGCTAGTAGAAGCAGGCAAAATCGATCCTGAAGAAACCACAGTAGTATATATTACAGGCAACGGGCTAAAAACCCAGGAAGCCGTACAAGGCTATATCGGCGAACCACTAACGATTGAAGCTAAGTTAGACAGCTTTGAAAGAGCGATCGAAAGAGCGCGTACGCTAGATCGTCTAGACTGGCAGCCAGTGTTGGTTTAGATCCCCCTGTAGTCCCCCTTGTCCCCTAGTAATTACGAATGCGCGAATTACGAATTACGAATTATTAACCCTTGTCTTCCCATCTCCAAATATGTCCGTCAAAGTTCTAATTCCCACTCCCCTGCAAAAATTTACCAACGACCAGCCTACCCTAGAATGTAGTGGTGCGACTATTGCAGAATTAATTGAATCTTTAGAGCAAAGTTGCCCTGGTATCAAAGCCCGTTTGTGTGACGAACAGGGACAGCCACGCAGATTTTTGAACTTATACGTCAATAGCGAAGATATCCGCTTTCTAGAAGGCACAGATACACCGCTAAAAGAAGGTGACGAAGTTAGTATAGTTCCTGCTGTTGCTGGCGGTTGATAACATTAGCTAATCTTGTACTTGTTAAATAGTTGGTGTGGTACGGGTGCATTGATTAATGCACCCTATTTATCTTTTAGGGGGTATGAGATCCCCCTAACCCCCTTGCCAACCGAGCCACACAATCAGACACTAAACTTGAGAGTTGATAGGCAGCCTGGAGGAATTTTAGTGAAGAAAGTATTAGCGATCATTTTAGGCGGCGGTGCGGGTACTCGGCTTTACCCGCTTACTAAGCTACGCGCCAAGCCAGCAGTACCATTAGCAGGCAAATACCGCCTGATTGATATTCCAGTTAGTAATTGTATCAATTCCGAAATATACAAAATCTACGTTCTTACGCAATTCAACTCTGCTTCGCTCAATCGTCATATCGCTCGCGCTTATAGTTTTCCTGGCTTTACAGATGGCTTTGTCGAAGTGCTAGCTGCCCAGCAAACACCAGAAAATCCTAACTGGTTCCAGGGTACAGCCGATGCTGTGCGCCAATATATTTGGTTGCTAGAAGAGTGGGAAGTCGATGAATTTCTCATCTTATCAGGCGATCATTTGTACCGGATGGATTATCGCTTGTTCGTGCAGCGCCACCGCGAGACGCAGGCAGATATTACTCTGTCGGTTGTTCCCATCTCCGAACGCCTAGCATCGAGTTTTGGCTTGATGAAAATTGACGATTCCGGTAGGGTAGTAGACTTTAGCGAAAAGCCCACAGGTGAAGAGCTAAGGCAAATGCAAGTCGATACTACGGTGTTGGGTTTAAGTGCCGAACAAGCCAAGCAGCAGCCATATATTGCCTCAATGGGCATTTATGTTTTCAAAAGAGAAGTTTTGATCAATTTGCTCCGGCAATCGCTAGAACAAACTGATTTTGGTAAAGAGATTATTCCTGCAGCAGCCAAGAATCACAACGTCCAAGCTTACTTGTTTAATGGCTATTGGGAAGATATTGGAACAATAGAAGCTTTTTATGATGCTAACTTGGCACTGACAAAACAACCGCATCCGCCTTTTAGCTTTTACGATGAGCTTGCGCCAATATACAGCCGCGCTCGTTATTTGCCACCGAGCAAACTTTTAGATTGCCAGGTGACAGAATCAATTATCGGTGAAGGCTGTATTTTAAAAAATTGTCGGATTCAGCATTCAGTATTAGGAGTGCGATCGCGTGTAGAATCAGGCTGTATTATTGACGATTCCTTACTCATGGGCGCAGACTTCTACCAGCCCTTTGCAGAAGAGCAATCGCAATGCGAAGGCAATAACGTTCCCTTGGGAATCGGTTCCAACAGTACAATTCGTCGGGCAATTATTGACAAAAATGCTCGTATAGGTTGCGACGTGCAGATTATCAATAAAGATCGAGTAGAAGAAGCTGAAAGAGAAAGTCAAGGTTTCTATATCCGTAGCGGCATC
Source organism: Aliterella atlantica CENA595 (assembly GCF_000952155.1). Taxonomy (GTDB): domain Bacteria; phylum Cyanobacteriota; class Cyanobacteriia; order Cyanobacteriales; family Chroococcidiopsidaceae; genus Aliterella; species Aliterella atlantica. The sequence goes on along the minus strand of NZ_JYON01000001.1, from coordinate 269,408 downwards.
GTTGTAGTGATGAAAAATGCCGTAATTAAGGATGGCACGATTATTTAGTTAAGCTGGGAGATAAGGGGGATTACAGGGGGATTCCCGCTCTCCCACTCCTCAAACAACTCAAAAATACTAGGAGTTGCTGCCTTAAAGATTAGAATAGCCTTCAATCTGCACTCCTGAATGCAGGTTTCGACGCTTGTTTGGCATATTCTTCTGTCAATCCTGCATAGTCTTCATAGTTAGGTAGTGTCTCGAAGCTATGAATGGCAGGAGTCTTCGCCCAGGGTAGCTTTTCTTGCGTCCAAGTTTCGATAAAAGGCGCGAACCATGATGCATCATCTAGCATTGTCGGACGCAGATTGACGAATTCCTCAATTCCTTCCAGTCGAGTAAACATCCAACTGTTGCAATATGGGCAGAAGTAATGTCGCGCTGCGCCGTGTAAGCCACCAATAGTCGGCTCGCCTTTGAGGATTGAAAATCCAACACTGGGGATGGCAATGCTCAAAGAAAAAGCGCTAGCGGTCATCCGCTGGCAGCCCGTACAGTGGCAAGCCATTGTCAGTAGAGGCGGGACACTCACCTTAAACCGTACTTGTCCGCAACGACATCCGCCTTCCCAGGGTAAATTCCAGTCGTCCATAATACCCGTTCTTGTTCTTTATTTGTAATACTGCACGGTTGTTCAGAACTATTCAAGGTTTAAGCGCATTCGGTGGCTTGCGATCGCGCAAGGTTCAAACTTCCTACCCAGTAACGATCTCCACCGTATCGCCACGTCGAATCGTACCGCCCTGCAAAACGTTGGCATAGATACCGATATGACCGTCATTGTGCTTGACTGCGGTGTGGAGAATTTCGAGATCTTTGGGTAGTTCTCCCTGGGGCATGGTAGTCATGACGCAGCGCGGACAAGGTTCAGTAATTTTCAGTCGTACATCGTTGCCAATTGCTAAGGTCTTGCCTACCCAGTTATTCTCTACAAATCCAGTTGCATTATTAGCAGGCTGAATTACTAAATTGGGGCGAAACCGCCGAGTTTCAAACCGCGATGTGGGAGTGAGTGACTGCAATTGATTGAGTGTCGCTGTTGTCAGCAAATGCACAGTAGCCGCATCAAAGAAAGTGCTAGGTCGAATGTCTGCGTTTGTTTCGGCATCGGCATCTGGTAAGCCTTCAATGTCTGGCGCGTACATTTCAATGCTGGGATTTTCAGGTGCGGCGGTTTCTAGCTTCACTTTACGCCCAAATGTCGTAGAGAGAATTCGATCTACATCTGCCGTATCACCCATAACGACTTCTCCATCTGGCAGGGTAATTTTTACCTGCAAAGGTGAATTGAGCGCAGCGCGACAGTCGAATAAAATGCCCCATTTGCGCGGCAGTTTAGCACTGATAATTTTGCCAGTCTCAGCATCCACCAGCGCGTAAGCGCGATCGCCTAACAAGCCACTGTCTGTAACCTCACTAGCATTAAGTTCTTCGCCCATCATTGACTTTACCGGATAGCGCCACAGCGAAACGATTGAGCCAACTACTGATTCATCTGCCATAACCAAGCCCCTAATATTTGTTATAGAATGTCACCCGACTTTTGGTTGAATCTTCAAGTGCCACGGGATTTATACTACGCACAGAAGAAAGAAACTGCTGAGATATAAAAAATTGAGCCGCTAAAACAGTAAAAGGTGACAAAGTTATTTATAACCCAAAACTAATATATGATTGTTCCTACAGATATATTTTGCTTAACTGGAGTGCCAGAGTAAGATCGCTATGTATGGGCGCTTGGTAGGGCTGGGGCGATGCAAACTTTAGATTATTCTTCATCAGAACAGCAATTGGAATTTCACCAGTTGCAGGATGTTTTGCGCGATCGCTGGCATAGTGTAGAAGTGTTCGATCGCAGCGATGGCGATATTTTGGTCATACCATCTCTCAGCGTCAATCAGCAGGAATTGCAGAAAATAGAGGGAGTTCACCATTACGAAGAACGCTTGCTGTTTTCCTTAATTCGCCTGCAAAATCCACGCACGCGGTTAATATACGTTACTTCCCAGCCGTTGCACCCTAGCGTGATCGATTACTATTTGCAATTGCTGCCAGGTATTCCATTTTCCCACGCCCGCGATCGCTTGCTACTGCTTTCTACTTACGATTCTTCCCAAAAACCACTGACGCAGAAAATTTTAGAACGTCCCCGATTGATTGCTCGCATTCGGCAAGCATTGCGAGCGGATAAATCTTTTATGATTTGCTATAACTCCTCAGATTGGGAGCGAGATTTATCCGTACAGTTGGGAGTACCCTTATATGCAGCAGATCCAGCATTGCAAATTTGGGGAACAAAAAGCGGTAGTCGGCAAATTTTCGCTCAAGCTGGTATTCCTTATCCTGATGGTAGCGATGAAAGTTTGTGGAGTGTAGAAGAATTAGCAACAGCCGCAGCCCAATTATGGGAACGTCAGCCGCAGCTAAAACGCATGGTAGTTAAACTCAATGAAGGCATTTCTGGTGAAGCAAATGCGCTGTTGGATCTAAAACCGATTGCAGATTTTGCCCCAAAATCGGCATCTCATGCTGATAGAGTAGCAGCATTGAGCAAGCAATTTGCCCAATTACGCTTTCAAGCTAAATCAGAGAACTGGGATAATTTTTCTAAGCGGATTCCCGAAATTGGGGCGATTGTAGAGGAATTTATTGATGGAGAAGAAAAGCGCTCGCCCAGCGTCCAAGGTAGAATTACTCCTAGCGGCGAAGTCGAAATCTTATCTACCCACGATCAAATATTAGGTGGACCTGACGGACAAATCTATCTTGGCTGTCGTTTTCCTGCTGACGAAACTTACCGTTTGCGGATACAAGACTTGGGCATTAAGGTTGGCAGAATACTGTCAGAAAAAGGAGCATTGGAGCGTTTTGGCGTAGATTTTCTGGCTGTGCGTCAACCTAATGCTGATGGTGTTGATACGTGGGATATTCAAGCAATTGAAATAAATCTGCGTAAAGGTGGTACTACGCACCCATTTATGTCATTAAAACTGCTCACTAATGGACGCTACGACCTTTCTACTGGGCTATTTTACAGCCAACAAGGACGGGCAAAATACTACACAGCTACCGATAACCTGCAAAAACCACGCTATCAAGGCTTGTTACCTAACGATTTGATGGATATTATTGCCAGCCACAGGCTGCATTTTGATTCGGGTACGGAGACTGGAACAATTTTTCACCTGATGGGTTGTTTGTCTGAATTTGGCAAGCTGGGATTAACGAGTATTGGTGATTCTCCTCAACAGGCGCAGGAAATTTATCACAAAGTTGTGAAAGTGTTAGACGACGAGACACGCACGATTATCGATCCTGAATTAACAACGTTGAATCACAATTTTGCGTAATGGTTGGGGCGCAATGCATTGCGAAGGCGAGAGAGTTGGGGGTGGAATCCTTCCTCCCCCAATCTCTCGTATCTTTTGGGAAGAAGGATTCTCCCCAAAAATGCCGCCCCCTACTTATAAAATCGGATGATGAACTGTAACTAATTTTGTACCGTCGGGGAAGGTAGCTTCTACTTGTACCTCGGCAATCATTTCTGGTACGCCTTCCATAACATCATCTCGCGTTAGTAAGGTTGTACCGTAACTCATTAAATCTGCTACTGTGCGCCCGTCTCTTGCACCTTCCAAAATTGCCGCTGATAGATAAGCGACAGCTTCAGGGTAGTTGAGTTTTAAGCCTCTATTCTTACGTCTTTCTGCTACCAAAGCAGCAGTGAAAATTAGTAGTTTGTCTTTTTCTTGCGGCGACAGTTGCATTCAAGGATTCCTTCAAAGTTGCCAAACTCGCGGCAGACAAACAGGGCGTTCTAAATAAGACGAACGTATTAGCTGCCACACATTTGTAAACCAGTGTCTCACTTCCGTTGTCGAAGATCCACGATATCGACATAATAAACCAGTAGGAAGACGAGTTACACCTGTTAGAGAGTGGCAATTAGTTGGCTGCCACAGGTTTCTCGCTTGTTCTACAATTTCCTTTGTTACTGGTTGTCCTATCCATGCGAAACTACCGACAATTGGCTGCCCATTTAAACCGTGATGACTATTAATAATTGTTTCTGTTGCTGGTAGCCATTGCCTGTCAATCCACAAAGGTTTACCTTGCTGCCAAACTTCAGTATGTGACTTCCATTCTCCTTCCAAAAATCTTTCTCCCCTAGCTGTACGCCCAAAGCGAGTAATTTCCCACCCCAGCCAGCTTGCGCCTGGGGCTAATTCTACTCGTAAGTCTTGGCGATATATTGCCCCGTTAAATACGATTGTTTCTTGCGGCAACCACTCTAAACAAGCATTGGCATCTACTTGTATTTGTACGTTTTGACTCGCGCTGCTGCCATTACTGCGATAAATTTTACTTGCTGCTGCTGTGGTAATTAAGGCTTGAGATTGGGGTTGGAGATGGAAAGAAAGCGTATTGCGATCGCCCCCAACAATTCCCCCCGCGGTATGTAATACTACGCTATGACAAACCCCGTCTTCTGGGTAAAATGGGCGTTGCACCTTTAAGGGCGCTTTTACTTGAGCGTGAATTACTTGGGTTTTCCCTTGATGCTGGGCATAAACTAGGTTGAGGCTGCCATGCCAGTTATTAGATTGTGCCGCAATTTTCTCCATATTTAAGGGCGATACTTCTCGATTTGCACGACAATTGATTTAGTTTGCAATAAATCAGATTTTCTCTATTTGTCACCATCTGATTTGTTGCAAATTTTCAACCTCGTGGAAGTGGGCATCGCGTGTAACTAGCGTGAGATTATGCTGAAGTGCAATAGCAGCAATCCATATATCATTTTCGGGTAAAGGTCGCCCTTTCAAACGAAGCTTATTTTTAACGTTTCCATAGTGATGAGCAGTTTCTACATCACATTTAAGCACCGTAATATTTGCTACAAACTCTCCAATCCGCTGCAAGTTTTCATTTGAGCGTGCAGATTTCATTGCACCATAGCACGATTCACCAACCGTAATGCTAGAAATAAATACCTTACTAGCACCTGCAAAACTGGTTTTAACCTCTACCTCATCCGCAAAAAGTGCAATAACAATATTCGTATCTATTAAGTAACTACCACTCATTGATATCGACTTGTTCGCAGTCTTGGTTAACAGCTTCGCTCATCACTTTCAAATCGTCTAGTGGGATAGTACCTGCAAAACGTAGTAGTTGAGAACCTGGAACACCTTGCTTTTTAGTTGAATCTGCTAAATTTTGAGTAAATTCAAGCACTTGTTGCTGCAAGTTTGGCGGCATAACTTTCAATCGCTCATATACTTCGTCAATAATAGATGAATTCATTTTGCTTGCTCCTGATTAGGTTAGATATATTCTAGTTGCCATACCTCTGCTGAATAATTACTGACTGGCAATTCTTTATCTAAGAAGATGCAAGCCTCTTGGAAATAATGTTAAGTTTTATATACTAAGCTTTCATTATTTATCCATGTCAAATAGTTCCGTTGCTAGTAAATCTCGTATAGTTGTAATTGGAGCCGGAATAGGTGGTCTAACGGCTGGGGCATTACTAGCACATCGCGGCTATGAAGTTTTGATTTTAGACCAAGCTTTAGTTCCTGGCGGCTGCGCTTCTACTTTTAAACGCCAAGGATTTACTTTTGATGTGGGTGCTACTCAAGTAGCAGGCTTAGAACCTGGTGGAATTCATCACCGCATATTCTCAGAATTAGAGATAGATTTACCATCCGCTACACCCTGCGATCCGGCTTGTGCGGTATATTTACCAGGAGAAAGTACGCCGATTAATGTCTGGCGCGATCGCACTAAATGGCATGAGGAAAGGTTAAAGCAATTTCCTGGTAGCGCAGACTTTTGGAAATTGTTAGACGATTTATTCGGTGCTAGTTGGGAGTTCCAAGGACGCGATCCGGTATTACCTCCGCGCAATTTGTGGGATCTGTGGCAGCTAACTAAGGCTGTACGCCCTGGAACTTTGATTACCTTACCCTACACCTTTTTGACGGTAGGAGACGCGCTGCGAGGCTGTGGATTAGAGCAAGATCGCCGTTTGCGGACTTTCCTTGACTTGCAACTCAAGCTTTATTCCCAAGTAGATGCAGAAGAGACAGCTTTACTATATGCAGCTACAGCTTTGAATGTGTCGCAATTACCTCAAGGATTGTTTCACTTGCAAGGAAGTATGCAGGTATTAAGCGATCGCTTAGTCGCAGCTTTAGAAAGAGATGGCGGTAAACTGTTGATGCGCCATACAGTTGAAAGCATCCAGGTAGACAAAGGTAAAGTAACAGGCGTAGTCATCCGCAACCAAAAGACAGGCGAAGTATGGACGCAAACGTGCGATCGCATTGTTGCTAATGTCACCGTCCAAAATTTAGTCCAATTATTAGGTGAAAATGCACCTGGTGGTTATAAACATAGAGTAGACAAACTCCCGCAAGCTTCAGGCGCTTTTGTAGTGTATTTGGGTGTAAAACAAGAGGCAATTCCGGCTAATTGTCCGCCACATTTGCAATTTCTCTACGACGCTGAGGGACCAATTGGCGAGAATAATTCGTTATTTGTCTCTGTCAGCCATCCAGGCGATGGACGCGCCCCTAATGGATTGGCGACGATTATTGCTTCTTCATTTGTCGATCCTAATCCTTGGTGGCGAGGCGATTATGCAGCAATGAAGCAAGAATTTACTGAAAAAGCGATCGCTCAATTGGGTCAATTTTTCTACCTAACACCAGAGACAATTAAGTATCAAGAAGCTGCAACTCCCCGCACTTTTGCCCACTATACAGCCCGTGATTTGGGTATTGTTGGCGGGATTGGGCAAAGGATACCTACTTTTGGTCCTTTTGGCTTTGCTAACCGCACGCCAATTAAGGATTTGTGGCTAGTTGGCGATTCAACTCATCCTGGTGAAGGAACGGCGGGCGTTAGTTATTCAGCTTTGACAGTAGTTAGACAAATTGAAGCCGAGCGCTAGTTGCTTACGTAGAGTTGCTAGTAATATTAGTTACTTGGCAGGCTAATATCTGGTGAGAGCGATCGCACTAACTACAAATAAAACTATATGGCAAAGCTACCAGCAGAGACAGTAACAATTATTTTTGACTTGCAAAAGCAATTATTAGATCGTATTGATGAAGCAACAGAAGCAACTATTTTTGAGCGGTTTGGGGAAATAGAAGAAACAATGCCTGAACTGGCACAATTGCAGAATATTAGAGAGAGGGCAACATCGTCTTACTCTCGACTTTATAATCTACTATTGAGAGTGTATGAGTCTCAACCATTGCCTACTTCTGCTATTTTAAAGTTGTTGGAAAGCTCAATCGAGCAAGCAGATGCTACTGATGCTGCGGCTAAAGCAAGCGTCGAAGAAACAAAGAGAAATTGGAATTTGTCATGAACCAATCTAGAATTCCCGATCCAGAAACAAGAAGACGATCTGTTGAGAGAATGCGTGAGGTCTGTCGTCAATTTGACATCCTTAATTTGATGTTAGATGAAACGATCGCCCTAGCAGAAGCAGACATCCGTAATAGTCCTTTGAATGCTTACCGCTTGGGCAAAATCAAGTCACCTGCACCAGAAAATAGTCAAGTAGATGCCTAGTATTACTTGACAAACTTCCACTCTAATAGTTTTATCGGTGCATTTTGCAGTGCTTCTGTAAGTTCGGCGCTATCTTTGAATTGCACTTGGTCTAAATAACACGCTTCAACTGAGACTATAAATTTGTCTTGCTTAAAACACCAAGGTTGCACAGTTACAGAACCGTCGCTAGTTTCCATGATGTCGTAGCGCTTCCCATCAGGTCCTTTGCTGATTTCTAACGCTCTTTGTCCGGCTGGTAATTCGCGGTTGCAGAGAATCAGGGACAAGCGATCGCACCATTGAAAAAATGCATAAGCTTTTTCAGCTTCTTCTTTAGAGACCCCCAACTCTTTACGCCATTTTTCTTGATTTTTGAGTTGTTCGTCTAAAAAGCTATCTAATTCTGGCGATTCTCCGCGTTTACCTTCATTAAGGAAGCTATTATGCATCGAAATTAACATTGCTACCCACCGTCCTCGGTAGCGGGAATTTGTAGTCTGTTCTTTGAGCTTTTTGAGGTCGGTTTCTTTGTCCAGGGTAAAATCTAAGGGAGTGCCAGCAGGTGTAATATTTTTGCCTTCCCACTCGCGTTCTAAGTCGTCATGATGGGAAATTGCTGCAACTGTTTCAATTATGCGTTCAGGGCGGTCTTTACTATGCCAATGTCCTGCTAGTTCCGCAGCTAGCAATGCATGGGCGCGATGGTAAATGATTTCCCATCCTTTCTCGTGTTGGTTGGCAATCACAGCTTTTATCTTTCTAGTTTTCTTTTGTTATCATCGCTGCGATCGCGCGGGTTTTGCTTCTTCCTGAATAAGGATTGACAAGAATTTAGCGATAAATCTGAGGATGCTACTGCTACAAACAAGCAGAGGACGTTTAAAATTTTGCTAGTCCAATACTTGTATTAGTTCGATGAAGATTCGCTCTGCACAGTTAGAGGATATAGAAACGCTATTTAATATTAGAGTTAGCGTTGAGGAAAATCATTTATCGCGTGAAGAGTTGGCGGCTTTAGGAGTTACACCAAAAACAGTTGCCAGAATGCTGCAAACTAATTGTCATGCATGGTTAGCTGAAATTGATTCTCAAGCGATCGCGTTTATAATGGCAAATGCCCAAGAAGGTTCTATATTTGTTATTGCTGTTTTGCCAGCATTTGCAGGGCGTGGAGTTGGTCGAGCTTTAATGGCAAAAGCAGAGGAATGGTTGCGATCGCAAGGCTTTGCAGAAATTTGGTTATTAACTGCCAATGACCCTAAGTTGAGAGCTTACGGCTTTTATCAGCATCTTGGTTGGATCGCTGACGAATCTCAACCTGACGAGCTAATCAAATTTACCAAGCGCCAGAGTTAAAAGTTTGGCGTTAAACAATGCAAGGTTTATGCGATCGCATCTATAGTAACCAAATTAACCAGCGTAGATGCGATCGCCTCTATAGGTAACACCAAATCTACTTTTCCTGTGGCAATTGCCGCTTTTGGCATATGGAAAAACTCAGATGTCGATTCATCCTGAGCGATCGCTATACCCCCATGCTTTTTGATACATAGCACGCCTAAAGCACCGTCAGAGTTGCTACCTGTAAGCACAACAGCGATCGCTCGTGACTTGTAAATGCTGGCTATCGAAATAAACAGTTTATCGGCAGCAGGACGAACAAAGTTCATCTTTGGTGTATTTGAAAGTAGTAGCGTGCCATTAGGTTGAACCACCAGGTGATGAGCAGGAACCGCAACGTAGACTATGCCTGGACGCAGAACATCTCCGGTTGCGGCTGGTTTGACTTGCAACGCTGTGTGCTTGCTGAAAATTTCAGCAAGACGGCTAGAGTAGTTGGGGCTGAGATGCTGGACAACTAAAATAGCTGCGGGAAAATTGGCAGGCAATGCAGACAAAATAGTTTTAATTGCCTCAATCCCGCCTACAGATGCCGCTAAGGCAACGACATTGAACGCGATATTTGGAAAGTGAGAGAAAATGCGATGTTGCCCAATTGCGATCGCGCAGTTCATAGGGGTTCAATTCAATTGAGATTTGAAAATGGACTGTGGCGTACAATCACCTCTGTCAATATTGTACGCTAGAGTACAATGTTTGTTTACAATTATGTTCCCCTTGCGCTAGAGATTCTTCCCTCATGTTCTGGATTATCTTGCTAGCTATGAGCGATCTAATTAAATAGCGAGGATTTGTGTCCCAGAACTTCTCAAATTCTGTAACAAATCGGCTTCTAGCTAGCTTGCCACTAGAAGAATACGAACGGCTTAAACCCTATTTAGAATTGGTTGACCTCCGCCTCAAACTAGAGCTTTATCAGCCAAACGTGCCGATCGAGTTTGTTTATTTTCCGTTAGTAGGAGTTTGCTCGCTGCTGTCGCTGACATCAAAAGGTGAACTGATAGAAGTAGCAACCATAGGCAATGAAGGTATGGTTGGGCTGCCAGTATTTCTGGGAGCAAACCAAATTCCAGGGATAGCAATAGTTCAAGTTCCAGGAGAAGCTTTGAGAATGCGGGCAGAGGATTTGCAAACTCAAGTTACCCCTGGTACAGTTTTGTACGAGCTACTGCACCGCTACACGCAAGCATTATTTAATTTAATTGCTCAATCAGCACTGTGTAACCGCGTACATTCAATCGAGCAACGTTGCTGCCGTTGGCTGCTTTTGACTCACGATCGCGTAGGAGGCGATGAATTTCCTTTAACCCATGAGTTTTTGTCCCAAATGTTAGGAGTGCGGCGAGCAGGTGTAAGTGAGGTAGCTTCTAGGTTACAAAACGCTGGCTTTATGTCCTACCGTTATGGCAAGATAGTCATTCTAGATCGCAACGGCTTAGAAGCAACAAGCTGTGAGTGTTACGAAACGATCAAAGCGGAGTTCGAGCGCTTGATTGGCGGCAACAATTATGGTTTAAAATAACTTTTTTAAATAAGTTTTAAAATACAAGCAATTGGCTCTTGTTTACCTTAATCGCGCCAATATATCGGCGTTTTTGGCTGCTGCAATGAATTTGAATAAAATAGATAAAAATATTAGGTGTTAGGTTTTGAACTATCTTACCTAACACCCAATGGCTTACTGTGCTGTAACTAACTCAGATGGCAATCGTTTGAAGGCAAGACGTTCGTTTTCTACATCCACAAATACGGTATCGCCATCGTTGAATTCGCCTCTTAATATGGCTTTAGCAATTTGAGTTTCTAACTCTCTTTGAATTGCTCGTTTGAGCGGACGCGCACCGAATACGGGGTCATAGCCTACTTCTGCCAAAAAGTCAAGCGCAGGGTCAGATAGTTTTAGAGACATCTTGCGATCGCTTAATCGCTCGGCAAGTCTTGCTACTTGCAATTGAACGATGTGACGCAACTCTTGTTTTTGCAGCGCATGGAAGATGATAATTTCATCGATGCGGTTGAGAAACTCAGGACGGAAACTATTACGCATAGCGTCCATTACCCGACGGCGCATTTCATCATAGCGCGTGTCATCTCCGGCTAAATCGAGGATGTACTGCGAACCAATATTGCTAGTCATGATGATAATGGAGTTTTTGAAATCTACCGTATGACCTTGAGCATCGGTAACGCGCCCATCATCAAGAATTTGCAGCATAATGTTAAATACATCTGGGTGCGCTTTCTCGATTTCGTCAAACAGGATAACAGAATAAGGACGGCGACGAATAGCTTCTGTTAGTTGTCCGCCTTCGTCATAGCCAACGTATCCTGGAGGCGCACCAATTAGCCGAGAAACTGCGTGTTTCTCCATATATTCAGACATATCGATGCGTACTATCGCTTCCTCGGTGTCGAAGAGATATGCTGCTAACGCTTTGGCAAGTTCCGTCTTACCTACACCTGTAGGACCGAGGAAAATAAAGCTAGCAGTAGGACGATTGGGATCGGCAAGTCCTGCACGCGATCGCTGTATGGCATCCGCTACGGCTGTTACAGCTTCATCTTGACCGATGACGCGGCGGTGCAACTCGTCTTCTAAATGCAAGAGTTTGTCTTTTTCGGTTTCAACTAACTTGCTAATTGGTATTCCCGTCCACTTGGAGATAACTTCAGCTATGTCAGATTCGGTTACTTCTTCGCGCAGCAACGATTGACCGCTAGTTTGCGCTTGTGCAAGGCGAGTTTCGGCTGCTTCTAACTGTCTGTGCAAGTCAGTGAGTTTGCCATATTTCAACTCAGCGGCTTTGTTGAGATCGTAGTCGCGTTCTGCTTGCTGAATTTCAACGTTGACGCGATCGATTTCTTCTTTAATTGTCTGGATATCTGTAATTACATCCTTTTCCGACTGCCATTGAGCGCTCATTGCTCTTTGATCTTCTTTAAGATCGGCAAGTTCTTTTTCTAGTCGTTCTAGCCGTTCTCTAGAAGCTGCGCTAGTTTCCTTTTGCAGCGATAGCCGCTCCATTTCTAGCTGGAGAATTTTGCGATCGATTTCGTCGAGTTCTTCAGGCTTAGAAGTAATCTCCATTTTCAGCCTAGCTGCGGCTTCGTCTACTAAGTCGATTGCTTTATCTGGCAAAAAGCGATCGCTAATATAACGATTGGACAAAGTAGCTGCAGCTACTAAAGCACTATCAGATATTTTGACTCCGTGATGGACTTCATAGCGCTCTTTCAACCCGCGCAGAATTGAAACTGTATCTTCAACATTGGGTTGATCTACATACACTTGTTGGAAGCGTCTTTCTAGGGCGGCATCTTTTTCAATGTACTTGCGGTACTCATCTAGAGTAGTTGCACCAATACAACGCAGTTCTCCCCGCGCCAGCATGGGTTTGAGCAAGTTTCCCGCATCCATCGCGCCTTGAGTTGCACCTGCACCAACAACGGTATGGATTTCATCAATAAACAGAATAATATTGCCGCGCGATTCGGTAACTTCTTTGAGAACAGCTTTTAAACGCTCCTCAAATTCACCTCTAAATTTAGCACCAGCAATTAATGCACCCATATCTAGAGCAATTAATTTGCGGTCTTTGAGCGATTGGGGTACGTCGCCAGCAACGATGCGCTGCGCCAAACCTTCCGCGATCGCAGTTTTACCTACACCTGGTTCGCCGATTAGCACTGGGTTGTTTTTTGTCCGGCGCGACAGAATTTGAATTGTGCGGCGGATTTCATCGTCGCGTCCAATTACAGGGTCAAGTTTACCTTGTTTGGCGGCTTCGGTGAGGTCGCGCCCGTATTTCTCCAGCGATTCATATTTACCTTCTGGACTTTGATCGGTCACTTTTTGACTCCCACGAATTTCTTTAATGATATTCTTGAGTTTGGTTTCATCTAAACCAAATTCTTGCAGTAAGTTTTTGCCAAAGCGATCGTCTTTGACATAGCCCAAAACTAGATGCTCTATGGAGATAAATTCGTCGCCAAATTCTTGACGGTAAGCTTCAGCGCGATCTAGTAATGTATCTAAGCTGCGTCCTAGAAATACAGAAGTGCTACTACCTGATACTTTGGGTTGTTTTTGAATAAATTGCTCGGTGCGATCGCTCACTTTTTGCAAGTTAGCTCCGGCTTTGGTAAGAATGCTATTTGCCAGTCCATCTTGCTCTAGCAAGGATTTCATCAGGTGTTCGGACTCTATTTGCTGTTGTCCTGCGGCTTTAACAATATCTGGGGTATGGGCGATCGCTTCCCAGGATTTTTCGGTAAATTGATTGGGGTTAGTTGGTTGCATAGGCTGATTAGGTAGAGACGAAGGGACAGATATATTTAATAAAGTAAAAAGTATCTATACCGTTAATTGTAAAAATTAGCAGGCGATTTCCTAGATCGGCGATCGCGTATTCTCGGCGGGGATCTCCGTCCTTCCTCGGCAAGTTTCTCTGGGCGATCGTTCTAAAATGATGGATATAGGCTAAATAACTATTACAAACGCCATGACTGCCTTAACTTTAGACCTAAACTCTACTATGGAACTCACCGATGAGCGATTCGAGCAGATTTGTCACTCCAACCGAGATTTGAGATTTGAGCGTAGTGCTAAAGGAGAATTAGTAGTCATGTCACCCGCCGGAAGCGACACAGGAAGACAAAATTGGGGACTAGCTGGGCAATTGTGGATATGGAATCAAAGAACTCGTCTTGGTGTGGGTTTTGATTCCTCGGCTGGTTTTACGTTGCCTAATGGTGCTATTCGTTCTCCCGATCTATCTTGGATAAAACAAGAGCGCTGGGATACCTTAAGTCAGGCACAAAAGCGTAAATTTGCGCCAATTTGTCCTGATTTTGTTGTGGAGTTATGTTCGCCTAGCGATCGCCTAACCGATGTGCAAAGCAAAATGCAGGAATATTTAGATAATGGTACTCGTCTAGGCTGGCTAATTATTCCTGAAAATCGCCAGGTAGAAATTTATCGCCTCAATCGGGATGTAGAAGTTCTTAGCAATCCTGTTTCCTTGTCTGGTGAGGATGTATTGCCTGGGTTTGAGCTAGATTTATCAGAGATTTGGGATTGAGGTGCGATCTCTATTCAATTTGAGCTAATTATTACTTTCTGCTGTGACATCCAATATTAGACAACCACATCAGCTTAACGTTCATATTCAAGGGCAAGGCTTTCCGATTCTCTGCTTACACGGGCATCCAGGTTCGGGCAGTAGTATGTCTGTATTTACTCAACATTTGTCTAAACGCTTTATGGCGATCGCTCCTGACTTGCGTGGATACGGTAAAAGCCGCTATCAAGGCAATTTTGTCATGCAAGATCATTTAGCTGACTTAGAGGCGTTGCTAGAGCGTTTAAAGATTGAAAAATGCCTTGTCCTCGGCTGGTCATTAGGTGGCATTTTAGCAATGGAACTTGCCTTGAAGTTGCCACAAAGAGTTACTGGCTTAATCTTAATTGCTACTGCCGCAAGACCTAGAGGCAACCATCCACCAATTAGCTGGCAAGATAATTTATATACTGGCGTAGCCTCAATTATCAATCAACTGCAACCTAGCTGGCAGTGGAATATCGATACATTTGGCAAAAAGTCACTTTACCGCTATCTCGTCCAACAACATACTCCTGCTACCTACCGCTATCTCGCTGCTGATGCCATGACAGCTTATTTGCAAACTTCTAGTGCAGCTAATAACGCCCTAAATACTGCCCTCAAAGCTGGCTACAACCGTCTAGAAGCATTAGCACAGATTCAATGTCCTTGTTTAATGCTAGCTGGCGCAGAAGATAGACACATTACCGCCCAATCGAGCCTAGAAACTGCCCAACACCTCAAAGATTGCGATTGGCAATGTTACCCCAACACAGCCCATTTATTTCCTTGGGAAATTCCCCAGCAAGTAATTAGCGACATAGACTGCTGGCTTGAGTTACATCCACAGGTAAGAGAGCAGGGGGAGCAGGGGGAGCAGGGGGAGCAGGGGAGGATTTAACTTAATGTGTCTTCCTTGTCTCCTTGTCCCCTCATCCCCAAAAGCGATCGCTTTTATTGATAAACTGGCTGAATCTGACGGGGTTTCTCGCTTATATCCTCGGCAATTGTCAAATTTACTGGTTTGCAGCGCTTGACGGCAACACTAATGCCTATTGCTCCTTCTTGCTCCAAATCTTCTACATATCCATTCATCGCTGTATGCGCTTCTTTTGTGCTTAAGAATGGACCGAAGTAATAAGTGCAACGAGGGTTTTGTGTTGTTATCTCTATCCACCAAGCCCAACCTAAGCTTTGGAAGAAATTAGTCAAAATCTCTTTGATGTCTTGCCAAATGTTTCCCATTGTTCTTGCCTTCTGCTGTTTGTAAGTTGACCAGTCCAATTGCTGTTAATATAATTCCCAACTTGTTATACTTGTTTACGCTTCTTTTTTCAATTTATCTGTTTGTAACTTATCTAAATATAATTTGTCACCCCAGCGTTGGCGATAAATTTCATATAAAGCCATACCTGCGGCTACAGAAGCATTCAAACTCGGCGTATTTCCGACCAAAGGAATAGACACTAATACATCGCAATTACGTTGAGTTAGCAAACTCAATCCTTCACCTTCTGCGCCAATAACTAGGGCGATCGCACCGCTAAATTTTACTGTATGTAATGGTTGGCTAGCATTTGCTGCTGTGCCGTAGATCCAAAAACCTGCATCCTTTAATTCTTCTAAGGCGCGGCTGAGATTGACTACCCTAGCGACAGCAAACGTCTCTAAAGCGCCTGCTGCTACCTTCATGACGCTAGATGTTACTCCTACTGCCCTTCTTTGGGGAATAACTAAACCTTGAGCGCCAATTGCTTCTGCTGTGCGAATAATTGCCCCCAAATTGTGAGGATCGGTAAGACTGTCGACAACTACAATTACAGGTTGATCGGAGCTAGATTTTGCTTTTTCGATCAACTCGCCTAGTTCGCTGTAGTTGTAAGGAGCAATTTGCGCTGCTACTCCTTGATGATTTGCCCGATTAGTAATTTGGTCTAAGCGTTTGGGATCGACTTCATCAATTACTGTGCCGTTGTCTTTGGCTTGAGCAATCAAAGAATGAAAACGGGGATCGTAGCGCAATCGCGCAGTAATCCAAATGCGGTTGAGACGACGTTGGTTTTCTAATGCTGATAAAACTGTATGACGACCGTAGAGTAAATCGTTATCTTCCTCTGGATCGACAGACGGTGGCGGGGAAAATCTGGGCGTACGTTCCTGCGGTGGAGGTGAAAATCTTGGTTCGCGCTCTTTGTTGTAGCTACGCTCTGCAGTTTGTGGAGCGGACAAACTTATTTTCACTGGCTTGGCAGATTTTTTGGGGAAATCGCGATCGTAACTTTTAGTTACTTGCTTTTTCAGTACGGGCTTAATGATGCCTTTGCCGTGACTTTTTTGCGGTTTACCATGATGCGGTTTGCCAGCAGCTATTTTTTTATAAGGTTTATCAGCCATTTGCTTTTGTTGTTTTAAATCTGGTCGTCCGTACCAATTACTAATTTAAAGAAATCAAAAATCTATTTTAGTATCCAAAGATCGATCTTTGCTATTGCTTTGCGATCCCCGCAATGGTATAATGCAAACCTTTACATTATTTTTCTGCTTCAGCTACTAAACTCAGTTTTGCTAGCAACTGACTTAAACGCGGGAAGTCAGTCAGGTAAAGATAACCAACTAAGGTTTCTAAGCTAGTAGCTTGTTGATAAATCTCAGGATTGACTCGTCTTGAGTGTTTGTGAGCAATATTGCGCCCGCGCCGGACAATGTCTAATTCAGTAGCATTTAAGTGAGGAGTAAGCGAAGCGAGATGTAATGCTTGAGTTTCGGCACGTACTTGTTCTACCACTAATTGATGGTAGAGATGCGACTTTTTTGGCGGCAGTAAATAATTAGTCCGAATATAGAGTTCGTACACCGCATCGCCAATATAAGCCAATGCTGCGGGCGACACCTGTTGAATTTGTGCTGCCATTAATAACCCCGCCAACGGCTGTAAATATTGTGCCGCCGAATTTTCCCCTGGTACTCGAATTAAACAATCCTCCTCGGTCACAAAGCAACTATTCCTCCTAACACCAAAGCTAATATAACTGCTGATGAGCGATCGCTTGGCTCGATTGTCGCAGTTAGGCGAAAAATCTAAAAAGTAAGCTATCCAAATCGCAAAAATCGGATAGCAATAAATAATTTATCTTGCTGCAAGTAGCTAAGACTGTTTAGCATTTTCTAAAGCGATGTCTACGCTTGGGCGCAGAGACAAAAATTGCTCTAAACGAACTACCTTTACCGTTTGAGTGACACGGGCATTAGTAACAATTTGTGATGTACCTCCGGCGCTTTGAGCCTGTTTAGTTAGTTGTACCAAAGCCCCTAAGCCAGAACTATCAACAAAATCTATTTGAGATAGGTCCAAAATTATATGTGTTGGTCCTTCTTCAATACATTTGCTAATAACTTTGCGGAAAGTTGGTTCAGAAAAAGCATCTAACAGACCTGTAAGGCGAAATAGCTGGTAGTTATCTTGGACTTCACGCGTACCTCGCAGGCTAACAGTTAGGTTTAGTGGTTCAGCGATAATACCCTCCTTGTGGTGTCTGCTGTAAAGTTGAGGATCAAGTATAAATTCTTTGTTGAGTTATTGTCTACAGTCTGGGAAGGTAGTTTTGAGTTTAAAATTTTAAGTTTTGAATAGTTTGAAGCAAATGTAGCATTCTATATCTACAGGTAGAAGCAGGAGATATAAATTTAGCTGTTTGGTATCAGTATTGTGGGTGGAAGAACGCTACACTAGCCTTAACGTAGAAATTGCCCGAACCTCAAGTATCTTTAATATTATTAATTAGCAAAAAGTTAACTATGGCTGATTCTCGTCGTCAAACATTGCCTAGCGATGGACTCAATCTAGGCTTATTTACTATTCCCAATCAAATTTTGCTGCAAATTAGCACAGTACCAGTTTTAGCAGCGTTGGTAGCAGGAAAAGCTGTAGCCGAAACTATGCAAGCAATTGGACAAAGTAGTGAGGAAGTATTTCGGGGCGATCGCTTACCTATTCTGCCTTTCCCCACGCAGGAGTAAATTGATTGTAGGTTGCAATTGAACGCGATCGCACTGCAATAAATAGCCAGATTGTTGTTTGTGCAACTACTTAAATCGAATTTGAACCCTAAAATCATTAGATTATTCTCGGTTATTACCCGTACAAACACTTATGAGTTCGCTCCTTCACTCCTCTACTGACGCATTAGACGTTACTGTTTCTCCCATCGATCTATTCCTACGCCAGCGTCTCCAGGTGGTAGAGGGCTTGTGGGAGTCTGTAATTCGCCAAGAGTGCGGTCAACAATTAGTCAATCTTTTAGAACACCTGCGCGATTTGTGTTCTCCAGAAGGACAAGCAACTAACGATCAAGCTGCTTCAGTTGCTAAGTTGATCTCGCAATTGGATCTTAACGAAGCAATTAGAGCGGCTCGTGCTTTTGCTTTATACTTCCAACTAATTAATATCGTCGAGCAGCATTACGAACAACGCCAGCAAATTAGTCGCTTCCAGCAAAAAACTGCAGCAGTGTCTATTAAGTCGCATCAAGAACACCTGCAATTTAGTAATGGTACGCTCGAAGTAGACTTACTAGAAAAAAATTGGCAAGTAATTAATAGCGATCGCCAAAATCAAGAAACGTTCCATACGCTGTTTCCCCACTTGCACAATATGAATGTGCCACCCCAGCAGATTCAGCGTTTGATCGATCAGCTTGACGTGCAGTTAGTATTTACAGCACACCCAACAGAAATTGTTCGCCATACGATTCGTGACAAGCAAAGGCGGATGGCAAAATTGCTGCAAGAACTCGATCGCCAAGAAGAAGGAATAACAACCGTCGATACCGCAAATTCCTGGGAAGTAGCAGAACTAAAAGATCAATTGACTGAAGAAATTCGGTTGTGGTGGCGCACAGACGAACTGCACCAGTTCAAACCTGCGGTACTAGACGAAGTAGAATATGCTTTGCACTACTTTCAAGAAGTGCTATTTGATGAAATTCCCAAGCTGTATCAAAGACTAACTCATGCGATCGCTACTACCTACCCCAGACTAAAACCACCGAGCAAAAATTTCTGCAAATTTGGCTCGTGGGTAGGCGCAGATCGAGATGGCAACCCATCAGTAACGCCGCAAGTTACTTGGCAAACTGCTTGCTACCAGCGGCAAATGGTGCTAGAGAAATATATCAAGTCAGTCAAGCGCTTGATCGATTTATTAAGTTTGTCGCTGCACTGGAGCGATGTTTTGCCAGATTTGCTCGAATCTTTGGAGCAAGAACAATCAATAATGAGCGAAGTGTACGAAGCTCAAGCATTGCGCTATCGCCAAGAACCTTATCGGCTCAAATTGTGCTATATCCTCAAAAGATTGGAAAATACGCGCGATCGCAATGCCAGTTTGTATGACAAAGACTTGCAGCAAAAGCCAATCCAAGAAGTTAACGTCCAAAAAATTTATCAATCTGGAGCCGAATTTTTAGCAGATTTACGGCTAATTCACAGCAATTTGCAAGAAACAGGGCTAACTTGCCGAGAACTCGAAAATCTCATTTGCCAAGTAGAAATTTATGATTTCAAATTGGCTCACTTAGATATCCGCCAAGAGTCATCGCGTCATGCAGATGTTTTAAATGAAGTTCTAGAATACCTAAAAATATTACCCCAACCATATCACGAGCTATCAGAAGCCGAGCGAGTTGCCTGGTTGACGAGCGAACTGCAAACTCGCCGTCCGTTAATTCCGGCTGAGTTGCCCTTTTCCGATAAAACTAACGAGCTAATTCAAACATTTCGAGTCGTCCGCAGTCTGCAACAAGAATTTGGCAGCAATATCTGTCAAACTTACATCATCAGCATGAGCCGCGAACTGAGCGACTTATTGGAAGTATTGCTACTTGCTAAAGAAGCTGGGCTATACGATCCTGGCACTGCTCAAGGCACAATTCAAGTTGTACCCTTGTTTGAAACCGTCGAAGATTTGCAACGCGCTCCGGCGGTAATGCAAAAACTCTTTGAATTGCCTTTATACCGCGCTCTTTTAGCGGGTGGGTACGAGGCGCAAATAGGAGAAACAAGCCTTACTCCTAACTTACAAGAAGTTATGCTCGGCTATTCAGATAGCAACAAAGATTCTGGTTTTTTGAGTAGCAATTGGGAAATTCATAAAGCTCAAAAAGCACTGCAACAAATAGCTGAAGATTATCAAGTCAATTTACGCATCTTTCACGGGCGCGGCGGTTCTGTAGGGCGTGGTGGTGGTCCCGCACACGAGGCGATTTTGGCTCAACCAGGTCATAGTATCAACGGGCGAATCAAAATTACCGAGCAAGGAGAAGTGCTAGCTTCTAAGTATTCTTTGCCGCAATTGGCGCTTTACAATTTGGAGACTATTTCTACAGCGGTAATTCAAGCTAGCTTGCTGCGGACTGGATTTGATAATATTCAGCCTTGGAATGAGATCATGGAGGAACTATCAGCGCGATCGCGTACCCATTATCGTAACTTGATCTACGAGCAACCAGATTTTATCGACTTTTTCCATCAAGTTACGCCGATTGGGGAAATTAGCCAATTGCAAATTAGTTCTCGTCCCGCCCGCCGTCAATCTGGAAATAAGGATTTGAGTGGTTTACGGGCAATTCCTTGGGTATTTAGCTGGACGCAAACGCGCTTTTTGTTGCCTTCTTGGTACGGTGTAGGTACGGCTTTGCAAGAGTTCGTGCAAGAAAAGCCAGAAGAACATTTGAAATTGTTGCGCTATTTCTATATCAAATGGCCCTTTTTCAAAATGGTTGTTTCTAAGGTAGAAATGACTCTAGCAAAAGTAGATATTCAAATGGCACAACATTATGTAGATGAATTGTGTTTGCCAGAAGATAAACCTCGCTTAGAAAGAGTTTACGAGCAAATTGCTAACGAATACTACCTTACCCGCGATCTGGTACTAACAATTACTGGTCACAAACGCTTGTTAGACGGCGATCCTGTTTTGCAGCGCTCCGTACAATTACGTAATGGCACAATTGTCCCATTAGGCTTTTTACAAGTCGCGCTGCTCAAGCGCCTGCGTCAATCTAATAGCGCTAATTCTGGAATAATTCATTCTCGTTATAGCAAAGGGGAATTGCTTAGAGGCGCACTGTTAACGATTAACGGCATTGCGGCGGGAATGCGAAATACGGGTTGAAGTTGCAAAAAGGCTAGTAATTTAGCCTTTTTTGCCTTTACCGCCATCGCCTTTAGAAGCAATACGTTTTTGGCAATCTTCCCAAGATTTCCAACTATTTGTCCTAGTATCAAAACAGCGCCAAGTTTTGCGATTAGCTTCAGGGGCGCAGATTAATACGCGCCTGCTAATCGATTTATGGTTTGTAAAGTGCTGGGCTAGTTCTTGCAAAGGTAAAGTTTTACGGCTCAATCTTCTGGCGACAGCTTGATTTGGGCATTCAATTACCAAGGCGGGGTATCTATCTACCCAAGTCATAGAAAAGATACACATCCGTAAAATTGCTCTTAGCCAGCTTTCATAACTTGAGAAATACTCATCGACAATTTTATTAGCTAGAGCCTTTTGCAAAGAACGGTCTTTAGGTATGGGATGTGAAGAAGACATGGCACTGCTCGAAGTAACTTAGCTAACTTTGAGAGTAAGTTGAATTTACTGTTGCTCACAACAGCGATCGCACTGACATTATTTAGATATCGTGGCGAAAAAATCAGTTTATAAGTATTTTCCGCAAGCCACTGTAGGGCGCGTTGACTTGCAACGCACCCCCGATCTCAATCGGCTTCGCCAATTAATGTAAATGCCGCCCAATCTCTGGGATTAGGATGTTGTTTCATCGTTGTTAGCATTGCCTGGCGCAGCGCTTGAGCTTTGTCAGGGTTCTTTTGCATAGTTTGATAGAAATTGGTCATCAATGTGGCTGTAGGCGTGTCTGGTACTAGCCATAAAGAGACAATTACACTCGATACCCCAGCACTAATCCAAGAACGCGATAGTCCAATAATCCCATCGCCAGTTATTTGCCCTCTACCTGTATTGCAAGCACTCATCACGACTAAATCGGCATTGAGTTTCAAGCCCAAGATTTCTTCCGCCGTAAATAAACCATTATCCTTACTTGTAGGCGCAAGAGCGATCGCACTTCCCAATCCACGTACATCATCTAACAACCCATGTGTCGCTAAATGCACGATGCGGGAATTTGGCAACTTAGACACAATCTCAGCTTTAGTCGCCTTGCTACCAGTAATTGCTTGAGTTTTGAGTAAAGGCGCGATCGCTTTTGCTTCTTGTTCTGCCGCAGGCAAGCTAGGTAATTGTACGGGCGTAGCGCCCACTTCTGGGGCTACCTTGGGCATAATTGGATTACCGACTACAACCGCATTTCGCAGCTTCGATCCCTGTTGGCTGCGCCGATGAGTAACTTCTAGTAGCTGAATTGAAGGCGATGTCAAAATCGTATGTTGTTCGATCAAATACTTACCATTTGCTTGTTGCAAGGCTGGAAAAGGAGCTAAAAATAAAGCACCTTGGGGAATAAATATCACCCGCGCCGCTGGATTGGTTGGTAGTTGGTCGGCGATGGGGGCAATTAGTAGCTGATATAGTTGCTGTAAGCTGCTGCGGCTTCTCCCTGGAATAGCTTGACGGCTGTTAGTAACTAATTGAAGCAAGGAAGTATTTTTTTGCTGCCATAAAGGTTTCAAATCGCTGCGCCGAAATATTACTTCTCCTGTCGGCTTGACAACCCAGATATACAACTCCGACTGGCGCTGCTGGATTCTACCTTCTATCTCAAATTCGTCGCTAATAACTGAATACTCTACTAAGGTTGCTTGCTGTTGCTTGGCAATTTGACGAATTTGTCCAATATTAGGCAAAGGTACGGATTCTACAGTCTGAGCGTTCGATCTTGTTGCTAATAATTCCAAAAACGCCCGCGCCCGCCCTCTTTCGGCAATTTCTAGCGCTGGTTCTGGCTGATTGCGGGCAATTAATATCTGCTGCAAAATTGGATATATACCTGCTTGCGTGTCAAAGATAGAAACTTTATTGGCATCGCTTAAACCTGGGCGCAAAGATTCTAAAGTTGCGATCGCATTTTCTAAAGCTTTCTGCGCCTCAACTGTCTTGCCAGATTTAAATAAAGTAAAACCGATATTAGTTAGCGTTTGCCCTTCGCCTAAGCGGTTGCTAATTGCTCTATGAATTACTAATGCTTGCTGGTAAGATGCCAAGGCTTCGGTGTATTTACCTTGAAAGCGATTGATTTCGCCAATATTATTTAAAGTTGTGCCTTCAATAGCGCGGTTGCTGATTTCTTTGGTAATTGCTAGTCCTTTTTGGTAAGAGGCTAATGCTTGAGGGTATTTTCCTTGCAGGCGATTAGCTTCACCAATATTATTTAAAGTTGTGCCTATACCTGCGCGA
The DNA here is from genome assembly GCF_000952155.1 of Aliterella atlantica CENA595. Taxonomy (GTDB): domain Bacteria; phylum Cyanobacteriota; class Cyanobacteriia; order Cyanobacteriales; family Chroococcidiopsidaceae; genus Aliterella; species Aliterella atlantica. Next base: position 245,870 of record NZ_JYON01000001.1, on the reverse strand, counting down.
TTGCCTACTGCTTGCAAAAGTGCTAAAGCTTGTTCGTAATTTTTGAGTGCTTGAGGGTAATTTCCCCACCGCAAGTAAACTCCACCAATATTATTTAATACCGTTCCTTCGCCTGAGCGGTTGCCTAGAGTTTGACTAATTTTTAAAGCTTGTTGGTACGAATCTAAAGCGCGATTGTATTGTCCTAAACTGTCATATATCAAGCCAATATTACTAAAACTAGCTGCTTCTCCAGCTTTATCGCCGATCGCTCTTACAGTCGTTAAAGCTTGCTGGTAAGCCTTTAAAGCCTCAGCATAGCGGCTTTGACCTTGATACACTAAACCAATATTATTGAGCAGTCTACCTGCACCTGCGGGGCTGCCAATAGCCTGATATATAGCTAGTCCCTGCTGCAAAGATGTTAGTGCTTGGGCATACTCGGCGCGATAAGTATGCACCAAACCTATACCGCTGAGAATTTGTCCTTCAATTGCCCGATTGCCAATTTCTCTAGCAATTACCAATGCTTGCTGATAAGACTCCAAGGCTTGAGGATACTGGCTTTGATTGAGGTAAACTTCGCCAATACTAGCGCGAATATTTGCCCCGCTGGCTTTATCCCCTATTTTTCCAGCAATTGCTAGCGCTTGTTGGTAGGAATTGAGGGCTTGGGCATACTGGCTTTGATTGACATAGACTAGCCCCATGCTAGTAATAATCGCTCCTTCAATTGCGCGATCGCCAATAGTTTGAGCTATTTTTAAAGCTGGCTGATAAGTTGCTAGTGCCTGAACGTATTCGCCTTGGGCAGTATAAGTCAATCCTACATTCGCGAGGCTAGTTGCTTCTCCTGAGCGGTTGCCAATGTCTTTAGAGATGTTTACCGCTTGTTGAAACGCATCTAAGGCTTGAGGATACTGGCTGCGACTGTAGTAAATTAAGCCAATATTATTGAGGATCGTTCCTTCTGTTGCTTTATTACCAGCAGCTTTGTGAATAGCTAAAGCTTGCTCAAATGACTCTAATGCGCGATCGAACTTACCTTGCGCGGTGTAAACTAAGCCAATATTACTTAGCGCCGTACCTACTTCTAGACGGTTATTAGCTGCTTTTTGAATAGTCAATGCTTGCTCAAATGACTGTAGTGCTTGGGCATAATCGCCGCGACTGTAGTAAATTAAGCCAATATTATTTAGAGATATACCCAGCATCGCGCGATTGTTAGTTTGCTTATGAATCGCCAAAGCTTGCTGATGAAACTTAAGTGCCTGGTCGTACTGACTTTGACCTTGATAAGCTAGACCAATATTATTTAAAATTGTCCCTTCAGTAGTTTTGTCTTTAATTGCTCTAACAATCTGTAAGGCTTGCTGGTAGGAGTCTAAAGCTTGGACGTAATCGCCCTGACCGCGATAAGCTTCGCCAAGATTATTTAAAATAGTAGCTATACCTGCCTTGTCGTTTTGAGATTTGGCGATCGCTAAAGCTTGTTGTAATGTTGTTAAAGCGGTTTTAAATTGACCTGCTGCTAATTGCTGCCTACCTGTTTGAGCTAAATCTAGATTGCTATTAGCCGCAACTGTAGGTGCAAGTAGCTTAAATGAGTTAAAAAAGCGATCGCTATTAGCAGCTAATTTTGGATTTGCTAGGACAACAATCTGTTGATACAAGCGTTGTTTTACCCAATATATTCTAGTTTTATAAGTTAAACCTGCTGATACGTATTCAATTTCTTTGCCTTTATAACCATCTAGAGTGATATTGCGATCGGTTAGTAATTTGCCTTTACCCACAGCGCTATCGCGGACTGAATTAAGCAAGTCATCTACTTGTTTGGGATCGAGTTGATTAGAAGCATTGGGAAAGTCAGCATAACTCACGCCATAGGTTCCATATTTTAGATCGACAAAAAAGTTATTTAAAGTACCAGAACCAGGCTCTATAGGTTTTGTCTCTTGTTGCGGTTTTCCAGGTAACAATACGCTAAAGCCGCCCTCTTGAGTAGAAAATTCTTGCCATTTTGCTGAATTAGTACGCTCTTGGATAGTCTGTGCTTGTACTATTGAGGATAAATTCTTAAGCTGTATGGGAGAAAGTAACAGCAAGCTAGTAACAGCAAGCAAACTCAAGTTATTTAAGTGACGGCGCATAGTTACAACTCTGAACGGCTCTATTTAGATTTTGCGCCTCTAGTTATAACTTATACCTTGATGATTTTCTAAAATTAAACTTGTAGATCGATAATCGATATAATTGCAAAGATAACTTTGAGTAAAGAATTCTTAAATGTAGAGGATGACAAAATGTTGGCGTATATGTGGCAACAGCGTAGGCAAGCAGACAAATATTTGACGTGAGTTAAGCATTTTCTTTCCATCAGCAAGCTAATTTTATACTTCATACCTCAAGCGTGATTGCCATTTACCCTGGAAGCTTCGACCCCATTACACTAGGACACCTCGACATTATTGAGCGCAGTTGTCGGTTATTTGAGCGGGTAATTGTCGCCGTTCTCAAAAATCCAAACAAAACGCCGTTATTTACAGTCCAAGAAAGAATCGAGCAAATTCGTCAATCTACATTGCATTTATCTAATGTAGAAGTAGACAGCTTCAACGGCTTAACCGTTAACTATGCCCAAATGCGGCAAGCAGAAGTTCTAATTCGGGGTTTGCGAGCGCTTTCAGACTTTGAAGTAGAACTACAAATGGCTCATACTAATAAAACCCTCGCCGATCGCATAGAAACTGTGTTTCTAGCCACCTCAAATGAGTATAGTTTTTTAAGTAGCAGTCAAGTCAAAGAAATTGCCAAATTTGGTGGTTCTATCGATCACCTCGTTCCCCAGCACGTCGCCATAGAAATTTACCGATGTCACGCCAAGACCTAACCAACATAGAACCTACTGCTCAAAATATCCCTAGCCCTCCTAGCCAACCGTCAATTAATGGTACTGGAGGCGTAGATATTCAGCAGGAATTAAACCGACTAGAAGAGACGATCCTTGCTAGTCCAAATATTCCTTTAACTCGCCGCACCTTGGTAGACGAAGAACGGTTATTAGATCAGTTAGATTTGGTGCGAATGCATCTACCGATAGTTTTTCGCGAAGCTGAAGCACTAATTAGCCAAAAACAGGAAATTATATTACAAGCGCAATTAGAAGCCGAGCAGATTATTGAAGCAGCAAAAATTAGAGCAGCGCAATTAGTCAACCAAACAGAGATATTTCAGCAAGCAGAGCAAGCAGCCATGCAACTGCAAGCTCAGGTACAACAAGAATGCCAACTTGCTTTAGAGCAAAACCACGTAGAAATTGACCAAATGCGCCTGCAAGCACAGCAAGAATTGACTCAAATGCGGCAAAATGCGATCGCCGAAGCTCTAGAAATTCAGCAAGGAGCCGATACCTACGCTGATAATAGTCTCAAAAATATCGAGCAACAATTGCAAGATATGCTGCAAATAATTCAAAATGGGCGCAGGCAGTTGCAGCAACCAATGGCGGAGTAGGAAACAAAGCAGATATAAACTGAAGTTTAAAAGCAAAATGCTTTTAACTATTTAGCAAGTTCGAGTAGATTATATGCTTGCCCAAGGAATAGTATTACGCAACCGCTACCAAATCATTAAACACTTAGGAGGTGGAGCATTTGGCGACACTTATCTTGCAGAAGACAGCGATTTACCAAAAAACAGCCAATGTGTAGTCAAACATCTCAAACAGACACATACTAATCCAGCCGTTTTAGCGATCGCAAGGCGTTTATTTAAGAGGGAAGCACAAGTTCTAGATGAATTAGGTCATCACGACCAAATACCAAGACTGTTAGCCCATTTTGAGGAAAATGAGGAATTCTATCTAGTTCAAGAATTAGTTGATGGACGCGACTTAGGTCACGAACTCACTCCTGGTAGACGCTTCAGCGAAGAGGAAGTGATAAAGCTATTGCACGATATTCTAGAAGTTTTAGAGGTTGTCCATCAACAAAACATTATCCACCGAGATATCAAACCCCAAAATATCATGCGCCGCCGAAAGGATAAGAAAATTGTATTGATTGACTTTGGGGCGGTTAAAGAGATTGGAAGTTTAGTAGTTAATGCAAAAGGTCAGGTGTCACCGACCATTGCTATTGGTACTCCTGGATATATACCGATCGAACAACACAATCGCGACCCCAAATTATCCAGCGATATCTATGCAGTTGGCATGATTGGTATTCAAGCTCTCACAGGCTTGTCCCCCCAACAATTACAGCGAGATAATACAGGGGAACTGAGATTACGCCATTACATATCGGTGAGTGATGAGTTAATGGCAGTCTTAACCAAAATGGTGCGCTCTCACTTCAGCCAGCGCTACCCATCAGCAAAGGAGGCTTTACAAGCGGTGAATGCTTTAATGCCACAACCAACTCATCCATTTGCTCGTTTAATCTCAAAAGTTCCTAAACCTATAGTGCGAGGCAGCTTAATTGGTATAGGTGGATTAGGAGCAGGAATACTAGCAACTTTTGCCTTCATCAATCGTCCTCAACCGCTCAACCCATCTGGACAAATTCCAATTCCGTCACCAACAGCGACTTCCACTACACCAACACTATCTCCATCGCCAACTGATTCTGTAAGGCGAACCAATGTCAATTTTGCGATCGCGCCACAATTTGAGGTCGTTAGAGACTTTTCGGACGGGCTAGCGGAGATTCAAATTAATGGTAAGTGGGGCTATATTGACACGAGTGGCAACATTGTCATTGAACCGAAATTTGATAAAACTAATAGTTTTTCCGAAGGATTGGCGCTAGTGTGGATTGCTGGTCAAAACTGGAACTATATAGACAAGAAAGGAAACTTTGTTACTAACTGGGATTTTACTGAAAATAGTGCTGGAGAATTTTCCCAAGGATTGGCAGGTGCTTGTATCGTCAATACTTGTGGCTATATCGACAAAACTGGAAATTTTGTTATAGAACGGACATTTCGTCGCGCTGGACCATTTTCTAAAGAAGGGCTGGCAGCGGTTCAAATTAGGGACAAGGGGGGCTATATTGACAAGAGCGGGACTCTTGCAATTCAGCCGCAATTTGCTAGGGTTGGATACTTTTTCGAAGGGCTGGCAAGGGTTCAAATTGGTGACAAATGGGGCTATATTGACGAGACTGGGACTCTTGTCATCCAGCCGCAATTTGATGAGGGTTATGATTTTTCCGAAGGGCTGGTACTAGTTAAGATTGGCGACAAGTGGGGCTATATTGACAAGAGCGGGAATCGTGTAATCCAGCCGCAATTTGCTAGGGCTGGATACTTTTCCGAAGGGCTGGCAGTAGTTAAGATTGGCGACAAGTGGGGTTATATCGACAAGAGCGGGAATCGTGTAATCCAGCCACAATTTGAGCGGGGTTATAGATTTTCCGAAGGGCTGGCAGGGGTGACAATTAGCGACAAGATTGGCTATATCGATAAGACTGGGAATTTTATAATTCAGCCGCAATTTGATGAGGGTGGACGCTTTTTTGAGGGGCTGGCTTGGATACGGGAACCAAATAGTAAAAAGTATGGCTATATTCGCAATCCCCTAAAGTGAGCGCGGGTTAACAGAATTATTGCTTAATTAATCCGTATTGTACCCGTATGGGACAATTTAAGGCTAAAACTAAATTAAGTCAGGGGTGTTGCTAAATAAAGATATAAATCAACCAGGATTAGTACATCCCAAAATTTGGGGAAATGCAACGCCGACTCTTGAAGCGCGGATTGCTAGAGGAAATTTTTAGCAATTTGGTTAGCGTCTTGATAGTTTTAGCGATGCCACTTGGAACCATCAGCACTATCAATAACAGTAATCCCGTGTTCTAGTAATCGAGCGCGAATTTGGTCAGATTGGGCAAAATTTTTAGCTTTACGTGCGATCGCCCTTTGCTCTACTAATTGCTCAATTTCCTCATCACTTAAGCCTTCTACGCTCTCAGCTTCTAAATGAGCTTCTAATCCTAACACATCCGCTAACTTAACTAATGTCTGCCACATTGATTGTAGCTGGGTAGGCGATGTAACGGTATTTCCTTGATGGACTAAAATATTTCCTTCGCGTTGCAAGTCTTTAGCAATTTCAAATAATACCGACAAGCCAGAGGAGAAGTTAAAATCTTCATTTACAGCCACTTGGAAGCGCTCTGTAGCCTCCAAATCAGTCTTACCATTACTAGACCAGCCTAGTTGTTCTCCGTAGCGTAAACCGAACAGCAGCCCCTCTTTTAGAGTTTGCCAGCCATTTTGGGCAGATTCAAGAGCGCGATCGCTAAAATCAATTGGTTTGCGATAATGTGCCATTAATACAAACAATCGCACCGCCATTGGATCTGTAGGACGATCTAGTAATTCTCGAATTGTGATGAAATTGCCTAAAGATTTAGACATTTTCTCGTCATCTACCGTTACCATACCGTTATGCAGCCAGTAACGCGCCAAAGGTTTACCTGTGACCGCTTCTGATTGAGCTATTTCATTTTCGTGATGGGGAAAAATTAAATCTGCGCCCCCAGCGTGGATGTCTATCGTATCGCCTAAGCGATCGCGTACCATTGCCGAACATTCTATATGCCATCCTGGTCGTCCTTCGCCCCAAGATGACTCCCAAGCTGGTTCTCCTGGCTTTGCTCCCTTCCACAAGGCAAAATCAAAGGGATCTTGCTTTTTTTGTGCTTCTAGATCTGCTGCATCAACTCTTCCACTACCACCTGCTTGCATATCCTCTAACTTCCGCCCCGAAAGCTTGCCATATTCAGCAAAGGAACGGACTTTGTAGTAAACATCGCCGCCTGTGGCATAAGCGCAATCTTTTTGTTCTAGTTCGTGAATTAGCCTTTTGATGCCGTCGATTGTATGCGTAGCGCGGGGATATTCATCAGCTTCTTTGACATTCAACCGCGCCATATCTTCAAAATATGCTTGAATGTATTTCTCTGCGACTTCCTGCATAGATGAATTTTCTTGCCTTGCCCGATTAAGGATTTTGTCGTCAATATCGGTAAAATTCTGCACGTACCGGACTTTGTAACCCAAAAATTGCAAGTAACGGCGCACTACATCCCAGACAATACAAGCCCGCGCATGACCTAAATGGCAGTAATCGTAAACTGTTACGCCGCAGTAGTACATTGTGACATTACCAGCTACTAACGGCGCAAATTCTTCTTGGCGGCGAGTCAGGGTGTTGTAAAGCTTTAAGGTCATGGTCGAGCAATGAAGAAATTAGCAGATAGGCTAATAATAAGGGAGGAGGGTCATAGTGCGATCGCTAGCACATTTATATGCTAAAGCTCGATGCGCTCTCCACGCCACAACTGTAATTTTTTGACGTTTAGACTGACAACGTAGCTATGCAATCAGCAGTGAGTCCCGACCAATCTCAAGTAATGGAAATCTCAAAACGTGGTTTGCCAGTGACTATCATTACTGGTTTTTTGGGTAGTGGCAAAACAACTCTACTCAATCACATTCTTACTAACCAAGCAGGTGTGAAAACAGCAGTTTTGGTCAATGAATTTGGTGAAATTGGCATCGACAACGAGCTAATTATCTCTACTGGCGAAGATATGGTAGAGCTAAATAATGGTTGTATTTGCTGCACTATCAATAATGACCTGGTTGAAGCGGTTTATAAGGTTTTGGAACGTCAAGACCAAATCGATTATTTAGTTGTAGAGACAACTGGACTTGCTGACCCTTTACCTGTAGCTTTAACCTTCTTAGGGACAGAACTACGCGATTTGACTCGTTTAGATTCGATTGTCACAGTTGTAGATGCAGCCAATTACAGCTTAGATTTATTTAACTCCCAAGCAGCTTTAAATCAAATTCAATACGGCGATATTATTTTGCTCAATAAAGCAGATTTAGTTGACGAAGCCGATTTAGATTTGTTGGAAGTTAAGATTAGAGATATTAAGGAAGGTGCGAGAATTATCCGCACTACGCGATCGCAAGTTGCAATTCCCTTAATTCTTAGCGTTGGTCTATTTGAGTCCGATAAGTATTTTGCTACTAAATCAGAAGAACATCACCATCACGACCATCACCATCATCACGACCACGACCACGACCATCATAACTGCGATCATCCCGACCACGACCATTCCCATCACTTAGAAAACGACGGGTTTACCTCAATATCTTTCCAAAGCGATAAACCACTTTCGATTAGGAAGTTTCAATATTTCCTCGATAATCAATTACCAGAGAATGTCTTTCGGGCAAAAGGAATTATGTGGTTTGATGAAAGTCCTAAGCGGCATATTTTCCACTTGTGCGGCAAGCGGTTTAGTATTGATGATGATGAGTGGAAAGGCGATCGCCAAAACCAGCTTGTCTTAATCGGACAGAATCTAGACAAGGAAACTTTAATGACACAATTACAAAACTGTGTAACAACTGCTTCCACAAGTCGGGGTAAAGGTTTCGGGAAATAAAGCAGGTGTAAGGGAAAGGGTTAAATTTATATCCTTTCCCAATTTTGTAGAGAGCTAATGATAAGGTTTTTATACGGACAGTATTTGTTCTGCGCTCAAAGCTATCTCAGGAAAAGTTGCTGAAATGATGCGATTGCTACCTCGAAACTCAGTTACGTTATAACATCCGTCATTTAACAGCAAAACAGAAATTTTATACTCGCGCCTGTCTACAATCCAATACTCAGTAATTCCTATACGTTGGTACTCATCTACTTTATCTACATAGTCATCTGCGCGGTTCTTTGAGACAACTTCAACAACTAACACAGGCGGAGTTTTTAAGACGGCGGCTGTTTTATTAGCTTTAAGGGATAACCAAGCTTCGGACTGCATTACGCAAATATCAGGATTGCGCGAGTATTCCCTACCTGTTGCTGAGGATTTACCAATGTAAACTCCAACTTTATCGGAGGCTTTTAGAGGTAAATTAAGTTTGCGGATTTCTGCTCTAAAAATCTCTAAGAGTAAATCGATTATATCGGCATGGTCAGCGCTTGGCAGTGGAACCATTATTAGTTCACCATTAACAAGCTCGTAACGGTTATCTGTCCCATCATCATATACAAGGTATTCCTCAAAAGTTAGGTTTAGGGTTGATGTTTGAGACATTTTTTTGTTGTTTAAGGTTAAAATAACTGCAATTTGTTGATAAGACAATGTTTTGAGGTTAATTAGCGGGCTATCTCAACATAATTGGAGTTTTATATGTTAGACATTCCCGAAAAATCTTTGGGACAACGCGAAATTTACCTCAAGGACGCACACGGTCATTTGTTACCAGCAATAGTCGATTTAGGTTGCCTTGACTGGAATGAAGGCGGAAGAAGACGTACAGAGTGCAGAATAACGCTTAAATGGGCAGATAGTGAGGTTAATTGTGTAGATTGGAATTTTTTTGAGTCTTTTAAACAAGTGCGCCAACAGTTGGCTTTACTAGGTCTTTACCCCTTATGTTACGGTGCAAGCCGTAATATTGTAATTACAGGCATGGCAATCGATATGGGTTTAGGAATGAAGATATATAAAGGAGCGACGCTCAATACTTTTCCAACTCGCAATCAATTAGTCGGTCTTTTTGACTTTGGCGATGATGTTGAACCAGTATCAGTTGAGGAGCAAGAAGCTTTTCGGCAAGAATGGGTCAAATCAGTAAGGACGCAAGTGTAAACCTTGAGGCAATCAGCGTGTTAGATTGATTGGATAAGCACGATGAGGTGTTGAAACCGATGACTTTCAGTGATGTGGTTGAGGTAATCAAAAGCCTTTCTACAGATGAAAAACGTGAAATTCAACTGTTATTACAACAGTATCTCCGCGAGGAGCGCCGCGATGATATATATGCCAACTTCAAATCGTCACAAATCGAACAACAAAAAGGTGAACTGAAGTTTTCCGCCAATACTAATGAATTGAAACAACTGATAGAGGAGTGATTTTGGAAGTCAGTTTCAGTTCTTCGTTCAAACGTGTCTATAAAAAACGTATCAAAGGCAACGCAGATTCAGAAGCACGGTTTTGGCAAAAACTAGAATTGTTTACTGTAGATCCATTCGCTCCAAGCTTGAAAACGCACAGACTATCGGGCAAACTTAAGGAATTTTGGAGTTTTAGCCTAGACTACGATCAGAGGGTACTGTTCTACTTTACAGAAGACGGAAAGGCTGTATTTGTAGACATCGGTAGCCATGACGAAGTGTATTAAGCAGCCGAGAAAATGCTATATACTAGCTTGTCCAAATTTCTGGATGCGTTCAGCAACAGTTGATGGCTGTTCTAAATGCAAGACGCGATCGCAATTCATCATAACTAATCAAGGATGCGATCGCATTTGACCTCAAAGCTAGGTTGCTACCAGATATTTTTCTCCCTGCCTTGGTTGCCCCCATAATATCCGTTCGTGCTTGTATATAGCGAGTCCAGGTTTAGCACCTTTAGGCTTATAGACGTGCTTAGGTTGAGTATATACAATCGGCACAGCATCGCTTTGACAAGAACGGCTGTAGTATGCAGCAAGATCGGCAGTATATTGTAAATCTGCCTGTTCTGCCACAGTACCAGGTTCTAAACGCAATAAAACGTGACTGCCAGGAATCTCTTGAGCGTGAAACCACAAATCGTAATCGTTTGCTAGCCGAAAAGTTAGGCGATCGTTTTGCTGATTGTTGCGCCCGATTAATACCTCAAAGCCGCTAGGAGTGCGGTAACGGTGAAAGTTTGTACTTGAGTCAGGATTATCTCGACGAGCGTATTCTGGATCTGCTAAGTATTTTTGCGCGATCAATTCTTCGCGGATTTCTACGAGTGTCTCTAAATCTTCTGCTGTCTGGTACTTATCTATTTGCGCGATCGCATTTTCTACTTGTTCTAAGTAATCTACTTCTGCCTGTACTTCTGCTAAAAGTGGCTCAACTGCACCACGAGCGCGTTTGAGTTTACCTGCTTGCTTGTAGAGTTTTTGGGCATTTTGGACGGCGTTTTTCTCAGGTTCTAAAGCGATCGCAATTGGCGCGTTGGTATCAAAGTCAGCCAATACAATTTCTTTCATCCCTGGTTGCCATTGTTGCAAGTTAGCCATCAATAGATCGGCGTGTTGACGAAATACATCTGCTCGATCTGATTGTTCCAAGCGTTCTTTAAAAGTATTAGCCTTCAGGTGCAATTTATCTAAAATATTCTTCAGCTTTTGACTTAATTGATTGCTAAGTTGCTGAAATTCCTGTTGATTTAACTCATCTGTATAGTAACGGTTGAGCAAATCTTGGACATCTTTGGCTGGCGTGGCTACTTCCCAGCCAAGTACCGTATAACCTTTGGTAGTCCAACCAGGTGAGAATTTGCCTTTATCTAAAGCTTGTAACCATTCTTGCCAGCGACTAAACAAGCTATCCCAATCGGCTGCATTTAAGCTATCGGTAGACTGTTCGGGATCTAACCTGGCTACTCGCACCATCGATTGTACTAAAGCCGGACTCAAGCCTCGATAATTTTTCAGCAAACAACGGGCGAGTTCTTGCGGTACTAAACTGACTCTTTCTTGCCAACGGGCTTGAGATTCTTCTAATGTTGGGATTGCTCCACCTAATGACGGTGGTAGTTCGTAAGGTTGCCCTGTTTGAATTGGACGCACGCTAGATTGTTGCTGGCTAACTTGATGCGCCGCAGTAACGATCGCCCCACTAGCGTCAGTCAGGATGACATTACTATATTTGCCCATAATTTCCACATACAAATGCCAAAGCGCATCTTCCCCAGGACGACGGGCAAATTGTAAATCGAAAACTCTCTCCCAAGGGGCAACTTGGGCAATTGCTACCAATGCTAAACCATTTAATTGATGCAGCAATTGCTGGCTAAAAGTAAAAGTATCGGGCGTGCGGGGAGGCGGCGAACCGATGCAAAAATGAGCAGCTTGGGGATGCCAGCAAATTTCCAGCCATCCTCGCTCTTTTAGGGTACGTAAAGCGATCGCAATTGTATAGCGATCGCGCTGATATACTTGTTCGCTACGCGCCGGAAGCCAGCGATCGCGTATTTCATTACCAGCAGCGGTTAAGGTTGTAAAGTCAACAGGTTGCAAAGCAATTCTTCTTTATTTCTTAGAATATCAAACAAGCAAGGGACAAGGAGACAAGGGGGACTATTACAGTGACCAGTTAAGAAGCATTAAATAGTTACTGTTTATTGTCTGACCTGTTAACGATTTCATCATCAGCAGTTATTAGCGCTCGGCTACTTAGACAAGAGTATTTTCCTCTCTTTCTTTTACCTGGTCACTGGTCACTAATCGCTGGTCACTGTGAAAGCTCTACCTTTAGATATCGCTCAAAAGGTAGAAAACTGCAAAAAAAGGGTCTAAGAGACGAAAAAACTAGGTTTTTTGCTAATTTTAGGCTTGTAACTCAAAATTTTTGTAGATAACATGAAATTAGATTTTTGAAAGCTTGTTACACGGCGCTTCGTGTTAGTTTCTCATGGATATTCAGCTAATTAATATCGGTTTTGGTAATATCGTATCTGCCAACCGAGTAGTTGCCATCGTCAGTCCCGAATCTGCTCCTATCAAGCGCATTATTACCGATGCGCGCGATCGCGGACAACTGATTGATGCTACTTACGGTCGCCGTACTAGAGCAGTAATTATTACTGATTCAAGTCATGTCATTTTGTCAGCAATTCAACCGGAGACGGTGGCAAATCGGTTTGTAATTAGCCGCGAGCAACCAGATGGTTAACAGTGACCAGTGACCAATGAAATATTAATGGGTGCATTTAATACTTTATTCTAAAACTGGTGGTTGACGTTAGGTTAGCTTTAAAGTGCAGGACCAATTTCGGCGGTAGGATGTGAATTATATAGATTGCTCTTTCTTGTGTGAATGCAAACTCATAATTCTGTGCAAACTGCCAATGACTGTCAAGCAGGTAGGTTAATTGTTTTAACAGGTCCTAGCGGCGTTGGTAAAGGTACTTTGGTGCGATCGCTCCTGCAACGTCATCCGCAGTTATATCTGTCGATTTCTGCTACCACTCGCTCGCCTCGTACGGGCGAGATTGATGGCGAACATTATTACTTCGTTAGTCGCAGCGATTTTGAAAAGATGATTGCCCAAGATCAACTATTGGAGTGGGCTGAGTTTGCTGGTAATTGCTACGGTACTCCTCGTCTACCCATAGAACAACAAATTGCCCAAGGCAAAAGCATTTTGTTGGAAATTGAACTAGAAGGAGCAAGGCAAATTCGTCAATCTTTTCCTAGCGCTTTACGCATTTTTATTTTACCTCCTTCATTTGCCGAACTCGAAAAACGCTTGCGCGATCGCCGCCAAGATCCAGATGAAGCGATTTCTCGTCGTCTCCAACGCGCTCGAATAGAAGTTGATGCTGCTAGTGAGTTCGATCTGCAAATTGTTAATGACGATTTTGATACAGCTTTGCAGCAATTAGAAACGGCAATATTTGGGTAATTTGTCCTAGTCATAAAAATAGAGCAGAAAAATAAAACTCCTTACCTTTAAGTAAGCAAACTTTACTTTTCTTGCTCTATGCCGGAACTTCGCACATTATCGTGCTTTTAGTATGGAAATTTGTTATTTTGTCAATTTATCCAAATACTCTTTGGATAACTTCTATGTTGTCTAGTAAGAAATAGGCAACAACTGCTCCACCAACTCCACCAATTAGAAAACTTGTAGCATAAGTATTCCAACCTTCTTGAGATTTGAAGGTATCTGGTACGCGATTATTGGTAGTAACATTTGCTACGGGTAGGGGTGGCTTGCTATTAGCATAAAGTGCGATCGCTAGTGCTGAAATTGCCACCATACCCAAAGTTGATAATAATCCAGCTATGTTAGCAATGTCAGTATCGCGCAGGGGACCTAACTTAGCAAAAGGACCTAGCATCCAATAGCCGTGAGCCATTCCAGCTTCTATACCTCGTCTTTGGTTGGTTATTCCTTGACGATAAGCTGGTAAGTTATTGATAAACCATCTTACTAGACCAGAGTTGTTAATCGGTGTTTCTAAATCTCCCCACTGGGCATCACGATTTGGGGGAAACACAACTTCCCGATTTCTAGGATCGGAGGGACGATCTTTTGATGCATCTATTGCTTGCGCCATATTTGCTCTTAGTATTTAAACAGGTAGTGGGATTATTTTAGGTTAATACTTGCAGCTAAATATCTATTTCTACTATTAACTTTAGAAAAATTAATTAAGTTATTCTTTGCTAAACAAACAACAAATAAACTCGCCATCTCCTAAGAGAGAGCGAGTTTATTCCTTTAGGAATATGCCTTTAATTAATAAAGCTGTTAGCTACAATAAATTAGACAATTTGCCTACATTCTAGTAAGACAAAATAGATAATTTTCAGCTAACTACTAACTAATTCTACGGCAAAGGATGGAAAAGTAGATCGGGGAAAATGTAATTGAATATAGCCCAGGTACTAAAAGCAACAGATACAGACAAAACAGCAAGCACTGGTGCTAAGGAAAGATACTGAAGGAAGTATGTTTTTTGGTCGTTTTTGTTTTGCATCAATCGATCTCCAAAAGCAGAGTAGATAAGCTAAATTAGCGTGGTGAAACAGGTATTTCTTCGTCTTTAGCGTATAGTTCGCCTGACAAAAACTGCGTAGTAGCTGCCAAGGGCCAAGTAGCGCCACCTGCGGTACATTGCAGCGCCAAAGGCACATCAATAGCAATTTCTTTGCTTTCGGGAGACGAGCCTTCAATTTTCTTGACGGCGCGAATATAAGAACGACCTGCCCAACCAATCCAGCCAGCAATATACAAAAATAAAATGCTAGGAATGATAAAGTCACCAGCGCGATCGAGACGACCATCAACAATTAAGTGTGGTAAGCCTTCAGGACCGCATTGAGCTTGAGCATAACGCTCGAACCTTTTGATGCCTGACTGGGGATCGGAGGTTGTGTTGCGGGCATTTTTTGCCCTTTGAATAAATTCTGGTGACTCGCTACAAGGTACTAGGTTAGATTGCGGTGCTGCCATGACCTGCGGGGCAAAACTAAACCAAATACCAATGACTAGAACCAGAGCAAACAATCGTCGCATGAAATTGTTTCCCTTTGTTACAAAAGAAATAAAGTTACGTGTACAAGCAAAAATTTGGCGCGAAGCAATGCTGCCCATCAAATTTCTCAAGACATTGAAGCGGCTTGTACAGGTGTTGTTTACAGAACTTGGAAGATATCATACTCTTGCAGGCGATCCGTTCATCGTTTAAGTAAATAAAAGTTTAGGTTTCGCAATGAGAGTAGCAAGCGGTCTAATTCATAATTCGCCTATTTACGCCTTAGAACAGTGAAGCAGGGGGAGAAAGTCCTCCTTGTCTTCAATCCCCCTGTAGTCCCCCTTTTCCCTTCTTTAAAAAATGGCAACTGTATTAGCAATAGAAACTAGCTGCGATGAGACTGCTGTGGCGATTGTGAGCGATCGCCATGTTTGTAGTAGCGTAGTAACTTCGCAAATTCCTATCCATCAACAGTATGGGGGTGTAGTGCCGGAAGTTGCATCGCGCCAACATTTAGAGATTATTAATCAGGCGATCGCTGAGGCTTTATCCCAAGCGCAAATTCCGATCGCAAAAATAGATGGAATTGCTGCTAGTTGTGCGCCAGGACTGGTCGGAGCGCTACTTGTAGGGCTAACAGCCGCCAAAACATTGGCGATCGTGCATCAATTGCCATTTTTGGGCGTACATCACCTAGAAGGGCATATTTACGCCAACTGCTTGAGCGAACCAAAGTTAGAACCACCGTTTTTAAGCTTGCTAGTTTCTGGCGGTCATACTAGCTTGATTTATGTCAAAGATTGCGGCAAATACGAAACTTTAGGCGAAACCCGCGACGATGCTGCAGGAGAAGCTTTTGATAAAGTCGCAAGATTGCTAGATTTGGGCTATCCAGGTGGTCCAGCTATCGATCGCTTGGCACAAACAGGCAACCCTGAAGCATTTGCGCTTCCAGAGGGCAAAATCTCTTTGCCTCATGGTGGTTTTCATCCTTACGATTCTAGTTTCAGCGGTTTAAAAACGGCAGTAATGCGACTTGTGCAACAGCTAAAGCAAAATTCGCCTGTTGTACCCGTTGCGGATATTGCTGCAAGCTTTCAAGCCACAGTAGCGCGATCGCTAACCAAAAGAGCGATCGCTTGTGCTACAGATTACGGCTTAAATACGATTGCTGTAGGTGGAGGTGTAGCAGCAAATAGCGGACTAAGGCAGCATTTACAAGCCGCCGCAGCCGAGCGCAACTTGCGCGTGTTATTTCCACCGATGAAGTTTTGTACCGACAATGCTGCTATGATCGGTTGCGCCGCCGCCGAACACCTCAATAGAGGGCATACATCGCCAATTACATTAGGGACGCGATCTCGTTTGCCCTTAACCGAAGTCATGCAACTCTACCAGCATTAAATTACCGTAGACGTTGCACTGCAACGTCTCTACATTTGGTGACGGTTCAAAATCGCCTGAATTTCCTGGGCAACGGTGTCTGTTTGCTCTAGCATTGCCAAATGTCCGCAACGGGGAATTTCAACTACGTTGTTGCCGCATTCCTCAAATAAAGGGTGAAAACTAGCTAAATGCCGTACGTATTTTGATTCCATGATTTGGTCTTGCTCCCCAGCTAAAAAGTAAACTGGCTGAGATAGCTGCGAAACTAATTGCGGCAAGCGGTTGACTTCTTCCTCTGTTGTGGAGTCAAGCAGAGTACCTAAAGCGGCTTCAGGGTGAGCGACAACAAAATCAATTACTCTTTGTCGTCCCCAACTACGAGCTATAGGGCGTACTACGTTAGCGCGGGTAAATAACAGGTCTATTAGAGGTAAATAACACAGCCAACGCGGACGAATTTTGACTAACTGCCTGCCAGCAGAACGGAATTGCTCGAAGGCTTCTTTGAGATAAATTCCCCCGCCAGCGTTGACACAAATAACGCCTTTGATGCGATCGGGTAATTGTTCGGCTGCCCATAAGGCAATTGTCGCGCCTAACGAGTGACCTACAAGCCAAGCACTATTAATATTTAACTGTTCTAATAGCGATACCAAATCATTAGCGTATGCTGCAGCAGTGTAGCGAGAATTACACTCGGTAAGTGGATCTTCCTGCGTTATTGATGCTACCAAATCCACATTGTCAGCAGTTAGGCTGAGAGAATTTTGCCCATTGAGGGAATTAGCCGCTGAGATACCTAGCTTTGTCACTTCTAAACCGCTAGCTGATTGCCCAAAGCCGCGCAGATCGTAGGCTAGACATTGATAATCTGGTGATAGGCGCTCGATTAAAGGTTGCCAGTATTCTCGACTTAACAGCCAACCGTGAATAAATACCAAAGTGTGGGGACCTGCCGCAGGACCCGTTAGCTCGTAAGCGTGTTGAATTCCCAGAATCTCAATTGTTGCCATTACTCTATCCTATCCTTAAGACCTGCACCTCTAAAACCTTTAAAGCTAGATAGGAGACTGAAGAATAACAGGAGACAAAGTGTTAGAGTTGAGAATGGCTAGATTTAGAGGCGCTTAATTTGAGGAGGGATTTTACTTTATAAGCAAATAGTAAATTGATCTTCTTTAGCCGATCGCTTTGTCAAACTAGCTAGTATAGTCAAATACAAGTTTTACTAATCGCACCACGTTGGCATGGGTTTTTGGAAAAGCTGGTTCAGCGGCTCGGAAACCACCGCAGGAACCAAGATAACGCCAGGTGAGGAGTACACAGCCCTTGAATCTGTGAACGGTTCTCCCCAAAATGGCGATCGCTCGATTGTTTTTAGTTGCGATCGCAATATTGACCTTTATGAATTAGAGGAACTTTGCGATGCGGTTGGTTGGTCGCGTCGCCCTTTACGTAAGGTCAAAAAAGCGCTGGAACATAGTTTTCTCGTCGCTTCGATGTGGGAGGTGCGCGGTACTCAAAAACGCCTGGTTGGTTTCGCTCGCGCTACTTCCGATCATGCCTTCAATGCCACTATTTGGGATGTCGTCGTTCATCCCGATTTTCAAGGCAAAAAGCTAGGTAAGGCGCTGATGAAATACACGATCAAAAAACTCAGAAGCGAAGACATTAGCAATGTCACTTTATTTGCTGACCCTCAAGTTGTTGACTTTTATCGCGGTCTGGGGTTTGTTTCCGATCCAGAGGGCATCAAAGGTATGTTTTGGTATCCTAATTGAACGCTGTACAAGTAAATTTTGATAAATTTAACTAACTAAATTGTTAAAAAGTCGCTTTTCTATGTTAAGTTAATATGCGGACTGAAATTGTTTCGGGATGTAGCGCAGCTTGGTAGCGCGCCTGCTTTGGGAGCAGGATGTCGCAGGTTCAAATCCTGTCATCCCGATTAAAAATTATTAATAACAGAGCGATTGCTAGATTTAATCAGTAAATAGCTAAATTGTTTTGCAGCTATAAATGAAAAGAGTTAAGACAGATAAAGATTTTTGTCCATCTAGTCAGGAACGATGCCTAAGATGCCAACGTCACTTGCCTTTGAGTGTAAAAAATTGGCAACTCAGCTAATATTTATCTATTTATGAAAAGAAAATATTTTGTGTAGTTATACCTAGCAAAAGAATTATTTATCAAATTTTCAGAGCGGGAAGAAACACCAATTTTGCCCAAAAATAACAAAAATTGATAATCGGGGATAGAAAATAATACGCTATAAAGCCAATTTATCGAGAGTTTTTTAGAAAAAAAACAGTTAAGCGCGGTTAAAAAGAACAATGGAGTGTAGAATATCTCACATATAATTGTTCCTCCTTTACACATTCGTCCTTCATCACACTTGGTAACTTATAACCATTTGTCTTCCTATAGTTGGCTATTGATGCCAGGAGTAGTTATGAAATCAATGTTTCGCTTGGGTGCAAAGTTGGGATTAGTAGGCAGCGTCATGTTTGGTTCTGCAGTTATGGGTACTGGCGCAGCTTTTGCTTTGCCACAAGATCAAATTGTGCAAAAGTTAGGACCTGTACCAGTATTCACTATCACTGATAACAACGGCGCACCCTTGGTTGCTTCTAGCAACGACAACAAAAAACAAGGAGGAGTAGCAGGCGTTTTTATCAACCAACGCGATGCAGAAAACTTTGTCAATCAACTCAAAACAAAAAATCCAGAGCTAGCGAAGAACGTTAGGGTAGTTCCCGTGTCTCTAGGAGAAGTCTACAAGCTAGACCAATCGACTCAAAACAAGCCTAACTCTCTAGACTTTGCCTATGTTCCAGGTAAGCAACAAGTTGATGCGGCAATGTCACTAATGAAAAAATCAGGACAAGATGCCAAGAAGTTTCAAGGAACCCCTCTATTTGTCGCTAGAGCAGGCAAAGAGAAAGGTTACTTGACTGTAAAACAAGCAGACAACAGACAAGTAATTCCTTTCTTCTTTAACCAAGAGGAATTGCAAACAATGTTGGAGCGCTTCAAAAAACAGCAGCCAGACTTGGCTTCTACAGTTGAGATTCAAGTCGTTAACTTAGAAGGAGTAATTCAAACTCTGCAAAGCCGCAACGACAAACAGTTAGAGCAAATCATGCTGGTTCCACCTCGCGAATCAGTTGAGTTCGTGCAAAATCTCAAGCCTGCTTCCGGGCAGCAAAATCGCCCCCAGCAACAAAGACGCAAGAAGTAAATAACCTAGCGCGTCGATAATTGCTATGACTCAACGGCAGCGCTTGATTTCAGGTCAAGAACTTTGGCAGTGGCGCAAAATTGCTCAACAGCAAGCGCTTGCTGCCAATGTTTCTGTTATGGAGGTAGATTGGTTATTGAGCGCGATCGCCCCATTAGAGCGGTTAGCGCTAAAGCTAGAATCTTTTAAAGATTTGCCGCAAATTCAACTCCAGCTAGATATTGATGAATTAGATAGACTGTGGCAGCAAAGGCTGTACAATCGCTTACCAATTCAGTACATTGCTGGTGTTGCGCCCTGGCGACACTTCAAAATTGCAGTATCGCCAGCAGTATTAATTCCCCGCCCAGAAACCGAGCAGTTAATAGATTTAGCAGTAGCAGCAGCTAAAAGTAGCCCCTTACCAGTAGAACAAGGGCAGTGGGTAGATTTGGGTACAGGTAGCGGAGCGATCGCCCTAGGACTTGCGGAAGCATTTCCCCAAGCGCAAATTCACGCTGTAGATCGCAGCAATGAGGCAATTGCGATCGCCAAAAAAAATGCAGAGAACTTAGGTTTTAGCGATCGTATTTCTTTCTATCAAGGCAATTGGTGGGAACCATTAGCATTCCTCAAAGGTAAGTTAAGTGGTATGGTGTCAAATCCGCCCTATATTCCCAGTGCTTTAGTACCGCAATTACAGCCAGAAGTTGCCAATCACGAACCAAGGCTAGCGCTAGACGGCGGCGAAGATGGATTAGATTGCATTCGCCATTTAGTAACAACTGCGCCCGATTATTTACAAACCGGGGGAATATGGTTAGTAGAAATGATGGCAGGGCAAGCAGAAGCCGTAATTGAATTATTAAAAGAGCAAGGAAGTTACACAAATATTCAAATTCACACCGATTTTGCTGGAATAGAGCGTTTTGCCCAAGCACAGCGAAACAGCGATCAGGTAAAAGAGAATGAGGAAAATACTTTTGTTTAGGTAGCTGATAATTAAGTAACTGCTGATGATGAAATAGTTAATAGGTCAGACAATTAACACTGGCTAGCCAGTGTTAATTGTCTGGTCACTGTAAAAAATGCAAGTATCAATCCAGGATCTAGTAAAAGGCGCTCTCTCTGGCTCGTTAGTCAGCTTTCCCACTGATACTGTGCCAGCTTTGGCGACTTTGCCGCATAAAGCAGAGCTAATTTTTGCCGCCAAGCAGCGCAGTCAAGATAAACCGCTGATTTTGATGGGTGCTAAAGCAGAAGATTTATGGTCTTATGTGACTGGTAGTAGTGAGGAATTACAACTTTGGCAGCAAGTAGCGGCTAAATATTGGGCAGGTGCGTTAACTTTAGTATTGCCAGCATCAGAGCGCGTACCGCCAGAAATGAATTTAGCCGATCCGACGACCATTGGACTGCGCGTGCCAAATAGTGCGATCGCCCAGCATATTCTATCCCAGACAGGACCTTTGGCTACTACTAGCGCTAATTTGTCAGGTCAACCACCTTTGCAAACAGTTGCAGAAATTGAATCGGCATTTCCTGATGTTTTAACTTTGTTGCCTACAGAGTTAGCAATAGAAGAGTCTATTGGCGTTCCCTCTACAGTAGTTAAATGGAATGGGGGTAATTGGCAGACGTTACGCCAAGGAGCGGTTAAGTTAGAGTTCTAAACTATTAGAAATATTATGAACTTGACTAACTGGATTTATTTAGCAATTGGATTGGGGTTGGGTTTTGCAAGTCGCGCTTTGTTAAACAAGTCAAAACCAGTTTTACCGCCATCTGTTGCTCATCTAGATAAGAACCAGGCGCAACAACTACCTGCACAAGTTTTAAACGATGAGTCACTCGCCACCGAATTAAAGCACTCGCAACTTGCTTACTTGATGGCACAACAAATGAGCCAGTTTAAAGGCGGGTTTTTGGCGCGCACTAGCCATGAATTGCGATCGCCTCTTAATAGCCTAATTGGACTGCATCAATTGATTTTGTCCGATTTATGCGACGATCCAGCCGAAGAAAGAAAGTTTGTGTCTCAAGCTCATCAATCAGCTTTGCAGCTACTCAAACTGATGGATGAAGTTCTCAATGTCTCACGGATAGAGCATGGGACAAACAAGCTGGAAATTCAACCATTGCAACTGAGTTTTGTTTTAGATGAAGTCTACAACATCACTTATATGATGGCAGCAAATCGCAACTATCGCTTGCAACTAACAGCACCTAATGCAGAAATTTACATTTTGGCAGATCCCCGCTGGTTTAGACAGGCTATTTTAAACTTAATTGATGCGGCAATTTCTTATATGGATGAAGGCAATATTTATATTTCTGCTCAAGCTATGCCAGAAAATAATCTTGCTTATATTTGGTTAGATGTACCTGTAGCTGCTAGCACTTGGAATGAACCTGTAGACTTAATGCAGTCTGCACCATTTACTACCAAAAAAGCAGACTTGCTTACAGAAGTACCTGCAAAAAGCTTACCAGGACTAACTTTGCTGCTATCTCAGACTCTATTAGAAGTTATGCATGGTAATTGCGAGATTTTGCCAGTACCTACAGACGATGCAGCTACGCGAATTCAAATTGCTATCCCCTTATTGATTCCTGAAACAACATCTCTTGATTAGGCAGAGAATCGCCTAGTGGTTGATTGTATAAAACCATTGTTGTAGTGGAATTAGGCTCAAAGCCAATTTTTTCATAGAACCTTTGTTGATGAGTAGTCATCAAGTAGACTCGCTCTACACGATTCATGCGTGGGTGGCTAAGAACAGTTTCTACTAATTTGCTTCCCAATCCTGCACCCCGATAGTCAGGATGAATGACTACATCCCAAATTGTGGCGCGGTAGATGCCATCGGAGGTTGCACGAGCAAAACCAATCAACTTTTGTCCATCCCATAAGCTGATTACTGGTTCGCTATTTTCAATCGCTATGCGTAAGTCGTCTGTGCTGCGCTCTTTTGCCCAAAATGCTCCTAGTTTAAATAAGGCTTGTAATTGAATGAGGTCAACTTGAGACTTGCGATCGCAAAACTGAATGTGACTTCCGTCCATAATTCTCTGTGGGTGTTGCCAGTTATTGTAAATTTTACTTTATATTTGTTCAAGTGTTGTTACGCTCAGGCATTTAGCACTGCCCGAACATAAATTAATTCTGCACTCGGCAGTAAAACAAAACTGTTACTGGCAAACCCATTTCCATAAAGGATGGGTAGAACCTTGCTGGCGAATTTTACTAACTTGTTGTTCTAAACGCCTTTGTTCGTCTGCTGGCAAGCCGACTAAAATATTGCGGCTTTGCCAGACTAAAACAGAAACAGTCATGCCAATACACAAAGCTAGACCAAAAGTAGCCAAGGGATGGTAATAAAGACCAAAGCGCACCGCAGTCCAGGTAAAATACTGCTGTAGTAAAGCAATTTCCGATCGCAAACTCCACAAACTTACTGGTGCGATTGTCAGCCACAACAAACCAACTAGCAACCACCTACTATAAACAGTAATTTGGTGTAACTTCTGTACTTGCTGTTGAAACTGAGGATCTTTTTTGAGGGTATCTAATTCCAAGAAACGATCTGATGGAGGCTCCATACTAGGCATTAACGGGTTTTGATTGAGCGTTTCTTTCTCGCCACCAAGATAATAGTGTACTGGCGATAAAGATACTAGAATAAGCTCCTAAAGTAAAACCAATAATCAGCGCCAAAGCAAAGTTTTTCAGGGTTTCTCCACCAAATAGGAAGATGGAAAATAACGTCAGCAACACGGTTAAAGTGGTATTGATAGAGCGCCCTAATGTTTGATTTACCGCTTCATCGACTATTTCCTCAATTGGTCTATCGGGACTGAGCTTGATTACTTCGCGGATGCGATCGTAAATTACGACAGTATCGTTGACTGAAAAACCAGTAATTGTCAGCAGAGAAACGATAAATAGACTATCTACCTCAATGCCTTGAGCTAAACCTAACATCGAGAAGATCCCAGTAGTAATCAAAACATCGTGAAATAGCGCCACAATCGCAAAAAAAGCATAGTCAAACTGAAAGCGCATACTCAGATAGATGATAATGCCAGCGAAAGAGACAATTAAAGCTAGTAAACCAGATGTAAGTAGCTGTCTACCAATTGTCGGACCAACAGTATCGTTTTGACTTGCTTCTAAATCGAGCTTACCAATTGTTTGAGCAAGAGCATCTTGCAGGCGTGTTCGTTCGTCTGCACTTAAGTTCTTGGTGCGAATTGACAAAATTTGGTTGTTGGAATCGCGCTCTTTGTCTACAAGCTGGATGGTACTATTGCCTAAGCCTTGCTCTGTCATGACTTGACGTACAGCAGCTAAATCGATAGGGCGATCGCAATTTTGCGCTGCACTACAGTCGCGTTCTAGCTGCAAGCGCGTACCGCCGACAAAATCTAAACTAGGGCGCAACGGCGCACCAATTTGTTGCCACGAAATAAACATTGAAATCAAACTAGCTACGATCAGGGCTACAGATATACCCCACCATAAATTGCGCTGTTTATTGACACTAAACTTCATGCTGCCCCCGATGCTTTCTTTGATGCTGGTAGATTTGGACAAAACAGTTCTGGCTTCCGCAGTGCAGGCAAACTAATAGCAATGAACATGAATGTGCGACTGCACGTTAGGGCTGTAAACATACTTACTGCTACCCCCAAAGCCAAAGTCAAAGCAAAGCCGCGTACTAATCCAGAACCCAGCCAAAATAGCGCAGCGCAAGCAATTACTGTCGTTACGTTGCCATCTAAGATGCTAGAAAAAGCTCTAAAAAAGCCAGATTCTACCGAACGATACAAAGTTTTGCCAGCCCGCAATTCTTCCCGCGTCCGCTCAAAAATTAGCACGTTGGCATCAACAGCCATGCCGATACTGAGGATAAATCCGGCAATTCCTGGCAAAGTCAAAGTTACGCCTAAAAGGGCAAAAGTTGCCCAAGTAAGTAGAGTGTAGATAACTAAAGCTATATCGGCAATTAGTCCCGGTAGGCGGTAGTAGAAAACCATAAATATCAATACCAAAACTAGACCGCCTATTCCCGCGTAGATGCTACGTTGGATACTATCGCGTCCTAAAGTTGCCCCAACTGTCCGATTTTCGACAATTTCTACAGGTACGGGCAAAGAACCGCCACGTAGCTGCACGCTGAGGTCATTTGCTTCTTGGGGGGTGAATCGACCTGTAATTACGGCGCTACCGCCTGTAATGCCTGTAGCAGCAAATTCAGGACCTACTGTGGGATAACTAATTAATTCGTTATCGAGAAAAATACCTATAGTTCGTCCCGTACCAGCCAATTTCTTGGTTAAATCGGCAAATAACTTACCGCCTTCAGCATCGAAACGGATAGCTACGTTCCAGTTGTTGCTAGCTTGAGTTGGTTCGCCAAAGGCATCTCTAAGGTTTCTACCTGTTATGCCATTAGGTTCAAATAATTCGGAGATGGCTTCGTTGTTATTTTGCAAGTCTGCTTGGTTTTTCTCTATTGCTGCTTTATCGCCCGATTTTCTTAATTCTTCTCGTTTGGCTAAAAGTTCTTGGCGCGACTGTTGATAGGCAAAAAATTGGGCTTCTGTACCTGGGTTTTGCGCTCTAAAGGCTAATTGCGCCGTACCGCCTAGCACTCTTTCGGCTTGCTGGGGGTCGCTTACTCCTGGCAGTTGTACTAATATTTGATTTTGTCCTACCGTTTGCACTACAGGTTCGGACACGCCTAAACCGTTGACTCGATTTTCAATCACTCTTTGCACGTCTTCTAACTGCTGCTGAGTGATTTGCTTAATTTCTTTAGTCGGGTTAACCTGAATTGTTAGCTGAGAACCGCCCTGCAAATCCAGTCCCAAAGGAATATCTATATTTGCAATCGTGGCGATCGCACCGATTATCAAAACTATAATTAACGCTAATACCCCGCGCTGTTTCTGCATACTCTGACCCGTTCCTAACAAATGCTATGATAATAGGTTTTGAACGAGTCAGCAGCAGCAATCTCATGATTATTTAAACTCGCAGCGCTACCATTTTTTGTACTGCTTCGACGACTTGCTCTGGCTGGACGATTGTTAATCTTTCCAAAGTGCCATTATACGGTGTGGGAATATCTTGAGAAGATAGCCTTAATACTGGTGCGTCTAATTCGTCAAATAAGCGATCGTTGATCGAGGCTGTCAGTTCTGCACCTATTCCCCCGCTTCGCATACATTCTTCGACAATTACCACGCGATGAGTTTTGCGGATAGAAGCGCCAATTGTATCAAAATCTAATGGCTTTAAGGAAATTAGGTCGATTACTTCTGGATCGCAGCCTTCTTTTTCTAGTGTTTTTACTGCTTGCATGACGTGGTGACGCATCCGCGAGTAGGTAAGAATTGTGACATCTTTACCTTGACGGACTACTTCAGCTTTGTCTAAAGGTAGCAAATACTCTTGTTCTGGCAGATTTTCCTTTAAGTTATAGAGCAGTACGTGTTCAAAAAATAGCACTGGGTTATTATCTCTAATGGCAGATTTGAGTAGTCCTTTGGCGTTGTAAGGTGTAGAGCAGGCAACGATTTTGATACCTGGAACAGCTTGAAAGTAGGCTTCTAGTCTTTGCGAGTGTTCTGCGCCTAACTGTCTGCCTACGCCGCCTGGACCGCGAATTACCATTGGGATTGTAAAATTGCCTCCAGAAGTGTAGCGTAGCATCCCCGCGTTGTTGGAAATTTGGTTGAAGGCAAGGAGTAAAAAGCCCATATTCATGCCTTCAATTATCGGTCTTAAGCCTGTCATCGCTGCGCCGACTGCCATCCCTGTAAAGCTATTTTCAGCAATGGGCGTATCCAAAACTCGCAGTTCGCCATATTTTTTGTAAAGGTCCTTGGTAACTTTATAAGAGCCGCCATAGTGTCCTACATCTTCACCTAATACAAGTACAGTGGAATCACGCGCCATTTCTTCGTCTATAGCCTGACACAGGGCGTTAAAAAATAAGGTTTCAGCCATTACATCGTTACTTATTTTGCTGGTTAATCTAAAATCTTAGCGCCTTGGGACTAATAATAATGCGATCGCTTTATCCAAAGCGCAATCGCTTATTCCTGCACTACTTCTAATAAATCTTCTATCAAAATATCAAACGTTATCGCCAACTTGCGTAAGGCATTGATGTCAGCCATTGCCATCCCTGGAGATACGGCATAAGTTTTGATTGTGCCATAAGCTACTCCCGATTTGTCTGCAACTTGCTTTAGCGTCCAACCTTCTCTAGCGGCAAATTCTTTAATTTTTAATCTAACTAATCCGTTGTTTGACATACAGTTGACTTGTCAACTGAAATAAATTATGATTAAAAGCGATCGCCCAAAGTCGGCAAACTGAAAAGCGATCGCCTGATTCAAAACAAACCCACAATGTGGGAAGTAACTATATGATATCAACATTGCAGCCGCAATCCAAGTACGTTCATCCTTTAGCTCGGTTTGTTAGTGAAGAAGCGATCGCTTTAATCCTGAAAGTACCAGTAGAAAAGATTAGAGAGATTCGCTGTTGGGCAAGGGTAATATTGGTTGTAGGGCAAGGTTTGAGTAGGTTTGTTAGTTACGCCGATTTGCCCCCAGTTGTAGGAGTAGAAGCACCGACTAGACAGGATTTTACCTACTGGAGCAAGCGCTGGCGGAAGCTAAAAATTAAGCACGCACCGGATTTTTGGGCGACTTTTTACGCTAATCGGTTTGGGCAATGTAGAGATATTGCAGAATTATTTAACTGGGGGCAACTGCTCGGCACAATTAAACTATTACTGTCAGAGCAGATAATAATAGCGCTTAGAAGTATTTATGTAGAAGAAAAGTCTTATTTAGAGACGCAACTTTATTTATGCGCCTCTAAATCTGAGTTACGCTAGCCAGCGGGCGGCATCTTTAGCGTGATAAGTCAAAATTAAATCTGCGCCAGAGCGTTTAAAACTTGTTAGAGTTTCCATCACTACCCGCTCCTCATCAATCCAGCCATTGAGGGCGGCGGCTTTAACCATCGAGTATTCGCCAGAGACATTGTAGGCAGCAACAGGTAAATTGCTAGCTTCTTTGACGCGCCAGATAATATCCATGTATGCCAAAGCTGGCTTCACCATGAGCATATCAGCGCCTTCAGCAATATCTAAGCCAATTTCTTTTAAAGCTTCGCGGGCGTTACCTGGGTCCATTTGGTAGGTGCGGCGATCGCCAAATTGCGGCGTAGATTCAGCAGCATCGCGAAAAGGACCGTAATAAGCCGAAGCATACTTAGCAGCATACGACATAATCGGCGTATCTTGAAAGCCAGCTTCATCTAAAGCAATGCGGATTGATTGCACAAATCCATCCATCATCCCCGAAGGAGCGATAATATCAGCACCAGCTTTAGCTTGAGAAACAGCAGTTTTGCCTAACAATTCTAAAGTTGGGTCGTTTAAAACTTTTCCGGTTAAGTCGCCTACTTGCAAGTAACCGCAATGTCCGTGAGTTGTATACTCGCACAAACAAGTATCGGCAGCTACAATCAAATCGGGTACAGCTTCTTTGACGGCAGTAGCAGCTTTTTGGACGATACCGCAATCATGCCATGCACCTGTAGCATCGGTATCTTTATCTGCTGGAATGCCAAATAAGATAATGCCAGGAATGCCAAGATCGTAAACTTCCTTAGCTTCTTGGACAATTTTATCTACCGATAGCTGGTAGACTCCAGGCATCGATTTAACTTCTTTGGCGATTCCCTCACCTGGTACGGCAAATAAGGGGTAGATTAAATCGTTGGTTGTTAAAACAGTCTCGCGTACCATGCGGCGTAATTGTGGATGGGTGCGGAGACGGCGAGGGCGATGGGTGGGAAACATGGTTTTTGTTAAAGTGACAACCTGAATTAAGTGGCGCTAAAGCAATCCACGCCAACATATATGCTTATTTCTTGCAGTATAGTATGTCTGCAACTTAAGTTTTGCTAAAAAACAGCGCTGTTAAAAATTGTCAGCCAAGGGTTTTTGCAAATACCTCAACTGCTTAAACGATCGCTTACTGCCATGACTATATGTACTAGAATATGAGCAATCGCTGCTGATTCTAAACCGTACTGCCAATAGAGATAGCCTGCAACTAAGCCAAAAAAGCCATTGCCAATAATAATGTAGGCAAGTAATGAGGAAGTAATTTCTGTACTGAGAATAAATGCTAGCGGTAAATGCCCTAAAGCGAACAGCAAAGCAGAACTAGCGATCGCCATGACAAAACAACTTACACTAGGTACACCCTGCCCTCGTTGTAGCAAGCGCCACAATACCCAAACTAAAAGTGTCATTAATCCCCAGCGCAGCAAAATTTCTTCAGTGACTCCGCCGTAGAGAATCCGAGTTAGTAACGGCGTATTTTCAGATAATGCTTCGCCTTTTGCTAAGAAATCTGCTGGTAAAAATGTTTTCCACCACGTAGATATAAAGAAAAGGGCAATACCGCTAACTGTACCACCTACTATACCTGGTAATATTTGAGGTTTGATTGCTAGTAGCCAAGAATCAGATTGAGATATAGCTTCAGTTAACGGTGCGCTCAGACCTACTTTAGGGGCTAAGTTTCCACCGATAAAGACTGCTAGAGTTAGCAACAGCGTAGGCTGAATCAGAGCCAATAGTTTGATAGTTGTAACAGAAAGTTGCGTCTCTTTAGGAATTGGTAGTGCTAGCCAGTAAAGGGAAACTACGCCCGTCATACCCATCAACCACACAATTGTAAATAACATACTTTTCTGGAAATCTATGACACATTATCCGCAACGTTGTAAATAGATATAGTAAAGGCGATCGCTAAGTATGCGATCGCCTCATGCACCATAACGTAAGTTTTAGCTGACAGCTTGCAATCGATGTGAAGCGATCGCCCGCTCAACCTACAAAGGACGAAAAATAAACGGATAGCGGTAGGCTGTATCGGGACTGGTGAGATTTTGGTAGATAGCCAAAATTGCTAATCCCCAATGGAATAGAAAATACACCGGTCCTAAGAATAAGCCAAGTAAGCCAAAACTAATGAAACTCAGGACTAAAACAATAATTCCATACAACCACACATTAAAATGGAAGTTGATAGCTTCTTTGGCATTTTCTTTCACTACTGGGTCGCTAGACACTAAAAAAATCGCAATGGGAATACCTATGGACACTAAAGCAGCACTAAAAAATATTGAGCCATGAGAAAGTGCTGATAAGAGTTTCCGCTGATCTGCGTCGTACATAAGACTAAGTTTCTCCTCGTAATAGGTTTTTTTGGGACTTACAACCTATATCATCCATTGTTAATCTTAAAAATAAGCCTAATCTCGCGCTTACTTCCGATCTTGTACTCCTGTAACATCCTACTAGCTAAACTTCATGATATCCACTGACCTTGAGGCGGAATTGCAAACAGCCGTTGAGCATCGACGCAATTTTGCTATTATCTCTCACCCCGATGCTGGTAAAACTACGCTAACAGAAAAACTCCTACTGTACGGGGGTGCAATTCATGAAGCTGGTGCTGTCAAAGCGCGGAGGGCGCAGCGTAAAGCTACTTCTGACTGGATGGCGATGGAACAGCAAAGAGGAATTTCCATCACCTCTACTGTGTTGCAATTTGAGTATCGCCATTGTCAAATAAATTTGCTCGATACTCCAGGACACCAAGATTTTAGTGAAGATACTTACCGCACTTTAGCAGCAGCGGATAATGCTGTGATGCTAATCGACGCAGCTAAAGGTTTGGAACCGCAGACGCGCAAGTTGTTTGAAGTATGCAAGCTGCGGAAATTGCCGATTTTCACGTTTGTAAATAAACTCGACCGTCCTGGACGCGAACCATTAGAACTTTTGGACGAAATTGAGCAAGAACTAGGTTTGCAGACGTATGCTGTAAATTGGCCCATTGGTATAGGCGATCGCTTTAAAGGTGTGTTCGATCGTAGGGAGCAAAAGATCCATTTATTTGAACGTAGCGCTCATGGTAGCCGTGAAGCCGCTAGCACAGTAGTAGATTTGGGAGATCCCCGCATCGAAGAGTTGCTAGAAGAAGACTTGTATTATCAATTTAAGGACGATTTAGAGCTACTAGAAGGCGCAGGCTCAGAACTAAATACCGATTTAGTCCACCAAGGAAAAATGACTCCTGTATTCTTTGGTAGCGCGATGACTAATTTTGGTGTAGAGCTATTTTTAAATACTTTCCTCGATTACGCTCTTAAACCTGGTTCCCGTGTTAGCAATATAGGCGAAATTCCTCCAACTTATCCAGAGTTTTCGGGGTTTGTGTTTAAATTGCAAGCAAATATGGACCCCAAACACCGCGATCGCGTGGCGTTTATTCGCGTTTGTACGGGTAAGTTTGAAAAGGATATGACGGTAAATCATTCCCGCAGTGGGAAGATTATTCGCCTGTCGCGTCCGCAAAAATTATTTGCTCAAGACCGCGAATCTATCGACTATGCTTATCCTGGGGATGTAATTGGTTTAAATAATCCTGGCGTGTTTGCGATCGGCGATACTATTTATAACGGGCAAAAAATAGAGTACGAGGGTATTCCTAGTTTTTCTCCCGAACTATTTGCGACTTTACGCAATCCCAACCCTTCTAAGTTCAAACAGTTTCATAAAGGCGTTTCCGAGTTGCGCGAAGAAGGTGCAGTGCAAATTATGTACTCTGCTGATGAAACTAAACGCGAACCGATTTTGGCTGCGGTAGGACAATTACAATTTGAAGTCGTGCAGTTCCGCTTGATGCAAGAATATGGTGTAGAGACGCTGTTAGATTTATTACCTTACAGCGTTGCGCGCTGGGTAACTGGCGGCTGGGAGGCTTTGGAAAAGGTTGGGCGATTGTTTAATACCGTCACAGTTAAAGATAGCTTGGGACGACCAGTATTACTATTTCGCAATGAATGGAATTGCCAGCAGGTAGAAGGAGATAATCCAGAATTGAAGTTGAGTGCGATCGCTCCTCTTACTTTTAGCCAACAGAGTAATAACAGTGACCAGTGACCAGTTAAAGATTTATCAGTTAGTCGTAGTTGTTACTGCTTAAATAGTTAGTGCAAAGCGATCTTGTTAGCGGTAACTACTGCACTGGTCCCTGTTGCTTAAAAAACCATTTTGCGACAGTAAAATGCCTCTGCGTACTTGTCAGGTGCATTTGCTTCTATTCCTCTTATCCTTAGCAGTGAAAAAAAGGTTTCTTCTGTAAACCAATGCTTATTCTTTTGAGTTGTAAAACTATCAATTAGATAGTCAACTTTTCTTTGGCAAATGGAGCGATCCAAATGAACGTAAAAATTAGGATTTCCTAAATCGCCATCGTATTTAGGAATTTCGTATTCTAAAATTAAATGATTTCTAAATGTATTCCAAGTTAAGTCAGATATTAGTCGATGATCTTGATGAGCGTCATGGCGATAATGAGTTAGGATTAAATCGGGATTAATATCTTTTTTTAACTGCTCAAAAGCTTCTTTAACTTCTATACCTAGAAAAGGTAAAAATCCATCTCTAAAATCTTTAATGATAATATTTTTATTCTCAATATTTGCTAAAAACTGATTAGCACTAATATTAGCTTCCTTCTCTCTTTGCGAATTTGAACTAAAAACTACCCAATAAATAGCAATATTTGGATAAGTTTCGATTAATTTTAATATTGTTCCGCCGCAGCCAATTTCTATGTCATCGCAATGAGAGCCTAAGCAGAGTATATTGTAAGCTGAATTATTATTTTTGCCTAGCTCAATTTTAAGCATTTTAGTTTCCTAATCAATAAAAATAGATTGCTCAACTTACTTTTGAACAATCCAAATCAATGATATATTAGCTTGTTTTTGTACTTAAAAAGCTAATACTTTATCTGCGTGTCGCCAAATTTCCCAAGGAGCATTACCATAGGAAAACATATCTTCTAATTGCTGTTTATCTTTAAAAGTATCCATACAAGCCCAAAAGCCATTGTATTCATAAGCAAATAGTTGTTGCTTGTGAATTAATCTCTCAAACGGCTCATACACTAACTCTTCTCCTTCGTGTAAGTAGTCAAAGATCTCATTTTTTAAAATAAAGTAACCTCCATTAATCCTAATATTTGCTTGTTTAACATCTTGGATAGATGTTACTAAACCGTTATCATTTGAAGAAATTATATGAAAAGTTTGTGCTGGTCTTACACTCAAAAAACTTGCTACTTTGTCTCGTCGATAAAATTCATCTATAGCTTTAGGTAAAAATAAATCTGTTAAGCCGTCACTGTAGTTTGCTAAAAATACTTCTTCGTCTTCTACATACTTTTGAACTGCCTTTAATCTTTGGCCAATATTTGAATTTAATCCTGTGTCTACAAAAGTAATATTCCAATCATGAATATCGCTATTTATTAACTCTATGTTTTTTCCTCCATTCATTAAGGTGAAATCATTAGAGATACATTCATTATATCGCAAAAAATAATCTTTAATTAAGTCCGCTTTGTAACCAAGGCAAAGAATAAAATCTTTATGTCCGTAATGAGCGTAATATTTCATTACGTGCCATAGTATTGGTCTATAGCCAATATGAACTAATGGTTTAGGAATAGTTTCCGAATAGTCTCTTAATCTTGTACCAAGTCCACCACAAAATAAAACTACTTTCATCAATACTCCTTCTTTTTTTGAGCGAATAATCAGTAATTATTTCATTTAGCTTGTGCTTAATTTAAAAGTTACCCAAGCTGCCGCTAACAAAATAAAAACTCTATGCATTTGGTCAAATTATTTAGTTCTACAATTGCTTTTCACCGAATAAGCTTTGCAAGCACCTACAATGCTGCAAATTTTTAATTCCTAGCAATCAAAAATTTGACTGCAACAACTTTTACTATCTCTACTACTCTCCTACGTGTTTATATATGCATATAGCAAGCAGATAGTTCGATTAAATACGTTAGGTCGAGTGTATATTATTTAATCGCACTATATCTATACTTTAATATTAGATTTTATCTGCGAAGTCCTATAGACTAGGGAAGATTTATGTCAATTTTTTCGCTAATTTTGCAAGTGTAAATTGCTACTTGCAAAGCTATGTCTTAAGTATCTTGACACTTGATATTGTGTGTAACCATAGTATGTAGTCTTTATTAACTCTTTAAGAAAGACGATAATTATAAAGATATTATGAGGAAAGTCTATTATTTACTTCAGTATTTATACTTGTTTATCTCGAAAATAGTGTTATCAATCGCCATTTAGCAAACACATAACGAATGCAATCGTGGCTTCTTTGCAGAACAAGGCTCACAAAACATAAACAAAATAGGAATTAATATAAGTTAGATTTATATATCTTTTGCCCGTTTTAGCGCCTTCCTTAGTCAAACTAACCACAAATATGCAGCAAGGGAAAAAGTCCAAAGTTTTTGTATAAGCTGGCGGGAATGAGCGATCGCAACCAGTAAAACTAAGGGTAAGTTCAAAGAAACAAGAGGCGAAGAATTTTTATGGCTGCTGTTCCCGAATCGTCTTTGCAGGCTGGTTTAGCTGCTTTAGCAACAGGCGATTTTCAAGATGCGATCGCTCATTTAGAGGTAGTTTGTCAAAATCAAGAAAATACCCTAGATAAGCTACAAGCACAGAAAGCGTTGCTAGAAGCATACAAACAAAACGGGGAAAAGCAAAAGGCGATCGCACTTTGCCAAGAACTCTGTCAGAGTACCGAACCGCAAGTTAGAGAATGGGTGTTTAGCAGTCATCCTGAATTAGTTGCGTCATTGGTTGGCGATGAGACTGGGTTTGTTGCATTTGAACAGCCATCTGGGGTTGAGGAGGACTACAGGGGGATCGAACCTTTTGTGTGGCGCTATGCGCCGAGGGCTACGCGTTGGCAAGCTTTGAAACAGGTGAATTTGTTGCCTTTGCGGCTTTTGGCTGTTGGTAGCGCGATCGCTTTGTTTTGGCTGATTCGCGCTACTTTGACGGTCTTTATGCTTCTATTTAACGATATTTTAGTCAAATTACCTTATCTTGAGCCTTATCAACCTTTTTATTCCAATAATACTGAACTAATATTCTGTTTACTATTGCTATTGACAGTTTTCTGTCCTTGGTTGCTCGATCTACTGCTGCAGCAGTTTTATGGATTGCAACCACTATCATTAATTCAACTTTCTAAAATTAGTCCAGAAGCTAGTCGAGTTATACAACGCTATTGCCGTCAGCATAATTGGCGTTTGCCGCAGTTACGCATTCTGCCTACAACTGCACCCTTGGCTTTGACTTATGGTAACTTGCCTCGTACTGCGCGAATTGTTGTTAGTCAAGGATTGCTCGAACAATTAGCAGATGATGAAATTGCGGCAATTTGCGCTTTGGAATTAGCACATATTGCTCATGGGGATTTTGTATTTATGTCCCTGTTGCTGCTAGTAAGGCAAATAGTTTATACAGTTTACGAGCAAATATCTGTGTGGGGCGATCGCCAGTCACAACCTATTCTATACGTATCTGCTGCGGTTGCTAGCGCGGCTTATGGCTTGTGGTGGTGGCTTGGCTTGCCTGGTGTATGGCTGTCGCAGTTGCGCGTTTATTATAGCGATCGCTTTGCTGTTAATATCACGGGCAATCCTAACGGGCTAACTCGCGCTTTACTCAAAATTGCTGTCGGTATTGCTAAAGATACGCAGCAAAAAGAGCAAACAAGTACGCTCTTAGAAAGCTTAAATATGTTTTTGCCTACTAGCTATTACCAATCTATTACTTTGGGCAGTCTTTATCCTCATACCGATTTTGTACCTGTTCTTGCTTGGGATTGCCTCAACCCTTATCGCTTTTGGTTAACTATTAATAATACTCATCCTTTACTTGGCGATCGCTTGCAACGTCTTGAGCGCTTGTGTCAGCAGTGGCACTTAGAATCTGAGCTAGATTTACTTAATATTCCTGCTCAAACGCTTGTCTCCAAGCGCCAGTTCTTACTCCAAATTGCTCCTTATTTAGCAGTTTTATTAGGCTTGCTGGTTAGCGGCTTATTTTGGCTAATCGGCGGAATTTCCCTAATCGTGTGGATTCCTCAGCTTGCTTGGATGTTTGGCGATTGGCTGCTGATTAAAGCTTTTTTGCCTATTGCTTTTAGTATTGGTACTTTTGTGCGGATCAATCCTTTGTTTCCTGATATTACTTCTAAGTCTGTGCGCCATGCCCCCACATTAGCCCAGCTTTCAGCTAATCCTGCGGCTTTACCTATCAATAGTCAGCCTCTACGCTTGCAAGGTAAGCTGTTAGGGCGGCGTGGTATTGGTAACTGGTTGGGACAAGATCTGATTTTACAATCTCCTCAAGGGGCGATCGCTTTGCATTATCAGTCTTTACTCGGACCTATTGGCTATATCTTCTTGCGTCAATCTCTCAACCCCCAAGACTTGCTAGGGCGACATATTGTTATTAATGGCTGGTTCCGACGCGGTGCAACTTGCTGGATTGATGTAGATACTTTACAAACCCAGTCTGGTAAAAGTTGCCGTAGCAATCATCCCCTCTGGACTACGATCTTGGCGATCGCGATCGCTGTTTGGGGCGCTTATCTCTTAGCCAATTCGTAAAGATATGTTGCAATTATCTACTTACTCTGTTACATTACTTTACATGAGCCAGTTTACCAAACCTAAATTGCTATCCCAGCTTGGTAATTGCCTCCAAAATTCTCCTAGTTCCAACACAGCAGTAATTAAACCAGCCAATGGCTGGTTTTTATTTTGAGTAAATCTATAGAAATGATAGTAAACAAACACAAATTCCATACATAAGGAGGATGGAAACAGATAGATCGAAGTGCGAATATCGCTAAAGGTGTAAATATAGTCAAATAGCTACTGCAGCAGTCACACGCATGATATTGTAAAAAATAGTGTTACCGTTACAGGCAAGCAGCGTTAGAGGTATCTTTCGTAGCTAAAAAGTTGCTAATTACAACAGAAAGGGCAGTTGTTTAACTAAAGTGTTTCTATGACGTATAGTTAATGCGCGAAAGCACCAAAGGTTAGTTGTTCAAGTTAAAAGTTAATTTGTGGCAGCATAGGTCAATCTAAAATTATTAACGACTAATCTAAGTAAACGGTTTTATCACCAAATTATTTCCACTCAAATGTAGAGGTATTTTTCATGTCAGTCCGTCTGTATATTGGCAACCTACCCAAAGAAGAAGTAGAGCGTCAAGAACTGCAAGCAGTTTTTGCCGAAGAAGGTGAATCAGTTGTAACTAAAGTAATTAAAGACCGCAAAACAGGCAAATGTCGCGGTTTTGGTTTTGTAACTGTTAACGACGACGAACACGCTGACAAAATAATTGAAAAATACAACGGTCAATTATTTAAGGACAGCCCCATAAAAATTGAAAAAGCTTTACCTCGAACTAAAGGACAAGACGAAGAAGGGCAAAGTCGTCCTGTTACTAATGAAAGTGCTGGTAACTCTAGCGTTGGGCATCCTGAAAAAGCAGCATCTAACCGTCGCAACAACAATAATAAAAAGTCTCGTCGCCCAGCTAGCACTAGCAATACAAGCGAAAGCTCAGATGCAGTTCAACCCGATCCGCGTTGGGCTACAGAACTTGAGAAGTTAAAGCAAATGTTGGCAGCACAAACTACTAATGGTTAATACTTTGCTTAGAAGTTAGACAAGGCTCTAACTTCTAAGTTCAACTAGCTAGCTCTAATCGACAGATAGAGGGACTTGCAACCAAGTTGCTAAATGCGATCGCAGTTGTTGACTAAATGCCGCTCTTTGTTCGTAGCGTTCGGTACGTAATGGTTTACGTTCGTTATCTAACGTCCAACCGTAATCGCTGCTGAGGCGGAGTTTGTCTTGCCAGTCAGCTACAGATACGACTAATTGAGGCGCTGGGCTATTGTCGTAGTCATTGATGCGGAATACATAGTTAAAGTTATTTTGCCTAGCAGCAGCGATTGTTGAAGGTTCGCCACATTCTTGTTGCAGGCGCGATCGCACTTGCATAACTAAATCGCGATCGCCTAAGTCTTCTAAGGGACGCACTGCTAAGGTTAAAGCAAAATAAAACTCTTCGATGGGGACAAATTCTAATTTCATAGACTTCTTATTATCAGCGGAAACTATCATATCGAGCGGCATTAAGATTGAGAATAATTGTCTGATTAGCTTTGCTTATCTTAGACATAAGATTTATTGTAGTTATGTATAGTGGATCTCGGAGATAATACTGGTGCAGTTTGCAAGTTTTCTCTGGGTAGTAAAAAACTTGTCGTTGGGTTCAATAGGAGGCACGCAGTAAAAACTACTCAACCTCCAGATAGAGTGAAACCTATTATTGGCATACCTGCCAGTGCAAATCAAATCCTGAAGAATGAAAGCAACCTCAATAAAAGTATTTCCCATAGAGGATGTCAATGATGTAAAGAAAATGTAAAGTAAGGCATAAGATCGATATCTTATCCACCCAGAGGAAACCACGCTTGGCGACCTCCATTAAAAAAACAGTTGAATTCCGGTGATAATAAGCCATGAATACCTCCAATCAAAAGCGCATTGCCCTGATTTCAGTACACGGCGATCCTGCAATTGAAATTGGGAAAGAAGAAGCCGGGGGACAAAACGTTTACGTGCGTCAAGTGGGTGAGGCTTTAGCCAAACTCGGATGGCAAGTAGATATGTTCACCCGCAAGGCTAGCGCAGAAGATGCCAGAATTGTAGAGCATTTACCCAATTGTCGGACAATTCGTTTAACCGCCGGACCAGAAGAATTCATATCAAGAGATAATTTATTCCCATACTTGCCAGAATTTGTAGAGCAAGTATTAAAGTTTCAAGCAGACGAGGGAATCAAATACACTTTGTTTCACACGAACTACTGGCTATCAAGTTGGGTAGGGATGCAACTTAAAAAAAGACAAGGTAGCAAGCAAGTTCATACCTATCATTCTTTAGGTTGCGTCAAGTACAAGTCAGTATCGACAATTCCCTTAATTGCTAAGACTCGTTTGGAAGTTGAAAAAACATTATTAGAAACAGCAGAAAGGGTTGTAGCGACTAGCCCGCAAGAAAAGCAGCATATGCGATCGCTAGTGTCTAGTAAGGGTAATATCGATATCATTCCTTGCGGTACAGACATTCATCGCTTCGGTTCTGTAAGTCAAGAACAAGCAAGGGAAATTTTAGGCATAGACAAAGAAGCGGCAGTAGTTTTGTATGTAGGTAGGTTCGATCGCCGCAAAGGTATCGAAACGTTAGTAAGAGCAGTAGGACAGTCGCAGCTACGCGGCAAGAAAGATAT
Organism: Aliterella atlantica CENA595; assembly: GCF_000952155.1. Classification (GTDB taxonomy): domain Bacteria; phylum Cyanobacteriota; class Cyanobacteriia; order Cyanobacteriales; family Chroococcidiopsidaceae; genus Aliterella; species Aliterella atlantica. The sequence goes on along the minus strand of NZ_JYON01000001.1, from coordinate 206,892 downwards.
AAAGTTGATTATTGGTGGCGGTTCTCGCCCTGGACAAAGCGACGGACTAGAACGCGATCGCATTGAGGAAATTGTTGCAGAATTGGGAATGAGCGATATGACAATCTTCCCAGGTCGTTTGGGCGACGATACGCTGCACAATTACTATGCTGCTGCTGATGTGTGTGTAGTTCCCAGCCACTACGAACCTTTTGGTTTGGTAGCGATTGAAGCAATGGCAAGTAGCACTCCAGTAGTCGCTAGTGATGTTGGTGGTTTGCAATTTACTGTAGTTCCAGAAGAAACTGGACTACTTGCACCCCCTAAAGATGATGCAGCTTTTGCAGAGGCGATTGACCGCATTTTATCTCTAGACCCTGATGATAGAAATAAAATGGGTCGAGCAGCAAGAAAGCGTGTAGAAAAGATGTTTAGTTGGGAAGGTGTAGCAACTCAACTAGGCGAATTGTACGAGGAGTTGCAAAAACCCAGTGTAGAAGAGGAAGTTAAGCCGAAAGCAGTAGCGATTGCTTAATTTGAGGGCTGCAGGTAGGGAAAAGCTTATTAGGTAGTTAGTCCACTACTGTTTAAGCTTTTCCCTCTTATAGTAGTAATGTTTGCGGTTTTGGTCGACAAGCGCTGTCTCTGTCCACAATTGATTAGGCGCATGGGGCAAATGTAAGTATACGAGTTCTGGACATCTACATAGATGGTAGCTAGTTTGCAGATATCGCTCGATGATATTTTGATCCTCACCACCCCAACCAACAAAATTTTCATCCCAACCGCCAATTTTTAGCAAGCGATCGCGGTTAAAGTAGGGTACAACCCCAAATCGTTCGCCATCAATCAATTGCTTCCATAGCGCTGTGGGCATATCTTCAGGTGCGATCGTGCAAGAATCTATCGCTATTGGTTCTTCCGTTGGAGACATAATTCGGTAGCCAGTAACTAATAGCTGCGGTGCTAACTGGGCGATTTGTAAATGCTGGCATAAAGTATTACCTAAAGGAATCAAATCGACATCAAACGGTGCAACAAACTCACCTTGCGCTAAAGATAGCCCTAGATTTAAAGCTTTAGTTTTGTGAAATACGCCCTGGCAAGGTAAAAAAGTATATGTAATGGGAGATGCGATCGCAGCTTTAATCCACGTAGAAGGTTGCTCGTCTGCTTCAACAATTATTAGCTCAATATCTTGCGTAGCTTGGTGTTTCCACCACTCAAGTTGGGCTTTGAGGTGAGTTTCGCGTTGGCGGTAGGTAACAATCAAAGATAGTTTCACAGTATTGGCAGCCGCACGTCAAGAATATATGGTTTTAGTAGCTGGGGGACTTTTACCTGCAAGTCGCCGCTTAAAATACCTTGAGACAAAGACTTCAAACAGGTAATTATGTTGTCGTTGCGAGTTTGGCTTGGTTCTAGATTGTTGCAGTAGCGATTGCGGATTGCATCGCTATGGGAAAGATGTATGACTTTCCCTGCAACTTCAACCTTAATGCCCAGCAGTTTAGCACGCATCAATAAATCTTGGTCTTCCCAACCCCAGCCCGTAAAAATCTCTTTGTAACCGCCCAAACTAATTAATGTATTTCTACTTGCACAGATCAACCCGCAACCAGGTCGAAATTGCTCTACCTGCGACCAAGGTATAATTTCAACTAAAGCGCGATCGCTATCTATAGAAATATTGTAAGTATAGCGATCGCGCGTAAGCGCAACTGTACTTGGCTGCGATTCTTCTACCTCTGCAACACAGCAGATTGTACTAACATTGACTGTACTCGTTACTACATTTAAGGCAGCTTGGTTCCAAATAATATCAGCATCAGAAATCAACAATAACTCGTTACTAGAGCAAGCGATCGCATAATTGAGTAGTTTTGACTTATTGAATCCTTCCTGCTGTAAACGCAGCACGCAGATGCGATCGTTTTTAGCAATTTCGTGGAGATAGTTAAGGCATTCAAGATCGCTCGAACCACCGTCACAGATGGTAATTTTAGTTATAGCGATCGCAGCCAACAGTGATTCTACACACTGCTGTAACTCACCTCGATCCTTGACAGGAATTATCGCTTCTAATTGTGCCATTGCAAACCTGCGATATATTTAAGCTCAATCGGGTTGGCTTTTACTAACGGAACTAAACATGGATTTTGCCCTGCTTTTACCAGTGTATTATTTGCTAAAGCTCTATTTTTCAAAGTTTTAAGGAGTTGCAAACGGGCGGGAGAATCTAACCCTGTCGCGATCGCAGTAGTTAAAGAACCCGTCCGCTTGCTGCGAAAATAACAGTAGTCGGGGATATTGACAATTTTCGCTGCAAATCTTGCTCGTAGTAGAAACTCTGTATCGCCGCCAAACTTTAAGCCTGTAGCAAATCCACCCAAACGCATGAACAAATCTCGCGTGGCTAGACTACTAGGATGGATAAGTGCATGACCTGGTTTTTCAGCTAGCGCAGTATTAACATCCAATGGATAACATACAGGTGTAATTTGCCCTTTTGCAACTCGCAATTCTTGCGTTCCGATTAATTCAGCACCAGTATGCGCCGCAGTTTGCAATAATTTTTCTAAGCGATCGCAAGTTGACCAATCATCTGCATCTTGAAATAGATAAGCGTCGTAATTTGTATCTAATATTACTTGCTCGACTAACCTATAAGGTCCAACATTAACAGCAGATGCCAGCAAAGTAACATTGGAAAATTCCTTAACTATACTGACAGGCGGATTGCCAGAACCATCATCGATAACAACAATACTATCTAGCGCTCTAGTTTGATCTACCAAACTCTGCAAACATCTTCTCAGCCAAGCTTCACAGCGGTAATGCGGCACGATCGCCATTATAGAAGAAGTGGAATTTATTTTTTCTTGCCTAACATCATCGCTAGCACGAACTCCACCCCAGCGAAACGAAACACCAGCTAGTTCTAAAATTCGAGCAATTTCTAAAATTGTCCAGCTTTCAAGCTTTGGTAGGGCAAATTTAGCAATATTCAGCGATGCAATCCAACCTAGTGCCTCAGACGGCATTTCTCTAGCATTTTCTTGAGGTAACGTTACAGCAGGCACTAAAGGCGCTAAATAGTTAGCCGCTAATAAATGAATATCTGGTAGCGCAAAGTTATGCCTAAAAGGAATATACGCGAGAAAATCGGCTTGTAGTGTAGGCAGGAGTTGGATAATTTCGGCTGGAGAAGATACGATTTGGATAGAATAGCGATCGCCAAATGTAGAAACATCAACTAACGAATCGATAACTATAACTTGCTGGCGATAGTTAAAAACCTTCTTACTGAGGAATTTCAGACATTCTACATTATTAACTATCGGCAATATAGCAACCATCTACATATTCTCATCAAAAATAACCGATTGTTTGTCGTTAACTTGAAAAGCAATTTGCTCAAAAGCTGAAATACGAGACGAAGGCGGCGCACTGGCGACTAGACATTGATAAGCCATTTCTCTATCTCCTACAGCAAGCAAAGGAGAACAAAGCGATCGCACAATTGGCAACCAAGGCGTTATATCTATATTATTGGTATGCTGAAGAAAGTCAGGCAAAGGTGTAGTATTAGCTTTAATAATTTCTAGCCACTCGTAAGGGTTGAGTTCTTCCCCTGCTAGCAGCAATCCATAACCTTTTTCTAGATAAACTCGTGCTTTCTCGTCAGGAGTTTTTGCTGCTTCTTGCAACTGACACAGAGTATAACTACTTTTTTCACTATTCATTATTGCTTTGCGCCAAGCTAACCAAGCTAGGGAAAAATCGTCGCTAGGAACAGATACTAATTGAGGAAAAGGTTTTCCACGTAATAATTCAAACCAAGCAGCAAGCAGCCAAACGCCAAATCGAGATGCAAAAAAATTCAAGTCGCCCATCAACACAGCCAAACTTGGTAGTAGGCGCTGTTTTACGATTGGAGAAGTCGCTTTGCGGATAGCTAGCTCAAAACTATACAGCAAGTGATGGACGTTGAATGTATCTAATTTACCTTCTAGGTCCACATTTAAATTAGGATTAACTGCATCTAAATATAGTGTCGGAACTAATAAGTCGATCGATGTAGCACGATCGCTGGTATCTGCGCGTTGTGCAGCTTGGTTGTACAGGCTTGCATCATCAAGGAAACTACAGGCAAATAATAATACTCGCGCTTTGATTCTTTCTAATGCAGGATTGCGATCTCTTGGACTTGCGATAATCTCATCTAATAAAACTTTAGTTGTCGGTGCGATACCAGAATTGACGATAACTGTAGACGCTACTAATTGCTGGAGTAGTTGAGCAATATTCTTCCCTTCGCCTGTAAAAGATAGGGGTTGATACAGCCAATTTGCCCAAGGTTTTTGCGTTACGCTATCAATCCAACTAGCATCGTCATAACTGCGCTTAGGTAAATTATCTAGATTTTGCAAGTTATCTACAAATACTTGAACGGGAATATTACCGAATGTATTGTTTACCCATTTGCCCAGAGGTGCTAAGTTAGGCTCATCAGTAGGGCAAATTGCGATATTTAAGCGATTATCATTGGTTTTCGCTACTTGATAAGTAGCAATACCATCAAACTGTGGCATGACAATTTCGCCTGGATACTTGCTGCCACTAAGAGTAGTAATTTTATCTTCTATTCTGCCGAGAATTTTGGCTGTTAGTCCAGGGCGATCGCACGTACAACCGCTATCTAATTGCAACACATCGCCGCATTTATATCGTACCAAAGGCATAGTGTAGTTATACAAATCCGTTGTAACTAATTGCCCGTCGATAATTTCATACAAACAGCGATCGCTATCTAAATGCAACCTGTTAGCTTGCGGGCAAGTTAACCCAGAAATACCCGTTTCCTGACACCCATATTCATTAATGACAGGAGCTTGAAAAACATCTTGCAGCAAAGCTTTTTGGTAATCGAACAAGCATTCTCCGGTACAAATAATCGCTATTACTGGGGGCGCACTTACTAGATAACTTGCTACTTCGCACAAACGGCTAGGATAGCCACGTAGCACGCAAGGACGTTCGCGCATTAAAGCTAGTAGTTGCCGAATAAAGTCTAGATCGATTGTGCCAGCGATCGCTAGATCGACGGATCTTATAGGTAATAGACGGCTAGCTACATTAATAATGGGTGTATTGTCGTCAATTCCCCACCAAGAAAGAGACTGACGACGCGCCTCAATTCGTGCTTGGTTCCACTCCTTACCAGCAAAATAAACAAAAGATTGACCTCGACTACCGCTTGTACTACCGCGATAAACAACATCTCGCGCATCGGCTAGAAACAAGCCTGGATTTTGGCGTACTGTTTGTTTATCAACTGGGGATAGTTGCAAAAAAGCATCATACCAATTGCTTACCTGCGTATTTATTCCTGCGGCTATAAAACGAGCCTGGTTTCCTGGTGCTTTAGCCGCAGCTTCTAAAACTCGCTTGAGACGTACATCTCCATCCATGCTACGAGTTTACTTGTGTAGAGATGCGATCGCCAATTTGCACCCAGTTTTCATTGACTACAATTTTTTTGTTCGCAAACAAACCATTCATGTTAGTACGAATTAGAGACATCGGTTTTTCGCAGAATCGCCCTAGTGGTTTGATATACTTTGCTGCTACCCAACCGCTTCTAAGTGCAGGAGCAGAGACAGCAGGATATTCGTCAATATAAACCCACTTTTGAGTAGAATCCCTTTTCACCGTAACTACTGCCCAACCAAAAGGAACAGCGCCAATAACCTTCCCATTAGGACGAGAACGAATATAAAGATCGTCTCCATCTAGAGTTGCTACTCTACCGTACCTTAATCGATTGCCTCCATAAGGGCAAGCTTGACCTATTACTGTTTCATTATTAACAGTTTGTCGCTCAATTTGACTGGTTGCTGTTGCAATTTCAGTTTTAATTCCTAATACAGATAAAACAATTAATGTTATAAAACTTAAAATCGATCTCCCTATACTGCTTTTCATTTTATGCAATTAACTTCAAGACTAACTGATTGCTACAACTTAACTTTTAAAACATTCAAGCGTCAAGATTTATACATCAATACATTGATAATTTTTCTTAAAATTGAGCAGAAAGCAGCACAAACTTGAGAATAAAACTAATCTCAAACAAATGTATGCAAAATCAAGACGCGACCGCTAGTATTTTGTTCCCTAATATAGCGATAAAATCTATAATTCCATCAACAAATCCGCCTATTCATCTGCGTTTATCTGCGTGCATCTGCGTTCGCTACATCTTCTCTTAAAACATAGCAACACGCGGCAAACGATGTTTAAAACCGCAAAGAATCTCCCAAGAAATAGTATTTAACAGTTCTGCCCAATCATCAGCAAGAATTGTTTCATCACCGTCTTTTCCTAATAAAGTTACAATTTCACCTGGCTGCAAATCCGGTATAGCGCTGACATCTAACATTAATTGATCCATCGTAATTGCACCAATTTGGGGAACTTTCTGCCCTCGAATTAACACAGTCATTTTGTTAGATAAATTACGCGGTACGCCATCAGCATAACCGATACCAACAACAGCCATAAGTAAAGAGCGATCGCTAACAAATTTATGCCCGTAACTTACACCAGTACCAGGCTCAATTATTTTGACTTGAGTTACTCGCGCTTTAACTTGTAAAGTAGGTTTTAGTTCAATGACAGATTGCAAATGAGTTGCTGGATAAAGTCCATAAACAGCTAATCCGACACGCACCAAATCGTAATGCAAACTAGAATCAGTCAAAGTAGCAGCAGAATTAGCTAAGTGCAGGCAAGGTAAAGGCAATTTACTACTAGCTTTAACTTTAGCGATCGCTTGTTCAAATCGCTGTTGTTGCATTCTTAACACAGTTTGGTCTATACATTCTGCTGTTGCTAAGTGAGAGTAAATACTAGCAATATGCAAGTGAGGCAAACTTTGCACTAACTGCACAAATTCAGCCGCTTGCTGCCAACAAGGACCTAAACGCGACATTCCAGTATCAAGCTTAATATGTACGGGTAAAGCTCCGTCATAGTCGATCGCAGTGAGAGTTTGAGCAAATAATTTAGCTGCCTCAAAACTGCATAAAGTTGGTTGTAGCTGCCAATAGGCAATTTCTTTAACTTGTTCGGGGGCAAAAGTTGCACCCAAGACCAAAATTGGCGCTGTAATCCCTGCTGCCCGTAGTTCAATACCTTCAGGTATAGTTGCTACTCCTAGCCAGCTTGCTCCCGCTTGCAGCACTGCCATTGCCACCGTTACCGCTCCATGTCCGTAGGCATCAGCTTTGACTACTGCCATCAGCGCGGTTTTAGGCGACAGGAGTTTTTTTAACTGCCGCACATTATGTGTTAGCGCTGCTAGATCGATCTCTACCCAAGCACGTTGGCGCGAACTTGCACCGATGTTATACCCAATAGAGGCAATTTGCGGCTCATCTTGACTCAACATTACGCGATCGCTCCCTCAACACCACAACCTTTGTAATTATGCCTCTTGCGTACACTCTAGGCAGGACAGTGAAAGTAATCCCAACCATAAACCATGTATCTTAAACAATCAACTATGTTTTTCGGGAGATTTTTCATAAGCTTGTTATATTTGATACTCGCACGCGAACATCTTTAACAAAATAATTTAATATAAAAAGGGAAAATATCTAGGGAAATTCTGGATGAATACCTTTAGATACTGAAAAAATCTGTATATCATTCAAACATAGGTATCGCGGTGAGAGAAGCGGTTTTGAGATACCTTAATTCTTCAACTACTCACCCGCAGTTTTTAGAACAGTTGCATACAATTGACTGCTTACCCGAAAATCAGCTTCCTCAATTAATCGATCCATTACAGGTTTAACAAAAGGTATAAAACCATTACGTTTAGCTTGTAATAAAACGCCTAGTAGTCCAGTCACGCTAAGTCCATAATTTGCTGCTAATGCTCTGCCACGACGCTCATCCATTAAAAGCAAGTCCGCTTTAAGTTCCAGTGCTAAAGCCATCGCCTCAGCCTCGCCCAAATCAATGTCATCTTGGATGCTTTGAAGGGCTACAACACTTTGAACATTAGCGACTGTTTGAGTTTGAATCCACCAGAGAGTTTGTACTTCAACTGCACCAGGGACAACTGTACTTACGGCAACCATTTCGTTATAGACAGCTAAGGAAATGACGATGGTTTCATAAAGTTGGCGCAATAAATCTAACTGACCAATGGCAGCGAGGTTTGTAATGGGTGAGGTATCGCTAACTACGATCGCAATAAGTCTAGTGACTGCAAGGTTTTAACGTCCGATTGAAAATCTTCTACATCATAGTTAATACAAAGTCCTCGTTTTGCCAATTCCTTTTGAAATTGAAGAACCGTCAACCCAGTCCAAGCACGAACTTTGCCGCTACTAATTTTTTGTTGTGAATACAACATAATAGCGATTTCTAGCTTCAATTCATCCTCAGTCATTTTAGTTGCTTTGACGATGTCGTCAGGGATCGCAATGCTCATTGTTTTCTGCTGGAGATAATTGGGCTATCTTGATTCAAGGATAAGCGATCGTAAGTGGCAGTAGAATACTACGTTGGTGCGGATGGCAAAGAGGTTGTTGGCAAGTACCAATTGAGGCGATCGCTTGAGAACGAGAATTGCTCGTCAAGTCATCGAGTCAAGGCATGAAGGTTGAAGCACCTAACCGATCGCGGCAGCAAATATTAGGATAGCAATGAATTAAAGTTTAAGTTGCAGCAGGAACGCTAACGCGCAATTTTTTGAACATAGCTTCTCTAGCTTGAGTTGCAAGGTTATCATCTAAAGGTGCGATCGCAATTTCTTCCTGATATTTCTGTCTCAAAGCTGTTTGAATCAACCAATCAGCAAGAAAAGGGTTTTTCGGTAACAAGGGACCATGAGAATATGTAGCGATCGCATTTTGATAGAATGCTCCTTCTGTACCATCTTCGCCGTTATTGCCCAACCCCGATATTACGCGCCCCAAAGCTTCTACTTGTCCGAGTTTAGTGCGTCCGCCGTGATTTTCAAAGCCTACTAGGTAAGGTGTAGAACCTGTCATCGCTGTTAGTTCTTGCGCTAAACGCTTGGCTGTAACTTCAATTACCAAGTTACCAATGCAGCGGCGAGCATTTTCGCCAGGATGTACCGAAACAAAATCAAATAATCCCAAGCCTTGAATTCTTTGTCCGATCCCAGGTTCATAGTAATGTCCTAATAGCTGCGGTGCGCCGCACGTAAATACTCCAGGAGTGCCATTTTCAATCTTTTGGCGTAGTGCTTCTGCTTTAGCGCCTTGCAAGTTGCGCATGACAATTTCTTGTTGGCGATCTTGTGCGCCGCCGCCTACTAATATGTCTGCTTGGTGGATTTCGGTTGCGGTAGCAGCGCGATCGAGAGGTAATATATTGACTGCAAAACCGCGCCACTGACAGCGCCTTTGAATACAGATAACATTACCGCGATCGCCATAGGTACTCATCAGCGTCGGGTAAAGCCAACCAATCGTAATTTCAGGATTCATAACAAGCAATTTTACAACTTTGCACTTGTTGTAGTGTAATGCCTGGGTTGCAATTGAGGTTTAGAGGTTTGGGAAGGTTGCACAATAAGTAGGTATTAGAGTATGTTCTGCGGCTGTAGCGATCGCATTGTTCCAGTCTTCTAACCTTAGAGTAAGGCTTAGTTAGAATGAGCTTATGAATTTCGAGTGGGATGCAAATAAAGCAGTAAGCAACCTCTCCAAGCATGGAGTCTCTTTTGAGGAAGCCCAAACTGTTTTCGATGATTCACTGTATGTTGATTTTTACGATCCCAAACATTCAGAGGATGAGGAGCGCTACTTGATTATTGGACAATCAAATCAGGGACGATTGTTGATTGTCTCCTACACAGAGACAATTAATTCTATTCGGCTTATCAGCGCTAGAGAACTAACAAAAACTGAAATAAAAGCTTATGAGGAAGGATAGATCAAAAATGGAAGACGAGCTACAACCAGAGTACGATTTAAAGAGCCTTAAAGTTAGAAAATTAGGTAAAAATCGTAAAAGTTTTGGTTCTACAATAGTACGTTTAGAACCTGATGTAGCACAAATGTTTCCTAGTGCCGATGCTGTCAATGAAGCTCTACGACTGCTAATCCGTGTAATGCGCGACAGTCAAGCCTCAAGTTCTACAGCACAAAATAGAACGACCCTAGAGCAGACGGATAAAAGTTTTTAATTGCTTCCACTCGGTTAGTTTTTTCAATTACTCTACACCTGCTAACAACTTCGCTACTTGCTCTTGTGTGGGCAGCTTGTTTTGCAATTCTTGAGGCAAAGTTGAAACCATCTGATAAGTAGCTACTCCAATCGGTTTATTATATTTTTCCCTCCAAATCAATCAGTTTGAATATCCTAAGAATTTTTGGTATAACTACGCGTATAGCGATCGCCATGAAGTAAAAATGAAAACAGCAATTTCACTTCCAGACTCAATTTTTGCAGAGGCAGAAGCACTAGCTAAACAGTTAGGATTATCGCGCAGCGAACTCTACACGAAAGCTTTGCAAGCATATTTACGCAAATATAATCAAAATTTAATCTTGAACAAACTAAATCAAGTTTACGAGCAGGAATTCTCCGAACTAGATCCAGTGCTGTCGACAATGCAATTTATGTCGCTGCCAAACGAGGATTGGTAATGTATCGTGGAGAGATTTGGCGGGCAAATTTGCCCAATCCTATTGGTTCTGAACCTGGATATCGCCGCCCTGTTTTAATCGTTCAGGATGATACTTTTACTCAAAGCCGTATCAGTACAATATTGGTTGTGATTATTACCTCTAATATTCAATTAGCGGTAGCACCAGGCAATGTTTTACTACCTCGCGCAGCCACAGGTTTACCTAAAGATTCGGTAGCTAATATATCGCAAATTTTTACTATTGATAAAGCATTTTTAGTCGAGCGAGTTGGAGCAATAATATAACAATTACAAGTAGAAGTAGACGAAGGACTGCGAACAGTTTTGTATCTATAGCAATGCTTGAATTTGCTATTAAAGAATCTTTCGCCCTGTAAGAATTTCGCGCACTTCTAACATTGCAGAATAAGTAGGTAGAATGTGCAAGGTTTCATCTGCTGGGGTGCGATCTAAGGCTGTGGCGATCGCACTTCTCAAGTCTTCTTCAATAATCAACTGTACGTTGGCGCTGGTTTCTAGCTGGCTATAACGCAAGCGCAATGCCATATCGTACACGCGATCGCCGCTAACTACTAATGTTCCGCCTGTTTCTACTAACTTTTCTGTATCGACATCCCAAATCCACGATACATCTGTACCATCTGGGGTTCTGTCATTTAATACTAATAACTTTGTTTTTCCACCTGCTTGATTGACGGCGCGGATAGTTTCGTTCATCCCTACAGGGTTTTTGGACAGCAAAATTAGTACGCGCACTCCTTCAACTTCTAACTCCTCTGCACGTCCAAATGCAGCTTGGAAGGTGCTGATACTATCCTGGATGATGCTTTTATCTACACCCAATTCTTGGGCTGCTAGTACCGCCGCTAAGGTGTTGTATTTGTTGTACAAACCGATGAGAATTTGCTGCCATTGGTTGCTGTCAATATCGAGTTTGCTTTTGGCAAAGCCGCAACTTGGGCATTCATAATCGCCTAAATGGGATAAATATACCCCTGCATAAGATAGTAAATGACCGCATTTGGGGCAGTAAATGGAGTCTACAGCATGGGGAATTTCGTCCAAATACTGTTTTGGCTCTTTTAGTCCAAAAAACCGTACTTTTTGTGGTAATTGTTGCCCCATGTAGGCAAGAGTAGGATCGTCAGCATTGGCAACTACTACTGTGTCTGTTGGTAAAGTTGCGATCGCTTCTCCCCAGCGTTTGCTAATTGTATCTACTTCGCCGTAGCGATCCAACTGATCGCGAAATAAGTTCAAACACAAAATTAGCCTAGGTTGAATTGGCTGCAATACCCGCCGCAAGATATTTTCGTCTACTTCCAAAATTGCGAAGTCAGCTTCTAGTTTCCCTACTATATTGGTGCTTTCTAGTAGTGCTGTCATTAAGCCATTTTCTAAGTTTGCGCCTGTTGCGTTGTGTGCTACTTTCCAGCCTTGGCGTTCTAACATTGTCTTTAACAGCAGCGATGTGGTGGTTTTACCGTTTGTACCTGCAACTAGAATTACGCCGCGTTTTACTTGGAAGCTTAATAGTTGCAATAGTTTGGGTTGGAGGCGACGGGCAATTTCTCCTGGTAGCACGCTAGCTGCGCCTAAACGCAAAAGCCGCACTAAAAATGTGACTGTTTTTGCCGTTGATACAGCTAAACCAAGTTTTAGCCTGTCGATTGGTTGAATTTGCTTGCCCACGCTACCCTTTATTGCTGCTGCTTCCTAGACTTGGGCTTATTTATACCGCGATCGCTTTTGCTTTGCAAGTTATATTTCTATTGGCGATAGTTTTACCACAATAATGCAAGCCGTTGTAATGACTCAGCCTAGCAATACTGAAGTGTTACAACTTCAATCGATGCCTGAAAAAATCAACAAACCTCTAGCAATGCTCGTTCGTCTTGTAGCATTAGTTATATTACTGCTAATATTGCTGCTACCTCAAAGTGCGATCGCCGCCTCAGCACCACCGGAAAGAAAAGAATTAACTTTGGAACTATTGCAAGAAAGATTGCGATCGCCCGTAACTATCGCAGGTGTAGCTACAATTAATTTGCAGCATTTTGTCATCGATTTACGTCCAGAAAATGCTGGTTTTTCGGAGTCTTTCTACCAACTGTTGCAAGGGCAGTTGCAACGGGCAGGATCTAGTCCTTTGGGGTTGGATTTGAGCTATAGTTCGATTCAGGGCGATTTTATTGGTAGTAATTTGGGATTAAGATCGCCTTTATACGGGCAAACTTTAGCACCTATATTTACAAGCGCCGAACAAGCACAATTGCAACGCGATCGCCGTCGGTTTGTACAATTAAATCAATTGTCTAAATCACTGCTAGGTTTTCAAAATGCTGCACCCGCACAAATTACTGTGTTTCGCGGCAATTTGAATTTGGTACAAACTCGGTTTAATGGCGAAGTAAATTTTACTAATACTTTTTTCCTCCAAAGTGTTGAAGCTTCTGGGGCTGTTTTTAACCAAAATGCTAATTGGACGGAAACGCGCTTTAGTCGTAATGTTAGTTTTGCTGAAGCTAATTTTCGCCACCAAGCTTTATTTCGTAGCAGTATTTTTTTTGCAGGTGCGGGGTTTAATCGCACTGCGTTTCAAGAAGATACTATTTTTAGCGGTAGCACTTTTGAAGATACGGCTAACTTTAGCGGGGCAAATTTTAAAGCCCAAGCTAGATTTAATCGCGTGCAGTGGTTGGGAAATGCCGATTTTTCCCAAGTTCGTTATGGCGCACCTGCATTGTTTACCAAAAATCGCTTCAATCAAGCGTTGTTTCTCACTGATGCTACTTTTAACCAAGTAGTGACTTTTCGCGAGACGCAATTCAATCAGCCTGTAAACTTGCGCGGTGCTAGTATTCTCAATCAAGCTGATTTTAGCGATGCGGCGTTTGCTAAAAGTGCTTATATAAATGTTTCTAACTTGTCTTTTGATGCTGAGGAAGCAAAGATTTTGGGCAATCCTGGGCAAATTGGTAGCGCAATTCAAGTACCGACTTTGCAAGGAAATGAAAATGTTTTGCGTAATTTGGTGCAGAATTTTCGGCAATTGCAGCAAATAGGCGATGCCAATCAGTTAGATTTTACTACGCAAAAGCTACGCCGCGATGAATTGCGCCGTCGCTTGCTGGGGATCAATATTAATACAGCTAACTCAGAAAGCTTAATTAAATTAGGGTTTTCACCCGAACAAGTGGCAGAAGTTGCTAAATATCGTCAAAAACAGCCTTTTCGCAGTCTGAGCGAAGTTTTGAGCTTAGAAGCGATCGATTTAGATACTTATATTAAAGTACGCGATCGCTTGGTTGCTGCGTCTCCGCTATCTTCAGCAGAATTTTTGCTGTTAGGCTGGCAATGGTTGGCTTTAAGTTTGTTATTGCTACTTAGTCGTTATGGTACGAGTTCGTGGTTAGTTTTGGGAGTAGGGACAATTGCGATCGCCTATTTCGGGTTAATATTTTGGCTGATCGATAGGTGGCGAAGATTGCGCCCGCAAAAGATTTTACCTTCTACTTACGAGACTATTTGCGTATTATGCAGTTTTAGTTTTTTGGTGCTGTGTGGTTTGATTGCTGTGTTTCGTACTGCACCGCATCCTGGATTTACTTTATTATGTTTGGTAGCGATAATTTTTCCTCTGCCTACAGTTTTGGTAATTAGGCTGTATCAAAAAGGGCGCTATCACGATTTAATGAATAGCAGCTATTTTGTTGAAGATGGCAGTATGCGGCAGTTAAGATTATTAATTGGACGTTTGCCAGTTATGCCCAGGTTTCCCTTATTTCGGGAACGCTATATGCCCGTACTTTGGGAACGTCGTTGGAATTGGCTGAACTACTATGACTTTAGTTTGAATAATTTACTGAAGTTAGGCTTTAACGATATTCGCTTGCGTGACGAACATTTACCTGCGATCGTTACTACTTTAGCTTGGTATCAGTGGGTTATTGGCTTGTTGTATATCACTTTATTATTGTGGACGCTATCGCGCACGATTCCAGGCTTGAATCTGTTGATTTATTTGAAATAGCAGGCAGATAAGGGCGCAATGCACTGCGCCCTTACCTTTAAAAGACTTTGGCTTGCAAAGACTTGAGTAATTCTGTATTTACTCCAGATTCACGCGTTAGGGCAATTTTACCTGTACGAGCAATTTCTTTTAGCCCAAACTTTTCTAATACTTGCACGATCGCCACCATCTTACCAGGATCGCCGACTACTTCTAATGTCAGAGAATCTTCGGCTACATCTACCACTCGCGCCCGAAATATCTGCGCTAGTTCCACTATTTCCGAACGGCTGCTGCTAGTTGCATTTACCTTTAACAACATCAATTCCCTTTCTACACAAGGAATCTCAGTAATATCTTGTACCTTAAGTACGTTTACCAACTTATATAGTTGCTTGGTAAGTTGTTCGATAATTCTATCATCCCCAGGCACAACCATAGTAATGCGGGAGACTCCCCCCTGTTCGGCTGCACCTACTGCTAGGCTTTCAATGTTGAAACCGCGACGGGCAAATAAACCAGAAATGCGGGAAAGAACTCCGGCTTCATCTTCTACTAAAACTGAAAGTGTATGTTTCATGTTCGCCAAGGGAGTCTGCTAGGGCTGCATTAATGCGAGGCTACTACTAAAAAGTAGCACCGTTTAAGCCCTTTATTTTAGCTTATTGCACTATGGATATATGTCCAGGGTTAGCGATCGCTCTAATTCCAGAGGGATGTTACTGAAAGAATAATATGCTTAATTAAATTTAAGTCAATTAACTGGAGCAATAGTAACTATGGGTTGGTTAAAACGCCTATTTGGGATGGAAAAACCGCAAGCAAGGCAGCAAGCGCAAGCTGCACCAGTAGCAGCGCCAAGCGCGGAACCATCTATTCCCCCAGAACGTGTAGGATTGAGCGGAGAGTACGATCAAAGCGGACTTGCCAAGCGTGTAGCCTTAGCTTTTGATGAAGATCCTGATATTGATGATGTTGATACCTTATACGTAGCGCAGACAGGCAGCACAGTAGTATTGAAAGGCACAGCACCGAGTCAGCAGATTCTCAATAAAATGATTGCTACTGCTCAAAAGGTACACGGCGCAACCAGTGTAGATGCAGATCAGGTGAGTATTGGTTAATTTGTGAGGGATAAGGGGATAAGGAGACAAGGAGACAAGAAAGACAGAATGTAAATACCAATTATCTCCCTCTGCTCCCCTGCTCCCCCTGCTCTCTTCAGGCAATACTCATTAAAGCACGTCCTTGATGGACTTTGCGCCATGCTTGAGGTGGTGCGCCGTGATGTTGGCGAAATTGGCGAGAAAAATGACAAGTGTTTTGATAGCCTAGTTCTGTGGCAATTTGTTCTACCGAGCGATCGCTATTTTGCAATAAGTACCGCGCTGCAACCATACGCCGTTCGACAATCCAGCGGTTGACTGTATGCCCTGTTTGACTGCCTACACGATTTGTCAAATATGCTGGCGAGTAACCAACTGCTTGCGCGACATCGCATAAAGTAATCGGCTGATGATAGTTGGCTTCTATGTAGTCGAATACTTCCTTTAATTCAGGTACAGAGGGAAAAATTGATTTAGCAGCCATCACTGCTTTGGCAGGTTCGGTAGCTAGGGTTTTGCTGAATGATGCGGGTTTAGCGTCATACCAAGATCGCAATGTTGCCCGTTTTTCTAGTCTCGCGGCGATCGCTTTTAACAATTCCTCTACTGTAGTTGGTTTGGTGAGGTAATCGTCGGCTCCCATTTCCATCCCTCTACGGATTTCGGTTTTGGTGACGCTGGCTGTTAAGAAAATAAAGGAAATAATTGCTGTTGCTGGATCGCTGCGTAATGCTTTTAAAACGCCATAACCATCTAGTCTAGGCATGGCAATATCGCAGATAACTACATCAGGTAGATGCGCTTGCGCTTGCTGAACGCCTACTATCCCGTTTTCTGCGCCAATGGCATAATAACCTTCAGCCGCGAGGCAATCAACAAAAATATTGCGAGTGCGGGCATCATCTTCAATTACCAAAATTTTGGTTGCAGATTCCTTTATCATTATTCGTTCCTAGTAGGTGGATTGTGCTGTGGCTCAATTGACTGCCAAAATTGCTGGTTCGGTGTCGATCGGGGTGTTGCAGTCTTCTCTAACTAATGGCAGCACCGCTGTAAAGGTACTACCTGTATTTTCTTGGCTGCTGACAGATATATGCCCGCCATGTATATCTACAAGGGCTTTAACCATTGCTAGTCCTAACCCCGTACCTGGAATACTATCTACGTTGCTGCCGCGATGAAATGGCTCAAATAGTTTGGAGCGATCGCGTGCGGGAATGCCAATCCCGCGATCTTTGACTTGAAAGATTACTTCGTTACTTTGACAACTAACCTCTAAATCGACTGTGCTACCTGATGGCGAGTATTTCAGGGCATTGGCAAGCAAATTATCCAATATAGGTTGCAGCAATTTTTCGTCAAAATGAAAATTAGAGCGATCGCAGTTAAACGTCAGCTTAATTTCTGTTTGACTTTCGCTTGCTAGTTGTACTTGCGTAACAATATCGAGACAAAACTGCTGTAAATCGAGCAACTTTGGTTCGCATTTTAGTTTCGCTGCTTCTGCCTTGCCAAAGAATAAAATCTCATCCAATAGCTGACTAATTTGCTCTACAGCTACTTGAATATGTGTGAGATATGGTAATTGTTTTTCATCTGTCTCTTTGTAGGCGTGGCGTTTGAGCAAGTCTGCAGAAAAGGAAACAATATTTAGCGGCGTGCGAAACTGATGGCATAACATTGAGACAAACCGCTCTTTGATTTCGCTTACTTGTTTAGCTCGATCTAATGCTTGTTTTAGTTCTACTTCTGCGTGCTTGCCAGTGGTAATATCAATTGCCATGACTAATTCCGCAGGCTTGCCAGCAAAATTAAGTTTTCCTACAGAACAAGCTAAATAACGTTCTTCGCCACTTTTGGTTACAATCTGCATCTCTTGATACTGAGGAAGTGATGCAGATTGCACAGATGAAGGCGATCTCCGGCAAGCGTGCTTGACTAATTGCGGTAAGTCCAATTTGCTGAGTAGTTCATCTTTGTCGTAGCCCGAAACTGCCTCCATTGCTGAATTGACATAGCATATCCGCAGATCTTGAGCAATCCAGATAATTGTCTGCGTTGTTTGGGCTATAGTGCTAAGGTCAGGGCGATCGCTAATAATGGCTTCCTGCGTCCACTTAAACTCGCTAATGTCCCATATACTCCACACTCTGCCTACTATTTCACCATTTAGCCATTGAGGCTGGGAATACTGAGCGAAAGTTCTGCCATCTTTTAGCTCTATAATGTCATAGCTGTCTGCCTTTGAATTGCTTGGTACTTCCCATATAGACTTGCGGAAGGCTTCTGGATCTTTGACTTGGTTCTCAAAAAAGGTTTGCGTGCGGGGACATTTTTTCGAGAGCAAAGTTGTATCTGGAACTTGCCACATCTCTACAAATTTTTGGTTGCAACTAAGTATGTCTCCAGTAAAACTTAAAGCAACAATTCCGTTGGCTGTAGATTCTAAAGTAGAGTGCAATACTGCAAGTGATGTTTCTAGGGCAAGTTCTTGTTTTTTTAGTTCGTCAACTTCTTGACGTAAATGCTGGTTTGTCTCAATTAATTTGGCTGCACATATCTCTCCTGCTGGCTTAGAGGTTTCTTCGCCAAGTGGCTTGGCAAAAACGCAACTTACTTCTTCGCCATTAATAATGTCTGCATCGTGCATAGATATTACCAGGTGTAATATCTGCCCCTTTTTCGTGCGATACCGAGACTTGAAGGCAACTTTTCCTTGTTGTTTGAGTGTTTGCCAGCGTTCTGACCAACTTTGGTAGGAAAAGTCAGCTTCTATATCCTGCAAACTCATAGAGCATAATTCATTGGCAGAATAATCTACAAGAACGCAAGTTGCATCGTTTGCATACATGAACTTTGCCTCTGAACTTAAACAGAAAGCGGGATCGCTCATGCAGTTGACAATGATTTCACTCAGTTGCAGCTTTTGTTCCCCCTGGGTTGCAACTATAGAGTTTGGTTGAACCGAAATGTGTTTGCTAGCCACAGTTCCACGCACTCCCTTTGATAACTTACTGGCGCGATCGCTACCTCCGTCTGGCGATTTCTTGTTTTGCAAGTTGAACTTGCTTCTACCTAACTATTAAAACAACTTACAAAAACTTTACAAGGCTTAGAGGAGCAAAAATTGTCTAAGATGTGTATAAGATATGTTTAAGTTTGAAAATCAGGCTGGAAACTTTATTCTCAGACAAAAATATTGTTCTTGAGCAGATTGTAACAAACCTATTTTGCCAAAGCATTTAGATAACATTAAATAAAATTTAGATTGACTAATATAGCAAGCCTACTTCTTGGGGATGGTATGCAACTCAAACCCAAGCTATTGCTAGATAAAACTCTCCTGCTTATTAGTAAAGATATCTGCAAAAAACTTCTAAATTGTGCTACTTGCACTCGCCTTAAAACTCTATTTGATGCGATCGCTATCGCGTCGTTTACTTGTATAGGCAACATTTTCAGCTTATATTTACTTTTCTTAACAACTTTCTCAGTAATCTAACGTGAATGGGTAAAATCCCCATCTTCCTAAAGACATAGGTAGTGTTAATTATTCAAGTATTAATAAGAACACCAATGTCGAAAAAGATTGGTAATAAAAAGCTTGCAAATGTAAGTTAATGTTTGATGTTTTTAATTATACCTATCGCTAACTAAATAGGTAAGAAAACATACTAAATACAGATGAATTAAATGTCAGTTGCAACACCTTGTAACTATCAAATGGTATAGATCCTCAAGCTGGATTGTGCAAGCATTTCAGCTTGAGTAAAGTTGGCAGTATCTAAAGAATTGATATGCCGATCGATAAAATTTTCATTGCAGCTAACTGTTTAAATCTTCTAGTGTGGTTGTCTGAGAGACACATTATTTACAGTGTTTAACTAGCAATGGGGTTAGTCGTACTGACAACGAATCCTGTTTTAGTCAGCAAGGCTGCATTTGAGGTTTCCAGCGTAAAGTTCGGTATTCGATAATTTTCTACTCCAGCTATAAGTGGCGATCGCAACTATATTGACCGCAAATTACCTGCAACGTAAATTTCTATGAGTACGTAAGAGCAATGACTGAAAACTATACTCGTCCCATCGACACTGGATCGAACAGCTATGTCGTAGAAGCTACAGCCGCAGACCCTACTTATGCATACCTAGAACCCGAAGAATTAGCAGTAGATGATGGTGCAGCCATCGCGCCAGAGCCTCCAACCGTTGCTAAAGCTGTGGTTAGTATGCTGGAAGAGTTAGGCGTTAAATGTGCTTTTGGCGTTGCTGGCGGGGCGATGGCAACGGTGTGGGGTGCGCTCTCCAATAGCTCGATACAAGTATTAAACTGCCGTCACGAATCGGGAGCCGCATTTTCTGCTGTAGAAGCTTACTTTGCTAATTCGCGCCCTACAGTAATTTTTACTACCGCAGGACCAGGTATTACCAACGCTTTGACTGGCTTATTTGCAGCGCGTGGTGAAGGAGCAAAAGTAATATTTCTGTCTGCTTGCACATCAGCACCGCAACGTGGCAAGTGGGCGATTCAAGAAACTACTGCTCACACCTTACCAGTAGAAGGCATATTTACTTCTGGTGCATTATTCAACTATGCAACTATAGTTGACAATGCAGCGCAACTACCGCAGATTTTCCGCAGAATTGCTTTAGGATTATCGCAACCAGGCGGCTTTGTCGCGCACTTGAGCATACCAACAGCAGTACAAACAAGTTTGTGCGAGCAAGACTTACCCAGCTTAGATTTAGCACATAGTTGGGCAACGCCAAGCAAGGAGGCGATCGCTCATTGTGTTGGATTATTGTCGCAAGGACCTTTCGCTATTTGGCTGGGCTTTGGTGCAAGTGGGGCGGCAAAAGAAATTTTAGAGCTAGCCGAAAGAACTGGGGCGGCTGTGATGTCATCGCCGCGTGCAAAAGGCATTTTTCCTGAAGATCATCCCCAATATGTCGGCGTAACAGGCTTGGGCGGACACGCCTCTGTAATGACATATATGCAAGAGCAAACGCCATTACGGACGCTGGTACTAGGGACGCGCTTGGGCGAACCAACTTCATTTTGGAGCAAAGCAATGGTTCCGCCTAATGGATTTATTCATGTAGATATCGATCCGCAAGTGCCTGGAGTAGCTTATCACGACGCTGAAACTTACCCAGTGCAATCAGATATTGGCGTATTTGTGCGATCGCTACTTGAAAAAATGCCAAATATTGCCCCAGCAAATATTACCTATCCCCGCCCCGAACGCGAACAAATAGCTGATAGTGCCGATAACTTAGTTCGCCCGGAAGTATTGATGCAGGCGATTCAAAGCGCGATTGTCGATGGGAGCGATGCCATTATCCTCGCGGAGTCGGGTAACTCATTTACATGGTCAACTCACTTATTGCGATTTGCTCAAGCTGGGCGCTACCGCGTCAGCACTGGCGTAGGCTCGATGGGTCATGCTGTAACTGGTGTATTGGGTGCAGCCCAAGCTAGCAAAGGCAAAGCTGTGGCAATTGTGGGCGATGGGGCAATGCTGATGAATAACGAAATTAGCACCGCCGTTAAGTATCAAGTTCCGGCAATTTGGATTGTCCTTAACGATGCTCGTTACAATATGTGCTACCAAGGGATGAAATTGCTAGGACTAACAGGTGCAGATGCCCTGATCCCAGAAACAGATTTTGTCACAATTGCGCGGGGAATGGGAGCCGATGGCATCCGCGTAACCAAAGAAGCCGATATCAAAGCTGCCTTAGCAAAAGCGATCGCATCTGAAGGTCCCTTTGTGCTGGATGTCCTGATCGATCCTACCCGCCCTGCACCATCTAAAGGGCGCAATCAAGGTTTGGCGGCTCAAGGTATTAAAGGGACTACACACAAACAAGTTTCTTTTCCTTTGGTGTAACACCTCAAGTACAAAATGCTGATTTTCTAGTCAGGCGCTCATTACTTATTACCCCTTCACTTCCATTAGGAGAAATGCGTGCAGCTTTTTGAGACAGTAAAAGAAATGGGTCACGAGCAGGTTCTTTTTTGCCACAGCAAAGACCCAGATATTACCGCAATTATCGCCATCCACGACACGAGTTTGGGTCCAGCAATGGGTGCAACCCGCTTGTTTCCTTACGTTAGCGAGGAAGCTGCTTTAAAAGATGTTTTGCGCCTCAGTCGCGGCATGACTTACAAAGCTGCTTGCGCCAATATTCCGGTTGGCGGCGGCAAAGCAGTGATTATTGCTAATCCCCAAGAAAAAACTGACGGACTTTTTGAGGCATACGGACGTTTCGTTGAAAGCTTGCAAGGACGTTTTATTACCGGGCAAGATGTCAATGTTACTCCTCAAGATGTCCGCAAAATTCGGCGGCAAACAAGTTATGTAGTTGGTACATCCGAAAAATCTGGCGGTCCCGCACCAATTACAGCGCAAGGAGTGCTGTTAGGGATGAAGGCGGCTGTTAAGTTTAAATTAGGAAGTCAAGAACTCAACGGACTCAAAGTTGCCGTTCAAGGACTGGGAAATGTTGGCAGCAACCTCTGTCAATACCTGTACGAACAGGGTGCAGAACTATACGTTACTGACGTTCGCAGCGAGAGGACAGAGCAAATGGAGCGCTTATACAACGCTAGAGTTGTAGCGCCTGACGAAATTTATGCTCTTGATGTTGATGTGTTCTCGCCGTGTGCTATGGGCGGAATACTCAATAGCTCGAATATTCCCTTGATTAAAGCGCCGATTATAGCTGGTGCTGCTAACAACCAGTTGGAAAACGAACAACTGCACAGCCAAGTTTTGACATCGATGGGAATTTTGTACTGCCCAGATTATGTCATTAACGGCGGCGGATTGATCAACGTTTATAACGAAATGATTGGTTATGACGAAGTTAAAGCCTTCAAGCAGTTGCATAACATTTATGACACGCTGCTAGAAATCTTTGGGATTGCCCAAAAGCAAGAAATTACTACATTTGCAGCTTCTCAGCGCTTGGCAGAAGAGCGGATTAGCAAAGCCAAATTGAAAGCGATCGCAGCTTAAAGGAGTTAATAATAGTGGAAAAAAATACATTCGCTACGTCTGCTTTTATCGCCACTGCGCCAGAGACAGCTTTTAAGTATCTGTGCGAGTTGAAAAACCTCGATGAGTGGACTTTATTTAGTCGGATGATCGAGCAAGTTGATGACGATACGTGGTTGGGTACTGCCTCCGGCTATCAAAACAATTTGTACTATCACATCAAAAAGCTGCAACACCCTTTGTTTTACGGCATAGAGTGGCACTGCGGTATTGAATACAATCAATACTTCCAGGTTTATCCCGTCTTACTATTTCCTCCCGACTATATAGAACCGGGAACAGACGAACAAGGTGTTTATTTCCACTGGTTGAGCTTTGTCGATCCAATTCGTCGCCCGCAGATGATTATGGAAGGGATTCATACAGTACATAGCTCTGAATGTCGTTCGCTCAAAGGCAACTTGGAACGCAAAGCCGGACATACTCAAGCAGCTAAAGGGAGTTATTACATCGATACAGACACCATTTATGTTGATGCGCCGATAGAAATGGGTGTGGAATACCTGAAAGATGTCCGCAATGTCGATGAGTGGGCGCACTTATTGCATCCTCAAGGCGAGATATCACCCGAAGGCGGCGAATTTATCGATGAGTACGGGCAAAAAGTTAAAGTCACTTTCCGCCTCAATAGCTTGAGCAAGTATTACCTGCTCGAACAAGAATATTTTTATCCTGAATACGGATTCTATCAGCGATCGCCTGCAATATTGATTCCTTGTGCTTATGCCTTTAACGATCCAGCAGCATCGGGATTTATTCAGCACCGCATCACTTTCTGGAAAGTAGGTGAAACACTGCCTCATGGCAAACTCCAGATTGAAGATTACGGCGCTGAGAGCATGAATATCAAGCGCACCTTAGAAGCCAAAGCTGGCAATACCGAAACCTTTGCTCGCGGAATGAGCTATATTCCTCGCTCCTTGGTAGGTGCGAAGTAAAGAGTTATGAGACTATCGCTATCTGTCCTCGCTATCATTACAGGGTGCATCACTACTTTATCGCCGCAAGCTACACTAGCAGCAACTTTTTCGCTAGTTGCAGACGGTTTAGATAATCCAAGGGGTTTGAGCTTTGGTCTTGATGGCGCTTTGTACGTTACTGAAGCAGGTTCCGGCGGTACTGGTGCTTGTTTGCCTTCGCCAAATGGTAGCGATCTATGTTACGGCACTAGCGGCGCTGTAACAAAAATTCAGCCAAAAAGCGGCACTCAAGAGCGGGTGTTGACAAACCTGCCTTCTTTAGCAGCCGAGGGCAGCAGTTCTTTTGGCGCTCAAGATATCAAGTTCGATCCTACGGGCAATCCTTATGTGCTGCTTGGCTATGGTGCTGACCCAGCGCTGCGCGATTCGGTATTACCTAATGCCGATTTAGGCAAACTTGTCAGCGCCAACTTTGCTACCAACTCTTGGACTACCGTCGCCGATTTGGCTAACTATGAAGTAGCAAATAATCCCGATCGCGCTGACATTGGTAGCAATCCTACTACGTTCTTGCTCGATGGCGACAAAGCCATTATTGCTGATGCGGGGGCAAATACCTTGCTAGGAAGCAATATTGACGGCAGCAAATTACAAGCAATTGCCACATTGCCTGAGCAGATCGTAAATAATCCAGTCTTTCCACCTTCTGATTCCGTACCTTTTGACCCTACCCAAGTCCCAAATGGTGATGGTTCTCCTAGCGAACCAGCCCAAATTGCAATTCAACCGACACCTACAGGTGTTGCTAAGGGTCCTGATGGTGCTTATTATGTCAGCCTGTTTACTGGTTTTCCCTTTCCAGAGGGTGGAGCTAAGGTCTACCGAGTAGATCCTAATGGGGAAACTTCAGTTTATGCAGATGGCTTTACACAGCTAACTGACTTGGAATTTGATGCTCAAGGCAATTTATACGCCTTGCAGTATGCCAACGAGTCCGCTTGGAAGGGCAATCTCGATGCTTCCTTAATTGAAATTGCCGCAGATGGGACTCGCTCTACTTTAGTCAGTGGAGAAAGGCTAGAAGCCGCTTCTAGCTTGGCGATTAGTCCCGATGGCGCACTTTACGTTAGTAGCCAAAGCGATCGCCCAGGCGGTGGCAAAGTTTGGCGAATTGACAATACCAAGCCAGTTCCCGAACCTGCATCGATGCTCGGTATCTTAGCTTTCGGTGTTTTGGGTATGGGAATCAAAAACCGCCGTACTCGCAACTGCGATTAGTTCTTATTGCCCGTAAGTAGGGCAAAAGTATAACTTTCCCCTCGAACCGAGAACTCATTACTGGGGATGCACTTTGATTACACCAACTACCAGCCGTCAAATCTCGAAAAATATGAAGTTTAAGTTATCTGCTTTTACATTTTTTTCTGTTTGTCTTGCTACTGTGGCAGGCACAACTACCGCTCAAGCTGCCTCTTTGACAACGATCGTTTCGGGAGTTAGCAACGCACGCGGCGTTAGCTTTGGTCCTGATGGTTCGCTCTACGTAGCAGAGCCAGGTGTCGGCGGAGACGGCAATTGTCAACCATCGCCAAGCACCTTTTTTCAGCCAATTTGTGCTGGCAATACAGGCTCGATCGTCAAAGTTGGCACTGATGGCAAACAAGAACGGATATTTCAAAACTTTGAATCTCTAGCAGAACAACCCTCTGGCAATCAGGGTGCTGGTCCTGCAGCTTTAGAGTTTGATTCCTACGGCAACGCTTATCTGCTAACTGGGTTTGCTGGCTATCCAGGCAACCGCGATAAAGAGACTCTCGAACTTGGTTCTAAGTACCCCATCCCCGAATCGCAACTTGCTACTTTCCCACCATCGACACCAGACGAAGTATTAAATACACCAAAGCTGGCGCAATTATACAAAGCAGACTTAGCAACTGGCGAACTAACCAGTATTTTCGACTTTGCTGAATATGAAATTGTTAACAATCCAGATGGCGGTGATATTGTCACCAATCCATACGATCTAGACATTGACGGTCATAAGGCTTATGTTACAGATGGTGGCGGAAACGCTGTTTATAGCATTGACATAGGTAGCGGTAATGCAACAGCAACAGCAGTTCCTAAAAACTTCATTGATAAAGGTGTTGTTGAAGGTTCTCTGCCACCAGGTGCTACCATTCCGCCAGGTCTGTTAGAAGAAAAAGATGGTAAGTTGGGGCTGCAATCTGTACCTACAGGTGGAGTAGTTGGTCCTGATGGTGCTTTGTATGTAGGCGAGTACACAGGCTTTCCTTATCCTGAAAATAAATCTCGGATCTTCCGCATCGGCGACGATGGCAAACCGGAAGTTTTTGCTGAAGGATTTAATAATATCAGCGAACTAACTTTTGACAAAGATGGCAACTTATTAGTTTTACAGTTTAGCGACCAGTCCCAGCTTACAGGCGACTTGACGCAGTTGCCTGGTTCTTTGATTCAGTTAGCCCCTGATGGCACGCGCACAACTTTAGTTGCTGCGGGCGAAGGCTTAGAGTCTGCTGACGGTCTAACGATTGGTCCTGACAACCAAATTTACGTCACAACACGCGGCGTAGGTCCTGAAAATGGTAGCGTCGTGCGGGTAAATAGAGGCGCAGAACCAGTTCCCGAACCTGCATCTGTATTAGGCATATTAGCTTTGAGTGCTACTGGAGTTGGCGCTAAGTTCAAGGGCAAACTCAAGCAGCTAACAAGCAAAGTTAAGGCTTAATTCAATGGCACGCGATCGCTCTTATGTAGGGCGATCGCATCTAAATAGCTTGCACCTCATCAGGAGTAAAAATCATGGAATTAATCAAAAATTTGTCATTAGTTGTTGCTGGTAGCGGCTTGATGCTAGTAGCAACAACCGAAGCCCAAGCAGTTACTCTTAGCTACGAAAGTTCCATCGGTAGACCAGCTAACTTCGCCGCAGGAGAAACTCCATTTACTCCAGGTACGGTTGCCATTCCCCAAGGTGTAGCCGTACAGGATAAAACAGGTAATGTCTTCATAGCCAATGACGTAACCGATCAAATCCAGGTCTTCGATTCTGGGGGTAAATTTATTCAAGGCTTTGGTGGTACGGGTAGCGGACCTGGGCAATTTGACGGGCAATCAGCGATCGCTTTTGAACCGAAGACTGGAAATTTATATGCGGGTGATGTTAACAACAACCGGATTAACATATTCGATCCCCAAGGTAACTATCTCAAATCCATTGCTCAAGGTCAATTTAGCGGATTAGTTGAAGGCAGACCTTTCTTCGGTCCATCGGGGATTGTATTTGACAATAACGGCAATGGATTCGTGGGCGACTATAGTAGCGATCGCATCCTGAAATTCGATACATCAAGTGGCGAAATAACTGGTTCTATTGGCAGCAACGGCACTGCGCCAGGACAATTTCAAGGTCCATCAGGCATAGCACTTACGCCTAAGGGAAATTTAGTTGTGACTGACCAGTTCAACAACCGCATTCAAGTGATCGACCAAGAAGGCAATGCGCTGCAAACTTTCGGCAAACAAGGTACTGGAGAGGGAGAGTTCAATCAGCCAATCGATGCCGAAGTGGACGAGAACGGTAATATTTACGTGACAGATTCTATCAATAGCCGCGTCCAGGTATTCGATAGCAATGGTGACTTTCTGAGTGCATTTGGCGAACCTGCCCGCGATGCAGAAGGAAATATCGTACCACCTTTAGCGTTGGGCGCACCCTCTCCCTATGGCGATCCCCTAGACCTCGAACCAGGTAAGTTTAATTGGACGGCAGGTTCAGACCTAAAAGATGGCAAGCTCTATGTGGGCGATTTCTTCCAAGGTCGCGTCCAGGTATTAAACGTTAACAACTCAGAGCCAGTGCCAGAACCTTCAACAATGTTGGGTTTAGCAGTGCTAGGTGGCGGAGCTTTTGCTGGCAAGTTGAAGCAGCGCCAACGTCTTGCAAATAAAGCAAAGGTTAAAGGTTAAAGAGAATTACAGAGCTTTCTACAAAATACTTGAGGACAGATACCAATGGAAGAGAATGAAGTTATAGCAACAGGTGGCAGCACTCAAGGCAATCCCGAAGAGTTACTAAGACAATCACCCTTTGGTCCGTTGTTCGACATTCCTGGCGTTGATGGTGTAGAAGATATTTTCGGTAACATCAACCCCCCAAGTGGTGGCGCTGCTTTTGGTGGCGGTGGTGCGCCCTCCTTCGATCAGAACTCGCCCTATGGTGGCAATCCCTTCGCTGGTGATAATTTCTGGAATGCCTTTGCTGGTGGTGTAAATCCTTCTAATCCATCTACCACAGGCGGTAGCAACGCTGGTGGCTTCCCCGGCGGTGGTGGTGGTAATACTGGCGGCTTCCCCGGCGGTGGTGGTAATACTGGTGGCTTCCCCGGCGGTGGCGGCGGTAACGCTGGTGGCTTCCCCGGCGGTGGCGGCGGCAATGGCACTCCTGTCAATCCCCTTGAAGGCGACAACTTTTGGGATACCTTTGCTGGTGGTGTTGACCCCACTGAGTTTTCTAGCGAAAATCTGCCCTCACAAGCATTTGTCGCCAGCAGCCAAGGAAATGCAAGTACGCCAGTTCCAGAACCTTCTTCAATGATTGGTGTTGCAGTTATTGGATTTGGAATTGCTGCTGGCAAATTTAAGCAGCGCCGGCGGGCAACAAAAGCTAGCCAATTTGAGCGATAAGCGCGATCGCACTCACATAAGGAAGATTAAAGTCTAAGTAACACTGGTAAAATACTGCTTTAATCTTCCTTTTCTTGCAAGCTGTATCAAGCAAAAATAGGAGGATGATTACTAATGTCAGCTAACGAACCTAGTACAACCAACATTGTTGTTGGTAACGGTATCGGCAATCCTTATGCTAGCGGCGGTAGTAGCAATCCTTTCGCTGATGGTAGCAAAGAAAATTCCTCTACTGAAGGCAAAGATCCCTTTAGCCATATTCCTGGTGGCAATCCTTTAGCTGGTGAGGAAAACCCCTTTGCTAGCGGTAATCCTCTTGCTGGTGGAGAAAACCCCTTTATTATCAATCGAGACACAGGCGACAATAACGCTGCCGTTGGTACAGGTAATTGGGATTTAAGCGATAATAACGCTACCATTGGTAACGGTAACTGGAATACCGACTCTGCTACTAACAATGCCACCATTGGCAACGGCAATTGGAAACGTGGTTCTGCTAGCAACAACGATACCATCGGCAACGGTAACTGGTACTTGAAGGATAGTAGCGATAATTCTACTCTTGGTAATGGTAACTGGCACTTTGGTAGCGACAACTCAACCATTGGTAACGGTAACTGGGACTATGGCAATAACAACTTAGTTATTGGCAACGGCAATTGGCTGTTTACCGATAACAACATAGTTATTGGTAATGGCAACTGGTTTCTAAATAGCGATGGCACTACTGGTAGCGCCAATCAAAATATCAATACTCTAGAGAGTTTATCTCCAGAGGTAAAACAGGATGTAAATAGTTTGGTTGACTACCTAATGGGTAGGTTTGGTAATGAATTTGTAAATGCAGGATTAACAAGCGATCTTGATGCAGAAGGCGCTCAGACATTTGATAAATTAATTCTTGCTCAAGGTCCTGATGACGGTAAAGGTTTGAGCGATATGTCTGAAGCTGACATAGCGCAATTATTAGGCGCGGTCAGTGGATTTTCAGGTAATGGTAACGATAACGCTGCTTGCTTTATAGGCTGTGGCGATCGCCCGATAAGTTCGCAGCCTGTACCAGAACCGAGTTCGGCATTGCCATTATTAGCACTGGGATTAGGGTATTTCTTCTGGTCTAAGAAGTTTAAAAGTAGAGCAACCAACAATTTCTGAAATTAGCGATCGCTCAAACACATATAAATATTACTTTTATGTCTTCTACAATTGGTGTTGACTTAATTTCTACCAGTGACTTATTACGTCGCTGGCTTTCGCAACATATAACCCCAGAGGCTTATGCTTGGCTAGACCAAAAAAGCCAGCAAATTGCCCAAGGTGCTGCTTTAAGAGTATTTTTTACAACTTTTAGTGCCGTACCGCGCTACACGGGAAAGCAAGATTTAGCATTAACACAAGCAGAACTACAAACAGCACAAGCCTATAGGCAAGGCTGGAATCCTCAAGCTTGGAGCGTAGATCAAGCGGCGCGGACGTTGTTATTATTAGCGCTACCTCAAGATGAGGCAAAAAAGTATGTACTGGCATTAGAGCAAGTTTTTACTACTGCTGATATGGGGGAATTAGTAGCGTTATATCAAGCCTTGCCGTTGTTACCTTACCCAGAAAAGTTTCGCAATCGAGCAGCGGAAGGACTGCGGAGTAACATCGTTGCTGTATTTAATGCGATCGCTTTACGCAATCCTTATCCTCAAGAGTATTTTGACGATCTTGCTTGGAATCAAATGGTACTGAAGGCGCTATTTGTAGGTAGTCCTTTGCATCAAATTCAGGGATTAGGCGATCGCGCTAACACCCAACTAGGACAGATGTTAACTGATTATGCTAACGAGCGTCTGGCTGCTCATCGTTCTGTTTCTCCCGAACTTTGGCAATTGGTTGAAATTTGTAAAAAATAATCGGTTTTTTCTGTTGGGCGTGGTGGGTAGGCATTGATTTTTTCTCTGCTAGATGTGGCGGGTAGACGTAGCAGTGCTACGTCTCTACGTAATGCATAACACAATATATAGGCATTATTTATGTATATAGATCCTCATATTCACATGACCGCTCGGACTACTTATGATTACCTGATTATGCGCGAATCGGGTATTGTGGCGGTGATTGAACCTGCTTTCTGGCTCGGACAACCTCGGACTAATGCTGGCTCGTTCCAAGACTATTTTAGTAGCTTGGTTGGCTGGGAACGCTTTAGATCCGGGCAGTTTGGCATTCGTCATTACTGCACAATTGGCTTGAATCCGAAGGAAGCTAATAATGAAGCCTTGGCTGCGGAAGTAATGGAATTATTGCCTTTGTTTGCTTGTAAAGAGGGTGTTGTAGCTATTGGTGAAATTGGCTACGACGACATGACTAAGGCAGAAGATAAGTGTTTTCGAGCGCAGCTAGAATTAGCCAAAGAGTTAGATATGGTGGTATTGATCCATACTCCTCACCGCAACAAAAAAGCAGGTACGAGTCAGAGTATGGATGTTTGTATCGAACATGGCTTAGATCCAGCCAAAGTAGTTATTGACCACAATAACGAAGAGACTGTACGCGAAGTTTTAGATCGCGGCTTTTGGGCGGCTTTTACAATTTATCCGCATACCAAAATGGGTAATGCGCGGATGGTGGAAGTAGTGCGCCAGTATGGATGCGATCGCATTATTGTCGATAGTAGTGCTGATTGGGGGATTAGCGATCCTTTAGCTGTACCGAAAACTGCCCAGTTGATGCAAGAACGGGGTATTTTTGAAAGTCATATTCGCGCTGTTTGTTACGAAAATGCCCTTGCTGTTTACAGTCAAAGCGGACAAATGCAAGCTTCTGATTGGCTCGATCCTCAACCTATAGATCGACGGCAATTATTTAACGATAATTCTGTATTGCGCGGACAAGAACCAGTAGGAGAGCGCGATTATGCGCTAATTGAGTAATGAGTATTTCCTTAGATCGCCAGCAAAACTACAGCGTACGCGATCGCATTTGGGCTTATTTGCAGATAATTCGCCCAGCTAATATTGTCACTGCTTGGGCAGATATCTTAACTGGTTTTGCTGTCACAAGTTTAGATAACCCTCTGCCTTTAGCTTGGCTATTATTAGCAACAACCGGACTTTATGGCGGTGGTGTTGTTTTTAACGATGTGTTTGATGCCGAATTAGATGCCCAAGAGCGTCCAGAAAGACCAATTCCTACTGGTAGAGCCTCCATTCGCGGGGCAACTATCTTAGGGAGTAGTTTATTAATAGTTGGTGTAGTTGCAGCGGCTCAAGTTTCATTATTTAGCGCTCTAATTGCTGCAAGTATTGCTTTGGCGGCGCTAGTTTACGATGCCTGGAACAAACACCATCCCATACTTGGTCCTTTAAATATGGGCTGTTGTCGTGGTGGTAATTTACTCTTGGGGATGAGTGCATTTCCGCTGCTAGTCAGAGAGTGTTGGTTTTTAGCACTTATTCCCATTTTGTATATTGCCGCAATTACAGCCATTAGCCGAGGCGAGGTACACGGGGGTAAAAGTAGCACAGGAAAAGTTGCTCTTCTATTACTGGCGATCGTTTTGGGGGGGTTGATAGCGCTGGGATTATTGCCTAATTACTTTGTTGTTGCGGCTTTACCTTTTTTAGTGTTGTTTGCAGGTAGGGTATTACCACCTTTTATTCGGGCTACTTACGATCCTAGTGCTGATACTATCCGCAAAGCTGTAAAAACTGGCGTTTTATCGCTAATTCTTTTAGATGCTACTGTGGCGGCTGGTTTTGCTGGCTGGTTGTACGGTTTGCTAGTTTTGGGTTTGCTGTTGGTGTCGATGGGATTGGCGAAATTGTTTGCGGTGACGTGAATTTAATGTTGTGGTATCCCGTATGGACGTTGCCATATCCGTAGAGCCGTTGCACTGCAACGTTTCTACAGGTGGGTGGTTATTACAAATTATGTAAATTTTATGTTGATTGACATTTTTCACGATACGGCTTGCCCTTGGTGTCGGATTGGCAAAAAATATTTGTTTGACGCACTATCGCAATGGCAAGGTGAGGCGGTAACTATTCGCTGGCAGCCTTTTTTGTTGGATGACACTATTCCGAGCCAAGGGATTGATTTTCGCACGTTTATGATGCAGCGAAAGGGTGTAGGAGAGAGCCAGTTATCGCAGCTATTTAGCTATGCCAAACAAGCAGGTGAGATCGCTGGAGTTAAGTTAGATTTTAATAACATTCCTTTGGCTGTCAATACAACTAATTCTCATCGGCTAATTGCGTTGACACCAGCAGAACATCAAAACGCTGTTGTCGAAGCAGTTTATCAAGCTTATTTTGAAGATGGTTTAAATATTGGCGATGTGGAAACACTTGTAAATTTAGCTCAAAATTTTGGTTTTAGCGATCGCCAATTACGCGCACAATTGCATGGCAACGCAGCGCTAGCTGAAGTTGTGGCGCAATCTCAAGCAGCAAGATTTCAAGGTATTAGTAGCGTACCATTTTTCCGCTTTAACGAGCAAATTAATGTGAGTGGTTCGCAATCAGTAGCAGTATCTCTCCAAGCATTACAGCAAGCAGATTCAAAGCAATTATCTCAAAATCATGGTTATCGATCTTAAGCGCAAGCATTCCTACAATCCACAACCCATTCGGCAACGAGTTGCTGTTACTTTTGACTACGACGTACTGTTTACAACTGGATTATTTGAATTAGATAATCCCATGCTGGCAGACGTTGTAGCCGCAGATGGCGAACCAGGGACAAAAAGAGCGATCGCAGTATTTGACTCTGGTTTATTGCCTCATTATCAGGATTTAGTAGAGCAAATAACAGCCTATACCAACCACTACGACGATGTTTTAACTTTAGTCACCGAACCTTTAGTTGTACCAGGTGGAGAAGCAGCTAAAAACGATCCTCAGTTGTTAGCGCAAATTCACCAAGTTATTAATGATGTGGGTTTGTGTCGCCATTCTTATGTTTTAGCGATCGGTGGTGGTGCAGTTTTAGATATGGTAGGGTATGCTGCGGCAACTGCACATCGCGGCGTACGTTTGATTCGCATTCCGACAACAGTATTGGCACAAAACGATTCTGGTGTGGGCGTGAAAAATGGCATCAATGCTTTTGGCAAGAAGAACTTTTTAGGCAGTTTTGCTCCTCCTTATGCTGTTTTAAATGATTTTGCTTGGCTGGAAACATTGGACGATCGCGATTGGCGATCGGGTATTGCTGAAGCTGTTAAAGTAGCTTTAATCAAAGATGCTGACTTTTTTGAGTTTATTGTGTCTCATGCCGAGAAATTGGCACGTAGAGACATGGAAACGATGCAACAATCGATCTATCGTTGCGCCCAGTTGCATTTAGAACATATTGCTAGTAGTGGCGATGCGTTTGAAAAGGGTTCTTCTCGCCCGTTGGATTTTGGACATTGGGCGGCGCATAGGTTAGAACATTTGACTAATTATCGCTTGCGTCATGGTGAGGCGGTTGCGATTGGGATTGCTTTAGATAGTACGTATTCCTATTTAGCTGGGCTGCTTTCAGTAAACCAGTGGCAGCAGATTTTGAATACACTTCGGGCTTTAGGATTCGATCTATTTGTACCAGAACTTGCCGAACAGTTAGCATCTCCTCTATCTTCTCGTTGTTTGTTAGCTGGGCTTACAGAGTTTAGAGAACATTTAGGAGGAGAGTTGACTTTGATGCTGCTAGAAGGTGTAGGGCGTGGTTTAGAGGTGCATGAAGTGGATGTGAGTTTGTATTGGCGGGCGATTGAAATGTTGAGATAACGCCAAGAGGTTTAGTAGCGATTTAGCGATCTAAAAAAGTTCTAGCAATGAAAATCGGAAATAACTTGCATCTAACATATTGCTCTAACATTCATCCTGGTGAAAAGTGGCACGAAGTTTTCGGCAACTTAGAGCAGTATATTCCTATTTTGCGATCGCGTTTGTCGCCCCAAGAGTCATTTGGCATCGGGCTGCGTCTAGCTGATGTTGCTGTGCGAGAATTATTAGCAGGAGATAATTTAAGCTGTTTCCAGACTTGGCTTGGCGAGCGCAATTTATACGTATTTACCCTAAATGGCTTTCCTTATGGGGGTTTTCACAATCAGGTTGTCAAAGATCGCGTTTATGCGCCTGATTGGACAAAGCAAGAACGGTTAGACTATACAGTAGGCTTGGCAAAGATTTTAGCAGTTTTGTTGCCACAAGGAATAGATGGGGGCATTTCAACATTGCCTCTATCTTATAAACCTTGGTGGAAAACGGATAAAGCTGCTTGCGAACAGGTTTTTCGAGATAGTTGTCATCATCTTGCTTTACTGACAGCCGAACTAATGAAAATTCGTCAGCAAACAGGGAAGTTTATCCATATTGATATTGAACCTGAACCGGATGGCTTAATTGAAAATTCGCTGGAAGTTGTTGAGTTTTTCCAGGAATGGTTGTTACCTGTTGGTGGTGCTTATTTAGCCGAACATTTAGGTATGGCTAGAGAACTCGCTGAGGCGCATTTATTAAATTACACCCAGATTTGCTACGATACTTGTCATTTTGCAGTGGAATATGAAGATCCAAGCCAGGTTTTCGCTCGTTTTCAGGCAGCAGGTATCAAAATCGGTAAAATTCAACTTAGTGCAGCTATTCAAGTTGCTTTGAATGGTAATCGGCGTTTGTTGCTAGAAAGGTTGCGTCCTTTTGCTGAATCAACTTATTTGCATCAGGTAATTGAACGTTGGGAAGATGGTTCATTGCATCATTATGCGGATTTAGCTGCTGCTTTGCCATATTTGGAAGATTCTCCAGCTAAAGAATGGCGCACTCATTTCCACGTACCGATTTTTATCCACGATTACCAGGTATTGCAGTCTACTCAAGACGATATTGTTACAGTTCTAAACTTGCTGCAAAATAATCCTGTCTGTCAGCACCTAGAGATTGAAACCTATACCTGGGATGTACTCCCAAGCGAGATGAAAATCGATTTGCTTGCATCTATTCAAAGGGAATATGAGTGGGTGTTAACAGTGACCAGTGACCAGTTACCAGTGACCAGTTAAAAGTCAACAGTTATATATAAATATTATGCAAAAAACAGTAGTGCTGAATGTTGTTGGCTTAACGTCCAACTTATTAGGCGAACATACCCCTTTTTTATCTCAGTGGGTAAGTAAAGGAAAAGTAGCCAATATTAAACCTGTATTACCTGCTGTCACTTGTTCTGTGCAAGCTACGTATCTAACTGGGAAACTGCCTAACGAACATGGTATTGTTGCTAACGGCTGGTACTTCCGCGATGAATGCGAAGTTAAGTTTTGGCGGCAGTCAAATAAACTGGTGCAAGCTCCTAAATTATGGGATATTGCTAAAACTATCGATCCTACTTTTACTTGTGCCAACTTGTTCTGGTGGTACAATATGTACTCTTCGGTAGACTACGCAGTTACGCCGCGCCCGATGTATCCAGCTGATGGACGCAAGATTCCTGATATCTATACTCAGCCTAGCGAAATGCGATCGCATCTTAATGCCGATCTAGGTCAATTCCCATTATTCAATTTTTGGGGTCCTAATACTTCTATTGCCTCTAGTAAATGGATTGCAGAGTCGGCAAAATGGACTGAGGAACGCTACAACCCTACTTTAACTTTAGTTTATTTACCTCATCTAGATTACTGTTTGCAGCGTTTTGGACCTAACGATGCCAAAATTTACCCAGATTTGCAGGAAATTGATGCAGTTTGCGCTGATTTGATTAATTTCTATGAGTCTCGTAATGCTCAAGTTATTGTTTTATCAGAGTACGGTATTTCTGAAGTTTCGCGCCCAGTTCACCTCAACCGCGTGTTAAGGGAAAATGGTTTGTTGCAAGTACGCGAAGAATTAGGACGAGAATTGTTAGATCCTGGTGCTAGTATCGCTTTTGCTGTTGCCGATCACCAGGTTGCTCATGTTTATGTCAACGATCCGGTTTATATTGCTAAAGTACGGGACATTCTGGAATCAATAGAGGGTGTCGCGCAGGTATTAGAGGATGACAAACAATCTTATCATCTCAATCATGCTAGATCCGGTGAATTGGTAGCGATCGCTGCACCTGATAGCTGGTTTACTTATTACTATTGGTTAAATGACTCTTTTGCTCCTGATTTTGCCCAAACTGTAGATATTCACCGTAAACCTGGATACGATCCGGTTGAACTTTTTATCAATCCGCAGTTTAAGTTTCCTTTGCTTAATGTCGGTGCAAAACTTCTGAAGAAAAAATTAGGTTTCCGCTATTTGATGGATGTTATTCCTTTAGATGCATCTTTAGTTCGCGGTTCTCACGGTTCTATCAATGTTCCACCTCAAGAGGAACCTTTATTTATCAGCCAAAATAGTGCTTGTTTACATACTAATGCGATCGCTGCTACTGATGTTTGTCAGTTAATTTTGCAACACCTTACTAATTAAATAGTAATTGTTATCTTGATAACAATTAAAACGATGACTTATTACTATAATTACCGCTTAATTTTCAAGTAACAAAGACCAATTTAATTAAAACTTGCAAATACCAAATTGTTTTATCCAAGCATCTTCTCAGTCCGCGCAGGCAAACTTTGTTATGCGATCGCGAATTACATTCGATAGAAAATATTGCAAAACTCGATTTTGTCTATGTCTAAAGTATTATAAAAATCAATTTAGTTTATTCCTTAAGTTAGAGAACGTACTAATTTTAAAGAGGACGAATAGCAAAGTATCTTACTAAGAAGAAAATGATTGTTATTCAATGAAATCAAAAGAATTGATGCGCCGATCGAAAAAATTTTCATTGTAATTATTTGTTAATATCAATTAATCTTCTTATAGAACGGCTTTATTTAGCAGAAAAATAGAAACTGCACGATCGCTATCAAAATTACATTTAGTTTTTACGTTCGTAACGGTAATAAAGTTTTAGGGTGTAATCTACCAAATAGTATGTAAATTAACGAATTTATGGCATTTGAAAAGGCTGTAGCAGTTAACTTATTTACTATTGAAAATCAGCCTTGTGAAGAAGCGATCGCTTTCCTTCCTATATCCAAGCAGTAATCAGAGAAGTTACCTATGATGTTTGATTCCCACTGCTATGTAACAAAAAGTGGTGTTAGTATATCTCGATCTGTCACAGAAATCGTGATGGAGACTGCCCTCGACGATATCTTATGGAGCCTAAATTCTCAACGTGGTGGCTTGTTAAATAGCAGCTACGAGTATCCAGGTAGATATAAAAGATGGGCGATGGGATTTGTTAATCCACCACTCGAACTGAGTACGTGCGATCGCTCTTTCACACTCAAGGCATTAAACGAACGCGGTAAGATACTTTTACCCTTCCTCGCCGAACGTCTAGCGAGAAAGTCGCAACTCGAACAACTCACAGTAAACGAAACCTGTATCGCTGGCGCTGTAGTGCAAACAGACGAGTTATTTGCAGAAGAAGAACGCAGCAAGCAACCTTCAGCATTTACAATCGTCCGCGAACTACTACATACTTTTGCTAGCAACGAAGACGAACATTTAGGGTTGTACGGCGCATTTGGCTACGACTTGGTATATCAGTTTGAGTCTATTGCCAAATTACGGGAAAGACCAGAAGATCAGCGGGATGTGGTGCTGTACCTACCCGACGAACTGGTAATTGTTGACTACTACTTGCAAAGTGCATTTTTGTTGCAGTACGAATTTGAAACGCAACAAGGTAGTACAGTTGGTTTACCTCGCATCGGTGAAGCAATTGATTATCGGGGCGATCGCTTAGTTCCTAGCCAAAAAGCAGATCACGCACCAGGCGAGTATGCTAGCAAAGTGCAGACAGCTTTAGAATACTTCCGCCGAGGAGATTTATTTGAGGTTGTTCCCAGCCAAAACTTCTTTACAGCCTGTGAAGAATCCCCTAGTAAGTTATTTCAGACATTACAGAAAATCAACCCCAGTCCTTACGGCTTTATTTTCAACTTAGGCGGAGAGTATCTAATTGGTGCATCTCCCGAAATGTTTGTCAGAGTTGAAGGTAGACGCATTGAAACTTGCCCAATTAGTGGCACAATTAGCCGAGGACAAGATGCAATTGACGATGCCGAACAAATTTTGCAATTGCTCAACTCCAACAAAGACGAAGCCGAACTCACAATGTGTACGGACGTAGATCGAAACGACAAGTCGCGCATCTGCGAACCTGGATCGGTACGAGTCATCGGTCGCCGTCAAATTGAATTATACAGCCACTTAATTCACACTGTAGACCACGTAGAAGGCTTGCTAAGACCTGAGTTTGATGCTTTAGATGCCTTTTTGACTCATACTTGGGCAGTGACCGTTACAGGCGCACCCAAGCGGGCAGCAATGCAGTTTCTCGAACAACACGAACATAGCGTGCGGCGGTGGTATGGTGGTGCGGTAGGCTGTTTGACCTTCAATGGAGACTTAAATACAGGCTTGATCTTACGCACTATCCGCCTCAAAGATTCAATCGCCGAAGTACGGGCGGGGGCGACAGTACTGTATGATTCTCTGCCAGAGGCGGAAGAAAAGGAAACTAGAACTAAAGCAGCCGCACTGTTTGAGACAATTCACAACGCCAAACAAGTAACAAGCGGTGTAGTCGCCGATAGTGAAATTGTCAAAGAGCGATCGCCTATCAACGATACTCATAACAAGCGTGTCTTACTAATTGACTACGAAGACTCGTTCGTTCACACCTTAGCTAACTATATTCGCCAAACAGGGGCAACTGTAACAACTTTGCGTCATGGTTTCTCGGAATCAGTATTTGATACAGAAGATCCTGACTTAGTTGTATTATCTCCAGGTCCAGGCAGACCCCGCGATTTTGGCGTACCAGACACCGTTGCTGCTTGTATTCGCCGTCAAATCCCCATTTTTGGTGTTTGTTTGGGCTTGCAAGGCATCGTAGAAGCTTTTGGCGGGGAATTAGGAGTCCTCAACTATCCCCAACATGGCAAATCATCGCGGATTTTTGTTACAGACTCTAACTCTGGATTATTTCAAGACTTACCTGAATCTTTTGAAGTAGGTAGATACCATTCCTTATTTGCCATCCCGCAAAAATTACCACCAGAACTGAAGGTAACGGCAATTTCTCACGATGATGTAATTATGGGTATCGAACAC
This sequence comes from Aliterella atlantica CENA595, assembly GCF_000952155.1. Taxonomy (GTDB): domain Bacteria; phylum Cyanobacteriota; class Cyanobacteriia; order Cyanobacteriales; family Chroococcidiopsidaceae; genus Aliterella; species Aliterella atlantica. The sequence continues at coordinate 167,262 of NZ_JYON01000001.1, read as the reverse complement.
CAAACTTTACCTATCGCCGCCGTTCAGTTCCATCCAGAGTCAATTATGACTTTAGCAGGGGAAACAGGACTATCAATTATTTCTAACGTCATCTTCACCTACGCCAAAGATAGACCCCACGAAAACCAAATAATGGACGGTAATACATTAAACGGTGCAGTCCTAACAGGTTCGTAAATTGCGATGTTGTCAAACAACCGCGATCGCAATATGACAAAATAACCGCCAACGTATGTAGAGACGTTGCACTGCAACGTCTCTACCGCCCCCGCAACATCCCAAAATAGGAGAAAATAGTGACGGTTACGCAGGCGAATCCCCAAAATATTCTCGCCAAAATCGTGCAGCAAAAAGAACAAGAAGTCGCCCAAATGGTGCAGCAGCAACCGATCGCAAATTTGCAAAAACAAGCGATCGCATCTCCCAAGCCACGCGACTTTCTTGGCGCTTTAAAAAACAGTCCCAGCTATCCTAGCCTAATTGCCGAAGTAAAAAAAGCATCTCCTAGCAAAGGCGTTATTCGCGCTGATTTTGACCCTATAGCGATCGCTAAAGCTTACGAAAAAGGTGGTGCAGCTTGCCTTTCAGTGCTTACTGACAGCAAGTTTTTTCAAGGTAGTTTTGACAATCTGCGCCTAGTTCGCCAAAACGTAGATTTGCCTTTGTTGTGTAAAGAGTTCATCATTGACCCTTATCAAGTATATTTAGCAAGGGCATCGGGTGCTGATGCAGTGCTGTTAATAGCTGCTATTCTTCCAGACAAGCAATTGTGGGAGTTGTTGCACCTGATTCAATCTCTGGGGATGGAGGCTTTAGTAGAAGTACATACCCTTGCTGAACTCGATAGAGTATTGTCCTCGCAACTGCGCCTAGTTGGGATTAATAACCGCGATTTGGATACTTTTGCCGTCGATTTGGCTACTACGCAGCAGTTGATGGTCAGTAGAAGACAACAATTACACTGTTTGGGGATTACAACTGTCAGCGAATCCGGTTTATTTACCCCCCAAGATTTGTCTTTAGTCGCCAAAGCTGGAGTTCGCAGTGTTTTGGTGGGAGAATCTTTAGTCAAGCAACCAGATATAGAACAAGCAGTAAGAAGTTTACTTTCATAGATAACTGCTTTATTTTTAGGTGAAATATTAAAATGAACGCTATTTCTTCACGCCTCCAATCTTTACGCGATCGCTCCCAATGTGCATTAATTCCCTTTATTACTGCTGGCGATCCTGATTTAGCCACTACCGCCGAGGCTTTGCAAGTATTAGACAGCAATGGTGCAGACTTAATTGAGTTGGGCGTTCCCTACTCCGATCCTCTGGCTGATGGACCTGTAATTCAAGCGGCTGCAACTCGTGCTTTGCAACAAGGAACTAAGTTAGAACAAGTGCTAGAAATGTTGCAAGCAGTAACTCCTAAGTTAAAAGCGCCGATAATTTTGTTTACCTACTACAACCCGATTTTAAATAGAGGTATTAGCTCATTTTTAGAGCAAGTCGCTAGTGTCGGCGTAAAAGGCTTAGTTGTCCCCGACTTACCTTTAGAAGAAGCAGACGAATTAATTGCTACTGCTGCAAATTGGGGCATTGAACTAATTTTATTAGTTGCACCGACCAGTTCTCAAACCAGAATAGATGCGATCGCAGGTAAATCTCAAGGATTTATTTATCTTGTCAGCGTTACAGGCGTAACCGGAATGCGAGCGCAAATTCAAAGCCGCGTTGCGGACTTGTTAACTCAAATGCGCCAAGTCACAGATAAGCCCATAGGCGTAGGTTTTGGCATCTCTCAGCCCGAACAAGCACGTCAAGTCAAAGAATGGGGTGCAGATGCAGTAATTGTCGGTAGCGCCTTCGTTAAAGCCCTATCCAGCGATGAGGGGTTGCAAGCAGTAGAATCATTGTGCAAAGAATTGAAAAGTGCGATCGCGCCAACAAAACAAGAAGGCGTACAACGCCTTGCGCCCGTTCATTAATTAATTTAGAGGATTTTAATAAGTGGTAAGCATCCAAGAAATTTATGATATAACGGCAACCGACCCCAAAAGACCAGATGCCTTGGGACGATTTGGCAAATTTGGCGGTAAATACGTGCCAGAAACCCTCATGCCTGCGCTTGAGGAATTAGAAGCAGCATTTAACAAATATTGCAACGATCCAGGTTTCCAGACAGAGTTAGAAGGTCTATTAAAAGATTATGTCGGTCGTCCTACACCCTTATACTTTGCCGAACGCTTGACAGCCCATTACGCCACAGCAAACAGCAGCCCGCAAATTTACCTCAAACGCGAAGACCTCAATCATACAGGCGCACACAAAATTAATAACGCCCTCGCCCAAGTATTACTCGCAAAACGCATGGGCAAGCAGCGGATTATTGCCGAAACAGGTGCAGGACAACATGGAGTAGCTACAGCTACAGTCTGCGCTCGTTTTGGCTTCGACTGCGTGATTTATATGGGCGTTCAAGATATGGAACGCCAGGCACTTAACGTCTTTCGGATGCGATTAATGGGTGCGGAAGTACGTCCAGTATCAGCAGGTACGGGAACCCTCAAAGATGCCACTTCAGAGGCGATTCGAGATTGGGTGACAAATGTAGAAAACACTCACTACATCCTCGGTTCTGTTGCAGGACCTCACCCTTATCCAATGCTAGTACGCGACTTTCACGCTGTGATCGGGCAAGAAACTCGTTGGCAAGCTATGGAGAAATGGGGCGGATTGCCTGATATTCTCCTTGCTTGTGTAGGCGGCGGATCGAATGCAATGGGTATATTCCATGAATTTATCCGCGATCGCAATGTTAGATTAATTGGCGTTGAGGCAGCAGGTGAAGGTGTAGATACAGAAAAACACGCCGCCACTTTAACCAAAGGACGAGTTGGCGTGTTGCATGGCGCAATGAGTTACTTATTGCAAGATGAAGATGGACAAGTAGTAGAAGCGCATTCAATTAGTGCAGGTTTAGATTATCCAGGTGTAGGTCCCGAACATAGTTTCCTCAAAGAAGTTGGACGCGCCGAGTATTACAGCGTTACCGACGAACAAGCATTAACAGCGTTGCAACTATTATCGCAGCGAGAAGGGATTATTCCTGCCTTAGAAACCGCTCATGCGATCGCTTATTTAGACACTCTTTGCCCTCAACTTACAGGTAGTCCCAAAATTGTCATCAACTGTTCGGGTCGAGGCGACAAAGACGTGCAAACTGTAGCCAAGGTTTTGCACAAAGACTAAAGCGCCTTGCGTGGTGGAATGAGAGATGAGGAGACAAGGAGACAAGGGAGATTAATTATATTAAATCTCTCCCTGCTTGACAAAACTTCCTCTACTCTCTTCTATTGCTAATTGCTAAATAACTATAAATACAGCCATGATAGCTACAACTCAAGCCCCAGCCTTAACTTCTATTGACTCGATTGCGTGGTCTAGTTTGTTGCAACAACTATTAGACGGGCAAAGTCTTAACGTTCCGCAAGCGGCTGATTTGATGCAAGGCTGGCTGACAGAAACAATTCCCCCCGTACTATCGGGCGCAATATTAGCAGCGATTCAAGCCAAAGGAGTATCTACTGAAGAATTAGTTGGGATGGCGCAGGTTTTACACGCCCAATCGTCAATTCCTACTAACAAATTTTCCCTGACTACTCCCTTAATAGATACCTGTGGAACTGGGGGAGATGGAGCGTCTACTTTTAATATTTCCACTGCTGTAGCCTTCGTTGCAGCAGCAGCAGGAGTCAAAGTAGCCAAACACGGCAATCGTTCGGCATCTAGCAAAACAGGTTCGGCAGATGTATTAGAAGCTGTAGGCATAAATCTCAACTCCCATCCAGAGAAAGTTACAGCCGCAGTTGAAGAAGTTGGCATTACCTTTTTATTTGCGCCAGGTTGGCATCCCGCCCTCAAAGCTGTAGCGCCTTTACGCAAAACATTAAAGGTGCGTACCATATTTAACCTGCTAGGTCCATTAGTCAACCCCATGCAACCAACAGGGCAAATCATTGGCGTTTGCGATCCAGCATTAGTAGAAACGATCGCCAAAGCATTATCGCAACTAGGCACGCAAAAAGCGATCGTCGTGCGCGGTAGGGAAAAATTAGACGAAGCAGGATTAGCAGATATCAACGATCTAGCGGTATTAGAAAACAAGCAAGTACGCCTAACAACATTAAACCCTGAAGAACTTGGACTACAAACAGCAGCAACCGCAGAAATTCGCGGCGGAGATGTCGAGGAAAACGCGCAAATTCTCAAAAACGTCCTGCAAGGCAAAGGCACAAAAGCACAACAAGATGTAGTCGCCTTAAACACAGCCTTAGCCCTACAAGTAGGCAGCGTAACCGAACCTGGAGATTACAGACAAGGAATTGCGATCGCCAGCGACATCCTCACTAGCGGTGCAGCTTGGTCAAAATTAGAGCAATTAGTCAAATTCATGCAGTAACGCAAATTTTCTCCAAAGCACATCACCAACGCAACGAATGTGGCGTGCTATCTGCATTCATCAGCGTTTATCTGCGTTCGTGCATCAAAATCTACTGCTCAAAATTGTCAAGGCGATCGCCCAAGATTCGCCTATCTCCACCATGCAAACATAATTACCCAGGAAAACCATGATTATCGTTATCAAAACTGGTACACCCGAAGCTGAAATTAGTCGCATTGGGCAAGAATTGTATAAATCTTGGGGCATAATGTCCGAGAAAATCGTTGGACGCAACAAAGTAGTCATCGGCTTAATTGGCGATACAGCCAGCCTAGATCCAATGCAAATCCAAGAAACTAGCCCTTGGATCGAGCAAGTATTACGAGTACAAAAACCTTTCAAGCGCGTCAGCCGCGAATTTCGTCACGGAGAACCTAGCGACGTTATTGTATCAACTCCCAACGGTCCCGTTCACTTCGGCGAAGGGCATCCAGTAGTATTGATTGCTGGACCTTGCTCAGTAGAAAATGAAGAAATGATTGTCGAAACTGCCAAGCGAGTCAAGGCAGCAGGCGCAAAGTTCTTACGTGGAGGAGCATACAAGCCCCGCACCTCACCTTATGCCTTTCAGGGACATGGTGAAAGCGCTTTAAACCTACTTGCCGCAGCCCGCGCCGCTACAGGTTTAGGCATTGTTACCGAAATTATGGACACTGCCGATTTAGATGCAGTAGCAGGTGTAGCTGACATCGTGCAAATTGGGGCGCGGAATATGCAAAACTTCGCCCTATTAAAAAAAGTAGGCGCTCAAGATAAGCCCATCTTACTCAAGCGAGGAATGTCTGCAACGATTGATGAATGGCTGATGGCAGCAGAATACTTATTAGCTGCGGGCAATCCCAACGTTATCCTTTGCGAACGCGGTATTCGGACTTTTGATGCTAAGTATGCGCGTAACACCTTAGATTTATCAGTTATCCCTGTATTGCGAAGTCTAACTCACCTCCCCATCACCATCGACCCCAGTCACGGTACGGGTAAATCTGAATACGTACCGCCAATGGCATTAGGTGCGATCGCCGCCGGAACAGATGCCCTAATGATTGAAGTTCACCCCAACCCAGCCAAAGCCCTATCAGACGGTCCCCAATCACTAACTTTCGACAGTTTCGATAGTTTAGTGCGAGAAATGGCAGTAATCGGCAAAGCCGTAGATCGTTGGTCAACTCAGCCTGCAATGGCAACTGCTTAATCAGTGACCAGTAACCAGTGACCAGTGACCAGTTAAAGAGTTAATACTGTTAACTCTTTAACTGGTCACTATTAATACAGCCAGTTGATAGTCAATTTTGGAGTTCGATCGCCATGTCAGAAATGCTTAGAGATATCGACCGAGAACTGATTAACTTACTAGGTAAGAGAATTGCTATTTTAAATGCATCAAATCTACCCGTACAAACAGAATCAGACGATACTAATCAACTCTTGGCGCAAGCTGGCGTACCTGAGTTTGTTTGGCAAAGTATTAACACTAGCTGCGCTGCGGCGATCGCTACACCTAAATCCTCAAACGGCGTTAAACCGCGAAATATAGTTGTAATTGGCGGTAATGGCAGTTTAGGCAGCTTTTTTGTGCGAGAACTATCATTAGCAGGGCATAACGTTAGTGTGTTTGCTCGCAAAGATTGGGACAATGCCGAACAAATCCTTGAAAATGCAGAATTAGTCTTAATCTGCGTCCCGATCGAACGCACAATAGATGTAATCGCTAAAACTGCTCCTTACCTTAAACCGACTACAGCCTTAGCCGACATTACCAGTATTAAAACTCCTATAGTTGAAGCATTACTCCAACACCACAAAGGACCTGTATTGAGCTTGCATCCGATGTTTGGTCCAGGAGTGCGATCGCTTTTATCGCAAAACGTTATAGTTTGTCCAGGACGGGAACAACAAGCATTTCAATGGCTGTTAGATTTAATTGCCAGTAGAGGCGGCAAACTAATTACTTGTACGCCAGAAGAACACGATCGCATGACGATCGCCATCCAAGCAATCCGTCACTTTTCCACATTTAGCTTAGGCGTATTTCTCGCCGAAGAAGGCATCAACATCAGCCGCAGCCTAGACTTTGCTAGCCCCTTGTATCGCGTAGAAATAGATATAGTTAGCCGCTTATTTGCCCAAGATCCATCCTTATATGTAGACATCATGCTCACTGCCGAAGAACGCCGTCAAGCGATCGGCAGATTAGCAGACACATATACTCGCCTAGCACAATTAGTAGCCCAAAAAGACAAAGTAGCCCTCAAACGCGAATTTGAATCTACTAGCCGCGCCTTCCAACCAGAAGCCAGCCGCGCCATGCAAGAAACCAAGCACATTATCGACAGCCTCAGCCTCCTAATCGCAGCCAACGACGCAGAACAAAGTAGAGAAGCAGTCAAGCAGCAATATATTGCACCCGTACCAAAAATGTAGTGAAGACGTAGCACTGCTATGTCTTCACAGATAACGCGTAACGGAAAAATCTACGCAATTGCAGCACGCATAGCCCTACTATTAAAACCTTTAATCCAGTCCAAGATTGCTTGATTGACCTCATCTGGACATTCATCATGAGCGCAGTGTCCAGCATTTTCCAGACTCAATAATTGCACGTACTCAGGATTATAGTCAGCAAACTGACGGGCAAAAATTGGGGGAACCATCCGATCTTGCTGCCCCCAAATCAATAATATCGGCATCTTCAAACTCGGTAACACAGATTTTACACTGGGCGCAAACTGCGAACCAATCATCGCCCTTAGTACCCCAGCAAAAGCACTAGCACTACCGCGATCTTGAGCCGGACCTACCAAAATATCTACCAACTCATCAGTCACCGCCTCACTATTAGCATAAGCCATCCCCGCCCAACGCTTCACAATACCAGGTCGGCGTACAACCCGAAATATTGCCTTTAGTAATAGCGGAGAAGCAACCAAATTTTCAATTGCAGCGATCGCCGGACGCAGTAGTTTTGGCATAGCCTCCTCTCTAACGGACAAATCCGGCAAACTCAACATCACCACCCCTTGCACCATCTCAGGATGCATAGCTGCGGCTGCCAAAGTCACTTGAGAGCCAGTAGAATTGCCAATCAAAATCGCCGGAGTGCGAATAAAAGTCCGCCAAAAATCATAAACCTGATCCACCCAAAGCGCCACACTATAATCAACCGCAGGCTTTTCCGAAGCGCCAAAACCCAACATATCCAAAGCATAAACAGTGTGAGACTGCGCCAACACCGATAAATTGTTGCGCCAATGTCCAATCGAAGCGCCAAACCCATGCAACAAAATCAGCGGCGTACCCGTCTTACTCTCCGAGCGAATATAAGTATAACGAGTTTGCCAGCCCCGCCAAACCCAGTCTCTTTGAGAACCAACCCGATGCTGCCAATCAAGAGAAATAACCATCAGCCCATAAAGCGCTACCACCTTCCACTATAACAATCTCATACATATCAAATTTTATCTTTCCCCTGTACGGGCACAATGCCGCAGCGCCCCTACCCCTCCTATGGTTCGTTAATCCCCCCATAGCAACCGATCGCAAATTGTTAAAATCAATATAAGCAACACCAAATCAGCTTAAAACTCCTTACTCCATGACCACCCACATGCAACTGCCACTAATTGGTAAAGTCAAACATCCTTCTAAGTGGCTGCTAGGCATATTAAGTGCTGGTATTTTAGTTAGTGGGACGACCTATTTTATAATTGCTAATCGCGCCACACCCAAATTAGACATTGCCGCCTTAACAGTACCCGTCACAGCCAAAGATGTCACCCTCCGCATCACAGCCAGCGGCAAAGTCGTACCAGTCCAAAGCGTCAACCTCAGTCCAAAAACCTCTGGTCGTTTAGTACAACTACTTGTAGACCAAGGAGATAAAGTAGAGCAAGGGCAAATTATTGCCCGCATGGACGATACTGACCTCCAAGCGCAACTAACCAAAGCTCGCGCCAACCTCGCCCAATCTCAAGCCCAACTAGACGAAACCCGCGCCGGAAGCCGCCCTGAAGAAATAGCCCAAGCACAAGCGCGTCTAGACCAAGCACAGGCACAGTTAGACCAAGCACGTACAGGCAATCGTCCCGAAGAAATAGCCCAAGCACAAGCGCAAGTAGAGGCAGCACAAGCGCGAGTAAACCTGACTAGCAGCCGAGTACAGCGCAATCGGAACCTAGCAAGCCAAGGTGCGATCGCTCAAGATACCTTAGATGAAGTCATTGCCGACGATCGCAGTGCCAAAGCCAACTTACAAGAAGCCCAAAGGCGGTTAGCAGAAGTCAGAAGCGGTAGCCGCTCGGAAGAAATAGCCCAAAGACAAGCCGCAGTAGCAGAAGCGCGGGAAGCTTTGCAGCAACTCCAAAATGGTTCGCGCCCCGAAGAAATAGCCCAAAGACAAGCCGCAGTAGCCGCCGCAGCTAGCGAACTTAAAGCAATCCAAGTGCAGCTAAACGATACTATTATTCGCGCTCCCTTTGCTGGCATCGTCACGCAGAAATACGCTACAGAAGGCGCATTTGTTACGCCCACAACCTCAGCTTCTAGTACAGCTTCAGCTACATCTACATCGATTGTCGCGATCGCGCGTGGCTTAGAAGTCCTCGCCCAAATTCCCGAAGTCGATATCGGGCAAATTAAGTCAGGACAATCAGTAGAAATAGTTGCCGATGCCTATCCCAACCAAGTATTTAAAGGTCGAATCCGGCTAATTTCCCCTGAAGCTGTAGTCGAGCAAAACGTTACATCCTTTCAAGCGCGGATAGCTTTAGTTACAGGACAAGATGCATTGCGATCGGGCATGAATGTCGATCTTACAATCCTCGGTGCAGATGTAAAAGATGCGCTAGTAGTACCGACAGCCGCTATCGTCACCAACAAACAGGGACAAACAGGCGTATTAATTCCCAATGATAAAAATAAAGCAAAGTTTAGTCCAGTAGAAATTGGTTCGGCTGTTCAAGACCAAACCCAAATTATATCGGGAGTAGAACCAGGCGATCGCATATTCTTGTCCCCGCCACCTGATTACAAAATAGATCTTCCAGATGTAGAGGTTGAATGAATCCTGTAGAAAGTTTCAAAATGGCGGCGACTACGCTACTAGCAAATAAGCTACGTAGCAGCTTAACTATGTTGGGGATTATTATTGGCAATGCCTCGGTAATTGCCATGATTGGTATTGGGGAAGGAGCGCAAAAGTATATTGCTGGCGAATTAGAATCTTTAGGACCAAACGTACTATTTGTAATTCCTGGCAACCGAGAAACTCAACGCATCACCTTTGACTTACCTAAAACATTGGTGCTAGCAGATGCAGAAGCGATCGCCAATCAAGTGCCAACAATAGTTGGAGTAGCTCCTGAAGTCAATTCTAGAGCAGTAGTCACCTACCGCAACAGAAATACCGATGTCAATGTGATTGGTACAACTCCAAGTTTTTTATCGGTACGCGACTTTGAAACAGCTAAAGGGCGCTTTTTGACACAGATAGATATCCAACGCAGCAATCAAGTTACTGTATTAGGTGCAGATTTAGCCGATCGCTTATTTGGCAACACGCAGCCTATCGGTCAGCAAATGCGAATCAAAAATGCCACTTATCAAGTAGTCGGCGTACTAGAATCTAAAGGTTCGGGCTTTGGGACTGATTATGATGATGCTGCTTTTGTGCCAGTCACGACAATGGCAAATCGTATTGTCGGGCGCACTTCTCCTTATGGCATTCCTTTAACTTATCTTGTCGCTTCTGCTAGAGACACTAACAGCGTAGATGCAGCAGAATTTCAGTTACGTAACTTACTTCGGCTGCGCCACAAACTAACGGGCGAAGATGACTTTACTATTAGATCGCAAAAAGATGCTTTAGAAACTGTAGGTAAAGTCACAGGTGCTTTAACAATTATGCTCGGTGCGATCGCTTCAATTTCTCTATTTGTTGGCGGTATCGGCATCATGAATATCATGCTCGTTTCTGTAACCGAGCGCACCCAAGAAATCGGACTGCGTAAAGCTATTGGCGCTACTCAGCAAGATATTTTAGTGCAGTTTACAATTGAAGCTGTGATTCTGGCTGTTGCTGGTGGTTTGTTAGGTACGGCTTTCGGTGTTAGCGGCGTGCTGTTAGTTGGAGCGCTTACTCCTTTAGAAGCAGGAATTTCCCCTATCGCGATCGCTCTTGCTGTTGGTGTTTCTGGTGGGATTGGTCTATTTTTTGGCGTTATCCCCGCCCGTCGCGCCGCTAGGCTCGATCCTATTGTTGCTTTACGCAGCGCTTGAAGTAGTTTTTAGTTTTTAGTTAAAGAGGTTATGAGGTTATTAGAAGTAGTTTTGAGTTAAAGCGGGGATGGGTGAGTTACTAATTAAGAGTTAATAAAAATAATATAAATATATGTCAGTCAATAAATTTATAACTGCTGAACCAAAGCTTAAACCTGCTGACAAAGCTGTTATTATCCGCTTGGAAGACATTTCTAAAGTATATGGGGCAGGGGAAACTGAAGTAAAAGCGCTTGTTGATGTCAACTTGGTTGTAGAACAAGGCGAATACTGTGCGATTATGGGCGCTTCTGGTTCGGGAAAGTCTACGGCTATGAATATTATTGGCTGCCTCGATCGCCCGACTGATGGACACTATTATCTAGATAAGGTAGATGTCGCTAAGTTGGATGATGCCGAACTTGCCCATATCCGCAATCTCAAAATTGGCTTTGTCTTTCAGCAATTCCATCTGCTATCACAGTTAAGCGCGATGGAAAATGTCATGTTACCAATGGTTTATGCAGGTATTAGCAATGCCGAACGGCGCGATCGCGCTATGCTTGCGTTAAAACGGGTAGGCTTAGAAAATCGCGTCAACAATCGCCCCAATCAACTATCTGGCGGACAACAACAACGAGTTGCAATTGCTAGAGCGATCGTCAATCGACCTGTTTTGTTACTTGCTGACGAGCCTACAGGGGCTTTAGATTCGCGCACTACGCAAGAAGTAATGGACATTTTTGGCGAACTTAACGCTACTGGCATCACAATTGTTATGGTTACTCACGAAGCAGACGTAGCCCGCCAAACTCAACGAATTGTCTGGTTCCGCGACGGGCAAGTTATTCACCCCAACCTCACACCAGCAGATTTAGGTCAGCTAGCAGCTTCTTAATTCGTAATTCGTAATTCGTAATTAAAGAGGGGGTTAGGGGAGTATCCCCCTGTAGTCCCCCTTGTCTCCCTCGCTCAAAGCACTCTATAAACTAGCTGTTTTCCCTGTTTGCGCTTGAGTTTCAATTGGCTTGACATCGGTATAACCCATGTCGCTGGCAATTGTGCGTAGCATGGAAATTTGTTCTTCAAACTCTAACTTTTCGATTTGAGATAGAGTATCGCTCAAAGATTGCGACTTTTGATGGTTCTGGGGCATTCCTACAACTGTATCTCCCATCGCTTGCGCCCAAGCGTACCAAACCATTAGTTGATTGTTTTCTTTCAAAGCCCCATAAGCGCGAGAATAATCTGTATCCTCACAATTAACGATTTGGCGCATAATTGCTAACTGCTCGTCTTTCGATAAGTTATAAAAATCGCCTAGCAATCTGGGCGCGAGTTCTGGTTCAGTTGCCGCAGGAGCCGCAGGAGTAACTGAATCTCCCATCTTTTCATAAATATAATAAAACAAAGCAAGTTTAGCGTCAGTATCTAAAGACTCAAACGCTTTTACTGCATTTTGGGGATCTTGAGTAAGAGCTTGAGGTTGATTTTCACCATGATTTCCAGCCATAAATTTATCCTCGATCTAAATTTGTTTCTTCAAACTTAGGCGTAACAGAGATTAACACGCTAAATCGCCCTCCAAGAGAGAGAGTTTTATTATTTGGCTATTCCTATAAGTTTTCAAAATCTATCTTTATGAGGTTATGGAGGTAGGCGATCGCTTTGATACGATATCTGCACCATTAAAAATAGCTCATAGGACTTTTTATATGTCAGAAACAATCAAACCTGATGCTAACCAAGCTTCTACTCAAGATGCACAATTAGCTGCTGAAAGCATGGCTGAAGGCAGAGAAAAGATGCAGTCAGTTGATTTTGATGCTGATTATGCTGCTGCACAGCAATTTAGCGTTAGCGATATAGATCGTACCGATGAAGGCGAAAAAGCCGCTGCTGAAGCAACAGCACCTAACTTTCAAACGTCTAACTCATCAAATGACACAAAACTCGAAGCCAAGGAAACAGGCGATCCTAACGATTATATGGATATGGCTAAAGATGTTGCCGGAACTGAAGCTGTTGGCAATGTCAGTGACGATCTAATTCAAAAAGCCTTAGAAAAAGGTCAACCTGGTAAATAGATTTATTAGTACCAGGTAATAAATGCTGGTCGTTTTCCTAGTTAATTTTAACATTAATCGCGCTGCAAGTAATATATATAGCGCGATTAATGCTATGGCAATAAAAGTGCGATCGCCCTTTTTATTTGTCTTTAACGAATAGGTGCAAAACCAGCTTTTACGATTGCTCTTTGTCCTTCAGCAGTTAATAGCAAATTGGCATAAGCTACACCTGCTTGCTCGTCTATGCCACCTCTTTTAACTACTACATATAATTTTCTAGTTAGTGGGTAAGAACCATCAGTAAAGGCAAAATGGTTTACTACTCTATTGGTATCAGCAAAAGGTGATATAAAAGCTTCTCCATCTTCTCTTGATAGCGCTAAAGGAGAAACTGTTTTTTGCCCATTGACTTGTGAAGCTGTAGCATAGCTAATTCCTCCAGGCGTTGTTGCTACCTTACGAATAGCTGCGGTTGTATTGTCTACTATTTGTACCGTTTTACCAAAGTTTGTGCGTGTTAATACTTGCTCTTGAATAAAACTTGCAGTATCGCTAACATTAGGATCTCGGCTAATAGGTGTAATTGGTAGATCCTTTCCCCCCAAGCTTTTCCAGTTGGTAATTTTACCTTTAAAAATATCTTTAATTTGTCCCAAGGTTAACCTAGAAATTGATACCTGCGGATTGACAAAAAATACAACTCCATCAATAGCTATAGGAATTTGGTCGAGAACTATTTCTCGCTCTTTCGCTGCCTTTAATTCACTATTATTGAGCGGTCGTGCTGATTGGATAAAACTTATTTCTCCTGCTAACAACATTTTCATGCTATTAGTAGAGTCAGACACGCTACCAATTTTTTCAGTATAACGTAACCTAAATCGAGGATGGGCTTGATTAATTGCCGAAACTAAGCTCGTAAAGCGCATTGAGGCAAAAGTTGTTGTTCCCCCATAATAAAATAATCCTTCAGGAACATTAGGCACTTGAGCAAAAGTTTGACAATCTTTCGGCGTAGTTGCTGTACTAACAAGCTTATGTGAGTTGAGTGGATTAGTAGTGTTCACAAACCCAAAGATTGCACTAATTAAAGCTAATAAGCTAGCGATAATACCTATTCCTAATAACAATTGAAAGTTTTTAGCGTTGCCCATTATCTACTGAAATGATTTTACTCTTGCCCAGTTGAAGTGCAATTTATTGCCTATAAAAGCAGTATGTGCCTACAATTGCAGAAAAGAATGTATATAATTTTACTTGAAACACAGGCATCTATAAATTAAGATTGTTTTTTTGAGCAAAGATTTTCTAGCATCAAAATACTACAAATGCAACTAGCAAAATTTAGCGAAGCGAGTGCAAAATGAGTCCAGTTTCCCCTCCTAGCGAGCCTACCACAGGCGATCGCCACAGCAATAGTGTCCGCGATCTTAAAGCATTACCTGCAAGTAAAGATATCAAAACAGGCGATCGCCCTACCAGTCGCATCGCTCGATTGAATCCTTTTTGGCGACAAAAATTAACTTTAAGCGCCAAAGTTGTCGTATTTTTGCTAGTTATTTCTGCGCTGCCAATTTTAGCAACTAACGTTGTATTTGAGTATTTTTCAGAGCGTTCCCAATCTCAAACTAGCATTTCAGCAGATTCTGCTACTGAACGGGCGATCGCATCTACACCGCCAAGACAACTACCAATGTTGTTGATTGTCGAGATGGTTGTAGCCGCTTTATTGCTAATTGGGTTGGTTGCTACTTTTTTGGCTAATCGCGCGATGCGTACGCCAGAATTACCAGCTACAGATGACGAGCAAACACCGCCGCCGGAAACCGCTAGTTCAATTCCCCTGATCCAGCAAGTGCAATTTGCTAACAACGGAACTAATAGCGCCCATGCAGAAGCGCTATCAGAACACGCACAGTTACTCAAAGAAATTACTCTACGCATGGGGGAAGCTATCTGCTTAGAGGATTTAATGAGAACGACAGTCAAAGAAGTTAGACGCGCGATCAAATCTGACAGAGTGATTATTTTTGGTTTTGATGTCAGCAATTGGGATGGCATTATTGTAGCTGAATCAGTAGCACCCAACTTGCCACAAACTATCAAAGTCAAAATCGAAGACCCTTGCTTTCGCGAAAATCATGTAGAAAGGTATAGAAACGGGCAAGTTTCGTTTATTAACGATATTTACCAAGAACCACGAGTAACAGAATGCTACCGCAATATGCTGGAGCAATTTGGTGTTAAAGCCAACTTGGTAGCACCAATTCTACGCAACAGCGAGTTAATTGGCTTGCTGATCGCTCATCAATGCTCAGAACCTCGAATTTGGCAAAATTCCGAGATAGATTTGTTTACTCAATTGGCAAACCAAGTTGGTTTTGCTGTCGATAAAGTTAGTTTTTTAGAAGAGCAAGAAGCCGAAGCTGAAAGATTGCAGCTAATTACTGATATCACCATGCACATTCATGAGTGTACGAGTATAGAAGATATCCTCAAAACATCAGTCAAAGAGATAAGACGCGCAATTAAAAGCGATCGCGTAATTGTTTTCGGTTTAAGTCCGATCGATTCGAGTGGCGTAGTTTTAGCTGAATCTGTTGCGCCTAACTTACCGCAAACTTTGAAGATGAAAATCACCGATCCTTGTTTGAAAAATGAATATCTCGAACTCTACAAAAGCGGTCAAGTAACTTTAAATAACGATATTTATAAATCAGCGCGAGTAACTGATTGCTATAGAAGGACGCTAGAACAATTCGCCGTAAAAGCAAACTTAGTCGCGCCAATATTGCGGAAAAATGAGCTAATTGGTTTGTTAATTACTCACCAATGCTCGGAGGCGCGTATTTGGCAAAAGCCAGAAATAGATATGTACTCGCAGCTAGCAGCACAAATAGGTTTAGCAGTAGATCGTATCAGTTTATTAGATGAGAGCGAAACATTTTTATAAGTTCGATAAGCTCTCAACGACACTTAATAGTTCTTGGGGTTGCTCTATTAAAAAATCTGGATTTTCTTTTGCTAGGGCTTCTTTAGTATTGAAACCCCAACTAACAGCGATCGCCACTACTTTACTTTTTTTTGCTGATTCTATATCTCTAGTTTCATCCCCTACATAAATAACATCTGCTACGTTGATATTTTCTTGTCTAATAAATTTATTAATTACTTTATCTTTGCCAAATACAGTAGTGCCAGAATACACATAGTAAAATATACTTTCTAAATTATTATGCTCTAAAAAGGCTAATATATTGCTTTTAGAATTGGAGCTAATTATCACTAATTTATGCCCCATACTCTCTAGATCGATTAAAGTTTCTCTCATTCCTGGAAATAAGCTTAAAGTCTTAATCTCCGAACTCATTTCTGCTTTGACTTTACGCAGGAGAAAAGGTACTTTAAAAATAGATATACCAGATTGTTTAATGATTTCTCTAGAAGTCAAGTTTTTCAATTGGGCAAGTTCAGATTGACTTGTTTGTTTATAACCTAGTTGTTTGGCTAAACGATTACTAATATTAACAAGCGTGTCTAGAGAATCAGCAATAGTGCCATCAAAATCAAATATTATTATTCTCTGCTTCATGTCGGCGAACTGTTAAAGATTAAATTAGGACAAGTCATAAATAAAAGCCAATTTTATATTAGGATACGTGTAAAAACTAAGTTTACCAAATTTGGCGATCGCTACCGCCTACATAAATTTTTCTGCATCTTCCTGTTCTGTGGAGACATAGCAGTGCTACTTCTGTGGAGACGTAGCACTGCTACGTCTCTACACGTCCCTGTCTCAACAAATTCGCCCGCGCATTCCGCCGCCACATATCTGGCTTAATCCGGCGCAGTGCTGATGCTGTAAAACGTTGCTCCCACGATTCGTCAGACATCTGGGCTAAATCGGTTAACTTGGGTGCAACATTGGTAGGGTAGGGTTGAAATTCAGCCACATCAGTAACTCTTGCAAAACGCTGATTCCAAGGACAAACATCTTGACAAATATCGCAACCAGCAACCCAACCTTGCAGATGAGGAACGATGTTTTCTGGTAACTCTTGGGCGCGATTTTCAATTGTGTGATACGCAATACAACGATTAGCATCAACAACAAAAGGTTTAGCTAAAGCACCAGTAGGACAAGCATCGAGGCAACGAGTACAACTACCACAGTGTTCAGTATGGGGGATACTGGGCGTTAAGTCTAGGTTTGTGAGAATTTCGCCTAAAAATATCCACGAACCATATTCTCTAGCAATTACATTACCATTTTTGGCAATCCAGCCAATTCCCGCCTTTTGCGCCCAAACTTTATCTTGAATTGGTCCTGTATCTGCATAATAACGCGCTTGTACGCCTGGCGTTTGCTGCAACCAGTTAGTCAGTGCTTTAAGCTTTTTGGTCAATACTTTATGATAGTCGCGCCCCCAAGCATAGCGGGAAATTTTGGCATATTCAGGACTATTAGGGCGTTGGTGAGGCGTGTAGTAGTTTAAGGCGACACAAATAACACTGCGTACCTCTGGCATAACTTTACGGATATCTTGGCGTTTGGGGTTGTCCATCCACGCCATATCAGCTTGATAACCTTGCTTAAGCCACGATCGCAAGTGCTGTACTTCTGCGTCAATACTATCTACACTAGCAATGCCGACTTTATGGAATCCTAACTCCAAAGCTCTTTGTTCAATACTAAATTTATCCATTCCTATCTCAGTCATCAGACCTCTTTTCAGTGACCAGTTAGCAGTGACCAGTGACCAGTTTAATCATCCACTTGTTTGCCAAACTTAGTCGCTATTTTATCTGCGTTTATCTGCGTTCCTTTCCCTCCATAATAAAATCTCTAGCAAAAGGTTATCTTGCCAGAGATTGCATCAAACTTCACTCTCAAAATTACTTAGCTTTCGATCGCGATGTTTTTGTTGTTTTAGTAGTCGAACTGCGAGTAGTTGTAGTTTTTCTTTTCGTAGTAGTTGATTTACTACTAGCACTAGCTGATTTGCGACTTGTTTTGCTGCTAGGTTTTTTAGTAGCTAACAATTCCAAAGCTTTAGCTAGCGTCATATCTTCTACAGATTGACCTTCAGGTAAGCTGACGTTTGTTTTGCCATGCTTGATATAAGGACCGTAAGGACCATCATAAATGTTAATTAGCTCGTTATCAGCAGGGTGAGAACCCAACTCTTTCAAAGCTTGCTTAGACTTATTACGTCCTACTTTTTTGGGTTCGGCGAGGATTTCTAAAGCCCTCTCCAAAGAGATTGTAAACACATCATCGCCAGCTTTAAGACTGCGATAGTCTTTCTCATCCTTACTTACGTTGTGAACGATAAAAGGTCCAAACTTGCCTAATCCAGCTTGAATTTTGCCCCCTGTAGCGGGATGAACCCCCAAAGTGCGAGGCAATAAAAGCTGATTGACAGCCATTTCCAATGTCACATTTTCAGGATTGACACCAGCAGGTAAAGAAGCTGTTTTTGGCTTTTTATTTTCAGGAGTAGCATCGCCTAGCTGGAAGTAATAACCATTACTACCAATCTTCAGATAAATAGGCTCTCCAGTTTCGGGGTGCAGCCCTATTTTATTTGGTCCTTGTAAAAGTGCCTCTATTTGCTCGGAATTAATATCAGCAGGAGTAACATTTTGCGGAATAGAAGCGGTAACAGTACCGTTACCATTTTCCTTTTCTACATAAGGACCAAATTTGCCAATGCGGACTTTTACATCCAAATCTTCTAGTTCTACAGTCCTAGCTTTGGCAAGATCGATTTGGCTTTCGCGTTCCTTAACTAAAGTCTCTAGCCCTTTATCGCCTAAATAAAACTGGCGCAGATAAGGCAACCATTTGACTTCGCCTGTAGCAATATCATCTAAAGTTTGCTCCATCCGCGATGTAAAACTGGTATTGACTAAATCGGGAAAGTGTTCTTCAAGTAAAGCTGTAACAGCAAAGGCGGTAAAAGTTGGTACTAAGGCGTTTCCGATCGCTTGAGCGTAACCGCGATCGATAATCGTCCCAATAATACTAGCGTAGGTACTCGGTCGCCCAATCCCTTCACTTTCTAGCATTTTGACTAAGGACGCTTCTGTATAACGGGCTGGCGGCTGCGTTTCATGCGAAATCGCTTCTAAATTAGTACAATTTGGGCGATCGCCTACTTTCATCGGCGGTAAAATTACTTCTTTATCTTCCAAAGCCGCGTTCGGATCGTCCGATCCTTCTACATAAGCCCGTAAATAGCCAGGAAAATCAATTCGCTTACCGCTAGAACGAAATCCTGCATCTTCTACCTGAGTTTGGACGCTAATTTGCGTCTGCTTCGCATCTGCCATTTGACAAGCTACAGTCCGCTTCCAAATTAGGTCATAAAGGGCAAATTCCCGCCCGCCTAAGCCCGTCTCTTGGGGCGTACGGAAAGTATTACCAGCAGGGCGGATTGCTTCGTGGGCTTCTTGAGCGCCCTTGCTTTTGGTTGTATATTGCCGAGGCGAAGGTGATAGATACTCTTTACCGTACAGCTTTTCTACACAACTACGAGCAGCAGCGATCGCTTGATCGGACAAATGCACCGAATCTGTCCGCATATAGGTAATATACCCCTGCTCGTACAAACTCTGAGCCGTCCGCATTGTATCCCGCGCCGACATTCGCAGTTTGCGATTAGACTCCTGTTGCAAGGTCGAAGTAGTAAATGGGGGATAAGGTTTACGAGTTACTGGGCGCTCGTCAATCGCTGTTACTTGCCAAGGTTTACCTAAGAGGCGTTCTTGCAGGTTGCGGGCTTCTTGTGCGTTGAGCAGTACCACATTGCGCCCAGCAATAATCTTTCCTGTCGATTCATCAAAATCGCTACCCGTTGCTACTTTCGTGCCTGCTAGGGTTACTAACACCGCTGTAAATGGTTTTTTGGCTTGTTCTAGGGTGGCTTTGAGATCCCAATAACTACCTTGCTTAAACGCGCGGCGATCGCGTTCTCGATTCACTAATAACCGCACCGCTACCGACTGCACCCTTCCGGCTGATAATCCCCACGATATTTTCTTCCATAGCAAGGGCGACAAAGTATAACCTACGAGCCGATCCAATATTCGCCTAGTTTCTTGGGCGCGGACTACTTGCTCGTCAATATCGCGGCAGTTTTTCAACGCTTTTTTAATTGCCTCTTGAGTAATTTCGTGAAATACCATCCGCTCGATCGGTACTTTAGGCTTCAGTAGTTGCAACAAGTGCCAACTTATGCTCTCTCCCTCGCGGTCTTCGTCTGTGGCTAGTATCAACTTATCAGCCGATTTCAGCGCTTCTTTTAGCTGTGTGACAATTTTCTTTTTATCTTTAGGAACGATGTATAGAGGTTCAAAGTCTGCATCAACGTTGACCCCCAAATTCGCCCATTTCTCTGATTTGACAGCAGCGGGAATATCGCTAGCCGACTGCGGCAAGTCGCGCACATGACCCATTGATGCCTCTACACGGTAGTCAGAGGGCAAATAGTTACGAATAGTACGAGCTTTGGTAGGGGATTCGACAATGACGAGGGTAGGCATGAGAACTTTTAAAGGGCAAATAGCAGCAAGGCTAATAAGTCCAAGGATTAAAGAATTTTCTGCCAAATGTCAAGGGGCAACTTTTTTAAGTGGCGGAACTATTCATTAGATCCAAGCTATATCAATCTTTAACTTATATTTACTATTAGCGGCTACATTTACTACTAAAAAAAGTCCTGAAATTTAGTTCTGACAAGCTTTTGCAATTTTTCGCCCATTGTGCTTAATCGTACCTGTAGTTAGGGTGGGCTAAAGATTTGTTTTATCCTATGTTAAAGAGATAGGTTATTGTAAAGAATCTATGAGCGAAATAAAGGCATCTATAGTCCAATACGAAGATAGAGACGAAGAAACTGGCAATTATCTTGTCAAAAGCATAGATTCTGGTGAAATTATCTCTGTTCCATCAGTTTCTAGCATATACATCTTGAAACTAGAAAAAGGTCAAATATTGATACTCATCCAATTGCCAGAGCATCCGCAGGGCTATTTGATTCCACCGATTTAGAAATTATAAGTGCGATCGCTTTTTAGTCAAACAGTGCTTTGAAATTAGATTGTGCAACTGAATTTTCAATCGCAGCCAATAAATTTGTCTAATCGGCATCAAACTGGTAGCGATCGCCCTTTGAGTCTTGCATACGACCGCAGCCACTATACAGCAACATTACCAATTTTTTTCAGCTAAATAAGCTAAAAGACACTTAATTTGCCAGAGGAAGCATTAGAGTCCGCCCTCCAAGGCAACGCACCCTACAATAAAGCTGAGTTTTTTGCTGCTGTAATTTGAATGTCTATCAGCTTAATTCTCAAATTCTGTGGTTACTTCCTTTACAAATTTACTAGACTAAAGGAATATATTTATCTGCTGAATTTCCTCTGTGCCACTTAAAAAAGCGGAAACTCATGGAGTGACGACCAGGTAAAGCCAGTAGATAGGCACAATAAATAGATGATTTATGAGTGACGATTCGGTTAGGCTGCATTTTCAAGTGATTCGACAGCGAATTACAGCATTGCAAAGGGAAGATGCAGAAGCTTGGCGAGAAATTGATGCCACACTGGAAGACCTGCAGGTGATCTGCGAGCAGATGCAGACAAACTTGGAAGCAACCGAAGTTATTCAGGACAATCTGCTATATTATCGCGATTTGTTTGCGTCCTGCCCGATCGCTTATTTAGTCACTAATACAGATGGAGTCATTCTAGAAGCAAACAGAGCGATCGCCCGACTCCTCAATATACCCGAATGCTATTTAGTCGGAAATCCTCTGGCTATGTATGTGGCAGAAGGCGATCGCTCAACCTTTGTGACTCAATTGAACCAGCTTGACCAAAGCCGAGGATCGCAGGTTTGGCAGATGAATTTATGCCCGCGAGACGGTCAAGCGTTTGCGTCGCAGTGGCATATTGCGATCGCTCGCAATCTAGATGGGCTAATTGAAAGCTTGCGGATTGGGGTGTATAAGTTGAGTCCATCTCAGCAGGTAGTATCGCCTATCCAGCCCAGCGAATCGCGATTTGCGCCCCTAGCTGGGCAACAGTCCCTAGAAACCATTCCCAAAGAAGGGAGAATTCCCTTGTCGCCATTGCCTCATTCTCTAGATTGCTTACGGGTGCTGGTAGTCGATGACGAAGCGGATATCCGCGAATTTATTACTACTGTTTTCGAGTCCTATGGCATTGATGTCAAGACAGTTGCCAGCGCAGCAGCGGCGTTAGAGGAGCTAGAGCAATTCCATCCTGACGTATTGGTAAGTGATATTCGGATGCCTGGTGTAGATGGCTATAGCTTAATTCGGCGAATCCGTGCTTTAGAAGCTGGGCAGGGAGGGCATATTCCTGCCGTCGCGCTCACAGCTTATCTAGACGAGGATCGAGAAAAGGCGCTTTTGGCAGGCTATGAGGCGCATTTGCACAAGTTAACTCCCCCTACTAAATGGATTGAGATGGTGAGTCAATTGGTAGGACAGGCTTCAGATTCCGATCGGGATAAGCAGGTTTAGCGAATAATTCCCCGATAATAAGAACACAGATTGGCAAACCCCATCACTTCGAGATTGCTGCCTTTGGAGAGCCAGGTATGACGATGACCCCAGAAGCCCCAAATACTCTGTCTGAGACCATCTTTGCGGGTAACAGCGAGATGGCGGCGTTAATGCGATCGCACGATTGGTCGAACACCCCATTAGGTGCGGTCGAAAACTGGTCGCAGAGCCTACGAACCCTTGTCAGCACCATGCTCCCGTCTCACTTTGCCCAAATCATTTTCTGGGGAGAAGACTACATCCAGCTTTACAACGATGCCGTGATTCCCATATATGGCGCAACTCACCCCAAGGCGCTGGGGCAATCTGCTAGAGAGACATGGGCAGAAATTTGGCATGACCAGACGAAGCCGATACTTGAAAGTGTCAGGACTACGGGCGAAGCCTTCTTTGCGGCAGATCGGCTTTTTCACCCCTCGCGCTTTGGCTACCTGGAAGAAACCTATTTCACGTTCTGCTATAGTCCCGTTCGGGATGAGATGGGCAAGGTTAGTGGGATGATCTGTACCGCGACTGAGACGACCGGGCAAGTGATTGGTCAACGTCGCTTGACAATGCTACGAGAGCTAGCCAGGGCTGGGAACGGGGCAAAAACGCGCACTTCCGCCTGTCTTGCTGCCGCCGATGCGCTCAATCCTTACGATATTCCCTTTGCCCTGTTCTATCAGGTCAACGAGCAAGGCAACTTGGTAGAATTGGTGGCTTCAAGCGGGCTGCCCGCAGACAGTGCCGCTGCGCCAAGAGAAATGGATTTGACTGAGCGCTCAAGTTGCTGGTCGCTGGTGGACGTTCAAAAGAGCCGTGAACCGCTGCTAATTACCGATGTGGTCGATCGCTTCGGATCGCTCCCCCTCGAACCGTGGGGAGAAAGTCCCCATTCTGCCTTCGTTCTCCCGATTCTGTCGGGCAACAAAGAAATTGTGGAATGTCTGCTGGTTGCAGGCATCAGCCCTCGACTCCAGTTCAATGGCGAATACCGTTCCTTTCTGGAATTGGTGGCGCAACAGGTGGAAAGTTCGATCGCAACGGCTCGCAGCTATGAGCAAGAACGCCAGCGAGCCGAGGCATTGGCAGAACTAGATCGCGCCAAAACCGCCTTCTTCAGCAACGTCAGCCATGAATTTCGCACACCACTCACCTTGATATTGGGTCCTTTAGAAGATGCGTTAACCGACCTAGCCGATCCGCTGTCGCCCAATCAACGGCAGCGAATTGAAGTGATGCAGCGCAATGGTTTGCGGTTGCTAAAACTCGTAAATACACTCCTAGACTTCTCACGCATTGAAAGCGATCGCACCTCTGCTGTTTATGAACCAATCGATCTGGCAACTTTTACAGCAGAGTTAGCCAGTGTCTTTCGTTCGGCGATCGAACGAGCAGGTTTGCGCTTAGTCGTTGATTGTTCCCCTTTGCCTGAGTTTGTTTACGTCGATCGCGAGATGTGGGAAAAGATTGTTCTCAATTTGATTTCAAACGCTTTCAAATTCACGTTTGCAGGTGAGATTGCGGTTCGTTTGCATCAAATCGGTAGCTTTGTTGAACTAGCCGTACAAGACACAGGCATTGGCATTCCAGAGGCAGAAATCGAGCGTCTGTTTGAACGATTCCATCAAGTTAAAGGAGCGCAAGGACGCACATTTGAGGGATCGGGAATTGGCTTATCGCTCGTGCAGCAATTGGTGAAACTGCACGGAGGAACCGTTCAGGTTAGCAGCGCCCTTGGAGAAGGAAGCTGCTTTAGAGTATCTATTCCAACTGGATGCGTTCATCTGCCCGCCCAGCAGATTGGGGGGGCAAATCGCACTTTAGCTTTGACCTTGGCGGGGGCATCACCCTACGTAGAAGAAGCGTTGCGGTGGCTGACCCCAGAGAATGGCAGCGTCGAAGAAGTCAAGAACCGAGAAGGAAGAAAAGTTGCCTTCGCGACTTACCCACACGTCCCCTCATCCGCATCCAGGCGAATCTTGCTGGTGGATGACAACGCCGATATGCGCGACTACCTGAAGCGGCTGTTGAGTCAGCGGTGGCAGGTGGAGACGGCTGCCAATGGTGCGATCGCTCTCGATATGATACAGCAACAACTACCCGATCTAGTATTAACGGATGTAATGATGCCAGAGGTGGATGGGTTCCAACTGCTCAATAGCCTGCGGGCTGACCCAGTTACCAAAAGTATTCCAATTATTTTGCTCTCGGCACGAGCAGGCGAAGAGGCAACAATCGAAGGACTAGAAGCGGGAGCAGATGATTACTTAATCAAACCCTTCTCTGCCCGCGAATTGGTTGCACGAGTGGAAACGCAACTGCAAATGTCACGATTGCGGCAGGAGCAATCGGCAAACCGCTTCAAGAATGAGTTTCTTATGACGATTACTCATGAACTGCAAACGCCGCTGGCAAATATCCTCGGCTGGACGCCCTTACTAAAACAACAACCGTTTGACTGGGCTAAGGCGGCTATTGCCCTCGATACGATCGAACGGAATGCCGCGATTGAGGCAAAACTGGTAAAAGATCTGCTTGATGTCTCTAGTATTCTTTCGGGCAAGCTGCGCTTAAACCTTCAAGGCGTTGATTTAGTTTTTCTGCTACAAGGCGTTGTTGCAACATTCCATCCATCGGCTGAAGCGAAGAATATTCAACTGATTGAGGCAATATCTAATGTTTCACTCCCTCATCTGGCAGATAGCGATCGCCTCCAACAAGTCATTGCTAACTTGCTAGACAATGCAATTAAATTTACACCCCAAGGAGGAGAAGTCACAATTCGGTTAGAACGCCTTGATTCTGATATTGAGATTACCGTCAGCGATACAGGCATCGGCATTCGTCCTGATTTTCTACCCAATGTCTTCGATCGCTTCACGCAAGCAGAAGTCCCCAGTCGTCATACACCAGGTGGGGTGGGGATTGGACTTGCGATCGCTCGTCACCTGGTCCAATTGCACGGAGGTACAATTGAGGTAGCAAGCCTTGGAGAAG
Source organism: Aliterella atlantica CENA595 (assembly GCF_000952155.1). Taxonomy (GTDB): domain Bacteria; phylum Cyanobacteriota; class Cyanobacteriia; order Cyanobacteriales; family Chroococcidiopsidaceae; genus Aliterella; species Aliterella atlantica. Next base: position 141,872 of record NZ_JYON01000001.1, on the reverse strand, counting down.
GACAAGGCACAACGTTTACCATCAGGTTGCCTATCATCAAAGCGACTGATTGAACTCAAACGCCCCACCCAGAAATCGTAAATTCTATGCAACTCAAAAGCAACAGGCAGCATCACACCAGCGACCCATTGCAGGATTTTGAAGCACTCCTGCGGACGATGATTGAAAATCTGCCAGGTGGAGCCGCGTTTGTAGTTGACCTCAATTTGCGCTATCGGCTTGCTGAAGGAGAAGCGCTCTCGGTTGCAGGTTTCAAACCTGAAGATTTGGTGGGGCGAACTATTTTTGAGGTATTTCCGCCCGACTTAGCCACGAGGTATGAGGTGCTGTACCGTAAAGCACTGGCGGGAGAAGTGTTTGAAATTGAACACAACGCCCACGATCGCTTCTACATCTCACGGGGAACGCCGTTACGTTCTGCAAGCGGTGAAGTCTATGCCGTGCTTGCCGTTTCCTACGACATTACCGATCGCAAACTTGCCGAAGCAGCTATCGAGTCAGACCTGAAAGCTACGCGGCTGCTGCACGAACTGAGCGCCAGGCTTGTAACCGAAGGCAACATTCAGGCACTTTATCAAGAGATTATGGCAACAGCGATCGCGCTAACGCGGGCAGATGCCGGAACAGTGCAAATTCTCGATCGAGCGACGCAAGACTTGCTGCTGCTTGCCACTCAGGGCTTTGAGCGAAATGTAATTGAGCATTTCTACCGCGTCAATGCTAGTTCTAATACTCCTTGCGGCATTGCACTAAGAAATGGCGATCGCACCTTTGTTGATTTCGATGTGCCAGAAAGCGAAGACCCCGACGGCTCGATGCGAATACACGTCGAGGCGGGTTATCTCTCTGCCCAGTCCACCCCGCTAGTTACCCGTTCGGGTAAAGCGATCGGTATGGTTTCCACCCATTGGAGCAGACACCATCGACCCACAGAACGCGAACTGCGGTTTCTCGATTTACTCGCCCGCCAAGCCGCTGACTTGATCGAGCAAAGGCAAGCCCAAGCCGCCCTGCGCGAGAATGAAGAGCATTTCCGCGCACTCGTCAACGCCAGTTCGGACATTGTGTATAAAATGAGCGCAGATTGGAGCGTGATGCACCACCTCGAAGGCAAGCAGTTTATTGCCAGCACCACCAATCCGAAGCGCACTTGGCTTGATGAATACATTCCCGCAGATGAACAGCCGCGAGTGTGGGCTGCCATTGAGTCAGCCATCCAAACCAAAAGCAATTTTGAATTAGAACACCGCGTTTTTCGAGAAGACGGCACGATCGGCTGGACGTTCTCGCGTGCCATTCCGTTGCTGAATCAGCAGGGTGACATTATTGAATGGTTCGGAGCAGCCAGTAATATCACCGATCGCAAGCAAGCAGAAGCCGCATTGCGTGATTCAGAAGAAAAATACCGCACTTTGTTTAATTCGATTGATGAATGCTTTTGCATTTTTGAATTAATCGAGGACGACGAGGGCAACGCGGTTGATTGGATTTATCTAGAAGCGAATTCGGCGTTCGAGCAGCAGACCGGCTTCATCAATCCAATCGGTAAGCGCATCAGCGAGTTTCAGCCCGACCTCGAACGCCTCTGGTTCGAGCGGTTCGCGTGCGTCGCCCGAACAGGTCAGTCGGTGCGCTTCGTACAATACACCGAAGCGATGGGCATTTGGTATGACGTTTACGCGCTGCGCGTCGGCGTGGCGGGCGACAACCGCGTGTCGCTTCTGTTCACTGACATCACCGAGCGCAAACGCCGCGAAGCAAATCTCGCTTTCCTCGCCGATTTGATGAACGATTTTGCGCCGCTTGCCACTGCCGAAGAAATCATGGAAATGGCGGGCAAACGCATCGCCAAACATCTCGATCTGTCTCGCTACTTGTTTGTTGAGATTAACCCGGAGGCGGGCGAATGCATATATCTGCTACCCAGCCGTCCCGCCGGTCAGCTTGAAATCGGCGGGAGCTACAGACTCGCCGATTATCACACCGAAGAGGAAAACAGCCTGCTCTGTGCCGGGCATTCGATGGTCATGAACGACGTGCGCGACGGAACGCGATCGCCCGAACAGATGGCAGCGTTTGAGGCGTTCGACATCGCTTCGATCGTCAACACGCCCTACTTAAGCAATGGACGCTGGGTTTTCGATCTGGGTGTCGCGCGCAGCAAGCCTTCGGTTTGGCGCGAGGACGAAATCGAGCTTTTGCGGGAAATCTCCGCGCGCGTTTGGCTCGGAATCGAACGCGCCCGTGCCGAAGAAGATTTGCGCGAATCGGAAGAGAAATACCGATTGCTGTTCACCTCGATCGATGAAGGCTACGCGCTCTGCGAACTGATCTATGACGAGAACGAAAAACCCGTTGACTTGCGGTATCTGCAAGTTAATCCGGCGTTTGAGCAATTGACTGGCTTAGAAAATGTGGTGGGCAAAACGGCAGTCGAACTCAATCTCAACTTTGAATCCTTATGGCTGGAAACGATCGCCCAAGTGGTTCAGACAGGCGTTGCTACCCGCCTTGAAGATTACGTCGAAGGCTTAAACCGATGGTTGGACGTTTACCTTTCGCGGGTCGATGGCGAGGACAGTCGCCAAATTGCCATTGTGTTTAACGACATCACCGATCGCAAACAAGCAGAAGACCAATTGCGCCGCGCTGCTGAAATGGATGCGTTTCGGGTCAAGTTGTCGGATGCGCCGCGATCGCTCTCCGACCCAGTGCAAATTCAGGCGGAAGCTAGTCGGCTGCTGGGCGAATATTTAGGCATTGACCGCGCCTACTATGTTGAGGTCAACGTAGCAGAGAATCAAGCCCGCGTTAATCAGAATTATTTGCGCGGCGATTCGCCAACGCTTGTGGGCATTCATCGGTTTACAGACTTCGGCTGGATTGTACCTCATCTCCAAAGGGGCGAAACCGTAATTGTTGAGGATACGCAGAGCGCGGATATTGTTCCCGATGGCGACAAGGCAGCAATGGCAGCGATTAGAATTGGCTCGCATATTTCCCTGCCGCTGATTAAAGCGGGCGCATTGGTGGGTGCACTCTGCGTCACTGAATCTGTACCGCGCCAGTGGTCAGCGGCGGAAGTTGAACTATTGAGCGAAACTGCCGAACGCATCTGGGCAACCATCGAACGCGCCCGTGCCGAAGAAGATTTGCGCCAATCGGAGATTCAACGGATTCAAGAACAATCCGCCCGTGAAGAAGAACGCCAACGTGCCGAAACACTGGCAGAACTCGATCGCGCTAAAACCCTCTTCTTCAGCAATGTCAGTCACGAGTTTCGCACCCCGCTAACGCTGTTAATCGCGCCCCTGCAAGATGCCTTGAGCGATCGCACTCATCCTCTGCCCCCCGCTCAACAAGAACGACTAGAACTGGCGTATCGAAACACGAATAGACTCCTGAAATTGGTCAATACCTTGCTCGACTTCTCCCGCATCGAAGCCGGACGCATGGAAGCCGTTTACGAACCGACCGATTTGGCAATGTTTACAACCCAATTGGCGAGTGTATTTCGTTCCGCCATTGAGCGGGCAGGACTGCGCCTCATCGTCGATTGCCCACCATTACCCGAACCCGTTTATATCGATCGCCAAATGTGGGAAAAAATCGTCCTCAATCTGCTCTCCAACGCTTTTAAGTTCACCCAAGAAGGCGAAATTACGGTCAGATTGCACCCCACTGATGGCAATCGAGCCATTTTGCAGATTCAAGACACGGGTGAGGGAATTGCACCCAAACACCTCCCCCGCCTATTTGAGCGGTTCTATCAAGTGCGAGGAACAAAAGGGAGAACCTATGAAGGAGCGGGAATCGGTCTCGCCCTGGTAGATGAACTGGTGCGCCTACACGGTGGCACTATTGAGGTGAGCAGCACGCTAGGAGAGGGAACTTGCTTTACGATCGCCCTGCCATTTGGGACAGACCATCTACCGAGCGATCGCCTTCATCTTGAAGGCGATCGTATCGGACCAACTCGTACTCTAGCATCAACCGCGATGGGTGCAGTCTCTTACGTTGAGGACGTAGATCGGTGGCTACCAACAAGGGAGCAGCACCGAGAGCTCGCAGTCGAGGAACAATCTACCCTAACTACTGACTTTTTACTCCCAACTTCTACTTCGGCTCGTGTCCTCTTGGTTGATGACAATGCCGATATGCGCGAGTATCTGACGCGCATCCTAAGTAAGCACGTCCAAGTTAAAGCTGTTGCAGATGGAGCAGCAGCACTGGCAGCGATTAGAGAGCAAGTCCCCGATCTCGTCTTGAGTGATGTAATGATGCCAGGATTAGACGGCTTTGAGTTGCTTGCTGCATTACGGGCTGACCCACGTACCAGAGAAGTTCCCATCATTTTGCTCTCGGCGCGTGCTGGAGAAGAAGCAATTGTCGAAGGATTGGAAGCAGGCGCAGACGACTACCTAATCAAACCCTTCTCGGCGCAAGAACTGATATCTCGCGTCAATGCCCATCTTCAGATGGCACAACTGCGATCGCAAGCGCTGCATCAGGCAAAAACTACCATCCGCAGAAAGGATGAACTGCTATCGACAGTTTCCCACGAACTCAACACCCCCCTAGTCTCGATTTTGGGTTGGACGCGCTTGCTGCGAAATAGTCCACCTAGTTCATCTTTGTTGACCAAAGCGTTGGACACCATCGAGCGCAACGCGACGCTGCAAGCCAAACTGGTGCAAGACTTGCTCGATGTTTCTCGGCTCGACATAGGCAAGCTCCGGTTGCAGCTTCAACCTGTCGAGCTAGCAGCCGTAATCGAAACGGCGATCGCAACGGTCTATCATCTCGCTGAAGCCAAAGAAATCGAGCTAGTGGGGTGGGGCATCACCGCTCCAGTCAAAACGGCTGAGATGGTAATGGGCGATCGCGATCGCCTCCAGCAAGTTATCTGCAATCTCCTGTCAAATGCGATTAAATTCACCCCAGAAGGAGGGCGGGTAGATGTTGAGTTGTCATTTAAGAAAGAAGCGATCGCCCATGACAATTATGCCGAAATTCGTGTCATCGATACGGGCATTGGGATTGCCGCCGATTTTCTACCCCATGTCTTCGATCGCTTCCGTCAAGCCAGAGATGCTGATGCAAAGCATGGATTAGGGTTGGGGTTAGCGATCGCCCACCACTTAGTCGAACTCCACAACGGCACAATTCATGCCGAAAGTGCGGGGGAAGGGCAGGGCGCAACCTTTATCGTCCGCTTACCGCTGCTTGCGTCAATGCCCTGTAATACAATCACCCATAATTCCTAACCTTCAATCGCACCGCGCTCAAAAACACGGGCTTTCTGTTGGATACGCCGTCGTTGTTATCCAAATTCAGTAAAAACTTTACTTGCTAAACCTAATCCCAACAATAAAGGCATCAACCAATCTCCAGAGCGCACGTACAAAGTTTTAGTATCTCGGCGATAAATAGTGGCGGCGTGCAATTGGTAAGTATTGAGTTTAGAAATCCATTCTATTCTGCCGTGAGGATCGATAACTCCAGAATAACCAGTATTAGTCGCGCGGACTGCCCAGCGATCGCTCTCAATTGCCCGCATCACATCTTGAGCGTGGTGTTGAGCGGGCATAGAAGGGCTGTAGTGGGCGTTATTGGCAGCGCTGAGGATAAATTGACCTCCGGCTGCTGTTTGGCGGCGAAAATGCTCAGGAAACGCCGATTCGTAGCAAATAGCCGCTATTGCCCGCCCAAATGGCGTATCAAATATTTGGTTAGATGCACCTGCAACTTGATGAGCATCTAGAGGCGAAAGGCGATCGACAAGGCTTCCCAAAAATTGCTCGAAGGGAATATACTCGCCTAAAGGTACTAACTTGTATTTGTTGTAGCGGCTGAAAATTTCCCCAGTACCAGTTAAAGTAAATAAGCTATTGGTAATGCTGCGCCCTTGTTGTCCAAATGCTCCTACCCAAGCTGTTACACCTTTTTCCTTTACTGCGGCATAAAAAGAAGTTCGTTCCACATCATTCCAGCGAAAAGGCAAAGCACCTTCAGGAGTTAAAACTGCATCAACTCCCCCGTCGGCTAAAGTTTGGTAGCCTGATGTGTATCCTGCGATCGCCCGACTTATTCCATCGGAATATAGTTTAATTTCGTTAGGAACGTTGCCTTGAATTATGCCTACTTTTAAGGCTGTTTGCGGCGATTCATTTAGAGGTTGGTTAGATAATTGCCAGCCAATTAGGTGCAAACTTGCTAATAATGCAACTGCCAAACTTAAATAGGTATTTTTGTGTTGGCGGTTAAGCCAAGCTTCAGCAAGTAGGGCGTTAACTGCAACTATAGCCGCTGTAATTGTAGTAGTTCCTGATAGTTGACCTAAATGTAAAATTGCTATGTTATGAGGACTTTGAGTATAAGCAATAGTCGTCCACCATAATGCCCCTTTACTCCACAAGCTTTCTAACCCACACCATAAAGCTGTGCCAATTAACACGCGAGTTAGAGCGTTTGCATTGCGAATCAGCCAAGCTGTAATAACTGCCCAAACTACAACTAAAGCTGCTCCCCATAGTGTAATAAATGTCCAACAGAAAGCAGCGATCGCCAAACTAGCCAGCCAAGGTACGCCCATCCACGTCATCGGATGAACGCCTGTAATCCACCATAGCGCTATGCCATGATAGCCGATTCCCCAAAGGAGGGCAGGGAGGATCGGGGGGGCTAGGGGGGATCGAACCAATACCCATAGGGGTGCTAGGGATACCCAGGCTAAGAACCATGCGCCGAATGGTGCTACTGTTAACCCCATGCAAATACCGCTTAAAAGCGCTACAAGGGGTAATAAATAAGAGGCAAGATACTTGTTTTCTTGCCTCTTTTCTGGCTTTTGCTTATTCTGCCTCAACTTCATCATCGCCGACACTGGGAGGAACCAAAGCTACAGCAGCGATCGCATCGTCGTCATCTAAACGCTGCACTCTTACCCCTGTTGCTGTTCTTGACTGCGGCGGAATTGCTTTGACAACTTGACGAATAATAATGCCGCGACTGGTTACGAGCATTAATTCATCTTCTTCGTTGACAATGTGCAATGCTGCTAGTTGATCTTGAGACTTGCGGTTTTTGAATTTAGTAGCAATCTTACCTTTAGTCGCTCGGTTGTATAGTTTGAACTGCGCTACAGGTACTCTCTTGCCATAACCGCCTGTAGTGACGATTAATACCCAAGGTCCCGTACTAGCACCAGCTACTACTTCGAGTTCTTCAATTTCTACCTCATCGTTACCAGCAACCACTTCGAGTTCTTCAGTTTCTATCTCTTCAACTTCTGTTGCTTCGTCTACAGGTAAAGTTGCCAAAATTGCGCTAGGCAAGATATCCATGCCAATTAGCTCATCGCCAGCTTTGAGTTTCATTGCTCTTACGCCGCGTGTTGCTCTCCCCAACGGGCGCAACTGATCGCGATCGCATCTAAAATGAATTGCCATACCCGAACGCGAACCGATAATAATACTATCCTCGTTTCTCGCCCGTCTTACCCACCGCAGTTGATCGCCTTCTTCTAGGGAAATCGCAATCAATCCATTAGCGCGAATATTGCTAAATGCTGCTAACTCAGTTTTCTTGATAAAGCCGCCACGAGTCAACATTACTAGATACTCGTCGCTGCTAAACTCGCTTACAGGGACAATGGAAGTAATTTTTTCATCCCTGGGAATTGGTAGCATCTGTACGATAGGTGCGCCTCGGCTAGTACGCGATGCGGCAGGAATTTGATACGCTTTGAGGCAGTAAACTACACCGCGATCGCTGAAAAATAGTACGCTATCGTGGTCGCAGCAAGTCAAGAAATGCTCTATGCCGTCATCTTCTTTCATCCTAGCTGCTGCTTTACCGCGCGTTGCCCGACTTTGCGCTTCAAAGGTACTTACAGGCATCCGTTTGATATAACCTTGTTCTGTAAGCAAAATCAAGGCTTTTTCGTTAGCAATTAAGTCAATATCGCCAATTTCGCCTAAATCTGGCTCAATTACTGTGCGTCTGGGTGTAGCATGGACAGTTTTAATCTGTTGAACTTCAGTTTCAACGATTTCTAGTATGCGATCGCGTCTTGCCAAGATATCTTGCAGGTCGTTAATCTGCACTTGTAATTCGTCGTGTTCTTGACGAATCTTTTCAGCTTCCAATGCAGTCAAGCGACGCAATTGCATCTGTAAAATTGCATCTGCTTGTTGTTCGGATAGGGAGTAAGAACCAATTAATTCAGATTTGGCTGTAGGCGTATCGGCGGCTTGACGAATGGTAACAATAATTGCATCTAGATTTGCTAGCGCAATTAGCAAGCCTTGCAACAGGTGATCTCTTTCTTCCGCTTTACGCAGTTCGTAGCGGGTGCGCCGCGTAATTGCTTCAATCCGAAAATCTAAAAATACGTTGAGAAACTGCTTGAGTGTCAATAACTGGGGATCGTTATTTACCAGTGCCAACATATTCGCACCGAAGTTTGCCTGCAAAGGTGTCTGCTTGTACAGGTTGTTTAATACTACGCGGGGATACGCATCTCGTTTGAGTTCGATGACGATCCGCATCCCGTCGCGATCGCTTTCATCGCGAATATCAGCAATTCCCTCTAAGCGCTTCTCGTTCACCATTTCCGCGATTTTCTCGATCAGCGCTGCCTTATTGGTCTGATAAGGTAATTCTGTAATCACGATCGCCTCTCGATCTGGACGACCTCGGTGTTCGATAGTTTCAATCGCCGCTACACCGCGCATACAAATCGAACCGCGACCTGTGGTATAAGCTTCCTTAATCGCTGCTGTGCCTAAAATTTGCCCCCCAGTCGGAAAATCAGGACCAGGGATATATTGCATTAACTGGATATCGCTAATTTCAGGGTTATGAATTAGCGCCACTAACCCATCAATTAGTTCGCCCAAATTGTGGGGAGGAATATTTGTTGCCATCCCCACAGCAATTCCCGATGAACCATTTAGCAACAACTGCGGAACTCGCGCAGGTAGAACTACTGGTTCTTGCTGCGAACCGTCAAAGTTATCGGTAAAATCTACTGTTTCTGCTTCGATATCGCGTAATAGCGCGTCACCCGTCAATGCTTGCAAGCGACACTCTGTATAACGCATCGCGGCTGGGGGATCGTTATCAATTGAGCCGAAATTTCCATGCCCGTTGATGAGAGGCGATCGCATGGAAAAATCTTGCGCCATCCGCACTAGCGCGTCGTACACGGCTGTATCTCCGTGTGGGTGATATTTGCCCAATACTTCCCCGACTACACGGGCGCACTTACGAAACGGACGATCTGCGGTAAGTCCCAGTTCGTGCATTGCGTACAAAATGCGGCGATGCACGGGTTTTAGACCATCCCTAGCATCTGGTAGCGCCCGACCGACAATCACGCTCATCGCGTATTCTAGGTAAGACCGAGACATTTCATTACGCAGATCGGTCGGGATAATCCTCTCCTCTGAGGTCGTCATAGCCTAAAATACTCCAAAAATCTGAGATTTCCGCAAACAACTTAAATAAAGCGCCAGGTTGTGCTAACTAGCTGCTAAATATGTATCAATTTCTGCTACAATTTTAGCACATTTTGCGGTCCATAAGGATGCAGGCACTTCTAGGAATCTAAGCCTGAAGATAGTGTATGGTTGAGGGCAAGGAAATTTAAGCTCAAAGTACAAGTGCAATTATTTTGAGCAAAGATTATGAACAGCGAAACACCCCGCAGCCAAGCAGAACAAGAGCAGGAAGAAGATACAGAAATAGATCCAGCAGTTTTAGATCGCATCAAGCATCCACCAGCTATAGATAGTGTCATGAACGAACTTAGTCCAGAAGAGTTGATGAGCAATCCAGCTGTAGTTCCACAAACATACAACGAACCAGGCGACCTAAGAGACGATATGAAGCGAGATTAATAAGGCTTTAATACAATGGCAGAAAGCATTTATTCATCTGCCGCACAAATAATCTATGCTACCTGTCATCTACTCTGACGAGTTTCTCAATCACAAAACTGGTAGATATCATCCCGAAGCACCAGAACGCTTAAGCGCGATCGCCAAAGCCCTAAAAGCTTCTGCATTTTCCCCACAATTGGAATGGCGATCGCCTACTCCAGTAGATGAAGATAGAGTAATTGCGTCTATCTACAAAGTTCACACTGCAGCACATATCAATACCGTCGAACATTTAGCCAAACGCGGCGGCGGTTATATCGACCCCGATACGCCTGTTTCGCCTGCTAGTTATGACGTAGGGCTGCTTGCTGTCAGCGCGTGGCTAGATGGTGTAGATGCTGTTTTAGAGACAAATAAGCCTGCCTTTGTCTTAGCGCGTCCCCCTGGACATCATGCAGAGAGCGATCGCGGTATGGGTTTTTGTCTATTTTCTAACGCTGCGATCGCTGCTACTTACGCCCTAAAGCGCCCTGAAATTAACCGCGTAGCTATCTTAGACTGGGACGTACATCACGGTAACGGTACGCAGGAAGTTGTTGAAAACAATCCTCAAATTGCATATTGCTCATTGCATCAATTTCCCTTTTATCCAGGTACAGGTAGCGCATCCGAACAAGGAGGATACAAAAACGTTTTAAATCTACCTATACTTGCAGGCAGCACGATTGAAGTGTATCAGCAATTATTTGAGAAAACAGTAATCCCATTTTTTGCTAACTTTCAACCAGACTTATTAATCGTCAGCGCTGGATATGACGCAAACGCCGCCGATCCCTTAGCAGGGGTGAATCTAAAACCCCAAGATTACAAAATATTGACCCAATATTGTCTAAATTTAACAACCAAGATTGTTTTTGGACTAGAAGGTGGCTACGATTTAGATGCATTATCGCGATCGGTAGTAGCGACAATCGAACAATGTTTAAAGCAAGCATGAAAAATAAAATCCACATCCCGTAGGGGCGCAATACATTGCGCCCCTACACCATCCCCAAACTCTTCACAAAATCTTTTTGCGCCCTCGTACAATCACTGGTGTAATATATTGTTACAAAGCAGAATTTAGTAATTTCTCGGTGGAAAGCAACCGTCCTCCTGTGGAGAAATATAGTAGAACCAAATTCCGCTTAGAGTAGAGAACATTAAGCAATGAATAACTACATTCTTTTAGATACAGCGCTGCGAATCATATCCAACGGCTACCTACTATCAGTAATCGTGCTAATCGCCGCCTCTTACTTGGGCATTATGGCAATCGAAGTCATCGAACAAGGCGATACTTCTACCTCTAAAACCAAGTGGTTTAGCTAAAAATTACTAGCTTTCAAGCGATCGCAGCCGAGTCAAAAGTAAGTATAAATTGACATATACATCCATAGCGTTTATTGCTAGTATTTCTCAAATACGCTGCTATTTAAACTATTATTGCGAATAATTAAGTAATTTCTCTTAGTTACCGCATAGGTAAATTAAAAATTCCGCATCTTCCCAGAGGTAGATTTAGTACATTCTTTAGATATACTAAGCAGAACTGCAAACGGCGATCGCGCCAATCGCAGGGCATCACCCTTTTAGACAAGGAAAGTGAACTTATGCCCAATATGAACTGCTTACAGTTTGAACTAGAGATTGAGAGAATGGCGAGGGCAATGATGACTCGCAACCGCCAAATCGGTCAAGACTTATTTGCGTATTTGAAAACTCAGATACCGTTGGAAGTAATTGCGGGTTTAACTATCGTCAGTATCGAACGCATCTTGTGGTTTGACACTGAAGCAGTTTTATGGACGGTAGAATACCTAATTCCAGCCGATGTATTGCAGGAAATTAGAAAACTTACCACTATTACCCTATACAAACAGTTGATTGGCAAAGGGTTTATTCCTGGTAAAGATATCAGTGTCGATGCTGAAGGCAAACTATTATTAAACGAGCGCGCAAGAAGCACTGTAGCTTGCACGCGCTAATCTAGTAACTAATATCAAAATTGAGAAGCCCAAAAGCAACTGTTGGTGTTGTAGAGTAAGCATCATAATGTTTTGACTTTTGACTTTTGCTTGCAAGTAGCAAAATTCCTGGGATAATAACACACGTACTTAGGAATTTTGACACTATCGAGTATGCCTTGTTGTGCCACTGTTAGCCAGTTGGTTGAAGTTTTAACAGCCCAGCCAATAAATCTATCTGCATCTGCTTTAGCATCGTCAACTAGCATCACCACAGATACTCGCAGCATCAAACCAGGAGAGTTATTTGTTGCCTTGCGCGGCGAAAACTTTGACGGACATGACTTCGTGCAAGCAGCAATAGACAAAGGCGCGATCGCAGCTATTGTTGACTTTAAATTTACAAGTAGCGAACTGCCGCTATTACAGGTAGAAGATACTTTACAGGCATATCAAAAAATCGCTCAGTGGTGGCGCAAACAATTTTCCATTCCTGTAATTGGGATTACCGGATCGGTAGGCAAAACAACGACTAAAGAATTAGTTGCTGCTGTACTAGCAACTCAAGGCAAAGTCTTAAAAACTCAAGCTAACTTCAATAACGAAATTGGCGTACCTAAAACATTACTAGAACTAGGTGCAGAACATGACTTTGCCGTAATTGAAATGGCAATGCGGGCTAAAGGAGAAATTGCCCTACTCACTCAAATAGCTAGTCCGACAATTGGGGTAATTGTAAATGTCGGTACTGCACATATTGGGCGCTTAGGTTCAGAACAAGCGATCGCTAACGCCAAATGCGAATTACTAGACCAACTGCCTAATAGTAGTACAGCCATCCTCAACTGCGACAATACACGATTAATGAATACCGCTGCCCAATTTTGGCAAGGGCAAACTATAACTTATGGTTTAACAGGCGGTGACCTGCAAGGAGAATTATTAGATAACGATACGATGCAAGTAAGAGGTGTCAAGCTACCTTTACCCCTACCTGGGAAACACAATGCATCAAATTTTCTTGCCGCTTTAGCCGTCGCAGAAGCATTAAAGATTGATTGGCGGTTATTTGCTGCGAATTTAGTTATTAATATGCCCCAGGGGCGATCGCAGCGTTACGAACTAGCAAATGACATTGTAATTTTAGATGAAACTTACAATGCTGGGCTTGAATCAATGCTTGCTTCCTTGCAACTATTAGCCCAAACTCTAGGTAAACGGAGAATAGCAGTATTAGGGGCGATGAAAGAATTAGGAGATAGATCGCCAGATTTTCATGCCCAAGTAGGCGCTATGGCACAGAAATTAAACTTAGATGCTTTATTTGTTTTAGTTGATGGCGCTGATGCTGAAGCGATGGCAAAAGCGGCTACTCCTTTACAAACAGAGTGTTTTTCCAGCCACGCAAATTTAGTGCAACGCTTGCATGAATTTGTCCAAGCAGGCGATCGCATCCTCTTCAAAGCCTCCCATTCTGTCGGACTAGATCGAGTCGTCAACGCGCTATCTAATTCTGGAGGTTTTCTTTAGAATCCGCGCATCAATCAATTTCGATCCCCATAGATTGGTAGGGTGCGTTTTGAAAACGCACCCTACTTTTACAACTGACTAGCACGCAAAGCAGCGCCCAACAAGCCTACTTGGGGATTGAGAACTATATATACAGGTACGCTTTTTAATAACGAACTAACGCGCCCTTTGTGCGTAAAAGCATGGAGAAAAGAACCATCTTCCAATAAAGGCAAAATCTTTGCAGCAATACCACCAGCCACGTACAATCCGCCATAAGGCAATAATTTCAAAGCTAAATTGCCAGCTTCAGCGCCGTAGGCTTCAACAAACATTTGCATTGCTTGTTCGCAAATGCGATCGCGCTTTTCTAAAGCCGCCCCTGCGATCGCTCCCGCCGGATCTACAGTTCTTTCGCCTCTTCCTGCTTCCTGTTCCCAAGTCCTGACAATTTGCTGAATATCTAAAGCCTCGCTAGCAAATTGCCAATCGCGCAAAAACTGGTAAATAGCAATAATACCTTGACCGGAGACAACCCGTTCTACAGAAACGCTTTGAATATTGTGCTTATCTAACAGGTATTTTAATAACTGAAACTCCAATTCCGAACGCGGCGCAAAATCTGCGTGTCCGCCTTCGGAACCAAACACGCGGTAGCTGTCTCCATTTTGAATTAGAAACCCCTCACCCAAGCCCGTACCAGCACCAATTACCGCAATAGGTGCAAGAGGTTGAATATTACCGCTTTGCAGAGTATACAAGTCAGTAGCATCTAAGCCTAAAATGCCGTGACCAACTGCCTCAAAGTCATTAATTAGCGAGATGCGATCGATACCTAATTCTTGTTCTAAGCGCTTGGCATCAAGGAACCAAGCTAAGTTTGTGAGTTTTACAGTATTGTTAACTACTGGACCTGCGATCGCAAAACAAGCCCTCTGGGGTGGAGACGCATCGCCTAGTTTTTGGGCAGCAGTAGAGAGAAAATGCTGCACCATTGGCACTAAATCGGGAAAATCGCGGCTGCGATAAGTTTCCTCAAACAGCGTCAGCAAAACTGCTTGGTCTGATGCCTCCACAAGCCGCAAGATGGTTTTAGTACCACCTATATCTCCCGCTAATAATAAGTTCATTGTCCTAGTTAAACCGGATAATTTCTTCTACTTCACTAAGGTGGGAAGTATCCCCATTCAATTCCAACACCCAATTTGGATTTTGTCTTACAACCTTAATCAAGCAACACAAAGATGCTTTTACTTCGGTTCTAGCCATTTCGCCCACTAGCCCTAATGTCGCACCGAGTACCGATGCGCCATGACCTACCAATAATATCTCCTCTTTAAACTCAGCCGCCAGTTTTCTTGCTGTTTCTCCCGATCGCCCAAGTGCTGTTGCTTCTGTTTCGGGATACTCAGCTTGGACGCGCGAAGTATAACTAGGATCGATACGCGGAAACAGCGATATTAGTTCGGCGATCGCCATTCTTTCCGGATTTTCACTCATCCATTCAGGATTTAGCCATTCACTCAAGCCAGATTCCAAATTTATCGGCAAATCTAGAACTTCTGCAACTTGGTTAGCTGTTTGAACTGTACGTAAAAACGGCGAAGCAAAAATAGCTGTAATTTTTTCTTGTTTGAGACGTTGTGCTAGCTGTGATGCCTGAACTAAGCCATCATCAGAAAGCGGAGGATCGTAGCGGCGTTCGGCAGTATTAAACCAATCTGGGTTAACAAAGTCAAGGCGATTGGCGTGTCTAGCAATCCAGATAGTTTGGGAATAATTCGTAATTCGCGCATTCGTAATTGAAGACATACGAGCTTTTAATAATTAACTACACTAAGTAACTTATTACCGCCTTTTTGAAATTCATAAGCTACTTGCTGAATTTCTACTTTGTAGCCGCATCTTTGCATTTCATCTATAACTGGTTGCAGCCACAGCGAAACTTCTCCTGAAAATTGGACTAATAGCGGAAAAATTCTAACTTCTTTCGCCACGCGGCACATTTCTCTAATTGCTGCTATATGAAAATCCAAGGAAAGATTATCGGAATAAGTAAATAAAAAATGAGAACACAAAGCTAGATCGAACTGAGAAAAATTGAATGATAGGTTAGGCAATTCATCTATAACATACCTACCTTGTTGCAATCCGATTGGAAAATCTGCAACAAATTTATTCATTGCAGTTATTCTTAATTTGCCTAATTCTTCTGGGGATGGAATATCTTGCCAAACAAAGCGATCGTAATTAGTTTTTGTACCATCAATAATTGCTTGATAAGTATCTCGTACGCGCCCAGCAATTTCATCAGCCGTAAATTGATAGATTGGATCGCAAGAAACAACGCTATATCCTTGCTGAAACATCTCTGCATTAAAACTAGCAGGACCACCACCACAATCTAGAATTTTTAGGTTTAGTTCGTCAGCTTTAAGGGCGAACATACCAACATATTCTTGCATGGATCTGCCCCAAGGAACAACGCTCTCTAATTTAAAACCCATATATTTTCTGAGATAAACATAGTAAAGATGTGCAGACAATGTTGTTCCTACACGGGCGTTAAAACCTGGTTTAATTTACCACTACGATAACCTTCCAAATCTAAAGTCACATACATAAACCCATAACCTTGAAATTCAGAAACGATCGCCTGCAAATCGTTCGCCATCACAAAATCTTTAATCAATTCCGGCGGTAGTTCAATTCTGGCAGTATCGCCCTCGGAACGAACCCTCAGATTGCTAAAACCCAACTTGCGTAAATAAACTTCTGCCCTACCTACGCGCTGCAACTTAGCAATCGTAATCTCTTCCCCATAAGGAAAGCGAGAACTCAAACAAGGCTGTGCGGGTTTATCCCACCAAGATAAGCCTAAATGCTGCGATATTTGCCGTACTTGCGCTTTAGTAATACCTAATTCTGCCAAAGGCGACCTGGCACCTCTTTCTTTTGCTGCGGCTATTCCTGGTCGATAATCGTGCAAATCGTCGGCATTTACCCCATCTACAACATAAGGATAGCCAAGTTCTTTAGCAAGCGGCTTGAGAGTATCGTGCAACTCGCTTTTACAGAAATAGCAACGATTGACAGGATTCGCCCTATAGTTGGGATTATCCATTTCGTGCGTCTGGACGATTTTATGCGCGATCCCGATTTCTGTAGCTTGAATAGTTGCTTCCTCTAGTTCTTCTGGTAATAAAGAAGGAGAAACAGCCGTTATCGCGATCGCGCCATCGCCTAATACGTCGCAAGCCACCTTAGCAACCAAAGCACTATCAACGCCCCCAGAGTAAGCTATTATCGCTTGCTCCATTTCTCTAAATAAAGTTTTTAGTTGCTCTAGTTTCTCTAACATTTCTTAGTTACTCAAATCACCCTACTTTATTGTAGAGAGCAAGTATAGGCGATCGCTGCTGTACGTTTCGTCTTCCTCTGGTCACTGGAATACAGGCGATCGCTCCTCTACGCCTCATCTTCCTCTGGCGGTGGTAATTCTAACATTGGTAAATGCAGCGTAAAACAACTGCCTTGCCCTACTTGCGATCGCAGCGTAATATCGCCGCCATGTAACTGCGCTAGCTTGCGCGACAAAGCTAATCCCAAACCCGTTCCCTCATACTTGCGATTTAACCCGCTATCTAGTTGCTGAAATGGTTGAAATAACTTAGTTTGTTCGCTTTCAGCAATACCAATTCCCGTGTCAATAACTGAAAAGCTTAAAGTGTCTGCTTGGCGTTCTACTTTGAGGGTAATAGAACCCGAATCTGTGAATTTGACTGCATTAGATAGTAAGTTTACCAATATTTGTTTTAACCGTCGCCGATCGGCAATCCAGTTTTCTACATCGTCTGCGATCGCTAAGTTTAGTTGTAAATGTTCGCGCCAGCACCGCTCTTTAAACAAAGTTAAACAGCTTTGACAAATTTCTGCAATTGGGAAACCTTCTAGTAATAATTCTTCTTTGCCTGCTTCAATTTTAGACAAATCGAGTAGATCGTTAATTAGCTCTAATAAATGAGTGCCACTGTTGTATATACCTTCTATATATTGCTTTTGCTTGTCATTGAGAAAGCCGAATATTTGTTGCAACAGTATATTAGAAAACCCTAATATCCCTGTCAAAGGAGTTCTTAATTCGTGGCTCATATTGCTTAAAAACTCGCTTTTCGCCAAGTTAGCAGCTTCAGAAAGCAACTTTTCCTGTTCTAATTGGTGAGTACGTTCTTTAACTAATTCTTCAAGCATTTCATAGCTTTGAGCATTATAAAGAGCGATCGCAGCTTGATCGGCAATTTGTTCTAATAAATCTATTTCCTCTTGACTAAATACCCGATATTTAGTAGTAGTATGCAAAGCTATTCCACCAAAAAATTTACCTCGGATATAAATCGGGATCTTTAATCCGGAAAGAATTTGTCCTTGTTCGAGTAATGCTAATCGATTAGTCGATTCAACTACGTTTGGATCGTTGCTAGCATGAAATATTTGATAGCGGTTGACATCTGCGCTCGGCTCTAAAAGTTCGAGCCATTCCCACATAGGTTCTTGAAAGCCTTGAAGGCAAGCAACTTCTTCGTTTACTCGCCACTCATTGCGAACAGAAATTTGCGCCGATTCTAAATCTATCCACACAATCACTACTCGATCTACTTTGAAGTATTCTCCTGTTAGTTGTACTATTTCTTGCAAAATAAATTCAGGATCGAAACTAGAATTAATTGATCTAGCAATTTTATTTAATGTCTGCTCTCTAGCCGCTTTATCTTGAAGTTGGCGAAACAACTGCGCTTGATGAATAGCGATCGCACATCTGTCACTAATTACTTGCAGTAGCGCTATTTCTTCATCATTCCACAAGCGTTCGCGATCGCATTGATGTAAGATAATTCCACCTAAATACATTTGCTGATATAGTAATGGTGCAATTACTAAACTTTGCACTCCTGTTGCTGTGGCAATATCTTGAATTTCTGGCACTACCGAGCTATCAATTAAGGGTAGTGCAACTATTTCACCTTTTAATAGTTTTTCTTCATAGTGCGGGTAGTAGCAACATTTAATACCAATAAAATTTTCCCGATCTGCTGTAGCTGCACTGACATCGTAGATCCACATTTCTCCTTGCAAATCAGGGCGAAAAATCAAGCAGCGGCTAACATTTAAAGCTTGGTGAAGATTATCTGCTGTTATTTGCAGCATTTCCTCTAATACCAATGTACCGCGCATTGCTTGTACTATTTGATTGATAACTGCCTCTTGATTGGCTTGACGCTCGATTTGGGCGATCGCTGCTTTTTGCTGACGACGCATGGTAAATTCTTGCAGCGATCGCTTTAGCACTATTGGCAAGCGAAATAACCGATCTTTGAGTACGTAATCAGTCATTCCAGCTTTGATACAATCTACTGCTGCTTCTTCTCCCAAACTACCAGTAACTAAAATTAAGGGAATTTCTTGCTTTGCTTCTACTAATACTTGCAACACTTGATATGCCGTAAACTGCGGCAAGCGATAATCAGCTAGTACCGCGTCATAAGTTTGGGAATTTAATAGTTGCTGGCACTGCGCCAACGTATCAACAGTATCAAAAGAAAACGGTATATTCGCTGATTCCAAAACAAGCTCTAACAGTTCTACATCTGCGATCGCATCTTCTACAATCAATAAATGTAGCGATGACTCGATTGGTAAATCTTGCCATGAGGAGGATAGTTGCGCGAGTGGGTTTACCGACATCAGCAACTTGTCCGATATAGCTTTACGATCTAACTCGTCCATTAGTTAACTAATTATGGAGTGGTTACAGAGGTTTTTACTGCCTGGGTTCTGTAGTTGTATGTAAATTGTGCTTTTTATACTTTAATTATCTAAATATTTTTTACTTTGAATAAGATTATTTTTTTGTTTTATTGCTCCCAGCAGCAATTTACTCCAAAAAACAGCAATCGTACTTTATTTATATCCTAATATCTATTTTTTATAGATGTACAGCGCTTATGCTAATCGTAATAGAACTCAGTGTTTTTGGGCTGAATTATCGAGGTATAATGTATAAAATTATTCTATAATGACGTGCTGGTTGCTTATATGCTATATACTAACATCTACATAGCTGAGGCAATTTAATATAAAAAGTTGTGCCTTGCTGCACTTGACTTTCAAACCAAATCCTACCTCCATGTCTATGAATAATACGTTGCACGATCGCAAGCCCAATCCCCGTACCAGGAAAATCTTTTTGGGGATGCAAGCGTTGAAAAGCTGCAAATAACTTATCAGCGTATTCCATTGCAAAGCCAACGCCGTTGTCTTGAATAAAAATTGTGCCGTCAGTCAGACAACCGATATTAATTTGGGGTGGATGGCTGAAGCGACTAAATTTCACAGCATTATCAATCAAATTACTAAACACTTGTTGCAGCAAGGTAGGATCGCCCATAACAATCGGTAGTTCGGCAATTGTAAAATCTATATGCTGTCGATCGTCAACCTCTGGATGTTGGCTGACTAAAGCCACTGCTTCATCAACTAGCAAGCGAACATTAACAGGTTGGTAAACTAACTGTTTTTGCCCGATCCGCGCTAAACCTAGTAAAGCCTCAATTAGCTGCCCCATTCTCTGGGTACTATCTTGAATTACATCTATATATCGATTCACTTTGCGATCGCCCAAACTACGATTGGACTTTATTTGTCTATCTAAAGCTTCAACAAAGCCGCTGATATGCCGTAGAGGTGCGCGTAAATCGTGGGAGACAGAATAAGCAAATGCTTCTAATTCCTTATTTGTCGACTCTAATTGTGCCGTACGTTCGGCAACTCGTTGTTCTAAATTTTGATTGAGTTTTCTAACTTCAGCTTCCGCTAGTTTTATTTGTGTAAGTTGACGCTCTAGCGATGATGCCATATTATCGATCGCCATAGCTAGTTGACTGATTTCTTGATAGCGATCGCTCAAATTGACGCGCGTACTTAGATCGCCTTTAGCGATCCGTTGAGTTGCACAAACCAACTTCCTCAACGGACGAATCCACAATAAATGACTACCAATCGACGCAATAGTTATAGCGATCGCACATACCAATCCTAAACCCAATAAGTTGCGCCGCAGCGTGCGGTTGACATGGGCGTAGGGATCGGCTTGGGAAATACCAATAGCTGCCATATATGCATCGTTATTAGCTTTGTACCTTGCTGTTGGCACGTACAAATATTCGCTACCATCAACACCGCTAACTTTAGCTATATCCTTGCCTTGAAGCAGCATATCTTTAATTACAGGTGCATTCAAGGTAGACTCTACTTGCCAATTTTGCGGTTCTGGATAACGGGCGATCGCTTTGCCATCGCGATCGAATACGCTCAAAGTTGCACCCGCAGGCAATGGTATTTTAGGGGTTATTTCCTTGAGCCAACTAGAATTAAATGTTAAAAAAACAACCGTTTTTAGTTCATTTCTATTGTTAAATATGGGGTGGCTACAGACAATCTGAGCTTGGCGATCGCTTTGCTGAGGAGCATAGTTTTCCACAGTAAAACTGCGATTTTTTATAGTTGTTTGCAACCATACTTGCTGCTTTTGGGGTGTTGTCAGTGGCGATGCACTACAAACTATCTGACCGTTTGACTTAACTACGCCAATATTATTGTAAAGCGGGTAGGATTTTATTATTTCTTTTAATAGCAACCTACATTCATCGGGAACATTACCGCCGATTCTTCTGAGCTTAGATAAAATAAACAACAACTGTTGGGCATTCGTTATAGTTTGCGATTGTTGAGCAGCAGCAATTTTACTAGCTTGGTGCAGATTGTTGCGTACCTGAACGATTGCTAAACGCCGATCTTCTAAGCTGTTATAGATTGTCATCGCTAATGCTGGTACAACGCATATTAATACCAGCACGATTAAGCGAAAGCGTAGACTTGTAAAAGATAGGCGACGCATGGCTAGTAGCTATTTTTTAATAGTTTCTGCGCTATATTTAGCTACCAAATCGGCTAAAAGCTTTAAATCGATTGGTTTAGATATATATTCAGTTGCTCCCGCAGCTAAACAAGTAACCCGATCGCCTGGATTTGCCATTGCAGTTTGAGCAATAATTGGCATTTGGCTATACTGCGGGCGGTCGCGCAATTGCTGCATTAAAGTTAAGCCGTCAACGTCAGGTAAATGAATATCCATTAAAATTAGCTGGGGTTTGGAGCGCTCTAAACTTTGCCACATTTGAGCGGCGTTACTCACCAAATTAACCTGATAACCCAATTTTCGTAAATAAGTAGTGACTAATTTGGCGTTGTGAATATTATCTTCTACTAACAAAATTGTGGCTTTAGATTCAATCGCAGCAAAAGAGGCTGCGCTCCCTGCTCCTTGGTTAGCTCCTGCAGCGGGAGTTAGAGGTAGCACTAGCGTCAAGCGAGAGCCGCGATTTACTTCCGAGCGTACTTCTATCCATCCGGCGTGAAGTGCTGCTAGTTTTTGGGCGATCGCAAGTCCCAAACTAGGGTTTTCATTGGTTTGAGCATTAAGAGCAATTTGATTGTGCGGTTGAAATAGGATTGCTTGCTCTGCTTGGTTCATGCCTACCCCTGTATCCCAAACCGTAAAATGGACAAATACGCCTTGGTGTTTGACTTGCAACCCTACAGAACCTCTATTAGTCAATTTCAACGCATTTAAGAGCAAATTTACGAGCATTTGCTTGAGTCGTAACTTGTCGGTTACTAATATTGTTGCTAGAGCGTCTATTTCTAAGCGCAGGTTTAAATTTTTTTGTTGCGCCTTGGCTTGCACTAAGGAAATTGCTTCTCGGCAAGTATCAGCCACATTAATGGCTGTCAAGTTAAGAGTTAGTTGATTTGCTTCAATTTCCGCCAAATCTGCAATTCCATCTACCAAAGCTAGCAATTTCTGGCTATTACTAGCAATAATATCGAAATACTCCTGTTGATGGGCGTTCGTAGCATAACCGTGAGATTGCAGCACGTTGATAAAGCTGACAAGAGAATTTAGCGGTGCGTGAATTGCCTTGGTAGTATCTAGCAAAAATTCATTTTTTTGTTGGTTAAGCTTGACAAGTTCTCGGTTACGAGTTGCTAGTTGTTGAGCGTATAGTGCTAATGCTTTGAGTTGTCCGATCGTCCTTACGCCTAAGAGCAATACTAGCAGCGATCGCTCGATTAGCTGTTGTTTGTACTCTTGGCTAATACCATTTAAATCGCCAATAACAGGAACAACAATTAGCCAACAATTTAAGCCACCAGTATTGTGCAGTTGCCAAGCTCTTTGTGGTTGTTGTTGGAGGTATTGTAAATCTGCTGTAGCAATTTCTGCACCCAAACGCAATTCCAAAGGTTTACCTGATGGCAAAACAACTGCCAAAGCGCGATCGCATTTTTCTGATAACTGCAGATTTTGGGCAGCAACCTCATAACAAATCTTCCAATTTGCCGCATCTGAGAGTAAAGCACTATTGCGAACTTCCATGTCGCTAAAGGCTAGCGCTACGCTGTCTGTTTGCAGAACCAGATTTAACTGTTTGATAAAGGTATAGAAATATACTGCTTCTAACTCTAGTGCAGGCGTTTGAGCAGTTAAATGAGAACTCAGCCAACTATTTAAGTGGCTTTGAATTTGATTGATGCCTTGCTCTAGCCAGAGTTCAGCGCGAAGATGGGCAATTTGTGCCGCTAGATCGTCGCCTGTATTGCCAGGTTGCTCTAAATTGCGATCGGGTTCGTTTGGGTGCGGCATAACTTGCCAGACTATAAAAAATATTCGACTACTTTGCTTGCATACGCAAAGAGTTAATGTAACCAATCGCACTCTAACACAACTTTATAGAAGCAAAGGGAAAAAGGTGTAGTTGCTAATCTTTGAGTATGGCTTTGTTGAAAGCCTCTACTTTAACACCTATACTGGCTGCGTTAGATGCTTTTTTGCGGGAATGACAAATGGCTGGACAACTAGCGCAATTATTTATTAATGGCATTGCTGTAGGCAGCATTATTGCTTTAGCCGCAGTCGGACTAACTTTGACTTACGGCATTTTGCGCCTATCCAACTTTGCTCACGGTGACTTTATGACATTGGGGGCTTATTTAGCTTTGAGTGCCAACCTTAGTGGCGTAAATATATGGCTGGCAATGGTTTTAGGCGCGATTGGCACAGTCGCCGCCATGCTATTATCAGAAAAATTGTTGTGGTCAAATATGCGTAATCGTCGTGCTTCGGCGACAACACTAATTATTATTTCTATCGGACTTGCTTTATTTATTCGTAACGGCATTATCTTTATTTGGGGCGGTGCTAGCCAAAGCTACGATCTGCCTGTTAGCCCAGCACTAGCGATCGCCGGACTGAGAATTCCCCAAAACCAGTTAATTGTAGTCGGATTAGCAATTTTGGCAATTTTGGCACTACATTACTTGTTACAGTACACCAAAGTTGGTAAAGCAATGCGGGCTGTAGCTGATGATATCGATCTTGCCCGCGTATCGGGGATTGATGTCGAACAAGTTGTAATTTGGACTTGGATAATAGCAGGTAGCTTGACAGCTATTGGCGGCTGTATGTACGGACTGACTACAGGTTTGCGTCCAAATATGGGCTGGTTTTTGATTTTGCCGATGTTTGCTTCAGTAATTTTAGGCGGAATTGGCAATCCTTATGGGGCGATCGCTGCTGCCTTTATTATCGGTATTACTCAAGAAGTCAGCACTCCCTGGTTGGGTTCGCAATACAAACTAGCTGTAGCCTTAGCATTTATGATTTTAGTCTTGCTGATTCGTCCCAAAGGCTTATTCAAAAGCACAATCGCTTAGGTTAAAGCGGAAAGGGAAAAGGTGCAAATCAATTCCCTTTTTTCCTTTCCGGCTAAAATACTACGGATTAATAACGTGGAAGTAGATAGCTGCAACTAGAAAGTTACCTGCTAAGAGAATTAAAGAAACAATTGTCCGAAACGGGTAAGGCGCAGTGCTAGTGTTAACTGTTGCACCTTTGGGATCGTTGATTTGAGTTGTCATAAGTACAAATCCTAATCTTGTAACTTAATTAAGAAATACCAAAGAACGCCATCCTTGACTAGAAATCCGCAGAAATATTTTTTAAAATTTGCCATCTGCTGTACAGGCGTAGCAGTGCCACGTTTCTGTACAGACGTAGCAGTGCTACGTCTCTACGCCTCCCCTGCATGGTATGAACTGCGAACTAATGGACCAGATCGTACGTGCGTAAATCCCATCTTGCGGGCGATTTCACCTAATTCGTCAAATTCGTCTGGTGTCCAATATTTTTGCACTGGTAGATGTGCCAAAGATGGACGCATATACTGCCCCAAAGTTAAGCGATCGCATCCTACGGCGCGTAAGTCTGCCATTGCTGCGACTACTTCGCTAGCAGTTTCCCCATGTCCCAACATTAAGCCTGATTTGGTTGCAATTTGCGGCTCTATGTCTTTGACTATTTTCAGCACTTGCAGCGATCTATGGTACTTAGCGCCCCGCCGAACTACTCCTTGCAAGCGTTCTACTGTTTCGATGTTGTGGTTGTAACAAACTGGCTTTTGCGCTACTACTGTGGCAATGCGATCGCGCTGCTGTTCTTCTCCGTCGCCTTTTCCGCCCCAAAAGTCGGCTGTCAATACTTCTATTTGGGTTTCGCTGCTTGAGTTACGGATAGTAGCGATCGCCCCAGCAAACCAACTTGCTCCCCCATCGGCTAAATCGTCTCGCGCTACAGATGTCAAGACTACGTACTTCAATCCTAGTAATTTTACTGCTTCTGCTACCTTCTGCGGCTCTTGGGGGTCTAAAGGCATGGGGGCATGACCTTTATCTACTTGACAAAACGCACACGATCTGGTGCACACTGGTCCCATTAACAAAAAAGTTGCTGTTTTTTGGGCGTAACACTCGCCTCTATTTGGGCAACGTCCTTCTTCACAAATGGTATGAATTTGCCGCTGCTTAATAATTCTCTGTACTGTAGAAATTTCGCTAGCTTTGCCGATAGGGCGGCGCAACCATGCAGGCATTGATTCAACTTCAGCTTTTTTATCCGCAGTTTTCCGCTCGCTCATATAGGATTTATTTACATTGTTTAAGTTTAAGTGCGATCGTTCTCCCGATCGAGGCAAATTTAGCCCATTATCAAACTGACAAGCCAGAAAAAAGTCATTACTCCAGCACGCTACAATACAACTTATTTGACGTGTAAATATACGGGTAGGGTAGTTATGAACATATATAAATTATTACCGTATATTTACTTAAGTGCTTGAACAGGGGAAATCAATTTATGTCTAGTTCTCAGTAAAATTTCTCTTGAAGCAGATTGGCGGTAGGGTTAAGTTTATGAACGTAAGCTTGCTATCTGATACTGCAATCTTGACCATAAATTTGTAATATTACTACTTTAGTTAAATTTTCCCATTAGAGGATTTTATCGTGACAAGTCGCAAAATTTTAGTTATTGATGATAGTCGAGTAATTCGGGTCAGAGTAAAAGAAATGCTGCCACCAGGCAACTTTGAGGTGTTAGAAGCCAAAGACGGGTTGGAAGGAATCAACTTAATTCGCCAAGAACACCCCAATTTAATCATGCTCGATTTTCTCTTGCCTAAGATGAGCGGATGGGAAGTTTTTCAACAGATTCAACAAAATCCAGAATTGCAGAAAATTCCGTTGGTACTAATGTCAGGGCGCAAAGAGGAAGTAGTAGAGAAAATTCAAGAACCCTTTGAGTATTTTGAATTCATCTTAAAGCCCTTCGAGCAAAAAGAACTAATCGGGGCGATCAAATCGGCGATGGCAAAATCGCAAAAACCGCGCCGAGGAACAGGCACATCGGCAGGCATTACCCGCACGGGTTCGATGACAACTGGAACAGCAGAAGTCCAGGTAATGCAACAAAAAATTGCCAGTATGCAAGCAGAAATTAATGCTTTAAAACAACAAATTGGGCAAATTGTTGCCTATATCAACAAAAACAAGTAACTTTTGCTGATATTGAGTTTAAAAACTTGAAGTGTAGAAAAGCATGAGGTTATGTAACTAACAGGAATAACTTAGTGAGAGCGCCATTACCTGAGAATGAAGCTGCCAGACTGCAAGCCTTAGAAAAGTACGAAATTCTTGATACTTTAGCTGAAAGTGCATTTGACGACCTTACCCGTTTGGCAGCCTACATTTGCGGGGTTCCGATCGCACTCATCAGCTTTGTAGATTGCGATCGCCAATGGTTTAAGTCGAAAGTCGGCTTAGAGCGATCGCAAACCCATAGAGATGTTTCTTTCTGCGCTCATGGGATTTTACAGTCCGACATACTAATTGTTCGAGATACGCTGCAAGACGAGCGTTTCGCCAATAATCCTCTAGTTATTGGCGAACCTTACATTCGATTTTATGCTGGCGCACCGTTAATCGATGCTGACGGTTTTGCTTTGGGGACTTTATGCATAATAGACAAAGTACCCCGCGACCTTAGCATTGAGCAGCAGCAGGCGCTAGCAACTGTGTCGCGTCAAGTTGTGACGCAATTGGAGTTGCGGCGCAATGTCGTCAAACTGCAAGAAGCTATAGAGCAATATCAACAAGCAGACGAGGCAAGGCAAAAGTCAGAGCAAAAGTTAGCATTGCATTTTCGGCAAACGCCCGTCGCTGTAATTGAATGGGATTTGAATTTTGCGATCGTCGATTGGAACCAAGCAGCAGAAAAAATCTTTGGCTATAGCCGCAATGAAGCGATTAATCGTCACGCCGCAGGCTTACTCGTACCTCCATCAGCTAGAGAAGAGGTAGACCGAGTTATGGTTGAGTTACTAGCACAAAAGGGTGGAACTCATAACATCAATCCGAACTTAACTAAAGATGGTAGAGCGATCATTTGTGAGTGGTACAACACGCCATTAATTAACGATCGCCAAGAAGTAGTTGGCGTTGCTTCTATCGCTCAGGACATAACCGCTCGCTTTTTAGCAGAAAAAGCACTGCAAAAGAGTGAGGCAAAATACCGTTTGGTCGTAAATCGGACTAAAGAAGTTATTTTCGAGACTGATGCTATAGGTTTATGGAGATTTCTCAATCCTGCTTGGCAGCAGATTACTGGTTTTTCTGTTGATGACACTATTGGCAATGACTTTTTCGAGTATATTCATCCCCAAGAGCGCCAAGAAAGTATCCAGCAATTCCAAGCTCTGCTCCAAAATCGAGCAGAATTTTATCGTCATGAAGCACGTTACTTGACTAGCGATGGCGGCTATCGTTGGCTGGAATTATCTGCTTGTCCGCTTCTAGATGAAAAGGGTGCTATTTTAGGCAGTTGTGGAACGCTGCAAGATATTAGCGATCGCAAACTTGCCCAAGTTGCCCTCCAAAAGAGCGAACGACTGTTTAAAGCCGTTTTTGACAATGCTTTTCAGTTTATTGGTTTACTGACTCCTGATGGTGCGATCTCAACTGTAAATCAAACTGCGCTTGATTTTGGCGGCATTACCTTAGAATCAGTTGTCGGACAGCTATTTTGGGAAACGCTGTGGTGGAGGCATTCAAGCGCCGAGCAAGAAAAGCTCAAAGCGGCGATTTTCCAGGCTGCAACAGGCAAACTAATTCGCTACGAAGTAGATGTAATCGGTGCTGGTGACACTATTAGTAGTATTGACTTTTCGATCAAACCAGTTTTAGACGAAATCGGTCAAGTTAGCTTACTTATCCTCGAAGGGCGAGATATTACCAAGCGCCAACAAGCAGAAAAAGCACTGCAATCTAGCCTAGCTACAAACCGCGCCTTAATTAATGCTTTACCGGATTTGATGTTTCGCATTAGTGGTGAGGGCATTTTTATTAACTATAAAGCGGGTAAAGGTAACGAACTGCTACTACCTGCTAGCGAATTTTTGGGCAAAAGTATTTATGAAGTGATGCCACAAGTAGTAGCGCAGACTGCTATGAAATGCATTCAACAAGCACTCGCAACTAAAGATGTGCAAATATTTGAGTATCAACTGCCTGCAGACAAAAATATCATCTACTGCGAAGCTCGAATTGCTGTCAGTGCGGAAGATGAAGTTATGGTTATTGTCCGCGACATTACTGCGCGTAAACTTGCCGAAGCCGAAATCCGCAATGCTTTGGCAACAGAAAAACATCTAGGCGAACTTAAGTCACGCTTTATCACTATGGCTTCCCACGAGTTTCGCACGCCTTTAACCACTATCTTATCTTCGGCGGAATTATTAGAAGATTTTGGCGAAAGTTGGAGCCAACAGAAGCAACATCAACACCTCCACCGCATTCAAACAAATGTCAAACACATGACTGAGCTTTTAGAGGACGTGATGTTAATAGGCAAAGCCGAAATGGGTAAACTAAATTGCCATCCTTTACTCATGGATGTAGTTCAGTTCTGCCGCGATTTGGTCAATGAAATGCTTGTTAGTTGCGGATACAGTCATGATGTTGTTTTTACAAGTCCAGCCAATAGCTTGGATGCTTATTTAGATGACAAACTACTGCGCCCGATTTTGAGTAATCTACTTGCAAATGCAATTAAGTATTCGCCTGCTGGTAGTAGCATACATTTCGAGCTAAATTGTCAAGAAAAGGCAATAAATTTTCAAATTCAAGATCGAGGCATTGGGATTCCTGCTAGCGAGCAAGCGCACTTGTTTGACTCATTTTATAGAGCTAGCAATGTTGGCAATATTTCAGGTACGGGATTGGGACTAGCTATTGTCAAAAAAGCTGTAGATTTACATCAAGGAACAATTACAGTAAAAAGTGAAGTTGGAGTCGGGACAACATTTTTAATTTCTATACCGTTAATAAAGGAAATATATGAGCAAGATTTTAGTAATTGAAGATGAGTTTTTAATTAGAGAAAACCTGTTAGAACGCCTTGGCGCAGAAGGTTTTGATACTCTAGGCGCAGAGAATGGTTCGGATGGCATCAAGCTAGCAATAGCAGACAAGCCAGATTTGATTATATGCGATGTAATGATGCCCGAAGTAGATGGCTATGAGGTGCTAAAAACACTGCGCCAAAACCCCAATACAGCAGCAGTTCCCTTTATTTTTCTTACAGCCAAAGCTGATAAAGCTGCTTTGCGTCAAGGTATGGAATTAGGTGCAGATGATTACTTGACTAAGCCATTTACCAAAACAGAATTGCTAGGAGCAGTTGCAACTCGCCTAGAAAAACACGCAGTTGTCGCCCAACACTTTGAAGAGGAGCTAGTAGGTTTCGTGCAAGGCATTACTGACGTATTGCCGGAAGAACTGCTCAATCCAGTCTATCAAATCTTCAGTTTGACGCAAAAGTTGGTTGAAGAACACGAGGAAATTCAACCCCAGGAAATTTTAGCAACAGCAGAAAATATTAACGGTGCAACCATGTATTTGCATCGGTTGATGGAAAACTTTGTAATTTACTCTAAGCTGAAAGCTTTAACTATCAATTCCCAAGAAGTAGAGATTTTAAACGATTGTCGTACATCTAACCCCAATGAAATTGTCGCGAGCGTTGCTAGGCAAAAAGCGACTCAATACAACAGAGAAGCAGACTTAAGGGTAAATGTTGCTCGTGCTGGGGTTAAAATTGCCGAACACGATTTAAAAAAAATTGTCGAAGAGATAGTTGATAATGCTTTTAAGTTTTCTGAAACTGGTACATTTGTAGATATCAAAGCAACTATAGAAGACGATATTTATTTTCTGACTATTGCTAATTCTGGTTGTTCGATGACCTTAGAACAAATTGCTAGCATTGGTGCTTGCAGGCAATTCGAGCGCGAGTTTTACGAACAACAAGGCTTGGGTTTAGGTCTAATTATTGCCAAGCGCTTATGCGAACTACACAATGGTCAATTAACGATTAAAACTGCCAAAAATGCGCCAACTACTACAGTTTGTATAGAGTTTAAGTGTGCGTGAGTAACAGTGACCAGTGACCAGTTACCAGTGACCAGGTAAAAGAGAAAGAGGGAAATACTCTTGTCCGAGTAGCTGATGATTAGACTTCTTGCAAAAGTAGGCAATGCTCTGTAAATTAGCAATCCTATTTTCTTCCTTGTCCTCCTTGTCTCCCTAATCCGTTGAAATTATGGACTTATGCAAGAGGTCTATTGCATAATTGCTTTGCTGGTTGCTGTTATTCCCCTAGTTCGGCGGCTTGGAGAACTTGCACTATATCTGTGTAACCGTTAAATTCGGCGATCGCTAGTGCTGTGTAACCACCACGATTTTTCAGAGTTGGATCTGCGCCAGAATGTAACAATAATTGTACGGCTTGGAGATTGCCCCGCGATGCTGCCCACATTAAGGCTGTAGCTTGCGATGAGTCTAGTAAGTTGACATCTGCCGTTGGTAGTAATAACTGGATTATTTCCAGGCGATCGCGTTCTGCGGCTTTAATTAAGGGCGTTTTGCCATCTGCTGCAGGAATATTTGCCTCGGCTCCGCTACTAAGTAATAACTGGACTATTTCGCTATTTCCTTGGGCTACAGCAGTAGTTAGAGGTGTTTCGCCCAAACTTATAGTATTGACTGTTTGGGGACTTGCTAGGGCGGCGACAACTTCACTATGCCCTTGGATGACAGCTAGCATTAACGGTAAATCGCCTAGCTTGTTAGCCAATTGACTATTTGCACCGCGATCTAGCAAAAGTTGCACGATCTCGGTATAACCTTCAACAGCGGCAATATGCAAGGCTGTATCGCCATTTTCGTCTTGGGCGTTGACATCTGCCCTGCGATCTAGGAGGATACTTGCGATCGCATTATCTCCGCTGGCTACGGCGGCGATTAAGGCTGTTTCTCCAGTTTGGTTTTTGAGGTTGATATCTGCTCCGCCAGCTAGCAATGCTTGGACGATTTCTAAATTGCCGCGATCGCAACTTAGCATTAAAGCTGTATCGCCATCTGTATCTTTTTCATTGACATTGGCTCCTTTAGCTAGCAATAAGCTTGTCACTGATACTGAAAGAGCGATCGCTGCTTGCATTAAAGCTGTTCTGCCATCATCATTTTTACTATTGACATTGGCTCCATACTCTAGCAAGACTCTAACTGTTTTGCTATAACCTCTAGCTGCTGCTAGCATTAAAGCTGTTTCGCCTCGTTTGGCTTGATTTATATCTGCGCCCGCAGCTACTAAAATTTGGGCTATTTGGCTATGCCCATGTAAGGTAGCAACGATTAAGGCAGTATCCTCATCTTTATCTTTGATTTTGATATCTGCACCTGCGCCTAGCAACGTTTGCACGATCTCAGGAGCGTTTTTCAAGGCTGCCACCATTAGGGCTGTACTACCATCATCATTTCTGGCATTGACATCAGCGCCGTAACTTATCAGAATGCGAACAACATCAACTTGATGATTTGCGGCTGCTAACATTAGTGGTGTTGCGCCGAATTTACGGCGGGCGTTGATATCCGCACCGCCATTAAGTAGCAAAGTTACTATTTCGCTGTAGCCACAACTAGCTGCGAACATTAAAGCTGTAGTGCCATCCGAGTCGCTAGCATTTACGTCTGCACCCGCTATTAGCAGCGCTTGCACTTGCTTGATGTCGCCTAACTTTGCTGCTTTGATTAACAAGCGATCGCCATTTGAAGCCATGCTCTAAACTATCCCGATTTGCACCCTGCAAGTCTAACGGTAAAAATTATACTTATAAAGCTGTTGTATTACTTAAACATCCAGCTTTTTTTAAACAATCAAGCGACTTAGTAGATAGCTAAATTCCGTTACCAATGAGTTTATAGACATGATTTTCTTGAAATTTGCTCAATTTTGCCTTCTGCCTGCTAAACACTGCGCTGATTTTTCCTCCTTATTGCACAAAGTTTTTTGAAGCAGTTATGCTAAGTTTTATCAAGAATATTAATAAATGAGTAGACGCTATGAGCCTGGAAATTCCGGCAACCATTAAGCCTTGGTTAAATATTTTTCACCCACTGTTGATGTTTGTGTTGTTGGGCGTTTCGTTTTACGCGCTGTATTTGGGCGTAAAAGTGCGCCAGCTTAGATATGCAGAGGGCGAAACCAAAAAAGAGCTAATCAAAGGTAAATATAATGTCCGACACTATCAAGTCGGCTCGATTCTTTTGGGTCTAATGGTAGTAGGAACGTTAATTGGCATGGGTGCGACTTATATCAATAACCAAAAGCTATTTCTCGGACCTCATTTGCTAGCAGGCTTAGGCATGACAGGAGCGATCGCAGTTTCAGCTAGTTTATCTCCATATATGCAAAAAGGTCAAAACTGGGCAAGATACACGCATATCGTCCTAAATTCTGGTCTTGTAGCAGTATTTGTCTGGCAAGCAGTCAGCGGCGTACAGATTATTCAAAATATTCTAAGTAAGCTGTAGAAGAGGGCAGGGGGTGCAGGGGAGGTAGGGGGAGACAAGGAAGCATTGTCTCTTAGGCATGAGTCTATACACCTAACGATTTGTAAAAATCAGCTTGAACTTTAACTGTCAGGCGGCGCGATACTTGGCGAACGATTTGGTTGAGTAAGCGATCGCCTGTATTTTTTACTACAGACTTGGGCAAGCGGTGGATAAACTTGGGAAACTGCACGTCAACGTTTAAATCTAACTTCCACTCGACTTTTGTAACTTCCCCATGCTCTACAAGCTCCATAACGGCTTTAAAATCTACGTCATAGCCAGGAGCAACGTAATTAGGGATAGCGATGGTTTTGATGCGATAAACATTATTTTCAGCGGGCAAAAGTTCTAATCCTACTTTCGGCTCTACGTCATAACCAAAAGCACCAAAGCGACCAATTACCAACGCATAACCATTTTCATTGATTGGTTCTACCTTCATAGGTTGGGCGCAACGACAAAACCATTCTTGATGCACGTCTAAATACTCCGCCACCTTTTGCACTGGAGCCCGCATTTCCATACAGTCAGCGAATTGACCAGAAAAGCGCGTTGGGGCGAAAGATCCTACACGATCGTCTGCGTGGGGTATATGCCCTCCTACATTCCAAACTGCTTCGTTGACTTCTAATGACTGGTATTCGCGGTTTTGTGACAACATAAACTTCTTCTCTTGCGATCTGCTTGGCTCTTACATTCAGGATTCCCATTAGCGAGTCAATGTTTCACTCAAAAATTGGATCTTTATAAAATCTATATACTCCAGTGTTTTTCTGCGTGAATCTACAATGAAGAAATATGAGGTTTGAGTAAATTCTTGATTGGGAAAGCATAATTATTAATATGAAAGCATTTGTAGCAGGAGCAACAGGCGAAACGGGACGGAGAATCGTGCAAGAATTGGTAGCGCGAAATATTCCTGTCCGAGCTTTAGTTAGAGACTTAGAGCAAGCTAGAGCAGTTTTGCCCCAGTCAGCGGAATTAGTAGTTGGCGATGTATTAAAGTCAGATACTCTGAGCGAGGCTATAGGTGATAGCACTGTACTTTTGTGTGCTACTGGTGCTAAACCGAGTTTCGACCCTACAGGTCCTTATAAGGTAGATTTTGAAGGTACGAAACATTTGGTTGATGTTGCTAAAACTAAAGGAATTGAGCATTTTGTGTTTGTCTCTTCTTTGTGTACTTCTAAACTGTTGCATCCGCTAAACTTGTTTTGGCTGATTTTGGTGTGGAAGAAGCAAGCAGAGGAGTATTTGCAAAAAAGTGGCTTGACTTATACAATCGTGCGCCCTGGTGGGTTAAAAAATGAAGACAACACCAATAAAATTGTGATGTCTTCTGCCGACACGCTATTTGATGGCAGCATTCCTCGTACTAAAGTAGCGCAAGTATGCGTAGAAGCGCTATCGCAAGCAGCCGCCCGCAACAAAATTGTCGAAATTGTGGCTAAGGAAGAAGCACCAGAAAAAAGCTTTGCAGAGCTATTTACTAACGTGGCTTGATAAGTAGTTATTCTTAAGCGAGGATAGGGAAATTGGCGCGATTATCACTCCTAAAGGCTAATTTAAGCAAAGATAAAAAAAATTATGCACTTAAAAAGATTATTGCAGGTGCTAGTGCTGTTGTAGTGTTAGCGTTGTTACTGCAAAATCAGCCCATGCAGGATAAGCGATCGCGCCATGACCCTGTTTTTGGTTATTTGCCACCATTAGAGATGCAAGGGGGCGATCCTTACATTCGCGCGTTGATGCGGACAATTTCAGCTAGCGAAGCTAACGATCCGATGCCATACTCAATTCTCTACGGTGGTAGTCGAGTTGAAGATTTAAGCCGCCATCCAGAGGAGTGCATTACGATTATCGCTGGTCCGAATATCGGCAATTGTTCGACTGCGGCGGGACGCTATCAGATGATTAATATTACCTGGTATGAAAAAGCAGCCTTGTATCATCCCAATCCGCCAGGTTTAATGTTTTGGCGTTCCTACAGCTTCGAGCCAAAATATCAAGATGAAGTAGTATATGCATGGTTAAGCGATCGCACAGCCTGGGGAACAGATATTTCTCAACTACTACGCCAAGGAGAATTAAATCGAGTCCGACGGTTGTTATCTGGTACGTGGACAAGTCTAGGCTATGGCATAGAAGATAACACCGTCACCGGAAAATTGCCCCAGATTTACCAAAAAATGTTGCAAGAAGAATTACAGCAAGAACGCAACGCATCGCACCCCAACAATAATGATGATGTAGAGACGTAGCAGTGCTACGTCTAAAAAATATAGAAACCGTCCAAAAATCCCGAACAAAAAAAGCCGCCCGATTGTGGGCGGCGATCGCAATAAATTTGTTTTAACCTAGCAATCGTAATACAAGGAAAACTCGTAGGGGTGAGGACGCAAGCGCATCGGATTGATTTCTTTGTCTAACTTGTAGGTGATCCAATTTTCAATGAAGTCTTCAGAGAAAACGCCACTTTCAGTCAAGAAATCGTGATTATGCTCTAAGTTTTCTAAAGCTGCTTCCAATGAGCCAGGAGTAGAAGGTACTTTACTCAATTCTTCAGGACTGAGTTCGTAAATATCTACATCCAAAGGATCGCCAGGATCGATTTGATTTTTGATCCCATTTAGACCTGCACACAACATCGCCGAGAAGGCTAAATAAGGGTTGCAGCTAGGGTCGGGACAGCGGAACTCTAGGCGCTTTGCTTTGGGACTGTCGCCAGAGAGGGGAATCCGAATTGAAGCGGAGCGGTTGCCTTGAGAATAAGCTAGGTTTACTGGTGCTTCATAACCAGGCACTAATCGCTTGTAGGAGTTGATGCTGGGGTTGGTAAAAGCGAGAATTGAAGGCGCGTGCTTAATCAATCCGCCAATAAAATGCAACGCCAATTGACTCAATTTAGCGTATTTGTCTCCGCCAAACAGAGGTTGACCATCTTTCCAAATTGACATATGGGTGTGCATCCCCGTACCGTTGTCGCCAAACATGGGTTTGGGCATAAATGTTGCTGTTTTGCCGTATTTTCTGGCAACATTTTTGACAATGTACTTATAAGTCATGACATAGTCAGCAGCATTGACTAATGGCGCAAATCGAATTCCTAATTCGCACTGTCCGCCAGAGGCTACTTCATGGTGATGCTTCTCAATTGGTACGCCGCACTTGCCCATTGTTAGCAGCATTTCCGAGCGAATATCTTGCAGAGTGTCAGTTGGCGCGACTGGAAAATACCCGCCTTTATTAGCAATTTTGTAGCCCAAGTTACCGCCAGGTTCATTTCTACCTGCGTTCCATCCGCCTTCTACTGAGTCGATGTAGTAATAGCCTTGGTTTCCGGTTTGATCGAACCTAGCATCATCAAAGATAAAAAATTCTGGTTCTGGACCGCAAAAAACTGTATCTCCAATGCCACTAGCAATCAGATAGTCAATGGCTTTTTGAGCAATCGAGCGAGGATCGCGATCGTATAATTCGCCTGTACGAGGTTCGACAATCGTACAGATCATGCTTAATGTCGGTACTTCCATAAACGGATCGACCCAAGCTGTAGTTGGATCGGGTCGCATTGCCATGTCGGAGTTGTTAATTGCTTTCCAACCTCGAATACTGGAGCCATCGAAAGCAACGCCGTCGGTGAAAGAATCTTCATCAATTAGGCTGCGGTGGAAAGTACAGTGCTGCCAGATACCTAGCATATCCACGAATTTTAAATCAATTAGCTCGATGTTGCGATCTTGAATCATCTTCAAGACTTCTTGGGGTGTTTCAGGCATTATTGATGACTCCTTGTTTTGCCAATTCGCTCAAATCTAAAATTAATATCAAACTTGCCGCTGTTTGCAAGTAAGAACCGAACCTAAACTATGCTGCCTTTTGAATCATCCTAGAGATAGAATCGGGGGTAATTTTGTAGCTTACTACACAAAAAGCTATTTTCATCAACGTTACACAAGCTTTTTGCTACCGAGGAGTAAGTTGTGAGTCTCATAGTGGTCAAGTTTAGCTTAAGATCCTTATGGAGCTATTAGTCTGCTGTGGATGAGTAAAGTTTGTCATTTCTTTACACCGATTTGATGCTGACGGGCGATCGCAGCAAGTTAAAAATATCAAACATTAGATAGGAAAATTTGGAGAAAAATTCATGCGGGATGCAATAACAAGCTTAATTGGCACTTACGATGTTGCTGGTCGCTATTTTGACCGCAATGCAATGGACGATCTCAAGTCTTATTTTGCCACAGGTACAGCTAGAGTCCAAGCTGCAGCAGCTATCAACAGTAATGCAGCAGCAATTGTCAAGCAGTCTGGCTCTCAGTTGTTTGACGAGTTGCCTGAATTAATTCGTCCTGGTGGTAATGCCTATACTACAAGGCGCTATGCTGCTTGTTTGCGCGATATGGACTACTATTTGCGTTATGCTACTTATGCCTTGGTAGCTGGCAGTATGGACGTGCTAGATGAGCGCGTATTGCAAGGCTTGCGGGAAACTTACAATTCTTTGGGCGTGCCTATTGGTCCGACAATTCAAGGCATCCAAATTATGAAGAATATTGTTAAGGGGCAAGTTGCAAGCGCAGGTGTTGCTGATACTACGTTTGTAGATGAGCCGTTTGATTATATGACACGCGAGTTGAGCGAAGAAGATATCTAGACAGTGACCAGTGACCAGGTAACACTTGTCAGTAGTTACTGATTGATAAAAAGCGATCGCACATCTAGTAGGGAGGGCGATCGCTTTTCCTAAGATACGATAAAAGTATGACAACCAATCAGCCAGATACACCTAGTAATTTTGAAACCACAGTTTTATCAGAACTGCGGCAAATTAATCAGAGATTAGACCATTTAGAGAATGATGCACAGGATTTCAAGCTCAAACTAGAAAAATTTGACCTCAAATTAGAAAAAGTCGATTACAAGTTTGATACTTATCAAAGTGCTGCTGATAGCCTTGTCAGGCTAGCTACCACAATCATCGTAGCAGCGGCGACTGTTGCCGTATTGCCATCAGCTTTAAGCGCTATCTCTCCCCTAATTAATGCTTTGGTAACTAGCTTAGGAAGTAGTGGAACGTGATACACACACAAGCGCATAGCAGGGTGCGTTTTCAAAACGCACCCTACAAAAAAAGCGGGAAGATAATTATCTTCCCGCCGTTTCTTGTCTTTGCTATTGTCCTCTTTCAGCCTTTGCCGCATCATCTGCGTTTGCTTCTTGAGTTGTCTGGCTCTAGCTGTTCCGCCTTTGCCTTTTTTGTTTCTGCCTTCTTTACGAGGCGATTCCCACCGTTTTAAACGCTGGTGCATATAGTTTGCCCTCTATACGTGATTTGTAAGTGGGCAGGAGGAGACTCGAACTCCTACGGGTTTCCCCGCTGCATTTTGAGTGCAGTGCGTCTACCAATTCCGCCATCCGCCCTTATCTGAAGCTTTGCTAGTATAACCTATTGTATGAGTTTTTAGCAAGGACTGATAATCTTTTGTGGCTGCCCAGCGATCTATTTCTCTAGCCCGCAATACGGGTACTGGATGGCTTAGTTGTGACGTGCGTGCTGATTTGAGCATTTCCCCTAATTCGGTGTTGCTGATGTCGTCATAAGCGCGGGCTTGGGCGATAAATGCATCTAAGTTGAGTTGCGGCGCAAGTTGGGGAGAACCACCTGCTAGCTTCATAAGTAGGGACATGACTACTTTGGGGTTTTGAGTTGCTAGCAATGCCGCGCGATCGCAGGTAAACTCAGCACAGCGTACCCATTGTAATAATTGTGCTTGAATGTTTTGCGCGACAATTTCGCCCCAGGTAGGTATTTGGCTTGCTGCTAGTACCAGTAAGTTAATCGGTGTCAGGTAAACGCTATGGTCGCACTTTAGATGCCCTAATTCATGGGCAATTACTGCTTGGATTTCCTCTGGTGTAAGCAAATCTATCAAAGAAGTGTGCAATACTACAAACGGCTGTTTGCCCCGCATGGCAAAAGTGTAAGCGTTAGGGATTGGATGCTGGCGCACGTATAATTGGGGCGGTTCCAAGTCCAAAATTTTACAAGCTTCTAGGAGTAATTGGTGGTACTGCGGTAACTGGCATTCGCCAACAAGCACGCTAGCAGCAATATTTTCCACATAAAAAAACTGCTCTGCTAATGGTCCTAGCAGATTCCGCACTATCATGTCTATACCAGGTATTTGCTTGATAGCTTTGGTTGATTCTAAGTCTAAGGGATGACGAAATTCGTCTGCTTTTAAACCAATCAGCGGGGTTTTGGATAAAGACATTGGCTATCTTAAGGTACAAAAATATATTAAAACGAGCGCGATCGCCCTTATCTGCAATCATAGCGAATCTGTGGGGACTGCCTGGTTGATGTAGACGTTTAACCCCTTTTTAGGATAAAGTTGTAATGAGTTTACTTTACTTTTGATACTACACTTGGCGCTATACCTAGTTCATTTAGAGTAGGCATAGCACGTTCGGAAAACTAATCTATTAGTAGGTAGACATTCGAGCTACCGAAACAAACTATAAGTATGCAAAAAGAGGCGGCAACTATAAAACCAATTCGCTCCCTTGAAGATGCTGTAGATCGGTGTCAAACTCTAGGTATGCGTTTAAGCCGCCAACGTCGCTTTATTTTAGAGCTACTTTGGCAAGCGAAAGAACACTTATCAGCAAGGGAAATATACGATCGCTTGAACCAGCAAGGCAAGGAAATCGGTCATACTTCTGTATATCAGAACCTAGAGGCGCTTTCTAGCCAAAATATTATTGAGTGCATCGAACGCTCTGATGGGCGATTGTATGGCAATATTAGCGATTCTCACAGCCATGTGAACTGTTTGGATACAAATCAGATCCTAGATGTTGAGGTAAAATTACCAGAAGAGTTGCTCCAGCAAATCGAGGAGCAAACTGGAGTGAAAATTACTGACTATACTGTTAACTTTTTTGGTTATAAGCAGTCAGAGACAGCGTAAACAGCCAAGTTGGAGTGAGATAATTGAAAATCGCCAAGCTGAAACTGTATCAATTTTCTTTGCTCCAACAAGCTTGCGGTTAATGGTAGTATGAGCGATCGCGCCCTTCGGCTACTGTTAATTGATAATGACCCGATTTTTTGTACGGGGTTACAGGTACTTTTAGAAGAATTTAGCGATATAGCAGTAGTTGCAGCCGATAGCGATAGTAATGTTCTGCAAATACTAGCAACAAGCGATCGCTCTTTAATAAATTTAGTCGTATTGGCGCTAGATGCAGATGGTAGTAACTTTGCTATAGTTCAGCAAATTAAAGCTCAGTACCCTAACTTACCTATATTGCTACTAGGTACAGTACCCGCAAGCCAATTATCCACAGCAAAAGCAGTCGGTGTAGAAGGGTATTGTCCTAAAGGTAGCTCAATTTCTGAAGTTGTAGCGATCGCGCGTCAAGTAGCAGCAGGACAATCTTACTGGACTACAGACATTGCGGCTATTCCTAGGTTAAATATTTTTAGCACAATTAGAGAAAACTGGCGCTTGTCTGGGTTGCAACAAATCGACTTTACCTTAACTCAAGTAACAGCGCAATTACAAATTCCTGGGCTTACAGTATTAGAAAGGGCTATTTTATCAGGACAAAGGCGAGAATTGTTAGCTTCTCGCTGGTTAGTCAATCAATTATTGAAACCGTCGCAAGTTGAAATTAGTAATAGTACCTTTGCAGGAAATTTAACTACTTCTAGTCTTACATATCGGCAAGATTTGGCTTTATTACCTACTCAAACTAGCAACAATTCTCAACTAACTCAAATATCAGCTAGTATATTTGCTTCTGTGCAAGCAAAGTTACAATTTAGCCTAGATAATTTGACTGGAGTACCGCTAGAAATAGATTTACTTAGAGAAGATAGAAAAAGAGAATTATTAGCTACAGTTTTAACAAAAGTTAGCAATATTGTGGCTCAACTACAATTTGCTCAAGTCAAAAGCGCACAATTACCAAAAATGAAAGCAGTAATTGTGCAAGACTTATGGCAAACATCAACAGTAGAATATTTTGGTAAGTATTCAACGATTTTAGTAGGCGAACAAAATATAGAAATTGCTAACTACTTACTTCAAGATGTGCTAATTGTGCAGACAGGAATATTGAATAAAATTCCTTTAGTTATACAGTTATTTTCTTACTTATTATTTGATACTCCTTTAGTAGTCGATAATGTAGCTTATTCTGTTGGTAGTCCTGAAGCAATGGCAAGAGCAGAAATAATCTTGCAAAATTTAATAGTTGAAATAGCAAACGCTGTAGTACAGCCGTTATTAAATAGATTGGCTGATGTAGAAGTAGTCAAACAAAACTTTTACGATCGCAGTCTAATTTCTAATCGCGAAATAGAACGATTTAGAAATAGTTTATCTTGGAAGTATCGCTTTAAAGAATATATCGACGAGCCAAAAAAGATATTTGAAAGTCGGTATGAGTTATTTATACTTGCCGAAAGAGGGATTGCCAAACTACCGATTTATGCTCCTCGCAATCAAGAATTAAAACAACTTTCTGGTATTCCAGCCATAGTAACTTTAGCGTTAGAATTTAGAGATGCGATCGCACCAAGATTAAGAGCAGCAGTGGCATTTTTAGGTAGTGGCGTTGTCTACGTGCTTACGCAAGTAGTTGGTAGAGCTATAGGCTTAATTGGACGTGGTATATTACAAGGTTTAGGCGGCTCTTTACCGCAGAATAAGTACGGTAAAGATAGCGAACGATTTAAGTAAACTTTGCTTGAGTTTTCGGTATCAAATTCCGTACATAAATTTTAATTTTGAAAGAAAGTTAAACGCCAATCCAATTTGCCTGCACCTAACAAACTTTCTAACATTCGTCGCTAGTTCTACAATCGAGATAAGCTTGAATTGATAGTATGTATAAATTAACTGCTTGTGTGTATGCTTTGGATGCTTGCAAGCGTGTCTGCAAAGCATCCACATATAGATATGTAGAATATAACCTCTGACATTGCAATAATGAAGCGTACATTAGTGATTGTTGTGCATGATATTGAATGAGTAAGCCATATTCTTCAATTTCACAACCGTAGTTCGGTACAACCTGGCTATGTTTTTGTAGCCACTTGCCTACTGCTTCTACCATTTCGCCATGTTTTTGGATAGTAAGTGCATTGCTCTTTGCTCTGTATGCTCTAACTGAGAAAAATCTCTGCATAGTTAGTTATATCACTTTGAGCTTAAGCATAAATATAGCTGCTAGTAAAAGTTAGCAAGCAAGTATATGTAGCTAAAGTCAAGCTATTTGTTTGTGGCACTTACACAATACAAATATTTAGCTGTACTCTTTTCTACTAGATGATAGAGATAATATTAATTTGGTGAGATGATTTAAATACAATTCCCTGTTGAAAATAAAAGGTGCTGTTCATAGCAAAGTTGTTGTTTTCAGAATATCTACTGTAGTTTCTTAGTGCTTCGTGTAAAAAAAAACACATTAATTACCGTAAGTATAACAATAAAAAATTACTTTGTATGGTTTGAAAACACTGTGTCTAAATAAAAAAAGCACGGTTTTACAGCGCTAGTTACTAAGTTTTTAATTCATGTACAAACTAATTATTGGATAACTTAATTAAATAGGAATTAGTAAGCTTCAAAGGTAGCTCGCTTAATACCTTTAGCATATATGTTCATCGTGCAGCGATCGCGCTGTTCAAACTCAAAATCTAAGTCGATTTCTAGATTTATCGCTCTAAACTTATATGTACTTGAAGGAGAAAGTTGAAAAGTGAAATTAGGCACATCTACTACAAGCTTTTCATCTCGAACAGATAACTGCCAAGTCGTTCCAGTCACAGAATTATAAAAGGAAGTGGTTTTACCTGTATTTTTTATTTCTTGAAAAATAGTAAACTCGCGTTTAAGATTCATAAAATTAGATTGGTAAATGCTTTTTTACTACAATGTTACTGCTACAAAGCAATTTTTGTCATTTACTCTCAAGTAATACTAGCACTTTAATTACTATACTTAAGAGCAGCGAAGAAAATATACGAAAGTATAATACTACTTATTAGATTAATTACTAAAGCTTCAATATTTTACCTCCCTAATACTGAAGTTAATATTAAGTTTGCTTGTTATTATTAATACGTAGAAAGTAAATATATGATTTTTCAAACTAAGAAAAGCAGTAAAATCGATCGATTTTACTGCTACAAAATGATTGCTGATGATGCATCACTCATTAGTGGTAGGGACTTGTATCCAAATTAATTACGAATTATTAGCTCAAGTACCATTAAAGATTTTGCGCCACACCAGTATCAGTTACCTTAGCTGGGATAATAACTCCGTAGTAAATTGTAGCTGTTGCTGCAAGAGCATTGAACCAAACATTGTGACCAAATAAAGGCATTAAGCCGAATGCTGTATTAGCAAATGGTAGCAATCCCATAATCGCAATTACAATATAACCCACAGCAAAAGCACGATTAAATACACGGGCGCTACTTAGGCTGGTATAAGAAGTAATTCCCAAAATTCCAACAGCACAACGTACGAGGTTGTGCAAGAAATTGGTAGCAAATAACCCAAATACATAGCCAAATCCAGCGGAATAAGCGCTATGAGACTTATCTAAAGGGACAAAAGATGCATCGGTTCCAGGTAAGGAAACTAACCCTGGAATAAATCCAGCTATACCTATAAGCAAAAACAGAATACCGATGCCTAGCGCAAAGTAACGCTCTACAATACCAATTGTGTTCGTTTTATCCATGCTATTTATTAACCTAAAAATGTTGGCAGTAAGCTTGCTGCTTTAGTTGAACTTTCCAGCAGTTAAAAAACTTGACACTTCTTATTCAACTGATATTTCAACTTTGAAACTCTATCAAAAGAGGTTACTAAAGCTAACAGAGAAATGTGTCACTCAATACACACATTAGAATTGCATAGGTTCTTAAATTGATGGACAAGGGGGACAAAGAAGACAAGGAAGTTAGAATTGCATAAGTCTTTAAATTGATGGATAAGGGGGACAAGGAAGAAAGAGCTACAGATTGCTTACTTTTGCAAGAAATATATTAAAATCCAAAAAATCCATTGTAATTATTGATACGCTAGCTTCGACTTATGTAGAGAGTAATCGATCGCTAGCAATTTGGGCAAAAACTTCCGAAAAGCTAGGATATATAGGTGCAAACTGCGCGACCGCATTTAACTTGATTTTTTGGGCGATCGCTAAACTAATAACATTAATTAACTCTATAGAATGAGAACCTACAATTGTTGCGCCCAAAATTTCCCCATTCCGGCGCACTACTAATGTACACGTACCTGTAGTTTTAGCCTGCAAATGCGCGGCGGCTATTGTTTTGAAATGTTGTTGCAATACTAAAACATCGCTGTAAAACTGTTTGGCTTTGGTTTGGGTTAATCCTACTTGCGCTACTGGTGGCTGAGAAAAGA
The DNA here is from genome assembly GCF_000952155.1 of Aliterella atlantica CENA595. Classification (GTDB taxonomy): domain Bacteria; phylum Cyanobacteriota; class Cyanobacteriia; order Cyanobacteriales; family Chroococcidiopsidaceae; genus Aliterella; species Aliterella atlantica. The sequence continues at coordinate 97,604 of NZ_JYON01000001.1, read as the reverse complement.
TTGCCCAGGGAATGCTGTGATAATTTACTTTTAACCTGGGTAACGATAAGGCATTATTTACAGCAACTTTTGCTTCGTAGTTAGCGATATTAGCAAACCTATAACCGCCAATAACATCGCCGCCAGCGTAGATATGGGGGTTAGTAGTTTGGAGTTGAGGATTTACTACTATACCTCGACGATGCCATTTGACTTCTACCAACTCTAGATTTAAATCTGCAACATTCGGCTGGTAGCCAACACAAATAATAACTTCATCAGCTTCAATAGCGCGATCGCCTGCTTGAATCCATTTTTGGCGATCGATTTGCTTAATTTGTGTCACAGGCGTATCTGTTAGCACGCGCACGCCCTCAGCTTCTAAAATTGCTTGTAATAGTTGGGCTATATCTGAATCTAGTCCAGCGACAATACGGGGACGTTTGACAATTAGAGTAATGTTAAAGCCTAACTTTGTTAAAGTTTGCGCCAGCATCACGCTATCGGGATTACCGCCAATAATCACCCAATCTTTGGCTGAATTTGCAGCTAGACGTTGCCAAATAGTCTTAACTGTGAGGTAATCTGTATTTTGCAGCCCTTCAATATCTGGAATTGTCGGCTGACTGCCTGTGGCTATCAGATATGCTTTGGCTAAAAGCTGACGGTTGTCGGCGCTAAAAGCTAACGGTTTTTGATTGGTAAATCCTCCATTGCTAGCAATTACATCTACTCCTAAAGCGGATAATGTAGCTAGGGAATTTTGCTCGTCTATATTGGCGATCGCATTTTTAGCCCATTGGCTAACTTCTGTAATTCCTATAGAAACTGGGTACTCACCAGGTAGCAAAAATTGCTGTGAATCTAATGCCTTGAGCCGATTTACAGCATGAGGCGCTAGCACGTCGAATAAGGGGGTTGTTTGTGTTGCCAAAGGTTCCACAAGAGCAACTTTTTTAGCGCCCTGGTGGATGGCGCGAACAGCCGCATAGCGCCCTTCTAAAGAGCCGCCAATAATTACTAAATCGTATTCCGCCATGATAATTCGTAATTCGTAATTCGTAATTAAAGACAAAATTAATAATTAATTCATTTAGGTTGCAAGCCATGCGAGCTTTTAGGATAGAATTTTCTATCTTGAAACGTCGCGCCCTGAATTTATTCATGGGGTAATAGTGCGCGAATTGTCGCCTTGTGGTTTGCACATAAAATGGCGCTAACAGAGGGCTTGAATTGCTTGAATTAGACGCTCGTTTTGATTATTTAAGCGTACAGCTACGCGGAAGTAGCGATCGCCAAGTTCGGGAAAACTTAAGCAATCGCGGATTAAAATTTGATGTTCCTTGAGTAAGCTTTGTTGCAAATGAGATGTAGAACGCTCGGAATGCACTAACAAAAAATTAGCCGCACTCTCCAATGGTTGTAATCTGGGGATTTGTTTTAAGCCTGCAAACAATTGGTTTCTAGCCTCTGGTAGCCATGCCCAAGTTTGCTGTTGAAAGGTTGTATCTTGAATGACGGCTAAGGCAGCAGCTTCGGCTAGAGTGTTGACAGCCCAAGGATCGCGCATTGCTTGCCAGCGTTGCAGCGTTTGAGGATGAGCGATCGCATAGCCCAAACGCAAGCCAGGTAAGCTGTAGAATTTGGTTAGCGATCGCAGTATGACTAAATTTGGATACTTTTGAATTTGCGTTATTAAGCTTTGTTCTCGATCTGGGGGCAAAAAGTCCATAAATGCTTCGTCTACGACTACCAAAGCAAATTGCTCTAAGTAGGGCAGGATTTGTTCGCGTTTAAATAACTTACCAGTAGGATTGTGGGGGTTATTTAGCAGCAAACCGCATTTATGGGCGCGATCGGGGGTAGATACATTTAAGTCCTGTTTGTCTAAAACAAGAGGACAAGGCACAACATTTGCCGCAAATGCGTTGAGGCTGCGCCAGTAGTCGCTAAAAGCTGGAGTAATTAGAACTGTAGATTCTAATTGGGCTAAGTCCCAACCTGCCCAGGTAAGTAATTCTGCCGAGCCATTACTCGGCAGAATCCAATCGGGCGGTAATTGATGCAATTTACCTAAAGCCGTTCGCAATTCCCAGTAGTTGGGATCGGGGTAGTGGCTGAGGTTATCTAGATTATCTACCAGCGCCGCGATCGCACTTTTGGGCGGTCCCAAAGGGCTAATACTGGCAGAAAAATCTAAAATTGCATCAGGAGGACAGCCTGCTAGTGCTGCTGCCCAGGCTAAATTTCCTCCATGTACGGGCTGTGTCAATGGTTGGTTCCGCTTGCTTGTAACTTTTAGTCGTCTCCTGGTGCGACTTTTTCCCTAAACAATTTTCCGGCTGAAAATGCTGGTACTCTTGTCGCGGGAATGCTCATTTTTTCGTTGGTTTTGGGGTTGCGTCCTTCGCGTTCTTTGCGTTCGCGCGACTCAAATGAGCCAAAGCCTACTAATGTTACTTTGTCGCCAGATGATACAGCTTCGACGATAGTTTCTAAAGCTGCTGTTAGAACTGCGTCGGCTTGTTTTTTGGTTACGCTAGCCTTTTCAGCTACGGCATCAACCAGTTCACCTTTATTCATTTTAGTCTCCTTGTTAATTACCACAAAAATTTCTGCCGCCAAGATGTCGAGCGTTGATTCAACTCTCAATGGCTGAAACTTGCGTAAATTGGATATTTCACTGAATCATTCTAAGGCGCGATCGCCCGATCTGGATCGTTAGAACCTTTAAGATATATGGATTTCGGGATTTTTTTCCTAATATTCGCTCTTTTAGCCGATTTTTTCGGATGGTTTTGTAGAGTATTTTGGTTAAATCAGGGCAAATTCAGCTATTATTTGCTTTTTTCTACTTGTTTGAGCGGCAATATACAAACTGGCTGTTTCAGGCGCATTACTAGGTGATTTTTTCTATATGAAACCATTTATTACTAATTTGCGCGTCAGACACTACGAAATGGACGCTTTAGGACACGTTAATAACGCTGTTTATCAAAGTTATTTAGAACAAGCAGCGATCGAACACTCTGAACATTTAGGCTTGACGTTAGATGTCTATCGCCAATTAGGCGGTGTTTTTGTGATGCGGCGCTTAGAAATCGACTATTTACGTCCGGCTGTTGCTGGAGATTCTTTAGATATTGCTACTTGGCTGCAACAATTACGAGGTCCTCGTGCTATTCGGCGCTACGAGATCCGCCAGCATGACAGCGAACCTCTGTTAGTTACTGCTGAGGCTATGTGGGTATGGGTAGAAGCTGCAACGATGCGCCCTAGAGCAATTCCGAAATTAATTCAAGAAAGTTTTAACGCAGCCAACACTTAAGAAACCTCTTGCATAAGTCTTTAATTTATCAGACAAGGAGGAAAAAGATAAGAATGCCTACTTTTGCAAGAATTCTCAGGAATATATTACAGTCGCTAAATTTGTCTTCATAGCGCTCATTTTGACTTTTGGCGTTGAGCTTCGTATAGGAGTAAAGCTGCGGCGATCGCTACATTTAATGACTCTACGCCCCCACTTAGAGGAATGCTAACTTGCTTGTTAGCGATCGCTGACAATTCGCTTGATAATCCTGCCCCTTCATTGCCTAATAAAATTATTGTCGGCTGCTGCCAATTTATTTGCCAATATATCAACTTAGCATCAGGTAAAGTAGCGACTATTTGCATTCCGGCGCGTTGACACTCCAGGCAAGTCCCTTTGAGATCGGAACTTATAGCCATTGGTAAGCGAAACCATTGCCCAGCACTTGCTCGTAATACTTTAGGGTTATCTATATCTACACTATCTTGACTCAACCACAACCCAGTTGCACCCGCCGCCGCTGCTGTGCGGATAATTGTGCCTAAATTGCCTGGATCTTGAATTGTTTCTAACGCCAAAATTAATCCAGTATGAGGTAATTTAGCTGAGGGCTGTCTTTTTGCTATTGCTACAACACCATCTGGCTGTACTGTAGTTGCGATCGCTTTTAAAACATCTTCACTAACGATTTCGGCTCTTTGCGCCTTTAAACAAAGCTGTTGCCACAAATCGGAGTGCGTAACTTGCCATTGCTGAGTACAGCAGGCGCTATTTAAGGGATAATTGACTTGACAGGCTGCTTCTACTAAGTGAGTACCTTCAAGCAGAAATAAATTTTGCGATCGCCGCTCCTTAGCAGTATGCAGCTTACGTATTTGTTTAATTAAAGGATTCTGTAAACTCGTTAGCATTTAGCTTCTAGCGGGTTAGCTAGGTCTTTTCCCTTCCTGCAAAAGTAACTCAGCGAACTGGTCACTGGTCACTGGTCACTGGTCACTGATTAATGCGGAACCCGGGACTTGAACCCGGAAGCCTTGCGGCACTAGAACCTGAATCTAGCGCGTCTGCCAATTCCGCCAGTTCCGCTTGTAATATCGATTTTCACGACAATTTATTATCTTCGCTCAAATAAAAGCCAATGTCAATAATATAAAAAAGATTAATTTAAGTATTTTATATGTACTAATACTTCAATCTTTAGAAATAGCGATCGCGCGAATAAAATTAGCAAATTTTTAACTATAGATAGCTTGCGTATAACGGTTTCGGGTGCAAAACTACTGACAAGTTGTTTAACGCTAGTCATGTCTTGGGCAATTTTTGCCAGTGTAAATACGGGATAGCAAATATACTCAATAAAAAAAGTTGCGCGAATCCCCTAGTTTTACGGATGGCAGTTATCAATGTAGAATCAAGACCAAATTCAATTATGTAAAAATACTCAATGAATTTCGGAGGATAAACTTATTACTACTCATCAAGCCTTAATTCCTACTCTACCCTCTCCTGATGCAGATCCAGCCGTATTACAAGTTTGGGGTGGTTCCTCCTTGCAAGGACACGTCAAAATTAGCGGCGCAAAAAATTCGGCTTTAGTTTTAATTACTGCTGCCCTACTATGTTCTGAAGATTGTCGCCTCCGCAACGTCCCTTCTTTGGTAGACGTAACGCGCATCGGTCAAATCCTCGTATCGTTAGGAGTGAAATTAAAACAACAAGACGATATTTTAAATATCAATGCTAGTACGATCTCTAAATCGAAAGCACCCTACGAATTAGTTAGCCAATTGCGGGCAAGTTTCTTTGCGATCGGTCCTTTACTAGCTAGACTAGGCTCTGCCTGCGTTCCCTTACCAGGTGGTTGTACGATTGGTGCTAGACCTGTTGCTTTACACGTCCGAGGCTTGCAACTAATGGGCGCTGACGTGCAGATCGAGCATGGGATGGTAAATGCTCATGTAAGAGGCAACAGAGGCAGGTTGCAAGGCGCAAAAATTTACTTAGACTACCCCAGCGTCGGCGCAACGGAAACGTTGATGATGGCGGCTACTTTAGCCCAAGGGGAGACAATTATCGAAAATGCTGCTCAAGAACCAGAAGTTGTCGATTTAGCAAATTTCTGTAATTCAATGGGAGCAAAAATTCGCGGCGCAGGCACTAATACAATTGTAATTTCTGGCGTTTCGCGCTTGCACTCTACCGATTACTCAATTATTCCCGATCGCGTAGAAGCAGCAACATTTTTAGTTGCTGGGGCAATTACTTACTCGGAAATAAGTATGTCGCCTGTAGTTCCCGAACATTTGACAGCAGCGATCGCCAAGTTACAAGATATTGGCGTACAAGTAGTTACCGAAGGCTCGGATTGCTTGCGGGTTATTCCCAGTCACAATCTAGTAGCAACAGATATCGAAACTTTACCTTATCCTGGCTTTCCTACAGATATGCAAGCTCAGTTTATGGCATTGCTGGCGCTAAGTGAAGGCAACAGTTTAGTTTCAGAAACGGTGTTTGAAAATCGCTTGCGTCACGTACCAGAGTTAAACCGCATGGGCGCAGATATTCGCGTCAAAAACAATCATGCAATTATTCGTGGCGTACCGCTATTAACTGGCGCACCAGTTGTAGCTACAGATTTAAGAGCGTCTGCTGCTTTGGTTTTGGCTGGTTTAGCAGCCCAAGGTAAAACTACAATTCAAGGCTTGCATCATTTAGATCGCGGCTACGAAAATTTAGAAGCGAAGTTCTTAGGATTAGGTGCTAAGTTAGAGCGCGTACCTCAATCAGTTGCAATAGCAAATGATGCTTTTAGTCCAATTAATTCTGATGCTTTAATTTCGTCTTAGTGGTGTGGGGAGTGGGGATTAGTTGCTCTTCCTCACTCTGTTTTTTATTAAAACAATTTATAACTTTTGCTTTTAAACTACGTCAAAGTCCTGTTGCTAAGATTATTAGAGAATTTATTTAATATATTGTGATGAGCCAAACTTCTACTTTAGCGCTGCCATTTATGGGACCAGATGTAGCAGCAGATTATCAAGAGGCAAAGGTGGTTATTTTGCCTATTCCCTATGAGGCAACAACTACCTATCGCCGAGGTTGCGAACATGGACCAGACGCAATTTTGGAGGCATCGCAACAAGTAGAATATTACGACGAAGAATTAGACAAAGAAACTTGCTGCGAAGTGGGCATATATACCCATGAAGCGATCGCCGATACGCGCTCCGCTCAAGTAACGGCAGAACAAATGTTGCAAGTTACTCAAGAAACAGTTCACAAGCTAATTTGCGATGATAAATTCGTTATTGCTTTAGGCGGCGAACACAGCATCACTACAGGCGTTGTTGCAGCGTACCGTCAAGCACATCCGAATGAAGCTTTTACAGTAGTACAAATAGACGCTCACGGTGATTTGCGCCATGAATACGAAGGATCAATTCACAATCATGCTTGCATCATGCGGCGAGTTGTCGATATGGGTTTACCTACAGTACAAATTGGTATTAGAGCAATTTGTAAGGAAGAAGCAGACTTAATTAAAGAGAAAAACTTAACTGTATTTCGGGCGCGAGAAATTGCCGCAAACACAAATTGGATTGAAAAAGCAGTTGCAAGTATTCACACGCAAAAAGTATTTCTCACCATAGATTTAGATGGTATCGATCCGACCTTAATCCCTGGTGTAGGTACGCCCGAACCTGGAGGATTGAGTTGGTACGCTATAACTACATTTTTGCATCAAGTATTTACCAAGCATCAAGTAATTGGCTGCGACGTAATGGAGTTAGCACCAATAGTAGATTCAGTAGTTTCAGAATTTACAGCAGCCAAGTTGGTTTACAAACTAATCGGCTATCAACATATTTAAGGACAAGGGGGTTAGGGGGATCGGGAACATGGAAGAATTGTTATCTCGCTCCCCCTGTAGTCCTCTTTTCCCTGCTCTCTGCACCATTATTTTAATTACGAAGTACGAATTATTTCCCTGCTCTCTGCACCATTATTTTAATTACGAATTACGAATTACGAATTACGAATTATTTCCCTGCTCTCTGCACCATTATTTTAATTACGAATTACGAATTACGAATTACGAATTAAACAGCCTTCCCGAACGCTACGCGCTACTGCTATCTTTAATTGGAAGCGAGAACTGAAATCAAGCGGTGTTGCATGGGTAAACCTTACGGACGCATTCTACTAAAATTGAGTGGTGAAGCTCTGATGGGCAATTTGGGTTATGGTATCGATCCTAAAGTGGTACAAGAAATTGCCGCAGAGGTAGCAGAAATTGTAAAAAGTGGTACTCAAGTCGCTATTGTAGTAGGTGGTGGGAATATATTTCGTGGGGTCAAAGCGTCGGCGGCAGGCATGGATCGGGCAACAGGTGACTATATTGGGATGATTGCTACGGTAATGAATGCTTTAACACTCCAAGACTGCTTGGAAAGGTTAGAAGTGCAGACGCGAGTCCAAACAGCGATCGCTATGCAAGAAGTCGCAGAACCTTACATCCGGCGGCGGGCTATTCGCCATCTGGAAAAAGGACGTGTAGTAATTTTTGGCGCGGGTTCGGGTAATCCTTTCTTTACTACTGATACTACGGCAGCTTTACGGGCAGCAGAAATTGATGCTGAAGTGATTTTTAAAGCTACTAAGGTTGATGGAGTCTACGACAGCGATCCGCACGTTAACCCCCAAGCTAAACGCTATCAAACTTTAAACTACGTCCACGTCCTAACTCAAGATCTGCGAGTTATGGATAGTACGGCGATCGCTTTGTGCAAAGAAAATAATATCCCGATTTTGATCTTCGATCTGTCTGTAAGGGGTAATATCCAACGGGCAGTAATGGGAGAATCGATAGGTACTATTGTCGGAGGTTTTTGTGAAGTTAGCTGAAGCTGAAAGTACGATGCAAAAGACTGTAGAGGCGACTTTACGCTCTTTTAACACGATTCGCACAGGTCGCGCTAATGCGAGTCTATTAGATAAAGTGATGGTGGACTATTATGGTTCGCCTACTCCCTTAAAGTCATTGGCGAATATTAATACACCCGATTCTAGTACGATTACCGTTCAACCATACGATCGCAATACGTTGAATTTGATCGAAAAGTCTATTTCCTTGTCAGATGTAGGTTTAACTCCTAATAATGATGGTTCGCTAATTCGTCTCAATATTCCGCCGTTGACAAGCGATCGCCGTAAGGAATTTGTTAAATTAGCTGCAAAATACGCAGAAGAAGGGCGCGTAGCTATTCGCAGCATCCGCCGCGATGCGATCGATTCGATTCGCAAGCAGGAAAAAAATGGCGAACTATCAGAAGATGAATCGCGCGATCGTCAAGACGATCTGCAAAAGCTGACAAATAAGTACATTGCTAAGATTGACGATTTGTTAGCTGAAAAGGAAAAAGACATTACAACTGTTTAGTTGCATCCCTTTTGGTTAATCGGGTACAGGCAATGTCTGTACCCAATTATTTAAGTCCAATTACTTGCTTTAGCAGTGATAATTTTTCTGCATAAGGAGCATAGCGCCAATTAAAGTCGAGGCGGAAAGATTTATTTAGGATGCTTTTGAAATGAGAAAATGTATCAAAACTAGCTTTGCCATGATAGCTACCCATCCCGCTATCGCCTACACCCCCAAAGGGTAAAGTTGAAACCCCACACTGCATTACAGTGTCGTTGATACAAACTCCGCCAGATGAGGTTGATTGACAGATTTGTTGCTGGAAGTTGCGATCGCGCGAGAAGATATATAAAGCTAATGGTTTAGGCTTTTGGTTGATAATTGCGATCGCATCGGTTAAATTGTCGTAGGCAATAACAGGTAAAATTGGACCAAAAATTTCCTCTTGCATAATTGCATCTTCTGGCGATATGCGATCGATGACTGTAGGGGCAATATAACGTTCTGTAGCATTAGTTTCACCGCCAATGATAATTTCTCCAGCTTGCAACAGGTTTGTTAAACGGAAAAATTGTTTTTGGTTGATAATTCTGGCATAATCTGGGCTTGTAGCTGGATTATCGCCGTAAAATTCTTGAATGTATCTTTTGATATTGGCTAATAAATCTTGTTTAATTTTGCGATTTACTAAAATATAGTCGGGAGCGATGCAAGTTTGCCCTGCATTGATAAATTTGCCCCAAACTATTCGTCTTGCCGCAACTTCAATATCTATATCAGTATCAACAATACAAGGACTTTTTCCGCCAAGTTCTAGAGTAACTGGCGTTAGATGTTTTGCTGCCGCTGCCATGACAATTTTGCCTATGGCTGTGCTACCCGTAAAAAAGATGCGATCGAACTTTTGTTGCAGTAGTTCTTGACTAACTTCTACATCCCCTTCTACTACTGCTAGATAAGCTGGATCGAAGTATTTGGCAATTAAATCTGCTAGGCATTTTGACGTATTAGGCGCATATTCTGAAGGCTTAATAATTGCACAATTTCCAGCAGCGATCGCACCTATTAATGGCGATATATTTAATTGAAATGGATAATTCCACGCCCCAATTATTAATACTACTCCTAATGGTTCCGCGCAAATACTACCAGAACCAGGCATTTGCTCTAAAGGTATTGCTACTTTTTGCGGTTTTGCCCAAGATTTAAGATGCTTGAGGGCGTAGTCGATTTCTTTGGTTACGGAAATTTCTGCAGCGTAAGTCTCAAACTGTGGCTTGTTTAAATCTGCTTTTAGTGCTGCTACTATTTTTGTTTCGTTTTCAATAACTGCTTGCTTTAATATTTTTAGCTGCTCGATCCTAAAATCTATGTTTTTAGTTTTACCGCTAGTAAAAAATTCGCGTTGACTGTCGATAAGATTGCTAGAGGTTGAGCTAATTTCTTTATTTTGTAGATGCATCAAAGCAACCTCCGCTGAAAGTGAAATTTTGATAAAGTATTATGTCTTTACGCGCAAATACATTGACTTTTATGATACTATAGTTATAGTTGAAATCTGTGCAAAAATATCATAAAAGTTAATATTTCCATTATAGCATTCTAACAAAAAATTTGTTCCTTGTACAGCTAAAAGACTCAATTCCTTGCCTTTTTTTGTTAAGTAATGTATCTAATTTAAATAGATTAGATTACCTCAAGCAGCGCTTGCTAATTTTAGGATGATTTGTCTGAGGACTGCATAGGCAAATACACAGTAAACACGCTACCTTTACCTAGCTCAGATTTAAGTTGAATCGTACCTTGATGAGCCTCAGCAATGCGGCGAGATAGATACAAACCTAAACCACTGCCCGATCGCTTGTGGCTGCCTTGACGGAAGCGCTCGAACAAAACTGCTTGTTCGTCTGGGGCAACTCCCTGACCTGTATCGGCGACTTCTATGGCAACATAACTAGAACTCGATTGCTGCTTGGCAGCTAGATTTGCTGGCGCTAAGGAGGAATGCAGGCGAACTGTAACCTCACCAGCATCGGTAAATTTAATAGCATTGCCAATCAAATTAGTAAACAAGCGATGGAGTTCTAAGCGATCGCCCATAACTTTACCTATTTGCATCTTGTCATCAAATTCTGCTTGCAGTGATAGTTTTTTCTCCAAAGCTAAAGGAGTAAGTTCTTTAATCACTTCTGGCAACAACTGACGCAAATCGACAGGCATAAAGCTTAAAGTTTTACGCCCTGCTTCAAAGCGATAGACTTCAAGCAGTGTATTTACCATTTGCAGCAAATTTTGGTTGCTGCGAGCCATTGTCACAATTGCTTCTTGCATAGTCGCAGACATTTCGCCTAAAGCTCCCTGACTAAACAGCGCCAACATTCTGTCTGCGGCAACTAGCGGCGTGCGTAAATCGTGGGTGAGACGAGAGACATAATCTTCTCTTTGCCGAGCAATTTGGTCGCGCTCGTCTACACTATGCTTGAGACGCAATAAACTGCGGACTCGTGCCATCAATTCGTCTACTTCTACAGGTTTGCGGATAAAATCATCTGCTCCCATATCTAACCCTTGTGCCACGCTAGGCTTATCGTGGGCGGTGATTAACAGAATGGGAATAAAAGATAATTTGGTATTTTGCCGAATCCGCTTTGTTACCTCAAAACCATCCATTCCTGGCATCATTACATCTAGCAAAACCAGATCGGGAGGCGATTGTTCGATTTGGGCAAGAGCCGAAGCACCATCTTCCGCAGTGGCGATCGCATATCCTTCTTCTTCCAAAATAGTTTGAATCAGGAATACGTTATCAGGAGAGTCATCTACAACAAGTATGCGGTCAGTATTAGCTATTGGCGAACTCATGGAAGGAAACGTTTGCTATAAGGTTAAGTTTTTTAACATATCTTCTATCTGTATCATTTTTTCCTTTGAGGTGGCAATTAACCTCATACTTGCGAAGGATTATTTATGCTGCTATATACTTCCGATTGCGGTTGACTGACACGCAATCGGGAAATTAGTAACAATTGATACCGAACAAATTGATAAGTTTAGTAAGATCTAGCGGATGAATCAAAGCTGTGAGTATTTTTGTCAAATCTAGTATAGATTTTATCTAGAAATTGTTGATAAAAATTGTAGACTCGACTAGCTCTAAGTTTAAGATGATTGTGCGATCGCAAGTTATATTTAAAAGCGCTTTTTCCAGGTAATTACTATGAGGATACCTATTTTCCAGGCATCAAGGCGAAGAAACAGTCGTTACCCAGTAAGAAAACGTCCATTACGCCTCAGTTCAGTATTGAAAGCAACGATTAGTAGCTTATTTTTAGCAGGTTTGGGTTGGATCTGGCTATCGTTATTATCAGATGGTCATTTTGCGATTGGTGGGATTCCAGCACCAGTAGCGATCGCCTTGTTAGAAAATGAAACAGCAAGAAAAGCTTATTTTGATGGCGATAACCAAACGCTACACGCACAAATGCAGCAAATGGATATAGAAGCAAAAATGAAAATTTACTTGCGATCGCAAATTGAGGACGAGACAAAATTAGACCAACACGTTAACCAAATTTTGTACGATCGCACAGGATATATAAGCTCCGCCTACCAAGTTAATTCCCAAGGAATTTTAGTTCTCAAGAAACTTGAAGCGAAAAACTAGAACAAAAAGTACCTCTGAGCTAGCGGTAATATAGTAGCTGGTTCGCAAGTAAGTAGCACTCCGTCAGCTTTGACTTCATAAGTTTCAGGATCTACCTCAATGCGAGGCAAAGCAGCATTTAATTTCATATCTTGCTTGCTAATGTTCCTAGTATTTGCCACCGCAACAGCAGTTTTTCGCAAGCCTAGCTGACTGGGAATATGATTATCTAGACCAGCTTGAGAAATAAATGTCAAAGAAGTAGCAGACTTAGCACCGCCAAAACTAGCAAACATCGGGCGCATATGTACTGGTTGAGGCGTAGGAATACTAGCATTAGCATCGCCCATTTGCGCCCAAGCGATCGCGCCGCCTTTGATGACTATATCTGGCTTCACGCCAAAAAAAGCAGGTCGCCACAGACATAAATCTGCTAGCTTGCCAACTTCAATTGAACCTACATACTGAGAAATGCCGTGAGCGATCGCCGGATTAATTGCATATTTCGCTATATACCGCTTTGCCCGAAAGTTATCGTTGCGATCGCTATCTTCAGCTAAATGTCCGCGCTGCACCTTCATTTTATGCGCGGTTTGCCAAGTACGGATAATTACTTCGCCAACTCTACCCATCGCCTGAGAATCAGAAGAAATCATGCTAAAAGCGCCCAAATCGTGCAGGATATCTTCAGCCGCGATCGTTTCGCGGCGGATGCGCGACTCAGCAAAAGCAACATCTTCAGCTATCGCCGGATCGAGGTGATGGCATACCATCAGCATATCTAAGTGTTCGTCTAAGGTATTGAGCGTATAAGGGCGTGTAGGGTTGGTAGAAGAAGGTAAAACATTACTTTCGCCGCAGACTTTGATAATATCTGGGGCATGACCGCCGCCTGCGCCTTCAGTATGGTAAGTATGGATAACGCGATTTTTGAAAGCAGCGATCGTTGTTTCCACAAAACCAGCTTCGTTGAGGGTATCTGTGTGGATAGCTACTTGTACGTCATAGTCATCAGCAACACTCAAACAAGTATCAATAGCTGCGGGAGTAGTACCCCAATCCTCGTGCAATTTTAACCCCATTGCTCCGGCTGTGACTTGTTCGATTAGTCCTTGAGGTTGGCTGCTATTACCTTTACCCAAAAAGCCCAAATTGACGGGAAAAGCATCAGCAGCTTGCAGCATCCGATGAATGTACCAAGGACCAGGAGTACAAGTTGTCGCATTTGTACCTGTAGCAGGTCCCGTACCGCCGCCAATCATCGTCGTAATCCCAGATGCGATCGCTACTTCTATTTGCTGCGGACAAATAAAGTGAATGTGACTGTCAATACCGCCTGGTGTAACAATCGAGCCTTCCCCAGCTACTACTTCTGTACCAGGACCGATAATAATATCGACGTTATCTTGAATATATGGATTGCCTGCTTTACCAATTTTAAAAATTCGCCCTTCTTTGACACCAATATCTGCTTTGACAATTCCCCACCAGTCGAGAATTAAGGCATTGGTAATAACTAAATCTACTGCTCCATCAGCATTAGATATCGGCGATTGTCCCATCCCGTCGCGGATTACCTTACCGCCGCCAAACTTGACTTCATCGCCGTAGGTAGTTAAGTCTTGTTCTACTTCAATAAATAACTCTGTATCGGCAAGGCGGATGCGATCGCCCACTGTCGGACCATAAGTTTCAGCGTAGGCGCGGCGATCCATGCGATAGCTCATAAATTTACTCAAAAAATGCTAATTTTGTCCTTCTTGGCATTGTATATTGCTGGTTGAAAGTAGTTTTGAGTTTTGAGTTCTAAGTTTTGAGTTGAACAGAAGTAATTTTAAGTTTTGAGTTGAAGATACGCAACTAAAGTAATTTATTTTTCCCTGCCACCCCTGCTCCCCCTGCTACTTATGAACCCAGAGACATTGGCAAAATTACGTAGCTTCTGCACTGATGAAGCAGCCTTTGAGCAACTCAAACAAATTCTGCGCGATGAAATGCAACCTCTAGAACAAGCCAGCGTTCAGGCACATTTCCAGCTAGAACAGCAAAAAGCCTTGTTTCGGGCGATCGCGCGGCTGCGAGAACCTATAGACTTAGAGACATTGTTTCGAGTTACAGCCAGCGAAGTCCGCCAACTACTCCACGCAGATCGAGTAGGAATGTTTCGTTTTTACCCAGATTCCGGCTGGAATGATGGCGAATTTGTCTCTGAAGATGTCGATGAGGCGTTTTCTTCAGCTATGGCACAAAAGGTTCATGACGATTGCTTTGGCGATCGCTATGCTATTCACTACCAACAAGGTAGAATGCAGGTAGTAGCCGATGTTTATCAGGCTGGATTGAGCGATTGCCACATCAGTATATTGGCGCAATTTCAAGTTAGAGCTAATTTAGTCGTGCCGTTGTTGCAAGGTGAAAAACTCTGGGGACTGCTGTGCATCCATCAATGTAGCGCTCCTCGGCAGTGGCAGGACATCGAAATCGAGTTTGCCTGCCAACTAGCTAACCACTTAGGAGTTGCCCTGAAACACGCAGAACTAATGGCAGAATTGCGTGCGGAAATTGCCGAACGCCAGCAAGCAGAACAAAGAGAGCAGGCGTTGAATCAAGGATTGCGGCAAGCGATCGTGGAACTGAAAGCGGTAAACAAAGAGTTAGAAGCCTTTAGTTACTCTGTCTCTCACGATCTGCGTGCGCCCTTACGCAGTATTGACGGCTTTAGCCAAGCGCTATTAGAAGATTGCTCCGCCCAATTAGAGCCAATGGGACAAGACTACCTGCGGCGGATTCGATCTGCTACGCAACGCATGGGATATTTGATCGACGATCTGCTTACCCTCTCGCGGGTGACGCGCAGCGATATGCACTTGGAAACGGTGGATCTAAGTAGAATAGCTAGTCAAATCTGTACTGATTTGCAGCAGACTCAGCCAGAACGACAAGTAGAGTTTGCGATTCAACCGAACTTAGTTGTCCAAGGAGACAGCCATTTGCTGCAAGTAGTCTTGGAAAACTTACTCAATAATGCTTGGAAATTTACCTCCAAACACCTGCAAGCAAAAATTGAATTTGGTGCGAAAGCTCAAGATAGCGGAATTTTTGCCTACTTTGTGCGGGATGATGGAGCAGGGTTCGATATGGCTTATGGCGACAAGTTATTTAGCCCCTTTCAGCGATTGCACGCCATTGGGGAATTTCCTGGTAACGGCATTGGGCTTGCTACTGTACAGCGGATTGTATATCGGCATGGCGGACGAGTGTGGGCAGAAGCAGCAGTTGAGAGGGGAGCGACATTTTACTTTACCTTAGTAGCAGAGGAAGTTGAGGCATGAACGCGATCGCCAGTGACAAAATAATTTTGCTAGTCGAAGATAATCCTGATGACGAAGCGCTGGCAATCCGCGCCCTCAAGCGCCATCACATCAGCAATGAGGTTGTAGTTGCCCGTGATGGAGTCGAAGCCTTAGAATACTTATTTGGTACGGGTATGTATGCGGGGCGAGATATTAGCATCAAGCCGACTGTAGTTTTGCTAGACCTCAAGTTACCCCGCGTTGATGGACTAGAAGTTTTGCGTCGCCTGCGGGGAGATGAGCGCACGAAACTATTGCCTATAGTAGTTTTGACAACTTCTAATGAAGAACAAGATATGCTCAGTAGTTACAGCCTTGGTTGCAACAGCTATATCCGCAAACCTGTAGATTTTATCCAATTTTCTGAGGCAATTCGACAATTAGGGATGTATTGGCTATTAATGAACGAACCACCACCCCATTAGCACAACAAAATTGAGAAGGTAGCAAAATGAACCTTCATCTGCGGGTTTTGATTATTGAAGACTTGGAAGACGATATGCTCCTGATGCTGCGGGAGTTAAAGCGCGGTGGCTATACTTTAGACTACATCAGGGTTGATACTCCCTCTGCTATGCAGGCGGCTTTAGATAGCAAAACTTGGGATGTAGCGATCGCCGATTACACTCTACCAACCTTCAGCGCTCCAGAAGCGCTTAAGTTGCTGCAAACTCAAGAATTAGATCTACCCTTTATTATTGTCTCCGGTACGATTGGCGAAGAGATTGCCGTTGCAGCGATGAAAGCCGGAGCGCACGATTACATTATTAAAGGTAATTTAACTCGCTTGTTACCTGCGGTAGAACGGGAGTTAAGAGAGGCAAAGGAACGACAGCAAAGGCGGAGCGCCGAACAAGCTTTAAGAGCAAGTCAAGAACGCATTCAGATGCAAGCGAGGGAACTATCTGATGCTAATAATGCTTTGCGCGAGTATGCACTGGAGTTAGAAGAACTCTACAACTACGCTCCCTGCGGCTATCACTCTTTAGACAAACATGGGGTTTTCGTTCGCATCAACGATACCGAACTGAAGATGCTGGGGTACGAGCGCGATGAAATTATCGGTAAAAAAACATTTGCTGACTTACTAACGGCTGATAGCTTGCCCACATTCCATGCAAACTTTCCTCTACTTCAGCAACAAGGTTGGGTGCGGAATCTAGAGTTCCAAATGATTCGCTCTGATGGTAAAATCATACCTGTAAGCGTGAGCGCTACTGCCCTCACCAGTCAAGGCAACTTCTTAAGAAGTCGATTTGTCGTCATTGATATTAGCGATCGCAAGCGGGCAGAAGAGAAAAACCGCGAACAAGCTGCCTTGCTCGATATCACTACTGATGCAATTTTTGTCCAAGACCTCAAATATCGCATTCTCTTCTGGAATAAAGGCGCGGAACGCTTGTATGAAAGGGAATCAGCAGCAGTTTTGGGCAAAAATGCCATTGAATTGCTATATCAAGCGGGGGAAACGCGATCGCAATTTGCCGATATAGAAATAACACTACTTCAACAAGAACAATGGCAGGGAGAACTTCAGCAACTCACATTTAGCGGTAAAACAATTGTTGTTGCTAGTCGGTGGACGTTGGTGCGCGATGAAGCGGGCAATCCCAAATCAATTCTCACAGTTAATACTGATATTACGGAGAAAAAGCAACTAGAGAGGCAATTTTTGCGCGTTCAACGCTTAGAAAGCCTTGGCACTCTAGCAAGCGGTATTGCTCACGACTTTAACAACATTCTCACGCCGATCTTGGCGGCGGTGCAGTTACTACCGATGAAAGTTAGCTCTCTTGACGAGCAAAGTCTTGGACTGCTAACGCTAATCGAAGACAGTACAAAAAGGGGAGCGGCGCTAGTCAAGCAAATTCTGGCTTTTGCTCGCGGTGCAGAAGGCAAAAAAGTTCCTTTGCAAGTTAGGCATATATTGTCAGAGGCGATCCAAGTCGTTCGCCAGACTTTTCCCAAAAATATCAAAATTAGTAGCGATATTTCCTCAGCAAATTTGTGGACGGTTGCTGCTGATGCCAACCAATTGCATCAAGTGCTACTCAATCTCTGCGTTAACGCCCGCGATGCTATGCCGAGTGGTGGTAATCTGACTCTTTTCCTAGAAAATCAACAGATAGATGCAGCTTATGCTCGCATGAATTTAGAGGCTTGCGTCGGTTCCTACGTAGTCATTAAGGTTACAGATACGGGAACGGGAATGCCGCCTGAAGTCCTAGAGCGAATTTTCGACCCTTTTTTTACTACCAAAGAACCAGGTAAAGGAACGGGGTTGGGGCTATCTACTGTTTTGGGGATTGTCAAAAATCATGGCGGTTTTATTAAAGTTGATAGCGAGGTGGGACGCGGCACAGAGTTTAGCATATATCTAGCGGCGATCGCCGATGCTGCAAGAGCGCAAGATGAAAAGTTAGCGCTGTTGCAAGGACAGCATGAGTTGATTTTGGTTGTAGATGACGAACCATTAATTTGCCAGGTGACTCAAACTACACTAGAAGCCTACAATTACCAAGCTTTAGTTGCTAGCGATGGCTATGAGGCGATCGCTCTTTATGTCGAACGCGCCCGTGAAATCGATGCGGTGCTTATGGATATCATGATGCCGACAATCGATGGTTTGACGGCAATCCACACGCTGCAAGAACTAAATCCACACATTAAGATTATTGCTACTAGCGGGCTTGCGTCCAATAAGCAACTTGCTCAAGACATAGGTAGTAGTGTCAAAGCTTTTTTATCTAAACCCTACACGGCAAAAGAGTTATTGGATACTTTACAAAGAGTTTTAAGTAATTAGCGATTTTTATGGCGCTTAACCTTCGCTAAATTTTGTTTCTATTTAAATTTTCTCAACCCCTTGGATATAGATTAGAAACAGATGCTAAGGAGGGCTAAATAATGGCTCCACTCAGTAAATTAACGCACGATTTTACCCAGAAGATAGTGGCTGACTCGACTAGCTGGGGATCGCTTGCAATTTTGATCTTTGGTCTAGGGTTAGTGCTAATGATGATGGTAGTTTTTTCCTACCGTTACGGCTAATTATTGCTTTGGCGATCGCTTTCTTCCCAACTTATTTACTAGCTAAAAGGCACAAGCAGTTGCCCTAATTTTGCCTGTAATAATTTAGTTATTGTCAAGCTAGCAAAGTAGTAAAAATTAAGAACTTGATTTTCTATCTCATAGATAAAGTGTTTTAAAGATTAGCTAAATTATTTAATAATAAAGCTCAATTTAGCGGGCAAACCTATAGAATTGGTTTAGTTGATTATCTGTTGAGGCACTGGAGGTTCTGATGACTAGAACTACAGATAATATCGCGTACCGTTCGTGCAACCCAGGCGATCGCATTCTACCCAACCAAACGTTAGAAGAAAAAGCAAACCAGCTTGCTGTAGATGCACCCGACATTACTGGAGATAGAATTACAGTTCCAACTTATTTTATTATTGAATATCCCGATGGAGAAAAACAAGCATTACATCATGTCAAAGATGCAAAAAAGATTTCTTCTCTAATTCAGCAAATGGCATTAAACGAAAGTTACATTGAGTCTAAATCTGCAAAACAAGCACATTTTATTAATTGGACTGGGATGATTTTGCTCGGTGGATTATTAGTGCTAACTGTACCGATTTTAGTAGGAATTTTTTAGAGTTTAGCTGGAATAATTTAACAAAAACTTCTAAAACCCGCTATTGTCTTCTGACTACACGCGGGTTTTTAGTATTGCTTAATTACAAATTAGTGAAAATAAATGCTATGACTTAATAACTAGCAAATTTTAGCAAATATACTTTAACTAGAAGTAAGCAGCGCAAAAGCAATTTTCAAAGTTATACAGAAGTAGAGATCGCACTTCTCCATACAGATTTCTCTGGTTTTAGAGCAAGAAAGAGGGATATCTCTTCAGCTAGATGTAGATTGAAATAACTAGGAGTATTCCTATAAATTAGTTTATCTTGCTTACAAATGACTACTAACAAAAACAAACCAGATCTCCAACAGACTGATAGCAAAAAAGATGCCATAGCTCAATACGGATTCAGCGTTGCGATCGGCGTAATATTAATCACCATAACTGTTGCAGCTTTCTACTTCGGATTATTCCCGAACTATAAGTAGTTTTCTGGCTAGTAAGGGCAATTGCATCTGCGTTCGTTATTTACTAATCTGTAATCTGCGCTTTAGGCGCTTGACGGCTACCAACAAGCGGTATTACGCTAACTTCTTTTTCATCTCCTGGTTCAAAGCGTACAGCAGTTCCAGCGGGAATATCTAAACGCATACCACGCGATCGCTCTCTGTCAAACTCTAAAGCCGCGTTCGCTGCGTAAAAGTGAAAATGAGAACCAACTTGAATCGGGCGATCGCCAGTATTTGCTACTTGCAGCTTGATGGCTTGGTGCGCTGCATTTAGTTCAATTTCTCCTGGTTGAACGATAATTTCACCTGGAATCATGGCATTACTCTCTACAGCAATTATTAGCTCAATAGTACGAAACATCTGCTCAAATTTCGCGTCTATAACTGGAGAATCTCCCCAGGCGGAGATAAAGGTGATAAATTTAACCAGACACTCTTGAATCAAACTATAAGCGATCGCCCAAGTTAAAAACATGAAACTAAGTCTTCTTGCTACCGCCGTCACATTATCCGCTCCTTTGTGGTTGTTAGCTCCAGCTAAAGCATACAGCCCTCAAGACTTGGAACAGTTAAAACAAACAGGCTATTGTCCCAGATGCGATCTAAGTGGCGCTGCTCTTAATAACATTAATCTTAGCGGTGTCAACTTGCGTAATGCCAACTTAACTCAAGCTAACTTTTCTGGCTCTAATCTTACAGGTGCAGATTTGAGCGAAGCAAACATGGAAGTAGCAAATATGACAGGCGCTAATTTAACTAACGCCGTCTTTACTGGTGTCAACTTCAAGTCAGCAAATTTTGAAAATGCCGATCTTACTGGTGCTGGCTTGATTGCTACTAACTTAGATGGAGCCAACTTCAAAGGCGCTAAAACTTTGTTTACTAACTTTCGCGGCGCTAAGTTCCGGCTGACAACATTGCCTAATGGCTTAGTTACCTCCAACCGTCGCTACTGGTAATTACTGACGAATTTTTGTTCCGGTTGTTAGTTTTCCTCTTTTTTTGGGATTACTAATACGGAACATTACTCGTTGGTAAGAAAATGAAATTCACATATTTGGGTGCGGTTGTGTCTGTTGCTATTTGCTTAGTGCCAGGAATGGAGCGCCATAGAGCGATCTCCCAAACACAACCAGATTATGCTTGCTTTTTAACTACCTCATCGGGCAAAACTGTAGACTTTTCTCAAGGTTTATTATGTGGCGCTCAAAAAACAGCCGCAGTACCGCTCAATACCGACGAAGCATTCTTGGCAGAATACAAACGTAATGCCATGCAATATGCAGAAGTACGCGATAGCTTGCTAGCTAGCGCTACCCAATCGCCAGAAATCAGCAGCATGCAAGCAAAACAAGTTTGTAGCGACCTCCAATCGGGACTATCTCTAGATGAAATTAAGCAAAAACAGTCTAGAGAAACAGTAGAACAATCGAGTATAGTTAATGCCCAAATTGTGACCAACTTGGCTAGCAAATATTATTGCCCCAACTTAGCCAAATAAGTGCGATCGCTTTTAATTAATATGTAATTCTTATTTAACAATTCTTTAAGATGGGGTATAAGCCGATTAGTTAAATTATTGATGTTAACTCGTATCCAAGACTTGGCGGCACAGCTAGCACCTCGCCTGATTGAAATTCGCCGCCATATCCACTCTCATCCTGAATTAAGTGCCAAAGAGCATAAGACTGCTGCTTTCGTTGCTGGTGTTTTATCTTCTAGCGGCGTGCGCGTGCAAGAAGGGGTAGGCAAAACTGGTGTAATTGGAGAAGTGCAAGGCAAAGGAACCGACAAGCGCTTGCTAGCAATTCGTACAGATATGGATGCTTTGCCAATTCAAGAACGCACAGGCTTAGAGTTTGCTTCGCGCGAATCAGGAGTTATGCACGCTTGCGGACATGACGTACATACAACAGTTGGTTTGGGAACTGCAATGATCCTCGCTCAACTGGCTAGCGAACTACCTGGTGATATTCGCTTTTTATTTCAGCCAGCCGAAGAAATTTCTCAAGGTGCTAATTGGCTTGTTGCTGATGGCGCAATGGACGATGTATCGGCAATACTATCCCTGCACGTTTTCCCTTCAATTCCGGCAGGTTGTGTTGGCGTGCGCTACGGAGCATTAACAGCAGCAGCAGATGAGCTAGAAATTATTATTCTTGGCGAGTCTGGACACGGTGCTAGACCTCACGAAGCTATCGATGCGATTTGGATTGCTTCGCAAGTGATTACCACTCTTCAGCAAGCAATTAGCCGCACGCAGAACCCTTTACGTCCTGTAGTGCTAAGTATCGGGCAAATCAATGGCGGTAGAGCGCCGAATGTGATCGCCGATCGCGTAAAATTATTGGGAACTGTACGCAGTCTCCACCCTGAAACTCGCGCTAACTTACCCGATTGGATAACTAAGATAGTTGGTAGCGTTTGCGATAGCTACGGAGCGCGCTATCACATCAATTATCGTCGTGGCGTACCATCAGTCCAAAATGACTTAGCTTTGTCTCAGGTTATTCAGACTGCCGCAGAAGAAGCTTGGGGAAGCGATCGCGTTTTAGTTTTAACCGAACCATCTTTAGGTGCTGAAGACTTTTCTTTGTACCTGGAAAAAGCGCCTGGGAGTATGTTTCGTCTGGGTGTAGGTTATAAAGAGCGATCGATTAACTACCCTTTGCACCATCCTTTATTTGATGTCGATGAATCGGCGATTGTTACAGGTGTTGTTACTATGGCATACAGCGCTTATAAGTATTGGCAGCAAAATCATAGTTAATAAATTGAATACGCTTTTAAACTTTGAAAACGGGCAACAACCCGTTTTCTTTTTGAGAATTTAAATACATAAAAATACGCACATCACATATTTTTTTCAATAGACTGCTTATTTGTAGCAAAGACAACGAACTAGCTCTATCAAAATAAGTAGTCTAACAAACAAGCCTTGCTATCCAACAACTAAATTTAATTTGCTGAATATTTTCACTCAGCAAACGGATCGTGTTGTGTCATAAAATCCTGATAAATAACTATGACTGCTACTCAAGACATAGCCAAGATATCTAGCAAAACAGACAAAATTCAACATCCACTTGAGCCATTAACTACACGAGAAATTGCTGAAACTGTTACCATTATTCAAAAAGAACACAACATTGCCAAAAGTATTAGATTTGCAACCGTTGTCCTCAACGAACCGCCCAAACAAGAAGTAATTAACTATAAAGTAGGCGATACAATTAATCGAGAAGCTTTTGTCATTCTGCTTGATAATGCAACTGGAATAGTTTGCGAAGTTGTAGTATCGCTAACTAAAAAATCTATAAAGGCGTGGAAAGAAATTCCTGAAGTCCAGCCGCCAGTTATGCTAGATGAATTTGTTGAATGCGAAGCAGCAGTAAAAGCTAGCATTGAATTTCAAGAAGTAATTAAAAAAAGAGGAATAACCGATACAGAACTTGTAATTGTCGATCCTTGGTCTGCTGGTAATTTTGGGATAAAAGAGGAAGAAGGACAAAGAGTTGTTCGCGCTCTTTGTTGGGTAAAAGCCAGCCTCAATGATAACGGTTATGCTAGACCAATTGAAGGTGTAGTACCTGTAGTTGACTTAAATAAAATGGAAGTCCTTGCAGTAGAAGACTACGGCGTAGTACCACTTCCACCGCAAGCGGGAAACTACAGCAGAGAATTTGTGCAAGATTACCGTCAAGATTTGAAGCCATTAGATATTATTCAACCTGATGGACCTAGTTTTCAAGTTGAAGGATATAAAGTAACTTGGCAAAAGTGGCAATTTAGGATTGGATTTACGCCCAGAGAAGGGCTAATTTTATATACAATTGGCTACGAAGACAAAGGGAAATTGCGACCAATTATTTACCGCGCTTCTTTGGTAGAAATGGTTGTACCTTATGGCGATCCAAAAGAGCCTCATTTTCGTAAAAATGCCTTTGATGTTGGTGAATATGGTGTAGGTCTTTTAGCAAACTCTCTCAAACTTGGTTGCGATTGTTTGGGCTATATTCATTACTTCGATGCAGCAATGACAAATAGTAAAGGGGATGTAGTAACGATTCCCAACGCTGTCTGTATGCACGAGGAGGATTATGGTATTTTATGGAAGCATACTGACTGGCGAACAGAAGAAGTAGAAGTTAGGCGATCGCGTCGTTTAGTTGTCTCTTTTATTGCTACTGTTGCTAACTACGAGTATGGGTTTTTCTGGTACTTCTACCAAGATGGTACTATTCAATACGAAGTCAAACTGACGGGTATTGTTAATACTACTGCCGTCATGCCTGGAGAAACAAATAAGTACGGTACGTTAGTTGCACCGCAATTAAATGCACCCAATCACCAGCACTTTTTTAACGTCCGTCTCGATATGAATTTGGATGGTGAAAATAACTCAGTTTACGAAGTAAATACCGAAGCTGAAGAAGTTAGTGCAGATAATCCTTATGGCAATGCTTTCTATGCCAAATCAACTCTTTTACCCACAGAATTAGCAGCGCAGCGCATCATTAACCCGATGTCAGGGCGTTATTGGAAAGTAGTCAATCCATCAGTGCAAAATAGCCTCGGTCAGCCTGTAGCTTATAAAATAATGCCAGGTGACAATATCTTGCCTTTTCTGCATCCAGATTCCTATGTCATCAAACGCGCTGGCTATTTAACTAAGCATTTGTGGGTGACACCCTATAACGAAGCTGAGAAATACCCCGCAGGTGCTTATCCCAACCAACACCCAGGCGGCGAAGGGCTTCCCGATTGGACTAAAGCCAATCGTGCGGTAGAAAACACAGATGTAGTAGTTTGGTACACCTTCGGACACAATCATATCCCGCGCCCAGAAGATTGGCCAGTGATGCCAACTTCTTATATTGGCTTTATGTTGAAGCCTGTAGGATTTTTTGATGCTAACCCCGCCCTTGATGTACCCCCATCAGCAGCAAAAACATCCCATTGCAACGTTTGTGAATAATTGCAAATTGTTGGTAGAGACGTTGCAATGCAACGTCTCTAAGACGTGCAACACCTAATACGCCCAAATAGATTTTACAGGTTTAAATACATGGCTAAAGAACTAGCTGTACGCCCGAAAGGTGAAAATATTTCGGGTTTGCGATCGCAATGTCTTGCTTTTCCCGAAATTTTAGCTCAATCTGTTGCTAATATTGCCCCTACTGCTACCCCGACAGTAAATTTAGCCTTAGTTTACGCCAGTGCAGGTAATGGTACGTGGTTTACTTATGTCATCGCTACTATTGGCTTAGCATTTGTAGGCATAAATATTAACCAATTTGCCCGCCGTTCGGCTTCTCCTGGTTCTCTATATGCGTATATTGCTAGAGGGCTTGGTGCAACGGTAGGCGTTTTGTCGGGGTGGAGTCTGGTTTTGGCTTACCTATTTACAGCAATGGCTGTGTTGTGCGGATTTGCTAATTATACAAACGTTTTGATTAGTCCTTTAGGCATTCAATTTTCGGCAATGTTTTTGTATGCAATCTGTACGGGAGTTGCTTGGTACTGTGCTTATAAGGATATTCAACTATCAACTATATTGATGCTAGCAATTGAAGGCTTTTCTGTAGGTTTAATCTTGCTTTTGGCAGTAATTATTTTGTTTAGGCAAGATTTCGCTGTAGATATGTCTCAGCTATCGTTGCAAAACGTCAAGCCAGAAGGATTGCAATTAGGACTTGTACTAGCTGTATTTAGCTATGTGGGGTTTGAAAGTGCTACGGCGCTAGGCGATGAAGCCAAAAAACCCTTGAAATTTATTCCTCGCGCTGTAATTTTAAGTACCATCCTGTCAGGCTTATTTTTTATCTTTCTTTCCTATGCAGAAGTATTAGGGTTTCAAGGTGCTAGTACGCCGCTTAACCAAAGTGCAGCACCATTAAATGAACTTGCAAATACTGCTGGGGTAGGATTTTTTGGCTTATTTATTACAGTTGCAGCTATAGTTAGCTTCTTTGGCTGCGCCCTTGCTAGTATCAATGCTGGGGCAAGAATCTTGTATTCGATGGCAAGACATGGCATATTTCACACATCTATAGGCAAAGCCCATAATACAAATGGTACGCCGCATATTGCTGTGACAATGGCATCTTTATTTGTATTTCTCGTACCAGCATCTATGTCCTTGTTTGGCTTGAAAATACTAGATGTTTATGGTTATTTAGGAACAATTGCAACTTACGGTTTTTTGCTTACATACATCCTAATTTCCATTGCCGCACCTGTATATCTATACCGCGAAGGAATCCTACGGGCGCAAGATGTGGTGACTTCTATTATTGCCGTTTTATTTATGTTAGTTCCTGTAGTAGGCAGCGTTTACCCCGTACCAGCAGCGCCTTTTAACGTTTTTCCTTACTTATTTTTGATGTATCTTGCTGTAGGAGGCGGTTGGTTTTTGATGCTGCGCCTGCATTCTCCAGAAATAGTTGAAAATATGGAGCAAGAACTAGAAGACATCCATACCAAGTTTAACGAGATGAAAAAAGTCTAAGCCTGAGTTCGTCTTCCAGAAGAAGGATGCGATCGCCTGCGAGTAATTGATACATTAACAAGCGATCGTAACTTAGAAAAATTGTTGTATGGCATCATCTACACCATTGCAAGGCACTGAACTGGTTGACTGTGCAAGAGCTAATGCTAAACAAGGAATTGAAACTGCGGCGCTGCAATGTGGCTATGGTAACGATCTTAATACCTTCTCGCGCGAACTCAAGACAGCTTGCGAACAAATGAATTTGCAAGTCAAAGAACTAAGCGAACTAATTACCGACCAAGAGATGATTCTGCAAATGGGTACAGGCGAGATAGTTGCGCCAGATACCGCATCAGAATTGTAAGTATTGCGATCGTATTAAATTGGTAGGGTGCGTTGACTTGCAACGCACCCTACTATTTTTTAATCTTTCACTGGTAACTGGTAACTGGTCACTGGTCACTGAATGAAATCCATCCGCAGGCTAGAAGATATCTACTAAAAAATTAGCTAATGTGATGCCAGTTGTAGAAAAACTGGAAATAAGCCTGTATGGTTCCAATTAGAGACAATAATCCGACAACAATTACCCCATACGTCACATTTGGGCTAATTGCGGCTAATGTTTTAGCCTTCCTATTTGAAGCAAGTTTGCCTCCCCAAGAACTAGATGGATTCTTTCATCTAGCGGCTGTAGTGCCACGCGAACTAACAGCAAGCTTTGCTGGTATATCTGTAAATCAACCCGTACCAGAGTGGACAACCCTAATTACCTCCCAATTTTTGCATGGCGGTATTCTGCACTTGGCAGGTAATATGCTGTTTTTATGGATTTTTGGTAATAACGTTGAAGATCGTTTAGGTCACGTCAAGTATTTGATTTTTTATATAACTTGCGGTGTCTTAGCTGCCTTAACGCAGTGGTTTTTCTCGCAAAACTCAGGAATTCCATCTTTAGGTGCAAGTGGGGCTATAGCTGGCGTAATGGGCGCTTATATCTTACGCTTTCCCCGTGCTGAAGTTCTTACTTTAGTACCTTTAGGTTTATTCTTTCCCGCCTTCCGCATTCCCGCATTTTACTTTTTGGGATTTTGGTTTTTGCAACAAGCATTCTACGGTTTAGCTAGCTTTGAAGCACCAACAAATATTGGCATGGAAAGCGGCGGTATTGCTTACTGGGCGCACGCTGGCGGCTTTATATTTGGCGCTATTTTAGGACCATTATTAGGACTATTTGAGCCTACGCCGCAAGAGAATAGCTACTTGTAGCAAAAGTAAATTGTTTTCATCGATAATAAACGTGGAAAAACAAGCAAGGACGGCACACATGGAGCGCTCAGTAATTAAATTTTCTTCTGAGGACTGCGGGATCTGTCATAAAATGTCTTTCTACGATAAAAAAGTCAGCGAAGAACTGGGCTTGCAGTTTATCGATGTCAAGATGCAAGATACCGCTACTTACCGCAAGTATCGCAAAATTCTGCTTTCTCAGTACCCCGATAAAGCCGAAATGGGATGGCCCACCTACCTTATCTGCGATTCTCCCGACGGCGAATTTCAGATTCTTGGCGAAGTAAAAGGCGGTCATCCCAAAGGCGAATTTAGAACTAAATTGCAAGCGGTGTTAGATACAGTCGAAAAAGTCAGTCAGAACTAATTACCTCAAACGATTTGACTTCTAGGACAGGTCCAATCATGGCAAAAGTCATGACATCTTTTTTTACCTGTCCTTCTACTTTTACCTTTTGTCCTGGTTTGAGTAAGTCTTTACTAGCACCGCCTTGGATTTCGTAGGTAGTGCCATCATCTGCAACCAAAGCCCAAGCCCCAGGACCCATCGGCTTGCGTTCAATTGTGCCTGTTACTGTAATACTCATGCAGTTTGAGTTTCTCCTTTCATCGCTAACCATGCTAGTCCATAACATAGTAAAGCGTTACCGATCAGGAAAGAACGGGCAACTAACCCTTCTCCCAACCACCAAATATCAGGCGTAACTACAGCACTGACCAACAAGCAGCTAGCTACACCCAAAGACGAACCAACTGCAAACCACTTCCAGCTAGGATGACCTAGAAATAACGCAATTAGCACGAAGGGAATCAAAACGCTAGCAAAGACAGGATTGAGAATATTATTGCCTTGCAGGGCGTTACCTAATTCGGGAATAGAACTACCTAACAAGCGGAAGGGCCATTGCGGTAAGTCGAAAATATAAAAGCCGCGTAAGAAAAATAAGCCCGAACTGCCAGCAACTAAGCCGCTAGCCAAAGACCAAGTCCAGGTAAAGGGGAAGTAGACTCGCAAAAACCAAGCTAGCAAGTAAGAACCCAATACCATTGCAAGTTTAGGTAACAGCGCTATTGCACCGCCATCAAACCAGAAACGGAGATTGAGATAGCCATTTTGCCGCAGCCAACGGAAGAAATCTTGGAAGCTAATTTGTCCTTTTTGCGCTGTCAAAACAGCCGCAGCAGCATCTAAATGTCCCGAACCAAAGTAGTTGAGGTTGTCGTCCTTAATTACCCGCGCTGACTTTTGCAGTACGGCAAGGACTTCATCTGGTTGAGTCACGCCAGAGGCGCGAATCAAGGCAGCTACACCCGCAACGTGAGGCGATGCCATACTCGTACCCTGAAAGCCGCGAATTTCAGCTACGCCTGTTTCTGGGTCGATAGTATCTTGCAAAATCAAACCAGCTTGACTACCACCAGGGGCAGAAATATCTACCCCAGCACCAAAGTTGGAATAAGGTGCTTTTTCCCCAGCAGCGTCAATTGCTGCTACGCCAATCACGTGCTGATAACGCGCTGGGTAGGAAGCTGAGTTTTGCGATTCATTGCCTGCAGCGGCAATAATTACTACACCTTTGTTGTGGGCGTAGTCTATAGCGTCTTTCATAACTTGGCTTTCACCGCCGCCACCTAAGCTCATATTAATTACATCTGCGCCATTATCGGCGGCAAATCTAATTGATTCGGCAATATCGGCAACTGTACCGCCACCGTATGCACTTAATACTTTTAGCGGCATGATGCTGGCTTCGTAAGCTATTCCAGCTACGCCGTAGTTGTTATTTGTAGATTGGGCGACAGTACCAGCAACGTGAGTGCCATGTCCGTTGTCATCGTCTGCTTCTACTTTGTCGTTAACGAAGTCGTAGCCTTTAACGAATGTCGTATCTTTCAAATCGGGAACAGGGCTAACTCCAGTATCGATGACGGCAACTGTAACATCTTTACCTTTAGTTTCGTTCCATGCTGCTTCCACGTTGATACTACGCAAGTTCCACTGCTTGCCATAGTCAGGATCGTTGGGAGCTTCTAAGGCAGTATAAATGTAGTTGGGTTCGATGTATTCTGTTTCTTTGGCGAACTTAGATTTTTTCAGACTTTTGAGCGTATTACGATCGCCTTTAACCACATACAATCGATCTGATACCGAAAATACGCTATTTAATTGCGGCGTATTGCTAAATTTAGTTGCGATCGCGTTTATTTCCTGGGAAACTTTAGCAGCAGGAATATCTTCGCGAAAATCTAGCACAATTGAGTCGAAATTTCCTTTATTTGCCAATCCATTAAAATTAAACAGGGCAAAACTAATTCCAACTATAAACAAGCACAGCAGTAAAAACCTTCTCATATCAGCTTAGGAGTAGGGCTATTTTAATCACAAAATAACGTACTAACTCTATATTTGGGTTGAGTTTTGGTAGATACTTACAACAAGTTCACAAATACCTATTTATACGGAGATGGAATTTCGGGATTTGTCTGCTTATTTTTTCTAGACTAGAAATACACTTAAAAATCTTAGCGATTGAACTAGAATGGAACGCGGTCTTTTGTGGACATCTTTGCTAATTGTATTTATTTGGCTAGCTTGGCTAGGCTGGAATGAATATCAAAAAGTTGAAGCTTATCGTCTGTGGGCAGAAAAGTTTGAAAATGCTAAATACGATATCTACTCTGTATTAGCTAAAAATGGTACTAATATAACCTGGGGAAAACCCGCACGCAGCGCACCAGTAGATTTAAAGACCTTCTCCCTCAAAGATGTTCGAGATATTCACCTAGTAGTTAACGATAAAGTCGTCAGTCTAGACGCACTTCCCAGTAAAGGGGAGAGTGCTTTAGAGTTTGTATTTAAAGATCCAACTACTCAAGCGGTGCGCGTTCCTTTTACAGAAATACCTTTAGCTGCAAAATGGGCAAAGTACCTGCAACAAGCGCTATAAAATAGTAACGTTGGCTTATACGCTAAATTTTCTTTAGAACGCAGATGCACGCAGATAAAAATATGCGTAATAAGGAAAGTAATAGGTTTATTTACTAGCTGACAGGTCAGGTAACGGTTTGCTGTTTCTCTGTCAATTTGGTCACTGGTCACTGCAAAAGCGGCGTTCTATAATCGAAGTCTAAGGGCTTATCTTAAATACCTCATATTGTGAGCTTTCGCCAAACATCTTCTGCACCTACTATCTCTGAATCTCATATTAATCGCGCTCGCGCCAGTTTGCGTCAAGCACTCTCTTGGTACTCCAACTTGCGTAAGCCTAACCAATCCTCTGCTCATCCAGAATTACTTAGGCTGCTAAAACCTGAATTTGAGTCTTTGACTTCTACACTCAACAAACTCGACTCGAATGTAATTCGCATCGCAGCTTTTGGCTTGGTGAGTCGAGGTAAATCAGCAGTGTTGAATGCTTTGTTAGGACAAAAAATTCTCCAAACAGGACCGCTTAACGGGGTAACTCAGTGGTGTCGTTCGGTGCAGTGGTTAGCTAACCCTAACAGCAAAGTCCAGGTAGAATTAATCGATACGCCAGGATTAGATGAAATCGACGGCGAAGCGCGAAGTCAAATGGCTGAAGATGTAGCGCGTCAAGCGGATCTAATTTTATTTGTAGTTGCAGGCGATATCACGCAAACAGAATATCAAGCTCTTTGCAAGTTACGCCACTATCATAAGCCGCTGATTCTAGTATTTAACAAAATTGACCTCTACCCAGATACCGACAGACAAGCAATTTACGAAAATCTGCGCGAATTGGGCGCGACAAGAGGCGAAATGCTGCCTGATGAAATTGTCACAACCGCAGCCGAACCAGCCCCTATAGAGGTGCGCGTAGAGTGGGCTAATGGCGAAGTTAGCTACGAATGGGAAACGCCAGCACCGCAAGTAGACCAATTAAAGCAGAAAATTCTCAATATCCTCAATCGTGAAGGACGCAGTTTATTAGCACTCAATGCTTTAGTCCAAGCGCGGGAAGCTGAAAATGCGATCGCGTCTAAAACTGTTGCTGCCCGCCAACAACAAGCGGAAGAATTGATTTGGCAATATACTAAGTACAAAGCTTTAGCTGTCGCCCTCAATCCAATTGCTTTTTTAGATTTACTTGGTGGTTTTGTTGCCGATTTAGCTTTAATTCGCTCTTTGGCTCGGCTGTATAATTTGCCTATGACTGGCTATGAAGCTGCTAAGTTATTGCGAACAATTTTATTTAGTTCTGGCGGCTTACTCTTAGGCGAATTAGGTAGTAGTTTGTTTCTAGGTTTGGGTAAAAGTACCGCTGCAATTTCTAGCGGCGAAAATCCAACAAACATTTCTACTTATGCAGGTGCAGCGATCGCTCAAGGTGGTGTTGCGGCTTACGGTGCTTATGCGGTAGGACGCGCCGCCCAAATCTATTTGGAACGCGGTTGCACTTGGGGACAGTTTGGCGCTAGTACCGTAATTCAAGAAATCTTGAGCCAAGTAGAACCAAATACTATTCTTTATCGCCTGCGTCAAGAATTGTGGCAATTAGATTAATCTTTATATGAGAAAAACTTATTATTAGACTCTTTACAAACTTGCTAATTGACTTTACAATTATTTTTAGAATAATAAAAATCCGTACAAAAATATTATTTAAACACATATCCGATTATATTAAATAGTAACAAAAAGTCAAGAGTATAACAAGCCTTAAATAACAATAATTAACTCAATTTTTATTAACTTAAAACAGCAACTAGGTATTATAGACTGTGTGAGCAGATTGAGTAATTTGGGCGATCGCATTTAACTCTATAGGTGGTGTTTGGCTATCTACTTTTAACCACAAGAGATACTCAATATTGCCAGCCGGACCTTGCAAAGGCGACCAAGTTAAACCGCGATATTGCCAGCCAATTTGCTCTGAAGCTTGCAGAACTTGAAAGATAGCATCAGCATGGTCTTTGGGGTCACGGACAACACCCTTTTTGCCTACGCGTGACTTTCCGACTTCAAATTGCGGCTTGACAAGCAACACCGCTTCTCGCGGTAAAGTCAGTAATTGCCACAAAGCGGGCAAAACCTTAGTTAAAGAGATAAACGACACATCTACTACGGCTAAATCTGCGCTCTCTGCATCTAGATACAAATCCTGTGGCTGGAGATGGCGCAAATTAGTACGCTCTTTAAGAACTACTCTAGAGTCATTACGCAAGCGCCAGTCAACTTGTCCGTAGCCAACATCAACGCCATAAACTTTTTTTGCGCCACGTTGCAGCAAGCAGTCAGTAAAGCCGCCTGTCGAAATACCGCCATCTAAACAAATTCTGTCTGCTACAGAAATAGCAAACACATCTATTGCTTTAGCAAGTTTTTCACCGCCTCTAGAAACGTAAGGCGATTTTGCTTTAATTTGAATCTGCGCTGTTGTCTCAACTTCCGTACCAACTTTGTCTACAATTTGCCCATTTACACTAACTTCTCCCGCCTGAATGAGGCGCTGCGATAAAGCGCGAGACGAGCACAATTCAAGTTCTACCAGTAGGGTGTCTAGTCGTTGTTTAGGCAATGCTTTATCAATCTGAAACTAAATGAGTTTTGGGGATACTGGGAAAATAGGTAGCGCATATAATATACTACAAGACTTGTCTGCTAGCATTTTCAGCTTGTAAGCTATAGCAATCTTGTTTGAGTTATGAAAGAGATCGCCCCCGCAGCAATGCCACCATCTTTTAAAGCATGGTGTCAAAGATTTGATGATGTGTTTACTCATAAGTCTCAAAAAAAGAGTTCAGACACTATCTAGGGGGATTATGAGGTGAAAGTGAGAGAAAAAACCTGTCTCAAATGGCTTCTAATGCTGTAGAGGTTACATACCACCAATTACACCACGCTCCTCAATGCGATCGCTACTCTCGTAGGGTGCGTTGCACATCAACGCACCTGACAATCTACTAACATACGGCAAAATCTGTTAGTTGGCGCATTTTGGGAGTATGAAAACCGATAACTATGTCTTGTTTTGGTACTCCCATCTCAACTAATTCTGTAGCGATATCGACTTCTGTTGTATTTTGCTGAATCCAGATTTTTTTATTTTTGATATCCAAATGCATCATAGAACCGTAAACTCGCTTTTGCTTGTTCCAACCTACACTAATAAGTTGATAGCGATCGCGTTCGACATCAAAAATCTCTTCAATCTCAACTTCGCCATAACTTGGCTTGTACTGGGAATACTTAACTAATATTTGCTGAATTTTTTGGCGATATTCAGTTAGTTTATCCATTCGACAATCTCCTCCTTATCGAGATCGTAAACAATAATTTTTAGACAATTTTCGTCTACTACAGTTTGAGTAAACGGTAAACTA
This sequence comes from Aliterella atlantica CENA595, assembly GCF_000952155.1. GTDB lineage: Bacteria > Cyanobacteriota > Cyanobacteriia > Cyanobacteriales > Chroococcidiopsidaceae > Aliterella > Aliterella atlantica. The sequence goes on along the minus strand of NZ_JYON01000001.1, from coordinate 63,614 downwards.
AAAAAATCACTATAAATTGCTGAAGGAACTGCTAAATATAAAACTCTTGTAGGCTCTTCTATACGTAGTGCTGTACGATAATTAATGAACTGTCCAAGTGCTGTATGAAATTCAGAAATCTTTGACGCGCTCACAAAGTTTTTAATCTCAACGGCTATTTTATTTGTGCCTTTTTCTGCTGCTAAAAGCTTCTCAAGACCTAAATCAATCTGAATATCAACCCCTCCACAACGGATACTTAAAGGATCGTCAGTAATTGTCCAACCATCTTTTTCTAATGCTGTCCTAACAATATTATGGAATAGATCGCGAGCCATACTATAAATTAAAATTGCAATTAGCAGCTAACATCATTATAGTGCGATCGCCACCCTCGTACGTACTTTGCACATCAACGCACCCTACAATCTACTGGTCAAATTAGTGGGTATGTTGGCAAAGCTCCAGATTATAACTGGCGCAATTCTACGCTCGAGATCGGAAACTTAGAAAGCTTGACTTGATATAATTTCTTCTCCAAGATTCTCATGGGTATTCAAAATGCAATTGAAAACCAAAATATTGCAGACATTTTCACTAAAATGAATCACTAGCAAGCACAGTTGAAGTCGGTGTCTCTTTCAACAGTTCCATCTGGCATGATAGTATCCCAAATAAAATTACCTTCACGACAGATCAGGTCTTTTCTAAGAGTAGAATCTTTGAAATTGGCACCAGCCAAAATGCTATGTCCAAACAAAGGATCGATTGCTTTGGTGAAATTGGCATTTCCAACATTAACACGTTCCAACCTGGCTTTTCCAAAATTAGCTTCTCTACAGTCGGCACAAGACAAATTGGAAAAATTCAAATTAGCATTCCTCAAATCAGCTTTTCGCGAACAACTACCGAGGAAATAAGCCCCAGCCAAATCAGCCTCATCCAAAGTGGCTCCTTCAAAACTAACATCCTCCAAATTGGCTCCACGCAGGTTAATACCAGAGAGATAAGCGCCTTCCAACCCTGGAACATATATAATGTCACTTCCATCCAGACGATAGGCTTTCAAGATATCAACCCCAGCAAAATTTCGCTCCCCGTTTCTGTACCGAGCCAGCAATTCGTGGGTAGTAATTTCCCAAACCATGACTCAGACTCCAATTAACTAACACAAATCTAGTACGATCGCTACTCTCGTAGGGTGCGTTTTGAAAACGCACCCTACAATCTACTAGCCAATCAATTCCATAGCGCGTTTAACTAAGTTCTCCGCAGTTAAACCATTTAATGCCATCAACTGGGCGGGACTTGCAGTTGTTTCTCCTCGCTTCCAAGCAAAAGTATCGCGTTTAGCATTGCTTCTGAGCATAATTGGTTCTAACATTCCGCTTGCACCTGCGGTTACGCCAATTAATGCATCACCGCCAAACAACGCTTCAAATCCAGCATCATCCAAAAACTCACCATCTGGTTCGCTGCAACTATCCCACGCAACATCGCTAGGACGATATAAGCGACGAGGATTGACAACAGAAACAATCTTCACACCCACCTCTTGCGCTTCTAAGTAAGTTGCAGCCTCAAATACTGGCATCAACACCATATCGCCAACTACAGCAAAGACAACAGTTTTACTACCCTTAATTTCCTGTAAGGCGATCGCACCATCTTTAATTGCCTTGCGACTTTGCTCAAATGTCAAGCGAATTGGTAAAGGCGACTTGCTAGCAGTAATTACAATTCCCTTATTTTGAGTAGTTAGCGCCCACTCGTAACAAGTTTGAATGCTATTAGCATCGGGAGGAAATACCGGAAATACATTGCCGTTTCGCATCATCGCTGCAAAATAAGCTTCAATTTCAGGACGTTGGTGAGTCCAACCGTTGCGCCCTTGTTCCAAAGCTCCGGCTGTAAATAAAGTAATAACAGAAGGTGTAGGACGGCGCAATTCTGCCATCGCTTGCGTAACAGTCTGCATAATTGGCAAACCGTTGATCGCAAAAGATTCGTAAGAACACCACAAAGTTCTACTACCCATCAAAGATAAACCTACCGCCAAACCAGCACAAGCATCTTCGCTTAAAGGTTCGTAAACTTGCCCAGAGGGATTTTGATTGTATAAATCGTCTGGTGTGGGGTGGATAATTTTTAGCGCTTGGTTGATATTGGCAATTCCTGATGCTTCATTACCATCAGCATTAGTGACGATGAAATTGCGATCGCTTTGTCCTACTTTACCTACCAATTTACCCATTGCAGTTGTAGCGACTTTAGGCTCTCCACCTACAGGGTATTCTTCTAAACCTAATTCGCCCAACTCTGGCAGGGCTAAAATCGTTTCTGTAACTGCTGTTCGCCCCGCTGCACCGCCTCCAGAGCGTTCAAAGTTTGTTCGCACCAACTCCCAAGCTTGGGGCGTGAGAGCGCGTGTTTTTAGGGCATTAACGATGTCTGCATTATCCAAAGTATGCATGGCATAGAGGTTGTGAGATTTTGCCCCTCTAGCGTGTACGCCTGCACCTTTTAGCTGCTTGATAATCAATACCGTCAACTTGCCGCCTAGCGCTGACGATGCTGCTTTATCTGCGGCTGCAAGTACAGCTTGAGTAAATTCTAAACGCTTATCAAACGAGAATGCAGTGCTATCAACATAATCGCCTGGTTGATTTTTATCGTCAAAAGCCTTAGCGTTAACTAAAACTACTTCCTCAAAACCATTACCTTGCCAGTATGCAATCATCTCTGCATCAGACTTAGTAGACACCATACTGTGATGTTCTTGACTAAAACCATTCCACACCAGAACAGGTAAGAAGTTTGTCACATCAGGATAAGCAGTATGGAAGTGCGCCATCGAACTGACGATATAAGGTTCGCCCAAACCACCATCGCCAACAGTAAAAGGAAACAACTTATCGCGGTGTAACTTAGCTGCTGACATGGCAAAATGCTGCCCTTGACCCAAAGGACCAGCAGGAGCGAGAATACCAGGAATAAAGCCCGATAAGTGTCCTAAAAGCCCGTGTTGTTCCCGATAGCGATCGCGCAATTGTTGCACGTTAACAATTCCCATATCTTCCAGCGATCGATCTATGAACATAGCGCTATAAAAACCAGGTGCGTGATGTCCTACTTCCGTAATAATATTTTTATGTCCTAGCATTACCAAAGCAGCATAAGCCTCTGCTTGACTGGCAAACCCGCCTGGATGTCCTGAAGCTTTACTTGCAGTAATTTGCAAAGTCAGATATCGCAAAGCATCAGCAGCCAGCAAAGTTTGAAATACAGCAGCAGGAGAGTGAGGATCGGTAATAGCTAATTCTCCTGGAGCGATCGCTGCTTGTTTGCCATAATCGGCAAATTTCGGTAATTCTTCTCCAAAATACTGGATTCCTTGACAAAAATCTGGAATGGATAGCTTTGTTGCTTCTGTTGATGCCGTCATACCGATCTTCCTCTATTTCGGAGTAACTACCTAGTTTAAGTTATTTTACATTTGGAGCGAACCTTAAACACTTCACATTTCCTTTTCCCGTTCATTACCCTAATTAAACAAACAATACAAGCCCCAAAAATTATTCATAATCACCAAAAAACCTTCTTCCTTGGCGTTCTTCGCGCCTTGTCAAAACAAACAGCATCTAGAAGGAAAAAAGCACAATATTAACAACTATCTAAATGCCAGTAACAACACTCAAAGGTCCAACAGCACTTCCATTATTTAAATAAATGGAAGCGATCGCCCGTCCCACCCAACGCCTAGAAGAATATGCCAAACAATATGGAGATATCTTTATTTCCAAATCAAGTGGTCTTCGACCTTTTGTATTATTTAGTCATTCTCAAGCAATCCAGCAAATATTAACAGCCGATCCGAATTTATTTGATTTTGACATAGAGAATCAAATGATACATCCCTTAGTAGGCGATTATTCACTGGGAAGCTGCGCTCTAATTCGTAATTCGCGGATTAAAGAGGTAAGACGTAAATACTAATGACAGTTCTCTAGTTTTATTGTTCGCAAAGCGAACGCAAGCCCCGATTCTGATGGTGGGCTAATCATTTCCAGTCCAAGTTTAAGGTATCTCCACCGTCTAGCAGAGATATTACGAAGTTGCAGCATCTAGATTAGGCAGTAGGAGAACAAACTCAAACAGACTACTATTATGTCAGAACAGCAACGGCTAGACGAACAAGCGATCGCCAAAGCAGCAGAAATTGGACTAGCAAGTAAACTAGATGCAGCCGAACAAATCGATGTCGATGTCAAAACAGATTTATTCAAAGTTGTCCAGGGACAAGCAGATGCTATAAATATTTCTGGGCAAGGATTAGTTATGGAAAAAGATATCAGAGTGCAGGAAATGGAACTGCACTTAGATAATATCGATATCGATCCTCTAAGCGTATTGTTGGGACAAATCGAACTGAAACATCCAGTAGATGCGATCGCTAAATTAGTCGTCACAGAACAAGATATCAATCGCGCACTAAACTCAGACTACGTACAAAACCAAATGCAAGCAATAGATTTGAATGTTGAAGGTCAAATCCAAAGCTTAAAAATGCAGCAAATGGAGTTGTTGCTACCAGACGACGACAAGATGATATTTAGCGGCAAAGCCTTAGTGCAAACAGCAGGTAATTCTCGGCAATTAGATTTTAGTGCTGTAGTACGTCCGCGTACCAGCAAGCAGCCAGTATTAGTAGAAAGCTTCCAATGCAAAAACGGACAGAGCATTTCCCTAGAATTTGCAGTAGCATTGTTAGGCAAAATGAAAGAAATCACCCAGTTGTCCTACTTTGAAATCGGCAAAATGGCGATCGGCATCAAAGAAATGGAAGTCCAAACCGGAAAAATAACGCTATACACAGAAGCCCGCGTCAAAGAGATCCCCCTGTAGTCCCCCTTGTCTCCCTCCTCCCTTCACTTTTCTAACTGCCGATTGATTGTATATTGCGTGACTTCTCCCTACGATCTGTAAATATGAATACTGGAGTCGCCGATATGCAAGCGTATGATGTTGTTATTATTGGAGCAGGACATAATGGCTTAGTATGTGCTGCTTATTTACTTAAAGCTGGGTATAGCGTTCTCCTACTGGAAAAACGTTCAGTTCCAGGTGGTGCAGCCACTACAGAAGAATCGCTGCCTAAAGAAGCACCAGGATTTAAATTCAACCTCTGCGCTATAGATCATGAATTTATCCATTTAGGACCAGTAGTTCAAGAATTAGAACTAGAGAAGTACGGCTTGGAATATCTAGAGTGCGATCCAGTCGTATTTTGCCCGCACCCAGACGGTAAATACTTTTTAGGACATAAGTCATTAGAAAAAACTTGCGCGGAAATTGCTCGGTATAGCGATCGCGATGCCAAAAAATACCGCGACTATACAGAATATTGGCAAAGAGCGTTAGGAGCCATGATTCCTATGTTCAACGCTCCACCCAAGTCAATTATTGATATTGCTGGTAACTACGACATCAAAAAGCTCAAAGACTTGTTTTCCGTGATCGGTTCGCCATCTAAAACCCTAGATTTCATTCGCACCATGCTTACTAGCGGCGAAGATATCCTCAACGAGTGGTTTGATAGCGAATTTCTCAAAGCACCCCTAGCAAGACTTTGTGCTGAACTAGGTGCGCCGCCTTCCCAGAAAACAAATGCTGTAGGTGCAATCATGATGGCAATGCGTCACGATCCAGGAATGGCAAGACCTCGCGGTGGTACGGGTGCGCTCGTCCAAGCTTTATTAAACTTAGTTAAAAGTAAAGGTGGTGTAGTTCTTACCGACCAACACGTAGAGCAAGTTTTAATTGATGATGGCAAAGCTGTCGGCGTGCGGGTAGCTGGAGGTACGGAATATCGCGCCAATAAAGGTGTAATTTCCAATATCGATGCTAGGCGCGTATTTTTGCAACTTGTAGATGCTAGCGATGTAGATAGTGCCGATCCAAATTTGCGCGAACGTTTAGAACGCCGCATCGTTAACAATAACGAAACTATCCTCAAAATTGACTTAGCTTTAGATAAACCTTTGAACTTTGAACGTTACAACCACGATGATAAGTATCTTATTGGTTCAATCTTAATTGCCGATTCTGTCACGCACGTCGAACAAGCACATAGCGAATGTACGCTCGGCAAAATCCCCGATTCCGATCCATCAATGTATCTAGTAGTACCTACCATGCTCGACCCTTCAATGGCTCCTGCAGGTAAACATACCGCTTGGATTGAGTTTTTTGCACCTTATCAAATTGCTGGCGCTGAAGGTACGGGGTTAAAAGGTACTGGTTGGACTGACGAACTCAAAAATAAAGTTGCCGATAGAGTAATCGATAAGTTAGCCGACTATTCGCCCAACGTCAAAGACTCAATTATTGCTCGTCGCGTCGAAAGTCCCGCAGAATTAGCAGAACGCTTAGGAGCGTATAAAGGCAATTATTACCATATTGATATGACTTTAGATCAAATGGTATTTTTCCGTCCTCTGCCGGAACTTGCTAATTACAAAACACCGATTGAAGGCTTATTCTTGACAGGTGCGGGGACGCATCCAGGTGGCTCTATCTCTGGAATGCCAGGACGCAACTGCGCCAGAATTTTCCTCCACGAACAGCAACCCATCGCCCAAAAGTTCAAAGAAGCACGCGATTCAATTAAGTCAACAGTTGAATCGGTATTCAAAGGTCAATAACTGCGATCGCTTCCCCAGTAGGGTGCGTTGCAAGTCAACGCACCCTACAATACTTAATACCGACAATAGTTTTATTTTCCCCTGATGATGTGAACTGATAGCGTTTGCCAAGAGTTAGGCTGTCTGTGTTTGTTGGCTCGTGGCACTTGGCGCAGTTGGAATGGAATTTGAGCTTGGGAGAGGAATAAGTTGAGCTAGTCACTGAACAAGAGGGTCTAGAGCCTCGCCCCGGTCATGCAGTAATAGTTAATTTTGCAGGAACGGTAGCACGATCGCTGCTACCTCATTGGCATACTCCTCATGCAGTCCTAGAGAACCAGCAATAGTATATTTCTGCACCTTTGGCAACTCTGCAAGAGCTTCCATTTCAGCCTTTGACTGACTGGGAGATTGTTCGCCAATTACGACCATCGTAGGCACAGAAAGCGAGTCGCCCTGCCGATCTTCGCCTTGCCCGATCTGCAAGAATTCTTCTCGACTTTGCATCGGGTCTAGCGTTCCAGTTACAAAGGCAGCAGGCGCATACCGCGCCCCTGATTGTTGCGTGATGTCATACTTCTGCTGCATGAATTTAGGGGTTAGTTTATTTGCATCCACGTAGACATGCTGGCGGTACATGAATTTGAGAAATGCTGGAGTTGTGTTGAGAGTGTAGAGTACCTGACCGATTCCGGGCGATCGCACTAAGTCTCTTACTGCATTCCGCACAGGTGTTGGCACGCCCATCACGCGCAACGGTCCTTTCCATGTAGGCGCTAGCAGCACCATTTTTGACCAAGGGCAAGGAGTTTGTTGGGCAAGTTGCATCGCATAGCCTGCTGCGTGTCCGGCGGCAACTACGGCAACGGGTTGGCTAAATTGAGCGTGCAGGAAGTCTTGGAGTAATTGACAATAAATGTGCGGTTGATAATCGAGAGCGGGGCGATCGGACTGCCCAAATCCCAGCCAGTCTATTGCCACAACTTGAAAATGAGGGGCTAATTGGTCGGCAATACCCTGCATTTCCATCCGAGTAGAAACAGTGCTAAAGGCAGGTAGCAGCAGCACTTTTGAGCCACTACCGCGAGTTTCATAGGCGATCGCCAAGGTTCGATCTTGCCATTGCCATTGGAAGGCGTTAACCTTTCCACCAATTTGAGCTACACGATTAGATATAGGTGTAGTAACCATTTTCGTACCTGTTGACCGGAAATATGGGATACAAGCCGTTAACCTAACTATGGAGGTGGTCCCTTATGCTTAGGTTAACAGTTTTACGACTGCTGGAAGCGTATTATGAAAACGCTCGTCATTATTGCAGCCTACACCCAATTTCTCTGGCTACTACGGCAGTTATGGCAAAGTATCGTATGAATATCCCAAAGAACGATGGTTTACTACCTGAGCGGGGGTAGTAGTCCAAGGAAACATCGGATCGTTAAGATTGTGTCCCACAGGTCCATTGCTGACGGGAACGTATCCTTGAGTTGAGTTGCGAGCTTGCCACATTGCCCACAAGCGATCGATGTTGCTATGGTGTAAAAAGAATACAGGATCGTTAGGCGACACTGAAAGTCTCATCGTTTGCCCCACCCAGCGATGAACGCGGTTGTGCAATTGTGGAGAATTAAACCATCCTTCTAAACGATTGCGATGGCTGAGGCTAACAGTACCATCCCAAGGAGATGAATCATAAGGGGTAACGCTCATCAGAGCATCAACTGTCGCTTGATTGGGTAACGTAGATACGCCTGCAGCGAACTGGCGTTTTAAGGCTCCTGTATAAGTACCATTGCTATTGTACTGTATAGGCGCACCTTTTTCGTTCATTACAACCCACTTGCCATAAGCAAAGGGTCCTGTTTTTACTACATAAGAGCCGTCAGTAGTATCGCCATTTCCACCCATAAAGTCAGTAGCCCAAACGGGTGCAGTAGCAGGATTAGTCAAAGCCGCATCAGCCGCCCAGTCCCAATAAGGAAGACCAATTCCAGGCACAATTGCTTGTAAATCTAGCTCAAATCTGCGGATATACTCGCGATGCCATGCTAAAAATGACGGACCTCCGTGAGCAGCGCTGCGCGTAGAGCCAGTAGGAGTCTGCATTACTGATGCGTCAGCGTGCCACTTTACATATTGGTTGTATTTATTTCCAGTTCGATTATTATCTTTTAGCGCTAATACTGCTTGCACAAATTGTTGTTTTTCAGTAGCAGTGAGCGATTTAACGTTTTTTCTAACAGCCATATTCCCTTTTAACAAATTCTGATTATCGATTTAGCCGCGCCTAGTTGCATCTAAACCAACTTAGTAAAAATTACTTGACTTTCTTTGTATCGCTCAGATCCACTGCACCTAGATCGATCAAATCTTTTGCCATGTCTGTAAGCGTAGAAAATTCATCAAAAGGTAGAAAACCTGTAACATACTTACCTGATTTTTTGTCTTTAGCAGTTTTGATTTTCTTACCACTAATGTAAAGCTCTGCATCGGCATCAGTTGCTTTGTTGCCACTATCAACTACTAAAACAATAATTTCTCTATCTTGGTAAATTAGTTTTTCCTTTACTCTACCCTTATCTTGAGCTTGAGCCGCGTTTCCTTGCCATTTGTTAAGCAGTAGGGCGCTTTCAAAAGCTGTAGAAGTAGCGACGGCTGCGCCAAGTATTTTTATCAGCTTGCGTCGAGAAAAGCCAGAAAACATGATAACTATCCTTAGCCAACAAACAATAAGTAGCCGTTCAAATGTAATATTTTCAAATTAAATTTGAACATTAGCTTCAATAAGACTCTAGTTAAATTTACTTAGATTACTTTAAATATATAAAGTTCTTTGTAAAGTTTCCAGCCTTAACCTAAGTATTTTCTGTAAAGATTTGAATAAGGTCAATTAGTGACTGCGACAGACAGGAGAATTTCTACATAGTTATAGCTATTTCCAAGTTTGAGCTATTCCTAAAGATAGATTTGTAAAATAGCTACGTCGGTTGAGTAAGCGCACTAGTATTAGATGAACGTTAATGGAATACAGGTAAATAAATAATAAAAATTAATACTTAATTTAGATTTAGAAGCAGTTATAAAAAACAATTCAAACATCAGGTTTAACAAAAAAACCTACCCCCAATTGCTTAGAGGTAGGATGGTACAAATCGAACTATGCTGAATTTAATAATACGATCGCTTTTCTACAAGCAAATTAAGCTACGCTAAGTTTAAGAGTGCGATTGCCCAAAGTTTGCATCCACATCCACTCTTGAGCTAGTCCTTCTACTAGCGTCACTTGCGGCTGATAGCCGAGAAGTTTTTGGGCTTTAGATACATCGGCGGCTGTATGCCTAGCATCTCCCTTAGCATTTTCGATATGTTGGCGATAAATAGGACGACCGACAATTTTTTCCATCGAGTCGATGACTTCAGTCAAAACTACGCGACTACCACCACCAATATTAAAGACTTCTCCAATTGCTGCGGGTGCTGTAGCTGCTGCTAGATTAGCTGCGATCGCATCGCTAATATAAGTAAAGTCGCGTGTTTGCTGTCCGTCGCCATAAATAGGAATCGCTTTTCCTTGCAACACAGCTTGAAAGAACTTATGAAACGCCATATCTGGACGCTGGCGAGGACCATATACAGTAAAGTAACGCAAACCCACAACAGGCACGCCAAAATTTTTGTGATACAGCAAACACAACCGTTCGGACGCTAGCTTAGTAATTCCATAAGGCGAAACTGGTTGCGGACAAATTGATTCGTGAGTTGGCAGCGTTTCAGCATCCCCATAAACTGAAGATGAAGAAGCAAATACTAGACGCTGCAAATTTTTAGCGTCTTTGGCTGCTTCTAACAATACTTGTGTAGCATTGATATTGCGTTCTGTATAAGCGCGGAAACCATCCCCCCAACTAGCTCTTACGCCTGCTTGTGCTGCTTGGTGATAAACAACTTCTACACCTTTAAGCAGTACAGACCAGTTTAATAATTGAATATCTCCTTCAATTAAAGTAAAAGCTGGATGATGTTCAAATCGAGAAATATTGTTTCGCTTTAATTGTGGATCGTAGTAGTCATTAAAATGATCGATACCAATTACTCGTTTGCCTTGGCTTAACAACTTTTCTACTAGATGAGAACCGATAAAACCAGCAGCGCCAGTAACAATATTTATACTCATAAGTTTTTGTAGATTGAATGTATGTTCGTCAAAATTTTGTTCTTGACTCAATTAAGCGATGGACTCTGTATCGTACGTGTAGCCCAAAGCTCGATGATTGAGAACGTCTATCGGGGCAGTAGTCCAGGGAAACATGGGGTCGTTGAGATTGTGTCCGCTTGGTCCATTACTTACAGGCACATAGCCGCGCTCTAAGCTACGCGCTTGCCATTGCGCCCAAATCCTATCTATATTGCTGTGGTGCAAAAAGAATACAGGATCGTTAGGAGAAGTTAACAAGCGCATAGTTTGCCCAATCCAACGATGCACCCGATTGTGCAATTGCGGAGCATTAATATTGCCTTCCATTTGGTTGCGATGGCTTGAGGCACTAGATAATCTATCCCAAGGGGTCGTATCGTGGAGAGAAGCATTAAGCGCTGCATCAACCGACGCTTGGCTTGGTAAAGTAGCAACACCAGCACCAAACTGGCGTTTTAAAGCGCCTGTAAATCTACCATCAGGATAGCGAATTGGGCTACCACTTTCATACACAACTGTCCAACGACCGGAAGCAAAAGGACCTGTTTTGACTGCATAAGAGCCATCGCTAGCATCGCCATCACCGCCCATCAAGTCGTCTGCCCATACAGGTGCAGTTCTGGGGTTGGCTAGAGTTGCATCAGCCGTCCAATCCCAGTAGGGAATTGCTATCCCTGGAACGATTGTTTGCAAATCTAGTTCAAATCTGCGTAAGAATTCCCGATGCCATGCCAAAAAGGCAGGACCGCCATGTGCAGCGGTGCGAGTAGAGCCAGAGGGAGTGTAATGATTGGATGCTTGCCCGTGTAATCTTACATATTGATTGTAAATATTACCCGTACGGTTGTTATTTTTTAACGCTAGTACCGCTTGCACAAATTGTTGCTTTTCAACGCTGGTAAGCGCGTTGACATTTTTCCTAATAGCCATGTTCTTTGCTCAGGTATCTAAAAATATTTGTGGATGTAGCTAAATGTGTTAGAAAAACCCTAGTTTTGGTTTTTTGCGATCGAACTCTACCGCGCCTAGATCGATGATTTCTTTTGCCATATCTGTGAGCGAAGTAAAATCATCAAAAGGTAAGTAACCAGAGATAAATCTACCTGTTTTTTTGTCTTTACCTAAATCGATTCTTTTGCCACTAATAAATAGCTTAAATTCGCCTTCTACACCTTTGCTGCTGCTGTCGTCTTGTTGAATCAGAATTTCTCGACCTTTGTAGAGTAATTTCTGCTTTGAGTTAGCTTTTTCTTGAGCAAAAACAGCATTATCGCGCCCGTTCCTAATAACTGAAATACCGCCTAGTGTTGTAGATGTAGCTACAAATGCGCCAATGAGGGTAATTGCTTTACGTCTGGAAATATAGAAAGACATAACAGATAGTTTAAGAATTAACTGACTTGAGTTACCTTGCGGTGTTTAACAAAAACTACAGAACGCTAGTAAAATTCCCGTAAGATTACTTAAGCGTTATAACTATATTACGAACAGGTAGATAAAGAATAAAACCTAGAACTTGTGATTTTGTGTAAAGCTTTGATAAATCTTAGTTCTTACGTAAGTAGGAACTCAAAGTAGGGTGCGTTTTGAAAACGCACCCTACAAATTTGTAGACAAAATAGCAATATCAAGCATTACGGAGGCAACTTAAAATCACCTCCTTATGAGACTTATTTAGCTACGACTTTTACATCAGAATTGCTTGCATCGATCATTTGTTTGAGTTGACGAACAAGTTTGACTCGTCGTAAAGTATTTTTCACAGCAGCCCGATAGTGATGCCGTCTCAAGCACCTTTCCAATGCTGTCACCCAAGAACCTGTAATATTCTTAGCTTTTGCTGCTTTTAGCACTTCATCAAGGTCAGCTAACTGCGCCCCTTTCAAGCCTTTAATACCTGCAATTTGCTCGTCAGTTGCATCGCGCTCGAAACATTCAGGTAGACCAATTCCCATTACTCTAAAACCAAGAATAGTGCGAATACACTTTTCACAACGTCCGCAGTTGCGATCTAATAGCTGTCCTTGTCCGCAAACTCTCAAGTCTTGTAAAGCTTCTTTCCAATCGCCCAGTTCGCGGATTTTTTCTACCCGACTGTGACTTGCACCATCGTGAACCATTTGAAAAGCATTGCTTGATAGTAACCGATCTGTCAGCGGGTTTGAGCCTAAAGGCAAAACTAAAGCTTGATAGGGGAATGTGCTAGCAATTAAACCTTGTTCGTAGCCATTTTGGAGCATCATCATACAAGATCCCATAGCGATCGCGACTGAATCTTGCCAGTTCAGTTTAATATCCTCTTTAAAGTTAGTCGCCATCGGGACTAACTCTACACCCAAACTATCTAACAACTTCCTCGACTTAGCCGCAGCACTATCAAATATATCTTTCTGCGCCAAGGGAATATCAAACCCGTGTACCATCATACCCGCTTGCAAATTGCGCTGAAGTTTACCGCACTTGGCTTTGCGGTGCTGCAATACAGTAAAGCAACTATCTACCCCACCAGAAAATGTAGAAATAGCTTTACCTGTACCAGCTTTTGGCTGTTCGCGCTCAACATCAGCAATAATTTCAATTTGCTTGTACTTCTCAGGTCGCCAGCGCGACCAAGCTAGTTGAAACTCAGTCAGATTCTGCAATAAAGATGGAGAAACTTCACCATGAACCACTAAATCAGTTCTTTGATACATTGCCATCAGCATCATTGCAACTACAAAGGGATCGCCGCTTTGAGTCAGCAAAGAACCATATTGAGACGGTACGCGATACCATAAGTTTGTTTTTGGTTGATTGGGAATCTCAATTGTGGCGCTGGCGGTAGTTATTCCATTAGCGTCAACTATTTGTTCAACCCATAAATGTGTTTGCGACATAATTACCATTCCTTGTGGATTTAATTTAGATAAAACTATTTAGCTAGTTGGAGATAAGTTTGACTAATAGTTCGAGTATGAGCAGACCAAGAATATTTAGTAGCTTGAGCCAAACGCACAGCACGTTCGGGAGCAGATTTAGGGCTAGTCAAAAGTCGACCTACAGTTTCCGCCCATTGAGGAACATCGCCTACCGGACAGTAAACGCCTGCTGATTCGCCAACTTCGCGCAGTACGGGTAAATCGCTAGCTACGACAGTAGAGCCGCAAGCTAAAGCTTCAATTATAGGTAAACCAAAGCCCTCAGCTTCGCTAGTTACAAGCACTAGCAACGCCCGTCGATAAAGTTCGGCAAGTGCTGTGCGCTCTAAGCCTTGCAAATGAATAATTCCATCAGCAATTTTTAAGCGCTCGATTTGCTCCTTGTGAGCAGATGTCCAATCGCTACCTACACGGACAAGCTTTAGTTCTGGGTGTTTAGCTCTTACAGCAGCATATACATCAAGTAAAACGTCTAATCGCTTGCGATTTTTGCTGCTACTGACGCTAAGAATAAAAGGCTGGTTATCAACTTGGGCGATAATTTGGCGATCGCTTAATCCCAATTCCTGCGCGTGAGGCGAATACTCTGGTGCAATTCCTAATGGTGCTTGCACTAAACGCGCTGGATCGAGAAGATTATATCGTTCGATCTGTTTGCGGACATCAGTAGTCGTGTAGAACACAACAGCAGCCTTTTGAAAGCCTTTTAAAACCCTTGTTTGCATAGCGTTGTAGCGCACAGAACCAGGATATTTATCTGGTTGTAAAAGAGTCCGAAAAGCATCTATATCGTGACAAAATACACCAGTACGCTCAGGGGGTAAAGTATGCACTAACTGAGAGTAGCTGTGATCGCAGATATGAAAAAAGTCAAAATCATTTATCTGTTTGCTCAGATAACGCGGATAATCCCAAAAGTGATTTATCGACCGATCCATTGCAAAAGCAGACTTTTTCTGATTCAACCTGGGTATATATCCAAAGCGCTTTTGAAAAGCTGGGAGGATTTGCTGCGATCGCATCTCTGCACTGTGTTCCGCATCAAGATACTTATACAGCATCTCAGCACAGAAATTCATGCTCAACCATCCCTCTTCTAAATAGTCGCAGATCAAGGCAAGCCTAAGCTTATCTGCGCTAGTTTCCACCTCTACAGATGGCATCTCAACTGTGTTGTTCATTAGTTGCGATCTTGCTTACCAAATATATTTAATTACAATGCGATCGCACCCAATTTCGCGCTTGAACGCCAAAATCCAACACGGGTTCGATCTCAATTGGTTTAGTAATGCTCAAATGTGCAACCTTCAACGCTGCTTCAATATCGTCAGCACTATTGATATTAATGCCATTACCATACCTACCATGAAAGGCGCGGAGCTTTTCGTCGCGGGGAATCATAATATAAGGAATCCCAAGTCCGTAAGCAATAATTGCGCCATGCAATCTTGTTGTCACTACCACCCGACTTTGACAATAGCTGTTAGCAATGATGCCATTAAGCGGAGTAAAACGGCGCTGCAAATTGTTTGTATATTTAAATTCTTCAGCAATCTTGCTAGTCGCTGCTTGAATTTCCTCTGACTCCGTATCAGAAACTAACTCAACATGAGAACTAAACAAAACTGCTTTACTATTTTTATTTACAGACTTTTTGAAATCTTGCAAATATACAATCGTAGGACACGCCGTAATGCTGACATTTTCTAAATTATAGTAATTAGCTGTTAGTTCATCTCTAACATTAATTAAATCGCAGCGTTTAGCAACTTCAGCCATAATTTTCGGGTCAACGCCGCGCACCTCTTCATCATCAGGAAAACAAGTGCCAACACCCCAAATAATTACCGGAACTTTGCACTCCTGCAAAAGTCTCTGCCAAAAATGGTCAAAGCATCTATGAAATAAACCTGCTCCACCAATAATCGCACACTTATAATTAGCATTAACAAAGTCAAAATCAACTTCTTTGTCATGCATACACCAAGTATCAGCAGTTTGACCGAGCATCTTGCTAATCCCAAGAACAGGCAAAAAATTACCGATATTATTAATAGAAGAATAAAACTGAATAATCGGCGAATTTACCTGGCGCTGCCGAGGATTAATCCGAGCATGATCGTAAAACTTACAGCGACCGCTATAGCCATTCAAAAAATCTTTAACATTACTAACAACACTTCTTTCAAGTAGCATCTTTTCCTCTTATACTCTTTACAAAAAACTC
Source organism: Aliterella atlantica CENA595 (assembly GCF_000952155.1). Taxonomy (GTDB): domain Bacteria; phylum Cyanobacteriota; class Cyanobacteriia; order Cyanobacteriales; family Chroococcidiopsidaceae; genus Aliterella; species Aliterella atlantica. The sequence goes on along the minus strand of NZ_JYON01000001.1, from coordinate 47,612 downwards.
TCTATAACCTCTTCACTTGGCGACTAAACGCTACGCTACACTTCGTGAAAGCGGTTCGTTTAACTTAATTCGCTAACACTTCCTTAAGCAAAACTTGCCAACGCCCGATATATTGCCCATTGTCACCACTAACTAAACGCCGCCCATTCTTACCCCAAATTTCTAACTGACTTGGTGGTAGTTCTACTAAATCTACAATTGCTTGAGCCAACTTTTCGGGGTCATTTGGCGGTACCAACAAACCGCATCCAGTCATTTGTTCAGTTAAACCATCTACATCTGACGCGATCGCCGCTTTACCAGCAGCTTTAGCCTCCAAACAGACATTTCCCCAAGGTTCCCAACGCGAAGGAATCACAACAGCGTCACAATCTTGCAAAAAACCAGGCACATCATCAACCCGCCCGACAAATTCAACATTATCTAGCCCTTGCGCCAACTGCTTTAACTCCGCTTCCATTACTCCCTCACCACCTATATAAACTCGTACAGGAGCATGAGGAATTAGCTGCAAGGCTTTTAACAAAACATCAAAACCTTTCTGAGCGCAAAAACGTCCGTAAGCAGCAAGTTTGAACGGGTTACTAGGAGATTTGGGCGTGACAGCAAAAAACTTATCTAAGGGAGGACACTGACTAATTACAGCTAACTTTTGGGGTGCAACCAAACTATTTTGCAACATCCATGCTTGTTGAGATTGGGAAATAGCTACTACCTTGTCAGCTAATCCGTAGAACAGTTTGAGCATGAAATGAAAGCGACTTACAGAAGAGACATTAAAAGGCTCGTACCCTTGAGAGTAACCATGCTCGTGAATGATTATTTTAGTGTGGGGATTGAGCAACTTTAATAGCAGCAAACTAGGTAAACTTTTTAAGCGACATGGGGGATGCCAGATAATAACATCGGGTTGCAGTTGCCAGTTTTCGATCGCTATGCGGTCGCTGCCTTGAGTAAGAACGCTAAAATCAAATTCTGCGGCTAAATTCGACTTAACAAAACCGTTGAGGTTAGATTTAACTCCACCAACTTTGTTGTCTTTGACAATATGCAGAACCTTATGTTTTTTCAGTGCTGAATCCAACACTGGAGGCGAAATAGAAGTTGAAGACATAGTTTTTAGTTCCATGACTACTTTTTAACCAACTTTCAACCAAGATTTCGTAAAGCGCTTGGGCAAAATACTTAATATTTCTGTAAGGATATTGCGGGAAATGAAGTAAAGTAGCATTAGATACACTACAATACCTGAAGGAATAGCGATCGCTAACATTGCGCTAGGGGCAAGCGGTAAATTTAAACTTAAAGCTAATAGCACCACACTCATCCCAATTGCAGAAACTACTACCCCGCTCAAATTACGTACATATTGGGTATAGCTAGCACCTATGCATTCGAGAGTTTTGACCAGAAAGAATGTTTCAGTAACAATATTCATGAGCGCAAAGCAAGCAGCCACACCAAAAGCGCCGTAAGGCAAACCAACTAAGAACGCAACTACGGCAAGTCCAACAGAATAAAAAGTTAGTTTTAAGCGCAACTGAGTTTGACCAATTGCTAGTAATACTGTGCTGTTAAGCAAGCCCAAAGCTTGAAAAATGCCACTGGTAGTCAAAACTTGCAACAACGGCACTACAGGCAGCCATTTCTGTCCGTAGACAACATAAACAAACTGCGGTGCAAGGACAATTAGCCCCAACATCAACGGGATAATAATCGCCCCTAGCGTACGAGCAGCGCGAAACCAACTTTGCTTGAGTTTTGCTAAATCTTCTTGCAATCTGGACAAAGCCGGAAATAAAACGCCAGCTAGCACTTGAGAAAAGCGCAGTACCGGAAGCATCATTAAGTTGTAAGCAAGAGCATAGAAACCAAGTTCAGTTACGCCAACAAACTTACCAATAAGTAAGTTATCGGCATTGCGCCCGAAATACCTTAATAAGTTAGCAATTAAGACATCATTGCTAAACCCAATTAAATCGCGCACGTCTGCCCAACGGAACCAAAAGCTCGGTTTCCAGCCAGAAACAGCCCACAACATTGTTGTTTCCACCGCGCCAGTAATGACAATGCGTCCTGCCAAACTCCACACGCCAAAGCCTGAAAATGCGAGAACAACTGCAGCAGTTGCACCGACAATTAGCCCTGTTAAAGTGCGTAATTCCAGCGAACGAAAATCCATCTGGCGAGTTAAGACAGCCGCTTGAGTTCTACTGAGGGAAGAAATTAAAAAGTTACAAGATAGCAGCGCTACTATAGGTTGAACGGCAGGACTGTTGTAGAAACTAGCGATCGCCCCAGAAGCACCAACGCCGATCAGGGTCATAAATAACCCCAAACAAACGTTAATCCAGAAAATACTTGAAATTTGCCGATTTTCAATCTGCTGGCGTTGGACAATGACAGCATTTAGCCCCAAATCGAGGACAAAAAAGACAATGCCTGTAAATACGCTTGCCATTGCTAGCAAGCCGAAGTCATCAGGAGCAAGCAATCTAGCCAAGACTACGCTACAGCCTAGATTTATGACTTGCTGCAATATTTGCGATATACCTGTCCAGCGCACCCCAGCCGACAATTTGCCACTTACGTTTTGGGTAGATTTATTAACTGGATCGTTCTGCGGCATGATTTTGAATAAACATTATTTAGGTTGAAGCTTGTTGATATTTTCGAGCAAGAGCCGCCAAGGCATAATAAGCAGGTAAGGGAGTTACTTTACCCGAAGCGCGATCGGCTTCAATAATGCCAAAACGTAGAGGGTGTAATTTTCTGCCTTGAACGCTGCGATACCAAAATAGTTGCTCTACGCGCGAGGTAAGTTGCGATACTACTTCTGTTGTAAAGTTAGCTTTGCCTTGTTCGTTGCCATTGTTGGCAGAAACACCTAATTCAGTAATCCATAAAGGCTTGCGTACTTGCTCTAAAAAATTGTCTACCGTCCGCACCACCTCGCGGGGTTTTTGGCGGTAGGGATGCAAATTTACGCGATCGCAATGTTGTTCTAATCCGCTAGCAAACAAAGCTTGCCAATAATGAGGTTTGGCAGCGCCGCTAGGAGCAGCAGCAATTACTAACTTTTCGCCTTTAAGTACCTCATAAGCAGTTGCCAGGGTGCGGACGTACTCTGTTGGCGTACCAGCATGATACCGCTCCAAATTTGGTTCGTTGCCGACTTCCCATGCATCGACTAAATCGCCTAAATTAGCCTGCACCCACTGGCAGTATTTAGCCAAGGCTTGCGGTTGGGGAACAGCACCTAACTTGCCGCTACCTGCATGAGTGGGAGTTCCCCAAATAACAAATAGAATGCGAAAACCTTTGCTTTTTGCTAGTTGCAGAGCTTCGCGCACAGGGGTAGCGCGATAATTACCCTTTTGTGGCTCCAAATCTGCCCAGTTGTACCAGACGCGCAGCCAGCGCACTCCCAAATCTTGATACAACGGCAATAATTGATTGCGCCAAGACTTCCAACTTAATTCCGAACCGACATTTAAGCCAAAAAAGTCAGCAGAAGTAGCTACTGTCGAGGCAGTAGATACGGATGGCGCAGTAGTTTGAGCACTTTGGGGCAGATCGCTGCTAAATAAATGATAAGCACTAGCGATCGCGGCTCCCCCAGCGAAGCCTCCTAACAGGGTCCTTCTTTTCATGCTTTGCCATCCTCATGTAAGTTAGATGTCGATCTTTGGAGTAAGGCTGAGAACCGGAGAACCAACGCTGCCAAATTTCCCAAGGTGTAGGCAGTTCGGGCAAGGGAGTATTGAGCAGCCAAGGCAAATTGCGCTTAATTGTTGCTTGTTCTACTTGGTTCCAAGCACAACCCAACCAAGCAGCAATCGCAAACACTGTAACGCTAGCGGCGGCTAGTTCTCCTCCAGGCATAACTAGCGTCAGTCCAATCCAAGCGCCTAGAACTGGAGACAACATCGGTTGTTTGCGGACGAGTTGGAAAATTGCCCAAGCGATCGCCAGCCAAGCAACTGCCAAAACAGCACAGCCAATTATCCCAGTTTGATACAGCGTAGAGTAAAGCTGCGAGTGAGAACCCAAAGGAATATCGGCAAGTACGTTACTGCGACCTTGAGCGCCAAAACCAATCAATGGCGAGTTTAAAAAAGCTTTATAAGTTTCTTCATAAAGCGCCAAACGTCCGGCGGCGGAGTCTTTACGGTACTCAAAAAAGTATTTGTAAAGTTCGCTAATAATAATCGGTGAAAGCAAGCCGACTGGAATCGCACAGGCAATGAGTAACTTGCGTCCCCACTTGCTGCCAAACCACAGCGACACAATAATCGCCAACACAATACCTACTTGTGCAGCCCTCGCCGCAGCTAGCCATACAGTCGCCAAACCTCCTAGCAAAGCAGCTATCTGCCAGAAGCGCTGGCGTTCTGCCATAGCTGCCGAACAAATGAAGATACTCATCGTTCCAGCTAAAGGCGACCAGTAGTAGAAAGACTTGAGGCGGGGAATAGGATCTGCATCCCAAACTAAAGTTTCGCGTCCGTAGAGCGCCGCATCAAAGAAAATCTTGCTAGGAATAGAAGGAATGAGGGTGACTAGCAAGCTATGCGTCTGGGGAATTGAGCCTGTAGCTGTAAGATAAGCTTCACCCAAAATTACCGCTACAAGTTGGCACAAACCGACAACACATATAGCCCGCACAATCACGCGGTGACGGATGCTCAAGCGCCGCATGGCGTACCACAGCGCCACAGTCAGCATCCACACGCCCGTGATGGAACCGAAGGCGGTAATGCTGCGCCCTACTTCAGCCGTACCAATTGCTAAATTTACCAGCAGCGATATTATCCAAACACCAATATATACACACCACATTTGCCAACCAAACGGCACGCTGACTTGATTTGGTCGCTGCAAACTGCGGTAGAACAAATACCAGCCCACCACAGGATAGACAACTAGCTGAAGTCCCAAAATCCACCACAAAGGTACTAAGGCGATCGTCCAAAATACAAGTTGTTCGGCGAAAATATCTGGCTGCTGACCAACTAAAGTTGCTTGTCTGCTGAAATAGCTAGATGGGTTGCTAGTAGGAGGGCGAAAATTTTGGGGACGAATCATGATTAGCGCTCTACTTCTTGTTGCAGTAGCAGTTGAAGTTGGGGCGGTTTTGCCGCTTGCGCGTCTTCTAAGACTATTGTTGGTGGCTGTTGGCTGTCAACGCCTACAACTACTTGACCTAAGAGGCGAGTACCCCATGTATGTAAGTTTTCTGCACAAGCTGCTGCGCCTTTACGACCTAACCTTTGCGGACATACAACCCACAGCACGCCATCGCACATGGAAGCAATTACTGTAGCATCAGGACTATCTAGCGCTGGCGGACAGTCAACAATAATTAAGTCGTACTGCTGGCGGCGCTGTTCTAGCATTGCCAACCACTCTTTGTATAAAAAGGGCGGCGGTACATCTCTAGAAGACAACACATCGTAGTTTGCTACTTGGTGATTGCTAGGAGACTTGTAGTAGCGAGGCGCTTCTTGCTCTTTATTTTTATTGGGGCGATCGCTTGCTTTGAAGTTGTTGAGTTCGTTGCGCTCGAAGGAGCGACCATCTGCATCAATCAACAGCACGCGCTGCCCAGCAAGAGCTTCAACTGCTGCCAAATTGTTAGCGACTGAAGAACGTCCTTCGGTGGATACGCCGCTGCAAATAGCGATTACTTGGATGTTTTGCGGTAGCATCCGAATGTGTGCTTGCAGTAATTGGTAGCTCTGAGCGAGGGGACCTTCTAACCGCGCGTCTTCATGGGCTAATAGTCCATCTCCACTCCAAGGTACTGTCGCTAATACCGATAGCGGCAGGGCTTCTCTAAGTTCGCCCACGCCCTCAATCGTATCGTTGCGGCTTTGGAGCAACCAGACAACTCCCAAGGAAATACCCGTACTGACAACTAGAGCGATCGCATATAGTAGTTTGCGGTTCGGTGCTGTTGGGAAAGGCAGAACTTCGGCGGCTTCAACGACGCGGACGTTACTGATATTTTGTTGCTCGGCAATTTGACTTGTGGTGTACTTCTCTTTGAAGGTGAGATATTCTTGTTGCGCTGCTTCTACAGCCGTTTGCAACTGATTTTGCTGCTTAATTAGCTGTGGTAAGCGTTCGGAAAGTGCTTGAGTTTGATTTAATTGCTGAGTTAGTTGTCTTAGTTGACTAGCTTGGGCTGCTCTTTCTGTCTCTAGTCCTACCCACTGCTCGATCAAACGCTGGCGCAAAGGATCTACAGGCTTTACTGTGCTGGGTGTACTGTTAGGCGATAGGCTAGCTGATTGCTGCTGTAATAGGGCTTTAATTTGGTCTCGTGTTTGCCTTGCGGAGATGACTTGCGGATTCTCGTCAGTGAGGCGAACTTGCAATTGAGCGAGCAGAGTTTCTGCCTCTAATAACTTGGTTTGCAGTTGTTGATAGCCTACATCTTGACTTGCTCCGGCTGAATTTACTGCTACTTCTAAGTTATTGGGCAACTGCGCTTTGAGTCCTGCAGCTTTTTGTTCTGTAAAGGCTAGCTGGACTTTTGCCGCATTCACTTGCGATTTTAAGTTCGTGAGGCTGTTAGTTAAGGCATCTGTCTCAACTGTTGTACCTAAAAACCGATTTTGACTTTGAAATTGCTCTAAGCGATCTTGAGCTTGCTCTAGTTGCTTTTGCAGTTCGGGCAAGCGCGTTTCCAAAAACTTACGTGCAGATGAACCTTTCTTGCGGTTGCTAAGGAGGTTTTCTTGGACGTAAACTGTCACCACAGCTTGGGTAATTTGCGCTGCGAGTTCAGGAGACGCAGCTTCGTAAGCTACTTGAATTACGTCTGTTGTTGGGATGTTGCTGACAGTCAGATTTGCATAAGGAAATTCTGCTTCTGATAGATTTAGCTGGGTCAAAGCTTCCCGATACACGGTATAAGAACCGAGTAAAGCTACTTGGTTGTTGATCGGGTTTACTCGTTCGCCTACAGCATCTAACTTCCCAACTTCCGCTTCGGCATCTAAGCCTGTAAGCTGTTCGGTACTGCGTGGGTATTCAATTAACAACTTGGCGCTGGAAGTGTACGTAGGCGGAATGCGCCGAATTAATACTCCTGAAACACCAAGTAGCAGTAGTAGCGTAACCAAAAAAGACCAGCGTTCTTTGTTGAGGGCGTTAAGGAAACGCGCAGCAAAGGAGGGACGAGCAGAAATAGACCATTCAGTATTCACGAGGTATATTCTTCTACTTAGTAATAAGGTATATGGCACGCATTATTGCTGTTGCCCTTTGTATATAAGATTCCCAAACCAGTTGCACTAATTGCCACATTTATGCTGCTGTTTTGGGTGTACGAGCTTCAAACCAGTTGGTAACTAGGCGATAGCCCATCTGATGCAGCCGCTTAAATAAGAAACCTGGCACGATCGCTTGCATGGCGATCGCCGCGAAGGTAATGGCTGCTCTCTCGTCGCGCCACAAAACTTGCGGGCTGTGACGCAATGCTTGTACGCTGTGCATCCGCGCTTTGGCATAGTTGCCTTCTACAAAGGCGGCTCTTGCCATCCAGCGATGAGTGCAAGCAATAACTAAGGGTCTGAGCTTCTGCACGCTTGCTGGCGCGTAGGTAGCTACTTTAACTAAAAATGCTTCTACTCCCTTGAGCATCCGCTCGGTATCTGCTGTAAAGCTAGCAGGATGAATCCGATACTCGGTCAACTGTTGCGGCACGAGCTTAAATTTATGACCGCTATATGCCAACCGCACCCAAAGTTCGTGATCGACTAAGCGACGCAAACTTTCATCGAAACCATTATATTCCTCTAACACCGATCGCCTGACTACTGATGTGCTGCCATTACCCAAATAATTTTTCAAAAGCAATGCTTCGTGAGTCAGTAACTTTTGCGTCTGCGCCATAGACAAACCCGTTCGTTCGCCTTTGATGTCAATAAATACCGACCAGTCATAACTGACAGAAACACTAGAGTCTGCCTCTAAAGCTTGTCTGTGAGCGGTCAATTTTTCAGGACACCAGCGATCGTCCGCATCCAAAAAGGCGACGAATTCGCCTCTAGAAGCTTGAATGCCTGTGTTGCGGGCGGCAGCTAATCCACCGTTAATCCGTTGAATTAAATGTACGCGCGGGTCAGTAAAAGCAGAGATCATTTGGGCAGTGTCATCAGTAGATCCATCATCTACTACAATCACTTCTAAGTCCGTTTCGCATTGCGCCAAAACTGAATTGATGCAGTCGGTAATATATGCACTGGCATTGTATGCCGGAATAACTACGCTAAATTTAGGCGCTGCTAGCATGGGCTGATTTGGAGATTGATTAGGCATATCTATGTTGGGGCTGAGATAACTGTAAATAAAGCTCTGCGTATTTTTGCCAGGTACGGTCAAAAGTCCAATAATTCCAGTAGTCTGCTTGTGCTTGTTTGCCTAAGTTAGTCCGTAAGGCAGCATCATCAAGCAAAGTTATCAAAGCTTGGCTGAGGCTTTGAGCATCAGCCTTGGGGCAAAGCAGACCATTTTCGGTATGGCGCAGCACTTCGAGGTTGCCGTCTACCGCTGTAGCGATACAGGGTAATCCAGCCGCGATCGCTTCTAGTAGTGCCAAGGGCAAACCCTCATACAATGATGGCAATACGAATGCTTCGGCTATTGCCAGCCATTGGGGTACATCTGTCGTATGACCGAGAAACACTACATCAGAGGCGATACCTAGTTGTACTGCTAAATCCCGTAGTTGCTGTTCCAAATCACCATCCCCTGCCAAAACAAAGCACCAATTTTGGCGCAAGCTAGCAGGTAATTGAGCGATCGCTTCTAATAAATAGCTATGTCCTTTTTGCTGAGAAAGACGCGCTACTGTAAGGCAAATATGGCGATTGCCGATTACCAGTGGTAAATTTTGTCGCAACGCTGCAACTTTAGTTGCATCTGGGCGGGCAAAGCTAACGCCGTTGGGAATCAGGGCGCGGCGCGATGCTGGCAATTGGAAAAATTCAGCGTGGTGTCGATCCATAGATTGCGAACAACCAACAACTTTATTGGCAAATCGCGTTAATCTGCGCTGCGTGCTATAAGCAATATGATTTGTTTGCACGCTAGCTGGAGCTTGAGGTAGCAAACTTACTAACAACGAGCAGTAGCGATCGTGGACGTGAATAATGTCGTATTGTTCCTGTTGGCAATGCTGCCACAGCCGCCACCAATCTTGAAGTTTATTGCCTGTAAAAAACCTTTCTGCTCCTACTGCTGTCGAAATGGGCGTATCCTTAGATAAAACCGTGACAGTATGCCCGTCGCTGCGTGCCGCTTTAGCTAGGTCAACTACTACTTGTAGCGCCCCACCTCCTGATTTAAATTGATAAATAGCTTGTAGTATTTTCATTGTTCAAGCAGTTGTATCGATGGTGCTGGTACTTGCCGTCAGAAGATGAGCAAAGTCTGGGTACTCGGTAGAGGGAGAATTGCTGTCATTTTGCATTTTGACTACCTTGGCATAACTAGAATTAAGCTTGGCAAGGGCAATTTGCATCGTGAAAGCTGGATTGCCTAGTAGATAACGCACAGCCAACCGTTTGGGTTCGAGATATAAGCGGTATAACCACTCTAAACCCATGTCCGACATTAGTTTTGGACAGTCTGGTACTACTCCTGCTAGGCGATCGATAACTGCTCCGCCTGTTAAAATTGCGTTGACGTTAAGACGCTCTTTATACAGCCGCACCCAGTTTTCTTGAATTGGCATTCCCATGCCGACAATCAAAATATGAGGTTTGCAGGCATTGATTTGACTAATAACTGCGGCATTTGCGGCAGGATCTTGAGCAGAAAAGTAACCATCACGTCCGGCTATGGTAACATTTGGGTAAATTGCTCGGAGGCGCTCTACAGCCATCTGCACGTACTTAGGTTTAGAGCCAAGCAAAAATACTGACAAATGATGGCGGTTGCAGTGTTCTAGCAATTCGGGCATTAGGCGGGTATAGGATGCACGATAATCCAAAGGAATCTTGCATCCTTGCATATAGCCAATTGCCCTGATAATGCCTACACTGTCGCAGTGGCTAATGTCAGCATTTTGCATGAATTCATAAAGCCAAGGTATCTGCATGGTGAGATTAAAACCATGCACATTGTAGTTAGTAACAACAATTTTTCTGCGCTCAATGCAAGCTTTATCAATGGCAGCAACAATATTTGGCACAGTCATACAAGTAATTCGTCGCCCTAGTAAATCTACGTCAAAACTAGGTAAATTTTCAGACTGACGATCGCATCGCTTCACAAGCATAGTTCTAAATATCCATTTATCGAAATACAGGCGGGTAAAAGTTATCGGCTCCCAAGAAGTATTTGTGCCGCTTTATAATATTTGGACTTGGCAAATGCACGAATAGAACTTGCAGTGAGATATCTGCACTTCCTCAAAGCAAGATTGCTCTATATTCTTTATAAGTTTATTGGTGTTCGAGTGGATAAAGTAGTAGTGAATTCATTATAAAGAAATGGTAAATCTTATCAAGTTTTTCTAGGTATCGAATGAAACCTGACTTGATAATGACAAAATATTTCGTTGAACGCCTTTATCCGCAGCTATTACAGCAATTAATATTAATTTTTATAAATTATTTTGACTATTTTCAGTAATGGGTAAATAATTAAATAACTTTCGTTACAGAAAACCCCAGCAATTTTACTGAAAACCCTAATTTTTAGCACAACATAGTTGTACTGATACTATATTATACCATAGACATAGATAAAAAGAAATAGCGATCGCGTATGGTTGATGCGATCGCCAAATCAAAATCGTAATTTAACTGTCAACCTTGTTTACAGCGGCGGAAAGCGTGGAGTCCACCATTGCGAGAGGGAAATCCAAGTGGTTTCTAGCTGCCGATAAGCTGCTTGTGGGGTTACAGCCCGATTTAAGGGCATAGTCAGATGAGTCCACAGACAGCGGCGATCGCGCAAATCGCTTTTAGCAGTTAGCCACAGTAAAATATTACTCGGTTGGAGGTCGTAGGTATTGCGATTGTGCAAAAACTGTTTGCGGGTGACTGTACTTTCGCCTTGGGGGTTGATACAAGCAACCAGGTGAGCAAAGGAGCGATCGCTCAATAGTTGGTAGTAGCCAATCCCTTTTTGATAGCGTACCGCAGGAGCAAGCTGCTTGCTATCTATGGGAATAGCAGTATAGTTTCTCATAAAAAGTTGCTCGTCGCCGCTAGTGCCAACTAAATAATGCATATTTACATCTAGTTGGTAGCTATTGCGGGTATAGCGATAACTCTTGCTCTTAGATAGCAGTTGCTTGGCTTGAGGAGCTTGAGTCTTTACTGGTGTAGGATTTACTTGAGGCTGCCACCCAGATAAAGGTACAGCAGCAGGAAAAGTATAAGCAGTAGGTTTACCTAGTGTTGGATCGGTGACTGACTTAGCAAAAATCGAAACTAACCCGACAAAAGCGATCGCCAGAAATGGAGTACGTAGTTGTTGCCAGATCATATTTGTTTTAAGCTTGTAGAGCTTAAATCTGCCGAGCTATCCTGTTGCAGTAGGAAACGACAAAGTAGCCCAAAAATGAAGATAGAAATTAAAGAAAATATCTGCGAGCCGTCCCCTTCATGCCAGTAGTCAAACGTTGCTGCATTGGAGAAGGCAACCAAAAGTGCCATCAAAGCAATCCGAAAGCCATTGACAATAAATGCTATAAATACGGCGACTATAGGGAGAAAAATCTTCTCAATCGTCTTAGTGGGAAACATCACTAAAAACAGCACTGACAGTTTAAACATCATCAGCATCGGAATCAAACCCGAACAGCCAGAATAGACTTCTACCGAACCAGTAGGCAAGATGATATTAACTCCCTGAAGCTGAACGTTAAAACCGCTATACCACAGAAGATAATAGGAAAATTGGGCTGCGATCGCATTTAGATCGACAAACTTTTCAGCCAGTGTTGCTACTAATACTTGAGGAAGTACCATTATAAAAATGACCATCGCTTCTTGCCCGTATTGCTTTAGCCCTTTAAAGCCAGAAGCCAACAGCCCAAGACCTAGAAAAGTAAACAGGGGTGAAATTTCTACTAAGATATCGTTAGGAATATGTACAAACATACTCCTAACTAGGAGCGAAAACATCAAAGCTAAACCGACAAGGCTAGAAATTGGATCGCTTTGCAGTTTTAAAGTTTGATGTTTTCTACTTATCAATAGCAAAAAAACCCCCCAGCAGACCACACTAATGCTCGTTTTGTCGATGTCACCATCAAACTTGCTGACGGCATTAATGTGGATAGCAATTAAAGCTGCTGTTACCCCCAGCAGCCAGAGGTTAGGCTTAACTAACAAACTATTTAAGCCTAGGTCAGTTACTCTCATGAGCTATAATCCGCTGAAGTTATGAGTGCCGATTTATTCGGTAATAGACTTTGATTTGCGCTTGAGTGTGGAAACTGCACTGATAGCACCAAAAGCTATGATGCCTAAAGTAGCTGCTGGTGTAGGAACTTCACGAGGCTTACTTGCCGATAGTTCATAGATACCTTCAGAAGTATGAAACTTAACTGGAAAGGTCTGTAAAGTTACAGTGGGGTTATTCCCGTATTTACCTGCAATGTCAAGTCCAAAAATATCTTTATCACCTGCTTGCAAGCCATCTTTGACAGCTCCACCAGCACAGTTGCTCTTGGAACCAGTTTTGACTGTATTGATACAAACATCAATGTCTTGGTATCCTCCAGGAAAGTATTGCTTTCCAGTTTCTACATAAGCGTACTTAAATACATCGCCTTTGGATTTGAAGGAAACCTTGTTAGCGTTAGGACTGACACCTAACCCTAAATTTGTTAGTGCTGCTCGGAATGAGTCATCTGTACGATTGAACAGTACAGTATCTAAGGAAAGGTTTGAGCTAGTTAGCTCAGTTACCTTGAAATATGCTTTCGCTTTGAGCGGTTGAGTAGTAGCACCTTTTAGAATCCAGTAGGTACTGAATGTTTTACCAACATCAGCACTGGTAATTCCTACAGTATAGGGTGCTTTGTTCGCATGGATGCCAGGCGCAGAGTCGGGATTTAACGAACCGATAGTAAAAGCATTAGCTGGAGTAGATACTCCATATACAGCAGCAAAACTAGCAGCGATCGGTAGAAGCTTGCGGGCGGATTTGTTGGTGAAAATTGTATCCATCATGATTTGATTGCTCTGTTGTTGTCTAGAAAATTAGGTCAAAGGAAGAAGGTTTGAGTCAGCTACATAAATTTTTGTAGTCGCTCTTTTTACTGGACAGAACTTGGCTATTGGCTTGATGTTCTGCTGTTTGGGCAATTGGATTAGCGATGTATCTAATCGATGTAAATGCACAACCATCATCTTTCGCGTAAGTAACTACTAGCTTTGATGATGAATAACCCTGAATGTTTTACCCCTGCAAACCCAAGTTCGGTGCGAACTGTTTTGCTTTTAACTAAGTTGAAGCAAATTAGACTGTACCTCTACTTCCAACGTATGCTCGTTTTTTGTATCGCGTATCAGTAATTTCTACAGTGTCATAGATAACTTGTGTATAGGTGTAAAATTGATAAATTAATCGTAAAGAAATAATGAACTTGTCTGGAAGGAGTAAGTATTGTCAGCTAAAGGCTTTGTGGATATTACTTTAGAGTGATATTAAGTAAATTTACTAAAACAGCTTACGTAATACTACTGAGATAAATACCTGATATTAAAGCTTTTATAAATACTATTGTTTCATAGTCAAATTGTGATATTAGCTAAGTTTGGGGAAACAGTCTTTAAGTAAAAGAAAGCGATCGCCCAAGAGCGTAAATAGCTGAGATATAGTGGAAGCTAGTATTGCCAGCGCCAAATATAGAGCCATCTCATCTCGACAAGGGCAAAGAACAAGCGCATCAAGGAAACTACAAGAGAGCGATCGCAACTTTTAGCCAAGCGATCGCCCTAGATCCGTATTTAGCCGAAGCTTATTATCGTCGAGGACTAGCTTATGCGAACATAGGCAATCTACACGCAGCCGTCTTTGATTATACAGAAGCATTAAAACACGACCAAAGCAGAATGGAGTTTTACTTTGCGCGTGCTTTTGGGCGTTTGGAGTTAAAAAATTTCTCTGGTGCTTTGACAGATATCCAATCGGCAATTAGTTGCAACTTTAACTATGCACCCGCTCATCAACTCAAAGGGACAATTGAGACCAAGTTAACGATGTTTCCAACTGCAATTTCTAGTTTCAAACACGCGGCGCAATTATATTTGGCAGCAAACGATAAGGAAAGTTGCCGTAATTGTTTGCAAAAAATTGAGAAACTGCAATTTTCGACTGCGAAAATGCAAGAAAAAGTGCAACAACAGCCAACACAATTACTGTCTCAAGAGCAACTCTTAACGCAGATTCTACAGCAGGCAGAAAAGGGAGATTGTATAGGAGCCTTGCAAGCTTTAGATTGGGCAATTCAGGTAGACGATAAAGATGCAAAAGTGTATTGTTGTCGCGGGATTGTCAAAAGTAAAATGGGCAACAAGCAAGGTGCGATCGCTGATTTCAACAACGCTTTAGAACTCAATCCTCAAAACGCGATCGCGCTACGCAACCGAGGTAAACTACGCTTTTTAGTTGGCGATTGTTTGGGCGCGATGGGCGATCTCAACCAAGTTTTACACATCGATGCTCAAGATGCTATGAGCTACGTAGCAAGAGGCGATGTTTGTATGGCGATGGGCAATTACCAAGGTGCAATTAGCGATTTTTCTCAAGCGATCGCCATAAAACCCGATTACCCCGAAGCTTATTTAAGTCGCGCTCAAGCTTACGCTCATCAAGAAGAAATGCAAAAAGCAATTAGCGATCGGCAAATAGCAGCTAGTCAATTTTGTGCCAAACAAGACTGGGATAACTACAATAAAACTCTAAATCAATTAAAACAATTTCAGTCGCCTAGCTTTAGAGCAGATACCAGCAATTTAGGTAACTTTGCTTTTTTGCAAACATACGAGCCGCAGCTAGCAAATTTAGCAACATTAGCCGAGCAATATTACACCAACGATCCTGTCACTTGTTTGATGAAACTGCGACAATTTGGCGAATTATTAGCCCAATTAGTTGCTAAAAAAGTTGGCGTATATTTGCTGCCAGAAGAACCGCAACTCGATTTACTCAATCGCTTGCACTATACTGGTTATTTGCCTGACGATATGCATAGAATGTTTCAAGACATTCGCCGCGAGGGAAATCGAGCCGCACACGATCGCACAGGCGATCGCCGCCTTGCTTTAAAACAGCTTAAATCTGCTAGAGAATTAGGTATTTGGTATTGTCGCAGTTTTGATAATGCTTTTATTACGCCAGATCCTTTTATCCCACCATCTGAGCCTTAGCAGTTTTTCCTATTTGCCCAGTAGGGTGCGTTGTTTGCAACGCACCTTACAAGATAGGCGATCGCACTATAGGTTACTTAGAACATTTACGCTCAATTACAGCTTTGGCTGTAGTTGCCCATGTGTAGTAGTCTTTGACCACTACATCGCCGTAAAAAGTATTAACCTCATTGAAATAGTCATTAAGTGCATGTTGCATCCATAGATTTTGCCTTGCCCAGTCAGCTAAATATTCACCCCATGCGCCCATAGCAAAAGTCCAGATACTACCGTCATTAAGTGTAAGCAGACAGTCGCAAGCGAATTTTGAGCCATCTAATACCATGTACGTGTCGTCTAAAAAGTGAAACAGTTTGGTTTCAAAGTTTTTAATTTCATCAGAATAAGCCTTAACTTCTACATAATTTTCTATGAACTCATCCCAATCATTAGCTGCTAAAGCTAGCATTTGTGTTGCATCAACAGGTGGTTGTTTGGGAATTAAATCTAAACCCCAAAGAGCATGAAACTCGTCATAATGAATGAATACACCATGAGCTTGTTCTTGTTGTTTCAATATACCTACAGCAGCATCTAAATCGTCTTTGCCTTCAATAATATTGTAAACTGCATTGACAAAGGGTATTTCTCTATTTAACTCTACAGGTATGGGCATTTTGTTTGTAGGATTTGATGGCATTTAATTGACTCTTTTTATTTAACTATCAGTTAGTAAAATTGCAGCTATTGGCAATTTTACTAACTCAACTACTAAGTTTCGGAAAATTCAACGAATAATCATTTAGGTGGGACAATCACACGAATAGTTTTACCTTGCAATGTGACTCTAAAGCCTTTGGGGTATGCTCCTGGTATTCCTTCTTGACCTTTTATCTTGCTTGGATTTATGCCTGCTATGGGTGCGAGCTTGTTATATATACCTTTGTCTTGAGTGGCTAAAGTTGGTATAACTCCTGGTTCGGTCTCTGCAAAGAAAACATCCGCAACAATATTCCGATCGTTTACACCTTTGGGGGGTTTGTTCCCTACACCATTTTGTTCTAATTCTTGAACTAATTTTTGGTACTCTGGGCTACTCCGCTCGGCGGTAGTAGGTACTTTTTCATAGGGTGATACATAATTTTGTATTTCTGTTTCCACAATGTCGTTTACACGGATGTCTGCGCCATTAGATTGTTGTTGCTTAACCCAATTAAAGGCACTTTGCTGTCCGTTATCTAAATTTTGCCCTATAGCTGCTTTATTCAAGGCGATCGCTATTTGAGTATCTATAACTACAGAGTCTTGAGTTAAGGGTGCAGGCGCAGAATTTTCTGCTGGTGGCGGTGGTTCGTCTGGTGGAGGCGTATTAGGCGCGGGCGGTGGGTCGGTATTGTTTGAAGGAGGAGGGGGTGTAGGCGAAGGGCTAGGTGTTGGTGAAGGTGAGGGAGTTGGAGAAGGGGATGGACTTGGTGAGGGTGTAGGGCTAGGAAACGGATAGGGTAATGGACTAGGTGATGGGGAAGGAGATGGCGATGGATTTGGGTCTAAGTCAGGGTAAGGACTAGGAACAGTCCAAGATCCAGGAATCTTTTTGGTTAGGCGATCGTCTTCTGGTGTTGTTGGGTCATCAAGAGGCAGTCCTGGTAAGACAATTGTAGGAGCATCAAGCCTATCGCCTGGAGCTAATCTGCCGCCTTCGGGCATTGATTTAATAAACTCTTGCCAATCAGTTTCTTTGAGTGTTGTCACCGCGATACTACGCTTTTCGGGCGACCAATCCTGCCAAGGTAAAGAAGGTGGATTACCTCCAGTATCAGGTTGTCCATCCATTCTCAACATCCCAGCCAACTTCATCTTGCCAGGAGGAGGAAACCAAGGTCCATAATTGCAGACTTGTCTCTCACTACGATATCCATCTGCTGTTAGCACATCCATGAACCAACAGCCTTGATTAAATTGGTCTAAAGCCTGCCTAAAACCCAGAAATTGAACTGGTCCCTTTAAATCTGTGATTCCAGCGCCTACTCTATGAGCTAGATCGTAAAAAGAGGCATAGCCGCTACTATCATCACAATATTCAAGCTGAAAACCATAAGAACTCTGTAACATCTGGCAGTTCCAAGAGCTTACAGCAGTAGCTACAGCCCAATACGAAACTCCTGGAGATTGTCCGCCAGTATAAGGTGCACAAACCTCATCAGTTGGATAAGCTTCACAATACCTTTGCCTAGCTCTTTCTTGAGCTTGTCCATTCTGTAACGATTGCCATATATGATAAGCAGCAATGCCAGCTAAACGAACGTCGCCTACAACGGTGACTCCAGCAACAGCTTGTGAAGTAGCGGTCGCTCCGGCGGCTGTAGTTGCACTAATTACTACCGTGCCACCTGCTTGTGCTGTGGGAGTAGCAATTACTGGCGCTAGCTCTGAGGCGATCGCACCTGCACATTGAGGCTGTTGCAAACAACTATCTACGCTCGATAAAAATGCCCAAGCGGGTCTGTTATGGATATTTGTAAGAGCAAATAGTAAAGCAAATGTCCAAATTCATTAGAATTTGGACATTTGAATTTTAAGGTGCGATCGCATTGTTCTGACTCCTAACACTGCTGTATAGCAACTAGATTGCCTCGCAGGAATCAAAAATGAGTGCAGTATAAGTACGGGATTTTACAATTTATGTATAAAGATTATTTACGTTAGTATATTTCTACTAACGTAACATAACCTTATCTGCGAGCTAAGATTGCTGCAAGCCGTTTTCTGACTTCACTTCTACCCCATTAGAGACAATACTACGCATTCCTTCTAATGTCGCTGGAATGCTGCGCGGGTCTATAAACATCACTTTACTACTGTCGCTGCTGCCAATTTTTGTCCCCATTTCTAAATAGTGTTGGGCGATGAGAAATTGCAACGCTTCGCGGGCGTGAGCATCGGTTTGCAAGGTTTTGGCGACTATTTGCAGGGCTTCTGCGGTAGCTTGCGCCTTTAATACTTGCTGTTGGCGTTCGGCTTGGGCTTGAAGAATAATTGTTTTTTGTTGCGCCTCTGCTTGCAATATTGTTGCTTTTTGCCTAGCTTCAGCGTCTAATAGTTGTGCTTCTGCTTTACCTCTAGCGCTGTTGACGGCTGATTCGCGATCGCCTTCTGAAGTCAAAATCGATGCCCGTTTGCGTCTTTCTGCTGACATCTGCAATTCCATCGATTCTTGTACGGCTTTAGATGGAATCAAATCGCGCAGTTCTACCCTCGTCACTTTTACGCCCCAAGGATCGGTCGCAATATCTAAATCCCGCAAGAGAATTTCGTTAATTTGCGATCGCGCTGTAAATGTCTCGTCCAATTCTAACTGTCCCATTTCCGCCCGAATCTGCGTCAATACCAAATTCACCATCGCCGATTTAAGATTTTCTACTTTGTAGTAGGCTTTCTCCATATCGACAATCCGCCAATAAACTACCGCATCTACAGTAATTGATACGTTATCGCGGGTAATACATTGCTGCGGCGGAATATCTAAAACTTTTTCTCTAATTGTTTCGCGGTACACAACTCTATCGACAAATGGCGCAACAAAATTTAATCCTGGTACTAATTTTTTGTTATAACTCCCCAATCTTTCTACTAAAGCTTCATTTCCTTGATTGACTACTTTAACTGTACCTGCTAGCGCCGAACCACCTAAAGCTAAAAATACTAATAAAAATAATTGTTCCATTTTTTTATCCTCAAACTAAGAATGCAATAAGTTTTCTGGGACAACAATTAACGTAGTTCCTTCTCTCCTTACTACATAAACTTTTTGATGAGGTGCGATCGCACAACTAACATCTTCGCATCGCGCCCGCCACGAATTTCCTTCATAAATTACTCGTCCTTCCTTACCAGCAACAATCTCAGTTAAAGTCTCTGCTATTATTGCATCTCTAATTTTGTTGCCTTTTTTGGCTTTTGGTAAAAATCGCCGCGATAATAATACCAAACTTGTAGAAAAAACTAACCACAAGACAACCTGCAAGCTCAAATTAGGAATAAGCAACGATACTAGCGCCACTAAAAATGCACTAATGCCCATCATAAAAGCAACAAAAGCTGTAGGCAAAAACAGTTCTGCTAAACAAAGACCTGCTCCTGCTATTAGCCACACCAATGTAGGATTGACAAACATTTTGATATTTGGGGCTATTGGCGATTTAAATCAGTAGTAAAAGTAACTGCTAACTCAATTGTTCTCGATCGCTCTTAGAAAATTGCCAGTTGATTTAAACCAATATATTCTAACCTTAGATGCTTGAATTGTAATATTTGCTGGGAGTGAGGATAGCGATCGCCAATCATATACGAGCAAAATTTAATTATTTCTTTATCTATAGCTACTAGCTAGAAAGTTGTGCCAATATAAGACACCCTTTATGCAAGAATAGAAAGATTGTTTAATTAGCACTTTGAATAAAGACTTGCCTTTGGGCAGGTTGGAGAACTACTAGGTTACAGGTTTATGAAAGTTGGCGATAAAGTTCGTGTTAAAGAATCAATAATTGTTTACCATCACCCAGAGCATCGCAGTCAAGCTTTTGACCTCAAAAGCTCAGAAGGAGAAGTTATCGCCATTGTAACCGAATGGCACGGTAGACCAGTCAGTGCTAATCTGCCGATATACGTCCAGTTTAGTAAAAAATTTAAAGCCCATTTGCGGGAAAATGAACTAGAACTGGTATCTTAGCGTTTTTTCCCACCGCGAAACCAACTTAAAATATTAAGCTCCCCGCGCATCTGCTGTAATTCTTGGCGGTGGCGTTTGGCTGTATCGTAGTACCACGCACAGTAAGTATTGAGGGCGTGACGCGATCGCACTTCTTGGTAAAATTGGCTAGTAGTTTGGTACGCAGCAAACGTATCTCGAATTTGCGCCGCAGGTATGGGGATAATGTGTTGCAGTTCTTCAGACATAGTTTAGTTGGGGTGTGGGGGCGCGGCGACATTGTGAAGGAGAGATTGGGGGTGGAAGGATTCCACCCCCAATCTCTGGGATCTTTAAAGGATGAATCCTTCTTCCCAAAAAGGCATCACCGTACGGGAAAAAGAAAAATGCAAGTGGGCTATTCTGCAATTATAGCGATCGCTTTAGCAGCAAATATCTAGAAAACGCTACCATATAGCTGAGCTCGATTCGCAAGTTTTCAGTGCTTGCATTCAACGAGACAATTTGAAAAATGGCATCTGAACAACAAGTAAAAAAGTATCTTGCTTACTGGTTTCTCCTAGGGAAAAAAGTAATAATTGGTGGCAATCAAGGTGTATTGCCTCAACCTGTAATGCAGGGCGAAAGCTACAGTCAAGCATTTGAGGATTGCTGGCAACAAATCATCTCATCGGCTGCTGGAAATAGCTACTTGCAAGGTACGAATGAAACTATTGGCGAACTGCTTACAGGTAAATGGGATATAACTCCTTGTGCTCGTTGTAGTATGCCCGTACCAATGATAGATATCGGGGTTTCCTCTTTAGATTGTACTTGCAACGATCTTACCAATTGGCCCAACTTAGATTTGCCCAAACCGCGATCGCCTGTCAATAATCAGTCACAATTGACTAATATCCGCGATCGCGTCCAAAATAGAGACTTTAAGTAGTTACAAATCTCTTCTTCTCGGTACTTCGTAACTGAAAAAGTCATAAGCCATTTGTGTATTGGGAAAAATGGCGCGGGCTTCTGATAATAAATCTTTGAATTCTATCGGGTTTCCTGGTGCGTAGCGCGGGCTAAAGTGAGTCATAATTAACTGCTTTGCCTCGGCTGCTAATGCTGTTTGCGCTGCCATTGTAGAAGTAGAGTGCAAGCGCTGGAACGCGAGTTCGGCATCTTGGTGGGCAAATGTTGCTTCGTGAATTAGTACGTCAGCATCTTGGGCTAGAGATACAGCATTTTCACAATAAACAGTATCAGTACAGTAAGCAATCTTTCTCCCTACTTCTGTTGGTCCGCACAAATCTTTGCCATCAATTTGTCGCCCGTCTAGTAAAGTGACTGTTTCCCCGCGTTTTAGCTGCCCGTAAACTCTGCCAGGGGGAATAGCGAGGGATTTGGCTTTTTCGATATCAAAGCGCCCTGAACGGTCTTTTTCGGCGATTCGGTAGCCAAATGTAGTCACGCGATGGTGCAAGCGATCGCAGCTTACGATAAATTCATCGTCTTCATAAACGACTCCTGGCTGCACTACATGGACTTGTACTGGATAAGAAAAATGAGTATGGGAATAACGCCGACAACCTTGCAAATAGTCTTCTAAGTTGGGGGGACCATAAATATCAACTCTAGTTGTATTTCCCGCTAACCCACAAGTAGCTAAAAGTCCCATCAGCCCGAAAATGTGGTCGCCATGCAAATGAGTAATAAATATGCGGGTAAGCTGACCGATTTTTAACTCGCTACGCAGAACTTGATGCTGAGTTCCTTCTCCACAGTCAAATAACCACAACTCGCCGCGTTGGGGTAAACGCAACGCCACGCTGGAAACATTGCGCGAACGAGTAGGTACGCCAGAACTTGTTCCTAAAAATGTAATCTGCACTTGGTAATAGTTTTGAAAACGAAGTTTGAGTTTTAAGTTGTTTAGTAGACAACTGTAGGTTTTTGACTGCCAATAACTGGTTAATTAGCTTATAGTAATTTATTTGAAGACTGCTACTTTACACTTATTTACACCTCTGACTGGAGAAAAGCCTAAATGAACTGCCGCTTGTTACTAGCTTATGCGATCGCCCAACTAACAAAACGTCACTGGTTGCTGACACTATTGCTATGGTTGGCGCTGGTTACTCCGGCGCAAGCTGCTGTAAAACTGCGAGTTGCAATTGAAAAGGGTGCAAGCCAGCTAAAAGTCGGTAGTTCGACAACGGCTGTAGTTCAAGATATTTCAGGACGCAAACTCGGACAAATTGCAGCGATGAATGCCTTTTATGCCGTACCGAGTGAAGGAGGTGTAGTATTGGAGACAATGCGCTCTGGTGCAGTCAGAATCTTGCCTTCTGGTAATGGTTATGTATATATAGGCGATCGCTGGTATCGGGGTTCGACTTTGGTAGTTCCTACCGATAAAGGACTTACAGCAATTAATAATGTCGATCTCGAACAATATCTCTACAGTGTCATAGGTAGTGAAATGAGTAGCAGATGGCACATAGAAGCACTGAAGGCTCAGGCTGTTGCCGCTCGGACTTATGCTATCTATAAACGGGAAAACGAACGCAACGCTCTTTATGATGTTAGCAATACTCAAGCTTCCCAAGTTTATAAAGGTTTAGTTAGCGAATCTAATAGCACTCAAGCAGCGGTAAAGGCAACTAATGGGCAGGTGTTAACTTATAATAATCGGCTGATTCTGTCAGTATTCCATGCTTGCTCTGGCGGACATACAGAAAATGTTGAGGATGTATGGTCAGAAACCTTACCTTACCTGCGTGGAGTGCAAGATTACGACGCTGATGTATCTCAATGTCAGTGGGCGAAAAGCTTTACAGGCGAAGAATTAAGTCAAAAAATTTCTGGAGTGGGTAATGTAGTTTCTATTACCCCAACCCTTAGCGCATACGGTAGCATTAAGAGCATGAAATTTGTAGGCGATCGCGGTACGCGGGAGTTAAAAGGGCAAGCAGTACGCAATGCTTTGGGCTTAAGAAGTACGCGCTTTACTATTACTGCTGAACCTACAGGCTTGCGCTTTGATGGGCGTGGTTGGGGTCATGGTTTAGGTATGAGTCAGTGGGGCGCTTATAAGTTGGCTGGGCGGGGCATTAACTACAAGCAGATTTTGGGGCATTATTATCGCGGTACTAAATTGACGACGATTAAAACAAAATAATCTGCTGTATGCAATGTCGCCATTTATGTAGAGACGTTGCACTGCAACGTCTCTACACGCAAAATTGCAACGTCTCTACACGCAAAATTGCAACGTCTCTACACGCATTCATTGGTTTCCTGATTCCCGTAACCTGCGCTGCCATTCGGCATCAATTTGGGCTGAATTTTCGATTTCTTGGTCTAGCATATCGGTTTCGGTCGTGTAGATTAAATCGTCTTTGCTAATAACATTTTGGGCGGCAAATTGCTTTGCATAGTTGATTTTATTCTTGACAGCCGCATCCGCTAGTAGCAGCGAATGTTCTTGACGTTTGGCATTGCGATCGCTAATCTTGGCATTACGCCATTTCAAAAAGAAGTAACGTACTAAAGGTACGCCTAAAAAGGCAGTTCCATAGCCCAGTAGTAGCCAGTATATTGCCTGGGCAAAACCAACAATACCTCCAACTGCTACAGTTCCATCTGCCAATAAACCGCCCAGAAATAACGCGCCTACTAAATTCAGTACGCCTAGCCCCGCACTCATGACAAGTTGACCCGAACTTGCCTCGCTAAAACGCTGCGGAAGTTCTTGCAAATAAGGTGGTACAGGTAAAGCCCGTCTTCGAGATGCAGTAGTTTGCAAATCTGGAAATACGTAAACAATATCCCCTTCTGGGCTAACTTGTGGTTGCCCGTTGAACTTAGTTAGGACGGGTAGCATATAGTCTTCGTATTCTTTTGCATATCCCGTACCAATATCATCTAAATAAGGAGCAATTTGTTCTGCTACTACTGCACCTTGATGGTTGCGAATTACTGCGGCGATTTGTTTTTGGCGGCGTTCTTCTAAGTCCGCATTGGGATTACCGTCACCAAATAAAAATGAAAAGATGGCTTCAAAGAAATTTAACTGACTATCTTCTTGGCGGTGTTCTTGGTATCGTCTATCGTAGTCTGGAGAGAATACCCCATACCAATTGGGACCAATCCAGAAGTAGGGCATGAAAAAGCCACCACCACCATAATCGCTATCTCTATTATTGTCGCTACTACTTTGATTCGCCGCTGTAATGATAATAAAGATGGTGATAAATATCAGCGCAATTGACGCAAGTAGTAAAACTCCGAAGGAAAGCCGAATCAGGTAAAACAAAACTCGCCAGACTTTCTTCCACCAGGCTTGCAACCGCAATCGCAAAAACTTATTGCGTAAAATCGCCCGCAAGTTTTTGGGAAATAGATAAACAATTTCCCCTGAGTCGGCTACTTGCATATGTCCGCCCACATCTGTCGCCAGCGCTAGCAGCCCTTGCCCAGCTAAATTGACATTGAAGCCTGCTTGGGTAGCAACATCACCTACAGTAACGCGATACCCTAATTGTTCTACCGCCTGCATAATAGCGGGATTTGGAGCCATTGCTCTTCCCTCAAGCGAAATTACTCTTTCTTCTAGTATAAAGTTCTATCTCTAGTCAGTTGGCGTGTTCGCCGTACTTTCTTCGCCATGCAGTTTGTGGATATTTTGCTCCCAATTTGCGCCATCGAAAGGCACTATCTCAAAACGGGATATTGGCTCGTCGCCATCAAGACAGCGGACGTTGATGCTAAAACCATTAGGATGCGATCGCGGCGTGTAAAAACTATGAATACCACAAATTCGGCAAAACGTATGTTTGGCAACGCCTGTATTGAATGTATAGGTAGTTAATACATCTGCGCCTTGCAATAAGGTAAATTTTTCTTTTGGCACTATTAAGTGTAAAAATCCTTTTTTCAGGCAAATTGAGCAGTTGCATTCGTCGGCTTTATGCTTATCTACAACTACCTGAAAACGTACTGCGCCACAGTGACAACCGCCTTCGTATTTTTCCATGTTAATTCTACTTTCTTTGTGCTTCTAACTTAGCTACACGAGCTTGCAATTTATTGACTTGATCTTTGGTTTCAATTACTAAAGTTGCCAAGCGATCAAACATTTCTGCCTGACTTAATTGGGGCTGAATGCGTCGATTATTTCTGGGTGGAGATGGGCTTGCTGGCGCTCCTGGGTAGGGAGTTCTAGTAATTTGACTAATTTGAGACTCTAAACGATTTAACCGCGATTCTAGCCCATTAATATCTACCTCTAAAGCGCTAATGCGCGAGTCTTGGGCGGTAGCTACTGGATGGAAAGTAGACCAAAATGCGATCGCAACTATTACCGTCAAACAAAATAGTAAAACTTTCCTCATTTGTCTGGATGCAAAGATGCAAATAAATTTTCCCAATTATTATCAATATTGCTACTTTCTTCTGCTTTGACTTCAAAAGTAACGTTACAAGCTTTTGGTTGTGCTAAAGCTTGAATGCATAATTCAGCTATAGAGTCGCGGCTGACTTTTCCTCTGATATTATCCCCTTGCTCAAATATTAGTTGCTGTACGCCAATTTCTTCAGTTAAAGCGCATGGTCTAATAATTGTATAAGGTTTTCCACTCGCTCTCA
The DNA here is from genome assembly GCF_000952155.1 of Aliterella atlantica CENA595. Lineage (GTDB taxonomy): Bacteria > Cyanobacteriota > Cyanobacteriia > Cyanobacteriales > Chroococcidiopsidaceae > Aliterella > Aliterella atlantica. Next base: position 21,890 of record NZ_JYON01000001.1, on the reverse strand, counting down.
AACTATCTTCCCCGCGCAGTTTCCACGTCAAAATACCACCTAATCGCTCGTTCATTCTTACGGCTGGCGGTTCTTCTTCTAGGTTAATACCAGGACGATTTGGGCGCGTTACTCCAGCAGAACTAACTAAGACAAATTGAGGCAATATCTCACCTCCACAAGCTTTAATAGATTCAACTTGCAGCGCAAAGCCTCCAGGCGTAAAGTTGGGATTTAATTCGCCATCGTATTCAAATTTACTTAGCATCAATTGCAAGGAGCAGATATTTTTGCTATCAATCTCCTCTCCTGTTTTCAGAGTCTTTGCCCGAAAGACTGGAACCATTTGGCTGAAGGGAATACGTACGCTTATCCAAGTATTGCTAATAGTATCAAAGGAATAAGAGTAAGCAACACCATCCCATTTTGACTCTGTACGCAAAAGAAACTTATATCTATTGCCATCTCCCTTAACGCGCAATTCTACTCCTTCATATTTAGATAAATCCAACAGCGGAGTCAGATTTTTGGTTCTAACGGATACAAAACCGCCAGAATTTTGCGTAGAGACATTACCTGTAAATAAAGCCGCACCGTCTATCAATCTAATTTCGCTTTCGCTGACACCGCCCATAACAACATCATCTACTGCGCCCCAGGTATTTTTTAAGTCGTTGGACGGTTGCCAAAAATCAAATAAGAGTTGTTCTGTAACTGGCTGTAAATAGTTGACAGCAGCTTGGACGAGATTTTTTACTCCGTTATACTCAACATTTTCTGGAGTATCGCCGACAACTTCTGGCTCATAAAATTTTATGCCTTGATTATATTTAGCCCTATCTGGTGTATCTCCCTCTTTTGGCTGTACTCTAACGGCTGTACAACAAATGACGGCTTGAACATTTGCCATTAGTTCGGGCGTTAAGGTTGCTTGTTTGGTTATGTCGCCGACAAATAATTCTGTATTGTTACCAAGAATTGCTTGGGCTTTATCTTTGTCTCTTACCAAACTACGCACTTTGTAGCCGCGTTCAAGCAAGCGCTGTACTACTCGCTTACCAACACCGCCAGTCGCCCCAGCTACTAATACTACTCCCACGCTTTTACCTCTAGATAGACTGCTTTCATTATCCTTGGCGTTACCTGGGATTAACTTTTGCAGCCAGCTAAAAAATGGAATAATGTCAAAATAAGCAAGGGTTTGGATAAATCTACCAGCATCCCATCGAGAGCGATTTTGTTGCGTCATGATTCTCCTTATTCAGCTTATATCTATTGTGCTAGTATTTGCCAGTCGCTAGTTCGATCGCTAATTTAATAAAAATATAAGCTCGAATGCTATTATTGCTAGCTTGAGCAACGCGCTAATTTTGTGCCAAAATCTACATCATAGATTGCAAGTTTGTAGAATTAGCAGAAATTCAGTCTACCCGATGACAGATGAATTGATTGGAAAAAAGCTCCGGGGACGCTACAAAATTATTCAAAAGCTAGCTAGCGGCGGATTTGGTAACACTTACCTATCTTTAGATGAAGATTTACCAGGTTCGCCACAGCGCGTTGTCAAGCATTTGCAACCAAAAAATCCTGACCCAAGGACGTTGAACGTCGCCAGACGATTATTTAAACAAGAAGCTGAATTGTTGTATCGCTTAAAGCACGAGCAAATCCCTCAGTTGTATGCTTACTTTGAGGAAAATGGAGAATTCTATTTAGTTGAAGATTATATTGAGGGAGAAGACCTCAGTAAGACAGAACTTAGTCCAGGTAAACAGTTGAGTGAAGCTGAAGTTATTAAACTTCTGCAAGACATTTTAGAGGTATTAGCGTTTGTCCATCAGAAGAATATCATTCACCGCGATCTTAACCCCAAAAATATCATTCGACGCAGGCAAGATGGCAAGTTGTTTTTGATTGACTTTGGCGCAGTTAAAGAAATTCAAAGTTTGACAACTAACGAGCAGGGGCAAACTAAAGCTACTATTATTGGTACTCCTGGATATATGCCTAGCGAACAATCTAGCGGACATCCACGATTGAGCAGCGATGTTTACGCAGTAGGAGCGATCGCAATTCAAGCACTTACTGGAATTTACCCAAGCCAACTGCTTAAAGATAATAATCTAGAACTCATTTGGCGCGATCGCGTACAAGTTAGCCCCAGTCTAGCAAGTATTATAGATCGAATGGTAAGCTATCACTTCAATCAGCGTTACCCTTCAGCAGTGGAGGCGTTAGAGGCGATCGCATCCCTTAACGACACTAAACAATCGAGGTTCGCTGCTCAATCTATTTCACCACAAAAAAAACGTTCGCCAAGTTATAAAAAAGCTGTTTTATTTATAAGTTTTTCGGTTGGATTAATTGCTGTTTTATTTGGTTTAAAGAACCTGCTAGTAAAAGAAAGCGCAATTAATTTTGCTGAGTATGAAAATAGGGCTTATGGAATTACAATTCAATACCCCCAAACGTGGGACAAACAAGAAATATCAAGTATAGTAACTAACGAAATAGTTGAATTTATCTCACCTCTAGAAGATAGTTCAGACAAATTTCAGGAAAAGCTGATTATCACTGTTGAAAACTTATCATCTCCTTTGTCATTGGATGAATATACAAAGTTGTCAAAGCAACAAATAAGTCAGCAAAAAGATGTCAAATTTATTAGTGAAACTATCTCAACGTTGGCAAGAAGAAGAGCGTACAGCGTAGTTTATACAGTTGTTGATGACGGAGATAAATTAAAAAGGATGGAGATTTGGACGCTCAAAAATTTTAAAGTGTATTCAATTATTTATGAAGCAGAAGCAGATAAATACGATCGGTATTTAAATACAGCAGAAAAGACGATTAAATCTTTGCAACTTAATTAATATCAATTGGGTTGAATTATACCAATTACAGTTGAATCCAAAATTCGTTTGGCTGCTGTTGTAGTTCTCTGATACAGTTGAGTATGTTTTGGTGTGAGGTAGCGAAAACAAGATGTATTGTATGCATAGTGGTAAAAGATTTGTCCTGGTGACTACTGTATCTAGTTTGATTTTTGGAATAGCTACAACTGAGATCACTTCTGGTTCTCCTGCAACACTAGCACAGACACCACAGCAAAAAAAGCCACAAGGGCAAGCATCTGTTGTTGAAGACAATAGTTTTAAATTTCAACTTCAAGGCTGTCAAAGAACTGGTAAAAATGTCACTTGTTCCCTTTTAGTTACTAATCTAGCTGAGAAAGATAGAAGTGTAACTATATTCGCTAGATCTGGGTCTCGCAGTTTTGATTTTTCTGGCAATGAATACGCTGCTCAAATAGCCCAAATTGGTAAGGATCAAAGTTCAATTCGTGCCAAAACCGTTCTTCTTACTGGTATTCCTGTAAAAGCAAGTGTTAGCTTTGAACTCCCAGGAAAAGTAACACAATTTGCAGCACTCGAAATATCTTACCATTCTGATGGAGCCTCGAAAGCTGTATTCCGCGATATACCTGTTACTCGCCCTAAATAGATATCAACCTGTCCAGTGAATATTAAGAAAGGGAAGATTCAGCCAAGACAAAGATTCTTGTGAAACCAGCCCCCTACCTCTCACGAATATAAAATCGGTTTAACTAAAGCTGTAGCTGTCCGATCAAGTTCTGGGCTTTTTGACATAAATCGGCTTTGCCTTGTTGCTGACAGAACTTTGCTGCTTGTTGCAAGTCTGCTAATGCTTCTTGGATCTCTCCCAGATGATAATAAGCAAGCCCTCGACCATAATAGGCTTCGGCATTTTCGGGATGACGGCTAAGTGATTGAGTGAAATCAGCGATCGCCCCCTGATAATCCAAGTCTTCCACTAACTTTAGCTTACCTTGGGTAAAGAATTCATCTGCTACTGGTGCTGTGGTAGGTTGAGCTTTAGCAGGAGCAAGCCTAGCCACACTCACAGGAAACTGTTTCACAAAGGTATTAATGGGAATACCCAAATTAAAACCCGTTCTGATTCGCTGGGAATTATCATCGACAGTGGTTTCTGCTCTCCCGTGAATGCCAATGAGTTCGCCGTTTTCATTCAACACTGCGCCGCCGCTCATACCTTCGATGGTACTATTGCTATAAACCAAAGCATAGCCTTCATCCAATGGTTGAGTAGCATTAGCAGTAATCTCGCCCTTACTAAACCGCCACAGAGAACGCGAAACTACTGCTGTGGGTGCGGGAAATCCTGCGACATATACATCTATACCTACTGTGGCTGTATCAGAATTACCTATTTTTGCAACAGTGTAATTTCTATTGCTGGTAAATTTTAATACTGCTAGATCGAGTCCTGGAGAAAGCTTTTTCACACTGCTGTAGTCGAGGGGATATTGCTCGCCATTAGCAGTAACAATTGTGTACTTATCAGCTTTAGCTACAACGTGCTTGCAAGTTAGCACAGTGTATGTATTGCCTTCACGTTGAATAATTACTCCCGAACCTGGAGAATTTTTACTTTCAATTCTCACGGTGATTTGTACTGCAATCTTACTCACTTCAGTAGATGATAGTGCTAGGGCAGCAGGCGATCGCACAACTGCTGATATCCCTATCAGTGCTGCTGGTAGTAAGTAATAACATTTCATCCGATCATCTTCACGCGGCTTTACCTGAGAACTTGGCAATCACTCTTTTCAATCATATTTCGTAGTAGCTAAGGTGCTGTTAATTGAGAATGAAGCTTAATAGACGTAGGTGCTAGCTGCACTAGGGTTTCAATTGGAATTGCCCAGCTAGTGCGATCGATTGACTTTTGTAAACTTGGGCAAGCCACAGAGCCATCCTGAAACACAGATGGAGCATCCCAAAGAGGATAGGCGTGTTTCCCGTTGATACCGACAACTTTACCCCATTGATTTAGCAGTGGTCCCCCACTCATACCTTTTTCAATATCATTGGTATAACCAACTTGATAGCCGCCCTCCAAAGGTTTATCTAGTATCATTGACACTCTTCCACTGTTAAAGGCAAATCCTTTTAACTGCGGTTTCTTTTTGGTAGCAGATTGCGCGTCATCAAGAGTATATCCAGCAGCAAACACATTAGTTGCGATCGCTAAATTAAAAGATAAATCAATCGATGCTACAGAATAGCTATGACGAGAACTGCGAAACTGCAACAATGCTAGATCGTTTCCTTTAAACTTAACGTTTTCGAGTAACAAAGCAGGGTAAATCTGCCCATCCCAGGTTTGAAGACGTAAGGGGGGATCTCCGGCGCGGAGAACATGAGCATTAGTCACAACCGTATAAACTTCACCTTGTTTCTCGATCAAAAATCCAGATCCCAAGACATCTGCTGAAAGCACTTTAACTGCGATCGCTCTTGCAGTAGATTCGATCTGTTGCAATGATAATTGAGGATCGGGCGCAGCATCACTGAACAAAGAAACACTGCGATCGCCACTCAATGCTGGTACTATTAATCCGCTCGTACATATGACCAGCATTAGTTTTAGACGTTTTTGCTGTAGGCAATGCCAACTCATCTGCGTGTAATCCTACGCTTCGCGCTAGGCTAGAACAATTTATTCAGGCGTAGCACTACTCAAATAAACATCTACATTCACATATACGGGACAATCATCTTTACAAGCACTTTGATTGACAATCTTTCCCGCAGCAAGCCCTCTGGTATCTAACAGCCTTTCGACAACGCGCCTAGCATTAGCGTTTCGCTTGAGGGTAAATAATAACGTTTTTTCCGTACAAGGATCGTCTTGGTTAACAGCAGCGCACAAAACTGGGTATCCGTTCAGTTTACCTGTTGCGAGCGTTTTCAGCGTACCGTTATCATAGTTCCGCTGAAATCTTCGAGATACATCCTCACAGCGCCGCCGACTCGTCCAATTATCCCCGAAAGAGCGATCGCTCCAGCGAATCATTGGCACATTTCCCCTTGGGGTACGAGCATAAGTTACAGGTATACCCTTGTTGCTTCCACAAAAAAAGGTAGTGGATTGTGCATATATGGGTAGATTGTAAATACTAATTATGCCTATAGTAGTAAAAGAAGCTATGCCGCAGGCTCTAGCTAACCCTGCGAGGATTTGGGCATTTAGTTTCATTGTGTAACCAAGCTTCTAGACGCAAAAAACTATTATCGTCCTATTATTTTAGTAGTTTTGCTAAAACAAGTCTGGTAATTAAGCTTTTATTCATACTCAAGCATGAGTTTCAGCTAAAAGAAATATCGATAAAAGCAAAGTAAACAGGCAACATCTAACGCTCAACTCGTTGTTCAACTTGACTCACTCATCACCGCCTCAGCTTCAATTTCTACTAACATTTCAGGAGAAATTAAGCGTTTTACTTCTACCATTGTTGTAGCTGGTCGAATTTCCCTAAAAAATTCGCCGTGTGCTTTCCCGACTTTTTCCCACTCATCAATGTTTGTGACATAAATTCGCGTGCGAACTACGTCATTTAGGCTTGCGCCTGCTAAATGTAATGCAGATTCAATATTTTGCAGAATTTGGAGGGTTTGCTTGTAAGCATCTCCTAAACCAACAATCGCAACGCTATCATCTGTTGCAGTTGTACCAGAAACATAGACAACGTTATTTATCCGCACTGCCCGCGAATAGCCTACAATTGGCTCCCAAGGAGTTCCAGTCGCAATATTTTTTCTTTCCACTCTAAAGTTTTACCTCAAAGTCTAACTCTTAGCTTCTAGTTTAAGATCGAGCGATGGAACAAGAACTTACAGCAAATATTACCCCGATAAATCTCTTAATTGTCGATATGGATGGTACAGTGCGCGAACCGCGTTCGGATAACAAGTTTATCCAACGCCCTAGCGATCAAAAACTAATTCTTGGTGCGGAAAGTGCGATCGCATATTTTGCTGATTTAGGCTGGAAAATAGTCGGTGTAACTAATCAAGCTGGGGTAGAAGCAGGTAAAAAATCTCTAACTAGCTGCATCAAAGAACAGCAATTCACGATGACTTTACTCCCAGAAATTGAGGAAATTTACTTTTGCCCCGATTTTGCCGGAAAAAGGTGCTTTGGCGTTACTCCCACAGCATCCCACGACTACAGCAAGCACCAACTATCGGGAACATTTCGCAAGCCCAATCCTGGAATGCTACTGCTAGCGATGGAAATCCATAATCCCGTTAAAGTATTGATGATAGGCGATCGCCCAGAAGATAAACAAGCTGCTAATAGTGCAAAAATCAAGTTTCAGCAAGCAGAAAATTGGCGTAGAACTTATGGCGATTTCTGAGATTGCTTTGGTAGCTTTCAAGCCGCAGGGCGGCAATTTGTAATTCGTAATTCGTAATTCGTAATTCGTAATTATTTTGGTCAACTATTGATGTAAATATGCTGCAATTTCAACCTCCTGGCTTTGTCCAACAAGTAACGGATACGTCTTTAGGCTCAATGGTTTACTATACACCTGTTGCTACCTTAGAGCAGAAATTACCTACATTGCTGTTTCTGCATAACTTTGGTGGTGGTGCGTCTGCTTATGAGTGGTCTAAAGTTTATCCTGCTTTTACTCACAACTACCGTGTTATTGCCCCTGATTTAATTGGTTGGGGACAATCTGCTCATCCTGTCCGCAATTATCAAATTTCTGACTATCTTACAACCATAGCTGAGTTTATTCGCCAAGTTTGTACCCCGCCTGTAGTTGTCGTCGCTTCCTCTTTGAGCGCGGCTTTAACTATGCGCCTGGCAATTAGCCATAGAGAACTATTTCAAGCTTTATTTTTAGTTTGTCCGTCAGGGTTCGATGATTTTGGACAAGGTGCAGGGCGCAGGCTACCTTTGCAACTTATTAATACGCCGTTTGTAGACCGTTTTATCTACACTTTGGGCGCGGAAAATGAAGTTGCTGTGCGTAACTTTCTCGAACGATTTTTGTTCGCCAATCCCCAACGAGTTTCGCCTGAGATGGTACAGGCTTATCTTGCTTCTGCACAACAACCTAATGCCATTTACTCCGCCCTAGCTTTTTTGCGCGGCGATCTTTATTTTGACTTATCTTTATATATCCCAAGGCTGAGTGTACCTACTGTAATGGCGTGGGGAGAAGCAGCACAATTTACCAGTATTAAATTAGGGCAGCAATTGGCAAAGCTAAATCCACAAGCGATCTCGGCAGTTCAAGCGATCGCTGGTGCGGGTGTATTACCTCATCTGGAAATGCCAGAAATAGTTATCAACTTACTGCAGCAATATTTACGTAAATTTACTTAATTACTTAGTATTTTTATTTATAAACGGCAACTTATTTAGATAGATATCGTCGCTAATCTTAAGGATTATTTTAGCTAAAAATAGTGCTTAAAATGCCATATTTAGAATTTATCAGCGATAAAGAAATGCGTCTATAGACGCAGTTGAATTAAGGAACAAATTAGACTTCATAAAATCTAGTAATTAAGCAAACAGTGAATAAATTTTGTGGAGAACACTTATCAATGTCTAGTTTCAATCGCTTGCAATCGGGAACAGCAGCTTTCATGGCATTTGCCCTTGGTGCAGGTACGGTTGCACCTTTAGTATGGTCTGCACCAACATTTGCTCAAAGTGCAACTTTTACTGACGTTCCGGCAAATTACTGGGCAAACCCTTTTATTACTGAATTAGCAAGACGAGATATTATTGCTGGGTTTCCCGATAGTACCTTCCGCCCCGACCAACCAGTAACCCGCGCTCAGTTTGCGGCTATTGTGCGTAACGCTTTTGAAAAAGCTCCAGAACGCAATGCAGTTAATTTTGGTGATGTACCATCAAATTACTGGGCTTACAGCGCAATTCAAGAAGCCTACCGAACAGGCTTTATGTCTGGATATCCTGGTAGTCGCTTCCAGCCAGAGCAAAATATTCCCCGCGAACAAGTTTTAGTATCTTTAGCTAGCGGTTTAGACTTTACAGCTACAAGTGACAGCAATCTCACTCAATACTATAACGACGCTGCTAGCATTTCTGGTTACGCCCGTTCGCCAATTGCCGCAGCTACGCAAAGAGCGATCGTTGTTAACTACCCCAACGTTCAATTCCTCAATCCTACCCGCCCTGCAACGCGGGCTGATGTAGCAGCTTTTATCTATCAAGCATTAGCTAATTCCGGTCAAGTTGCAGCAATTAACTCTTCATATATTGTCGGACAAGCAACTCAACCAACTACACCTACTACGCCACAGGCTGTGAGAATTCCTACTGGAACTGCTATTCCGGTAAGATACGACCAAGCAGAGCGCATTTTGGTAACTAAGGAAGAAACTGCACCTTTGACGCTCACAGTAGCGCAAAATGTTGTTACTCGTGAAGGCACAGTTTTAATCCCTGCTGGTACTCAAGTAGTAGGTGAATTACGTCCTGCTGAGGGCGGTTCGCAGTTCTACGCTCAAGAATTAGTTTTAAGTGGCGGACAAAGATCCAAGATTAGTGCTACTTCAGAAGTAATTACCAAAACCGAACGCATCCGCAAGGGTGTTAATGTGGGTAATGTAGTAAAAAATGCCGCTTTGGGTGCTGCTGCTGCTGCTGCTATTTCGGCTGTAACTGGCGATCGCGCGATCGCAACTGAGGAAGTCTTAGGCGGTGCGGGAATTGGTACTTTAGTTGGCTTGTTCTTGGGTAGAAATAGTGTCGATTTGATTGCGATCGATCCTGATACCGATTTGCCATTAACTCTTACTTCCGATTTGACGATTCCCCAAACTGCGAATCGATAATGTACAGATGTAGCAGTGCTATGTCTCTACGCGATGGGCTATGCCTTATACCGCGAATCGATAATTTAACCCGCTAAATGTACAGACGTAGCACTGCTACGTCTCTACGCGGCGATGGGCAACCACACAACAAATTTGCTTCCCGAACCATTTTGTGCAGGGCTGAAAACTTCGATTTCACCCTGCATTTGTTCTACTAATTCCTTGACGATCGCAAGTCCCAATCCTGTACCAGCAATTGCTGAATTTTCTTGTACTCCTCGGTAATGGCGCTCGAATATCTTGCCTAAGTCTGCTGGCGGAATGCCTAACCCTGTATCGCTAATTTCAATTCCTTGAGCGCGATCGCGTTGTTTGCCAGATTGAATATAAATCTCTCCGCCACTGGGAGTATATTTCAAAGCGTTGTCAATTAAATTGCTAAATATTTCTCTTAATGCAGCGCGATCGGCTTTGACAGGGGGTAAGTTGGCGGGAATCTCGGCTATTAGTTGTAAATTTCGCTCTTGGGCGATCGCTTTTGCTGATGCTACTAATGGTGCTAATACTTCTGCTACTAAACACACTTGAGAATTTCCTTGCCCTAGTAGTAATGGCAAGGGTTTAGCTGGTGGTTCTTGTGCTGGTGGTAAAGCTTTTTGCGCCTCTAAATCTGCTACCGTTAGGTCAATTGCCCGATCGAATTGCAATAATAACTCTTGCAAGCGATCGCTTTCCCTGACTATACTATCGGCTACAGAGCGATTGGCATCTCCTGGGGCAAACCGTTTGAGGAGTAATTTGCCAAATGTCCGCAATGCCGTTAGTGGATTGCGAAATTGATGCAATAAGTCATCCAATAAATCTCTTTGCTGTCTCTGCAAACGTTGTTGTTGAATTAGTTGCTGTTCGTACCATTTATTTTGTCGATCCAAAGAACGAGCGATCGCTAGGGTTTGAGCTATTTTTTCTATTTCGTTACGTTCGCTCTCATTCCAAGGTCTATCTTCTCTACCTGTAACTAATAGCCCCATTAATATCCCTTCATACATCAAAGGCAATACTATTTGACGACTGGGTAGCAATTGCGCCTTAGCTTCATCAGTTAAAGATTCCCACGCAGGTATAGGTACTGATGTGGGTGCTGCTGGCAATTGAAGCAAGCTAGGAGCGCCTGTCTCTTGGGGGATTAATGCTCCTGCCTTTTGCCGTTGGGCTAGCGTTTCTGGATACGCTACTACTGGAATTAACTTTGCTTCGCTACTACCTTGCTCTGCTAGTTCTTCTGTTAAATATACAATGCTCCATACGGCTCCTAATCTTTGAGCGAGCATGGCAACTTGAACTTGACATAAAGTAACAAAATCGGTAGTAGTTAGCATTCTGCAATTACCAGAATTTTAAGCACCCCTGCTGGAATTAGACCTATAGGCAAAAGTAAAGGTTAAAAGATTTTCTCCACTTCTGCTAGCAGTCTATTGGGGGTTGCCTCATGTTAGCAACTGAGATTAGATTCTCGCAAAAACTTTAGCTTTCACAACAAGCATTTGTAAGAGCGCTGAGTATTTCTTTCGATGGATCTTTTCTTAAGAAGTGTTAACTTTATTGACAATATCTTTAATATTAACGCAAACTTAACAGTTTTTTTACTAAGTTTGTATCAAATGCTTCATATAAGTTGATTTTTAAAACTCAGAAAGATATACTGACAACGAATTTTGTAACACTAACTACAATCTTCGATCGTTTAAAGAGGAGGACAAGAGGTTGGCAAGGAGACGGAAGCGTAAAAGTCGTCGTCGTCAAGAAGGACGCCGGATCCTAGAACATGTGCCTCAGTTTAGCATCGAAAGTGGAGAAGATAAGCCTGTAACCGCTGCTAGAAAATATATTCAGGCGGAAGGTATTTTACCACCAGCGCTGCTATTAGTAAAACGGAATGAACACACAACAGACCGTTATTTTTGGGCAGAAAAGGGTCTATTTGGGGCGCAGTATGTAGAGGAAAATCATTTCTTATTTCCTAGTCTGAGGTTTTTGGAAAACCCATCAGAAAAGGATTTAGTTACATTACGCAAGTAAGAGATGGCGCGTTAAACAACGAACGGCGAAAATTTCTCCATTAGGAAATTGAGTTCGAGACTAAATAACCCTATTTAAACTATTAAGTTTGAGTGGGGTAATTTTTTTGGCAAAAACCCCGACATCAAACCAATGCTTGCTCAAACCTCAAAACTATTTTCAGCGCTGCGAACGGGGACAGCTTTTTGCAGCGCAGCAATTTCATCACGATGGGCGGTGACAGCAATTGCCAGAGGGCGATCGCTATTACTTGGTTGCACCCTCAAAAAGACTTGTTCTTTGCGATTTGACTTTTTCCAGTAATAAATTCCTGCGCCAGGAGCAAGTAGCACAAGTAACAGGAAAAACTGACCGTAGTCGGGGAATAGGAACGATAAAACCAACGCCAAACTCAAACTACCAGCACTAGCTAGCAAAGTAAGTAAGATAGCCAGAAAAACACTAGGTCTGACCATCCCTTCAAAAGTAACGCTGTTGCTTTCCTTGTCAAGGCTGATGACTTGATAAGACCTTTGAGCAAAATACTGTTGCAATTGTGCCATCAAAGTACCTTCTGGTTGGTCAGAAATTAGCTTGACTTGTTCTATGCGGTCTTTAGCTGAGGCGCGGATAAAAAAGACCAGTCCAATTGCCAGTAACAAAGTCAATACAAAAGTTGAGGGCAAAATAGTAGTATTCAAAGCAACTTAGTTCGTACCTACTTCTCCATTATTAGCTACCTGGTGGGCTACTGGTATATTCTTGCCATAGACTAGCCAACTCTTGAGCTTGAGTTTGCCATTGGGGACTAATTTGATACATCCGCCGAGGACGACCGCGCCCTTGGACTTTTTTCCAGTAGCCAGTAATCGCTTTTTCGTCTTCTAAAAATTTGATTGCGCTGTATAAAACAGTATCAGAAAGCCGATAGCGGGGGTATTCAGTCTCCAACAGCGAAATTAGCTCTGTACCGTACGACTCTTTCTCGCTCAATACTGATAAGACATAACATACTGCTAGTTCTTGACCTAAATAAGTTGGAGGACGATTGCGAAAAAACTCGTAGATATGCTCAAGTTTCATTTGTCGCTCTCCTAGTAAAGTTTTGTTAGACATAGGATATGGGTTAGCTAAATTGCTGCTTGAGTCAAGTTCTGGTGACAAAAAAAACAAGTAAAGTTTGTAATTCTTAACTTTTCAATGAAACCTAAATGCCTACATACTGGCGCTCCTTAACATAGAGATTGTGGACGCAAACCATTAGAAAAAACAATCAATTAAGTCTTCTAGCTTTAACAATTGGCTGACCGATCCCGCCAAGCCTGCATACATTGAGGCAGTTTTGCGAACTGGTAGTTTACTGAGATACTGTACATTGGCAGCTTTCTTTTAAGAGGTTGTCATTTTTAAACTAATGAGTAGATTTGAGGCAATTTTAAACGCTTTTCCCCATATTTGTCTGTCAAAATAATTAATTTTCTAACTGTAAATTCAACAATTCATTTTGATGTTGAAAAGATGAATTATTTTTTTAAAAAATTATATTTATTTAGGTAAATCTCTACAGTCGTAGAGAGAAAATTGGTAAGTTATGCCTAGAAGTGCGATCGCGGCGATGAAAATAAGTGTTGATTTTTCTAGTCATAGTGGCGATCGCTTGCTCAAATAGAGGTATAAGTTATAAACTCATAGCCAAAATTATTTATGGTAGAAAAATCGACAGCAAAACCCTTACCGCCAACGCTGCAACAAATAGCCACTACTTTTCGTTTGGCAGGCTGGGCTAGTTTTTGGGTTCAATCAGTATTAGGAGTTGTTTCTACCTTAGTATTGATATTTGCCAGTTTAGGACGCGATATAGGTCCTCAAGGGCAAAGAAGCGCCGGAACTGGATTTGGGATAGTTTTAGCAGTTAGTGGCATTGTGACGCTAGCTATAGGCGTATATATAGCTTTTCGCTACACGCGCATAGGCAAGCGCTTGCAGTCTACCAATCCTAACAACCGCCCGCGTAAAGCCGATACAGTACAAGTACTGCGCTTGGGATTGATTGTCAACTTGATCGGCACTTTACTTACTGTTTTAGGAGCGCAAGCCATTGTTGGTATATTACTATTGCGTTCTCTATCTTTACCCCAAGGATTAGGCGCAGCTATTTACAACCCTCAGCAAATTATTCGTCCAGTCGATATATTTGTCGTACAAGCCAACACCAATACAGTTGCGGCTCATTTTGTCGGACTTGTAGCTTCGCTTTTCCTGCTCAATCGCGTGAATAAGCAGTAGTGTAGCTATTGTATGCTGAACTATTGGCAGAAATATAAGGGAAAAATCTGTGCTGGATATTAAGCAGATTAGAGAAAATCCGCAAAAAATACAAGAATTATTAAATCGTCGCGGCGAATACGATCTAGAACCTGTAACGCAGCTAGATAAACAGCAGCGCGAACTAGAAGCAAAAAGATCGCAATTGCAAGCCCGTAGCAATGAAATTGGTAAATTAGTCGGGCAAAAAATTAGAGCGGGAACTAATCCCGAAGATGCAGAAGTTGTAGCTCTACGGGAAGAAGGTAACGAAGTCAAAGCGCAAATTAGTTTCCTCGAACCTGAAGAAAAAGAACTGGCATCTAAGTTACAAGCGCTATTACTAACATTTCCTAACTTGCCTTGTGACTCTACACCAGTAGGAAAAAGCGAAGACGAAAATATTGAAGTGCGACGCTGGGGCGACGAGTACATTCCCCAAAATCCCAATATTCTGCCGCATTGGGAAATAGGCGAAAAGTTAGGTATTTTTAATTTTGAGCGCTCTGCAAAGATTGCCCAAAGCCGATTTGTGACGCTGATAGGTGTAGGTGCAGCGCTAGAGCGAGCCTTAATTCAGTTTATGCTCGATCGCCAAACTGCTGCTGGCTATCAAGAAATTATGCCCCCATTGTTAGTTAATAGTGCATCCTTGACAGCAACAGGGCAGTTGCCTAAGTTTGCGGAAGAAAGCTTTAAGTGTGCAGATGATGACTTATGGCTGATACCGACAGCAGAAGTCCCACTTACTAATCTTTATCGAGATGAAATTTTAGCTGCTGACAGTTTACCTATTTACCATTGCGCTTATACGCCTTGTTTTCGCCGCGAAGCTGGAAGTTACGGACGCGATACGCGGGGTTTAATTCGCCTGCACCAATTTAGCAAAGTTGAATTAGTGAAAATTGTCTCTCCTAGTACCTCGGAAGACGAACATCAAAAATTAGTCCAAAATGCTGAAGCAATTTTACAAGCATTACAATTGCCTTACCGCGTGTTGGAACTGTGTACTGGCGATATGGGTCCTTCTGCTGCTAAATGCTATGACTTAGAAGTATGGTTGCCTTCTGCGGGTAAGTATCGAGAAATTTCTAGCTGTTCTAATTGCACTGACTATCAAGCAAGACGCGGGCAAATTCGCTTCAAAGAAGCTGGGAAAAAAGGCACGCAATTCGTGCATACTCTCAATGGTTCGGGTTTAGCTGTAGGGCGGACGATGGCGGCAATTTTGGAGAACTATCAACAGCCAGATGGTAGCGTAAACATACCATCGGTATTGCAACCCTATCTCAAGCGCGATCGCCTAATTCAAGAACAAGCGTAGAATTAAAGAAATGTTGCTTTTGATTAATTTTTTTCTATGTCAGTATTGGCAGCGATCGCCGTTTTAGCGGTTCTCATCGTAGTACACGAACTCGGACACTTTATAGCCGCCCGTTCTCAAGGGATTCACGTCAATCGGTTTTCCTTGGGTTTTGGTCCAATTTTATTGAAGTACCAGGGAACAGAGACAGAGTATGCTGTTAGAGCATTTCCGTTAGGTGGCTTCGTCGGCTTTCCTGATGACGATCCTGATAGTACAATTCCTCCAGATGACCCCAACTTGTTACGCAATCGTCCCGTAGTCGATCGCGCGATCGTTATTAGCGCCGGAGTAATTGCGAATTTAATTTTTGCTTACTTACTCCTAGTGACTCATATCGGTTTTGTGGGTATTCCCCAAGCTAGCCAACCAGGAGTATTAGTACCGCAACTAGCGGCGAATGTCAGTTCGGTAGCCGCCGATGCTGGGATTAAACCAGGCGATGTAATTTTGGCAGTAGGCGATCGCCAATTTGGCACGTCTTTGCAAGAAATGGAGGCTTTGAGCGAAATCATCAAAACAAGCCCTGGCAAGCCCCTAGAGCTTACGGTAGAACGTGCAGATAAGACATTTAACGTCGAAGTCGTCCCCCAACTCAACAGCAAAAAGCAAGGTAGTATTGGGATTGGGCTTGCACCTAATGGCAAAGTAGAACGGAAAAAAGTTGACGGTATTTTGACAGCTTTTAGTGCAGCAGCTACCGAATTCCAGCGGATTGTGGTGCTTACAGTTAATGGCTTTGGGCAACTAATTGGCAACTTTGGCGAAACAGCTAGTCAAATTTCAGGACCAGTTGCGATCGTTGATTTTGGTGCAAAAATTGCTCGTTCTGATGCTGCTAACTTACTCCAATTTGCAGCATTAATTAGCATCAACCTTGCCATTCTCAACATCTTACCTTTACCTGCTTTAGATGGCGGTCAACTAGCATTTCTATTAGTTGAAGGCGTAAGAGGAAAACCCCTACCAATACACATTCAAGACGGTGTCATGCAGACTGGATTAATGTTACTGTTGGGTTTGGGCATTTTCTTAATCGTGCGCGATACGGCAAACTTGGAGTGGGTACAAAGACTGTTTCAGTGAGCATCACCCGCAAATGGGCAGCTAAAAAGCAACGGGCGTTAGAGATTTTGGTGCGTCTAAAGAAGCTATATTTAGATGCACCCTGTACGCTCAACTATGCAACGCCCGTACAGTTATTGGTAGCAACTATTTTGTCGGCGCAGTGTACGGACGAGCGAGTGAATTTGGTTACGCCAGAGTTATTTCGCCGTTTTCCTGATGCAGTGGCTTTGGCAAATGCAGATTTAGCAGAATTAGAAGCTTTGATTCGTTCTACAGGCTTTTTTCGCAACAAAGCCAAAAATATTCAAGCGGCTTGTACTTTGCTAGTCAAGGAATTTAACGGCGAAGTACCGCGTAGTATGGAGCAATTATTGAAGCTACCAGGAGTAGCGCGAAAAACAGCAAATGTAGTTCTCGCTCATGCTTACAATATTAATGCTGGGGTAACTGTAGATACTCATGTCAAGCGTTTGAGTTATCGTTTGGGTTTAACTGATTATGAAGATCCAATTCGCATCGAGCGCGATTTGATGCGTTTGCTACCGCAACCAGATTGGGAAAATTGGTCAATTAGATTGGTATATCACGGTAGAGCAATTTGTAAAGCTAAAAATCCGCTATGTGGTGCTTGCGTACTTGCTGATTTGTGTCCTTCGGCGGCTTTACCTATAATTGAGGGGAATAATTAGGAACGCAGATTGGTAGGGTGCGTTTTGAAAACGCACCCTACTTCGGTATTCTACCAATTGGCGATCGCTCTAGGGAAGTGATATAACAAAAGGATTGTTATATTGCTATGTAGTTATGTCAGAGTATCGAAAAGTTGAATATCGCATAGGCTCTGACGGTAAGATTACGGAGAAAGTTATTGATGCTTCTGGTTCTAGCTGCATTGAAACTACTTCAGATGTAGAAAAAACTCTCGGTAATGTGGAAAGTCAAGAACTCTTACCTGAGTATTATGAGGGCGATGAGAATTTGACAGATATACAAAATCAGTCGCTCAAGCAGATGTAGATCGTGTTAGTAAATATTTGGTACTTGGCGATCGCTTGTATTGCTATCTTGCTAGTGTGGGTAAGTGCGATCGCTTTTTTCCGTTGGTTGTTTTCTAGTATTTATGCAAAAGGTAATCTATACGATTCGCTGCTGTTAGAGTGGATGCAGCGCGTAGATATTCCTAACTGGCAAGCTTTACAGCAAAAATCTGGTATAAGTAGCACTGCTATTTGGCAACTAAGAGATGGCGACACAACTAATCTCAAGTTATACGAACTAAGTCAAATTGCCACAGTCCTTTGCGTACCTTTAGCAGAATTATTAGAAAAATTAGGTTTCCCGCTAGAACATCCAGAATTAGCAGCAAGTCGTCTTGAATGCGCCCAACTTACAAGCCAGTGGCAGCAGGTTACAAAAGAGCAAGAAGCATTGCGCCAAGAAGGGTTGCGACTGCATCAAGAATTGCAGCAGCAGCGGCTAGAACTAACTCAAGAGTTGCGCCAATCTACATTTGAGCAATTACAAACTTTACTTACTAATTATCCCAGCATCCACTCTTTAGTAGGTATTAAACCAGAATTACCAGCCAAAAATCTGCTGTCGCTGTTTACTTCCTTGAATTACGAACAGATAGGTAAACCTTGGCAAAAAGTACCTTTCGAGCCGCAAATTCATCAGCCAGACGCGAGCGATATTACTGTAGGCGAATTAGTTTATATCCGATTTGTGGGCTACAAGCACCAACAGCGCATTCTTTGCCCTGCAAAGGTTAGCCGTAATTTGCCAGGAGGAGTTGGGGATAAGGGAGACAAGGGAGATTAAGGGTATCTTAGTCTGCGAAGGTGGACTTTGTCTGTGTAGACGCGGTTTCCAACCGCTACTTTATCTCTTTATCTGGTGTAAACACGATTTCCAACCGCCCCATAATTTTGCGATAACTCTAACGACAAATGACCACAGTAGTAATTGATTTTGGTACGAGTAATACCGTAGTATGCGTTGCTGATGCGATAACCCGATCGCCCAGAACTTTGAAGTTTGACTCAATCTCTCGTCGCTTGGATGTTGGCGGCGATGTTAGTGTTATTCCAAGTTTGGTATTTGTTGCTGAGGAAAATCGCTTTGTGCTTGGCGAACAAGTGCGCTCGCATCGTTTAGGTTTTGCTCAACCAGAACGCTGTTTCCAAGCCTTTAAGCGCGATTTGGCTGCTGATTTTGTCCCGCCTCCTCGCCTGTTAGATGGTATTAGTTATGCTGCGCCTTTGGTTTGCGAATTGTTTCTGCGAGAAATTTGGCAACAAGTAGAACAGCAATTTTCATGCGATCGCGTTATTTTTACTGTACCTGTGGGTGCTTTTGAGCGCTATCAAAACTGGTTTCGCGATCTAGGGGATAAACTAAATATTCCTAACGTGCAGATTGTCGATGAATCTACAGCCGCCGCGCTTGGTTATGCTGTAAAACGCCCTGGTGCTGTAGTTTTGACGATTGATTTTGGTGGCGGTACGCTGGATCTAAGTTTAGTTAGAACTATTAGCATTACTTCTTAGCAACAAGCCGTGAAGGCGGAAGTTATCGCCAAGTCAGATGCTTTTGTTGGTGGTGTTGATATTGATACTTGGATTGTCGATCGCTATTTGCAAACAAGCGGTTCTCAACGGCAAGAAGTAGGCGAAATTGTTTATATGAATCTGCTAGAAGTTGCAGAAAGACTAAAAATTCGCCTTTCTACAGCCCAATCGGCTAAAGAAGCTTGGTTTGATGATGAAAATTTTATGTCTCATGAATTGCAACTGCAACGAGACGAATTAGCAGAGATTTTAGAAAATCGACAGCTACTCCAACAACTACGAGATTGTATCGATGAAGTGCTAGCGATCGCTCTTACTAAAGGTATCGGCAAAGCAGACATCGAACAAGTGTTGCTAGTGGGGGGAACTTGTCAAATTCCTGCCGTACAGCAACTTGTAAATGCCTATTTTGGGCGGGGGCGGGTGAAGTTAGACAAGCCCTTTGAAGCTGTAGCACATGGGGCGTTAGCTTTGAGCGAAATTGCCGATTTAGACGATTATTTGCGTCACAGCTATGCAATTCGGCTTTGGGAACCATACTACAAAGCTTATACCTATCACACTCTGATTGAAAAAGGAGCAACGTATCCAGGAGCGCGATCGCAACCTTTGACTCTACAAGTAGCTACAGAGGGGCAGCAAGAAATTCGCTTAGATATTGGCGAAGTATCCCAAGTTGCTCAAGCAGAAGTTACCTATGATGCTCAAGGGAGAATGACTAACAGCCAGTTAATGAAACAGGATACCTACCGTTCGTTAGAAACCAATCGCCAGCAAGTTTGTATCGCCCACCTCGATCCACCAGGGCAAACTGGAATAGATCGCATTCAGGCGCAATTTGAAGTAAACGAACGACGGATGTTAGTAGTTACAGTTAAGGATCTATTAACGGGCAAGATGTTGGTAGATAAAGAAGCGATCGCTAAACTGACATAATTGCTGCTAAAGTTTTGCTAAATATTAGTACAAACATACTAAAAGCATTAAATAATACTTAGAGATTGCGATCGCAACACTGCTATTTATGGGCATCCTAACAAAAGTGCTGAGGTAAGTCATGCAAAATAATCAATCGAGAAAAGAAGATGCTGTATTGGGAGGACAATCGCCGTTTCAAGGCATTGCAACTGGAAGCATTGAAGGTGTTAAACTTCGCTTGAATAGTCCAGTCATGGAAGTACGAGTTACTGCACTTAACGACGCATTGAACTATGGCGATGCTGGCTTAGAAGTAGTGCTTCAAGCATTGCAAGATCGATCGAGACAGATACAGCGTTCAGCTTATCGACTGTTACGCAAAAGACAAGAGCTACAAGTCAAGCTAGCATTACAAAAATACGAACCTTGGCAGCGATTTGAGCGACTAGAGGAATATGGCAATGCTACTATCTTTAGCGATCGCCAGATGGTAGATTTCTCTCCCGAAAATGGCATCACCGATCCTGTTGGCACTGCTTATGCTTTGAGAAGTGATTATTGTGAAGCGGAAGACATGGCGAGCAAGTTTGCAAAGCTTCTAGAAGATCCATTAGCTAGTAAGTTGGAAGCTTTGGTTTTTGGGATGTGGATTAAAGATGATGAAGACATATCCATCCCACCTGTAAATGCTCTAGTTACTGCCAAAGATAGGTTAACCAATCTGAAAGCTGTTTTCCTTGGCGATATTGCCTGGGATGAATACGAAATTTCTTGGATTCGGCAAAGTGACATCAGCCCGATTTTGACAGCTTATCCCCAACTAGAAGTTTTACAAGTACGCGGGGGAGATGGCTTAGAATTTACTCCACCAGTGCGACACGACAATTTAAAGGCGCTGATTGTTGAAACTGGGGGTTTGAGTCGAACAACTGTTGCCCAGATTTGCAACCTTAACTTACCAGCTTTAGAACATCTAGAATTGTGGTTTGGTAGCGAAGATTACGGCGGTGACTGTTGGGTGGAAAGTGTGAACCCAATTTTATTCGAGCAGAAATTTCCAAATTTGACTTATTTGGGATTGCGTAATAGCCAGTTTAGCGATGAAATTGCTGATGCTGTAGTGCGATCGCCTCTACTTCAATCTATTAGTGTTTTGGATCTTTCAATGGGTACGTTGAGCGATGCAGGCGCAGAAATTCTCCTCAATTGTGCCGCTATTAGCGAACTCGATATTCTCAATCTCTCCGAAAACTTCTTATCTGAAGACATGGTGCAGCGATTTTCGCAAATAGGTACAGTTCAGCAACTCGTTGATTTCGAGCAATTTCCACAACAATTAGCACCAGATGAAAAGCTACATATAGTTGCAGATAGACAAAAAGATGAAGATGAGGATAGCTATGTTCACAATCGCTATTGTTCTGTAGCAGAGTAAAAAGCTAGAAACAACAGTAAGAAAAAAGCGATCGCATTATGACTCAAGAAAATCAAAACCAGCCAAGTGAATTTGATGCCGTATTAGGGGGACAACTACCACCTCCTATTAATGGCTTAGTTTTAGGAGGATTTGAAGGCGTTAAGCATCGCCTGAAAAGCTCAGATATAGAAGTACAAATTAAAGCTCTTGCTGAAGCACTTGATTATGGTAAACCTGGTTTAGATTTGGTTATTGAAATTTTCCAGCGATCGCCAGAAAAATTACGGCGTTTAATAGGTCAATTATTACGAGAGAAAGGAGGAGTTGAAGGCAAGCAGTTTTTGCTAAATTACGAGCCTTGGCTATTTTTTACTATTTTAGGGTATTGGGACAAAGATGAACTTTACTCTCAATACATTGTTCCTAAGTCAAGAGACGTTTTACGTCGAGTGAGTACAGAGCAACAACTACAAAATTTATTGCAAAAACCAAAGCTAAACAACCTTGGAGCTTTATTATGC